>NZ_JAVDVU010000003.1:0-340000 GCF_031457045.1 Mesorhizobium sp. BE184
GCCGAGCGAGCCGGCGTCCTTGGCCGCCTGATACTTGGCGCTGCACTCGGCCATGCTCAGGCCCTTTGCGTCGTCGTCGTTGGCGGCTGCCTTGGTTGTCTTCTTGGCGGGCTTCGTCTCCGCGGCCGTGGTTGCGCCGGCGGCGCATTCGGTCTTGCGGAAGTCGTTCCATTTGGTGTCGCCGAGCGAGCCGGCGTCCTTGGCCGCCTGATACTTGGCGCTGCACTCGGCCATGCTCAGGCCCTTTGCGTCGTCGTCGTTCGCGGCTGCCTTGGTGGTCTTCTTAGCAGCCTTTGTCTCAGCGGCCTTGGTCGCCTTCTTGGCCGGTTTCGCGGTCTCGGCGCTGGCGTCCGTGCCGCATTCGGCGGCGCGGAACTGATTCCACGTCTTGCCGTCGAGCGAGCCGGCGTCCTTGGCGGCGTTATATTTGGTGCTGCATTCGGCCATGGTCAGTGCGCTGGCCGGCGAAGCCAGAAACAGCGCCACCACGGCAAGTGCGGATAGTTTCAAAAATCGGTCGATGAGCATGGCTGTTCTCCGTTATGCCGTCCTCAATGAACTGCTACGAGCAATAACGCTCAACGGCCGGTTGCGCCAGATGCTATTGCCAGCCCTCCGGGAAGCATTCATATGGAGGTTGCTCATCAAGCGTCATGAATTGTTGCCGAATCATGGTGGATTCCGCTAAAAACGAACCGTTTACGAAGACTTGGTAACATACGATCATACAATGTGATCGTTATGCTCGGGGGGATTGTGGCATGAGAGCCGCGATCGGGGACAACCGACAGGGACAAACACTGCATGACCGGACGTTATTTCGGCACCGACGGAATTCGCGGGCGGGCCAATAAATTTCCCATGACGGCGGAAGTGGCCATGCGCGTCGGCATGGCGGCGGGTCTTTCTTTCCAGCGCGGCAGCCATCGCCACCGCGTCGTGCTCGGCAAGGATACGCGGCTGTCAGGCTACATGATCGAGAACGCGCTGGTGGCCGGTCTGTGCGCCGCCGGCATGGACGTCTTCCTGCTTGGCCCCATTCCGACGCCAGCCGTGGCCATGCTGGTCCGGTCGCTGCGCGCCGACATCGGCGTCATGATCTCGGCCTCGCACAACCCTTACCACGACAATGGCATCAAGCTGTTCGGCCCGGACGGTTACAAGCTGTCCGACCAGATCGAGGCGCGTATCGAGGCTATGCTCGATGACGACATCGAAATGGCGCTTGCCGATTCCGACGGACTCGGCCGGGCCAAGCGGGTGGACGGCGTGCATGACCGCTATATCGAGTTCGCCAAGCGCACGCTGCCGCGCTCAATGTCGCTGTCGGGCCTGCGTATCGTCGTCGACTGCGCCAATGGCGCGGCCTACAAGGTGGCGCCCGCAGCGCTTTGGGAACTGGGCGCCGACGTGGTTGCCATCAATGTCGATCCCAACGGCATCAACATCAACAAGGAATGCGGCTCGACCGATCCGGCCGAACTGCAGCGGAAAGTCCACGAAGTGCGCGCCGACATCGGCATTGCGCTGGATGGTGACGCCGACCGTGTCGTCATCGTCGACGAGCAGGGTGAACTGGTCGACGGCGACCAGATCATGGCGCTCATCGCGGAGTCCTGGCATCAGAACGGCAGGCTGGCAGGCGGCGGCGTGGTTTCCACCATCATGTCGAACCTCGGTCTCGAACGCTTCCTGGGCGGACTGAAGCTGCAACTCCACCGCACCAAGGTCGGTGACCGCTATGTCGTCGAGCACATGCGCGAACATGGGCTCAATGTCGGCGGCGAGCAGTCTGGCCACATTGTGCTGTCGGATTTCTCTACCACCGGCGACGGACTGGTGTCGGCGCTGCAGGTGCTCGCCTGCATCAAGCGCGCCAACAAGCCCGTCAGCGAAGTGGCGAAGAAGTTCGAGCCGGTGCCGCAATTGCTCAAGAATGTCCATATCTCCGGCGGCAAGCCGCTGGAGGACGCGCCTGTCAAGGCGGCCATCGAGGATGCACGCATCCGCCTTGGCAAGGGCGGCCGTCTGGTCATCAGGCCTTCGGGGACCGAGCCGCTGATCCGGGTGATGGCGGAAGGCGACGACCAGAAGCTGGTCGAAACCGTGGTGGACGATCTGGTCGAGGTCATCTCGCACGCCCGCAGCGCCGCCTGATCCCTCATTCCTGTCTTGAAAAAGGCCCGCTTCGGCGGGCTTTTTAGTATGTGCCCGACAATTGCAAACCGGCTCGATCATTCAACTCCTAAACATTCTTGGTTAAAGAGCAGGGTTAAAGGCCTTTTAACCTTTGCAATTCATTATCCACGCCTGAGGCCAATCAATCGGCGCGTCATCGGCTCCGATACTCCCAGGGGTGACCAGAATGTTCAATTTCGCAAGGAAAGCGGCGCTCGCGGCGGCGGCGGTTTGCCTGGCCGTGCCGGTAATGGCCGCAGACTACAACCCGCCGGTGGAAGAGCTGCCGGAGCCGGTTGCGGCTGCGCCGGTCTATGAAGAGGCTGACTATGGCGGCTGGTATCTACGCGGCGATGTCGACTATCACTGGTCGAAGTTCCGTGGCGCTGATTACGTCGTCTATGGGCCGCCGCCGGGAACCAATTCTTTCAACTTCGGCAAGCTCAAGGGCGCCATGTCGCTCGGCGCCGGTGTCGGCTATCAGGTCAACAACCACTTCCGCGTCGATGTGACCGGCGACTGGTTCTCCAAGTCGAAATTCCGTGGCCAGACGACCGGCATTTGCGGCGGCGGCATCGTCTGCCAGTCAGTCGATACCACGTCCTATTCGGCGCTGCTCCTGCTGGCCAATGCCTATGCCGACCTCGGCACCTGGCACGGCGTGACGCCTTATGTCGGCGCCGGTATCGGCGGCGCCTACCTGAAATGGGACACGCTGCACAACAGCAATAATGACGGCGATTTCTACCATCGCGGCGGCAAGGGCTGGCGCTTCGCCTATGCGGTGATGGCTGGCGCCTCCTACTGCCTCACCGACCGCACCAAGCTCGATCTGGGCTATCGTTTCAGCCATATCAATGGCGGCGAGATGTTCGGCTACGCCAATGGCGGCGGACCTGGCTACGACAAGGGCATCAACGTCCACGAGGTTCGCGGCGGCCTGCGCTACCAGTTCGGCAGATCGGATTGCGCGCAGCCCGAGCCGGTGGCCTACGAGCCTCCGCCGGAGCCCATCTATACCAAGTAATCTCTTCAGGATTTCGATCCGTAAAACGCCCGGCCAAGCGCCGGGTGTTTTCATTTGCGGCATCAGGCTGCGGTTAACTAAATCGCTAAGCCTCTGTTAGCCTTAACCGCCACTTAACCACTATGGTTAACAATGCTCCCAGACGAACAGCCGGTCGCAGTATGGCGACATGGGGAGTGGGTGACATGAATTTGAAATCGCGTGCCGCGCTGGCGCTCGCAGCGCTAGCCTTCTCGCCACTGCCGCAGGCTCTCGCGGCGGATTACGATCCGTCCGTCTATGTCGAGGAAACGCCGGAATACACGCCCGTCGAAGTTGGCTCGGGCTGGTATCTGCGTGGCGACATTGGCTACAACGTCAACAAGTCGCCTTATGACGTCTCGTTCAATGGCACCGACTCGGAGGGGTCGCGGATCAATGGCGGCCTCGGCGTAGGCTATCATTTCACGGACTATTTCCGTGGCGATATCAACCTCGGGTTCCTGTCGCACGACAAATACAACTGGACGAACGGCATCGACGCGATCCGGGCTGAAAGCAATATCTGGAGCGGCATGGCCAATGGCTATTTCGATCTTGGTACGATCGCGGGCTTCACACCCTATATCGGCGCTGGTGTAGGTATGCTCCATTCGAGCCGGAAGGTCGACGATACCTTCCTCGGCATCTCCGAGCGCGATACGCAATATGCCTTCGCGTACTCGCTGGGCGCCGGCCTTGCCTACAAGGTGGCGCAGAACACTTCCGTCGATCTGGGCTACCAGTACGTATCGGCTCCGGGCCTCGAATATTTCGACATCCCAACGGGGAGCATGGAGAAGGGCCTCGATTACCACCAGGTCAGGGTCGGCCTGCGCTACGATCTCTGGTAAGACGCGGTTCCGTTTCGCCAATCGACGGCGGGCTTCGGCCCGCCTTTTTCGTTTCCGGCTATACTGGCGCGGCTCGCCTCTGTTCTGTCAGCGACGGAAACTTTGTTCTTGACGCCGGCCGCCTGAAAGAATATCGCCGTCCGTGGGCCACCCCTCCCCAACGAGGGGCTTACTATCTGGAAGGATAGACCACGATGACGACACTCCCCAAGCCCGGGCTCCGCCCGGCAAATCCCAATTTTTCATCAGGTCCCTGCGCAAAACGTCCCGGCTGGTCGGTCGAGGCGCTGAAGGATGCCGCGCTGGGGCGCTCGCATCGCGCCAAGATCGGCAAGACCAAGCTCGAACAAGCCATCGCCCTGACCCGCGAAGTGCTGGAAGTGCCGGCGGATTACCGCATCGGCATCGTCCCGGCCTCCGACACCGGCGCGGTCGAGATGGCGCTGTGGTCGCTGTTGGGCGAACGCGGCGTCGACATGGTCGCCTGGGAGTCCTTCGGCTCCGGCTGGGTCACCGATGTGCTCAAGCAATTGAAGCTCGCCGATGCGCGCAAGATCGAGGCCGGCTATGGCAAGCTGCCCGATCTGTCGCAGATCGATTTCGACCGTGACGTCGTCTTCACCTGGAACGGCACCACCTCCGGCGTGCGGGTGCCGAACGCCGATTTCATCCCGGCCGATCGCAAGGGCTTGACCATCTGCGATGCGACCTCGGCGGCCTTTGCGCAGAAGCTCGATTTCGCCAAGCTCGACGTCGTCACCTTCTCCTGGCAGAAGGCGCTTGGCGGCGAGGGCGCACATGGCGTGCTGATCCTCAGCCCGCGCGCCGTCGAACGGCTGGAGACCTACAAGCCAGCCTGGCCGCTGCCGAAAATCTTCCGTCTGACCTCCGGCGGCAAGCTGATCGAAGGCATCTTCAAGGGCGAGACCATCAACACGCCGTCGATGCTGTGCGTCGAGGACTATCTCGACGCGCTCAACTGGGCGAAGTCGCTCGGCGGATTGAAGGCGTTGGTCGCCCGCGCCGACGCCAATTTCGCGGTGCTGGACGGCTTCGTGCAGAAATCGTCGTGGCTCGGTCATCTGGCCGTCGAGCCGGCGACCCGCTCCAACACCTCGGTGTGCCTGTCGATCGTCGATCCGGACGTAACCGCGCTCGACGCGGACGGCCAGGCGGCCTTCGCCAAGGGTCTGGTTACGGCGCTCGACAGGGAGGGCGTGGCCTATGACATCGGCGCCTATCGCGACGCGCCTCCTGGCCTGCGCATCTGGTGCGGCGCGACGGTCGAGACATCCGACCTCGAAGCGCTCCGCGCATGGCTCGAATGGGCTTTCGCCGGCCAGAAGGCCGCGCTCAAGGCCGCGGCCTGATCTTTCCGGGGCGGCGTCGCCGACGCCGTCCGTTCCCTTCCACATCATTCTTCTTCAAGGAGGCCATGATGGCGCCCCGCGTTCTCGTATCAGACAAACTTTCGCCCACCGCCGTGCAGATATTCAAGGATCGCGGCGTCGACGTCGACTACCTGCCAGACCTCGGCAAGGACAAGGAAAAGCTCGCCGAAGTGATCGGCAAATATGACGGGCTGGCGATCCGCTCGGCCACCAAGGCCACCGAAAAACTGATCGCCGCCGCGACCAACCTCAAGGTGATCGGCCGCGCCGGCATCGGCGTCGACAATGTCGACATTCCCGCCGCCTCGCGGCGCGGCATCATCGTCATGAACACGCCCTTCGGCAATTCCATCACCACTGCCGAACACGCGGTCGCGATGATCTTCGCGCTTGCCCGCCAGATCCCCGAGGCCAACGCCTCCACCCATGCCGGCAAGTGGGAGAAGAACCGCTTCATGGGCGTCGAGATCACCGGCAAGACGCTCGGCGTCATCGGTTGCGGCAATATCGGCTCGATCGTCGCGACGCGCGGCGTCGGCCTGAAGATGCATGTGATCGCCTTCGATCCGTTCCTGTCCGAGCAGCGGGCCTCGGAGCTGGGTGTCGAGAAGGTCGAGCTGGACGAGCTTTTCACCCGCTCGGACTTCATCACGCTGCACACGCCGCTGACCGACAAGACGCGCAACATCATCGACGCCACGGCCATCGCGAAGATGAAGAATGGCGTGCGCATCATCAACTGCGCGCGTGGCGGCCTGGTCGTCGAAGCCGACCTGATCGCGGCGCTGAAGAGCGGCAAGGTCGCGGGCGCGGGTATCGACGTGTTCGAGGTGGAGCCGGCGGAACGCAACGAACTGTTCGGCATGGAGAATGTGGTGGCGACGCCGCATCTGGGCGCGTCAACCACGGAAGCGCAGGAGAACGTCGCTTTGCAGGTGGCCGAGCAGATGGCCGACTATCTGGTCAAGGGCGCGGTCACCAACGCCATCAACATGCCTTCGATCACCGCAGAGGAAGCGCCTCGTCTCAAGCCTTTCGTCAAGCTGGCGGAAGTGCTGGGCGCGTTCGTGGGCCAGGCGACGGAAGAGCCGATCCAGGAAGTCGAAATCCTGTTCGACGGCGCGACGGCGCAGATGAATACGCGCGCGCTGATCTCAGCCGCGCTCGCCGGGCTGATCCGGCCGCAGGTCGCCGACGTCAACATGGTTTCGGCGCCGATCATGGTGAAGGAGCGCGGCATCATCGTCGCCGAGGTCAAGCGTGACAAGTCCGGCGTCTTCGACGGCTATATCAAGCTGACGGTGAAGACAGCACAAAAGACACGCTCTATCGCCGGCACGTGCTTCTCCGACGGCAAGCCGCGTTTCATCCAGATCAAGGGCATCAACCTCGACGCCGAGGTGGGGGAGCACATGCTCTACACCACCAACGCAGATACGCCCGGCATGATCGGCCTGCTCGGCACCATATGCGGCAAGAACGGCGTCAACATCGCCAATTTCCAGCTCGGCCGCGACAGGCAGGGTGGCGATGCGATCGCGCTCCTCTATCTCGATGCGCCGTTCCCCGAAAAGGTGCTTGCGGAGCTTCGCGCAAACGAGTCCATCAAATCGGCGCGGCCGTTGCATTTCGACGTCGGCGGGATCTAGCCGCTGCTTGCATCAGTGTTGAAAAGGCGCGCGGTCCTGGGCGCGCCTTTTTTATGACCGGGCCAATGAAAAGGTCGTATCTGTCACAACAAGCCATACTGCCGGACTGGCAGTTTACAGCCATGCGGCGGAGGAACCTGGACCGATGAGCCAAGAGATGACAATTCCCGCCGAAGGCACTTTCCTTGGCCGTGCTTTTGCCGAAGGCTGGCCGCATCCGGCCGTCGTCACCATTCGTGACGGCATGGTGATAGACATTACGTCTCCTGTCGCGCCTACCAGCCGGGACATCTGCGAACTGGACGAGCCGGCAACCTATGTCGTCAGAACCGAAGGAAAGTCGCTCGGTGCGCTCGCCGATATCCTCGCCAACAGCATGGCGGCGCGGCGCGACACATCAAAACCCTATCTGCTTTCGCCGGTCGATCTGCAGGCGGTCAAAGCTTCGGGCGTCACCTTCGTCGTGTCGCTACTCGAACGCGTCATCGAGGAGCAGGCGCGGGGCTCCGCGGAAAAGGCCGATCTTATCCGTGCCGATATTGCCGGTCTTATCGGCCATGATCTCTCCAAGCTGAAGCCGGGATCGGCCGAGGCAGCAAGGGTGAAGGCGAAGCTGATCGAACGCGGTGTGTGGTCGCAATATCTGGAAGTCGGTATCGGCCCCGATGCCGAAATCTTTACCAAATGCCAGCCGATGGCGTCGGTCGGGCACGGCGCTGACGTCGGGCTGCATCCGATATCGACATGGAACAATCCCGAACCGGAAGTGGCGGTCGTCTCTTCGAGCCGGGGGAGGATCGTCGGCGCGACGCTCGGCAACGATGTCAATCTGCGCGACGTCGAGGGGCGCTCGGCACTGCTGCTCGGCAAGGCCAAGGACAACAACGCATCGGCATCGCTCGGCCCCTTCATACGCCTGTTCGACGAGACGTTTTCGCTCGATGACGTCAAGACGGCGCAGGTCGGCCTGAAGGTCGAGGGCGGTGACGGCTTCGTGCTGGAGGGAGCAAGCTCCATGACCGAGATCAGCCGTTCGCCGGAAGACCTCGTCGCCGCGGCGATCGGCGAGCATCACCAGTATCCGGATGGATTGGCCCTTTACCTTGGCACCATGTTCGCGCCGGCGAAGGACCGGGGCGAGGCCGGCAAGGGCTTCACCCACAAGAATGGCGACATCGTCACCATATCGTCGGAGAAGCTTGGCGCGCTGGTCAACCGGGTGCGGTTGTCGACGGAATGCCCGCCCTGGCGTTACGGCGCCAGCCACCTGATGCGGGACCTGGCGAAGGCCGGGCTCATCTGATCTGGGTCTTGTTGGCCTGTATCGCCGCCGCATGACGGCGGCCGCCATGCTCGGCCAGCCAGATGCCACCGAAGACAAGCGCCAGCGCCACGGCGTGGTAACCGTGGAAAGTCTCGCCGAGCAGCAAGATTGAAAACAGCGTGCCGAAGATCGGCACGAGGTTTATGAACAGGCCGGCACGGTTGGCGCCGATCAGCTCATTGCCGCGGATATAGGCGGCCTGCGAAATCACCGAGGCGCCAAGTGCGGTGTACAGGACGATCGCCCAGCCGGTCGTATCCGGGAACACCGCCTTGCCGGCGGCCGTTTCCCAGGCGAGGAACGGAATCGACGTGACCAGCGCCGCGGCGCACAGCACCAGCATCAGCGTCTGCCATTGGATAGGCGGCTTGAGGCGCAGCGCGATCGAATAGCCGCTGTAAAGGACGATGGCGATCAGCATGATGGCGTCGCCGAAATTCAAGTCGAGCTTCAGCAGTTGGCGTGGATCGCCATGGCTGGCGGTCAGCACGACGCCGCCAACGGTCAAAACGACACCGACAAGTTGCATCCAGCCGGCACGCAGGCGGAAGAAGAGGAAATTGCCGACGATGATGAGGATCGGCATGCCGGCCTGCTCGATGGAGACGTTGATCGCAGTGGTGTAATTCAGCGCTACGTAGAAGATGGCGTTGAACAGGGTGAAGCCGCCGGCGCCGAGAAGGGTGAGCAGGACGATATGCCGGCGCACCAGCGGCCAGTCCTGGATAAAAGTGCGCCAGCCCAAGGGCAGCATGATGGCTGTCGCCACCACCCAGCGCAGGAACACCAGCGTCATCGGCGAAATATGTCCCGCCGCCCACTTGCCGGCGATGGCGTTGCCGCCCCACAGGACAGTGGTCAAAAGCAGCAGGGCATAGGCGGAGCGATGGTTCATGACGGCTTCCTGTGACAGACCATGCCGACCTATGACCGCTGCTGTGCCAAGTAAATGATGCGAAAGGCGAAAATTGTTGTGCCTCGAAGGCGTCAACTGGCCAAACAATGGTCGCGCAGAGTGGTTGTTGACGTTATAGAGGCCTGTCGTTTTGTAACCGTATTGGATACAGCCTATCCGATACGGTTGCAGCGCGTTGGCCGTTCGACGGGCGGCCGGACGCGGGTTTTCAGGATCGAAGGGAAGAAACATGGCCAATGTGGTTGTCGTCGGCTCGCAGTGGGGCGACGAGGGCAAGGGCAAGATCGTGGACTGGCTATCCGAGCGCGCCGACGTGGTGGTGCGGTTTCAGGGCGGCCACAATGCCGGGCATACGCTCGTCGTCGACGGCAAGGTCTACAAACTGTCGCTTCTGCCTTCGGGCGTGGTGCGTGAGGGCAAGCTCTCCATCATCGGCAATGGCGTCGTCTTCGATCCGCACGCCTTTGTCGCCGAGATGGAAAAGCTCAGGGGCCAGGGCATCGAGGTGACGCCGGAGCGCCTGAAAATAGCCGAAAACACAGCGCTTATTCTTTCGGTACACCGGGAATTGGACGGATTCCGCGAGGACGCCGCTTCGAATTCCGGCACCAAGATCGGTACGACGCGCCGCGGCATCGGGCCTGCTTACGAAGACAAGGTCGGGCGCCGCGCGGTGAGGGTAATGGACCTGGCGGATTTGGAAACGCTGCCGCTGAAAGTGGACAGGCTGCTGACGCACCACAACGCGCTCAGGCGGGGCCTCGGCCATGCCGAGGTTTCGCATGATGCGATCATGCAGGAATTAACGTCGGTCGCCGATGCGATCCTGCCTTACATGGATCGCGTGTGGAAGGTGCTCGACGACCGCCGCCGCGCCGGCGAACGCATCCTGTTCGAAGGCGCGCAGGGCACGCTGCTCGACATCGATCACGGCACCTATCCGTTCGTGACCTCCTCCAACACGGTGGCCGGACAAGCGGCGGCGGGCGCAGGCGTCGGTCCGGGTGCATTGAGCTATGTGCTCGGCATAACCAAGGCCTATACGACGCGCGTCGGCGAAGGCCCGTTCCCGACCGAACAGCAGAACGAGATCGGCGAATTCCTTGGCACGCGCGGACACGAGTTCGGCGTCGTCACCGGGCGCAAGCGTCGCTGCGGCTGGTTCGATGCGGTGCTGGTGCGCCAGGCCGTCGCCGTCAACGGCATCAAGGGCATCGCCCTGACCAAGCTCGACGTGCTGGACGGGATGGATGAGATCAAGGTCTGCACCGGCTACCTGCTCGACGGCGAGCCGATCGACTATCTGCCGGCCAGCCAGGGCGCGCAGGCGCGGGTGCAGCCTATCTACGAAACGCTGGAAGGCTGGAAGGGAACGACAGCCGGGGCGCGGAGCTGGAACGACCTGCCTGCGCAGGCCGTTAAGTATGTACGGTATATCGAGGAACTCATCGGCGCGCCGGTGGCGCTGCTTTCCACCAGTCCGGAGCGCGACGACACGATACTTGTGACCGATCCGTTTCAAGACTAATCATGGCGCTTCTTCGGGCATTTGCGGCTGATTTGGCGGGGCCAGCGCGGAAGCGAGAATTACAGGTCGACTGAAGCATGGCAGATTTCGTTGCGGTTCTGAGAAAGACGCTCGACGGTCTCGGCGAGACAACGCCGGAGGTGCGCGCCAAGGTATACGACAAGGCCCGTTCGACAATCGCGGGTAAGCTTGCCGCTCTTGACCCGCCGCCGGCTCCGGCCGTCGCTGATCGTCAGCGCCGCGCGCTTGAAGACGCCATCTCGACCATCGAGCGCGACTACACCCGCAAGGCGCCGGAACTCGATCCGCTGGCGGAACTGGAAAACATCTTCTCCTCGATAGACCGCAACAGAAACCAGACGAACCACGTGCGGCCTGCTGCCAAGGTCGAACCGGCGTGGCAGCGTCCGCAGCCAGAGGCGAGACCGCCCGAACAGGTGCAGAAGCCGGCCGTTCCGCCGCAGATGCCGCCCATGCCGCCTTTGGCGGGTAGCACCTATAATCGCGCGTCCCCTCCGCCCGCGCCAATTGCACCTGCGAAGTCCGCAGCATCGGCAGGTCCGGCCGTTGAGAGAAAGCCCGTGGCCGAGGACAGGCCACCGTTGTTCATCCCGGACGAGGATGCCGATACGTTCGACCAACTGGACAGCTATGAACGCAAGCGCGGCTATGGCGGGCTGATCGCGGCGGCGATCGCGCTGCTGGTGGTGGCAGGCGCCGGTTACGGCATCTGGCTCAACCAGGATGCCTTCAAGTCGATGCTGGGTATCGGACAGAGTGAGGTCGCCTCGAATAAGCCGATCGAAGCGACACCGGCTACTCCTGCGCCGCAGAAGCCTGGCGCGCCGACTCAGCCCCCGGCCCCTGCCAGCGATGCGGCGAGCGGCGAAGCACCCAAATTCACGCAGCGCCTGCAGCCGGACGGCAAGGAAACGGATCCCGGTCCGGCCGGCGGCGAAAGCGGCGTCGGCGAAGGAACCTCGGTCGTCGCGCTGACGACGCCGCCGCCGGCTATCGCGCCAGGCGCACCGGCGGCCAGCACTCCCGGGCCGGCCGCCCCCGCCTCCGAAAGCGGGACGGCGCCGGCCGCGGGCACGCCTCCGACCAATCCGGCGACCCCGCCTGCTGCCCCGGCCAACCCTTCCGCGGAGCAGGCTTTGGCGGTTGGCCAGAAAGCGATCTTCTACGAAGAGCGGACCAGCGTTGCCCAAGGGTCGGCCGAGCCCGGCAATATCGTCTGGTCTATCGTGCAGGAATCACCCGGCGGCGACGCGCCGCCTGAACCGGCGATCCGCGCCGAGGCGACAATTCCCGGCAAGGATATCCAGCTGCGCATGACGATCCGTCGCAATGCCGACCAGACTTTGCCGGCCAGCCACATCATCGAGATGATTTTCCTGACGCCCGACGGCATTGAGGGCGGCGGCATCGACAATGTCCTGCGCGTGGCGATGAAGGCGTCGGAACAGGAAGCCGGCAGCCCGCTGATCGGCATTCCGGCCAAGATCGCCGACGGCTTCTTCCTGGTGGCGCTCAACGACACCAAGGCCGAGGAAGACACCAATCTCGCTCTGCTGCGCAACCAGGACTGGATTGACATACCGGTGGTCTACAAGTCCGGCCGGCGAGCCCTGCTGACCGTGGAAAAGGGGATTCCCGGTGACAAGGTGTTCGATGAGGCGATGCAGGCATGGCAGGCCAAGGCCGCCACAGCTGCGCCAGCCAGCGGCGGCTGACGGATCGTCGCCGCGCAGACCTTAGCCCCTTTTAGTTGACGGACCTCAGTGCGCCGCCGAAGGCGCTCAGATGCCTGATCCGTAAAGTTCCTGCTCGTCGCCGTCCCACGGCCTTGGCAGCGTCGCGCTCGGCTCGGCGCCAGCGCTCGCGCTGGGCATCGGCATCCAGCATTTCAGTTCGGTTTCAGGATACTCGATCATGTGGCCGGGATAGGAATCGTTGGCGCGCCAGCCTTCGATGCCGTGCTGATCGGCTCTCGCCCAGTATGCCACGTCCACCTCGGCTGGCCCTTGCTCGGAAGACTTTATGGTCACGAGGATCCGGCTGCCATCCTTGGGCGCGCTCGTCATCTGGCGCCATCGAACCGGTTCGCTCATGCTATCCTCCGAGGTTTCCGCGGCGAACGTCGCCGCCTTCCTATCCTATCTAGAGCAAGCGGCGCGTCGAGGCCAATTATCCGGAAGGGTCGCGTTCCTAGCCCTCCAGTTCCTCGCGCAGCATCTCGAGCTCCAGCCACTCCTCCTCGAGCGCGGCGAGGGCGAGGCGCTCCTTGTCCAGCGCGGCAATGGTCTTCTGGAAGCCGCCCGGGTCACGCTCGTAGTAGGCGGGATCGGCGATGTTGTTTTCCAGCCGCGCGATCGACGCGTTCACCGCCTCGATCTTCTTCGGCAGCGATTCCAGCGCGAATTTCTGCTTGAATGACAGTTTGCTTGCAGCCCTGGGTGCGGCCTGCGGCTTTTGCGAAGAGGGGGATGGGGGATTGGCATCCGTCCGCTGTCGTTTGCGGTCGTCCAGCCTCTTGCCGCCGCGCTGCGCCAGCATGTCGGAATAGCCGCCGGCATATTCGATCCACCGTCCCTCGGCATCGGGGGCGATGATGGAGGTGACCGTGCGGTCGAGGAAATCGCGGTCGTGGCTGACCAGCAACACCGTGCCGGCGAAACCGGCGACCAGTTCCTGCAGCAGCTCCAGCGTCTCCATGTCGAGGTCGTTGGTAGGCTCGTCCAGCACCAGAAGATTGGCCGGCCTTGCCAGTACTCGCGCCAGGATAAGGCGAGCCCGTTCGCCGCCGGACAGTTCGCGCACCGGCGTGCGCGCCTGTTCCGGCTTGAACAGGAACTCCTTCATGTAGGAGACGACGTGGCGCTGCTCGCCATTGACGACAAGGTTCTCGCCGCGACCGTCTGTCAGGTAGTGTGCCAGCGTTTCGGCCGGATCGACCGCCTCGCGTTTCTGGTCGAGCGTGGCGATCTCGAGATTGACGCCGAGCCGCACCCTGCCGGCGTCGGGAGCCAACTCTCCGGTCAGCATTTTCAGCAGCGTCGTTTTGCCGGCGCCGTTCGGGCCGACCAGCCCGACACGGTCGCCGCGCTGGATGCGGGTCGAAAAACCTTTCACCACCGTCAGGTCACCGAAGCTTTTTTCTATAGCCTTGGCCTCGATCACCAGCTTGCCGGATTCGGCGGCGTCGCTGGCGACAAGCGTCGCATTGCCCTCGGCGCCGCGATGGGTGCGGAAACGCTGGCGCATCGCCTGCAGGTCGCCGAGCCTGCGCATGTTGCGCTTGCGGCGGGCCGTCACGCCGTAGCGCAGCCAATGCTCCTCGCGCACGATCTGTCGGCCGAGCTTGTGCTGGTCGCGCTCTTCTTCTTCCAGCACCTGGTCCCGCCATTCCTCGAAATGGGAGAAGCCTTTGTCGAGGCGGCGTGTCTGGCCGCGATCCAGCCACACCGTGGCGCGCGTCACCCGTTCGAGGAAGCGGCGGTCGTGCGAGATGAGGATCAGCGCTGACGACGTGCGCGCAAGCTCCTCCTCCAGCCATTCGATGACCGAAAGGTCGAGATGGTTTGTCGGCTCGTCGAGCAGCAGAATGTCGGGTTCCGGGGCCATGACGCGGGCGAGTGCCGCGCGGCGCGCCTCGCCGCCAGAGAGATCGGCTGGGTTCTCTTCACCGGTGAGGCCGAGATGCTCCATCAGATAAGTGGCGCGATGCGGATCGTCAGCGGGTCCGAGGCCGCTTTCGACATAGGCGCGAACCGAGTTGAAACCTTCCATGTCCGGCATTTGCGGCAGGTAGCGGATGGTCGCGGTGGGCTGGCGAAAAAGCTCACCATCCTGCGCTTCGACCAGTCCCGCGGCAATTTTCAGCAGGGTCGATTTGCCGGAACCATTGCGGCCGACCAGCGCGATCTTGTCGCCGGCGGACGCCGTCAGGTCGGCGCCGTCAAGCAGTGGCGCGCCACCGAAGGTCAAGCGTATGCCGGCGAGGTTGAGGAGCGGCGGAGCCATGATTGCTTTCAGAATTCCGGATAGGGATGGACGAGAAGCATTGCGCGGCCTTGCGCAAGGCCGATTTCGAGCTTTCCCTTGACCTGGTTGGAGATCGTCAGCGACGAACCGAACGGCACCTCTACACTGGTCAGTGGCCATTTCGCGCCGGTGACGGTCAGGCCATCGAGATCGGAGAAGCCGAGGATGGAAAACAGCGTCTCGTCGTCGTAGTCGTAGCCGGCGCTGCCCGGCAGAAGGGGAATGCCTTCCTGCGCACCGCTGCTCAGGATCACGCCGACACCCATCTCCGCCAGCCGGAGCGCCAAGGTGAGATGCAGGAAGGCGTGGTCGGCGCGAGGGCCGCCAAAAGCGCCCGCCAGCACCAGTGCGGTAGCGCCGCGCTCGCGGGCGACCGCGACGGCCAGTTCGCCGTCAGTCATGTCCTTTTCCGGCGGAAAGGTCTGGCGCGGAACTTTGGCGAGTTCGGTCGGCAAGTTTGCCGGAACGGAATCGAAGTCGCCGACCCAGAGTTCGGGCAGCACATCCAGCATAGTTGCGTGGGCGATCCCTGCGTCGGCGGCGATCACCCGCGTGCCGGCGATCTGGCGGCGCAACCGTGGCGTGGCGACAAGCTCGCCGCCGAGCAGGATTGTGAAAAGGCTCATGGCCGAGGCCTCTATCAGGGCCTGCACCAGAGCGGAAGCCTTAACGCGCAAGACGCCTGCCGGCGGCAAGTGTCGGAACTTCCGCTTGATCGGCAGTTGAAGCCGCACTATGTCTCACATCGCTCTAACGGGGTGCCGACCGCAATCTTTTTGCGGCTGCTGAGAGGTTTTCGAACCAACCCGTCGAACCTGATCCGGCTTGCACCGGCGGAGGGATTTAGACGCTAGCCAAAGGCGCCGCTTCCCCTGTCAATCGAATGAAGGAGGCGCCGATGCGCATCACTGGTTTCGTTGGTTTCACCGCATTCGCACTTGCGACCCTTGCCGCCGCCGCCCCGGCTGCCGCCAAGGACAAGCTCACCGTCTACACCTATGAGAGCTTCACCGCCGAATGGGGTCCCGGCCCGCTGGTGAAGAAGAATTTCGAGGCGAGTTGCGATTGCGAGGTTTCATTCGTCTCCGTTGCCGACGGCGTGGCGTTGCTCAACCGCGTGAAGCTGGAAGGCGCGTCCACCAAGGCCGATATCGTGCTGGGGCTCGACACCAATCTGACCGCCGACGCCAAGGCGACGGGCCTCTTCGTGCCCCATGGGCCGGTTTCCGATGTCGATGTACCCGGAGGCTGGAGTGACGACACTTTCGTGCCGTTCGACTACGGCTATTTCGCCGTCGTCTACGACACGGAGAAACTGAAGACCCCGCCGCAAAGCCTGAAGGAACTGGTCGAGGGCGATCCAGGCCAGAAGATCGTCATCCAGGATCCGCGCACCTCCACGCCCGGCCTCGGCCTGGTGCTTTGGGTCAAGGCGGTCTATGGCGACAAGGCGGCGGACGCCTGGGCCAAGCTCAAGGGCAGGGTGCTGACGGTGACGCCGGGATGGAGCGAAGCGTACGGGCTGTTCACCAAGGGCGAAGCGCCGATGGTGCTGTCCTACACGACCTCGCCGGCCTATCACATGATTTCCGAGAAGACCGAGCGCTACCAGGCCGCTTCGTTCAGCGAGGGGCATTATCTGCAGGTCGAGGTCGCCGGCATCACCACGACGGGCGCGAAGAACCCGCTGGCGGAAAAGTTCATGGCCTTCATGACCGGGCCGGGTTTCCAGGATGCCATTCCGGAAACCAACTGGATGTTTCCGGCCGGCAAAATGGACAAGCCGCTCGATCCGGCTTTCGACAGGCTGGTCAAGCCGGCAAAGAGCCTGGTCTTCAGTGCCGACGAGGTGGCGAAGAACCGTAAAGACTGGGTGGATGAATGGCTGGCCGTGATGAGCCGGTGAAGGCCGCGCCCGACACCCGCATCACCGCCGGCGTCCTTACGCTGGGCCTCATCGCCATCTTGGTCGGCGGCGCGTTCGCCGGGTTGATCGTGGAAGGCGCCGGAAACCTCGCCGGTGCGGCGGCCGCGTTCGACGGCTATCTGTTTCGTATCGCGCGCTTCACGCTGTGGCAGGCGGCGTTGTCGACATTGCTGTCGGTCGCGCCAGCGTTGTTCGTGGCGCGGGCGCTGTCGCGTCATCCGGTGTTCTTCGGCCGCACGCTCATCCTGCAATTGTTCGCCCTGCCGCTGGCGCTGCCGGCGATCGTCGCGGCGCTCGGCGTGCTGGCGCTGTATGGGCGCGCCGGCTATTTCGCCGATCTGCTGAGCGTGGGGGGCCAGAATTGGCCCGGCATCTATGGCCTTTCCGGCATTCTGGTGGCGCATGTCTTCTTCAACCTGCCTCTCGCCACGCGCCTTTTCCTCGAAGCGCTGCAGGCCGTTCCCTCAGATCAGTGGCGGCTTTCCAGCCAGCTGGGCATGCGGGCCCCGGCCACATTCCGGCTGATCGAATGGCCGGCGCTGCGGGCTGCGCTGCCGGGAGTCGCGGGGCTGGTCTTCATGCTGTGCATCACCTCCTTCACCATCGTGCTGACATTGGGCGGCGGCCCTGCCGCCTCGACGCTGGAAGTCGCCATCTACCAGGCGCTGCGGTTCGATTTCGATCCGGCCCGCGCGGTGTCGCTGACGCTGATCCAGATCGGGCTGACGGTACTGGTGGTCGGTGCGTTGGCGCGGCTTGGCGCCAGCATGACGGGTGACGCCAACCTGCCAGTGGCGCCGCGCCGCTATCTGTCGGCCGGCAACCTCGAAACGGTGCTGAACGCTGTGCTCATCCTGCTGGCGCTCGCCTTCGTCGCCGGCCCGATGGCGGCGACCGTGATGGCCGGTCTTGGCGCCGATCTCGGCCGGCTTGCCGGCGAGGCGGCGGTGAGGCAGGCAACCATGACCAGTCTCGTGCTGGCTTGCCTTTCGGCTGCCCTGTCGGTGGCGATCTCGCTGTCGCTCGTCATGGCGCGCAGGGCGCTGGCGATTCGACGGCGCAGCGAGCGGCGGTCTGTGCTGGAGCTGTTGTCCGATACCGGTCCGGCCTTCGTGCTGGTGGTGCCGCCCATCGTGCTCGGCGCCGGATGGTTCGTGCTGCTGCGCCATGTCGCCGATGTCTTCGCGATCGCGCCTGTGATGGTGGTGGCGGTGAATGCGATGATGGCAATGCCTTTCGCCCTGCGCGCGCTCCGGCCGGCCTACGATGCGGCGAGCGAACGGCATGAGCGGCTTTGCGCGCAACTCGGCGTAGCTGGCTGGACCCGCCTGCGGCTGATCGACTGGCCTCCATTGCGCCGGCCGCTGGCAACGGCATTCTCCTTCGCCATGGCGCTGTCGCTGGGCGACCTCGGCGTGATCGCGCTTTTCGGCAGCGATTCCGTGCAGACGCTGCCCTATCTTCTGCTGGCGCGCATGGGCAGCTACCGTACCGCCGACGCGGCCGGTTTGGCGCTTCTGCTCGGCCTCGCCTGCCTGGCGCTGGTGCTGGCCGCCGATCGGCTCGGAAAGGGACGTGAAGTATGAACGCCGTGCAGAAGGCCGCATCGGTCAGCCTCGACAAGGTGACGTTCGGCTATGGCGACGTGACGTTTTCATTCGACGCGATGTTCGAACCGGGCAAGATCACGGCGATCATGGGGCCCAGCGGCTCGGGCAAGTCCACCCTGCTCAATCTGGTCGCCGGTTTCGAGACGCCGGACGCCGGCAAGGTGCTGATCGATGAAACGGATGTGACCGGCAGTTCGCCCGCCATGCGTCCGGTCTCGATGGTCTTCCAGGAGAACAATCTGTTCGCGCACCTCAGCGTCGAGCAGAATGTCGGCCTCGGCCGTTCGGCGTCGTTGCGGCTGACGCCGGATGATCGCGCGGCGGTGGCCGAGGCGCTCGGCCGCGCCGGTCTGGCCGGCAAGGAGAAGCGCCTGCCGCGCGAATTGTCCGGCGGCGAGCGCCAGCGGGTCGCGCTTGCACGCGTCCTGGTGCGTGACCGGCCGGTGCTTTTGCTGGACGAGCCCTTCGCCTCGCTTGGCCCGGCGCTGCGCACCGACATGCTGGAGCTTGTGACTGCATTGCATGCCGAGCGCGGCATGACGGTGCTGTTCGTCACGCATCAGCCCGACGACGCGCGGCGGATCGCCAGCGCCATGCTGTTTCTGGAAGACGGCAAGGTTGCTGCCAGCGGTCCGATCGAGAAATTCTTCGCCAGGACTGGACCCGAAGCGTTCCGGCGCTATATGGGCGCGAAGACGCCAGTGGCTCAATCACGGCATGTTGCCCGGAAGCCGACATAATTTACGCTCACACCGGGCCTTGCGAGCGGGGCGTTTGCTTGCCAATGACCAGTGACTATGGCTAGTTCCGCACAGACCGGTGCGGCCTGATTTGCCTAGCCTGTAGCCGAAAGGAATGCCGATCTGACGACCGGCCCCGACATGCTGAGATTGAAGAAGCGAGCCAAGGCGTGGGCGCGCGGCATTGCCATGGCCGCGGTAGGCCTGTCGCTGGCTGCCTGCCAGTCGATCATGCCCGATTCGGTGCAGGAATCGGGCTTCCAGCCGTCGAACAAGCCGGTCACGGTCGACAATGTCACCGCCAACAACAAGCTGGCCGAGCTGGCAAGGGCGCAGCATCCGCGTATCCTGGCGACTTATGGCGGCGAGTATTCGGACCCGAAGCTCGAACGCATGGTGGCGAAGGTCGTCGGCAGCCTGACGACGGTCTCGGCCAATCCGACGCAGAACTACCGCATCACCATCCTGAACTCGCCCAACGTGAACGCCTTCGCGCTGCCGGGCGGCTATCTCTACATCACCCGCGGCCTGCTGGCGCTGGCCAACGACTCGTCCGAGCTGGCCGCCGTTATCGCCCACGAAATGGGCCATGTGACGGCCAATCATGGACTGCAGCGGCAGCAGAAGGAGGCCGAGGAGGTCCTGGCGACGAAGGTCGTTTCAGACGTTCTGGGCGACAATCCCGCCGCCAAGGCGGCGCTGATCCGCGGCAAGCTCAGGATGGCGCAGTTTTCGCGCAACCAGGAGCTGGAGGCCGATGCCGTCGGCATCAAGTCGGTGGGCGAGGCGGGGTATGATCCCTACGCGGCCGGGCGCTTCCTGCAGTCGATGTCGGCCTACACAGATTTCCGCTCGATCAGCGGCGCGACCGACGCCAGCCTGGATTTCCTGGCGACGCATCCGAACACCCCGCAGCGCATCGAACTGGCGCAGCGCCACGCGCGCAATTTCGGCCAGCCGGGGGTCGGGACGCGCGACCGCGATTCCTATCTGGCCGGCATAGACGGGCTGTTGTACGGCGACACGCCCGAAGAAGGCTATGTGCGGGGCAATGTCTTCATGCATCCGGGGCTTGGCGTCTCGTTCGCCGTGCCGGAAGGCTTCGTCATCGACAACACCGCCGCGGCCGTTACCGCGACAGGACCGGGCGACATCGCCGTGCGGTTCGACGGGGTGTCGATCGACAAGGGCAAGTCCCTGCCGGACTACATCCGCAGCGGTTGGGTAGCCGGGCTGGATGAGGCCAGCGTTCGGCCGGAAACCATCAACGGTAACGAGGCGGCCTTCGCCACGGCCCGCGCCGACGGCTGGCAGTTCGATATCACTGTCATCCGCGCCGGCGGGCAGGTTTATCGCCTGCTCACCGCTGCGCCAGCCGCCAGCACGGCGCTCGATCCGGTGGCGCGTTCGGTCAGCACCTCATTCCGCGTCCTGAGCCCTTCCGAAAAGGCGGCGCTGAAGCCGTTGCGCATCCGCATCGTCACTGTGCAGCCGGGCCAGACCATGGGCTCGCTCGCGGCCCAGATGGTCGGTGTCGATCGCAAGCTCGATCTCTTCCGCGTGCTGAATGCGATGGCGCCGGGAGCAAGCGTGTCGAGCGGCGACAAGGTCAAGATCGTCACCGACCGCTAGAGCACGGTCAGCTGCAAGTTTGAGTCGATGCCTTCGATCGACTATCCTTGGGCGGTTGAACAGCGGGGTGAACGCAATGCCCACCACCTCCAAAACCATTGCCGGGAAGGCAGAAGACAAATCGGCTGCTGCCAAAGGCAGCGTAACAGCGCGAAAACCGGGCGTGGCAAAACCGCAACCGGCCAAGGCTGGCCAGCCGGTCCGTCTCTCCGGCGGCAATCCGCAGATCGCGAAAGGCCACGGCGACGCGCCGGTGCAGGCCTATATCGCGGCCATGCCGGGTTGGAAACGCGAGGTCGGGCGCCGCCTCGACGCGCTCATCGTGAAAACCGTTGCGGACGTCCAAAAGGCGGTCAAATGGAACTCGCCATTTTATGGAATGGAGGACCAGCACTCGTTCCTCAGCTTTCATGTTTTCGACAAATACATCAAGGTGGCTTTCTTCCGTGGCGCTGCGCTCGATCCCGTCCCGCCGGTCGCTTCCAGGCAGAAGGACGTCCGGTATTTTCATATCCATGAGGGTGACGCGCTCGATGAATCCCGATTCACCGCATGGGTGAAGCAGGCCAGCAAATTGCCCGGCGAGAAAATGTGAACGAGGCCTAACCGCCCGGCACAAAATGACGGGAAAGGGAGATCGAACGTGAAGAAAAGTGGGTCGCGGAGCGACGAGGAAATATCCCCCTCGCAGCGGATCGACGGGAAGATCAAGGAGTTAAGCGACTGGCGTGGCGAGACGCTCGCCCGTGTGCGAAAGCTCATCCAGAAGGCCGACCCGGAAGTGGTCGAGGAATGGAAGTGGCGCGGGGTTCCGGTGTGGGAGCATGACGGGATCATCTGCACCGGCGAAACCTACAAGGCTGTGGTGAAGCTGACCTTCGCCAAGGGCGCGTCGCTGGACGACCCATCAGGCCTGTTCAACTCCAGTCTCGACGGCAACACCAGGCGCGCCATCGACATATCAAAGGGTGAAGAGATCGACGAAAAGGCGCTCATGGCGCTCATTCGCAGCGCCGTGGCTCTGAACGCCTCGACGCGCGCCCGGAAGAAACAAAAGCAGGCTTCTTCCGGCGGTTGAGCCGGTCATACGCCTGCACTGGAAAACGTGCCGCCCGATCTGGCTCAGGCAGCCAGAAATTCCGGATTCTGCCGGACCAGCGCCACCTTGAGCTTTTCCATCGCCCGGGCTTCGATTTGGCGCACCCGTTCCTTGGAGATACCGAGCGTAGCGCCCAGTTGCTCCAGCGTAGCGCCTTCATCGGTGAGACGCCGTTCCTCGATGATCTGCAGCTCGCGCGCGTTCAGCGCACCCAGCGCAGATTTCAGCCAACCGGTGCGGCGCTCGACATCGATGGTGTCGCCGACAACCTCGTCCGGCAGCGGATCGTCGGCGACAAGGAAATCCATGCGCTCGGCCGCGCCGTTGTCGTCGGTGAGCGGCGCGTTGAGCGAACTGTCGGGCGCCGACAGCCGGGAATCCATCATCGCCACATCGGTTTCAGAGACGCCGAGGGCGGCGGAAATCTCGCGATAGAGTGTTTCGTTGGAAAGCGGTTCGGACCCGGTGGCAAGGCGGGCGCGGAGACGCCGCAGGTTGAAGAACAGGGCTTTTTGCGCCGAAGACGTGCCGCCGCGAACGATGGACCAGTTGCGCAGGATGTAGTCCTGCATCGATGCGCGAATCCACCAGGTAGCGTAAGTCGAAAACCGGACCTCGCGTTCCGGCTCGAAACGGCAAGCCGCTTCAAGCAGGCCGACATGGCCTTCCTGGATGAGATCGCCAACGGGCAATCCGAAGTGACGGAACTTGGCCGCCATGGCGATGACCAGACGCATATGCGACAGCGTGATCTGGTGCAGCGCATGCTGGTCTTGGTTCTCCTTCCAGCGGACGGCGAGCTGATGTTCCTCCTCGCGTTCCAGATAAGGAGCCTTCATGGCGGTGCGGATGAATGCACGTCCGGCACTGTCTTCCATCATCCGATTTCTCCGCCTGATTTCAGGAACCTGAACCGTTCCGCGACGGTCTTGAAACGTTGCCGCGGCGCCCTAGGACGGGCGTATAACGAGGCGGGGAGGGCGATTGTTCCGTACCGGCCGCGCCGATGCCTGAAAATAAATGCACTTTTCAGCGGAAGAGCCGAATGGATGGGCCGGCAGCTATTGGTCGCGCTGGTATGAAAAAGCCAAATCCAGGCCGACGAAAAAGAAAAGCCCGGCGCAAGGCCGGGCTTTAGACATTCAAATGGAAGGCGCTGCTTACGCGGCCTCTTCCTGCTCGGATTCCTCATTGTCGGCCTTGGCGCCGCGCTTGGGACCCTTGTTGAGGTTGACCTCGATAAGGCGCACCGCCTCGGTTTCCGACATGCGGTTCACCGCGGCGATTTCACGCGCCATACGGTCGAGCGCGGCTTCGTAGAGCTGCCGTTCGGAATAGGACTGCTCCGGCTGGTTGTCGGCGCGATAGAGATCGCGGACGACTTCGGAAATGGAAATAAGGTCGCCCGAATTGATCTTGGCGTCATATTCCTGCGCGCGGCGCGACCACATGGTGCGCTTGACGCGGGCGCGGCCCTGAACAACCTTGAGCGCGCGATCGACATAGTCAGTCTCGCTGAGCTTGCGCATGCCGATCGAGGTCGCCTTGGCGACCGGAACCTTGAGGCGCATCTTGTCCTTCTGGAAGTCGATCACGAACAGTTCCAGCTTGTGCCCGGCAACTTCCTGCTCGTCGATGGAGACAATCTGGCCGACGCCATGCGCCGGATAGACGATATATTCACCGGTCTTGAAGCCGTGACGCCCGGTTGTCGCGCTCTTCTTCGGGGGGGTCATCGTTGCCATTACGCCCTGGACTCCTTAATTTTGCCGCCGGCGGATGCCGGCCTAACCCAAACGGCGAGCCGACAAGGCCCTGCCTCTGCCGCACAACAGGTGAAACCAGCCGGACAAGCCAAACGGCAAACGCGAACTGCGTTGCCGGGCCCAGATTTCTCTGGTCCGGAGTGGAGATTTCACCTTTCAGTGATTAGGGCGTTCGCGCCATCAATCGACGTTGTGTCACCGGCATGTCCGGGATGTGTAGCACAAAAAGTCGGAAGAATCAACAATTTGCTGCATACGCGAAGGGACGCCCTGTCAAGGCGGTTAATGCAGCCATGACATTTCGTCCCGTAAGCGCCGGTCCATGCGGTCAGGCTTCAGTCGCCTTGGCCGGGTTCGGGGGAAAAGTATTTTTCGAACTTTTCCGTCTGGCCGTCAAACTGCTTGGCGTCGTCGGGCGCTTCCCTCTTGACGGCAATGTTCGGCCACTTTTCGGCGTATTCGGCGTTGACCTGCAGCCATTTGTCGAGGCCGCTTTCGGTGTCCGCCTTGATAGCGTCAGCGGGGCATTCCGGCTCGCAAACGCCACAGTCGATGCATTCATCCGGATGGATGACGAGCATGTTCTCGCCTTCGTAGAAGCAATCGACCGGACAAACCTCGACGCAGTCCATGTATTTGCATTTTATGCAATTGTCGGTAACGACATAAGTCATCAATTGGCTCCGGGAACGCCCCGTCTTTCTAAGTCTTTTGAGCGGTGAGTAACGCCTTTGCCGAGCGCTTGCAAGGGTCAGCCATGCCGGCTGCTGGCCGCTGGAGGAAACGTTTTTTCTTTCCTTGCCGGAGCGGGGTCAATTGTTGTCGAAAAGCCTGTCGGTCTGGCGACGCTGTTTCTTGGTGGGGCGGCCGCTGCCTGCCTCGCGCACAGGAACCAGCGCGGTCGGCAAGGTCGTTTTGGCCATGGTCTCCTGCGGAGACAGGTCTTCGTAAAGGCTGCGCGCCTCTTCTGCCGGCCCGCGCCGAAGACCGTTGTCGACGATCTTCCAGATCAGGATACGCCGATCGAGCGTGATGGTCAGCACGTCGCCCGGCTTGACCGTGTCGGAGGCCTGTTCCGCCTTGTCGCCGTTGATGCGAACTCGTCCCGCCACGACGAGCTTGGCGGCGAGAGAGCGCGATTTCACAGCGCGGGCGAAAAACAGCCATTTGTCGATGCGCTGCCGTCCCGCTGCGACCATCGAATCGACGGCGTCCTACTTCTTGAGCTGGTCGCGCAGGGCGGCGAGCTTGGCGAAGGGAGAATCCGGATCGACGCGTGCCGGGCGCTCCTCGCGCGGTTTGTCGCGGAACGCCGGCTTGCCTTGCGGGCCGCCATTGCCATCGCGGCGACTATCCTTGCCGCCCTTGTTCCAGTCGGGGCGGTCGCGCCGGTCCTGCCGCTCGCCTGGTGACCTTTCCCCTTGCGGCCTTTCGCCGGGCTTGCCCTTGAAGCGGTCCCGCCCGAAGCGCTCGCGGTTGGCCGGGCGTTCGCCGGCAGGGACGGTCTGCTCGCCGGCAGGCTGTCCCTGGCTGGCGCGGTTGCCGCGCTGGCGCTGGTCGTGACGATGGCCGGCGCGATGCCGGTCGAACCGTACCTGTCGCCACAAGAGGACGGGCTTGGGCTCCTCGATTTCCGCGCCTTCGGTCGCAGGCTGCGTCTCGGCAGTTTCCGCCTTAGCCACCGGTTCGGTGGTTGCGCTTTCCGGAGCAGCGGACTCGGCGGCGACAGATTCCGAAGGGGCCTCTTGCGCGACCGGAGTTTCCGCCGCCTCAACCGGCGGCTCAGCGCTGGCTGTGGAAGGTTCGCCGGCAGCCACCTCAACCGGGGTGGGCTCCTCTTCCGATCTCGCATTGTCGGGAGTGTCCTGCTCGGACACAGCTTCTTCGGACGCTGTTGGAGTCACCGTTTCAGCCGGCCCGGCAGCCGTTTCCGGGGCGTTGGGGTCAGTTGCCTGGGCTTCGCCAGCTTCTGCGGCAGCTTCCCCCTTTGCCGCTGTCTCCGCCGCCTTGGCTTCCGCCGCTTCCCTGGCCGCGGCATCGATGGCGTCCAGCCGGGCCTTCACGTCGGCCGCGGGTTTCGCCTCCGATCGATAGCCAAGCCCCTTGAGAACTTCCTCCATGTCATCGGCGGTGGCGCCGAGGATCGACATCATCGGCGGCGTCACCATGAAAGCGCTGCCGTCATAAGCGCCTTCCGGACGAGGCCCGACGCCCGGCTTCCAGCTCGTCGCAGGCCGGATCAGATCGGCAAGACGTTCGAGGATATCGACGCGCACGGCGCGGCGGCCGAGATTGCGGTAACCGGCAAGCTTGTAAAAGGTTTTCTCGAAAGCCGGATCGATGACCGCGGATGTCCTGCCGGAAGCCAGCGCATGGACGACATCGCCGAAGCCGGGCTTGTCCTTGCCGTCGTTCTTCAGCGCCCAAAGCAGCGTAACAAGCCCGGCAGGCGCCGGCTTGATCAGCGTCGGCACGAAGACATGGTAGGCGCCGAAGCGCACGCCCAGGCGGCGCAGCGCCGCTCGGCCATCCTGCTCCAGCGATTTCATCTCCTCGGCGATGTCGCGTCGATTGATGAGGCCGAGATGCTCGACGAGCTGAAAAGCGATGCCGCGGGCAATGCCGGAAAGCTGTTCAGCGTCGCGCAGATCGACCAGGGGCTTGAGCAGCGTCTCGATCTGGAAATTGACGAAGCGCTCGGCACGGACCGCAACCTTGTCGCGCGCCGGGCCGGTCAACTGCTCGTCGGCCAGCAGCACCAGGCGCGGCTTGAGCATGTCCTCGCCGGCGACCAGCGTGCCCACCGGTGCGCCGATCCAGCGCAGCACGCCGTCCGACCCCAGGGCTATGTCGTTGTTGCCGGAGGCGGCGAACCGTTCGGCCCGCGCTTCGAACTCGGCCGCCAGCGCCTTCTGCGCGGCGGTGCGCACCGCCTTGGCATCCTCGCCGCCGGCGCTCTGGTCGGCCGTAAAGCGAAAACCCTGCAATTCTCCAACGTGATGGCCTTCGACCAGCACGGTTCCGGTCGCGTCTATTTCCGCTTCGGGCATCGTATTTTCTCTCAGGCGCCGCATAAGGACGGAAGTCCTGCGGTCTACGAAGCGTTTCGTCAACCGTTCATGCAGGGCATCCGACAATCTGTCTTCGATTTCTCGGGTCTTTTGCTGCCAATGTGTCTGATCGGCAAGCCATCCAGGCCGGTTGGAGACGAAGGTCCAGGTGCGGATCTGGGCGATGCGGTGCGACAGCGTATCGATATCGCCTTCGGTCGTATCGGCGCGGCGAACCTGCTCGGCCATGTATGTCTCGTCGACATGGCCGTGCCTGGCGAGGTCCATATAGATCGAGGCGATGAGGTCGGCATGCTGGGCCGGTGCGATCTTGCGGTAGTCGGGCAGGGCGCAGGCTTCCCATAGCAGCGAGACGCGCTCAAGGCCGGTGGCGAGGGCGCGGATTTCGCTATCCTTGGAAAGAAATTCGAGCGCCTGCGCATCCACCGCCGGCAGCGCCCGCGTCAGGCCTTCGACCGGGGCGTTGGTTTCGATCGAGCGCTTCAAGGCATCCAGGCTGGTGAAATCGAAGTTCGCGGTGCGCCACTGCAAGACCTTCACCGGCTCGAACTCATGGCTTTCGAGCTTGTGGATCAGGTCATCCTCGAAAGGATCGACCTTGCCGGTGACGCCGAAGGTGCCATCACGCAGATGGCGTCCGGCGCGCCCGGCGATCTGGCCGAGTTCGGCGGCGGTGAGCTGGCGGTACTGGTAGCCGTCGAACTTGCGGTTCTGGGCGAACGCGACGTGGTCGACGTCGAGGTTCAGGCCCATTCCGATGGCGTCTGTGGCGATCAGATAATCGACATCGCCCGACTGATAGAGCGCCACCTGGGCATTGCGGGTGCGTGGCGACAGCGCGCCGAGCACGACGGCGGCGCCGCCCTGCTGGCGGCGGATCAGTTCGGCAATGGCGTACACTTCGTCGGCCGAGAAAGCGACGATGGCTGTGCGGCGCGGCAGGCGCGTCAGCTTCTTGGAGCCTGAATAGGCGAGATGCGAAAGACGCGGCCGCGTCACCACCGACACGCCTTTCAAGAGCCGCTGCAGAATGCCGTGCATGGTCGCCGCGCCGAGCAGCAGGGTTTCCTGGCGGCCGCGCAGGTGCAGGATGCGGTCGGTGAAGATGTGGCCGCGTTCGAGGTCGCCAGCCAACTGCACCTCGTCGATGGCCACGAAAGCGGCATCGGTTTCGCGCGGCATGGCTTCGACCGTACAGACGGAATATTTGGCGCCGACCGGCTGGATCTTTTCCTCGCCGGTGATCAGCGACACCTTGTGGGCGCCGACCTTCTCGCACAGCCGCGCATAGACCTCGCGCGCCAGCAGGCGCAGCGGAAGTCCGATGACGCCGCTTTCGTGGGCGACCATCCGCTCGATCGCCAGATGTGTCTTGCCGGTGTTGGTCGGCCCCAACACGGCGGTGACGTCGCGCCCGGAGAGGATCAGCGGTTCATTCGTTTTCGGCTGGATGTTCATCAGTGTGGGAGGACTTTTCTCGCCCGTGATCTGACCGTGGTCGTCTGGAATGCACAGCCTGGCGGCTGAGGGATGCAATTCTCGACGATACCCTGCGCATTTTTCCTGAAACTGCTTTCGACACATAGGGTCTGACTGGACCAGGTGAAAGCAGAATGTTGCCCGAAAGGCGGCAAGGCTGCTGTCTGGCATCGTTCTCGGCGCCGAAATTAAGATATGGAACGAGTCTGGAACGAATCAGCGACGAATCGCTGACTCGGCCCGATTCATGGTCTGTTCACGGCTAAATGTGGATTGGCACGGTAGGATGGGCACCACATGCTGAATCGCTCCAGCGGCGATTTTGCCTGCCGGAGGTCTCGTCGTTAACTTTTGCCGGCGAAATCCGAAATCCGAATGGATTGGAGTTGAGCGAGGTCTGCCAACATTATGAAATTGCTAATATTTCCTAACCGGTTTTAACGCCTTGGGTGGTTTTGGCCTGGTTTGAATTAACATTTCGATCAAAGGCGGAACGAATCAGCGACGAATCAGAGATGGCTCGATTTTCATGGTTTGTTCACCGCAACATCTTGTGTTTTCCACAGCTTATCCACCGACGATTCACAGGTGACAGTCCTGCTTTCAGGGCCATACGAGGTTGGGCCTTAACCTTTGCGTGCCGAACTGGGACGCAGGCAAGCCAACCGGGTCCTGACCTAGCTGCCGATGTTCCTCGTCCCGAGCGCGGCGGCGATCTCTTCGAGGATCGCCGGATCGTCGATGGTGGCCGGCATGGTCCAGTCTTCGCGGTCGGCGATCTTCTGCATGGTGCCGCGCAGGATCTTGCCGGAGCGGGTTTTCGGCAGGCGCTTGATCGTCACCACGGTCTTGAAGGCCGCGACCGGGCCGATGCGGTCGCGCACGAGCCGCACGGCCTCTCTCTCGATCTCCGCGTGCTCGCGTGAGACGCCGGCGTTGAGGACGACGAAGCCGAGCGGCACCTGCCCCTTCATGGCGTCGGCGATGCCGATCACCGCGCATTCGGCGACATCGGGATGCTCGGCCAGCACCTCTTCCATCGCTCCGGTCGAAAGCCTGTGGCCGGCGACATTGATGATGTCGTCAGTGCGCGCCATGACGAAGAGATAGCCGTCCTCGTCGACGATGCCGGCGTCGGCGGTCTTGTAGTAGCCGGGGAATTCGTCGAGGTAGGCCTGCCGGAAGCGTCTGTCGGCGTTCCAGAGGGTGGGCAGGCAGCCGGGTGGCAAAGGCAGCTTAAGAACGACATTGCCGAGCGTGTCGCGCGGCACCTCATGGCCGGCATCGTCCAGCACGCGGATGTCGTAACCGGGCATCGGCACGCCGGGCGAACCGTATTTCACCGGCAGCATGCCGAGGCCGACCGGATTCTGGGTGATGGGCGCGCCGGTTTCGGTCTGCCACCAGTGGTCGATCACCGGCACGCCAAGCTTCTGCTCGGCCCATTTGACCGTTTCCGGATCGGCGCGCTCGCCGGCGAGGAACAGGGTGCGGAACTTCGACAGATCGTATTTCGGCACGAACTCGCCCCTTGGGTCCTGCCCCTTGATGGCGCGAAACGCTGTCGGCGCGGTGAAGAGCGCGACGACGCCATGGTCGGCGATGACGCGCCAGAATGTACCGGCATCGGGCGTGCCGACAGGCTTGCCTTCGAACATGACGGTGGTGCAGCCATGCAACAGCGGCGCATAGACGATGTAGGAATGGCCGACCACCCAGCCGACATCCGACGCGGCCCAGAACACCTCGCCGGGCTTGACGCCGAACTCGTTCTCCATCGACCATTTCAGCATGACCATATGGCCGCCATTGTCCCGCACCACGCCCTTCGGCTGGCCGGTGGTGCCGGAGGTATAGAGCACGTAGAGCGGGTCGGTGGCGGCGACGGGCACGCAGTCGACATTGGCGCCGGCGGCCCGCTCGCGCGCCACGGCATCGGCATAGTCCAGATCGCGGCCGTCAATCAGTTCGCAGCGCAGTTCGTCGCGCTGGAGAATGATGCAGCGGTCCGGCTTGTGCCGCGACAGTTCGATGGCGCCGTCGAGCAGCGGCTTGTAGGGCACGACCCGGCCGGGTTCGAGACCGCAGGACGCCGAGACGATCACCTTCGGACGGGCATCGTCGATGCGGGTGGCGAGTTCGCGCGCGGCAAAGCCGCCGAACACGACCGAATGCACTGCGCCAAGCCGCGCGCAGGCGAGCATGGCAATCGCTGCTTCCGGCACCATTGGCATGTAGAGGATGACCCGGTCGCCTTTCTGGACGCCCTGGTTACGCAGCACGGAGGCCAGCGCCACAACCTCGCGCTTGAGTTCGGCGAAGGTGAATTTTTGTACCTTGCCGGTCATGGCGCTGTCGTGAATCAGCGCGAGCTGATCGGCGCGGCCGCCGTCGACATGTCGATCGACGGCATTGAAGCAGGTATTGCAGGTGGCGCCAGTGAACCAGCGGCCGTAGACGCCGCCGGCCGGATCGAAGATCGTGTCGGCCGGGCGATACCAGTCGATCGCCTGGGTAGCGTCGGCCCAGAACGCTTCCGGATCGCGTTTCCAGCCGTCGTAGATCTCGTGATACCGTGACGCCAACACCTATCCTCCCAGATATGTTTTCAGCCAGTTCTAGCGTTAAGGCCTGCGTCCCGTCCATCTGACTAAGGACGGACTTCATTCGGCTTTGACGTGGGCCGGCACACCTGCTCAAAGGCATCTGGCTCAAGTATCCGCTCGAAACGAGCGACCGGACATCCGAAACGGCATGACCAAATTTCTCGCGCTCGTGATTATCGCGCTGATGGCGATCCAGATCATCAAGCCGCTCGGCTGGCCGGGCTTGAAGCGCCGCGCCGATTTCTGGAAGCTGGCGGTGCTGGCGCTGGCGGCGACATCGCTCGCCGGTCTGCTGGGACACTGGAGCCCCTGACTCAGATCGCGGCTTCCTCTCCGCCCAGCACGCCGGGCAGCATGTGTTCCGCCCATGCCCGGTAGCCAAGTTCGGAAGCGTGGAAGCCGTCGCTGGCGAAGCCCGCCTCGGGATCGATGATCGGCAGGCGCGGCAGGGCAATCGCGCCGCGTTCATTGCAGAGACGCTCGCCCATCCGGTTCATCTCGCGAGCCCGCACTTCCAGTATCCGGCCCAGCCAATCGGGCATGGCCGGCGCGCGGGTGAATTCGAGTACGGGTGACCAGACAATGCGAGCCTGCGGCCACTTGGCGCGAAGGCCGTAAAGAAGGCCGCCGAAATCCTTCTTGAAGCGGGGCACGGAGTGAAAATTCTTGGTGTCGTTGGTGCCGATGGTCAGCACGATATGCGTCCACGGGTCGGGCGCCAGATTGGGGAGCACGTCCTGACGTATCTGCGCTGACGTGGCCGAGTTGAACCCCGCGGCCCGCCACCGCACCGCCCTGCCGGTCCGTTCGGCGATCTGCAGCGCGATCTGGTGCGCGAGCCCGTCCTCCGAGCGGCCGATGCCGACCGAGGCAGCCGAGGAATCGCCGAGAACCAGCAAGGCGATGGCCGGCTCGCTGCCTTCGATATCGTGGATGACCGGGCCGGTCGCAGGCACCATGCGCGTCGTGCGCCGGCGAACGCCCATCCCCTGCCAGATATAGACGGGGAAGGCGAGCCAGGTGGCGAGGGCGGCGAGACGGGACATGGGCCAAGGCTTTGACGAGAGCGACGTCAAAAGGCTTAGCGCATCATTCCTGGCAGGTGAACTCCTGCCGTCACGTCATTGGCAACAGTTTGTACCGTGTTCATCGGCGTGCCGGTATTCATCATGCAGGCGAACCCAGTCCATCAGCCCGCCGTAGGGACCGTTTTCCTGTCGGCCCTTGGGCGTCATGTCGAGATAGTCGTAGGTCGTTATCAGCGGTTCACCGCCGCGGGCGCGCGTGATGAAGGTCAGGAAGATGTTGCCGGCCGCATCCTTGTAGAAAACGCTGGCGCCGGGCAGGTCGCGCGAAGTCAGCGTACGCTTCTGGAAATTGTAGCTGGTATCGCCTTCAGCAATCTGCTTTTCGGTGAAGGAGACCTGCATGTCGAAATTGAAATCGCTGGCGTAGGACGACACCCAGTCGAACTTCCAGCCCATGCGCAGCTTGTAGGGAAGAAATTCGGCCAGCGGCGCGCGCGCCACCACTTTCAGGGAAACGTCATGATGCCTGAGATGCTGGTCGGCGCCGTCGATGTGGTCGGCCAGGAACGAACAGCCCTCGCAGCGATAGTCGGCGCCGGGGCCGAACATGAAATGATAGACGATGAGCTGGCTCTTGCCGTTGAACAGGTCGGCCAAATGTTCCGGTCCGCGCTCGGTCTCGAAGACATAGTCCTTCCTGATCTTCAGCCACGGCAGTTCGCGACGCTCGGCGGCGATCTTTTCGCGCAGGCGAGTCAGTTCCTTCTCGCGGGCGAGGTGCTTTTCGTGGGCGCGGAACCATTCCTCGCGCGGCACGATCCTGTTCTTCGACATGGTCTGCTCCTTTGCTGACAAGCAAAGGACGTTCGGCAAAGGCGGTTTGCGACAGGTAACCGCAAACTTTTTGCGGCTCAGTCATGAAAAACCCGGGCGCGAGGCCCGGGCTTGATCAGATCACGCAAGGTGTCGCGGTCAGGCTGTCTTGCCGCCGGCGCGGGAGGCCTGGAAAATGCTGTCGATCGCCGCGCCCAGCGCAGCGTTGAACTGCTCGTCGCTCTGGCCGGCCGACAGGCCTTCGGTCAAGGCGCGCGAGAAGCTGGCGATCATGCCGACATTCTGTTTCAGCTTTGCATTGGCGTCGTCGCGGGAGTAGCCGCCGGAGAGCGCGACCACGCGCATGACGCGGGGATCGTCGATCAGCGGCTTATAGAGATTGGCTTTGTTCGGCAGGGTCAGCTTCAACATGATCTGCTTGCCGGCGGGCACCTCATCGAGATGCTTCCTGATCTCGGCCAGCAGAATGTCCTCGGCTTCCGCCTTGTCCGGGATGGAAATCGTCACTTCGGGTTCGATGATCGGGACGAGGCCATGCCCCAGGATCTGCCTGCCGATCTCGAACTGCTGGGCGACGACGGCGGCGATGCCTTTCGGGTTTGCCGCATCGATCACCGAGCGCATCTTGGTACCGAATATTCCCTTGGCGACGGCGCGCTTCAGCAGCGTGTCGAGGTCCGGCATCGGCTTCATCAGCTTGACGCCGTCCTTCTCGTCCGCCAACCCCTTATCGACCTTCAGGAACGGCACGACATGGCGCTTTTCCCAGAGATACTGCGCAGTCGGCACACCGTCGATGTCACGGTCCATGGTCTGCTCGAACAGGATGGCGCCCATGACCTTGTCGCCGGTGAAGGCAGGCGACTTGATGATCCGCGTGCGCATCTGATGGACGAGGTCGAACATTCCCGCCTCGTTCGACCAGGCGCTTTCGTCGATGCCGTAAAGCTTGAGCGCCTTCGGCGTCGAGCCGCCCGACTGGTCGAGGGCTGCAATGAAGCCGTCCTTGCTTGCGGCCTGTGCGGCCATGTCCTTGTTCATCTCATTCTCCCACATCGACGATTTCTAAAAATTCAATAGCTGAAGCGGCGCTTCAACGCCACGACACCGCCGTGGATGGTAGCGGCGCACTGGCAGCGTTCGTGACGGCCGTCAAGCCTTCAGCACTTCGACGCCCGGCAGCGGCTTGCCTTCCATCCATTCGAGAAAGGCGCCGCCGGCGGTCGAAACATAGGTGAAATCGTCAGCGACGCCCGCATGATTCAGCGCCGCGACGGTATCGCCGCCGCCAGCGACGGAAACGAGCTTGCCTGCCCTGGTGCGCGCTGCCGCATGCTTTGCTGCGGAAACCGTGGCGGCGTCGAACGGCTCGATCTCGAACGCGCCCAGAGGGCCGTTCCAGACCAGCGTCGCGGCGCGGTCGATCCACTCATTGACGGACGCGACGGTCTTTTCGCCGACATCGAGGATCATCGCGTCTGCCGGCACCTTGTCGATGGCGACGGTCTCGGAGGTAGCGCCAGCCTTGAACTCGCGGGCGATGACGCCGTCAGACGGCAGCACGATAGCGCAGCCGGCTTGCGCGGCTTCGGTCATGATCTGCCTGGCTGTATCCGCCAGATCGTGCTCGCAAAGCGACTTGCCGACATTGGCGCCTTGCGCGGCGAGGAAGGTGTTGGCCATGCCGCCGCCGATCACCAGCGCATCGACCTTCTTCACCAGGTTCATCAGGAGATCGATCTTGGTCGAAACCTTGGCGCCGCCGACAATGGCGATGACTGGCTTGGCCGGCTTGCCGAGGCCTTTTTCGAGCGCTTTCAGTTCAGCTTCCATCGTCCGTCCGGCGTAGGCGGGCAGTTGCCTCGCCAGTCCCTCGGTCGAGGCATGCGCGCGATGCGCGGTCGAAAACGCGTCATTGACGTAGATGTCGCCGTTGGCGGCCAACTGCTCTGTAAAGGCGGGGTCGTTCTTCTCCTCGCCCTTGTGAAAGCGCGTATTCTCCAGAAGCAGGATATCGCCATCCTTCATGGCGGCGACGGCCTTCGAGGCTTCCTCGCCGATGCAGGAGGCGGCGAAGGCGACGGGCTTGCCGAGGATCGCCTCGATAGCGGCGGCGATGGGATCGAGCGAGAATTCCGCCGCGGGACCGCCTTTTGGCCGACCGAAATGGGCGAGCAGGATGACCTTGGCGCCCTTCTTCGACAATTCTTCAAGCGTCGGGATGATGCGTTCGATGCGGGTGGTGTCGCCGACCTTGCCGTCGGCGACCGGAACGTTGAGATCGACGCGCACCAGAACGCGCTTGCCTCCCACGTCGCCAATGTCGTCGAGTGTCTTGAAGTCGGCCATGTATCGTTCGCTCCTGCGGAAATCCGGGCGGACCTTACTATCCGCCACGGGCGATGCAAGCTCCGCTGGGGGGCCATGAGACGAAAAACCACGCAGAACGCCGCACCGTCGGTACGTCAGGATTCGCCCGGGCGTTTTTCGGCTTTGACGGGCAATTGCGGTCCTTCCGCGGTCGCGGTCGCCAGTTCCGACGGCTCGGTCTCAACCTTGACGTCCCTGGGAGCGCCGCGCCAGTTGCGCAACAGGGCAACGAAACGGTCCTTCATTTCGCCGGCGCTGAGGAAGACAGGCACGCGGGCAACCGGCGCCGTGGGTTCGAAGGAGAGGCCGAGGCCGGTGATGCGTCCCTTCTCGTCGACGTCGCGTACGATCAATTCGATCGGCCCGATGGAGGTCCGATCGGCATATTCGGCCTTGCCGCCCAACCGCTGCGTGACGAGTTCGGCAACGGTGAGCTTTTGCTCCTCAAGGGTCAGGCCCGGGCCATAGGCGGCCTCGAGCTCCTCACCGGAGCGGTTGGGATCGACGGCAAAGGCGCCGAAGAACTCGGCGTCTTCCGGATCGACCACAGCGCGGCTGGCGAACAACCTGTCCAGGAGGCGGGGATAACGGTCGGGGACGAAGATGTAGACGTGGTCGCCGGCTGCCAGCCGGCCCATGTCCTGGAAACGCATGGAGCGACCTTCGCGCACGACGAGCGACGGACGCGCCCAGCGCGGGATGCGTTCGCCACGGGCCACCGGGCTGCCGGGAACGACGCGGTAGGCAAGCAGTTCGTGGTGGGCGGAACCGGGCAGTTCCAGCTCGACCTTGTCGAGCGGGCCGATGCGCGCCGGTACGATCAGGCCGAGGCGGCGCGCCAACGGGCCGACGGTCCAGCCCTGAACGACGAGCGAGACCAGCACGATGATGAAGGCGGTGTTGAAGATCAGGCGACCATGTTCAAGACCGCTCAGGAGCGGGGTGATGGCAAGCAGGATGGAGACGGCGCCGCGCAGGCCGACCCACGAGATGAAGGCAACCTCCGGTCTCGGCAAGCGAAAGGGCAGCAGGCAGAGCCAGACCGCGAGCGGACGGGCGACGAACATCAGGAACAGGCCGAGCAGGATTGCCGGCACGAGTATGGCCGGGAACTGCGATGGAGTCGCGAACAGGCCGAGGATCAGGAACATGATGATCTGCGCCAGCCATGACATGCCGTCCTGGAACCGCTTGATGATGGTGACGGCGCGGATGTCCGAATTGCCGGCGACAAGGCCCGCCAGATAAACGGCCAGAAAGCCTGACCCGCCGATCGTGCCGGCAGCGGCGAACACCATGAGCGACAGGGTGAGAACGAAGATCGGCAGCAGGCCGTGATCGAGGTTCAGCCGCTCGACGAAGCGGACAATGAGCATGCCGCCGATCACGCCGACCGCAGCGCCAAGACCCATGTTCAGGACAAAGCCAAGGATAAGGTCAGTGACCAGCACCTTGGCTTCCGGGTTTGCGCCGGCGGCGATAATTTCCACCAGGGTAATGGTGAGGAAGATTGCGATAGGATCGTTTGTGCCGGACTCGACCTCGAGCGTGGCGCGCACGCGCTCCCGCAGATTGATTTCGCCGGCCCGCAGAAGGAAGAAGACGGCGGCCGCGTCGGTGGAAGCGACGGCGGCGCCCAGCAGGAAGGACTCCAGCCAGGACAGGTCGAGCAGATAGAACGCGCCGGCGCCGAACAGACCGGTCGTCAGCACGACGCCGAGCGTTGCCAGAGAGAGCGCCGGTCCCGCCGCCTGCCGCAGCACTTTCAACGGCGTGCCGAAGCCGGAATCGAACAGGATGACGGCAAGCGCCAGCGATCCGGCGAAGTAGGCGACGCGAGCGTTGTCGAACTGAATGCCAAGGCCATCGGCGCCGGTGGCGAGGCCGATGCAAAGGAACAGAAGCAGCAAGGGGGCACCGAAACGGAAGGCGATCAGGCTCGAAAACGCTGCGGCGACCACCAGACCGGTGCCGACCAGCGTTATCAGATAGATCGCATGCTCCATGCGGAAAGCACCCCCTCAAGTCCTTGAAAATATGGCTTCATCGCAGAGTGGGGCGAAGGCATGGCCAGTGCAAGGCAAGACCGAGATTTTTTGGTCCTGCCCGATGTTTTTCTTCGAATGCAGGTTGGACCACCGCAAAATGAAAACGCCCGGCCAGAGACCGGGCGTTCAAAATATCAAGAGAAAGCGAACGTCAGGAAATCGTCTTGCCGAAGGCGACGGCCGTATCGCTCATGCGGTTGGAGAAGCCCCATTCATTGTCGTACCACGACATGACGCGGACCAGATTGCCGTCGATCACCTTGGTCTGGTCGAGCGCAAAGGTCGAAGACGCCGGGTTGTGGTTGAGGTCGATCGAGACGAGCGGCTCGTCGGTGTAGGCGAGGATGTTCTTGAGCGGGCCGTCGGCGGCGGCCATCAGCACCTTGTTGACCTCTTCGACGGTGGTCGGTTTCCTGGAAACGAACTTGAAGTCGATGACCGAGACGTTCGGCGTCGGCACGCGAATCGACACGCCGTCGAGTTTCCCCTGCAGTTCGGGAAGGACAAGGCCGACAGCCTTGGCGGCGCCCGTCGACGTCGGGATCATCGACATGGCCGCGGCGCGGCCGCGATAGAGATCCTTGTGCATGGTGTCCAGCGTCGGCTGGTCGCCGGTATAGGCATGCACGGTTGTCATGAAGCCCTTCTCGATGCCGAATGCGTTGTTCAGCACCATGGCGACCGGAGCCAGGCAGTTGGTGGTGCAGGAAGCGTTCGAGACGACGATGTGGTCTTTCGACAGTTTGTCGTGGTTGACGCCGTAGACGACCGTCAGGTCGGCGCCGTCGGCGGGGGCCGAAACCAGCACGCGCTTGGCGCCTGCGGTCAGGTGAGCGGAGGCCTTGTCCTTCGAGGTGAAGATGCCGGTGCATTCGAGGGCAATGTCGATGCCCAGTTCCTTCCACGGCAGTTGCGACGGATCCTTGATCGCAGTGACCTTGAATTTTTCCGACCCGACGGAAATCTGGTCGCCCTGGACAGTGACTTCATGCGGGAAGCGGCCATGCACGCTGTCATAGCGCAGCAGGTGCGCATTGGTTTCGACCGGGCCAAGATCGTTGACGGCAACGACGTCGATGTCCTTGCGGCCGGACTCATGGATGGCGCGCAGGACGTTCCGGCCGATACGGCCAAACCCGTTGATGGCAACTCTGACAGGCATGTTTCTCTCCCTGGGAGCGGATGGGTTTCAATTTTGAGACTTCATAGCGGTAGACCGGCAAACAATCCAGCCGCCCGGCCGCCGAAACAGCAGCGCTGGCCCGGCGGAAACTGCTTTTCAGGCAAGGCTATTTGGCATGCAACCGGGCTTCCGCCGCCTTGGCGGCCGCTTCGGCGGTGATGCCGAAATGCGGATAAAGCTGTTCGATTGAGCCCGAAGCACCGAAACCCTTCATGCCGATGAAGATGCCGTCAATGCCGATAATGTGGTCCCAGCCTTCGCGGATGCCAGCTTCGATGGCGACATTGATTTTGGCGGCCCCCAACGTCTTCTTGCGGTAGGCGTCGCCCTGCTGATCGAACAGTTCCATGCAGGGAATGGAGACAACACGGGTCGGGTGACCGTGCCCCTGCAGGAGCTTTCGCGCATCGAGCGCGATCTCGACCTCGGAACCTGTGGCGAAGATGGTCACCGCGGCATCGCCGCCCTCGGCGGCGGCGAGTTCATAGGCTCCCTTGGCGCTCAGGTTCTGCGCGACATGCTCGGTGCGAACCGTAGGCAGGTTCTGGCGGGTCAGCGCCAGGGTGGAAGGGGTCTTCTCGCTTTCAAGCGCGATCTGCCAGCATTCCGCCGCTTCCACGGCATCGGCCGGGCGGAAGACATTGTGGTTGGGAATGGCGCGCAGGGCAGCCAGATGCTCGACCGGCTGGTGTGTAGGGCCGTCCTCGCCGAGACCGATGGAATCGTGCGTCATGACGAAAATCGAGCGGATCCCCATCAGTGAGGCAAGGCGCATTGCCGGACGGGCATAGTCCGAAAAGCACAGGAAAGTGCCGCCATAGGCGATGAGACCGCCATGCAGGGTCAGGCCGTTGATGGCGGCCGCCATGCCGTGTTCGCGGATGCCGTAGTGGATATAGCGCTGGCCATAGTCCGTGGGCGTGATGTTCTTGGTCTGACTGGTCTTGGTGTTGTTGGAGCCGGTCAGATCGGCCGAGCCGCCGATCGTCTCCGGGACGAAGCCATTGATGGCCTCCAGCGCCATTTCGGAGGATTTCCGCGTCGCCACCTTCGGCTTGTCGGCGCTGAGCTTCTTCTTGTAGTCGACGATCATGTCGTCGAAGCCCTTCGGCAGTTTGCCGTCCATCCGGCGCTCGAACTCGGCTTTCTTGTCGGATTTGCCGAGGCGGCCTTCCCATTCGGTGCGGGTTTTCGCCCCGGCCTTGCCGGCGGCGCGCCAGGCATCCAGGACGTCTTTCGGCACTTCGAACGGCGGCAGCTCCCAGTTGAAGAATTTGCGGGCGCCGGCGATCTCTTCCGCGCCGAGGGGCGAGCCGTGCGCCTTGTTGGTGCCGGCCTTGGTCGGCGCGCCGAAACCGATGGTGGTCTTGCAGGCGAGAAGCGTCGGCTTGTCGGAATGGCGGGCGGCCTCGATGGCGTAGGCAATGGCCTCGGGGTCGTGGCCGTCGACATGCATGGCATTCCAGCCGGAAGCCTGGAAGCGGGCAACCTGATCGGTGGAATCGGCCAGCGAGACCGGTCCGTCGATGGAGATGTCGTTATTGTCCCAGAAGACGATGAGCTTGTTGAGCTTCAAGTGTCCGGCCAGGGAAATGGCCTCCTGGCTGATGCCTTCCATCAGGCAGCCGTCGCCGGCAAGGACATAGGTGTAATGATCAACCAGGTCGTTACCGAAGGCGGCGTTCATGATCCGCTCGCCGAGCGCGAAGCCGACCGAGTTGGCGAGGCCCTGGCCGAGCGGGCCGGTGGTGGTCTCGATGCCTGCGGCATGGCCGTATTCGGGATGGCCCGCCGTCTTCGATCCGAGCTGGCGGAAATTCTTCAGCTGGTCGATCGTCATGTCCTCGTAGCCCGTCAGATAGAGCAGCGAGTAGAGCAGAATCGAACCGTGGCCGGCCGACAGGATGAAGCGGTCGCGATCGGCCCAGTGGGGCGCCTTGGCGTCGAATTTCAGGAAGCGCGTGAACAGCACCGTTGCGATGTCGGCGCAGCCCATAGGCAGGCCGGGATGGCCGGAATTGGCCTTTTCGACGGCATCCATGGACAGGAAACGGATCGCATTGGCCATCCGGTCGTGTTGTTCTCGCGTAGACATCGTTCCTCCAACGCCAACTTATTTCAGGGAGTTTGCGCGCTTTCCAGGCTGCGCGACACATATCAGGCCAGCCATTTTAGTCAACAAACTCTAAATCGATTTAGTCCATCTTTGGCGTCGTTCGCCGCCATATTTGGCTGGCTTTCCGCCGTTAGCAGGGGACAGCCGCGAGAGCTTGTTGACGCATGCTTCACCCGGCGCCTAATGTTTCATGAATAAGGCGTTCTGAACGCGCACGATTCGGTGATGGGCAATCACGGGACGAAGGCCATGACCGGCGAAACTACGCTCAAGGAAGTGATCGCCAGACTCGGTAAGGCGATGGAGGGTCTCGAGAACGCCGTCGCGGCTCGTCTCGAGCATGAACGCGACTATTCCGAAGCCGAGGCAGAGGTTCAGCGCATGAATGCCGACCGTTCGCGGCTGGCGCAGGAACTCGACAATTCGGAAGCCCGGGCCGAGCGGCTCGAAGATGCCAACAAGGAAGTTTCGCGACGGCTGGTGACCGCGATGGAAACCATCCGCGCGGTGCTTGATAGGTAAGCCATGGCGCAGGTAACGGTTTCGATCGATGGCAAGCAATACCGGATGGCCTGCGACGAAGGCCAGGAAGAGCATCTTATCGACCTGGCCGAGCGCTTCGACCGTTACGTCTCGCATCTCAAGGAATCGTTCGGCGAAATCGGCGACCAGCGGTTGACGGTCATGGCTGGCATCATGGTCATGGACGAGCTTTCAGAACTGCAAAAGCGCATCATGGGTATGGAGAGCGAAGTGCAGACGCTGCGCAAGACGCGCGACGATGCACTGATCAAGGCCGACAAGAACGATTCCGCCCTGACCGGAGCGCTTGGCGCGTTGGCGCAGCGCATGGAAGATCTGGCGGGGGCGCTGACGATCAAGAAAGCCTAGGCGCTCGCCGGTCGTCGTCGGGCACAAGGGCAAACGATTCCCCGTTTGAACCGATATCCGGATTTTCTTGTCCGCAGATGCGTTTCTGCCAGTACGTTCTTCCTTCCGGCATGTTTTTGAGAAAAGATAGAATGGTACCGGAAGCAATTGCCGCTTTCGTCGGCAGCTAATCCATAACAATGAGATAGGGCAGGACCGTCATGAGCCTTCGCATCAACGACATCGCGCCGGATTTTACCGCCGAAACCACCCAGGGGCCGATCCATTTCCACGACTGGATCGGTGACGGCTGGGCCATTCTCTTCAGCCATCCGAAGAACTTCACGCCTGTCTGCACCACCGAACTCGGCACCATGGCGGGGCTCGAAGGCGAGTTCAAAAAGCGCAATGTCAAGATCGTCGGCATCTCGGTCGATCCGGTCGAAAGCCACGGCAAGTGGGCGGACGACATCAAGACGGCGACCAGCCATACGGTGAATTACCCGTTGATCGGCGACAAGGACCTCAAGGTCGCCAAGCTTTACGATATGCTGCCGGCTGGCGCCGGCGACAGTTCCGAGGGGCGCACCCCTGCCGACAACGCCACGGTGCGTTCGGTCTATGTCATCGGCCCTGACAAGAAGATCAAGCTGGTGCTGACCTATCCGATGACCACGGGCCGCAACTTCGACGAGATTCTTCGGGCGGTCGATTCCATGCAACTGACCGCCAAGCATCAGGTGGCGACGCCGGCAAACTGGAAACAGGGCGACGACGTCATCATCACCGGCGCGGTGTCCAACGAGGATGCGATCAAGCGGTTCGGGGCATATGAGACCGTGCTGCCTTATCTGCGCAAGACCAAGCAGCCGGCTGCTTGAGCCGCGACGGATACCCCCGGAGCCTTTAGGGTAAGCACTGAAGGGTTGGAGACAAAAGAAAAGCGGCGCTGAATTTCAGCGCCGCTTTTTGTTGGCCAGATTTCGAACCGCTTACGCGGCCGGCTGCGCCTCGATGGTGCGCAGCGACTGTGCCTGCCGCTTGGCGGCGGCCTTGACCGCATCCTGCACCTTTTCGAAGGCGCGAACCTCGATCTGGCGGACACGCTCGCGGGAGATGTCGAACTCGCTGGACAGTTCTTCCAGCGTCAGCGGGTCCTCGGCGAGACGGCGGGCCTCAAAGATGCGGCGCTCGCGATCGTTCAGGACGGCCATGGCGCCCGACAGCATGCCGCGCCGGTTCTCCAGTTCGTCCTGCTCGATGAGCATGTCTTCCTGGCTTTCATGGTCATCGACGAGCCAATCCTGCCATTCACCGCTTTCGCCCTCCGTCGCGCGGATCGGCGCGTTGAGCGAGGCGTCGCCCGACAGGCGGCGGTTCATCGAAACCACCTCCGCCTCGGAGACATTCAGCCGAGTGGCGATCTCGGTGATCTGATCCGGCTTCAGGTCGCCATCGTCCAGCGCCTGAATCTTCCCCTTCACCTTGCGCAGGTTGAAGAACAGGCGCTTCTGATTGGCGGTCGTGCCCATCTTGACCAGGCTCCACGAGCGCAGGATGTATTCCTGGATCGAGGCCTTGATCCACCACATGGCATAGGTGGCCAGCCGGAAACCGCGTTCCGGCTCGAACTTCTTGACGGCCTGCATGAGGCCGACATTGCCCTCGGAGATCACCTCGCCGATCGGCAGGCCGTAGCCGCGATAGCCCATGGCGATCTTGGCGACGAGCCGGAGGTGGCTGGTGACGAGCTTGTGGGCGGCGCCGGTGTCCTCATGCTCATTATACCGCTTGGCGAGCATGTACTCTTCCTGCGGCTGCAGCATGGGAAAGCGGCGGATTTCTTCCAGGTAGCGGCTGAGGCCGCCTTCGCCGGAAACAATACTGGGTAGTGACTGGGCCATGATAGCGCCCTCCCTCTCTTAGAGTGATGCCCCCAAAACGCGGCGGGCATATGGCGCGGATGCCGAAACGGCGCATCCTCGCTAATCGATTTATACAGGAACAAAACCAGAAAAGACAGCATTTGTTCAATGCGAAACAGTGTGTCACGCCAAAGTGAACAATACGGCTCAGGTTTTGGTGGTTGGATCCCGGTTCAGAGTTTGCGAAAGCCGCCGGCGAGAGTCTCCATGTCTTTCGGCATCGGCGCCTCGAACCTCATCGTCATGTGGGTATCGGGATGGGAGAATTCAAGCAGGCGGGCATGCAAAGCTTGCCGGCGAAAGGCCTGGACCTCGGATTTCAGCGGCTCCGGCAGACGGTTGGCCTTGGTTTTGAACGCCTGGCCGTAGTCGCTGTCGCCGACCAGAGGATGACCGATATGGGCCATGTGCACCCTGATCTGGTGGGTGCGGCCGGTTTCCAGCCGGCATTCGACCAGGCTGGCGGAGGCGAACTCCTTCTGCCCTTCGCCGAAACGCTCCTCAACCGTGTAATGGGTGACGGCATGGCGGGCGTCGTCGCGGCCTTCCGGCACCACGGCGCGGCGGATACGGTCGGCGGCGCGGCCGAGATGCGCATCCACCGTACCGGTGACGCGCTGTGGGATGCCCCAGACAAGCGCCACGTAGGCGCGCTTCAGATCCCCGGTGCGGCCATGGTCGGCGAAGGCGTCTGACAGCACCCGGTGGGCGCGGTCGGTCTTGGCCACGACCATGACGCCGCTGGTGTCCTTGTCGAGGCGGTGGACGATGCCGGGCCGTTTCACGCCACCGATGCCGGAAAGCGTGTCGCCGCAATGATGGATCAGCGCATTGACCAGCGTGCCGGTCCAGTTGCCGGCGCCGGGATGCACCACCAGGCCGGCTGGCTTGTGAATGACGATGAGTGCGTTGTCCTCATAGAGAATGTCGAGCGGGATGTCCTCGGCCTGCGGTTCAGCCGGTTCGGGCTCTGGAAGTTCGATCGAAATCCCGGCGCCGGCCGTCAGCTTCTGCTTGGGCTCGGTTGCGACCTTGCCGCCGACATGCACCGCGCCGTGCCTGATGAGAGCTTGAACCCGCGTCCTCGACATACCGGGGGCAAGCTTTTCCGCCAGCCACTGGTCGAGCCGCTGGCCTTCGGCATCGTCGCCGGCCTGGAGCGTCACCGGGCCTGCCGCGCCCGATCTGTCCTCTATCAATTGCCGGTGCCCTTCGCTATCAGGTGCAATCATCGAAAACCCATTCCGGAAATTTCCGCCATGGCGCGTGTTCAAACCGACGAAGAAGACAAGCCGCTCGACCCCAATGTCGAGAAGGTGCGCCGCAAGATGGTGCGCTTCATGGCCATCAATCTCGGCCTTCTGTTCCTCGCCCTTATGGTGGTGGTCGCGGCGCTTGTCTACAAGTCACGCACCGCCGCGCCGCCGGCCCCCGCCGCAGGCGACATCCAGGCGCCGGCCGGAGAGCCGGCAACAGGCGATATCGTGCTGCCGCCGGGCTCCAGGGTGGTGTCGCAGTCTCTTTCCGGCAATCGCATATCCATCGACGCGGAACTCGCCGACGGCAGCCGCTCGATCTTCGTCTACGACATGGGCGAGAAGCGCCTGATCGGACGCTTCGCCGTTCGCAATCGCTAGTTCGGCCGCTGTTGCTTTTTGCAAACCGCCAGACTATATCGCCGGTCTCGGCTGCGCCCATCGTCTAGCGGTCAGGACACCGCCCTCTCACGGCGGGAACAGGGGTTCGATTCCCCTTGGGCGTACCAGAATTCCCTTTTCCAGCGACCTACCGATCAGCGCCTTCGCGCCAACGGCTTTTCGGCCTCGGTTCTTAATCATAAAATGCCCAGAGTTTTCGGGAAACCGCAGTGTGATGCCGGCCATTGGTTCATGGGCCGCATACGGCTTCTTAATCCTGTAATGAATCGGGCCCAATGAAGACTCGAACTTTTCGGGCGTCGTAAGTATAGTCCCGGTCTCAGGTTTGAAGGTCGGCAACATGTTTTCCTCGGCGGCGGAGTCGTCTGGCAGGTGCGCAAGCCATGCGCGCGGACAGACCATAGGCAATTGTGCGGTTTCCTGTGGAACAAAGCGGGCTGCGGCCCCGGTTCGTTTGCTGGTTTTCGCGACCATTCTCGCTTTATGTTCGCTTGCCGCCAGCGTGACGGTTTCCTATGCGGATGCCTGCTCCGCCATTGCCAGCCAACTGCGCAATAGCGGCAGCGGCGGCAACAGTGCGCAGGTGGCGGCGCTCAGGCGCCAGCTTGTCGCGCTGAAGGGGTTGGAACGCCAGCGCCGATGCAGCGGCGGCGGCTCCGGCGGTTTCTTCGACGCATGTGGCGACATCGCCAGCCGCCAGGCAACCGTGCAGCGGCAGATCGCCGAGGCTTCCGGGGTGAGGGACGCATCAAGGCTGAGGGCGCGATATGCATCGCTCGGCTGCGACAACGGCGCGGCGCGGCGCGAACGGACTGAAACGATCAAACAGGAACAGCGTCCGAGCGGAAGCTATGTCGCCAGCGGTGCTGTGCTGTTTTGCGTGCGCCAGTCCGACGGCTACTATTTTCCGGCGCCGAAATCGCAGTTCGCCAAGCAGGACGACGTCGAGGATACCATCGATCAGTGCCGCTACATCTGCGACGATGCAGCGGTTGACGTGTATTCGCTCAGCGACCTCAGCCTGGAGACCGAGGAGATGGTCTCTGTCGGGGAGCGCAGACCCTACAAGGAGCTTCCGGCGGCATTCCGCTATCGCGATGACGCCAATTTCAGGGCATGCGATCTGAAGCGCTACTATGACCGCGTCGCCGAGCTGCGGGCGCGGACCGTTACGCCGACGAACATGAAGAACGCCATCATTCCATTGCCGGCTTCCCGGCCGGAAATTGCCGAGCGTACGAGCGCGATCAGTGAAGAAGCGCAAGGGGAAGCACAGAACGCTTCCTTAGAAAGGCTGGACACCACACGGCAGGTCCGCGTGGTCGGCCCGGCGTTCTTTCCGGACGAATAAAAGCCGCCGTCGTTCCTTATCGAAAGCGGTTATCTGGCTAGTCGCAGACCATCCGCACCCGTTTTCCGGGTTCGCTGACATTGCGGCAGTTCAACGGTGAACTCGTAACCGGTTCGTTCCTCGCCCGCGTCGTACGGACGGGCGCACGGCGTGTGCGCGGCGCCACGGCCACGACGCGGCGCGGCTGGCTGGCTTGCGGCGAGACGGGGAAGACAGCCGGGTTCTGGCCCAGTAGCACGCGTTGAACCGGCGGTTCGCGGTCCCATATCCGCCTCATGTCCACCTGCTTGGGAATGACCACGCTGCCATCGCTGCTGCGCGAGCATCCGCTCGCGGCCAGCGCCAGAACAATCAGGAACAAAAGCTTCGGTATGTGCGCCATCCCGACCATAGTATCGCGCTGCCGGTGCCCATGGCAATTCGGATTGCGGGCTTGGTAAAGCCGCGGATGACGTTTCAGACATGACTATTGCGGCGGCGCAACTTCATTAAGGTTAGTCGATAATTAATGCTTGTCGCCGATGTTAACCAAGGCCGCGGAGGGGCCTGGCGTTCTAGGCGGGTAGGGATGAGAAAGACAGAGGGCAGTGTCGGGACAGGCGGGTCGCGCGGGTCCCCCGGCGAGGGGACGTCCGTCGCCGGACGCATGTCGGGCTCACCCCTTTCCGAATCGGCCTGGGACCTGCTTGAAGCCGGCAGCGACTGGCTTTGGGAAACGGACGCCGAACTGCGGTTTTCCTGGCTTTCGGACAGCTACCAGAGCGAAACCGGCATCGATCCCGCAACAGTGATCGGCCGTTTCCGCTTCGATTTTCTCAAGCGGGTTTCGGAAGGCAGTCAGGCCGCCGCCGCCCATCTCGAGGATCTCGAGGCGCGGCGACCGTTCAAGGATTTCGTCTACGAGATCAAGGACGCCCATCCGCAATGCCGGTGGGTGTCGATCACCGGTCTGCCGCGCTTTGACGAGCAAGGCGCTTTTCTCGGATATCGCGGATTGGCCCGCAACGTCACCGCACTCAGCCATTCGGTCATGGAGCTGAGGCGGGATGGCCGCCCCGAGCAGCAGGATGAGTTGCTCGACGCCGTCGAGCGCGGACGGCATCTGCTTTACGATCTGGAAAGAACCATCGACGCCATGAAGATGGGCATCCTCATTCTGGATGCGGATCTCAAGACGGAAATCATCAACCGCGCCTTCTACGACATCTGGAAGCTGACACCCGAGCAGATGCATGTCGGCGTTTCGCTGCGCCAGATCATGGACGCCAACCGCCACAATGGCATCTACGCGGTGGCCGACGACGAGTGGGAAAATTATGTCTCGTCACGGCTGACAGAAATCCGGGCGGGCGATGTCGCTCCGCGGGAATTCCAGCGCGCCGACGGCTGCACGATGATCTTTTCGGTCACGTCTCTGTCCGGCGGCAAACGGCTTGTGTCCTACGTGGACGTCACGGAGATGAAGCAGCGCGAGGCCGATCTCGCCGAAGCGCTTGAAAAGTCGCGTCTGGCCGCGGCGGTGATGGACAACGTCAAGGACCCGATTTTCGTCAAGGACGAGGAGCTGCGCTTCGTGTTCGTCAACGAGGCGCTTGCGTCGATCTATTCCGCCGATCCGCAGTCGATGCTCGGCAGGCGGATCGGCCACTTCCTGCCGTCTCACGAAGCAAAGCTGTTCGAGGAAAGCGAGCACCATGTGCTCGATACCGGCGATCCCTATGAGGTCGAGGAGAATTTCGAGCTCGGCGGCATCGGACGTTCCCGCATTGTGCGCAAGAACCGGGTCAAGCTGGAAAGCGGCCGCAACTATGTCGCGGGCTTCGTGTTCGATATCTCCGAACTGAAGGCGCGCGAACTGGCGCTGCACAATTCCATGCGGCAGATCGACCTGTTCCGGCATGCCATGGATGAACTGCCGGTCGCGGCCTTCATCAAGACGGCCGAACGCAGGATCGAATTCGTCAACAAGGCCTGGTCCGCCATGACGGGCATCGCCAAGGAAGAGGCGGTCGGACGCACCGATCATGACCTTTTCAAGACGGCCGATGCGGATCGCTACGCACAACACGACGCCGAGGTGACAAAGACCGGTCTGGTGCAGGAAATCGAGGAATCGGTTTCCGGCCGCGACGGAAAAACCCATCAATTGGTCACCCGCAAGAGCCGGCTGGTCGCGCAGGACGGGTCGGTCCACCTCATCGGATCGAGCGCCGACATCAGCGATGTCAAGGAACGCGAGCGCGCGCTGCAGGAAAGCATGCGCGAAAACGAGGTGTTCCGGAGCCTCATCGACAACGTCCCGGTATCGATCTACGCCAAGCGCTCGGACCTGCGGCAGTTCTATGTCAACCAGGGCTGGTGCGATCTGACCGGCATCTCGAAGGAAGACGCGATCGGCAAGACCGATATCGAGATGTTTGGCGTCGAGGGCGAAGCTTTCGTGGAAGGCGACCTTGCCGTGCTGCGCACCGGCGAGACCCAGGAAATCCAGGAGACGGTGACGGCTCAGGATGGAACCATCCGGCACCAGTTTGCGCGCAAGGGGGCAATGATCGCTTCCGACGGATCGCTTTATCTCATCGGTTCGACGATGGACATCACGCTGCTGAAGCAGCGCGAGGCGGAGCTTCAGGAGGCGCTGCAGCGCGCTGTTCTGGCCGACCGGGCAAAGTCGGAATTCCTGGCCAATATGAGCCACGAGATACGCACGCCGATGAACGGCGTTCTCGGCATGGCCGAACTCCTGGCGAAGTCGGAGCTTGACCCGAAACAGCGAACCTTCACCGATATCATCGTGAAGTCCGGCAATGCGCTCTTGACCATCATCAACGACATTCTCGACTTCTCCAAGATCGATGCCGGCCAGCTGGTGCTGGATCCCGCACCCTTCAATCTGGCCGAGGCGATAGAAGACGTCGCCACGCTGGTCTCGACACGGGCGAAGGAAAAAGACCTGGAGATGATCGTTCGGATCGAACCTGGTCTCGACGGCCTGTTCGTCGGCGATGTCGGACGCATCCGCCAGATCGTCACCAATCTGCTCGGCAATGCGGTGAAGTTCACCGACGAGGGCCACGTTCTCGTCGATGTCGAAGGCACCACGATGCCGGATGGCACCAAGCTGAAAATCTCGGTTACCGACACGGGCATCGGCATTCCCGAGGAGAAGCTGAGGCTGGTCTTCGAGAAATTCAGCCAGGTGGACACCTCTTCCACCCGCCGTCATGAAGGCACGGGGCTGGGTCTCGCCATCACCTCGCGCCTCGTTGACCTGATGGGCGGCGAGATCGGCCTGGAAAGCGCCGAAGGCCGGGGTTCCACCTTCTGGTTCACCATGACCCTGCCGAGAGCCGACAATCAGGGCATGCAGCGCATCACGCCGATCGACGTGACCGGCGCGCGGGTGCTGATCGTCGACGACAATGCCGTCAACCGCTCCATACTGACGGAACAGATGACGTCGTGGAAATTCGATTCCTGCGCCGCCGAGAGCGGCGCGGAGGGTCTCAAGGTGCTGATCGCCGCGGCCGCCTATGGGGTATCGGTCGATTGCGTGGTGCTCGATTATCAGATGCCGGGCATGAGCGGCGCTGAAATGGCGCAGATCGTGCGCAGCACCGAAGGCATCGCCGATACGCCGATCATCATGCTGACTTCTGTCGATCAGTTCGCCGGCTCGAACTACCGCGACCTGCAGATCGACGCGCAGCTCATCAAGCCGGCACGTTCCTCGGCTCTGCTGGAGACCCTGGTCGCGACCATCCAGCGCCATCACACCGCCGGCATGCCGAACGCGCAGCCGGACGAGCCTTCGAAACAGGAGGTCGGGGCTTTGGGCAGTCCTGTGCTCGCGCCCTCGACGCTTTATCCGAAGCGCACGTCGCTGCAGCCGCCGGCGATGCGTCCGCGGTCCAGCGCCCTGATGAACCCGGGTGCAGGCATAGACATCCTCGTTGCCGAGGACAATGAGGTGAACCAGCTCGTCTTCACCCAGATACTCGGCGAGACGGGCTACAGCTTCGAGATCGTCGGCAATGGCCGCAAGGCGCTGGATGCCTGGGGCAAGCTGAAGCCACGCATGATCCTGATGGATGTTTCGATGCCGGAGATGAACGGCATGGAGGCCACCGCCGAGATCCGCCGGATCGAGGGCGCGGCCGCACGGGTGCCGATCGTCGGCGTCACCGCGCATGCGCTCAAGGGCGACCGCGATCGTTGCCTGGAAGCCGGCATGGACGACTACCTCTCCAAGCCGATCAGCCCGAAAGCGTTGCTGGAGAAGCTGGAATTGTGGATCGGGACGACGGAAGCGGGACAGCGTTCCGCCTGAGCCGAGCACCCGCCGTCCGGCCCGATCGGATCCGGATTTTATGCAAAGGCGTCCGCTTCAAATCCGCAGCGGGCGCGCTTTGACCGTAAAACCTTTGATTCAAAAAGAAATCGCCAACCGGCTTGTGCCCTTTCAGCCCATGTCACCGCCGATGGGCTGTGCGGCGTTACCGACCCGACACGAAACTGTCATGCGACTGTAATAAACCGAGTTTATGGCCTCCCGTGACGCTGAAACAACATGGCGTCTAGAGACCATATTCCGAACAGGAGCAGGCCAAATGAGACATTTCATCCGCTCTGCGGCCGTTGCGATCGCAATGGCTGCGGCGTCCACCATCACCCTTTCGGCGGCCATGGCCGCGGACATCTCCGGCGCCGGCGCGACCTTCCCCTATCCGATCTATGCGAAGTGGGCCGACACCTACAAGAAGGAGACCGGCATCGGTCTCAACTACCAGTCGATCGGCTCCGGCGGCGGCATCAAGCAGATCAAGGCCAAGACCGTCACCTTCGGCGCCACCGACGCGCCGCTGAAGGGCGAAGACCTCGAAGCCACGGGCCTCGCCCAGTTCCCGATGGTCATGGGTGGCATCGTGCCGGTCGTGAACCTGGAAGGCATCACCCCCGGCCAGCTCGTGCTCGACGGCGCGACGCTCGGCGATATCTTCCTTGGCAAGATCACGAACTGGAACGACGCAGCGATCCAGAAGCTGAACCCGGACGCCAAGCTGCCCGATCAGGCGATCGCGGTCGTCCACCGTTCGGACGGTTCCGGCACCACCTTCAATTTCGCCTACTATCTCGCCGACGTGAATGCCGACTGGAAGAGCAAGGTCGGCGTCAACACCGCGCTCGAATGGCCGGTGGGCATCGGCGCCAAGGGCAATGAAGGCGTCGCCAACAACGTTGCCCAGACCAGCGGTGCGATCGGCTACGTCGAATACGCCTACGCCAAGCAGAACAAGCTGACCTACACCGACATGATGAACAAGGACGGCAAGAAGGTTGAGCCGACCGCTGCATCGTTCTCGGCAGCGGCAGCCAATGCCGACTGGAGCTCGCAGCCCGGTTACGGCGTCATCCTCGCCAATCAGCCGGGCGCCGAGTCCTGGCCGATGACGGCCGCGACCTGGATCCTGGTCTACAAGAAGCCGGATGATGCGGCTGCAACCGGTGAAGCCCTCAAGTTCTTCTCCTGGTCCTACAGCAAGGGCGACGAAGTGGCGGCCGACCTCGACTACGTGCCGATGCCCGACAATGTCGTGAAGAGCATCGAAGAGACATGGTCGAAGGACATCGTCGGCAGCGACGGCAAGCCGCTTTACTCGGCAATGTGACATCACGTCTGGCGGGGAGGGCGCACCGCGCCCTCCCCATTCTTTCGAAAGTGAGAATCCATGACCATCGTTGCCGAAGCCATGCCATCGTCGCTTGCCGCCCAGGCCAGGGAAAGCCGGGTCCGGCGGTTCGCGCTTACGGATACGCTGTTCCGCAACAGCACACGCGGCGCCGCCATTCTCGTGCTGCTCATCCTCGGGGGTGTCGGCTTCTCCCTTGTGGTTGGTTCGTGGGAAGCGCTCTCCAAATTCGGCTTCTCGTTCCTGACCACCGAATCCTGGAACCCGGTGACGGAGAAATTCGGCGCCCTGGCTCCGATCTACGGCACCGTTGTGACGGCCGCGATCGCCATCCTGATCGCTGTTCCCATCGGCATCGGCATTGCCGTGTTCCTGACTGAACTCTGCCCCCGCCCGCTCCAGCGCCCCATCGGCATCGCTGTCGAGCTCCTGGCCGGCATCCCGTCCATCATCTACGGCATCTGGGGCCTGTTCGTTTTCGCGCCCTTCCTGCAGACGACCCTGCAGCCCTTCATCATCAATGTCTTTCATGGCGTCCCGGGCCTCAACAGCCTGTTTGCCGGACCGCCCTACGGCATCGGCATGCTGACCTCGGCGCTCATCCTCGCGATCATGGTGCTGCCTTTCATCACCTCCATCACCAAGGACGTTTTCGACACGGTGCCGGCGGTTCTGAAGGAGTCGGCCTACGGGATCGGCTGCACAACCTGGGAAGTCACGCGCCGCGTCGTTATTCCATATACGCGCATCGGCATCATGGGCGGCGTCATGCTGGGCCTCGGGCGTGCGCTTGGCGAAACCATGGCTGTGACCTTCGTCATCGGCAACGCCCATCGCATCAGCGCTTCGCTGTTTGCGCCGGGAACGACGATCTCGGCCACCATCGCCAATGAATTCACCGAGGCCGACGGGACGCTCTACACGTCCTCGCTGGTCGCGCTCGGCCTGATCCTGTTCATCCTCACCTTCTTCATCCTGGCGATAGCGCGCTTCATGCTGCTGCGCCTCGAACGTCGCGCCGGAGCCTGACATGTCCACCGCTTCATCGCTTCATGCCCGCCGCAAGGCCAGAAACTCGGTGATGATGACGCTGTGCATGGCGGCGGCCGGCATCGGCCTTGCCTGGCTGGCGCTCATCCTCGGCGCGCTTCTGTGGAAGGGCGTCGCCGGTCTTTCGCTTTCCGTCTTCACGGAAATGACGCCGCCCCCCGGCGACGCCGGCGGCCTGCTGAACGCCATCGCCGGCTCCATCGCCATGACTTTGATCGGCATCATCGTTGGCACGCCGATCGGCATCCTGGCCGGCACCTACATGGCCGAATATGGCCGGTTCTCGAAGCTCACGGTGGTGGTGCGTTTCATCAACGACATCCTGCTCTCGGCGCCCTCGATCATCGTCGGCCTGTTCGTCTATGAGCTGCTGGTGCGGCCGATGGGACATTTCTCAGCCATCGCCGGCTCGTTCGCGCTGGCCATCCTCGTGATACCGGTTGTGGTCCGCACCACGGAAGACATGCTGACACTGGTGCCGAATTCGCTGCGCGAAGCAGGCGCGGCCATCGGGGCGCCGCGCTGGATCGTCATACGCTCGGTCGCCTACCGCGCCGCGCTTTCGGGTATCGTCACCGGCATCCTTCTGGCCATCGCCCGCATATCCGGCGAAACCGCGCCGCTTCTGTTCACGGCGCTGAACAACCAGTTCTGGTCGAGCAACCTCAACGCACCCATGGCCAGCCTGCCGGTCACCATCTTCCAGTTCGCGCTCAGCCCCTATGAGGAATGGCAGCAATTGGCCTGGACGGGCGCGCTCATCATCACCCTCACGGTTCTGGCGCTGTCGATCATCGCCCGGAGCCTCACCGGACGCAGGACCTAGAGAGATATGAAACCGATGCTGTCCAATGAAATCGCCATGTCAGATGCCATCGCCCTCGCTCCCAAAACCACCAAGATCGAGGTCAAGGATCTCAACTTCTACTACGGTGAGTCGAAGGCGCTGAAGAACATATCGCTGTCGCTTCCGGCCCGCAGCGTCACCGCCTTCATCGGTCCGTCGGGTTGCGGAAAATCGACGCTGCTGCGCGTCTTCAACCGCATCTACGAGCTCTATCCGAAGCAGCGCGCCGACGGGCAGGTCCTGCTCGACGGCAAGAACATCCTCGACCGTTCGCAGGACCTCAACCTGCTGCGCACCAAGATCGGCATGGTGTTCCAGAAGCCGACGCCGTTTCCGATGTCGATCTACGAGAACATCGCCTTCGGCATCCGCCTCTATGAGAAGCTTTCGAAGTCGGAAATGGACGTCCGGGTCGAACAGGCGCTGCATCGCGCGGCGCTGTGGAACGAGGTCAAGGACAAGCTCGACGCCAGCGGCCTCAGCCTTTCGGGCGGCCAACAGCAGCGGTTGTGCATCGCGCGCACCGTGGCGGTGAAGCCGGAGGTCATCCTGCTCGACGAGCCGGCGTCGGCGCTCGATCCGCTATCGACCGCCAAGATCGAGGAACTCATCGATGAGTTGCAGGTGGACTACACGATTGTCATCGTCACCCACAACATGCAGCAGGCGGCGCGCGTCTCCAGCCAGACGGCGTTCATGTATCTCGGCGAACTGATCGAATACGACAAGACCGAGAAGATGTTCACGTCGCCGGGCGAGAAGCGCACGCAGGACTACATCACCGGCCGGTTCGGCTGATTTCGCCCGCGTCATACGAGGACAGCATCATGAGCGAACATACGGTCGCATCCTTCGACGAAGATCTCGCCCAGATCAGCAAGCTCATCCACGGGATGGGCGAGCTCGCCGGCCTGATGGTCGGCAGCTCGACGCGGGCTCTGCTCGGCGCCGACAATGCGTTGGCGCAGCACGTCATTTCCGATGACGCCATCATGGACGCGCGCCAGCGTGAACTGGACGGCCGGGCCATCACGCTTATCGCCAAACGCCAGCCGATGGCCGATGATCTCCGTTCGGTACTCGGCGCCATTCGCATGGCCGGCGACATGGAGCGGATCGGCGATCTGGCCAAGAACATTGCCAAGCGTGTCGGCGCGGTCGGCGAACACACCGTTCCGCGCGACCTGTCGCACTCGATCGAATCGATGGCCCAACTGGTGCTGGAACAGGTCCATGCGGTGGTAGACGAATACAGCGTCGGCAACGCGCCGGCCCTGTCCAAGCTGAGAACCGACGACGAGCGGATCGACGTCAAATACACGTCGGTGTTCCGCGAGCTCCTGACCTACATGATGGAGGACCCGCGCAACATTACCGCTTGCACGCATCTGCTGTTCTGCGCCAAGAATCTCGAGCGGATCGGCGACCACGTCACCAACATCGCCGAAAACGCCTATTATGTGCTGACGGGCGAGCAACTGCCGCCGAACAGGCCCAAGCTTGACGAGACGGCAGCGCCGGCTGCGTGACGGCTGAAAGGCTAGCAATGATTGCACCGCGTATCATGGTGGTGGAGGACGAGGAGCCGCTGGGCGTCCTCCTCCGCTACAATCTCGAATCCGAAGGCTACCATGTCGAAGTCGTAACCCGTGGCGACGAGGCCGAGATCCGGCTGCAGGAGAACGTTCCGGATCTCCTCGTCCTCGACTGGATGGTGCCCGCGGTCTCCGGTATCGAGCTTTGCCGGCGTCTGCGGATGCGACCCGAAACCGAGAGGCTGCCGGTTATCATGCTGACGGCGCGCGGCGAGGAAAGCGACCGGGTGCGTGGCCTTTCGACCGGGGCCGACGACTATCTGGTCAAGCCGTTCTCGACGCCCGAATTCATGGCGCGGGTGAAGGCGTTGCTGCGCCGGGCAAAGCCCGAGGTGCTGTCTTCGGTGCTGAAGGTCGGCGACATCGTGCTCGACCGGGAATCGCACCGAGTCTACCGCAAGAAGAGCGAGATCCGCCTTGGGCCGACCGAGTTCAGGCTGCTCGAGTTCATGATGCGGCACCCCGGCCGGGTGTTTTCGCGCAGCCAGCTCCTCGACAATGTCTGGGGCGAGACGATCTATATCGACGAGCGCACAGTCGACGTGCATGTCGGGCGGTTGCGCAAGGCAGTCAACACCGGACGGATGCCTGACGTCATCCGCACGATCCGCGGCGCCGGCTACGCCATCCGCGAGGACTGACTTTCCTCAAATAACAGCCGCCTGCCTGCTCGATTCCTGCGGCTGACTGCCGGGTGCGAATATCTCCTGATCGACGAAGGTGAGCGCCCGCATGGCGCAGCCTTCGCGGATGAGCGGCCGTTCGTCGGGCTCGGTGTCGAAGGAGATCGAACCGGAATGCTGGCCGCCAGCCGTTCTGGCGATTGCCGCGCGCAATGACGGCTCGATAAGGTCGAATGCCGCTGCGCCGATGCCGACCACGGCCACAGGCGCAGGATCGATCAGCGCGAACAGGCTGCCTAGTCCAAAACCCAGCGCTTCGCCGGCCGTACGATAGGCCTCGCGTTCGGGGCCATCGCCTTCGCGCGCCAAGGCGGCAAGCGCCTGCATGTCGTCATCGACGATGTTGGCTGCCGGTTCGGAGCTTTCGGCGAGGCCATGGGCATTGCGCCAGATGGCGTAATTGCCGGCATAGGCTTCGACGCAGCCGCGTCGGCCGCAGCGGCAGCGCGCGCCATCGGGCTTGTGGATCATGTGGCCGAACTCACCGCCGGAAGAATGCGTGCCGGTGAACAACTCGCCCTTCAAAATCATGCCCATGCCGATACCGTGGGAGAGGAGGATGGCGATGAAATCCTCACGGTAGCGCTCGGGGTTCCGCCAGCGCAGCGCCTCGGCCATCATGTTGCAGTCGTTCTCGACAATGACCGGAATGCCGAAGCGGGCTTCCAGCAAGTCGGCGAACGGGATGTCGGTGTGAGGGGTGATCGGCGTCCAGAGCAGGATGCGGGCCTGAGCGTCGGTGATGCCTTGTACGGCGAGCGCGATGCGCAGAACCCGGCGGCCGCTGAGTTGCAGGCGGTCCAGGCCTTGGCCGACAATGTCGATGCATTGCCGGATGAGGTCTTCGCGACCCATATGCTGGGTGTCGAGCCGGCGATGCTCCTCGGCTACCACATGGCCGGTATAGTCGATGATCGCGGCTGAGAGGAAATTGAGGGAGAGGACCACGGCGGCGACCACGGCCGCATCCGGATTGAGCGCAAGCGCGACCTGCGGACGGCCGCGCTTCAACGACGTGGTTTCGCCGCGCGCTTCCATCAACACGCATTCGCCGATGAGGTCGGAGGATATAGCCGATATGGTCGAGTGGCTGAGACCCGTCGTCGCTGCGATCTCTGTGCGTGAAGGCTGGCCGTCCCGGCGCACGGCCGAGATGACCATGGCACGATTGCGCCGCCGCAAATCGTCGTGGCGGATTCCCACCGACATCGTTATTTCCTCCCCTTGCGATTGCTAGGGCACGGCAATCGGCAAGATGTCAATTGTGGCAGAAGCCACGCGGGCTGTCATTATTTTTTCGGAACTCGAAAAAATAGAAATCCGAAAATGAAATCCGTTGACAGCGGCCAATCCTTACGTCATGATTTTTTTTGAGGCTCGAAAAAAAGAGCTTCTGTACGGGTCTTAAGGCCAATTAGTCAGCGCCGAGCGGCGCAGGGAGGAAATCATGAGGAAATTTGCAACCGCCATGTTGGCGGGTGTTGCTTTGTCTTTGACGCTGGCGTCCGTCGCCCATGCGAAAGACAAGGTAATCGGCGTGTCCTGGTCCAACTTCCAGGAAGAGCGCTGGAAGACCGACGAGGCGGCCATGAAGAAGGCTATCGAAGCCGCTGGCGATAAATACATCTCCGCCGACGCCCAGTCCAACCCGACCAAGCAGCTTGCCGATGTGGAAAGCCTGATCAGCCAGGGCGCCAACGCGCTCATCATCCTGGCACAGGACGCTTCCGCCATCGGTCCGGCTGTGCAGAAGGCCGTCGACGAAGGCATTCCGGTGGTTGGCTACGACCGCCTGATCGAAAACAAGGATGCCTTTTACCTGACCTTCGACAACACGGAAGTCGGCCGTTTGCAGGCGAAGGCCGTGTTCGCTGTCAAGCCGGAAGGCAACTACGTGTTCATCAAGGGTTCGGGCGCCGATCCGAACGCCGATTTCCTGTTCGCTGGCGCCATGGAAGTTCTCAAGGGCGCCATCGACGCCGGCAAGATCAAGAATGTCGGCGAGGCCTATACCGACGGCTGGCTGCCTGCCAACGCCCAGAAGAACATGGAGCAGTTCCTGACTGCCAACGACAACAAGGTCGACGCTGTCGTTGCTGCCAATGACGGCACCGCCGGCGGCGCAATCGCAGCGCTTCAGGCACAGGGCCTTGCCGGCTCGGTTCCGGTTTCGGGCCAGGACGCTGACCATGCCGCGCTGAACCGTATCGCGCTGGGTACGCAGACGGTGTCGGTGTTCAAGGATGCGCGCGATCTTGGCAAGAACGCCGCCGAAATCGCCTCGCAGCTCGCCGACGGCAAGGCCATGGGCGACATCGCCGGGGCAAAGGATTTCACCACGCCTGGCGGAAACACCGTCAAGTCGGTGTTCCTGACCCCGGTCGCCATCACCAAGGACAATCTGAACGTCGTCATCGACGCCGGCTGGATTTCCAAGGACGCAGTCTGCACCGGCGTGAAGGCCGGCAGCGTTTCGGTCTGCAACTAAACCGCAGGCCCTTGTCCAGCAAACGACGCCGCGGCCTCACGGTCGCGGCGTTTCTCAAGGTGCTTTCCGCTTCCGGGACGAAGGGAATGCAGCTACGATCGGCTTCCGGCATCCGCGCCAGACGGCAAACCGGTGGGAGGATTTCATGACAGATTCGACGTCCAGCGCCCGCGCGGACCAGGCCCGCGCTTCAGAGCTCAATGCCGTCGGCCGCTTTCTTCAGGCGACCGAGCTCGACACCCGCATGCTCGGGATGGTCGCCGCATTGATCATCATCTGGGTCGGACTTCATATCCTTTCAGGCGGCCTGTTCCTGACGCCGCGAAATCTCTGGAACCTTTCGGTGCAGTCGTCCTCGGTCGCCATCATGGCCACCGGCATGGTGCTGGTCATCGTCATGCGCAACATCGACCTATCAGTCGGCTCGCTGGAAGGCGTCGTCGGTATGATCATGGGCGTGACGCAGGCGCATATACTGATCCGCGTCATGGGGTTCGATCTCGGAAACCCCTGGATCTGGGTCATTGCGCTGGCGGTTGGCGTGGCGGTGGGCCTTCTGATCGGCGCGTTCCAGGGTTTCATCATCGCCTATCTCGACGTCCCGGCCTTCATCGTCACGCTGGGCGGCCTACTGGTCTGGCGTGGCGCTGCGTGGTGGGTCACCAGCGGACAGACGGTTGCGCCGCTCGACTCGACCTTCCAGCTCATGGGCGGCGGGCCGGCTGGATCGATCGGCTCGATGTGGAGCTGGGTCGTAGGGCTGGTCGCCTGCGCCGCGGTGGTCGGGCTGCTTCTCAACGGACGCACCCAGCGCAAGCGCTTCAAATTCCCGCTCCGCCCCGTATGGGCTGAAGCCTTCCTCGGCGCGGTTGCCTGTGCGGTCATCCTTGGCGCCGTCTGGATCGCCAATTCCTATCCCTGGCCGGCTGGCATCGTGAAACGCTACGCCGAGGCCAGCGGCATCCCGGTTCCGGAAGGCGGACTGTTCATCGCCCACGGCATCGCCATTCCGGTGCTGATCGCGGTCATTGTCGGCATCGTCATGACCTTCGTCACCAACCGCACGCGTTTCGGACGTTACGTCTTCGCCATCGGCGGCAACCCGGAGGCGGCCAGCCTCGCCGGCATCAACACGCGTTGGGTGACCATGAAGGTGTTCATGATCATGGGCGTCCTGGGCGCCATCGCCGCGGCGATTTCCTCGGCCCGCCTCAATGCTTCGACCAACTCGCTGGGCACGCTGGACGAACTGCTGGTCATCGCGGCGGCGGTCATCGGCGGCACGTCGCTCGCCGGCGGTTCGGGAACTGTGATCGGCGCCATGCTGGGCGCGCTGCTGATGCAGTCGCTGCAATCGGGCATGGTGCTGTTGGGCATCGACACGCCGCTGCAGAACATCGTTGTCGGCGCGGTGCTTGTCGTCGCCGTCTGGCTTGATACTTTCTATCGCAAACGCGTCTGAGGGAGCAGGATCATGGACCGAACCGGTACTCCGCTCATCGAAATGAAGGACATCTCCATCGCTTTCGGCGGCATCCGCGCCGTCGACAGCGCATCCTGCGACCTCTATCCAGGCGAGGTGGTGGCGCTGCTCGGCCACAATGGCGCCGGCAAGTCGACCTTCATCAAGATACTCTCCGGCGCCTACAAGCGCGATGCCGGGCAGATATTCGTCAATGGCGAGGAAGCGCAGATCAACAATCCGCGCGACGCCAAGAAATACGGCATCGAGACGATCTACCAGACGCTGGCGCTGGCGGACAATGTCGATGCGGCTGCCAATCTGTTTCTCGGCCGCGAGATCATGACCCAGTACAACACGCTGGACGACGTCGCCATGGAGGCGGAAGCCCGCAAGGTGATGGGGCGGCTCAACCCGCGCTTCCAGCGCTTCAAGGAGCCGGTGGTGAAGCTCTCCGGAGGCCAGCGGCAGTCGGTCGCCATCGCCCGCGCTATCCTGTTCAATGCCCGCATCCTGATCATGGACGAACCGACGGCGGCGCTCGGACCGCAGGAAACGGCCCAAGTGGGCGAACTGGTGAAGCAGCTTAAGGCCGACGGCATCGGCATCTTCCTGATCAGTCACGACATCCACGATGTCTTCGACCTGGCCGACCGGGTCTGCGTCATGAAGAACGGGCAGGTGGTCGGCACGGCACGCACGCAGGACGTCACCCAGGACGAGGTGCTCGGCATGATCATCCTGGGCAAATGCCCGCCCGGCGCCATACCTGGCCCCGGCGCGCTCAAGATCGCAGCCTGAACCGGCACAAGGGGCCCGCGGCTCTCTGCGGCGACAGTGTGACGCTCGCCATTGTGTTGGCGCAAGGACTTGCTAATAAGGTGCGGAACCGCAGGGCCCGCATCCACCGTTGAAAAAACTTTTCCCAGTTATAGCGTTTGTCGCCGTTGCGCTGATCAGCCTTGCGATGGCCGGGTTCGCCTATTTCGCAACGCAGGAAGCCGCGCGCATCAAGTTCGACGCGGTCGCCGACGATGCACTGAACCGGATCGAAAGCCGCGCCGACCTCCATCTTTCGCTGCTGCGCTCGACCAAGGCGCTGTTCGATGTGCGCAAGAGCGACGTTTCCCGCAGCGAGTTCAGTTCGTTCTTCAACGCGCTCGACATAGATGGCCATTTTGCCGGCTTGCGCGGCATCGGCATGTTGAAGCTGGTGAAAACCGGCGACGAAATCATCGCCCAGCGCGAGATTCAGCGCAATATCGGGGAGATGCGGGCGGTCTATCCGGCGACGACCTTTCCATGGCGCACGCCGATCGTGATGTTCGAGCCGCTGGATGCCTCGAACCGCGCTGCCATCGGCTACGATATGGCGACCGACCCCGAACGACGGGCGGCGCTGGAAAAGGCGATGACGGACGACGAGCAGCACGCGACCGGCCCGGTGGTGCTCGGCCAGGCGACGCAGGCCGGTCAGACCTTCACCGGTTTCCTCGTCTTCGTCCGTCTGAACGCGGCGACGGCGCCGGACGGCATCGATGCCGATCGCCCGGCGACGACCGGCTTCCTCTACGCCGCCTTCCGCGCCCGGGAGCTTTTCCAGGTTGCTCTGAACCGTGCCCCGCTACTGCCGGTCAACATCGAGGTCTATGACACCAGCGGCGAGGGCCAGAACCTGCTCTTCCGATCGGAGACCCCCCCGGTTCATTCCATCGGCGCCGATCTGGTGGTGACCCGAAAAATTGCCGTTGCCGGGCGCGAATGGGTCGTGCAGTTCCGGCCAACCAGCGGTTTCTCGCCGCCATCCTCACGCGGCATTCCGGTCATGCTCGGCCTGTTCGGCCTTCTGCTCGCAGGCGCCATTGCTTTGGTCGCCCGCTTCCAGCAGCGCGCCTTCGAGGCGGTCGCAGAAATGCACGAGACATCCGAGAAGAGCCTGCTGGAGAAGGATCTGATGCTCCAGGAAATGAAGCATCGCATCAAGAACTCGATCACGCGCGTGCTGGCGATGGCGCGTCAAACGGCGGCGGGAGCCGCCGACATCAAGGAGTTCTCCAATTCCTTCGCGGCGCGCCTGCAGGCCATGGCTGCCTCACAGGACATGCTGACACGCTCACGCTGGCAGAAAGCCGACCTCCGCGACCTGTTGCAAATCGAGCTGGGCCAGGTGTTCGGCAAGGATCTGCCCGACGACCTGCTTTCAGGTCCGGAAGTGCTATTGGACGAGACAACGACGCAAGCGCTGGGCCTGACTTTCCACGAATTGGCCACCAACGCGCTTAAATATGGCGATGCCGGCAATTCCACCGAGGCGCTGAAGGTCGATTGGCGCGTCGAAGGTATCGGGCAGAACCGCATGCTTCGGCTCAACTGGCGCGAGACAGGCCGCAAGGATGTCAAAGCGCCTCAGACAACCGGTTTCGGCACCAAGCTTATCGACATGAACATCACGCGCGAACTGCGCGGCGCCATCGAGCGCGATTTCCACGCCGATGGTCTCAAGGTTGCCATCAGCATTCCGCTGAAGGCCTAGAACCAAGGATGGAAAAAAGAGGCCGGCAAAGCCGGCCTCTTCTCGATGCTTAGTTGCAACGCGCCGTATAGATACGGCCCGTCCGCGGGCTGCGGTACTGGCAATAGCCGTTGCGCAGATTGCGCACCAGAAGGCCTGAACCGGCGCCGACCGCGGCGCCGATAAGGGCGCCTCGACCACCGCCAACGGCGCCGCCGATCAGCGCGCCTGCCGCCGTACCAACACCCACGTCCTGTTCGGTCGTGGTGCAGCCGCTAAGCGCCGCAACGGCGGCAACGGCCAACATGAGCTTCCGCATGAAGTCACTCCTCTCGCTTTGAAAAACGTCTCTGCCTTACGGCATGTCCTCCAACCTCTAGCACGAGAGGGCGGTGGCCGGCCGCAATAGACTATTCTTGGCTAAGATAGTCTTTTTGTTGGCGCAAGTTATTTGATGCGACAACCACTGCCGGCGTTTCGAAAGCGGCATTGAGAGACCCATCCGGATTGACGCTCCAGACCAGTTCACCTTCTTCCTCTTCGAGAGCCGGGTCCACGGCGATGCAAGTACCCAGAACCCGTTCTGCCGCCTTTCCCATCGAATTCAGAGTGAACGGGCGTTCGCTCATGCATTCGTCCGCAGTCTCGAAGATGGTCACCGGTGCGGGCAGTTCGCGGCACTGGGAAAGATCGTTCGAGCAGCCGATAATCAGAAGCACTGCAGCAATATGTTCCATCGCTGGATCCTTTCGCCACAAGAAACGGATTTCCCGCGTCGAAGTTCCGTGGGGCGCAAAAGTCAGTGGATGGATGGGTAACCTTGGTCGAATGCCGGGCGTCTCACGCAAGCCGACAGGCAGGCGCGGTCAGGCTGCCTCGAAATTTCCGTGCGGAACGACGAGGCGATATTCCAGCCTGTCGTTGGAAATATCCAGCGTGGCGCTGCCATTGAGCGAGGCCGGCACAACGCGCTCGAGCGCCACGCTGCCGAAGCGGCGCTCATTGCGAACGCTGTCGCCGGCGGAGATCGCCTCGCGCCAGGTCAGGACAAGTATCCTGCCTTCGCCTTCCGCCTCGAAATCGGCGCTGATTTCGACGAAGCCTTCCGGTTGCGACAGCGCACCGTAGCTGACCGAGTTGACCGCCAGTTCGTGCATGGCGAGGCCGATATGGAGCGTTGCATTGGGATTGATGTAGGGGTTCATGCCCTGGAAACGGAGGGCGCGGGCGGGATCGAACCCGTAGCGGCCGACCTGGCCCGTCACAAGTTCCCGCAACTCGGCGCCGCGCCAGTTCGAGGAGGTGACGAGGTCCTGGGATGAGGCCAGAGATTGCAGCCTGCCGCGAAAGCGGCCGAGAAAGTCGCTTATGGTCTCCGAATAGCGACCGGTCTGGGTGGCGATGCTCTGGATGATCGCCAGGAGGTTCTTCGAACGGTGGCTGACTTCGCGCAGCAACACTTTCAGGGTCTGCTCGCGCTGCTTTTGTTCTGTCGTTTCGATCTTGGTCGTAATCACGCCCTGAATCTTGCCGGTCTCGTCCAGATCCGCATCGACCCATACCTCGAACCAGCGGACTCTGTCGTCGGCGACGACGGTGAGTTCGAACCGTTCGGACTGTCCGTTGGCGACCACGGCGCGGCGCGACGTGAGGATTTGTTCGTTCTGGGAGGGGGAAAGGATGCTGCGGTCTTCATCCTCTGTCATCCAGGGGGCGCGCATGTTGCGCGCCCAGACAGCCTTGAGTTCGGGATCTTGGTAAAGAACGGAGACACCGGCATTGCGCAGCGCATGCATCATTGCGCGGCCAAGCATCTCACCTCGATCGCTCGGCAGGCTAACGATTTCCTCAGACATCTCAGGGGCCTGCCAGCTTCGTTTCAGACGGAATATCCGGTTTTTCCCATGCCATTTCCTTGGAACGGCACAGGCAGGGATAGGTTCCGTTGACAATTAGTAAGCTGATCCCAAAAAGTTCCGCCGGACGGCGTTCCATTGCGGAACACTGCCCGGCGGTGGCTGGAAACCGTTTGAGGGGGTGCGGCTTCCAGTGTTCAGGCGCGGCGGAAAAGACCCGCCAACAGCGAAATGACCAGGAAGGCGAGGAAGACAAAGAACAATATCTTCGCGAGACCGGCGGATGCTCCCGCAATACCGCCGAATCCAAGCGCGCCCGCAATGATGGCTACAACCAGAAAAACGAGCGCCCAATAAAGCATGTTCCATCTCCTTCCAATGATGCGACAAAACGCAAAGCCGGTGGCGTTAGTTCCGTCGATTAGCCGAAAAGAGAAGGAAATGCAGCGTCAGGCGGCGGCTTTCGCATGGCGGTCGAAAAACAGCGCCTGGCTGATCAACGCCTTGACCATGTCGGGGTTGAAGGGCTTCGTCACCAGGAAGGCCGGCTCCGGCCTTTCGCCGGTCAGCAGGCGCTCCGGGAATGCCGTGATGAAGATCACAGGCACCGAGGTCGAGGAGAGGATCTCGTTGACGGCCTCAAGCCCTGAACTGCCATCGGCAAGCTGGATGTCGGCCAGCACCATCTTCGGGCGAGTCTTGCCGAACATGGCCACCGCCTCCGCATGGGTGCGCGCCGTTCCGACGACGCGGTGGCCGAGGCTTTCGACCATTTCCTCGATATCCATGGCGATCAGCGGCTCATCCTCGATGATGAGGACATCGGTGGCGACCTGCCGTGAAATCTCGTTGCTGGCCTGCGACAGAAGCTCGGTGAACTCCTCTTCGCTGACATCGAGGACCTCGGCCGCTTCGGCCTCGCTGAAGCCTTCGACGGCCACCAAAAGAAAAGCCTGGCGCGGCAGCGGGGCCAGCGCATTGAGATTCGTCACCGCGCGCTGCTCCCATGCGGATTGGCTCTGTTCCTGGGGAACGCGGATGGCCACGGATGTGAACAGCTTGGCGAATATGCGGTAGAGGGCAATGCGGTCATTGGAAGCCCGCGGGAAAATCCCCACATCGGCGATGATTGCCTCCAGCATCGCCGCAACCATTGCGTCGCCGCTCTCCTGCGATCCCGAAACGGCTCGTGAAAACCTTCGCAGGTAAGGCAGATGTGGGGCGATGGTAGCGGATAGGCTCATGGTTGACGTCTCCCTCATGTGACGTGAAAGATCAATTGCGGTGCGGGCAGTTTCCAAATCCCATACTCGAGAACGCCGATACCGGGAAAAAGTTCCACCTTGTGGGAACCAGTTCCGTGCGAAAGCGTTTAGGCCAAAAATCGGGCTACCTGACGAGGGGGCTTGTGTGCCCGGAGTTGAGTGTTAGAAGCGTTTGGGGACGGGACAAGGCAGAATGAAGACCATGGGCAAGGATACGATCGCCGGCGCGCCGCCGCGCCGGGCGGGTTCGGCGAACCCTCTCGGATCGAACTCCGAAATCGGGCGCAAGCTCAAGCAATATTATGACGAGCTGGTTTCGGACGACGTTCCCGATCGTTTCGCTCAGCTCCTGTCGCAGCTGGAGAATTCTGAACCCGCGCAGAAAAAGGACTGAAACATGTCCGTATCACCGCGCTTCAAAACCGATCTTCTCGGTTCCATCCCGTCCTTGCGGGCGTTTGCCGTCTCACTGACGCAAAATTCCGACAAGGCGGATGATCTGGTCCAGGAAACGCTGGTCAAGGCCTGGGACAAGCATGAAAGCTTTCAGCCCGGCACCAATCTGAAAGCCTGGCTGTTCACGATCCTGCGCAACGAATTCTATTCGCAGATGCGCAAGCGTGGCCGTGAGGTCCAGGACAGCGAAGGCATCATGACGAGCCGCCTGGCCGTCCACCCCGCCCAGCATGGGCAGCTTGACCTGAAGGATTTTCGCGGCGCGCTGGAACAGCTTCCCGAAGACCAGCGCGAGGCTATCATCCTCATCGGAGCCTCGGGCTTTTCCTATGAGGAAGCGGCCGAGATTTGCGGATGCGCCGTTGGCACGATCAAGAGCCGCGTCAGCCGCGCCCGCACCAAGCTGCAGGACATACTGAAGATTTCGGGCGAGGACGAGTACGGCCCGGACGCTATATCCTCCCAGGTCATGGGTTCTTCCGCCGCCTGACCCGCGGCCGGCAGCACCTTAACCAAAGCCGGCAGAAAATGCCGGACGGATGTCTCTAGCTTGCCGGCACCGAGGTGCGACCGCAGGTTGAAGCGACCGCCTCGACCAGATCTTCGCCGGAATATGGTTTCGCCACCAGTTTGACCCCTGGAAAGGCGCTCAGAAGTTCAGGGGTGTCGGAATAGCCGGAGGCGAAGACGAACGGAACCTTATGGTCGCGCAGGGTGGCGGCGAATTCGACGGTGGAAGTGCCGTTCAGCATCAGATCGACGATGGCGACGTCAAAGGCAGCCTTGACCTGGCTGACGTCAATTTCGGTAAGATCGCGGGCAATGGAAACGTCGCTTGCGCCATGGTCACGGCACAATTGTTCGACGTCCATGGCGATAAGAAACTCGTCTTCGAGAATGAGCACGCGCAGGCCATTCAGCAAAAGGGACACTTCAACAATAACTCCTTGAAAATCAGTCTGACTCATGAACGGAATTGGCGACGCTGTCATTTAAAAAAAATGTACAGTGATTGAGACTTCGCTAAAATTCCTGGCCTGAAAAGGCTATTGAAAATCAGTATCTTAGTGAGATGATGGAAATGTCGGGCCAGAAAGACCGTGTTTTTTCCACGCGCCGATATCCGTGTGAAGAATGCCCGCTGAGGCCGCTTCCGCTTTTCCGCGAATTCGAAACGCAGGAACTGGCATTCATCAGCAAGTTCAAGAAGGGCGAGCTTGCCGCCGCCAAAGGCGCGACCGTTCTTGTCGAGGGCAGTCACAGCGCCCATCTGTTCACCGTTCTTTCGGGATGGGGCTTCCGCTACAAACTTTTGTCCGACGGGCGCCGTCAAATCCTCAACTATGTGATGCCTGGCGATCTGATCGGCCTACAGGGCAGCATCATGGGTGAGATGCAGCATTCCATCGAGGCGCTTTCGGACATGCTTTTGTGCATGTTCCAGCGGGATGAACTGCCGGAGTTGTACCAACGGCATCCTGAGCTTGCCTATGACATAACCTGGCTGGCGTCGCGCGAGGAGCGCATGCTGGATGAGAACCTTCTCTCCATCGGCCGCCGCTCGGCGCTTGAGCGCGCCGCCTATCTGATCGCCTTCATTGCCGATCGTGCCGTCGGTGTGGGTCTCAACGGCAAAAAGCCGATCGAAATCCCCATTACCCAGCAGCATGTCGCCGATACGCTCGGTCTTTCGCTCGTGCACACCAATAAGACGATCCGCAAGCTCGTCGAACGCAAGCTGATCGTCTGGAAGGATGGCTGCGAAGTGACTGACGCCAAGGGGCTGCGCCAATTGGCGGGATGGGAAGGGCTCGGCGAAGGCAAGCGGCCTTTGATTTGATCGTTTCGTGCCTTTGTTGCCTTCTCTGCCGAAGGATTTCAAAGGAGATGATTCAATCCGGAACCTTGCCCGGCGACGGACGTTTCAACCGGCATACACAACAAGGAGTTCAGTATGGCCACTGTAGCTGGAAAGACCGTCAACGAGAGCAGGTCGACATCCGATCTGGAAGCCGACATCAAGCTGCTCAAGGCAGACATCGAAAAGCTGACCAAGCAGCTGGCCGCGACGGGGCAGCATAGCTACGGCACCGCCAAACGTGCAGCCACCGAAGGTGTGGAGCAACTGCGCGTGCAGGGCGAGGCGGCCATGGAAAGCCTCAAGAGCAATGCCCGCGATCTTGAAGAGCAGGTTCTCGCCAACGTGCGCGAAAAGCCGGTGACGTCGCTGGCGATCGCCGCAGGCGTCGGCTTCCTGTTCGCTTTGCTTTCACGCCGCTAGGATCGCGCCGAAATCATGGGAATGCTGGCAACCCTGCTTGCGGGGCTCGCTTCGGGCGAGACGGCGGCAGCGATTCAGCGCGCAAAACTGGGAGCCGTGGCCTACACGCTGGCTGCGGTATTCTTCCTTGTCGGCGCGGGGTTCTTTATTGGAGCGGCCTATATGTGGGCGGCTGTCCGCTATGGACCGATTGAAACCGCGCTTGGCTTCGGCGTTGTGTTTGTCGTGGTTGCCGGCCTTGTCGTGGTGATGTTCAAGCTGTCCGCCGGCTCCAGGTCGCGGCGGCGGGCAAGACGCCGCAAGGCGGATCTAGCAGCCGTTGGCGCAACCACCGCGCTCGCGCTCCTCCCTACACTGCTGCGCGGGAAGGTCGGTCTGGGCGCCATCATCGGTCCGGCGATTGCGCTGGCGGCCTATGCGATTTACCGCGAAAACGTGAAACCGCCGCCCGGGCCTGACGAGGGCTGAGCTCCCGTTCGGGAGCCTGCCCGCGTAGCTCAGGCGAGCCCGTCCTCCAAGGGTATGGAAATGCGGGCGTGCACGCCTTCCGGGCGAAATTCATGCGCCACTTCGCTGGAAAGCACCTTGGCGAGGCTGCGGCGGATCAAGATTGAGCCGAAGCCGTGGCGCGCGGGCGGCGAAACCGCCGGCCCGCCATGTTCGGTCCAGGTCAGCGTCAGTTTGCGATCCTTGACGCCGCCGTGCGCTCTCCAGGAAAGTTCGACGATGCCTGTCGCCCCGGACAATGCGCCGTACTGGAGCGCGTTGTTGGATAGTTCGTGCAGGACAAGCCCCAATCCAACCGCCTGATCCGGGGTCAGGAAGATGTCCGGGCCGGAAACCTGGATGCGCTGCCCGTCTCTTGCATCGAACGGCCGCGTCTCGATCTGCACCAGTTCCCGGATGCCGATGCCACGCCATTCGCGATCCGAAAGCAGGTTATGGGCTGCACCCAAGGCCTGGAGCCTGCCGCTGAAGGCGGCAAGAAACTCACCCGGGTCGCTGGCATGACGGACTGTCTGCGTCGCCAGAGCCTGCACGGTCGCCAGCGTGTTCTTGACGCGATGGTTCAACTCGCGCAGCAGCAGGCGCTGGCGGTCGTCGCCAAGACGCCGTTCGGTGACATCGTAGTTCACGCCGAAAATAAGGGTCGGCCTGCCATCGTCGTCGCGCTCGATGACGCGGCCACGGGTAGCCAGCCATCGGGGCGGGTCGAAGCCTTTGACGCGGAATTCGCCGGAATACTGGTCTTCACCGTTCAGCGTGTCGAGAAAACGCGCTTGGGTTCCCTTGACGTCGCGGCGATCCACCGCACGCAGGACCTCGCGGGCCGTCAGCCGCGTCGCGCGCGGCAGGTTCAACATCTGGGGCAGCAAGACGTCGCAATCGACCGTATTCGTCCGCACGTTCCAGACCCAACTGGCAAGCGCCGCCGCATCCAGTGCGATGGCGCGGCGTTGCTCCTCAAGTCGAAGCGCTGCCTTCGCCAAGACGCCGCTGCGACTCGAATCCTTCAGCGTGAACAGGCTGGCGGCCAGAGCCGCCATGGATTCAAGCTGCTGCAGCTGCTCGTCGGATGGCAAACCACGGGGTTCGCGATCGAGCACGCAAAGCGTTCCGATGCGGGCGCCAGCGACGATCATCGGCGCCCCGGCGTAAAAACGGATATGTTCCGCACCCGTGACCAGCGGATTGGCAAGGAAACGCGGATCGGTCGTGGCATCGGTGACGATCATGGCTTTGTCACCCGCGGCAATGGCATGGGCGCAGAATGAAATATTGGTGTCGGTGCCGGCGCTATCCAAGCCGACACACGACTTGAACCATTGCCGCTCGACGTCGAGAAGCGTCACCAGCGCGACCGGCGTCTTCATCAGGAAGGCGGCAAGGCTGGTGAGCCGGTCGAAATCCGCATCAGCCGTAGCGCCAAGGGTCTGAAGGTCCTGGAGGACACTTAGCCTGTGTTCGTCGTCAACCGCCCGGCGTACCTTTGCGGGCAGTCCGATACCTTTACTTTCGCCCACGAAGCCCCCGGAATTTTTGGCTCTTTGCCGAAGCCGGCTCAGTCCCGCCGAGACGGCCCGGAACCTTAGCTGAGAGGAACCGTTGGTTCACAACCAACTTCCACGACGCCTCACAGCGCCGACTCCATGGAGGCCGAATATGACCAAAATCGTTTCCGATACCGATGCCCGACAGGGGCGCAGGGGCCGTCAGGTCCTGATTGTTCTTATCGCCGCCCTGCTTCTGGCTTTCGCCGCATGGGGGGCAGCCGAGTTCTACGGCGAAATCATCGATGCGGGTACGCCTGCCGGCCAGGCCCAGACGCCCAACGGGTAGGCGGTGTCGGGGCTGCGGCGTGAGCATCATGCCGCTTTTGCCTTGACTGCGGCTGCCGGCACCAGAACGTTCAGCGCGCGCGGATGAATCGCCAGGGCCGTTAGAGATTCAAGTTTGACCAACTCTCCATCAATGACGGCACGAGGCCTGCGGGAGGAACCGATGGCGAGCGTCGCCTTGTTGGCCTGATGGATTTCCACATGTTCGTTGTCGCGCCATTTGCCGCGCGCCATGTTGAAGAAAAACCTGACCAATTCGCCACGCTGGCGCGCCAGGGTGACATAGATGCCCAGGACGCCGCCGGCAGGGTTATCGGCATAGGGAAGGTGGCCTTCGCCAAACAGATTGTTGGTGACGCCGATGCCGGTGGTGCGGGTTTTTATTTCGGCATCGCCGATGGTCAGCGTGACGTTCATGGCGGGAGGATTGTTTATCGTTGCCCAGGCAGCGCGAGCCGATGCCCGGATCTTGCCGAGGCGTGAGCCGAATTCCATTTTTTCGCGCAACTGCACCATCTTTGCATGCATGCCGATCGAAAACTGGTGCACGAACGGTTCGCCATTGGCAGTCGCCACATCGACTGCGATGATCTTGCCGCTGGCGAAAGCCACGATGGCCGCGTCCAGTGTCTGCGGGATTCCGAGTCCCCGCGCGAAAAGGTTCATGGTCCCGGCGGGCAGGATCGCCAGCGCCTTCTTTTTGCCCATGAGGATGGCGGCCGCGGTGGATATCGTGCCATCGCCCCCGCCGGCGAGCACGATGTCTATGTTCCGCCGTGCCGCGGCCTTGCGCAGATGCTGCTCGACCTCGCTGCCATCGACAATGTCGATAACAAGCGAATGACCGGCCTGTTCGAGCACTTCGCGCATGCGGGAACTGAATGCCTGAAGATCGGTTGTGCGCAACGTGCCGCCCTCTCGGTTCAGCACCGCTGCAAATCGCATGCCCCTCGCCAAGGATACCTTTCCCCGAACAAAAACCGGCCGGAAATGGCTCCAGCCTATGCGCAAACGCGTTTTGCGACGGATGGTTCCGCAGAAAATCGAAAAAAATGCTTTGAAAATGCTGCGGCAGAATGCCCGAAAACCCGGCATTGGAAGCCGGAACAACGGCGACGCCGACACGTTGTCCACCCGTAGAAGCAGCGGCCAGCCGTGCCGCGCGCCCGATGAATTAACGGACGAGGAGAAATATCATGATACGCAAGCTATTGGCCACGACGGCCCTGGCTACGATGGTAGCAAGCGGCGCCTATGCCCAGAACGCGACGACACCGGCGCCGGCAAGTCCGCCAGCCGCCGAAAGCGCCGCTCCCGCCGCCCCTGTCGTCCGGTCGGACGGCAGCCTGGTTTCGAATGTCATTGGCGAAGATGTCTATAATGGCAGCGGCGACGACGCTGAAAACATCGGCGAAGTGTCCGACATCGTCTTCGATAAGGACGGCAAGGCCCAATCCCTGATTATCGGTGTTGGCGGGTTCCTCGGCGTTGGCTCCAAGAATGTCGCCATGGAGTTCAGCAAGCTGAAATGGACCGAAAAGAATGGCGACCGCTGGCTGGTGGCTGACACCAGCAAGGATGCGCTGACGGCGCTACCCGCATTCGACGACCGGCCTTACGAGCCGGCTCCGGCTCCGGCCGCGGATGGCGGTACAGCCATGGCTCCTTCGGCATCGGGCACAACTCCGGCCGCGCCTGCTGCGCCGGCGACCGACACGGCCCAGAAGGCCCCGGCCGACACCAAAGCCGCGCCGGCTGACGCCACGCCGGTCCAGCCCGCCGACGGCGCGCTGGCCAGCAACATCATGGGCGAGGATGTCTACAACGGTACCGGTGACGATGCTGAAAACATCGGCGACGTGAAGGATATCGTTCTGTCCAAGGATGGTGCAGCCGAGTCGCTGGTCATCGGCGTCGGCGGCTTCCTGGGCCTCGGCACGAAGAACGTTGCCTTCGATTACGGCAAGGCCGAATGGGCCGAGAAGGACGGCGATCGCTGGCTGGTCGTCAGCGCGACGAAGGAAGAACTGCAGGGTCTGCCGGACTTCGACCGCAAGGCTTACGATCCGGCACCGGCTGCTGCGGCGGCAGGCGAGCCCACCGCACCTTCGGCAACCGCTCCGGCTACGGCAACCAATGAAGCCACGCCTCCGGCCGCATCGGACGGCGCAGCCGCACCGGCCCCGATGGCCGCCGCGCCTGCTGAACCGAAGGCCGACGCCGATTCGGCGGACAAGACGGAAACCGCTGCGATCGACCGTTCGACGCTGACGGAAATGCCCGCGGACAAGATCAGCGCAGACACCCTCATCGGCACCAATGTCTATGGCGCCGACGATGCCGATATCGGCGAGATCAGCGATATCGTCCTGTCGGCCGACAACAAGGTGGATGCCGTGATCATGGATGTCGGCGGCTTCCTCGGCATTGGTTCGAAGTCCGTCGCGGTCGGCATGGACAATCTCAAGTTCATGTCCGACAAGGACGGCAACAACTACCTTTACACGAACCTCACCAAGGAACAGCTCGACAAGCAGGTCGCCTATGACAAGGGCAGCTATGCCGAGAAGCGCGACGAACAGCGCTTGATCGTCCAGTAAAGTATCGAAGTTCCAATGACGAGGCCCGCGCCGGAAACGGCGCGGGCTTTTTTTCGTCCTACAGTGCGCGCCTGGCATCATCATTGTGAACAAAATGGTCGGGATTGTTCACTTTTAAAGGACAGTTCATCCTGCGTTTGGCGTCTTTCCCACCGGCCCAGGTCCTCTCATATTCCCTGCAACGGCGGCATTGGCCGCGTTTAAAGAAATCGGCGCGGCACCGGGCGCGCCACGAGAGGAGAAGACCATGCTCGACCAGATCAAGGGGCTGCACCACGTAACGTCAATGGCCAGCGACGCCCCGCTCAACAATGATTTCTTCACGCACAAGCTGGGGCTGCGGCGGGTCAAGAAGACCGTCAATTTCGATGCGCCGGATGTCTATCACCTCTATTATGCGGATGAGTTCGGCACGCCCGGCTCGGTCATGACCTATTTCCCGTTCCCCAGTATCGGCAAGGGCCGGCATGGAGTCGGCGAAGTCGGAACGACGGTGTTCTCGGTGCCGGAAGATACGCTCGGCTACTGGGAAAAGCGGCTCGCCGATAAAGGCGTCGCCGCCATCTCGCGCAGCGAGGCTTTCGGCGAAAAGCGGCTTGCTTTCGCCGGTCCGGATGGCGAGGGCTTCGCGCTTGTCGAAGACAAGTCCGACAGCCGCGCCCCCTGGGTCAAGGGCGGCGTGCCGGCCGACGAGGCGATCCGTGGTTTCCACTCCGCTTCCTTGCGATTGAAGGATGCCGGCGCCACCGAGGAACTGCTGAAATTCATGGGCTATGAGGAAGTCGATACCTTCGGAAACACCAGGCGCCTCGCCATCAAGGGCGGCAATGGCGCCGATGTCATCGACATCGAGACGCTGCCCGGCGCGCCTTTCGCGGGGCTCGGCGCGGGGTCGGTGCATCACATCGCCTTCGCGGTGGAAAACCGGGCCAAGCAGCTCGAAGTGCGCAAGGCGCTGATGGATACCGGCCATCAGGTCACGCCGGTGATCGACCGCGACTATTTCTGGGCGATCTATTTCCGCACGCCGGGCGGCGTGTTGTTCGAGGTGGCGACCAACGAACCCGGCTTCGACCGGGATGAGGACACCGCGCATCTCGGCGAGGCGCTCAAGCTGCCGGCGCAACATGCCCATTTGCGGCCCTATCTGGAGCAGCACCTCCAGCCGCTGGACGGGGGCCGGTCATGAGCGAGGACGCCTACATCCACAAGGTGCTGCCCGGTTCGCCGGGCGGCCCCATCCTTTTCGTCTTCCACGGCACCGGCGCGGACGAGACCCAGCTTGTTCCGCTCGGCCGCGATCTCGTGCCGGCGGCCATCGTGTCGCCACGCGGCGACGTTTCCGAATATGGCGCGGCGCGCTTCTTTCGCCGTACCGGCGAGGGTGTCTACGACATGGGCGATCTGGCGCGCGCCACGGCGAAGATGAGCAGCTTCGTCAAGGCACATGCGCGACCGGTGGCGGACACGACTGACGGAAAGTTTTCGGCGGTCCTCGGTCTCGGCTATTCGAACGGCGCCAACATACTGGCCTCGCTGACTTTCGCCGAACCGGACCTGTTCGACGCGGTCGTGCTGATGCATCCGCTCATTCCGTTCCAGCCGGAGATCAAGGGCAGCCTCGCGGGCAAACGCATCCTGATCACGGCCGGCCGGCACGACCCGATCTGTTCGCCCAACCTGACCGCGCGGCTGGAAGCCAATTTGCAGTCGGCCGCCGCGGATGTCACAGTGGAATGGCATGAGGGCGGGCACGAAATCCGCGCCAACGAAATCGAGGCGGCGCGGCGGTTCCTGGCTGCCCGACCGGGACAAGGAGCCTGACGATGAACGAGCAATTGCCGGAAATCACCCTGGAGGACAATGGCAGCAAGGGCCGCTATGTCCTGCGCGGCCCGGATGGCGCCGAGGCGGAGATGACCTTCACCAAGGTCGGCGAGCGCCAGATCATCATCGACCATACGGGCGTGCCGGATGCGTTCCGCGGACAGGGCGCAGGCTTGCGTCTGGTGACCCGCGCGGTCGAGGATGCGCGAGCCGCCGGCAAGACGATCATCCCGCTTTGTCCTTTCGCGGCGGCGCAGTTCCGCCGCCATGAGGAATGGGCGGACGTGCTGAAGCGATAGCGGAACCGGCTGGCCGGCAGCGCATTGGATTGGAAGAAACACGGAAGTAAGTCATGGACATGCAGGCAGAGATTCGCCGGGAAGAGACAGACGGGAAGGGCCGTTACGTCCTTGCCACCGCAGATGGGCAGGACGCCTATCTCACCTATGTGCGCAGCAGCCCGGACCACATCGCCATCGACTACAGCTTCGTGCCGCCGTCGGCGCGGGGCCGTGGCGTCGCCGCCATGCTGGTGCTGCGTGCCGTTCAGGATGCGCGCGAAAGCGGTACGTCGATCACGCCTGTCTGCGGCTATGTGGCTGCCGAGTTCCGCCGTCACAAGGACTGGCAGGACGTGCTGGCGCAGTAAGCCCGTCGCGCCAGTCTATCGAGTTATCAGGTTTTCCGGTCCGCTCAGCTTGCGTAACGCGCAAGGCTGAGCGCATCCGCGTGGATATCCGGTGCGCGGCCAGAGACGATGTCGCTCAGGACGCGGGCCGAGCCGCAAGCCATGGTCCAGCCCAGCGTGCCGTGGCCGGTGTTCAGATAAAGGTTCGGAAATTTTGAAGCGCCGATGATCGGTGGTCCGTCCGGCGTCATCGGCCGCAAGCCGCACCAGAAGGACGCGGCTGCAAGGTCCCCGGCGCCGGGGAAAAGATCGCCTACTGAATGTTCGAGCGTTTTGCGCCGCGCGTCGTGCAGCCGCATGTCATAGCCGGAGATCTCGGCGGTGCCGCCGACGCGGATGCGGTTGCCCAGCCGGGTGATCGCCACCTTGTAGCTTTCGTCCATGACGGTCGAGACAGGCGCCTTGGCCGCATCAGTGATCGGCACCGTGATCGAATAGCCCTTGACCGGATAAAGCGGGATCGGCTGGCCGATGCGGCGCATCCAGATCGGCGAATAGCTGCCCATGGCCATGATGTAGGCGTCCGCGGTGCGGGTCCCGGCGCTGGTGTCGCAGCCGCTGATGCGGCCCTGCTCAGCGCTTATTGTGTTGAGGGTGACGCCATATTCGAATTTGACGCCTCGGGCGGTAGCCATGGCCGCCAGCCTGTCGGTGAACAGCTTGCAGTCGCCGGTCTCGTCGCCGGGCAGCCGCAGGCCGCCGACGAATTTGTCCCGCACCGCGGCCAGACCCGGCTCGGCGCCGATACAGCCGGCGGGTTCCAGCACTTCGTAGGGCACGCCGTAGTGCTTCAGCACCTCGACATCGCCACCGACGCTGTCGAGCTGTTTTTGCGTGCGGAAAAGTTGCAGCGTGCCTTGCGCGCGCTCGTCATAGCGGATGCCGGTTGCGGCGCGCAGCGCCTTCAGCGTGTCGCGGCTGTATTCGGCCAGCGGCACCATCCGGGCTTTGTTCACCGCGTAGCGGGCCGAGGTGCAGTTGGCCAGCATGCGGACCAGCCAGTTCCACATATGCGGATCGAAGGCTGGACGCACGACCAGCGGGCCGTGCTTCATCAAAAGCCATTTGACCGCCTTTAGCGGCACGCCGGGGCCAGCCCAAGGCGAGGAGTAGCCGGGCGAAACTTCGCCGGCATTGGCGAAGCTGGTCTCCAGCGCCGGTCCAGGCTGACGGTCGATGACCGTGACCTCATGGCCGGCTTCGGCCAGGTAATAGGCAGATGTGACGCCGATGACGCCGCTGCCGAGGATCAGGACCTTCATGACGTCTCTCCTCCCAGATACCGCCGGTGGAAGCGGTGGCCGAGACTGGTAAGGATTTCGTAGCCGATCGTGCCGGCGATGGCAGCGATGTCATCAACGCTTTGCGACGGCCCGATCAGTTCGACGAGATCGCCCCGCTGCAACCGGTCCGGCGGCAGCGCCGAAATGTCGATGACGATCATGTCCATGGAGACGCGGCCAACAAAGGGCAGGCGCACGCCGTCGATAAAAGCCGCCGCCGAAACGCGACGCTGCCAGCCGTCGGCATAGCCGATGGAAAGCGTGGCAAGCCGCATCGGGCCGGGCGCGGTGAAGGCATGTCCGTAACCGACGCCGGTTCCGGCCGGCAGGTTGCGGGTCTGGATCACCTTCGCGTCCAGGCGCACAACCGGCAGCATGGGATTTTCTAATACTGGGGTCGGATTGACGCCGTAAAGCGCGACGCCCAGCCGGGCGAGGTCCATACGCCAGGGCGGTTCGAGGAACGCGCCGGAAGAATTCGCAAGCGAAGCCGGAGCCTCGGGCAGCAGCCGGCGCAGGCGCTCGAATTCCAGAAGCTGAGCCCGGTTCGCCGGATGCGAAGGCTCATCGGCGCAGGCGAGATGGCTCATCACCAGAACGATGTCGATGCCCTCGAAGGCTTTGGAATCTGCGGCAACCGCTTCCACCTCCCGCGGGGTCATGCCGAGGCGCGACATGCCGCTGTCTACCTGCAGAGCGGCGGGTAGAGTGCGTCCAGCTCTGGCGGCAGCGCCGCGCCATGCCTGCAACTCGAGGCCACTGTTCAGGACGGGGATCAGTCCGGCTGCAAGGATTTCCGTCTCTGCGTCGGGCGAAATGCCATTCAGCACATGGATTGCGGGACCATTGCCAAGCGCTTCGCGCAGGGCGGCGCCCTCGGTGACATGGGCGACGAAGAAGCTGTCGCAGCCTTCCGCCATCAAGGCCTTCGCCACGGGGATCGCGCCAAGCCCATAGCCGTCCGCCTTGACGACCGCGGCGCAGCGCATGCCGCCGAGCCTTGCCTTCAGCCGGCGATAATTCTCGCGCAGCGCGCCGAGATCGATGGTCAGGACTGCGCCGGCGGCGGCAAGGCTCGGCGTCCGGTCGTCAACCGATCTCGCGAAACTCCCGCTCACCCGCCAACCTCGTGCATTTCCCGCTTCGACACAACCGTGCTTCTAGCATGGATATGGCGCACGATCCTCTGCCATTGGCTGTCGAGTATCGCGTATCGTGCGAATTTCCGGGCGGAAAACAGAGCTTCCTGCACGATATCGCCATCTCGTCAGGCGAGGTGGCGAAATGCCTCGATAACCTCTTCATAAACCTTGCGCTTGAAGGGCACGATCAGGCCGGGCAGGTCGTCCAGCGGGTGCCAGGCCCATTCGTCGAATTCGGCTTTGTGGCCGCCCGGCGGTGGCGCGATGCGGATTTCGCTTTCGTCGCCGTGGAAGCGGAAGGCGAACCACTTCTGTGTCTGGCCGCGATATTTGCCCTTGAAGGCGACACCCATCAGATCCGGCGGCAGATCGTAGTTGATCCAGTGTGGAATCTCGCCAAGCAGCTTGAGGCTTTCCATGCCGGTTTCCTCGAGGATTTCCCGCCATGCGGCCTCGATCGGCTCCTCGCCCTTGTCGATGCCGCCTTGCGGCAACTGCCACAAAAGGTCGATGCCGGTGAACTCGCTATCCGGCTCGGCAATGCGGTGCCCCGCCCAGGCGTACCCCTTGTCGTTCAGGATCAGCATGCCGACGCAGCGCCGGTAAGGAACGCCCTCGGGATCGAACTTCTTTTTCTTGTCGGCTGCCATGGAGGACCTCGGGATATCTGGTTTGTTCAATGCTTGCGGGACAGCTGCTTCGTCGCGGCCTCAAGTCCGGTGAGGGTGAGCGGGAACATGCGGCCTTCGAACAGGTCGCGGATCATGCCGATGGAATGGGTGTAGTTCCAGTGTTTCTCGCCGGTCGGGTTAAGCCACACGGCGTTCGGCCAGTGCGCCATGACCCGCCCGAGCCAGACCGCGCCGGCTTCGGGGTTCCAGTGCTCGACCGATCCGCCCGCATAGGCGATCTCATAGGGGCTCATGGCGGCGTCGCCGACGAAAATCACCTTGTAGTCAGGTCCGTATTTATGAATCAGGTCGAAGGTGGACAGCGTCTCGGCATGACGCCGGCGGTTGTCCTTCCAGACGCCCTCGTAAAGGCAATTGTGAAAGTAGAAATATTCGAGCTGCCGGAACTCGGTGCGGGCGGCTGAAAACAGCTCCTCAACCACCTTGATGTGGTCATCCATCGATCCGCCGACATCGAAGAACATCAGGAGCTTCACGGCGTTGCGCCGCTCCGGCCGCGTGCGCACGTCGAGATAGCCATGCTCGGCAGTGGCGTGGATGGTGCCGGGCAGGTCGAATTCCTCCTCGGCGCCCTCGCGCACCCAGCGGCGCAAGCGCTTGAGCGCGACCTTGATGTTGCGGGTGCCGAGCTCGACGGAATCGTCGAAATTTCGAAACTCGCGTTTGTCCCACACTTTCACGGCGCGGCGATGGCGGCTTTCGTGCTGGCCGATGCGGACGCCTTCGGGATTGTAACCATAGGCGCCGAAGGGCGAGGTGCCAGCGGTGCCGATCCATTTCGAGCCGCCCTGATGCCGGCCCTTCTGTTCTTCCAGCCGTTGCTTGAGCGTCTCCATCAGCTTGTCAAAGCCGCCCAGCGCCTCGACCAGCTTTTTCTCCTCTTCCGACAGGTGCTTTTCGGCCAGCCGGCGCAGCCATTCCTCCGGAATCTCGACGGTCTCGATACTGTCCTGCCCAGACAACGCCTCGACGCCCTTGAAAGCGCGGGCGAAGACTTGGTCGAAGCGGTCGATGTGACGCTCGTCCTTCACCAGGGCCGAACGCGCGAGGTAGTAGAATCCCTCCACATCATAGTCGACAAGCCCGGTCTCCAGACCTTCGAGCAGAGCCAGATATTCCCGCAGCGAAACGGGGATTCTGGTTGCTTTCAGGTCGAGGAAGAAGGGAATGAACATGAACTACCCGCCGCGCCGGGATTCGATTCCTGTGGCCGAGCGAGCCAGCATAAGGCCTACAAACATCGCAGGCAGGAAAGTCAACACACCGGGGGCCGTCAGGCCTAGAGCAGTGAGCGCCGGTCCGGGGCATAAGCCACCCAAACCCCACCCGATGCCAAAGATGGCCGCACCGGCAAATAGCCGGCGGTCCAGGTCTTTTCTCGTCGGCAGGTGGAACACCGAATCCATCAGCGGCCGTTTTCTTTTCAGTACCAGACGGTAGCCGACAAAGGCGACGACAACCGCGCCGCCCATGACAAAGGCCAGCGACGGATCCCACGGGCCGAACGGATCGAGGAAATTGAGAACTTTGGCAGGGTTGGACATTCCGGAAACGACCAGCCCGATGCCGAACAGTAATCCAACCAACAGGTTGACCAGAAAAGACATGGTCAAAGCCCCACCATGTGCCTGGTCACAAACACAGTCGCGAATCCAGCAAGCATGAATGTGATCGTGGCCACGACCGAGCGCAGGGACAGACGGGAGATACCGCAGACGCCATGACCGCTGGTGCAGCCGCCTCCCAAGCCTGCTCCGAAACCCACCAGCAGACCCGCAAGCGCCATGAGCGGCAGGTTGGCCGAAATATCCTGCCGGAGGGAGGCGCCTGTCACAGCCATGACGGCGAACGGCGCAAGGACCAGCCCGGCGACAAAACCGAGGGCAGGCAGGACAGGGCGGCCAATATAAGGCGGAAGCAACCGTGCGGCGATGCCGCTGATCCCGGCGATCCGCCCCTCGAAAGCCATCAGCAACACGACAGACAGCCCAATCAGCGCGCCGCCGGCGAGAGATGCGAAAGGTGTGAACTCGGTCATGGGTTATCCGATACAAGAGGTTGCTTCATAGCAGATCGTATTCGATGAAACCTGTCCTGCGCGCCACGCGGTCGTACAATTTCCGCGCGGTGGCGTTGGTTTCGTGCGTCATCCAGTAGACATTGGTGACGCCGATCTTCGCCGCTTCCTGCCGCACAGCCTCGATCAGCGCGGCGCCGACGCCCCTGCCGCGGATTTCAGGGTCGGCAAACAGATCCTGCAGGTAGCAATTGTTGACCAGCGACCAGCAGGAGCGATGATACATGTAGTGCGTCAGGCCGACCGGTTTGCCTTCGAGCAGGGCGATGAAGCCTTTCGGCTCGAACTCGCCCGGCGTGAACAGCCGCTGCCAGGTCGAGACGTAGACCTCTTCCGTTACGGTCGCCTCATAGAAGGTCAGATAAGCGGTCCATAGCCGGCGCCACGCGGCGTGGTCGGTTTGCACCAACGGACGGACAGCAACGATCATGACAGAATCCCGATGAATATTTTCGACACTGTCGCTGCCCTGACCGCGCAAGGCAAGACAGGGCTTCGGCGCGGCTCTTCAGCCTTCCCAGACTTTCTCGAAGGTAAATCCGGTCAGACCGGATTTGGTGATGGCGCTCACGGCCTCGCCGGTCAGATAGACACCGCCTCTGGGCATTTGCTTCAATTTGAAAACGGGTCCCGCCTGCGCCACCGACGGCAGAAATTCGTGGCGCACTATGTCCAGTATGTCTGGTCCGGGTGAAAAGCGAACGATCTCGGACCGGTTTTCGTCGAGAACATCGGCAAGGTTGTGGACGTGGACATAGGACAGGCGCGGATAGGGCGTGCCGGCGACAGGCACGTACTGCGCCGCACGACCAAAAACCGGTCGCAGCCGCGCGCGGGCCGGAGCCTTTATCACAAAGCCGTGGCTGCCCATCCAAGGGCGCATCGACGGCGTCGCGAGGGCCGTCATCGTCCTGCGTTATGTGGATGGCACGGATCGGCCAGTTCCACCATGGGATGCGTTTCGATCCGGCGGCGAGCATTTTCTCGAGCTGCCGGTGGTCATCGACTGTTACCCACTCGCAGCCAAAGGGCACCGTCGGCACAAAGACTTCCATGGCTGTATCCGACTATGCCTGCCGTTTCGCCAGGAACGCCAGGCGTTCGAACAGATGCACGTCCTGCTCGTTCTTGAGCAGCGCGCCATGCAGCTTCGGCAAGGCATTCTTGGGGTCGGCGCGCAGGTCGGCGGGGTCGATGTCGTCGGCGACGAGCAGGCGTATCCAGTCGAGCGCCTCGGAGGTCGACGGTTTCTTCTTCAGGCCGGCGACGTCGCGGATCTCGTAGAACTGGGTCAGCGCGGCACGCACCAGATCCTGCTTGATGCCCGGATAGTGGACCTCGACGATGCGCGACAGCGTGTCGGCGTCAGGGAAGCGGATGTAGTGGAAGAAGCAGCGGCGCAGGAAGGCGTCCGGCAGTTCCTTCTCATTGTTGGAGGTGATGATGACGATGGGGCGGACATCCGCCCGGATCGTCTCTCCAGTCTCATAGACGAAGAACTCCATCCTATCGAGTTCCTGCAGGAGGTCGTTGGGAAACTCGATGTCGGCCTTGTCGATCTCGTCGATCAGAAGCACGACCTTTCGGCCGGCGGCGAAAGCCTCCCACAGCTTGCCGCGCTTGATATAGTTGGCGATGTCGTTGAAGCGTTCGTCGCCCAGCTGGCTGTCGCGCAGGCGCGAGACGGCGTCGTATTCATAGAGGCCCTGCTGGGCGCGCGTGGTTGATTTGACGTGCCATTCGATCAGGTCGAGACCGAGCGCCGCCGCCACTTGTCTGGCCAGTTCGGTCTTGCCCGTACCCGGCTCGCCCTTGACCAGCAGCGGGCGCTCCAGCGCGATCGACGCATTCACCGCCACCATCAGATCCTTGTCGGCGATATAGGCCGACGTGCCTTCGAACCGCATCCAGAACTCCCTTTTCGTATCAGCGGGACAGTAGGATTGTGCGATGCGGCACGCAACCAGTGCAATACACATGCCGCTAGCGTATTGCCGCTGGCGCGAGGAGGCTCGCGGCTCTATATTGGCGTTGGCGGTCTGCGCTTCCCGGCAGGAGAGACATATTCCCCGGGGCCTTATCGATCTCAAAGGGAGCTGTCCCTGGCCGGGCCCGTGGGCTCGGACACACGGCGCCCACCTACTTTGTAGGTTCCCGGGATCGACTTCTCCACCGGTCGTGTGGATCGCCACTTCCCTTTGTATTTTCGGAAATATCGGTTCAGACCGACTTTGGCTTGTTGGAAATCCATGCCTGAACATCTCCAGTGCAGGGTTTAGAACGTTTCGGTTCCGGATGGATCACGGCCGGACATGAGGGTACATGGTGGCTGACGCCTGTATCGACGCCGAGCCGTAATATGACCTCTTCGAAAGATAGGAAAACGCAACTCCGGCGCGAAGCGCTCGGGCGCCGCGATGCGCTCGATCCGGTCTGGCGCATCGAGGCGTCGCTGCTGGCGGCAGAGAAGGGCGCCGCCGCGATCCAGTTCGATCCCGGAGCGATTGTTTCCGGCTTCCTGCCGATCCGGTCGGAGATCGATCTGAGGCCACTGATGGCGGCACTGACGGAGAAAGGCGCGAGGCTCTGCCTGCCCGTTGTGCTCGACCGGGAGACGATCGTGTTTCGGGAACTGGTGCGGGGCGCGCCGCTGGTGTCGACGGGCTTCGGCACCGCCGGTCCCGGACCAGAAGCCGCCATACTTGATCCCGACGTCCTGCTGGTGCCGCTGGCCGCGTTCGACAACCGGGGACATCGGCTGGGTTATGGCGCCGGTCACTACGACCGCGCCATCGCCCGCCTGCACGGGCAAGGAAGACGGCCTCATCTCGTCGGCGTCGCCTTCGATTGCCAGGAGGTGGCGCGCCTGCCGGACGAGCCGCACGACATCGCGCTTGCCGAAATACTGACCGAGAATGGGTTGCGGAGGTTCGCCGCCACTGGGTAAAAAGCCTTGGGCGCAAGGTTCTCGAGCATCGGCGCTTGCGGTAACGTAAAGCGTCAGGTGAACGAATGAGACTTCTCTTTCTCGGCGACATGGTCGGCAAGACCGGGCGGACGGCGGTGTGGGAGCAGCTTCCCGGACTGATCTCCGACTTCAAGCTGGATTTCGTCATCGTCAACGGTGAGAACGCCGCCGGCGGTTTCGGCATCACGGAAGAAATATTCCGCGCAACGCTCGATGCCGGCGCCGACGTGGTGACCACCGGCAATCATGTCTGGGACCAACGCGAGGCGCTGGCCTTCGCGCCGCGCGAGGAACGGTTCCTGCGGCCGGCGAATTTTCCCAAGGGTACGCCCGGACGTGGCACGGGTGTCTACATTGCACGCAACGGCGCGCGGGTGCTGGTGTCCAACATCATGGGGCGCGTCTTCATGCATCCGGAACTGGACGACCCGTTCCAGTCGGCTGAACGCGAGCTTGCCGCCTGTCCGCTGGGCGAACAGGCGGACGCCGTGGTCGTCGATTTCCATGCCGAGGCGACCAGCGAGAAGATGTGCTTCGCGCATTTCGTCGACGGCCGCGCCAGCCTGGTCGTCGGCACGCATACGCACCAGCCGACCGCCGATCATCATATCCTCAGTGGCGGCACCGCCTACATGAGCGATGCCGGCATGTGCGGCGATTATGACTCCTCGCTCGGCATGGACAAGGAGGAGCCGCTCAACCGTTTCCTGTCCAAAGTGCCGAAGGGACGTTTCGAGGCTGCCAGCGGACCGGCGACATTGTGCGGCGTCGGCGTCGACATTTCCGACCGCACCGGCCTGGCAGAACGCATTGCGCCGTTTCGTCGCGGCCCAAGGCTGGAAGAAACGGCCCCTTCGTTCTGGGCGTGACATTGATATCGCCGGCGGTCATACCTAATTGCCGGCGAACCTGATCAAGCCGAAGACATGACGAGGGGACCACCGCCATGCCGATAATCGACTTTCTCGCGCCGTATTTCACTTTCGTCAACGACCCGACCGCCTGGGTGGCGCTGCTCACTCTCATCGTGCTTGAGATCGTTCTCGGCATCGACAATCTGATCTTTATCTCCATCCTCACCAACAAGCTTCCCGAGGGACAGCGCGTCCAGGCGCGGCGGCTCGGCATTTCAGCAGCGCTGATCATGCGGCTGGTGTTGCTCGCGACGATCTCCTTCATCGTGCAACTGACCAATCCGCTGTTCACCGCCTTCGGCCACGGCTTCTCGTGGCGCGATCTGATTCTGATCGCCGGCGGTCTGTTTCTGGTGTGGAAGGCGACCAAGGAAATCCATCACACGGTCGATCCTGAAGACCACAAGGATACGATGGTCAGCAAGACGCTGCAGCTGACGCTGGGCGCGGCGATCTTCCAGATCCTGTTGCTCGACCTGGTGTTCTCGATCGACTCCATAATCACCGCGGTCGGCATGACCGACGAGATCGCCATCATGTATATCGCCGTCATCGTCGCGGTCTCTGTGATGATGCTGGCAGCAACGCCGCTGGCGAATTTCATCGAGAAGAACCCGACCATCGTCATGCTGGCGCTCGGCTTCCTGCTGATGATCGGCATGACGCTGATCGCCGACGGTTTCGGCTACCATGTGCCGAAGGGTTATATCTACGCGGCCATGGGTTTCTCGGCGCTGGTCGAGGGGCTCAACATGCTGGCGCGGAAAAGGAAAGGCGGTCACTAGCCGACTGAAGCCGGCCCAAGGCCGGCTTCTCCGGCATCAGGGCAGATTGATCTGCCAGGAGACGCCGAAGCGGTCGTTCAGCCAGGCGAAACGACGGCTGAAGCCGTAGTCGCCGATCGGCATCAGCATGCCTCCGCCTTCGGCCAGCACCGCCACGATGCGCTCAAGCTCTGCTTCGCTATCGACGTTCATGAACAGGGATATCGATGGCGTGAAGGTGAAGGCGTGGTGGACATGGCTGTCGCTTGCCATCACCTCCAGTCCCGCGATCGCGGCGCGCGCCGTCTTGACCGTCCCGGCCGGCCCAGGTTCGCCCGGTCCATAGCGCACCACATCAATGATGCGGCTGTCGGGAATGGTTTCGCAGTAGAAGGTCAAGGCCTCCTCCGCCCTGCCTTCGAACATCAGGAATGGGCTCAAGGTCATTGGCAGTGTCTCCTTCGTTTGGTCACCAGGCGTCCGGTTCGCGCACCATGTGGACGATGCCGGACGGGTTCATGATCCAGCCGCCGCGGAAACCGGGCCCGAGGGGCTCGATCGGATCGCAGCGCGTCACGCCGGCGTTTTCCAGACGCTGAAGCGCGGTTTCGTGATCGTCGGTGAAGAACTCCAGCCAAACTTCCGCCTGGCTCATCGCCGGCGCCTCGTCGATCCAGAGCCGGTTCGGCCCAAGCTCGAAACCGACGGCGGGCGCCTTCGCGTCAAAGGGTTTCAGGCCGACGACATCGCGGTAGAAGGCGATCGTCTGCCGGTACTGATGGCTCGGGACCTTCATGGCGATGTTGATGCCGCCCCGGATCTTTGCGTTCATAGCGAGCCTCTCGGTTATCAGCGGTTGTCGGGGCTGGCTTTTTCGCCCCGCATCTCGGAGCGGAAGTAGCCCTCGCGCAGATTGATGCCGTATTCGACATAGGCCTTCATGCAGGCAAGCATTGCGACCAGCCTTCACAGTTGAGATATGAATTCTTGCGGCCGGTCTCATCCTCGCGCCAGCCGCTCTCGGCGATGGTGACCAGGGTGCCTCCGTCATCCAGCGCCTCGAAATCCATCTCGATCAGCGTCTTGTAGGCCGGTTTTCCGTCGTCTCCGAGCGCGTCCCAGCGCAGCACGATGCGCTTCCGCGGCACAACCTCGTCGACCTCGACCGGTACCGAGCCCCACCAGGTCACCGTAGTGCCGGCGACCAGCGGCGCGCTGGCGCCGTTGATGGTGGTGAAATAGCCGGAGAGCTTCTTCGGATTGACGACGGCGTCGAAAACCTCGGCAGCCGGCCTGCCGATACGGCCCGAAACCTTGATCCCGATGGACATATCCACAGCTCCTTCCTTGATTGAAACCATGATATGTTATAGATTTATAACATGTCAAGTGAGGCCAAGGATGACCCCATTTTCAAGGCGCTGGCGCATGTGCGCCGGCGCCTCATTCTGGATGAACTGAAGGAAGGCCCGAAGACGACCGGCGCCCTGTGCGACACCTTTTCCGACATGGACCGCTGCACGGTGATGCTGCATCTCAAGGTGTTGCAGGAGGCAGGGCTGGTCGTCGTGAGGCGCGAGGGACGCGAGCGCTGGAACCATCTCGATGCTTTGCCGATCAAGCAGATTCATGACCGCTGGATCAGCGAATACGCTTCTCATGCGGTCAGCATACTGGACAGGCTGAAGCAGGATCTCGAGGGGGGAGCGGTCTAGACGCCCGTGGACGGCGGAGCCACCTGCTGCGCCCCTGCCGGAACGGCGAAAGGCCGGCAGAAAACCACGACGACCAGGCGCTCAAACGGCATGTGCTTTCCCCGAGGCAGCCGCGGAAGACGACCGCCATGGCGACTATGGCCGCCTGCGCCTCCGCGACGGAGTCACGATTTCGCGAGCCGCAAAAAGGGCGGCGTCTGGACGGGCCAAGGCGATTTATCTATAAGCCGGCCAAATCCGAAAATTTGAACACGACAGGGTTTCCATGGCTGGCCATTCTCAGTTCAAGAACATCATGCACCGCAAGGGCCGCCAGGACGCGGTGCGGTCGAAGATATTCTCCAAGCTGGCGCGCGAGATCACCGTCGCCGCCAAGCAGGGCATGCCCGATCCGGCGATGAACCCGCGGCTGCGTCTGGCGATCCAGAACGCCAAGGCCGAGTCGATGCCGAAGGACAACATCCAGCGCGCCATCAACAAGGCGTCCGGCGGCGATGCCGAGAACTATGAGGAAGTCCGCTATGAGGGCTATGGTCCGGGTGGCGTTGCGCTGATCGTCGAGGCCCTGACCGACAACCGCAACCGCTCGGCTTCGAATGTCCGCGCCGCCTTCACCAAGGCCGGCGGCGCACTCGGCGAAACCGGTTCGGTGTCGTTCATGTGGGACCGCAAGGGCGAGATCTATTATCCAGCTTCGGCAGGCGACGCGGACAAGCTTATGGAAGCGGCAATCGACGCCGGGGCCGAGGATGTCGAAACCGACGAAGAGGGGCACACGGTCTACTGTGCCTTCGAGGATCTGGGCGAGGTGTCGAAGGCGCTTGAAGCCTCGCTCGGCGAGGCTGAATCCGTCAAGACGATCTGGCAGCCGCAGAACAACGTGCCGGTCGATGAAGAACGTGCGCAGTCGCTGATGAAGCTGGTCGCGACGCTCGAGGACGATGACGACGTGCAGAACGTCTATGCCAATTTCGAGGTCGATGAGGAAACGCTGGCGAAGCTTTCCGCCGCATGAGCGAAGCCGCCAAGCCGCGCATCGTCATCACCTATTGCACGCAATGCATGTGGCTGCTGCGCGCCGGCTGGATGGCGCAGGAGCTTCTGTCGACCTTCGGTCCGGAACTGGGCGAGGTGGCGCTGGTCCCCGGCACGGGCGGCATCTTCACCATCAGCTGCAACGACGAGCTGATCTGGGAACGCAAACGCGACGGCGGTTTTCCCGATGCGGCGCGGCTCAAGCAGCTGGTCCGGGACATCGTCGATCCCGGCCGCGACCTTGGCCATGCCGACCGCAAACCTGAATAGGCCTGGCCGTCAGCGGCCCTTCCAGCTTCCATAGGCGGCGCCAAGGCCTGCGCCCAGCGCAATTCCCGCGCCAATGCCGACGGCCATGTTTTCAAGAACGACACCAAAGGCTGAGCCTAGCGCGACGCCGACAGCCATGCCCATTGCCATATTCGAATATTGATCCTTCATGATCGGACTCCCTGTGGCGGCCGGACAGTAGGCCAGCTTTGATCGGTTCAACGTCCGGCCAGCCAGAAAGATGCCAGCGAGACGATGCCGCCGACCGTGCGGGCATGGTTCCAGAAAACCCATTCGTCCAGATAGCGTGTCCACAGCGCCGTCCCCTCGCTGCTTGCCGGATCGACGGCGGCCAGTGCATCGTTGAGCGGAACGTTGAACACGACGGTGATGCCGAATATGCCGACGAGATAGAACAGGCCGCCGGCAAGAAGCCAGAGAGATCCCGGCTGGCTCCAGCCGAGGACAGCCTTGACGGCGAGCGCCGCGCAGACGAGCGCCGTGCCCATGAAGACCGCAAGAAATACCGGGTTCTGGATCACCACGTTGATGGTGTTCATCGCGGTGGCGCCCTGACCCGCAGGCAGGCGGGCAAGGGCCGCCATCACCGCGGTCGAAAAGGCGAAAAACAATCCGGCCATCAGCCCGCTGCCGAGGATCGCGGCAAGTGTCAAAGCAGAAAATATCAGGCCGGTCATGCTCGTTTCTCCCAAAGGCTGCGCGTGAGGATGGTTTTGTCAGTCATCGTGTTCACTTCCTCGAACATGATAAATCCTCACATTTGCTAAACGTGATAGATTCTCATATTTTCAACGTCAAGCAGAATCTTGCGGGATGGTCATGGAAAGCGGACAGGAAAGACCGATGGCGCGGGACAGTTCGGCGGTGCGGCGTGAGCCAACCCAGCGCCGCAGCCGCGAGCGGGTGGAACGCATGCTGGCTGCCGCCTCCGCGCTCATTGCCGAAAACGGCAGCGATGCGCTGCGCATGGGCGAGGTGGCCGAAAGAGCCGGCGTTTCGATCGGCTCGCTCTACCAGTTCTTTCCGGACAAGAGCGGGATCATCCGGGCATTGGCTGAGCGCTACGCAGTCGAGAGCCACGCCTGCATCGCCGAGGCGCTGGGTGCGGTGGACAATCCGACGGACCTCGAACGGTCGTTCCTCGCTCTGGTCGATACTTACTATGCGCTGTTCCTGGCCGAGCCTGTCATGCGCGACATCTGGTCCGGCACACAGGCGGACAAGGCGCTGCGTACACTGGAACTGGCCGACAGCCGGGCGAACGCGCATTTGCTGAATTCCGTGCTGAAACGGTTTTGCCCTGAGGTGGAGCAGAAGGAACTTGACGCTGCGACGCTGCTGATATGGCAGATGGGCGAAGCCACGATGCGGCTGGCCATATCCGTGGACCGTGAGGAAGGCGACCGGCTTGTCGCCGCTTACAAACGCATGGCGGCAAGGGAATTGGCGGCGATCTGTCAGGGAAGCCGGTGACGCGGCGTCGAAATTTCCGCCCTTGCACTCATGCGGATGTGGCCCCACATTGGTTGCGTGTTCAACGAACGAAAGGAGGTGATCCGATGTCGAGTGATTTCGTTTTCCAGAGCGTGGTTCCGGCGGATCGCCTTTGCGGAGAGCAGCCTCTCCGTTAAGTGACGGCCCGCGCGGCAGGCGGCATTAGGCTGACGCCAGCGGTCGCGCACTGGACGAAGACACGGGAAGGCCGCCTGCTTCGGAAGAAGCGGCGGCCTTTTCGTTTGAGCTTTACAGGATGAAGGTCAGGCCAGCATCCGCGCGTCCGCAGTGCGGTCCACGGCATGCCGGGGCGGATTGAAGCGACGACCCTCCTGCTCGTGCGTCCACACCTTGAACAGTTCCAGCCTGTGCGGTCCGAAGGTGTGCAGCAGCGGCACGTCGGTGGCATCGCGGCCGCGCGCGATAACAACCCGTCCGATACGCGGCGTGTTGTGGCGCGCATCGAATGTGTACCATTTGCCGTCCAGCCAGACCTCCATCCAGGCGGAAAAATCCATCGGCGACGGATTGGCAGGCACACCGATATCGCCAAGATAGCCGTTTACGTAACGGGCGGGAATGTTCATGCAGCGGCACAGCGTGATCGCCAGATGAGCGAAGTCGCGGCAGACGCCGACCCTTTCATCGTTCGCCTGGGCGGCGGTGCGCGTTGCTCGCGCATACCCGTAGCCGAAGGACAGCCGGTTGTGGACATAGTCGACGATCGCCTGGACGCGCGCCCAACCTGGCGGCAGATGGCCGAAAAGCTCCCAGGCCTTGCCGCTGAGATGATCGGTTTCGCAGTAACGGCTGCCGAGGAGATAGCCCAGCACATCGTCCGGCAAATCCTGAACCGGCGTCTCGCGGGCCAGCGTGTTGACTTCGTCGGGCAGGCCGCTGTCCTCGATTTCGGCGTCATAGAGGATTCGGACGCGGCCGGCCGGCGCCAGAAAGCGGCGGCATGTATTTCCATAGCGATCCATGTAGACGCTGGACCGCACGTTCGGCGAGGTGAGGACCTTGGTCTGCCGCTTGATATCGGCTTGCCGATCCTGATGGATTTCCAGCAAGGAAATCACCGGGGTCTCCTGCGCGCACTCTATGGCGATCTCGTAACCGAGCCGGATCAGCATCGCGTACCTCGCTGCATTGGGTGGAACTTCTGCCACAATGCGGCGATGCCCGCTTGGTTCCTTCACATGTTTGCAGCCGTCCGTAACGCGATTCCCTTCAGAAATCGCTGGTGAGGCCCTTCACTTCCCAATCGCCGTAACGACCCGGCTCCTTGCCGCCGCGGCCCCCGATTTCCCTGGGAAGGGCGGCTTCCCTGGCTCTGTATGTCTCGCGGCGCGCTTCCGCTTCCGCCAGGGCGCGGCTGGCGGCCGGTGTCAGTTTTTTCTTCGCGCCGCTGTTTGCCGGTGGTGCCGTCTTGCCCGTTTCGCTGGTCATGCGCTGGTCCCGGATTGAAAAGAAAAACATTCCTTCCCATCATATAGCGGAGCGCGGCGCACGGATCGAGCCTCGGCCGCATGGGAGCAGACGATGAATACAATGCGCACCGCCATGCTTCTGGCCGTCATGACGGCCCTGTTCATGGGCGTCGGTTTTTTGCTCGGCGGCTCAGGCGGCATGATCATCGCCCTGGTCATCGCCGCAGGCACCAATCTTTTCAGCTACTGGAACGCCGACAAGATGGTCCTGTCGATGAACCATGCGGTGGAAGTGGATGAAAGGAGCGCGCCGGAATATTACGGCATCGTGCGGGACATGTCGGCGCGCGCCGGGCTACCGATGCCGCGCGTCTACCTGATCGACAACCCGCAGCCGAACGCCTTTGCCACCGGACGCAACCCCGAAAACGCGGCGGTCGCCGCCACCACTGGACTGCTGCAGCGCCTGACCTATGAAGAGGCTGCCGGCGTGATGGCCCATGAACTCGCCCACATCCAGCATCGCGACACGCTGACCATGACCATCGTTGCGACGATGGCGGGCGCCATCTCGATGCTCGGCAATTTCGCCTTCTTCCTCGGCGGCAGCCGCGACAACAACAATCCGCTCGGTTTCGTCGGCGTGCTGGTGGCGATGATCGTCGCGCCTTTCGCTGCGATGATCGTGCAGATGGCGGTGAGCCGCACACGCGAATATGCGGCCGACCGGCGTGGCGCCGAGATCACCGGTCAACCTCTAGGGCTGGCTTCGGCGCTCGCCAAGATCGCCAGCAGCGCCGAGCAAATCCGCAATCCGGATGCCGAGCGCAATCCGGCAACCGCGCATCTGTTCATCATCAATCCGTTGCACGGCGAGCGCATGGATTCGCTGTTCTCCACCCACCCCGCGACGGAAAACCGCATCGCCGCGCTACAGGCATTGGCGGAAGAGATGGGCGGTGGGCGTGCGCCGGAAACGACGCCCGAGACGGCGCGCCAGCGGCCGCGTCAGTCTGCCGTTCCTTCCCAAGATGAGGCCGCGCGGCAGGGACCATGGGGTACGGCTTCGGACGCTCCGGAAGAGGCTGCGCCGGAGCCGCCGAAGCCCAATCCGTGGGGCCGTAACCCGACCGGGCCGAAAGGCCGGTGGTCGTAATTTCCGGCAGGTTTGTGCATCTGCGTTAGCGGCGTTGCGTCCGGATTCTCCTCCCCCTCGTGGGAAGTGTTAGGGGTGGGGACGCGCAATCTCCTCGACATTCGCCGTCACCCATGTGATTGCGGCGGCATGAAGCAAAGTAAAACGCCCTTTCACGGAAACACGGACTCCGTTCCCGGCCTGGCTGCTCGGATGGCCGCGGCGCGTCTGCTCGCCGCGGTGATCGACGCGCATACACCGCTCGACGGGCTGACCGACAATGAAGGCGGGCATCCGCAATATCGCGCTCTCGAGCCGCGTGACCGGGCGCTGGTGCGCGCCATCCTGGCGACGGCGCTGCGCCATCGCATGACGATCGCCGCGCTGCTCGCCCGCCGGCTGGAAAAGCCGCTGCCGCAGAACGCCACGGTGCTGTCGCATATCCTGCATGTCGCCGCGGCCCAGCTTCTCTTTCTCGATGTGCCCGACAGCGCAGCGGTCGATCTCGCGGTCACCCATGCCAAGTCGGACCCGCGCACCTTGCGTTTCGCGGCCTTGGTCAATGGCGTTTTGCGCACGCTGGGACGAGTGAAGGAAACCGAACTGCCGCAGGCGCTGGCCGCGACGGAAGATTCGCCTGCGTGGTTTTCCGAACGGCTTGCGGCCTCCTATGGACGTGAGACGGCAAAGCGGATTCTGGAAGCGCATCGCCACGAAGCGCCGGTGGATTTCACCGTCAAGTCGGACCCGGTCGGGTGGGCGGAGAAACTGGGTGGCATCGTCGTGCCGACCGGCTCGGTCCGGGTCGAGAAACTGGCGCAGCCGGTTACCGAACTGCCCGGCTTTTCCGAGGGAGGGTGGTGGGTGCAGGATGCGGCTGCCAGCCTGCCGGCGCGGCTTCTGGGCGACGTGCGGAGCCTGCGGGTCGCCGACCTGTGCGCCGCGCCCGGCGGCAAGACGGCTCAGATCATTCTTGCCGGCGCGCAGGTCACCGCGGTCGAGAAATCGAGGAACCGGCTGGCCCGGCTGGAGCAGAATTTGCAGCGTCTCGGAATGTCCGCCGATCTCGTGCAGGCGGACCTTGCCGACTATCGCCCGCAGCAGCTCTTCGACGTTGTGCTTCTCGATGCGCCTTGCTCCTCGACCGGCACGGTGAGGCGGCATCCCGACGTGCCGTGGACCAAGACGCCGGCCGACATCGAAAAACTCGCGGCCGTGCAGGCGCGCATGCTTGCCCATGCCATCGCTTTGGTGAAGCCGGGCGGTCGCATCGTTTTTTCGAACTGCTCGCTCGATCCGCTCGAGGGCGAAGAGCTCTATGCGGAATTTCTGAAGGCGCATCCCGAGGTTACGAACGATCCGATTCGCACGGAGGAGATGACGGGCCTCGAAGCGTTCCTCACGCCGCATGGCATGCTGCGTACCACGCCGGCCATGCTCGACCTCGGATCACCGGGGCTTTCCGGCCTCGACGGCTTCTTCGCCGCCCGCATGAGGCGGACCGGCTAACAATCCTGTGGTCAGCCTCACTGGCTGCCATCGCCCCGGCGGATTTCTTTTTCGCCCCCGACTTGAATCAGATACGCTCGGCATCCCCAGGGACGGGACATTCAGGAGGAATTTTGGCAATCGCCGACGGTGATACGCCGCGACTTTGGGTGCTTATCGCAAAGGCATTCTGGTACAAGTCGCGCAGACGGCTGCGCGCGGGACCTGCTTATCGCTGGCGGTATTCCGGCCGCACGCCGGAACGCGTCCTGATCGCGCCGCCCGATCTCCGGCTTGCGGACCCGCAGATCGCGCTGGAAATCTACTATGGCCGTTATCCGTTCTCCGGCCATCTGGTGGAGACCGGCGGACAATCGCCGTTCCAGGTGGCCGTGCCCAGCCGTGGCTGGCAAAAATCGTTGCATGGCTTTCGTTGGCTGCGGCACATGCGCGCCGCCGGCACCGAACTCGCCGCCGCCAATGCGCGGGCGCTGGTGTCGGACTGGATCGCGCTCTATGGCGGCCAGATATCGGGACCGGCCTGGGACCCCGGTACGGCCGCCAAGCGCGTCATCGCATGGCTGCAGCATTCCTCCGTCGTGCTCCAGGGCTCGGAATTTCCATTTTATCGCGCCTTCCTGAAATCGCTCGCCGTGCAGATCCGTTACCTGCGTTCGGTGACGCGGGAACTGCCGGACGGCCGGGACCGGCTGCGGGCGCGCGTGGCCCTTGCCTTCGCCGCCTTGTCGCTGCCGGCGCCTGCCTCGGCGCTGCGGGCGGCGACCCGCAATCTGGCCGAGGAACTCGACAGCCAGATCCTGCCGGATGGCGGGCACATATCAAGAAATCCTCTGGCGGTTCTCGAAATCCTCGCCGACCTTCTGCCCTTGCGCCAGACTTACGCCAACCAGGCGGAGGCTCCGCCGGCGGCGCTGATGGGGGCGATCGACCGAATGCTGCCGGCGCTGCGTTTCTTCCGCCACCAGGATGGCAGCCTGGCGCGCTTCAACGGCATGGGCGCGACGATCCACGACCGCATCGCCGCGGTCTTGCGGCATGACGATACGGTTGGCGCGCCGCTGCTTCACGCGCCCTATTCGGGCTATGAGCGGCTTTCGATGGGCGGCGTCACCGTCATCGCCGACACCGGGCCGTCGCCGCCGATGGACGTATCCAGCGCGGCTCATGCTGGATGCCTTTCCTTCGAGCTTTCGTCCGGCCGGCAGCATTTCATCGTCAATGCGGGCATGGACAATTTCGGCGTCGCCGAATTCCGGCCATTGGCCCGCGCCACCGCCGCCCATTCGACAGCCGTGCTCAACGATACGTCTTCGGCGAGGTTCAGCCATTCGGCGCGGGTCGGCGACCTGATCGGCACGCCGCTGATCAGTGGACCCAGAAACGTGCCTTGCGAGCGGCGAGACCAGCGCGGCAACCAGGGCTTCATCGCCAGCCATGACGGCTATGTGCAGCGCTTCGGGATCGTCCATGAGCGCGAACTGGCGCTCTCCGAACAGGGAAATGTGCTGGCCGGCCGCGACCGGTTCTTCAGGCCGAATGGCGAGCCGATCCGCAACAATGGCCGCGATGGCGTGGCGATCAGGTTTCACATCCATCCCGATATCGGCCTGTTCCGCGACGATCGCGAGCGTCTCGTGCTGAAGGCCGAGTGCGCCGACACATGGGTCTTTGCCTGCGCCGAATGCACGGCCGAGGTCGAGGAATCGATTTATTTCGCGGCGCTCGGCGGGCCGCGCCGCAGCCGCCAGATCGTGCTGTCCTTCAAGGCGTCGGAGTTGGCGGAAGTGCATTGGCATCTGGCGCGGGTGGAGGTTGCAAGCGGCTGACCGAAAGTGCGGTCAAAGCTTGATTTCCCGCGCTCGTATGTTAGGCCCCGGCCTTCCATTTCCAGCCAGCGAAAGAGCCCGCCATGGCCGTTGCCTCCAAGAACATTCCAGCGCCTGATCTTGTGCCGCTGCGCCGGGCGCTGCTTTCGGTGTCCGACAAGAACGGACTGGTCGAGTTCGCCCGGGCGCTTGCAAAGGCCGGTGTCGAGCTGATCTCGACCGGCGGCACCTCAAAGGCGATCGCCGAGGCGGGGCTGGCGGTGCGCGACGTCTCGGACATTACCGGCTTTCCCGAAATCATGGACGGGCGGGTCAAAACGCTGCACCCATCGGTACATGGCGCGCTGCTGGGCGTACGCGACGATCCCGAACACGCGGCCGCGATGCGCCAGCACCACATCGAGCCGATCGATCTCGTCGTCGTCAATCTCTACCCGTTCGAAGAGGTACGCCGCTCCGGCGCCGGCTATGCGGCGACCGTCGAGAACATCGACATCGGCGGACCGGCGATGGTGCGGGCCTCGGCCAAGAACCACGCCTATGTCGCCATCGTCACCGATCCGGACGATTATGGCGCGGTGCTCAACGCACTGGAGATGAATACGGGAAGCCTGTCGCTGGATTTCCGCAAGAAGCTGGCGGCAAAAGCGTTCGCGCGGACAGCGGCCTATGACGCGGCGATCTCCGAGTGGTTCGCCGAGACGCTGGAGATCGAGCATCCGGCATGGCGGGCTTTCGGCGGCAGGCTCGAAAGCGTCATGCGCTACGGCGAAAATCCGCATCAGTCGGCCGGATTCTACGTCACCGGCGAGAAGCGGCCCGGCGTCGCCACGGCGCGGCAGGTCCAGGGCAAGCAGCTTTCCTACAACAACATCAACGATACCGACGCCGCCTTCGAACTGGCTGGCGAGTTCGATCCGGAAAAATCAGCGGCGGTGGCAATCATCAAGCATGCCAATCCGTGCGGCGTTGCCGAAGGCGCTACGCTGAGGGAGGCCTATCTCAAGGCGCTCGCCTGCGACCCGACGTCGGCCTTCGGCGGAATCGTCGCGCTGAACCGGGCGCTCGACGCCGAGGCGGCCGAGGAAATCGTCAAGACCTTCACCGAAGTCATCATCGCGCCGGAGGCTTCCGAAGAGGCGGCGCGCATCGTCGCGGCGAAAAAGAATCTGCGCCTTCTGATCGCCGGCGGATTGCCGGACCCGCGCGCGGCGGCGCAGACGGTGAAGTCGGTGGCCGGCGGCTTGCTGGTGCAGGGCCGCGACAATTCGGTCGTCGATGATCTCGACCTGAAAGTGGTGACGAAGCGGGCGCCGACGGAAGCCGAGCTGGCCGACCTGAAATTCGCCTTCCGGGTGACCAAGCATGTGAAGTCGAACGCTATTGTCTACGTCAAGGACTTGGCGACGGTCGGGATCGGCGCCGGCCAGATGAGCCGGGTGGACTCGTCGCGCATCGCTGCGCGCAAGGCGCTGGACGCGGCGGAGGCCGCTGGCCTGGCGGAACCTTTGACGAAGGGCTCGGTCGTCGCTTCGGACGCCTTCTTCCCATTCCCGGACGGCCTGCTGGCGGCGATCGAGGCGGGAGCCACGGCGGTCATCCAGCCGGGCGGCTCGGTCAACGACAAGATCGTCATCGAGGCGGCGGACGAACACGGCATCGCCATGGTGTTCACCGGCGTGCGCCATTTCCGGCATTGAAACGGCGGTACGCGCCTACCGCTCCTCCGCCGTATCCGCTGGATACGGTGTGCCGGCGAGAATCCACAGGCCGCCGGCGAGGAACAGGATGATGACCGCCATGCCCATCCGAGGCGAAGCACTGACCGCGGTGACGGTCGCCACAAGGAACGGCGCGGCAAAGCTCGTCGCCCGCCCGGCCAGCGCATAGATGCCGAAATAGCGGCCAGATTCCGCGGCGGTGACGCTGCGCGCCATATAGGACCGCGAAGAGGCCTGAACCGGCCCGAAGGCGACGCCGATCAGCAGGCCGTAAAGGATGTAGGCTTTCTCCGCCGCCGTGCCGAACAAGCCGCCGGAATCGGCGGGCGAAAGCTGAAGCACGCCGAACAGCGTGAAGCCAGGGCCGGTCGATACGATGCCGACGGTGGCGATGGACAGCAACACGAGGCAGATCATCACCACCGTTTTTGAGCCGAGGCTGGTGTCCAGCCGGCTGGCGACCAGGCAGCCGACGATGGCGACGACGTTGAGGATGATGCCGAAGATGCCGATCTCGGTGATCGACCAGCCGAACATGGCCGCCGCGAAGGCGCCGCCCAGCGCCAGCAGGGCGTTGACGCCGTCCTGGTAGATCATGCGCGAGACGAGGAAGCGGAATATGCCCTTGCGCCTGCGCACCTCGCCGAGCGTCCTTTTCAATTCGGACAGACCGGCGCGCACGGCCGGTCCGATCGGCACGCCCTTGATCGCGTCCGGCGTGAAGAAGAACATCGGCAGGATGAAGACGAAATACCACAGGGCCGAGAGCGGGCCGGTGGCGCGCGCATCCTCGCCCAGTTTCGGGTCCAGCCCGAAGATCGGATCGACGCCGATGATCGTCTTGCCGGTCTCGGGCGACCCGGCCATCAGCGCGATGACGAAAATCAGCGCGATCATGCCGCCGAGATAGCCGAGGCCCCATGCGACGTTCGAGACCCTGCCGATGTCGTCCTTCGGCACCAGGCGCGGCATCATCGAATCGTTGAAGACGGTCGAGAATTCAGCCGCCACCGAAGCGAGCGAGAAGAAGAACACGACAAAGAACAGGTTCGAGCCGGGCGCGGCGAACCACAGCATGAACAGGCTGACGATCTTGATCGTGGCGAAGAAGGCGATCCACGGCTTGCGCGGGCCGGTCTGGTCGGCGATCGAGCCGAGGATGGGCGACAGGATGGCGATGACGAAGCCGGCGGCGGCGATGCCGTAGCCCCAGGCCGCCTGACCCATGGCGGGGTCGCTCGCCATGCGCGAGACGAAATAAGGACCGAAGATGAAGGTTGTGACGACGGTAAAGAAGGGCTGCGCCGCCCAGTCGAACAGCATCCATCCCCAGATGCCACGCCGCGGGGTGGCGGGCTGCACGGTCAGGTCGGTCATCATCCCTCCACGCCGCCCTGTTCGCGGCTTCGCGCCATGTCTGCATGTTTTGGCAAACTTGGCCAGCGCCTTCGCACCATGCCTTTTGCCTTCCCTCCATCACGAAAACGGTCCACCCCGGGTCGCTTCGTTCGGCACTTGCCTCTCGCAGCGGAGGAATAACGCCCGCGGGGTTGGGTGCTCCACACCTTCGTTGATCCACCCCACCCGCGCCTGCGGCGCGACCTCCCCACAAGGGGGAGGGTAAAGCGCTGACACGCGTCATCCTCGCCACGCCCGGGTTTTCGCCCGTCTGGCCATTGTCATGGAAGATGCGGCAGGTCCGCCGCGATCTGGAAACGGCCGCCGCGCAGCATGTCGTGCGTGGACGGCGAGGCGGCTGGCTTCACGATGTGTCGGGAGTGGGCATTGCCGCTGCCGGACGGTCCATCCGCATGGCCGGCTTGCGCCGCTGCGCCCGTGCTCCGCTCGCATCGGCCGGCGCGAACCGCCTCGCCGAGAGGAGACACAGCGCCAGCGCGGCGGCAACCGCCCGCAAACGCATCGCAAGGCGCACGGCGTCGTCGGGCCCGTCCTCATCACCGGTGGCGGCCATCCATTGGCCGGCGGCGACGATCGCCCTGGCGGGAACGGGCGCGCCGAACCCGCGCGCCGCATCGGCGAGGCAGCGAAACGCGGCTTCCTCGGCGGGACTTAAAATCGCCAGGACGCGGCGGCGCACGAACCACGACCGGCTCGATGCCTGCTCGGCCAGAACGGCGAGCGCGAACAGCAGCGCCACGATGCGCTCCAGCACATCGCGGTCCCGGTTCGCGTTCCTGTCCCAGCCTTCCATCCTGTCCTCCGCTTCGGGCAGCAAAGTATGGATGCGGTTTTGCGGACGTGGACGGATTTATCTGTTGTGGAGCCGTGGCGCTCTTGCCTTCTCCCGCAAGGGGGAAGGCAAGATTCAACGCTGCCGCTGCGGCTTACACGCACTCACACCGCTGTCAGGTCGCTCATCAGCCCCGATGCAACCGAGAGCCGCGACACGGTGATGTCGCCGCCTTCGGTCAAGGCCTGAAGCCGCTCCAGTATGCGCGCAATACGTTCGCCACCCGCCTCCAGCCATGCTGCGACGGGGTCCGGCGTTTTGCCATAACCTGTCAGAGCCGCCACGGTCATGCCACGGCGCGCGGCGCCGATGGTGTCGGTGGCGCGCGCCAGCGCAAGCTGGTCGTAGTAGTCGGATGGGGTGATGGAGCGAGCCGCTTCCTCGATGCGCGGAATGCGGAACGCCTCGCTTACGGCGAAGAACGATTTCGCTGCCGAAACGATATCGGCATTCGACTGGCGGGCCGCCAGCGCGATGTCGGGCACAAGCTGGGCAACGTCGGTCAACGCCAGACGCTGGGCCAGCTTTTCAGGAGCGCCGGCCTTGAACAGTTCCTCTCGGCGCGCCTCGATCCGCTCGCGGGAGAAGGGTGGCAACAGCGACATCAGCTTGGGTTCGAGCGCCTTGCGGGCCTCGACCAGGGCAACGATGCGCTCGCCGAGCGGCGCGGTGCTGACATCGTTCTTGAGATGCCAACTGCTGGTCATATAGATGAGGCGGCCGACGATCTGGTAGAGGTCGAGCTGGACCTGACCGTCGATCTTGTTGTCGAGCGCATCGATCTCCGCATAAAGCTCCGGCAGCGAGAAGCCGTCGCGGATGAGGGCGAAGATCCGCACCACGTCGGCAGCCGTGCCGCCGGTCGTCTCCTGCAGCCGGTTAACGAAGGACGGGCCGCCGCGATTGACCAGATCGTTGGCGACGACGCGAGCGATGATCTCGCGCCGCAGCCGGTGGCCGTGGATTTCGCCAGAGAATTTCTTCGCCATCCGGTTGGGGAAATATCCCATCAGGTCGCGGTCGAAATGCGGATCGTCCGGCACGTCGGAGGCGACGATATCGGAGAAGAGAACGATCTTGGCGTAGGCGAGGAGGACGCCGAGTTCGGCCCGCGTCAAAGGCTCGCCGCGCGTTTCACGCTCGGCCAGGACGGTGGCGGACGGCAGGTTCTCGACGCTGCGGTCGAGCAGGCCGCGCGTTTCCAACGCAGCCATGAACCGGCCCTGGTGGGCGAGATCGGCAAGGCCGCGCTTGCGCACGACCGACAGGGCCAGCGTCTGCTCGTAATTGTTGGCAAGCACAAGCCGGCTGACCTCGTCGGTCATGTCGGCGAGGAGCTTGTTGCGGGCGGGCCGGGTGAGATCGCCCTTGCGCATGGCCGAGGCCAGCGCAATCTTGATGTTGACCTCGACGTCGGAGCAATTGACGCCGCCTGAATTGTCGATGGCGTCGGAATTGCAACGGCCGCCGGCAAGGCCGAACTCGATGCGGGCGCGCTGGGTAACGCCAAGGTTGGCGCCTTCGCCGATCACCTTGGCGCCGACTTCCACGGCATTGACGCGGATGGCGTCGTTGGCGCGGTCGCCGGCGTCCTGGTTCGTTTCGGCGGATGCCTTCACATAGGTGCCGATGCCGCCGAACCACAGAAGGTCGACCGGCGCCTTGAGGATGGCGCTCATGATCTCGACCGGCGTGGCGACGGTCTTGCCCAAGCCGATGGCTTCAGCCGCGGCGGTCGAAAGCGTGATCGATTTCTGCGCGCGCGAGACGATGATGCCGCCTTCCGAGAGCTTCGACTTGTCATAGTCCTGCCAGCTCGAGCGCGGCAGGTCGAACAGCCGCTTGCGCTCGGCCATGGTGGCGGCCGGGTCGGGATTCGGGTCGATGAAGATGTCGCGGTGGTCGAAGGCGGCTATGAGCAATGTCTGGTCGGACAGCATCATGCCGTTGCCGAAGACGTCGCCTGACATGTCGCCGACGCCGACGCAGGTGAAGGGCGAGGTCTGGATGTCGCGGTTCATCTCGCGGAAGTGCCGCTTGACCGCCTCCCAGGCCCCCTTGGCGGTGATGCCCATCTTCTTGTGGTCGTAGCCGGCCGAGCCGCCGGAGGCGAAGGCGTCATCGAGCCAGAAGTCGTGCGCCTGGCTGATGGCGTTGGCGGTGTCGGAGAAGGTGGCCGTACCCTTGTCGGCGGCGACGACGAAATAGGGATCGTCCTGATCGAGCCGCACCACGCCTTCGGGCGGGATGATATGGTCGACGCCGATGTTGTCGGTGATGGAAAGCAGGCTCGAGACAAAGTTCACATAAGCCGACCGACCGGCTTCGAAAACCTCGTCACGGCTGCCGCCGACCGGCAGGAGCTTGGGATAAAATCCGCCCTTGGCGCCGACCGGCACGATGACGGCATTCTTGACCTGCTGCGCCTTGACCAGCCCAAGGACTTCCGTGCGGTAGTCCTGGGCGCGGTCCGACCAGCGCAGGCCGCCGCGCGCCACCGGGCCGAAGCGCAGATGAACGCCCTCGACCTCGGAGCCGTAGACGAAAATCTCCCGCCATGGCCGTGGCTCCGGCAAACCCTCGACCGACCGTGAGTCGAGCTTGATCGCCAGCGACTGGCCGCGCTCCTTCTTGCCGTCGACGAAATGATTGGTCCTGAGCGAAGCTTCGATCAGATTGAGATATCGGCGGATGATGGTGTCGTCGTCGATGTTGGGGACGTCTTCCAGCGCGTCCTTGATCTTGGCCCTCAGATGCTTGGCGGTGACGGCGCCTTCGCCCTCGGCACCCGGCCCGAAGCGGGCCACGAACAGGGCATGAAGCCCGCGTGCGATGTCGGGGTAACGGTTCAGCGCGGCGGCGATGAAATCCTGGCTTTGCGGAATGCCGGCCTGCTGCAGATAGCGCCCATAGGCGCGCAGCACCATGATTTCGCTGGACCATAGACCGGCTGTCTGGGCAAGGCCATTATAGCCGTCATTGTCAGCATCGCCGCGCCAGACAGCGAGGAAAGCATCCTCGAACAGACGTCCGCCATCTGTCAGGTCGATCGGCTGCCCGTAGGCGTTTTCCAGCTCCATGTCATGGACGAAGATCTTTTCGGAGCCATCCTCGCCGATCTCGAAGGTGCGTTCGCTGATGACGCGGAAGCCGATGTTTTCCAGCACCGGCACACGCCGCGACAGCGCGACCGGGCAGCCATAATGATAAATCTTGAGGGCCGCCTGCTGCGGCTGCTGGTCGGCATGGCGGTAGTAGTCGATGGCGATGGTGTTCTCGGCGCTGAGCTGAGCGATGCGGCCGGCATCGATCAGGGCTTCGGCGGCGGTGAAATTGTCGCGGTATCCTTGCGGGAAGCGCGCGGCGATCGCCCGCGCCTCGGCGTTCGCGCCGTTGGCGTCCTCCGCCTCGGCCAGCGAATCGTCCCAGGTGCGCACGATATCGCGGACAGCTTTCTCGATTGTCGATTGCTCGACCTTGGGGGTCTTGCCGCCGGAACGTCCGATGATGAAATGAACGCGCGCCAGGCCGCCTTCCGGGAAGGCGGGATAATAGGCGGAGACACGCCCCTCGAAGACGGTCTTCAGATAAATGCCGACCTTTTCACGCACGGCGCTGTCGTAGCGGTCGCGCGGTACGAAGACGAGGACGGACACGAACCGGTCGAACTGATCGACGCGCACCAAGGCGCGGACACGCGGACGCTCGACCAGGCCGAGAATGGCTTCGGCGTGTTTGCGCAGCACCGGGACCGGTATCTGGAACAACTCGTCGCGCGGATAGCTTTCCAGCACGTTGATCAGCGCCTTGCCGGAATGGTCGGCCGGATTGAGGCCGGATTTGGCGATCACCGTCTCCGCTTTCGAGCGCAGATAGGGGATCTTCAGGACCGAGCGTGTGTAGGCGGTCGAGGTGAACAGGCCGACGATGCGCAACTCACCGGACAAGGCGCCTTTCTCCGTGTACGTCTTGACGCCGATGTAATCGAGATAAATGCGCCGATGGACCGACGATTTGGCGTTGGCCTTGGTGACGATCAGGGCTTCCGGACCGTGCAGGAAGGCGCGGATCTCCGGCGTTGTCGTCACGGCTTCGGTGCCGCGCCGCAGCACCAGAATGTCTGGATCGGACAGAATCCCAAGACCAGGCGTTTCAGCGCGCTCCAGCGTGCCGCTGGTCTCGCCGCCGATATATTTGAACTCGCGCATGCCGAGGAAGGTGAAGTTGTCGTCGCGCAGCCATTCCAGAAAGGCGATGGCCTCGGCGACGTTCTTCTTTTCCAGAGGCACGGGAGCATGGCGGAATTCGGAGATCGCCTGGTCGATCCTGGCCAGCATGGGTTTCCAGTCGGCGACCGCGTAACGGACCTGGTTCAGCACCTTTTCGAGCCGGTCCGCCAGGTCGGCCGCCTGCTCCTCGGTCAATCGAGGAATATGGGCGTGGACGACGCTCAGCCTGTCGTGGGAGGCTTCGTTCTTGTTGTTGCCGGCCTCGCCGAGGATTTCATCGACGCCGGATTTTCCATGCCGGACGAGGATGACCGGGTGCGCCACCAGGGTCGGTTCGCCGGCGCTGTCGGTGATCTCGCCCAGAATGGAATCGAAGAGGAAGGGCATGTTGTCATTGACGACAGTGACGACGGTCACCGGCCGGCCCTGCCGGTTCACGCCCGAATCGGCCTCAACAGCGATAACGCTCTGGCCTCTCTTGTGCCGGGAAACGGCCTGTCCGGCGAGATCGGCGGCGCGCTCGAGATCGGCTGCATCGTAGGCCGCGACATCTTCCGCCGGCGCCCGGCTGAGAAGATATTCGGCGAGGGAGCCCCCCGAGGCCGATTTTACCGACTGTCTTTTCATATTGGCTTTATCGGATGCTGCCATTTTCGTTTTGGCAACGGACTTCAGGCTGGCCATGGTGACGAACTTTCCTCCCGTCATATACTTTTTGCGACGCGGCGCAATTTTGCGACGATATTACCATGTGAACCGAATTTAGCGACAAAGGTTTGACGGCTGGATAACAAAAATAACGATTAAATTGGAACGGATGCCACCGAAAGATGAGGAGAAAGCGATGGCCAAGACGGTAACTGCCCTCGAGTTGGGAAAAATCGAGCTGAGCGAGGCGACCAAGGCGTATTTCGCCAAATGCGAAGAAAAGCTCGGTCTCGTGCCCAACGTGCTGATGGCCTATGCGTTCGACGACAAGAAGCTACGCGCGTTTACCGACATGTACAATGATCTGATGCTGGGCGAATCAGGGCTCAGCAAGCTGGAACGCGAGATGATCGCGGTCGCCGTTTCGTCGATCAATCATTGCTATTACTGCCTGACCGCGCATGGCGCGGCGGTGCGGCAATTGTCCGGCGATCCGTCGCTGGGCGAGATGATGGTGATGAACTTCCGGGCAGCCGATCTGTCCGACCGGCAAAACGCCATGCTTGAATTCGCGGTGAAGCTTACGGAAGAGCCAGCCAAGATCGTCGAAGCAGACCGAGCCGCGCTGCGCAAGGCCGGCTTCTCGGACCGCGATATCTGGGACATTGCTTCGACCGCCGCGTTCTTCAACATGTCGAACCGGGTGGCGGCAGCCGTCGATATGCGGCCGAACGACGACTATCACGCCATGGCGCGTTAGCTTCAGCCGCCGGCTCGGCGTGCGAAATCAGCTCCGTGCGGCGATCGCCGCCGCAGCGCCCGCCATGGTGCCGGCGCTGATACGGTTGGCGATCCGCATGGCGCGTGGGCTCCTGAGCAGCCGGCGGGCCTGCGCCGCCGCCAGACCCCAGGTAAGATCGATGGCGATCAGCACGATTGCCATGGTCAGCGTGAGTTCCAGCCAGCCGACGACGGTGACCGAGGCCAGATCGATGATCGTCGGCAGAAGCGCCAGGTAAAACATCATGATCTTGGGGTTGCCGAGCGTAACCGCCATGCCGGCCAGGAAAAGCCTGGCCGGCGAATCCTCGCTCGGCATCTCTCCAGCTTTTGCATCGACCGGCGCGGTCCACATCTTCCAGGCGAGATAGGCGAGATAGGCGACGCCCAGCCACTTTACGACAACGAAGGCGGCATGAAAGGTCTGGGCGACCATTGCCAGGCCGAACACGGCGAAGGACAGCCAGATGCCTTCGCCGATCCACATGGCGAGCAGGAAGGGAAAGACGTCGCGAAAACCCTTGGAGATCACGCGCGCGACCAGCGCAGCGATGGATGGGCCGGGCGAGCCTGCTGCGACCAGCAGCGCGCCGGCGAAGATGAGAAGGGAAGAAAAGTGCATGGCGGGCCTCAGGTCCTGAACACCAGCATAGTACGCTGGCGCACCGTTCCCCGAAAGAGCCCGCGGATGCGTTCGGTCAAGCCGCGCCGGCCACCTTGCTCTTTTCGAAGCGCTTGCGCTCGTTCGGGTCGAGATAGAGCTTGCGCAGGCGGATGGTCTTGGGCGTCACTTCCATCAGCTCGTCATCCTGAATCCAGGAGAGCGCGCGATCGAGGGTCATGCGGATCGGCGGCGTGAGCTTGACCGCCTCATCCTTGCCGGCGGCGCGGATGTTGGTGAGCTGCTTGCCCTTCAGCACGTTGACTTCCAGATCGTTGTCACGCGAATGGATGCCGATGATCATGCCCTGGTAGACCTTTTCGCCCGGGTCGATGATCATCGGGCCGCGATCTTCCAGGTTGAACATGGCGTAGGCCACAGCCTCGCCCGAAGCATTCGAGAGCAGCACGCCATTGGTGCGGCCGCCGATCACGCCCTTGAATGGCTGGTAGCCGTGGAACAGGCGGTTCATGATCGCCGTGCCGCGCGTATCGGTCAGCAACTCGGACTGATAGCCGATCAGTCCGCGCGTCGGGGCATGGAAGACGATGCGCTGGCGGTCGCCGCCGGACGGGCGCAGCTCGACCATCTCAGCCTTACGCTCGCTCATCTTCTGCACAACGATGCCGGAATGTTCCTCATCGACGTCGATAACGACTTCCTCGATCGGTTCAAGCAATTGCCCGCTTTCATCCTTGTGCATCACGACACGCGGACGGGAGACGGCAATTTCGAAGCCTTCGCGGCGCATCGTCTCGATCAGCACGGCGAGCTGCAATTCGCCGCGGCCGGACACGTAGAAAGAATCCTTGCCTTCGGCCTCCTCGATCTTGAGGGCTACGTTGCCTTCGGCTTCCTTGAACAGGCGGTCGCGGATGACGCGGCTCGTCACCTTGTCGCCCTCGGTGCCGGCAAGCGGGCTGTCGTTGACGATGAAGCTCATCGTCACGGTCGGCGGATCGATCGGCTGCGCGTGCAGCGGCTCGGTCACCGCCGGGTCGCAGAATGTGTCGGCAACGGTGCCCTTCGACAGGCCGGCGATGGCGACGATGTCGCCTGCTTGCGCCTCGTCGATCGGTTGCCGTTCCAGCCCGCGGAAGGCCAGGATCTTGGAGACGCGGCCAGTCTCGACGACCGAGCCGTCATTGGCCAGCACCTTGACGGGCTGGTTCGACTTCAGCGAACCGGATTCGATACGGCCTGTGATGATGCGGCCGAGAAACGGATTGGCTTCGAGCAGGGTTCCGATCATGCGGAACGGGCCAGGATGGACGGTCGGCGCCGGAACGTGCTTCAGCACGAGATCGAACAGAGGCGCCAAGCCCCTGTCCTTCGGGCCTTCCGGATTTTCGGCAACCCAGCCATCGCGGCCGGAACCATAGAGGATGGGGAAGTCGAGCTGCTCGTCGTTGGCGTCGAGCGCGGCGAACAGGTCGAACACTTCGTTGACGACCTCGACGTGACGGGCGTCGGGGCGGTCGATCTTGTTGATGACGACGATGGGCTTCAGGCCGACTTTGAGCGCCTTGCCGACGACGAACTTGGTCTGCGGCATCGGGCCCTCGGCGGCATCGACGAGCACGATGGCCGAATCCACCATGGACAGGATGCGCTCGACCTCGCCGCCGAAATCGGCGTGGCCGGGCGTATCGACGATATTGATGCGGTGGCCGTGCCAGTCGACCGAAGTCGCCTTGGCAAGAATGGTAATGCCGCGTTCCTTTTCGAGATCGTTGGAATCCATGGCGCGCTCGGCGACACGCTGGTTCTCGCGGAACGAGCCCGACTGGCGGAGAAGCTGATCGACCAGCGTGGTTTTCCCATGGTCGACGTGCGCGATGATCGCGATATTACGGATGTCCATACTGTCTCTCGGAAGCGTTGGCGGCAGCAGGACCGGGATTTGGTCGCTGCCTTTTTCGTTTGCGCGGCTCATACAGGGTTTTTCGCAATTGCGAAAGGGGGCGCGCCGACACCGTATTCATGCGGATTTAATAAAATGGTCACCAAATATTAAGGGCTTGATGCGCAGGATTTCGTTAACCAATGCCGGAACCATGCCGGCCTCGGATCGTTTGGCGGACCATGATGAAAAAAACCGGATTGCATACTGGCTTGGCGGCCCTCGCGGTGTTCGCAGCCGTCGTGGCGGCGGGTACTGCTCATTCGGTCACGCGTTCCGATCTGGAATCCGAAACCGTGCTGACGGCTTCGGCGGCGGAAGAACTTTTCGCCGACGCGCCGGCCGGCGTCGATCCCATGGTGACCGGTCCAGTCAGCGTTTCTTTCAAGAAACGCCAGCGCGATGCCGGATGCGACCGGGCCGTCTGGCCGAATGTGCCGGTCGCCTGCTACCCGAACTGACCAGGCCGATCATTCCACCCGATTTTGAGCGAGAAGTGCGGATCGGGCAGTTCCCGACCCGCATTCATCTGCTTTCGCTTCAAGCCGAGCGCACAGGATCGAGCGTGATCTTGTAAAGTTCCTTGTCGTCGCGATCCATCAGGCGAACCGTCATCTGCTCCGTCTGGCCGTCCACATCGACGAGGCCGAAGAACTGCAACCCTGCGGAGGGCGGCAGGTTCTGGCCTTGCTCGGCGGTCGGCGCCTTGATGAATTTCAGCTCCGGGCCAAATGTCATGTCGAGGTCGTTCGGGCCGAAGGTGCCGGAATGGATCGGACCGGAGACGAACTCCCAGAACGGATTGAAGTCCTGGAACTGCGCCTTGTCGGGGTTGTAGTAATGCGCGGCCGTATAGTGAACGTCGGCCGTCAGCCAGACCGTATTGGTGATGCCGGCGTTCTTGATGAAGCGCAGAAGATCGGCGAATTCGAGCTCGCGGCCCTTGGCCGCGCCGTTGTCGCCATTGGCGACGGCCTCCGCGCCCTTCTTGTTGGCGCCATCGTTCCAGACGATCAGGCCGATCGGCATGTCGGCGGAAATGATCTTCCAGGTCGCCTTGGAATTGGCCAGCTCGCGCTTGAGCCATCTGGTCTGCGCTTCGCCCAGCATACGCGATTGCGGCGTCATCGTCTCTTCCATATCCGGACCGTTCGGGCCGCGATAGGAACGCATGTCGAGGAAGAACACATCGACCAGCGGCCCGTAGGCGATCTTGCGGTAGATGCGTCCCGGCTCGGCCGGCGTGTAGCGGATCGGCGCCATTTCGTGGAAGGCCCGGCCGGCGCGCGCGGCCAGCAGGGCGACCGACTTCTCCGTGTAACGGTCGTCGCCGGTCAGGTCTTTGGAACTTGACCAGTTGTTCAGAACTTCATGGTCGTCCCACTGGAAGAAGGTCGGCAGCAGGGCGTTCATGGCCAGCAGGTTCTTGTCCATGAGATTGTATTTCCACTGGCCGCGATATTCTTCGAGCGTTTCGGCGACCTTGCGCTTTTCGTCGATCAGGACGGCGTTCTTCCACTTGGTGCCGTCCTTGAGGTCGACCTCGTCCGTCATCGGGCCATCGGCATAGATCGTGTCGCCCGAATGCAGGAAGAAATCCGGCGTATGGGCCGCGATGGTGGCGTAGGTCTTCATGCCGACATCGTCGATGCCCCAGCCCTGGCCGGCGGTGTCGCCCGACCAGGCGAAACGCACCGAGCGCTTCGAAGCGGGCGCCGTGCGGAAACGGCCGACGATGGGTTCGGATACGGCGTTGACGTCGCTCAGGTCGGCCAGCGTCATGCGGTAGAAGATGTCCTGGTCGGAGGTGAGATCGGTGAGCAGACGCTTGACCGTCAGGTCGCTGTCGGGAAGCGCATCGAGCGGCGCCAGCCTTTCGGCATTGGCAAAGCTTTCGGTGGTCGAGACCTCGAACATCACCCGCGATGGGCGATCGGCGCGGGTCCAGACCATGCCCGAAGAGGCATCGACGTCTCCGGACTGGACGCCATGGGTGAATGCGGGCCGGGTGTTGGCGCGCGAATAGTAGGGAAGCGCCAGACCCGATGCGCCGACAAGCCCGGCGGCGGTGCTGGAGGCAAGGAAGGTGCGGCGTGAAATCCTGGCGACGCGGTTCATGGCTGGCTCCGTGGCTTTGAACATTACCCGCCAAACTCGGCGGGGAATGTTTCAGCCACATCTCGAAGCCATGACGTTTTGCTGACAGTCCCCACTATCCAGCCGCTTCAGCAGCCTGCCTACGCAGCCTGACCCTCGGGTTCGAAAGCCGGACGGCTGGTATTGATCAGCAACGAGATGCAGGCGGCGATGATGCCGGTCATGCCGGCGATGAGGAACGCCAGTTCGTAGTTGCCGGCAATTTCGCGCATGGTTCCGCCGAAGAAGGCGGCGGTGGCGGCGCCGACCTGATGGCCGGCGACGATCCAGCCGAAGACGAGCGGGCCGCTGCGATCGCCGAAGGCTTCGTTGGCAAGGCGCAAGGTCGGCGGCACGGTGGCGATCCAGTCCAGCCCGTAGAAAACTGCGAAGATGATGAGGCTCAGGGCCGAAAAGCCGGAATAGGGCAGGTAGATCAGCGAAAGGCCGCGTATGGCGTAATAGATGCCGAGCAGCTTGCGCGGATCGTAGCGGTCGGTCAGCCAGCCGGAAAGCGTCGTGCCGATGAGGTCGAAGATGCCCATGAGCGACAGAAGGCCGGCGGCCTGGACCTCGCCTATGCCCATATCGCCGCAGAAGGCGATCAGGTGCGTGCCCACCAGGCCGTTGGTGGTGAAGCCGCAGATGAAGAATGTCGCGAAGAGATACCAGAAGACGCGCGTGCCGGCGGCGCGGCGCAGCGTGCCCAGCGTGTGGGCAATGAAATTGCCCTGCGAGGCCGGTGAAACGGGCGGGACATCGTCGGCATCCGCGCCGAAGCGGACGAGGCCGATGGACGACGGCCGCTCGGGCACCAGAAGCCAGATCAGTGGAATGAGACAGGCCGTGGCGATGGAAATGGCCGTGGCGACAGGCCGCCAGCCGCCCGACTGCGCCAGCGCGGCGAGAAGCGGCAGGAACACCAGCAGGCCGGTGGCGGCCGAAGCCGACATCAGGCCCATGACGAGGCCGCGATTGGTCTTGAACCAGCGATTGACGATGGTGGCGCCGAGCACCGTGGCGACGGCGCCGGAACCGATGCCTGAAAAGACGCCCCAGGTCAGGACCAATTGCCATGACTGGGTCATGAACTGGCTGAGCGCGGTGGCGCCAGACATCAGCACGAAAGCCGCGATGAGGGTCTTCCGCAATCCGATGCGTTCCATCAGCGCCGCGGCGAATGGCCCGGTGAGGCCGTAGAGGAAAATGCCGACGGCGGCGGCGAAGGACACGACGCCGCGAGACCAGCCGAAACTGTTCTCCAGTGGCACCATCATGACCGCGGGCGCGGAGCGAAGGCCCGCAGCGATCAGCAGCGCCACGAAAATCACGCCGACGACGACGAAGGCATAACGCTGGCCAAAGGGGCGTGACTGGACTATCATGTTACTGACCGGTACGTTGCAAGTGGTTCTGTATAGGTACCGATCGGTAACACTGTCAAGCGGACACCTGAATGTCGATCGACAATAATATTGATCCTGCCATCAATGCCCGGAATGCGCCACGCGCCGCCGAGAAGATCCTCGACGTGGCGCGGCAGCTTTTCTACCGCAAGGGCATAAGGGCGATCGGCGTCGACGAGATCGTCAGGCAGGCCGGTGTCACCAAGCCCAGTCTCTACCGCAATTTCTCGTCCAAGGACGACCTGACGGCATCCTATCTCAAGCAATATGACAAGGAGTTCTGGGAGCGCTTCGACGAGGCGGTCGCGACGCACCCGGGCGATGCGCGCGCACAGATCCTCGCTTTCCTCACCCGCGTGGCCAAGCGTTTGCAGAAGGAAGGCTATCGCGGCTGCGGCATGACGAACGCAGCGGTGGAGTATCCCGAGCGGGGGCATCCAGCGCGAACAGTGGGCGAGGACAACAAGAAGGAATTGCGCCGCCGCCTCCGCGCAATGGCGGCGCAGATGGGTGCAAAGGACGCCGACGAACTGGGCGACGGTCTGCTGCTTCTGCTTGAAGGCGCCTATATCTCGGCGCAGCTTTTCGGCCCCGGCGGTCCTTCGAAGGCGGTGGCGCGCAACGCAGAGTTGCTTATCGCGGCCAGCGTCGAGGCAACCATATCTGAATGACCCTCTCCGTCCCGGAACCGAGGCGGAAAGGGGCTTTCATTTACATGTGAGCGTGCTGCCGGAATGGTCTTTGCTTTTTATTGCACTGCCGATTTGAGCGAACGCGCCTTGCCGTGACGGGATAAGGGCGGCACAAGAAGCCGCCATACCAAGAATCGTTCACACCGGGAATTGCGGCGCCGGCGGAACGAAGGCCGGTCTGGCGTGTTGTGGCGCCAATTGCGGGTGTTCATGCTGACGCTTCCACAAATTCTCTCCTTCTCCGTCATCGCGCTGATGATGGCGGCCTTCGTATGGGGCCGCTTCCGCTATGATCTGGTGGCCGCCGGCTCATTGCTGCTGGCGCTGGCCGTCGGCGTGGTGCCGATGGACAAGGCCTTCAGCGGCTTTAGCGACGACATTGTCATCATCGTCGGATCGGCGCTTCTGGTCAGCGCGGGCGTCGCGCGTTCCGGCATCATGGAGTTCGCCATCCAGCGGCTGGCGCCCAATGTCAGTTCAGTGCGTGCGCAGCTGGCCCTGCTGGTGATTACGGTCGCGGTGCTGTCGGCCTTTGTGAAGAACATCGGCGCGCTGGCGATCATGATCCCCATCGCGTTCCAGTTCGCCCGGCGGTCGAACGTTTCTCCCTCGGCCTTCCTGATGCCGATGGCCTTCGCCTCCCTGCTGGGAGGGCTGATGACGCAGATCGGCACCTCGCCGAACATCGTGGTGTCGCGGCTGCGCGGCGAACTTACCGGCACGCCCTTCACCATGTTCGATTTCACACCGGTCGGACTCGCGTTGACGGTGATGGGCTGCATATTCCTGATCCTGTTCTATTGGCTGGTGCCCCAGCGCGAGCGCCAGGACGTCTCGCTTCACGAAGCCCTCGACATCAAGAACTATGCCGCCGAGGCGAGGGTGACCAAGGATTCCACCGTGGTCGACAAATCGCTGGGGGAGCTTCTCAAGATCGCGGCGGGCGATACGGTCATCACTTCCATTCTCCGTTCGGAAGGGCTGCGCATCGCGCCGCTTCCGGACGCCGTGCTGCGGGTGGACGACATATTGCTGATCGAGGGCAGCCAGGATGCGCTCGACCGGCTGGTGGCGCAGTCCAAACTCAGCCTTGGAGACAACCGTAAGCCGGCCAAGCAAAATGGCGCCGGGAGCGAGATGACGGCGATCGAAGCGGTCATCGGTGAAAGCTCCAGCCTCATCGGCTGGTCGGCGCAACGGCTGCTGCTCTATGACCGGTTCAACGTCAATCTCCTGGCCGTCAGCCGCAAGGGTGAACGGCTCGACCAGCGGCTCGGCTCGATCACGCTGCGGCTTGGCGACGTCGTGGTGCTGCAAGGCAACAAGGACACGCTGCCGGAATTCCTGCGCGAGTTCAGCCTGCTGCCCCTGGTGGAAAGGCCCGTGCTGCTCGGCAGCGTGCGGCGCGGCATCGTGCCGGTGCTCATCCTGCTGGCGGCGATGGGATCGACTGCTCTCGGCCTGCTGCCGGTCCAGGTGGCTTTCTTTGCCGCAGCGGTGATGATGGTGCTGTTCAAGGTCATTCCGGTGCGCGACATTTATCGTTCGCTCGACGGACCGATCCTGGTGATGCTGGCGGCCCTGATACCGGTCAGCGACTCGTTGCGTCATACGGGAGCCACCGACGTCATTGCATCCGCGTTGGCTGAGTTCGGCCATACCTTGCCGAGCTATGGAGCGCTCGGCCTCATCCTGGTGGCAGCGATGGCGGTTACACCCTTCCTCAACAATGCCGCCACGGTGCTGGTGATGGCGCCGATCGCGGCCGGTTTCGCGCAGAACCTCGGCTACCGACCGGAGGCCTTCCTCATGGCGGTCGCCATCGGCGCGGGGTGCGATTTCCTCACCCCCATAGGCCATCAGTGCAATACGCTGGTGATGGGGCCAGGGGGCTACCGATTCTCGGACTACCCGCGGTTGGGACTGCCGCTTTCCCTGCTGGTCATCGTCGTCGCGGTGCCCTTGCTGATGATCGTCTGGCCGATGCAATAGGCGTCGGAAACGACCTCCGGCGACCTGGAAAAGGCTCCTGACGGAGGGCTGTCAGCAGCCTTGTGCGATAGTGCTCCTGTCAAATCGAGAGGAGGCTGACCATGTATGATTTTGCCATTGCGAGCGCTGTTCGCTATTTCGTCGGCCGGGTCAGGACGACCCGCCGGACCCTCCGCACAGAACGCTTTCTGAACTCATTGCCCCAGGAAATCCGCGCCGATATCGGTTGGCCGGATGTCGATGACAGCCGGCATCGGCGCAGTGCCTGAGGCGGTATCGGCTGCCATGCTTTCCAGCCCGCTGTTGGCTCTAGCGGCTCCTGACATTATGCTGTCAGGAGGATCGTGCGATAAGGTTCCCGGGCAGATGGGGCCCGCAAGCATGGAGAGCGACTGGCAATTGCCGCCAGCCATGTTCGTGCCTGGGTTCCATCACGGCGTCGTTTGGGCGCGCGGGGCTGGCAGCAGAGGCACGAGGAAACCATACGATGCGGCGCGCCGACAGGCTTTTCCAGATTGTTCAGCATCTTCGCGGCGGCCGGTTGGTCACCGCGCAGAAGCTTGGCGGGTGGCTCGAAGTTTCCGAGCGCACCATCTATCGCGACATTGCCGACCTGCAATCGACGGGCGTTCCGATCGATGGCGAGGCCGGGGTCGGCTACATGATGAGGGAAGGGTTCGACCTTCCGCCGCTGATGTTCACGCGTGACGAGATCGTCGCCCTGGTCGCCGGCGCCCGCATGGTGCGCGCCTTCGGCGGCGCGGCCATGGCGCGGGCGGCTGAAGAGGCGCTGGTAAAGATCGGCGCGGTGCTTCCCGACGCGGAGAAGGACCGTATTTCCCGCACCGAGATCCACACGCCGATGTGGGTGGTGAGCGATGCCGCGCGCGATGCGATCGACATCATCGAACGCGCCGTCGAGAAGCGGCAGGTGCTGACGATCGACTACTGCGACGAGGCGGGGCGCGGCACCGCGCGCGATGTCCGTCCGCTCGGCCTGTGGTTCTGGGGCAAGGTGTGGACGCTGGTGGCCTGGTGCGAGATGCGCGGCGATTTCCGCGCCTTCCGCATCGACCGGATCGGTTCCGTGGTTGTCACCGAGCGCATCTTCAAGCCCGAGCGCGGCAAGCAGCTTGCCGACTTCTACCGCGCCGTGGAGCGCAGCGAAGCCTACGGCATGGGGCCAACGGCGCGGGGCGCCTGACCGTCCGCCGCCACTAAAAAAGCCCGCGTATGACGCGGGCTTTTTTAATGTCTCGAAGACGGGAATCAGGTGATCTGCGTCGGCAAAAAAACGCGAATTATTCGTCCTCGCCCTCTTCGCTTCCCTTGCCCTTGAGCGCCGAAAGCTTGGCGAAGACCGCATCGGCGTCGAGCTCGTCGTCTTCCTGCTTCGGCTTGACCTCTTCAGGCGCCAGCCTTTCGGTCAGCGAAGCCGGCAGCAGCGTGTCGCCGGTCGGTTGCGGCTGTTCGCGGCCGCGCGAGGCGCGCTGGACCTCCAGGTCGAGATCGATCTGCGAGCAGAGGCCGAGCGTCACCGGGTCCATCGGTACCAGATTGGCGGCATTCCAGTGCTTGCGGTCGCGGATTTGCTCGATGGTCGACTTGGTGGTGCCGACGAGCCGCGAAATCTGCGCGTCCTTCAGTTCGGGATGGTTGCGGACCAGCCACAGAATGGCGTTGGGGCGGTCCTGCCGCTTGGAAAGCGGGGTGTAGCGCGGGCCCTTGCGCTTCGATTCCGGGACGCGCACTTTCGGATCCGACAGTTTCAGCCGGTGGTTGACGTCCTTTTCGCCCCTGGCGATCTCGTCGCGGGTAAGCTGGCCGGTCATGATCGGATCCATGCCCTTGATGCCCTGGGCCGCTTCGCCGTCGGCGATTGCCTTCACCTCAAGCGGGTGCAGCGAGCAGAACTGCGCGATCTGGTCGAAGGAAAGCGCCGTGTTGTCGACGAGCCATACGGCTGTCGCCTTGGGCATGAGCAGTGCGTTGGCCATGGAAAATATCCTCTCGTTCGCCCGCGTTCCCGCGCGGGCGGTGGTTTAGAGCCACCAAAATGGGAAATCGCGGCGTATATAACCGTTTCGGCCCTGCTTCGCAACGATTTTGGATGCGCGGGTGCAATCGGATATGAGACGCAGCCGCGTGGCCAATCCGTGTGCGGCGCTGCCGAGGGCGGTCCTTGTCGCAAGTTCCGACCTTGTTGGGAAACTTCCCACCGACGGGCCTCGTTTATTCGCCGAAAGCCGGTGATCCGAAAATGCCCTTGCCCGACCCTGGACCTCCAGCCCTGATTTTCGTTACCGGACCATGCCGGCCACGGCAGGAACGCGGTGCCTTGTCATGACGGCGGGTTTTCTCATCCTGCTGCTGGCCGTGCTTCTGTCGGCGACGATGGCGGCCGCCTGGCTCGCAGCCATCCGGACCGGACGATCGGGCTGGATCGATGCGATCTGGTCCTTCGCCGTCGGCGCCGGTGGCGTGGCTGCGGCGTTTCTGCCCCTGGAAGGCGACGCGTCAGGGACGGTTCGGCAGTGGGTGGTGGCGGCACTCGCCGGGTTCTGGTCGCTGCGGCTCGGCCTGCACATCGTGGCGCGGACGGCCGGAGGCGGCGACGATCCACGCTATGCGCAATTGCGTGCCGAGTGGGGGACGAATTTCAGGCGACGGCTTTTCTGGTTCCTGCAGATCCAGGCGGCGGCTGCTTTCCTGCTGGTCATGGCGATCCTCGCGGCCGCGCGCAATCCGGCCGCGAGCCTCGGCCCGGGCGATTGGCTGGGCATCGCGGTGCTCATCATTGCCGTTGCCGGAGAAGCGATTGCGGACCGCCAGCTGACGGCCTTCCGCGCCGGCCGCGCCAACAAGGGCCGCGTCTGCGACCGAGGTTTATGGAGCCTGACGCGGCATCCCAATTATTTCTTCGAGTGGCTCGGCTGGGTCGCTTATCCGCTCATCGCGATTGACCTGACCAATGACTACCCCTGGGGCTGGGCGGCGCTGGCCGGCCCGATCTTCATGTACTGGCTGCTGGTGCATGTGTCGGGCATCCCGCCGCTCGAAGCGCATATGCTGCGCTCGCGCGGCGAAAAGTTCCGGGAATACCAGCGACGCGTCAACGCATTCTGGCCCGGCCCGCGGCGTCGGCCGACCGAATCTACAAGCAAAGGAAAAAAGGTTTGAACATCATCGCATCCGCCGTCCGTGCCGTCGAACGCAACCCGCTGCCGGATCCGGTGACACGCTTCGGCATCGACTTTCTTGTCGGGCGCACGCGTCGCCGGCTCGCCTTGGAAGGCGCGGCGCGCGAAGACGAATTCGTCCGCGCCATGGACAGCTATTCGATAGCCGAGCACACGGAAGCCGCGAACGAGCAGCACTACGAACTGCCGCCGGAGTTCTTCGCGCTGACACTCGGTCCGCGGCGCAAATATTCGTGCTGCCTGTACGACAATGCCGGCATGACGCTGGCGCAAGCGGAGATACGGGCGCTTGAGGAGACGGTCGCTCATGCGGGGCTGGCCAACGGCCAGCGCATCCTTGAACTCGGCTGCGGCTGGGGATCGTTGTCGCTGTTCATGGCAGAGCGCTTTCCCCAGGCCGAGATCGTCGCGGTGTCCAATTCCAGCCCACAGCGCATGCATATCGAAAGCGAGGCGAAGACGCGGGGCCTTTCGAACGTCACCGTCATCACCGCCGACATGAACGCGTTCGAGCCGCAAGGGCAGTTCGACCGGATCGTCTCGGTGGAGATGTTCGAGCACATGTCCAACTGGCAGAAACTGCTGGGCCGCGTGCGTGGCTGGCTGAAGGCGGACGGAAGACTGTTCCTGCATGTGTTCAGTCATCGCAGCCAGTCCTATCGCTTCGACCACGCCGACAAGTCCGACTGGATCGCGCAGCATTTTTTCACCGGCGGCATCATGCCGAGCCATGCCTTGATCAAGCAGTTCGACGATCTTTTCGAAATCGAGAAGGAGTGGGTATGGAACGGCAAGCACTATCAGCGCACGGCTGAGGACTGGCTCGCCAACTTCGACGCCAATCTGCCGGAGATCGACCGGATATTGCGCGAGGTCTATGGCAAGGACGCAGCGTTGTGGCGCCGCCGCTGGAGGCTGTTCTACCTGGCCACGGCCGGCCTGTTCGGCCATGCGCACGGCAAGGAATGGGGCGTCAGCCACTACCGTCTCCGCGTCGCGCAGGGCTGACGCGATTTGGCCTGGCTGGGTTCCTTATGGCAGGCGCTGCGCCGCTATTGCGACGATGACGATCCGCTGGTCGCGACCGCCAATTTGGTCGCGCTGGTGGTGGCGTGGAACCAGCCGTTCTATCCGCTCTATGTCTACTGGTCGGTCAGCGATGTGGTGTGGCCGACCTTCTTCACCTTCCTGTCGACGCCGCTCTTCGCCGCCGTGCCCGCCGTCAGCCGACTGAACCGCACCGCAGGCCGGGCGCTGCTGCCGCTGACAGGCATTGCCAACACGATGCTGAGCGCCAAGGCCTTCGGCACGGCTTCGGGCGTGGAAATCTTCCTCATTCCCATCGTGCTGCTGGCGGTGGTTCTGTTTCGTCCGGCCGAACGCATTTTCGGCCTGGCGATCTCGCTTCTGGCGCTCATCGTGTTCATGGGACTGCACGGCCGATACGGTGCACCTTTCCATCTCTACAGCGCGGAAGAATATGCGGGCTTCCTGACGCTCAACGCCGTTAGCGCCGGAACGCTGACGATGTTCGTCGGACTGCTGCTAGCCGGCCTGCTGGCGGACAGGGCCAAAGGCTAGGTGCCGACCACCCTGATGGATATGACGTAGCCCAATGTGGCTGCGGCGGCGGTCAGCACGGTGCCCCAGCATAGATCGACGATAGTGATGGCGACCGGCCAGTTCCTCAACGTCGCCTGGTTGGTGAGGTCGTAGGTGGCATAGGCGCAAAAGCCGAAGGCGGCGCCGTAGAGCGCAGCCGTCGTCCAGCGGCCGCTTCCGAAGGCCGGCTGGATGGCGAAGAAGACGATGGCGGCAATGTAGATCAGATAGAACAGGATGGCGGGAGCAGGGCGGAATCCATCCATCAGGAGGTCGCCCAGCAGCGGTCTGTACAAACGGCTCGCGGTCAGCGTCAGCCAGACGGAATCGATGGCGAGAAAAACGATCGCCGTGGCAAAGTAGGCCGTCCCGTACAGTTTCATCATCGATTCGTCCCTTCATTGCTCCGTATCCATGCAGAAACGGCCGGCGTTGCTTGCGGGTTTCACCGTGCGCCCGCCACCGAAACTTACAGCCAACGAATCCCGTTCCTCCGTCGTTGTTTGCTGCCATCGGGAGAATGTTGATGAGAAAGCGGTGCCTGACTGCCGGGTTGATGTTCGTGTTCGTGTTCGGTGGCGTGGCGCAGGCCGCATCTCCCGACCCGAGCGGCGTGTGGATGCGCGGCGACGGCAATGCGCGCGTGAAGATAGCGCCATGCGGTGATTCCGTTTGCGCAACGAACCTTTGGATCAAGGACACAAGCGGCGGCGAGGAAGTCGGCGACAAGCTGGTCATGAAAGTCAAGCCTGAGTCCGACGACACGCTGTCGGGCAGCGCCTACGACGTCAAGCGCAAGCGCACTTATTCGATCACCATCAAGGTTGCCAAGGCGAATTTGGTGACCAGAGGCTGCATCGCCGGCGGCCTTCTGTGCAAGGACGTGAGCTGGTCTCGCGCCGGCGAATAGCGGTAGGAGAGGTGATCTCACTCTTCCGCGATCCTGCACCAGAAAGCCGCTGGCCTGCCGGATGATGTAGTATTGGTCCCGTGATACGTCCACGCCGGGATTGGCTGCCACATCCGGACGATGCCGTCGCTGATGATTTCTGACGTCCCCTGCGACGATGAACAGTTTTGCCAATGCACAGAACCTGGCGAAGAGCTGCGCCTGACGGCTTCGTGGCGCAGGTCGTGTTCGCGAGCCTGGCAAAAATGCAAGTCAACACAGGGTGCGCCGCAGCCGTTATCGCATCGGGCTGGGGCACCACTATTCACCTCATGAAGGCGGGTTCAGTTTCCTGCGGGAGGTTCGGCAAAACGGCCTATTGGTGGCTGTGGGCTCAGCGCGAAGCCAGTTCGCCTAAGCCCATTTTTGATGCGAAAATCTGCAAGCCGCCCCGTCGTCTATTCTCCCGCCAACTGATGGAACTTCGCGCGGAAATCCTTCATTTCCTCATCGACACGCGGCTCCCATTTGTAGAGCGCGACGCTTTTGGCGCTGTCGCCGCCGGCGACGATGTTGTTGTAGTGGCGCGAAACCTTGCCTTCCGCCGCGGGCGAATAAGGGGTCAGGCCTGCTTTGCCCAGCGCCACTTGTCCTTCCGCAGATGTCAGGAAGTTGACGAGCAGCTTGGCGCCGTCATGGCTGGAGCCCTTGGCCATAACCGCCATTTCACGCAGCAGTACCGGTGTGCCGTCATTGGGATAGACGATACCGAGGACGTCGCGCGTAGCGTCGTCGGGCAACGGCACCAGCGCTTCGGGAAGCATGTAGCCGACGACATATTCGCCGGTCAGCGTTTTGTTGACCACGACACCGGCAGCCTGCTCGAAGCGTAGCTCCGGGGCGAGGACGGTTTCATTGGCCCAAAAGGCGTCGGAACCGAAATGCTCTTTCAATGTCCAGTAGACCGAATAGGCGAAAGGCGAGACCTGCGGATTGTAGCTGCCGATCTTGTCGGCAAAGGCTTCGGGATGAGCCTTCACTTTCTCAACCAGGTCGCCGGTGCCCTTCGGCCATAGATCCTCTGGCAGGACGAGCTTGTTGAAAATGACTACCTGGCTGTCGGTCGACAGCGTATAGCGCCCATCAGCCGTATAGGAGAAAGAGGGTAACTGGCCGATATCGGAAACTTCGAAAGGCACGACGTCCTTGGAATCGACCAGCGCTTTCCACTGGTCCGGCCCGACGGCCAGGAGAACGTCGGCTGTCTTGGTTCCGGACGCGCTTTCGGCCCGGTAGCGCTCGAAGGTTTCGGCATGGCTGCCGGTGCGCACCGGCGTCACCTTGACGTCTGGGTACTTCGCGTTGAAGGCGTCCAGCAGGACCTTCCAGTTCTCAGGCGTCAGGGTCGTATAGGCCAGGACAGGGCCTTCTGCCTTTGCCGCCTGCTCGATGGCGGCCCAGTCTTCGGCAGCGGCAGCGGGACTTGCTGCAAGGACGGCCGAAAGGACCAGTCCCTTGATGAATTGGTATGACATGATTTTCCTCCCATTTGCCGATGCCGAGGGCAGACCTTCAGACGATGCCGGGATGATCGCCGGCGCCATTCTTAAGGCCATTCACGCTGGACTTGTCAGCGATGACACTGTCGGCACCCCAGGATACTGCGACAAGCGATAAAATTCGTCTCATACTTCAGGAAATTCGATCCATAAATGCCGCCTCGCGCAAGCCAAGCTGCTCGCGGACGTGCCTTTCCGAGATGGCGCCCTGTTCGGCCATCCAGTTGCAAAATCGCTGCACCGCGCCTTGTCTGCCCGGCGTACGGGGAAAGATCGCGTGGTAGTGGTTTGCGCGTCCGGATGCGAAGCGGAACGGGAGAGACAATTGTCCGGACAAGACTTCGTCGATGATGACCGCCGCTGGAACGATGGCGAAACCCAGGCCGTTCACCGCAGCTTGGACGACGAAATACATTTCCTCGAAACTGAGCGCCTGTGCCGACGGCGCTGTCTTGACGCCGGCTTCCGCCAGCCACTCCGACCATGCCCCCGGAGATGTGCGCGCGTGCAGCAATGTCTGGCTGAGCAAGGATGCGGGATCCTTCGGATCGATCTTTTCCAGAAGCGACGGATGGCAGACCGGCAACCGCATCTCATTGAGAATCTTCCGGTTGACCAGGCCGGAAATCTCCGTTGGCACGCGCCGTATCGCGAGGTCATAGCCGCCAGCTGCGAAATCCACCGGCCGGATCGACGTGGTGACCGAAACATCGACGCCCGGGTTGGCGCGAAGGAAGTCAGAGAGCCGAGGGATCAGCCACCGCATCGTGAAAGTCGGTGGGGCATTGACCGAGATCTGGGTTGCCGCACGTTGTCTTTGCGTGATCGCCGCCGCGGCCATTGCGATGCGACTGAGCGCGGGCGAGACCTCGGCGAAAAGGGCAGCTCCTTCAGGCGTCAGCGCGACCTGGCGGATGAGGCGCCGAAAAAGCGTCACGCCCAATCGGCCTTCGAGCAGGCTGATGTGGCGTGAAATCGCACTGTCGGTGACGCTCAATTCCTCGGCCGCGTGCTTGAAGCTCAGGTGCCGGGCGGCAGCCTCAAAGGCGCGCAGGGAATTGAGCGGAGGAAGTTGGGGCACCGGGCACGTTCGGTTGATAAAATCTGACCCGGATATAGCACCTTTGCGCGGCCCGGACCAGTTTACTCCGCCGAATAGGGAACGGCCGATTTCGCCGCCCTTACGATGGATCGTGCAGAGTGGGTCCGGGCTTCTTCCAACACATGCCCGACAAGTCCGGCGGAACGGGAAACAAGCGCGATGCCGCGCGCCACATCCGCATCAATGCCGATCTCCAGCAGGATGGCGGCTATGGCTCCGGTGGCGTTGATGGTGATGTGCCGTCCCGATTGCCGGTCGAGTTCGCGACCGAACTCAAGCAGGAGGTCGATGTAGCGACCGGAAAGTCCTTCCTCCTTGGCAAGAGCAAGCAGCGGCAGTGTGCGCGGGTCGTCGGGCTTGTGGTTGGCATGGCCGAACCCGTGCAGAGGCCGGCGTTCGGCAACGTGCGACGCCACCACTTCGCGGATGTGACCCTGCGCATCTCCCGCCTCGGCCGCCGTCACCAGAAGCTTTGCGCAGCCTTCCATGGTTCCGGCATAGACGCCGCCGACCGTCAAAAGGCCCGCGGCGACCGCCGACTGCATCTCGCCGGGAACCGCATCCGCCACCAACCGCGATGCGATGGCGCCAGGCGTAAAGCCGTGCTCGGCCAAAGTCACCAGGCAAGCGTCAAGCAACCTCACCTGCGCCGGCTCGGCGTAGCGTCCTGTCATCAGCAGGTAGGTCATTGCCGTGAAACTGATCTTGCCGATCAGATCCTCGACGAGATCCGCTCCCAACACGGTGATGCTTGTGGCGTTCGAGGTGGCGATCCGGGTGGTTGTCATTGATTGGCCTCGAAAACGAAAGCGACGTCCTTGCTGAAACCGACAGCGACCTGGCCCTCCAGGGAGAGTTCAGTGGATTCGAACCGTAAATCCTGGTCGCAGAGCCTGGCATGGTAGATGCAGCGCGGCCCCAGGAAATCCTTGGCGACGATCTTTACCGAAACCGCGTTGTCGCTGCTTTCGCCAGGACGGACAGGCGATAAATCTTCCGGCCGCAACGCCACGACGACCTCGCTCCCGGGGGGGAGGGCGGTCGATGCGCGAATGGATGCGCCACCATGCAGGATTATCTTGCCGGGTGCCTCGACACGGCCTTTCAGAAAATTCGCCGAGCCGACAAAATCCGCCACGAAGGGCGCTTTCGGGTTCCGGTAGATTTCAAGCGGTGTGCCGGCTTGCACCAGCCGGCCTCCCGACATCACGGCTATTCGATCGGACAGCGCCAAGGCTTCGGATTGGTCGTGGGTGACGAAAATCGTCGTGACTTTCAGCCGCCGCTGCAGCGCCTTGAGCCACATGCGCGCGCGCTCGCGCAATTTCGCATCGACGTTGGAAAGCGGCTCGTCGAGAAGCAGCAGAATGGGTTCGTAGACCAGTGTCCGCGCAAGGGCGACACGCTGCTGCTGTCCGCCCGACAGTTCATGCGGGTAGCGATCTTCAAAGCCGCCCATCTCCACGAGCCCGAGATATTCCTGCGTTCTTGCCTTGCGTTCCGCCTTGGACACTTTCCGAATCTCGAGCGGCAGCCCGACATTCTGCGCGACAGTCATATGTGGCCAAAGCGCGTAGCTTTGCAGAACCAGCCCGAGATTGCGCTGCTCGGCAGGCACGAAACGGCAGGTCGATGCATCCGCAACGATCTTGCCGTCAATCTCGATCTGTCCAGCCGTCGGATTGTCGAGCCCGGCGATCAGCGCCAGCGTCGTCGATTTGCCGCAACCCGAGGGGCCCAGAAGCGAGACGAACTCACCATCCCTGACCGTCAGGTCGAGGTCCTTGAGCGCGTTGAAGCCACCATATTTGCGGCTGATGGAAATCAGGTTGAGATCAGCCATGCATGGATACTCCGGTCAGTCGGCGAAGGCCGACAACAAAAACCATGGTCAGCACGAGCTGGATGGTCGCCATGGCCGCCGCCGGCCCGGTTTGCCCGGACAGGAACATCTGCAACATGGTCGTGCCCATTACTTCGCTACCGGGCGCAACAAGAAAAACGCCGGTGGAATAGTCCTTGAAGAAATAAACGAACAGCAGGGCGTAGCTCGACATCATGGCTGGCAGCAGCAGCGGGATGACGACACGCCGCGCGGTAAACCACCAATCGGCACCGATGGCGCGCGCCGAGCGGTCAAGCTGAGGATCGATTTTCATGATCGCGGTCGCTACCGCTCCGTAGCCTAACGGGATGTAGCGCATGGCAAAGGCGATCATGAGCAGGAAGATCGTCTGGCGCATCCAGCCGAGCGGCGTGATCAGCACCGTTACGTAGAAGATGCCGATGCCGGCTATCATTCCCGGAACTGCGCGGGGCAGCAGCGAGATGATGTCCAGTTCGCGGCCGAAGCGAAACTTCGAACGATGCGCCACAAGGGCCAGCAGGGTGACGATCACCGTCGTGATTGCTCCGCCGACCACGGAGATGACGACGGAATTGAAGATCGCGCGTCGGTAAGTCGCCGTCGTGAAGACTGTTTCAAAATTCGCCAGGGTCATCACCTTGGACAACGGCACCAGCGGGGTCAGGATCTTGGCGAAAGCATATCCAACCACGCCCGCAAGCGGCAGCAGGACAAACAGCAGGAGATAGGCGCACATGATCGCCGCGGCGGGCCATTTCCAGCGTCCGAGCGCGAATTGTCTCGGCCGTTGCGCCTTGCCTCCGATGGTGACGAAGCGTTGCGGGTTCTTCAGGATCGAACGCTGGACGATGACCAGCACGAGGACGAGAATGACCAGAAGCGTCGCCGCCGAGGCGACCAGCCCGTAGTCCGGGGTGCCGACCGATATCGAGCGTTCATAGATATAGGACATCAGCAGTTCGATTTTGGCCGGCCGGCCGAAGACGAGCGGTATGGATACAGCCTCGAGCATCATGACGAAGTTCAGGATGCCGGACACCAGCAACGCCGGCCTCAGCAGAGGCAACGTGATACGCCGAAATATCTGCATGGGCCGTAGCCCGGCAGCGCGCGCCGAATCCTCAAGCGTCGGGTCCGAAGAGCGCAATGAGCCGAGGCAATATAGAAACGCTATGGGCACTTGAGTAACAGCGGCGACGAGCGCCATTCCGGCAATAGTGTAAAGCGACCAGAATTCCGTGCCGATGTGCTGCTTCCACAGCATGGTGAAATATCCGGCAGGACCGTAGACGATCGACCAGCCCGTCGTGATGACAAGATGCGATATGAAGACAGGCCAGATGACGATGGTTCCGATCATACCACGCAGCGCCATGTCGGTGCGTCCGACCAGGACAGCGGCAACGGCGCCGATCGCCTGGGCCAGGACTGTTCCCCCCACCGCGAAAAGCAGCGAATTCACCAGCGCCGACCCGAAAGCCGGGTCGGTCAGGAGCTTGTGGAAATTGGCCAGCGTAGCCGTGTTATCGGCGGCGTAGAGCGCGTTGGCCGAGAACGACTGCATGAGAAGCGGTACGACCGGCGCGAGGATAAGGAACACCACCACCAGCGCAACCGCCCATTGGATGGCTCCTTCCGGCCGCCACCACCAGCGGTTCGCCTGCATGGCAGGCGAACTTGCCCTGTTTGCTCCCACTATGTCGCTCCTCCCAGACACGCGATCTAGCCGCGCAGGCCGATTTTTCCCACCAGCGCTTCGCCATCCTCCACTGACGCAACGAGCGAACCGTCGTCGATGACGATGTCCACCGTATCGCCGGGAATAACTGGACCGCGGAAGCGGACGTCGATTTCACCCTTGTAGAAGAAATCCTTACCCCACTTCCGGCAGGCCATGTCGATGGCATAGCCGGAAACCATCAGGCCGTGCGCGATCGGCCCCTTGAAGCCGCGGCTCACAGCATAGTCATGATCGTAATGAATGATGTCGTTGTCGCCGTTGATGACGCCATAGCGGTCAATCATCTCCTGCGTGATCGGATATTTCTTGTTCATGCCGATGTCCTCAGTTCGGGAATGTCGAGGTGTTGACCGCCTCGGCGATTTTCTGGCCGTTGTCAGCGCGATGGAATACAGCCGAATAACGGATGTAGTTCCGCCCCTTCTTGGTGAACTTCTCTTCGACCTGGCCGGTGCCGACGATGTCGGTATCCTCATCGGCCCAGATCGGGCTGAAGAAAGCCATGCGGTTGCCGGCCATGATGCCGCCTTGCGCCGGAGGATAGCGGCGGTAGAAAACCGACATCAGGTAGACAAACAGAACTGAGGGCAACGCCGCGCGCTTGCCGTCGATTTCGAACCCTCGCGGGTCAGACTCGACCGCCCTTGCATATTCGGCGACGATGTCCGGCGTAATGGTGAAGCGTGTCTCGGGAAGCTTGGCGCCGATCTCGAAATCGTCGAATTTGCTGCCCGGAAGATCTCCTTCCCGGGGCTTGATGTCGCTCGGTCGGGTCATTTTTCCTCCTACTTGATGGCTTGGGATTTTATCAATTCGTCGATGGTTGCATCGTCGTAGCCGCACAGGTCGCGCAGCAGGTCGCGACCGTCCGCACCATGTGCGGGCGGATAGCCGAGAACCTTGCTGTCTTCATATTTGAACGGGTTGCCGAGGAAGCGAGTCGAAACGCCCGTGTCCGGCTTCTCGACTTCTTCGACCATATTGCGCAGGCGCGCGACGGGCTGCGAGACCGCCTCATCGACGCGATGAACGATGGCGGCTGGCACGCGTTCTGCAAAGAACAGGCTGGCCCAATGCGTCGCCGGTTTCGTCTCGAAGATTGCGCCGAGAATTTCCGAAAGTTTCAGTCCGTTCTCTATGCGCGCCTGACGGGTGGCATAGAGCGGATCTGTCACCAGGTCGGGTCGGCCGAGGATTTCGCAGAAATTGCGCCAGAAATTGTCACCTGTCGGGGACACCGCAAGATGCCGACCGTCTGCGCAGCGATAGACCTCGCTTGGCGCAAGGACGGGATTGCGCGACCCGCGCGCCACCGGTATTTCGCCGGAAGCGAAATAGTTCTGCGCCTGCCACGTCAACAGCGATACCTGGCAGTCGAGCAGCGAGATCTGCACCTTGCGCCCCTTGCCATCACGCTGCGCAGCGGCAAGCGTTGCAGTGAGCCCGAGCGCCAGGTAGAGACCGCCGGAAAGATCGCCGATCTGGTAGCCGACGCGGGCGGGCTCACCGCCCTCCGCGCCGGTGATGCTCATGACGCCGCCCATGGCCTGCACGATCAGATCGTAGGCAGGAGCCCGGGAGTATTCGCCCTCGTCGTGCAAGCCGATGAGTTCGGCCACGCAGATCCGGGGATTTATGGCCAACAGGCTTTCGTGGTCAATTCCGAGCCGCTTCGGCACGTCGGGTGCGAAGCCGTAGATGACTGCGTCGGACGTAGCGACCAGTTTCTCGAAGGCATGGCGTCCGCCTTCGCTCTTGAGGTCGAGCGCGATGGATTTCTTGCCGCGGTTGACGGAAAGATAATAGGCGGAATCACCTTGGATCCAATGCGGCGGCACGGCCCGGGACAAATCACCTGACAGGGTCTCGATCTTGATCACATCGGCGCCGAGTTGGGCCATCAGCTGTCCCGCGAACGGTCCGCCGAGAACCCAGGTCAAATCCAGGACACGAAGCCCTTCCAGCATCAAACCTCCCCGGCACGCCAATCAATCGGAGCGCGCCTGCATTTCAACTGCTCCTAGTCGATAGGGGTTGAGGGGAGGCCTGACAAACGTCGATATGAGACTTATGCATTAGTTTTTATCAAGCATGGAAGCGTCGCTCCATGCTTGATATTGGCGGCGAACGCCGCATCGCCGGCTCAAAACAGAAAGCCAAATTCAGCTCGGCAGCCCGTCCAAAATCAGGGCACGCTTTATCCTCTATCGGAACATCGAGCCTCCATCGACGTCGAGGGCCGCGCCGTAGACGAAGCCTGCGGCACCCGAGCAGAGGAACAGGATCGCCGCCGCCATGTCCTGCGGCGTGCCCATGCGGCGCATCGGCAAATTGGCGGCGATGCGGTCTTTCAAGGCCTGGTCTATGTGCGAGTGCATCGGTGAATCGGTTGGCCCCGGGTTAAGAGCGTTGATACGCACCTTCTTGCCGGCCATTTCGCGGGCGACGGATTTCACCAGCGACAAGGTGCCGGCCTTCGACGCGGCATAGGCCGTATCGGCAATCAAGCCGCCGCCGCCATGGACGCCGGCGTCGGAGGCCACGCAGACGATGTTGCCACCGTCCGGATTGGCCTGCATGCGCTGCACCGCGCCCTGAACGGTGAAGAAGGTGCCCAGCAAGTTGACCCCCAGGACGCGTTGCCAGTGCGCCCAATCCTGCTCGGGTATTCTTTTGGCGGTGATGATGGCGGCGCAGGTCACGACATTGTCCAGCCGCGCCAGATTGGCGTCGCAATAGTCGAGCATCTGCTTGATGCTGTCGGGATCGCCCATGTCGACGACGACGGTATGCGCCTTTGCGCCGCCGTCCTTCAACTCGGCATGACGCTTCTTGAGGCCTTCCGCATCACGGTCGCACATCACGACCTCGGCTCCCTTGGAAAGGAACGCCCGAGCCGTCTCGAACCCCATGCCGCTCGCCGCGCCAGTGACCAGAACGGTCCTGCCGGCAAAGCTGTCGTCGGAAAACGTGGCGTAGATATCAGTCATGATTTCTCTCTGGAAAGTCTAAATGGAACTCGCGCAGGCGAACCCGCCCTCGGGAAGAAGAATTCAGCAGGTGAGTCAGGCCTTCAGATGCAGGGTCACCAGCACGGTGCATTCCGCGCCATTTTCGAAGCGGGCGGCGATGCGCAGCCAGTTTCCGAACCGTGTCAGCCGCGCTGCCGCCAGGCCGTCCCGTTCGCCCGGCAGTTCGAACTCCGTGCCCTCGCGCAGCCAGTGCATGCCGTCCGGAGAGATTTCGACCCAAGCCTTGGCGGGGGGGCCGACAGGTTGCTTGAGCGCACGCACGAAAAAGATCGCCTCGCGCGCCCATCCCGCCTCGTAAGGCTCGCTGGCCGCCTCGCCGCTCCAGCGTTCGTTTCGGGAGACGATGGCCGTGATGTTTTCCGGCAGCATCAGAAGTCTCCCGAGATGCAGATCGAATCGACGTAGAGGAAGGCGCGCTTGGCCACATCGGTTTCCGCAAACAGGCAGAAATTGAGCATGCACCACAGGTTTTTCATTGCCGGAATACGGATGGATTCGAACCCCGAAAGATCGAAGCTGCGGTCATTGCAGCGCAGCCCGAGCGCCGTCATCGACTCCAGATCGAAATCGAAGCACAGATACGTCCAGTTCACCTTGGTCGGTATCTCGTTGTAGCAGAGGCGCTGGGCGCCTCCCGGAAGGTCGAGCCAGCCCTCGGGGGCGAGATGGTAGTGGCTGATCGTCTTGTTGTCGGTTCCAATCGGAATGATCCGCTCGGTCTCCGGCTTATATTGCCATTTCTGCAGATGCTGGCCGTCGAGCGCGTTCAGGAACCGCAGATGCGGCATGACGCGATCCCCGCTGGCGTCGCCGTCGCCGCCCTGCAGGTCGAAGAGGAAGCCGATCGAGCGCACGTCGGTCTCCGACAGTTTCAGCTCGGTGGCTTCCGGCTTGAAGGTGAAATACATTTCGAAGCGGATTGGCCCGCGCTTCCTGAAAGTATGGCGCTTGATGGCGACGTTGCGGGCGCCCGCCACCGGACGTGTCGCGATTTTCAAGGCATAGGACGAATCCATCCCGCCATGCGAGCCGGCGTCCCAATGGCCGAGCGTCGACAGCATGGCGCTGGTATGCTGGGCGTAACCCGGCAACATCGTGTCCAGGTCGTCCTCGTAGTTGCCGACAAGCTGCGACCAGCCGCAGTGACCGCGCGCGAAATTGTCGAACGATAGAATCCGCGGCAGTGGGTCAAATCGGCTAAGCGCCGGATCGGCGCGCAAAAGCGCCAGCCGCATCGCTTCGGTCAAACTGTCCGGTTGCAGGGATTCTTGGCTTTTCATGTGATCGTGGATCTCATTCGGCTTTCAGTTTTTTGACGGCATCCCAGTCGATCTCGATGCCGAGGCCCGGCCGGTCCGGCACATCGAGCGTGCCGTTCTTCTGCCGGCGGCATCCTGGCGCGATGTCGGCAAGCTGCGTCTTGAACGGACTGGCGTCGCACTCGCACTCCATGACGCCGAAGTTCGGCATCGCGGCCGCCAGATGGACGCTGGCCGTCTCGCAGATAATGCCCGACATGCCGATGTGCGGCGCGTAGCGGATGTCGTGCGCGGCGGCATAGTCGGCCATGCGCCGCGTTTCGGTAATGCCGCCGGCGCGCGCGACATCCGGCTGCAGCACGGAAAGCGTCCGGTTGGCGATCAGGCGTTGCGCCTGGTCGAGGGTGAAGTTGCTTTCGCCCGCGGCCAGCGGCACGTCGCAACGCCGGCGCAACTCCTCATAGCCCTGCTCGTTTTCCGGCTGAAGCGGCTCCTCGAACCAGAAATAGCCGTTGGCCGAAAGCGCCCGGCCGACTTCGACTGCTTCATCGAGATTGTAGGCCCAGTTGGCGTCCACGCAGAGGCCGACGGCGTCTCCGGCGCGTTTGCGGATACGCTCGATGCGCCTGCACGCGTCGCGCACAGGGCGCGCCATCTTCACCTTGATGCGCGGAAAACCTTCCTCGATATAGCGGTCAAGCTCGGCGTCGGCCGTCTTGTCGTCGACCCAGTTGACCGCCGCAGCATAAACATCGATCCGCTCGCGGCCGACGCCGCCCAGGAGCTTGGCGACCGGCTGCCCTGTCGCTTTGCCGAGGATGTCCCAAAGGGCGATGTCGACGCCGGCAATGGCCTCGATCAGCATCCCGCCCGCGCGGCCGGAAAGTGCGCGCCGCATCGATTGCCATAGTGCCCCGATGTTGCGCGCATCCTGGCCGATCAGGCGTGGTCTGAGCGAGCTTTCGATCAATTCCACATAGGCCTTGGGCGAAAACCGCGCCAGCGTTTCACCGGCGCCGACGATGCCGTCCGCCGTGCGCACTTCTACCAGGACCAGCGACACCTTGGTGTATGCGCCCCATGAGGTGACGGTCGGCTTTGGCAAGGTCTGGCTGAGGGGGTGAGCGATCACCTCGGTAATTTTCAGCGGTCCCGCCACGATTGGGTCGCTCCCGTGCATCGGCTTCATACTTCCTTCCGTCGCCTCTGACGGCTGTCGTAACCGGTACTATTCAACTTAGCAACCAGAAAACTTAGTTGCTATGTTGTCTGGTCTTGTGTTAGCAACCCCTAGGAGGCGTCCAAATGTCCCTAGCGCGCAAATCGATCTTCTCGACCAAACTGGCGAACCCGTCTCGCCTCGCGGACGGCGTGTCGGAAGCGATTGCCGACGCTTTGATCGACGGGCGCATTGCCCCGGGTGAGGCGCTGCCGCCGGAAGGCGAGATCGCCAGGGAATTCGGCGTGTCGAAACCGATCGCCCGCGAGGCCCTGCGGCAGTTGACCAATGCCGGTCTGGTATCGACGCAGCAGGGAAAGGTTGCGCGGGCCAAAGCGCTCAGCGGTGAGCCGATGGAGCGCATCTACGCTTACGCGATCCGCTCAAGCCTGAAGCGGCTTCAGGAAGCCAATGAGATGCGACGCGTCATCGAGACGGGCATCGCGCGGCTGGCGGCCGAGCGACACGACCCGGAAGGGCTCGAGATGATGCGCCAGGCCATACGGGACATGCAGTCGGGCATCGGCAAGCCCAGTGATTTCACGCAGGCTGACATCTTGTTTCATCTCGGGCTCGCTACAGCCACGGGCAACATGATGATCCGCCTGCAGATGGAAGGCATGCGATCGGTCCAGCGCGAGGTTTCGGAACTCTTTTCGCAGCGCTCCAACCGCACCGAAGCGGATTGGCACGCCACCGTTCAGCGTCACCAGGCAATCTATGACGCAATCGCGGCGGGCGACCCCGATCTGGCCGACCAACGCATTCGGGAGCACTTCGATGCCGCCGACATTGCGTCGCTCGAGGTCGCGGGCGTGGTGGCCGGCAAATTCGAGGAGCGGTCGCCGTGAACCTGGAGCGCTTCTCGCTTGCCGGTCGGCGCGCACTGGTGACCGGCGCCAGCTCGGGCATCGGACGCGCGGTGGCGATCGCTCTCGCCCAGCATGGCGCTTCCGTTGTGCTGCATCATTTTGGCGACCTTGACGGCGCGCGTGAGACGGCGGCAGCGATAGGCCTGGATACGGAGATTATCGAGGCGGATTTCACCGACAGCGAAGCAGTTTCGGCTTTTGCCGATGAAGTCGCCGCCAACCCTATCGACATCCTCATATCCAATGCGGCGATTGAGCGCCGCCGCCCTTGGGGTGACGTCGATGGGGCGCATATCCAGGCGCATGTTTCGGCAAACTTTTCCGCCTTGCTCGCCCTGACGGCAAAGCTTGTGCCGCCGATGGCAAAACGCGGCTGGGGACGTGTCGTCGCCACAGGCAGCGTGATGGCAAAGCGTCCAAGGGCGGAAACGATTGTCTATGCATCCCTGAAGGCAGCGCAACTGACGGCGGTGCGCGCCATGGCGCGTGACGTCGCCCGGCATGGCGTTACGATGAACGTCGTCTCGCCTGGCGCGATCGAGACCGAAGCGACGGCCGAGCGCTATCGCGATGGTTCATTCCGCGAGGCGGTCGCGGCAAAGATCCCCGCCGGCCGCCACGGTCAGGCCGACGATCTTGTCGGCGCCTTCGTATTCCTGTGCAGCGACGCCGCCCGCTACGTCACCGGCGCCGACATCCCCGTCGATGGCGGCTGGACCATAGGCGATGCGCCTGGCGTCCTGCCCGGCGCGGCGGCATGACAAGACGCTGCCTGTCGGGTCATTTCTGGAATTGTTCGTGGACCATCAGTGTTTCGGGAGGAAACCAATGAAGACAGTCATAAAACTAGCCGTATCGGCCTTGGCGTTGTGCGCTCTTTCGGCCCCGTCGATCGCACAGGAACTTCGGGTCACTGTCTGGACAGGCAGCGACGCGCATTTGAAGATGCTGAACGGCATCGCCGCGGGCTTCATCGCCAAGCACCCCGGCGTCACCGTGAAGTTCGAAACCGTGCCGGTCGCCGACTATACGCAAAAACTCACCTTCCAGGTCGCCGGCGGCAACGCGCCGGACGTCGCCTGGATGATGGAAGACGCGGCGCCCGCCTTCGAGAATGCCGGCCTGCTGATGGACATCGGGCCGACACTCAAGGCCACCGAGGGCTATAATTTCGACGATTTTTCGCAGCCGGCGATGGCGCTGTGGCAGAAGGACGGCAAGGTCTACGGCGTACCGTTCTCGACCTCGCCTTTTCTGATCTACTACAACAAGGACATGTTCGACAAAGCCGGGGTCGAAGATCCGAACCAGCTGGCGGCCAAGGGCGAATGGAACATGCAGAAATTCCAGGAAGTCGCCAAGAAGGTCACAGACGCCAATCCCGGCAAATGGGGTTTCGAGTTCAAGGACGGCGAAGGCTATGCATCGCGCATGACGCACGCCCTGCTTCCGCCGGTGCGCGCTTATGGCGGCGAACTGTGGGCAGACGGCCAGTGCGGTCTCGACAAGCCGGAAGCCGTGGCGGCCGTAAAGCAACTGCACGACATGGTGTTCAAGGACAAGTCGATCGTGCCGCCAGGCGAGCAGGGCGACTATTTCTCCGGCAATTCGGCCATGACGGTAAACCAGATTTCGCGGGCGTCGAAGATGCCGGAAGCCGGCTTCAAATGGGGTATCGCGCCCCTGCCTTCAGGCCCTGCCGGCGAGGCGCCGGTCATCGGCCAGGCGGCGCTGACGGTGTTCGACTCTGGAAAGAACAAGCAACTCGCCGCCGAGCTGGTCGCCGAAATGACCAGCAAGGACAATGTTGCAATCATGGCCCAGTTCTTTCCACCGGCGCGCAAGAGCGTTCTGGAAAGCGATGCCTTCGTCAACTCCAACAAGCTCATTCCAGCCGAGCAGATGAAGAATGTGGCCGCCGCCATTGTGAACGGCCGCGTTCATCCGGCGCATGAAAAAGTCCCGCAGATCTTCGCTGCGATGGCGCCGCGCGTGGATGCGTTGTGGAAGCCCGACGCCAATGTCGAGGAAGCCCTGAAGGGCGTCTGCGCCGCCATCCAGCCGCTGCTCTGACGAGAAGGCGCCGCATGGCCGACATGGCACCCAGAAAAACGATGGCGCGTCCCTCGGGCGCGCCGTGGTTGAGCCTGAAGTACCGGGAAATGCTGGAAGCGTGGCTGTTCGTCAGCCCGACCTTCATCGGCTTCCTGATCTTCTTCCTCGGGCCGCTGGTCGCCATCGTCTATTTTTCGACGACCGAGTGGAACCTGCTCAGCCAGCAGTCGACTTTCGTGGGGCTGCGCAATTTCGAGAATGCGCTTCTCGAAAACCCGGATTTCTGGCACGTCGTGCGCAATTCGGTGGTCTTTGCGCTGGGCCTCGTTCCCTTGAACATGGCGCTTGCCCTGGCCCTCGCATTGGCGCTTTCACGGCCTTTCAGAGGCGTCGTCTTCTTTCGTACCATCTTTTTCGCGCCGGTGATCACCTCTGCAATCGCCTGGGCGATCGTCTGGAAGTTCTTGCTGCAGGGCGAAGGCGGAGCCGTGAACCAGATGCTCGCCTGGATCGGCATCGACGGCCCGAACTGGCTACGCCAGCCGAACTGGGCAATGGCGGCTGTCATTGTCACCCGCGTCATCAAGATGGTCGGGCTGAATATGATCCTCTACATCGCCGCGCTGCAGTCGATACCGCGCGACTACGAGGAAGCTGCGACACTCGAAGGCGCCTCGCGCCGGCAGATATTCCGGATGATCACCTGGCCGCTGCTTGCGCCGACGACCCTCGTCATCATGGTGCTGACGACCATCGGCTCGTTCAAGGTCTTCGACCACATCTATCAGATGACCGGCGGCGGGCCGGAAAACGGCACGCTGGTGCTCGCCTTCTACATCTACCAGCAGGGGTTCAAATTCTTCAACGTCGGCTATGCGTCGGCGCTGGCCCTGATCATGTTCGTCATCGTGATGGCGCTTACCCTGGTGCAGGTGATGTTGCGGCGGAGGGAAATGGAATGACCCCGCGCCAAACCGAGACCCTCTATCGCGTCTGCTGGACTGTCGTGCTTCTGCTGCTGGCGGTGCCGTTCGTATTTCCATTTCTCTGGATGATTTCCGGAGGCTTCAAGAGCACGACCGAAATCTTCGGGACGCCGACCCTGATCCCGCGGGTCTGGCGTTTTGAGAATTTCGTCGAAGTCTTCACCTATCAGCCGTTCGCACGGCAATATTTCAACTCCCTCTACATTGCGGGCACGGTGACCGTGCTGACCCTGCTCATCGCCTCACTCGCAGGCTACGCGCTGGCGCGCATCCGCTTTGCCGGCGCGGGCTTGCTGATGCTGTTCCTGGTGATGGCCCTGATGGTGCCGGAAGAAGTCACCATCATCCCGAATTTCTTTCTCATCAAAACCCTGGGTCTGATCGATACCCACTGGCCTCTCATCCTGCTGCCGGTGTTCGGCCCGCAAGGGGTGATGGCGACGTTCCTGATGCGACAGTTCTTCCTGGCGCTGCCGAAGGAGCTTGAAGAAGCCGGCAAGATGGATGGACTGTCGCGGTTGGGCGTATGGTGGAAGATCGCCCTGCCGATGTCGCGTCCGGCGCTTGCCGCCGTTGCAATCATCACCTTCCTGCATTCGTGGAACCTCTTCCTCGAACCCCTGATCTTCCTGAGCTCGCTGGAAAAATTCACGCTGCCGCTGGCATTGTCGAACTTCAACGACAGCTATGGCCTGCCACTGTGGAACCTGCAGCTGGCGGCGACGAGCCTGGCCGTGGTTCCCATTCTCATCATTTATCTGATCGCGCAGCGCCAGATCATCGAGAGTTTCGCACTCTCCGGCGTCAAGGGATAGGAAGGCCGCCATGACCAAAGTCCTGCTCAAGGATATCCGCAAGCGGTTCGGCACGGCGGAGATAATCCGTGGCATCGACCTCGAAATCGACGAGGGCGAGTTTGTTGTTTTCGTCGGGCCGTCGGGGTGCGGAAAATCGACGCTCCTGCGGTTGATCTCCGGTCTCGAACATATCAGCGACGGCGAACTCCAGATCGGCGGGCGTGTGGTCAACGAGGTGCCGGCAGCCAAGCGTGGCGTCGCGATGGTGTTCCAGTCCTATGCGCTCTATCCGCACCTGACGGTGCGCGACAATATGGGTTTTGGCCTCAAGGTGCGTAAGGTGCCGGCCGAAGAGCGCGCACGCCGGGTCGCCGATGCCGCAGCTACGCTGAAGCTTGAACCGCTGCTCGACCGCTTTCCGCGTCAGCTCTCTGGCGGCCAGCGCCAGCGGGTCGCCATCGGCAGGGCCATTGTCGGCAATCCCGATGTTTTTCTCTTCGACGAACCGCTCTCGAACCTCGATGCGGAACTGCGCGTCCACATGCGTTCCGAGATCGCGGCGTTGCACCGGCGGCTGGCGACGACGATGATCTACGTGACGCACGACCAGATCGAGGCGATGACTCTCGCCGACAAAATCGTGGTGCTGCGGGACGGCAAGGTAGAGCAGGTCGGTTCGCCCCGCGACCTCTACGACAATCCCGGCAATCTCTTCGTCGCACAGTTCATCGGCAGTCCGAAGATGAATATTCTTCCCGCCGCGGTCGCTTCGCGGCTTTCACCAAAAGCCGAAACGCCCAGCGGGACTCAATCGGTTGGCGTTCGTCCGGAGCATCTGACACTCACCACGCCTGGCAAAGGCACGCTGGAAGGCGTCGTGAGGCTTGCGGAATATACCGGAGCCGTGACCCTGATCCATGTTGAGCTGTCGGGTGGCGAAATCTGTCTCGTCGTTGACGACGGGAACAAGGCGCCGGAAGTCGGTGGCGCCGTCGGCCTTGCAGCGAAGCCGGCTGTCCTGCATTTCTTCGACAAGGAAGGCCGGACGATCGCGTAGGTCCATCGAGGCTGAAGTACAAAAACAAAACCCGCCGGACAGGGTCCAGCGGGCCTGGAGCCGGCGGCGCGGCGTACCGCACTCAGCCGAGGCTCTTGCTAAGCGAAAAGGTCTTAGAGAGCGGCGCGAGCCACCCGCTCGATTTCCGAGCGCTGGATGCCGAGGTCGTTGAGTTCGCGCGCGTTGAGACGGCTCAGTTCGCGGACGGTCTCGTTATAGCGGCGCCAGTTCTTAAAGCTGCGGATCAGGTTCATTTTCCCCTCCATCTGGGTCATATCGATCTGTGATGGCGCTCAATTAGGCACTTCTGCTCCTTTAGTGAACAGACTCTTTTGCATGGCCGCAATGCGTTTGCTGCATTGCAACATAAATGAACAGTTAATGCCGTTCGAAGGGCGTCAACCGACGTCCAGGACGATCTTGCCGATATGATCGCCGTCCTCGATCCGCTCATGGGCGCGCCAGGCTTCCTTGAGCGGGAAAATCCGGTCCATTACAGGCGCGACCTTGCGGGACGCCAGCAGCGGCCAGACTTGGGCTTCAAGCGCGGCGGCAATCTCGCCCTTGAATTCGGGCGTGCGCGGACGCAGTGTCGATCCGGTGTGGACCAGGCGCTTGACCATCAGCTTGGAGATGTCGGTCTTGGCCGTTGCGCCGCCCTGCGTGGCGATCTGGACGATACGGCCCTCCATGGCGGCGGCATCGTAGTTGCGGGAGACATAGCTGCCGCCGACCATATCCAGGATGACGTCTACACCCCGGCCGCCGGTGGCATCCTTAGCGGCGCGAACGAAGTCTTCCTCGTGGTAGTTGACCACCCGGTCCGCGCCGAGCTTCAGGCAGGCGTCACATTTTTCGCGCGTGCCGGCGGTGACGATGACATAGGCGCCGAATGCCGCCGAAAGCTGTATGGCGGTGGTGCCTATCCCCGAAGAGCCGCCATGGATGAGGATGGTCTCGCCAGCCCTCAGACCGCCGCGCTGGAACACATTGTGCCATACGGTGAAGTAGGTTTCAGGCAGCGCCGCGGCTTCGGTGAAGGTGAAGCCGGACGGGATGGGCAGGGCATTGCTGGCGTGGACGGTGACATATTCGGCATAGCCGCCGCCCGCCGTCAGCGCGCAGACCTGTTCGCCGACGCGCCAGCGCGCCGCATTCTCGCCGAGCGCCGCCACTTCACCGGCGACTTCAAGGCCGGGCAGGTCGGAAGCGCCGCGCGGCGCCGGATAGAGGCCTTTGCGTTGCAGCACGTCCGGCCGGTTGACGCCGGCGGCGCGCACCCGAATCAGGATTTCGCCTTCGCCGGGCGTCGGCACATCCCGCTTTTCAGGTTTCAGCACCAGCGGCCCACCCGGCTCGGAAATGGCAATCGCCGTCATCGTCGCCGGTATTTTCTGTCCGTTCACCATAATCCGTCCGTTTATTCCAAAGTTCGCCGAGGATGATTTTGAACGTTGCCTCGCCCTATGTATGCTGATTGTCAAATCAGGAAAACGGCCAAGTTGGGAGGAACCCTGATGGCGGTCATCGACGACGAACCCCGTAAAAAGCTGGCGACGCATGAGATCGGCCAGGACATAGCCCTGCTTTCAGTGGGGGAACTGATAGAGCGGATCGCGGTTCTGCGCGGCGAGATTTCGCGACTCGAGGCCGAGCTCAAGGCGAAGGACACGACGAAATCCGCGGCCGAGGCGCTGTTTCGCCGCTGATGTAAAAGAGTCGCCGGATTGCCGCCGCAAGACCAGAAACGCCACATTGTGACGTGAGATCGTTGCACAAGATTTTGAAGCGGACCGATTCGAACGATGTTTGCAACCTACCGGCCGATCCTTTCCCTGCTGCGCGGCACCGCTTTCCTGCTCGCCGCCTCCGGCCTGCACGGGCTGCTATTGCCGCTGCGCGGACAGGTCGAGGGATTTTCGACAGCCGCGCTCGGCCTGATGGGCACAGCCTGGGCCGGCGGTTTCGTCACCGGCTGCTTCTTTGCCCCCAGGATCGTGCGGCGCGCCGGCCATGTCCGGGCCTTTGGCACCTTCGCGGCCTCGGGCGCCATCGTGGCGCTGCTCACCGGCCTCATCATCAACGAATATATGTGGATTTTCCTGCGCGCCTTTACCGGCTTCAGCATGGCTGGCGCTTTCATGGTCATCGAAAGCTGGCTCAACGAGAAGGCCACGAACGAGAACCGCGGCACCGTGTTCGGACTCTACATGATGGTGACCTACGCCTCCATCATGAGCGGGCAGATGATCGTGGCCGGCGGCGATGTCAAATCGGCGTCGCTGTTCATGATCACCGGCATCTTCTTTTGCCTGTCGCTGATCCCGACGGCGGTTTCGACCGCGTCGCATCCGAAACCGCTGCAGGACGTGAAGCTGAATATACGCGGCCTCTACGCCAATTCCCCGGTTTCGGCGGTGGCCTGCGTGCTGATCGGCATCGCCAATGGCTCGTGGGGTACGCTGGGTGCGGTCTACGGCGCGCGTATCGGCATATCGACGCCGGAGATTGCGCTGATGATGAGCCTGGTCGTGGTCGCCGGCGCGGCGTTCCAATTGCCCGCCGGCCGTCTCTCGGACCGCACCGACCGGCGTTATGTGCTGGCGGGGGCAGCTGTCGGCGCGGTGATCTTCGCGCTGTCGATCTTCATTTTCCAGCCACGGTCGGGCGCTTTCGTCATCATCTGCGCGGCGGCCTACGGCGCCTTCGCCTACACGCTCTATTCGATCGCCGTCGCCCATGCGAATGACCACGCCAATGCCGAGGACTTCGTCAAGGTGTCGGGCGGGCTGCTTTTGCTCTACGGCTTCGGCACGATGATCGGGCCGATGGTCGGCGCCGCTCTTATGGGGCTGTTGCGGCCGGAAGGCGTGTTCCTGGCCGCCGCGCTTGCCCACATGTCACTTGCCGCCTACACGCTCCTGCGCATCAACCGGCGCGCGCCAGTACCTATTGAAGATCGTGAGGCGTTTGCAACACAACCTTCGGAGCGGGCGACGACGCCGGAAGCGGCGCGGCTCGATCCCCGAATAAAATCTGAAACCGACGGTTGAGCTTTGTCGTGGTTTGCCTCACAAATGAGGCCATGATGCTTGACGATGCATTTGTTGCGATAGCCGATCCCAATCGCCGATATCTGCTGGAAGAACTCAGGCGAGGGCCGAAGACGGTCAGTGAACTTGCATCCGGTCTGCCGGTGTCGCGCCCGGCGGTTTCCCAACACCTCAAGGTTTTGCTCGATGCCGGCCTGGTGAGCGCTAAGGCGGAAGGCACACGCCGCGTCTATGCGGTCAGTGACGCCGGATTTCTCCAGCTCAACATCTGGCTCGACCAGTTCTGGACGGCATAGACCGTTCGCATGCGTTGTACCGTCACGATGGCGGCGGGCAATCGTCGGCACCATCCCAGAACGGGAAGAAGCGGAAATAAGGCCGCGCCTCGGTGACGACCCGGTCGACCGACGGCCGCCGCCGCAGCCGGTTGAGGTAGGCCGAGACGCGCCGGTGCTCCTTGCCGAATGGCTCGATCTTCGCGGCATAGAAAAGGGCCGGGAAGGCGGCGCAGTCGGCCATCGAAAAGGCTTCGCCCACAGCCCATTCCCTATCCGCCATGTCCTGCTCGATCAGGTCGTAGGATTTGCGCAACTGCGCCCGCGCCTGTTCGACGCCGAACGGATCCCGCTTGCCTTCGGGACGGATGCGGTCGGCGACGATCGCCTGCATGTGGTGATGGACATAGCTGTCGTAGAAACGGTCGGCGAGGCGGATGTCGCGTGCGGGGTCGCCTGTCGAGACGAGGTCGGCCGGTCCGGGATGATGGGCGGCCAGATATTCGATGATGATGGAGGATTCCGGCACCAACGCGCCACGCTCCCTGTCCTGCAACAGCGGAAATTTGCCCATCGGCCAGAGCTTGAAGAACGCGGTGCGCGAAGCCTCGTCGGCAAGGTCGACGATCACCGGCTCGAACGGTGTGCCGTTCTCATAGAGCGCGATGAGCGGCTTCCAGCAGAAGGAAGCGAGAGGATGGAGATACAGGGTCAGGGACATTGGTCAGCCTTTCGGTTGCGTCGCATCAGTCAGGCGCGCAGATGGGCCGCGATTGCCGTGACAATGAGGGGCCAGTCGCCGCGGTGCAACTCGTGGCCGCCGCCTGGAACCCGGACCAACGTGGCGTTCGCCACCGCCGCGGCGAGCGCTTCGCCATGCTCGACGGGGAAGATCGGATCCGAAGTGCCGTGGACGACAAGCAATCGCGCTTCGAGATCGCGTATGCTTCCCGCCGGTGCGCCATCCATGATGGCGAAATGGTTGGTGGCGCTGGCGAAGCTCCCCGAACGCTCATAGTCCCGGTCGATGAAAGCGCGCATTCCGGCTTCATCGAAAGGATGTGCGGTGCTGGCCAGCATCCGTGCATCTTTCATCATGAAATCCAAAACCTGCGCCTTGTCGGACCAGTCGACGTTCGCCCCAGCGGCAGCGTGATCCTGATAGGCTTGCCTGGTGCCCGGAAGCGTCGATGTATCGATGCCGAGCGGGGACGTGCTGATGGCAGTCAGCGAGGCAATTCGGGCCGTATAGACAAGCGCAAGCGTCTGGGCGATCATTCCACCCATCGACATGCCGACAACATGCGCCTTGTCGACCGTATGATGATCAAGCACGCGGACGGCATCCTTGACCATGTCGTCGAACCCATAGCCCGGCTTTCCCGGTTCGTACTTGGTCGATAGGCCGGTATCGCGGTTGTCGTAGCGGATGACATGGAAACCCTCCGCGGCCAGCGCCTCGCAGAAATCGTCCGGCCACCAGAGCATCGAGGCCATGGCGCCCATGACCAGCAGCAGCGAGGGGTTTTCCCGTGTTCCGAAGGACTGCGTGGCAATCGTCACATCACCCTGGCGGACTATTCCGGTGCTCATCGCTATTCCTCCAAACTGATTGCATTTTGCAATTGGTTGCACGATAATAAAACCGATAGCATAATGCAACTGGTTTTGCTGAGGTGCGTGAAATGGCGATGGATCTGCGGTCCGGCTGTCCCATCAATCTGTCGCTCGAGGTTTTCGGCGACCGCTGGAGCCTGATCATCCTGCGCGACATGATCTTCGGCGGCAAACGGCACTTTCGCGAACTGCTGACGGCCTCCATCGAGGGCATCGCCTCCAATATTCTCGCCGACAGGCTGAAGCGGCTGATGGAATTTGGAATGCTGACCAAGGCCGATGATCCCACGCACAAGCAGAAGGCGATCTACAGCCTGACGGAAAAGTCGATCGCGCTGGTGCCGATCATGGCGCAGCTCGGCGCCTGGGGCCGCGCCTGGCTGCCGGTCAGCGAAGAGCTTTCCATCCGCGCCGAACTTCTGGAAGACGGCGGCCCGGCCATGTGGGAGGCGTTCATGGCCGATCTGAGGGCCGAGCATCTCGGCATCGGCAAGGTCAGACCGATGGATGAATCGGTGCGCGGCAGGCTGCAGGCGGGCTATGAAGCAGTGGTGCTGCGCAAGGCGGGCGCCGCCTCGCCCTAGAGCCTGCCGCGCTCCTGTCGGGTTTGGTCGTCCTGATCGGCGAATAAGTGTTTTCCGCTCCGGTGTTCTTCCAAGACGGCGACGACTGGCTTATCTCCGCCGGATCGCAATCGTCGAACCGGAGATTTCCATGACCGCCCTGCCGCTGGACACCGCACGCACCATCATCGATGCCGCCTTCGCGAAGGGCGCAGAATTGAAGCTCAAGCCGCTGGGCGTCTCGGTGCTGGATGCCGGCGGACATCTGGTCGCTTTCGCGCGGCAGGACGGCGCTTCGTTCCTGCGGCCGCAGATGTCGGCGGGCAAGGCCTATGGCGCGCTGTCCATCGGCATGGGCGGCCGCCGCGTCGAAGCCTTCGCCAAGGAACGCCCGCATTTGATAGCCGGCGTTTCCGATGTCTCGGGCGGGAAAGTGCTCCCCGTCGTAGGCGGCGTGTTGATCCGCGACAAGGCGGGTGAGATCGTCGGCGCCGTCGGTATTTCCGGAGATACCTCGGACAATGACGAAGCGGCGGCGATCGCCGGCATCGAGGCGGCCGGACTGACCGCCGACGCCGGCTGAAGGTTCAATGCAGATTGACGTCGCGGCCGGCCGAGCGCAGCGAAACCGAGAAGCCGGCCAGCACGTCGATCAGCGTTATCACCATCAGCGTGAAGAAGACGGAGTGGGCGGCGCCTTTCACCAGCAGGAACTCGACCAGGAAGGCGACGAAGACGAAGGTCGACAGCAGGTGGTCGATGATCGACGCGTTCGATGTGCGGGTCGATTTCAGGATTTCGACAAAGAAAAACGCCAGGCCGATGAGGATCATCAGATCGCCGAGCGTCATCGAGAACACGCCGCCGGACATCATGCCGAGCGAAAAGATTTCCGTCGCCCACGGGTCGCCTTCGACCCCAACGCCGAGGAAACCGGCAAGCCCCAGATTGTAGAGGATGAAAGGCACGATCAGAAGCGGCATACCGGCGAGCATTGGACGGAATCCCTTTGCGGAAGCGTTTCACCGCACCATGAAACGTCTTGGCCGCGGAGAAAAGCGACTTTGGCCATGACGGTGATATTTCCTTGATGTCAGGTCGGAAAATCAAGGCCAGAACGCAAAAGACCGGCCAACGGCCGGTCCTGCGACAAAGTCCTTGTCCGTTGGAAAGCTCAGCTTTCCTTCGGCTCCAGAACCTGACGGCCGCGATACATGCCGGTCTTCAGGTCGATGTGGTGCGGACGGCGCATTTCGCCGGAGTTCTTGTCCTCGACATAGGTCGGGGCCTTCAGCGCGTCGGCCGAGCGGCGCATGCCGCGCTTGGACGGAGAGGTTTTTCGTTTCGGTACGGCCATGGATATGCTCCACTCAGTCGGTCAAAAGCCCGCGTCGCCCTCGTGAAAGGGCCAGCTGTCGGGCCGGATTTCCAGAAGAAAGTCGCGTGCCTATACACGCCCTGCCGGCTTTTGGCCAGCGCTGGCGCGATTTTTTTTGAAGCCGCCGCCAGCTGCTATCTCAGGCAGCCGACATAGCCGCCCGATCTTGCCGCCCGCCGTTCGATCAGCGAGGCCAGGCGCCGCAGGCCGGGCCCCGGCTTGGCCGGATTGCGGGCGATCGGGTTGGGCAGGCTGACGACCAGCAGCGCCGCCTGGCGCCGCGACAAATTGGCAGCGGAAACGCCGAAATGGTGCTGCGCCGCAGCCTCGATGCCGTAGATGCCCGGTCCCCATTCGGCGATGTTCAGATAGATTTCCATGATCCGCCGCTTCGTCAGGACCGCATCGAAATAGACCGAGAGCGGCAATTCGATGAGCTTGCGCAGACTTCCCAGCGGCCGCGACCAGAGGAAGAGGTTCTTCACCGTCTGCATGGTGATGGTGGAGGCGCCGCGTGTCAGGTCGCCGGTCAGCGCGTCTTCCAGCACGCCCTTCAGTTCGCCGAGATCGACGCCGCGATGCGAGCAGAACTGCCCATCCTCGGACATGATGACGGAATTGGCCAGCACCGGGGCGACGTCGTCGAGCGAAACCCAACGCCGGTCGTAGCCGGAGAAGGTGGCCAGATCCTTCAGCATCAGCGTCGAAACCGGATGCACGAAGGAGGGAAAATAGAGGATCGTCAGCACGACCGGAATCAGCGCCAGGATCACCAGTCCCTTCACCACGGGCCTGATCCGGCCCCTAAGACCAGCGCGAATGCCGCGTTTGGGTCTCGACGCCATACCCAGTTCCTCGATCCTGCGGTCGATGATCGGCTCTACGTCCAACCTTGTAACTCCCTGAACCGGCATACCGGCGCTTGACCGCTTGCGCAATGTCCGACTGTCGGCTACCGCATCCGCAATGTTGAAAGACGACCAAATAGCTTTCGAACTGGCGCTTGCGGCAGGAGCCGATGCCGTCGAGACCGTGTTGAAGCGCCTGCTCGGCGGCGCGACTCTCGCCGGCGAGATCGCGAGGCCGGACCGCCTGTTCGCGGCCATGCGACACGGCGTGCTGAATGGCGGCAAGCGGCTGCGGCCGTTCCTGGTCCTGGAAAGCGCCGCGCTGTTTTCCGGGGAGCGCGCGGCGGCCTTGCGGGTCGCGGCGGCGCTGGAATGCGTCCATTGTTATTCGCTCATCCATGACGACCTGCCGGCCATGGACGACGACGATATGCGCCGCGGGCAGCCGACCGTACATAAAGCGTTCGACGAAGCGACGGCGATCCTGGCCGGCGATGCGTTGCTGACCTTCGCCTTCGACATCCTTGCCGACGAGGCGACAGATATTCCGGCGGAACGGCGCACGGATCTCATCCTGGCGCTGGCGCGCGCCGCCGGTCCCGGCGGCATGGCCGGCGGCCAGATGCTCGACCTCCAGGCCGAACGATCGAAGCCGGACGAGGCCGGCATCATCACGCTGCAGGCGATGAAGACCGGCGCCCTGATCCGCTTCGCCTGCGAGGCCGGAGCGATCCTGTCAGGTGCGTCTTCGGAAGATCGCGAAAGGCTGGGCGAATTTGGCTCCGCGGTCGGCCTGGCCTTCCAACTCGCCGACGATCTTCTCGACCTCACCGCCGATGCGCGCACGATGGGCAAGGCGACGGGCAAGGACGCGGCGGCCGGCAAGGCGACACTCGTTGCCCTTCACGGCGAGGAATGGGCGAAAGCGCAGTTGTGGGGATTGGTAGGCCAGGCGCACGCACTGCTTGAGCCCTACGGCGACAAAGCGGCCCTGCTCAAGTCCGCCGCAGCTTTCATCGCCGCACGCGGTAAGTGACCGGCATCGCCGCACCCGGCAAGTGGCCGGCAACACCGCGTTTCGCGGCAGGCTCCAACGAAATCTTAATGGTAATAGAGCGTAATTCCGGCCGTTAACATTGCGTATGTGTTTGGGGTTGCGCATGCCGGAATACTCTTCCTTCATCCGGTCGATCCGGATTCGCTATCTGTCCGGTCTGCTTTTGTTCGCCCTCGCGTCAGGCCTTGCGATGTGGGCCTTGCAGGGCATCAATTCCTTCCGTCACGATGTCGACGGCGTGAGCGGTGGCCTTACCACCCTGACGCGCGATCTTCGCAGCGCGACTGATTTCGCCGAGAACGCCACCAGGATATGGGGGCCCGAAACCCGCGCGGACCTGGCCAAGGCGGCGAGCAGCCATGCGGAACGCATCCGTTTGGAAGTCGAACATCTGTCGGTTCAGATCTCCGCAATCGAACCACGCCTGTCGGAGATGGCTCGCTACGAACTGCGTTCGGCATCGGTGAATGGCGATTTGTTCTGGTCGACGCGTGACATGATCCGCAATTTCAACCTGATGGCCGTGGCGCAGAAGCTAGACGACTGGAGCTTCCGGGAAATCCGCAACCAGAACAATTTCTTCGCCCGGCCGATGCTTATCCGCGCCCGCACCGCCATGGATGGCGAACGGCGGCTTGCCGATGGGCGCAGCGACCGGTTGCTGCTATGGGCCAGCGGCCTGCTGATCGCGGTGCTGGCCCTCGTCGCCTTCTGGATATTCCGGCCGATGGAGAAAGCGATCCACCGCGCCTTCGCCGAGAGCGCCGAGTCGCTCTCCAAGGCGGAGGCCGCCGATCGCGCCAAGTCGGAATTTCTCGCCAATATGAGCCATGAGATCCGCACCCCGATGAACGGTGTGCTCGGTATGGCCGAATTGCTGGCCAAGACCGAGTTGAATCCGCGCCAGAAGACTTTCACCGACGTCATCGTCAAATCCGGCAATGCGCTGCTGACGATCATCAACGACATCCTGGATTTCTCCAAGATCAACGCCGGACAGCTTACCCTGGAGACAGCGCCTTTTCGGCTGGCGGAAGCGGTCGAGGACGTGGCGACGCTGGTCTCGGCGCGCGTCGCCGAGAAGAATTTGGAATTGATCGTGCGCGTCGATCCGCGCCTGCCGGCCTTCGTCGTCGGCGATGCCGGACGGTTCCGCCAGATCGTCACCAACCTGCTCGGAAACGCGGTGAAGTTCACTGAAAAGGGCCATGTTCTCATTGATGTCGGGGGCGAAGTCACCGATGGCGTCGTCGCGCTTTATGTGCGCGTCGAGGATACCGGCATCGGCATTCCGGCGGACAAGCTGCAGAATGTGTTCGAGAAATTCGCCCAGGTCGACGGCTCGTCCACCCGCCGGCATGAGGGCACCGGCCTTGGGCTGGCGATCGGCGCGCGTCTCATCGATCTCATGGGCGGCAGGATCGGCGTCGAGAGCGAGATCGGCCGCGGCTCGGTGTTCTGGTTCAGCGTGCCCATGCCCGTGCATGAAGCCGACGAGCAGGACTCGGTCGTGCCGGGCGATGTCACCGGCGCGCGCGTACTGGTCATCGACGACAATCCGGTCAACCGCGAAATCCTGCTCGAACAGCTGCGGAGCTGGGGCTTCGATTGCGCCGCGGCGGAAAACGGCGCTGTCGGCCTCGCTTTTCTCGACCGCGCCATCCAGCTTGGCGCATCGGTCGACTGCATCATCCTCGACTACCAGATGCCGGGCATGAACGGCGCCGACGTCGCCAAGGCGATCTCATCCGACAGCCGGCTGTCTTCCATCCCCGTCGTCCTGCTGACGTCGGTCGACCAGATCGATTTCGGCAGGCTGATCATGGAGTTTGGCATTGCTGCGCATCTGACCAAACCGGCGCGCTCGGCGCTTCTGCTCGGAACTGTCATTGGAGCAATCCAGAAAGCGCGTTCGTTGCCGGCCAAAGCGGCGTTCGTGCGCGAGGCGGCGCCCGCGGTGCCGCGCCCGCAGGCCATACAGCGCCCGCAGGCTTTCACCCTCATTCGCAGCCAGCCGGCTGCCGCACCTGTGAATTTGAACGACACTTCCGCTTCCGTGCGACCGGTCGATATACTGATCGCCGAGGACAATGAGGTGAACCAGATGGTGTTCAGCCAGATCCTCAACGGTCTGGGCCTGAGCTACCGCATCGCCAGCAATGGCCGCACGACGGTGGAGATGCATCGAGCATTGAGCCCGAAGCTGATCCTCATGGATGTTTCGATGCCGGAGATGAATGGCTACGAGGCGACGCGCGCCATCCGCGCGGCGGAAGAGGCGACCGGTGCGCATACCCCCATTATCGGCGTCACCGCGCATGCGCTGAAGGGCGACCGCGAAAAATGCATGGAAGCGGGTATGGACGATTACCTGCCGAAACCGATTTCTCCCGACCGGCTTGGCGCCAAGATCGGCACCTGGCTGGGCGAGAGGTTTACCGCCAAGACGGCTTGATCTGAAGCCGGATCGGCCCATCGACACGGGCTCCTGACCGGCTTTTAGCGGTTCCGCACCACCACGCAGGCGCCGCCTGCGCCGCGCAACTGCTGGCAGATGATGTCGGCATTGGCGCGGTTGTCGACGCCGATCCTGACGGCATAGACGCCGCGCCGGCCGATCGGCGAGCGCACGCGCGAGACCACCGGCTTGTGGTTGGCCAGAAGCGCCGGGAAACGGTTGCGCAGCCTCTGCCATTGGCCGACGGCGGCGGAGCGGCGGAAATTGCCGGCCACCTGAACGCCCCAGGGCTTCACGTTGATGGCAGCCATCGGCACCGTCCTCGACATGATGACCGGCAACCTGCGGCAGGCGACGGAAAAGCCGTCCTTCTTGTCCAGCGGCCGGATCGTGCCGGCATAGGCGGTGTTGGTAAAATTCTCGGCCGGTTCGCCCATGACGTCGAGCACATAGTCTTCGGTTTCGAGCGGCAGGAAGCCGCCCGAATTCAGCCAGCGCGCCACGCGCGTCTCTCCGGCATTGTAGGCGGCGGCGGCGAGGCCGAGATTGCCGAAACCGGTTTTAAGCTCGCCTAGATATTTGGCCGAGGCCGGGATGGCCTGTTCAATGTCGAACGGATCGGCGAGGCCGCGGATCTTCGCCGTGCCCGGCATGAATTGCGCAATACCCTCGGCGCCGACAGGGCTGACCGCGTTCGAATCGAACCGGCTTTCCTTCCAGATCAGCCGCGCCAGAAAGTCTTTCGGCAAGCCTTCGCGGCCGGCGTGAAATTCGATGAGATCGCAGACGCGGCCGATAAGGCGCTTTTTCGCCGGCATGGGCGGATCGGCAAGGGTTGAACCGCTGCAAAGAACGCTCAGGACAAGAAAGGCCGCGCCGAGAGCTCGCGGCATGGTCTATTCGGCCGCTTGCTGGCCGCCCAATTCAGGTTTTGCCTGACCGAAGCGCTGCTCGATATAGTCGGCGACCATTTTCTCGAAATCGCCGGCGATGTCGGGGCCGCGCAGCGTGGCGGCCTTGCGGCCATCGATGAACACCGGGGCGGTGGGGGTCTCGCCGGTCCCGGGCAGGGAAATGCCGATGTCGGCGTGCTTGGATTCACCGGGTCCGTTGACGATGCAGCCCATGACCGCGACCTTCAAGACCTCGACCCCGGGATACTTCTCGCGCCAGACGGGCATGTTCCTGCGGAGGTCTTCCTGGATGTTATGCGCCAGTTCCTGGAAAACGGTCGAGGTGGTGCGGCCGCAGCCGGGGCAGGCGGCGACGATCGGCACGAACTGGCGGAAGCCCATGGTCTGCAGCAGTTCCTGGGCCACCTGCACCTCGCGGGTGCGGTCGCCGTTCGGCTCGGGCGTCAGCGAGATGCGGATCGTATCACCGATGCCTTGCTGCAGCAGGATGCCCATGGCGGCCGACGAGGCGACGATGCCCTTGGAGCCCATGCCGGCCTCGGTGAGGCCAAGATGCAAAGCGTGGTTCGAGCGTGTGGCGAGCTCGGTGTAGACGGCAATCAAGTCCTGAACGCCGCTGACCTTCGCGGAAAGAATGATCTTGTCGCGGCCAAGGCCGATCTCCTCGGCCATCTCGGCCGACAGGATGGCGGATTGGACAATCGCCTCGCGTGTGACCTCCAATGCGGTCAGCGGCGAGCCGCGGCTCTGGTTCTCGTCCATCAGCCGCGTCAGCAGCTCCTGGTCGAGCGAACCCCAGTTGACGCCGATGCGCACCGGCTTGTCGTGGCGGATGGCCATCTCGACGATATCGGCGAACTGGCGGTCGCGCTTGTCCCTGAAGCCGACATTGCCGGGATTGATGCGGTACTTCGCCAGCGCCTCGGCACAGGCGGGATGGTCGGTCAAAAGTTTGTGACCGATATAGTGGAAATCGCCGACCAGCGGCACGAACACGCCCAGCCGCTCCAGCCGCTCGCGGATTTTCGGCACCGCAGCGGCGCTCTCGTCGCGGTCAACCGTGATGCGCACGATCTCGGAGCCGGCGCGGTGAAGCGCTGCGACCTGCGCGACGGTCTGGTCGACATCGGCGGTGTCGGTGTTGGTCATCGACTGCACCACAACCGAGGCGCCGCCACCGACCATCACGCCGCCGACATCGACGCCCACAGACACGCGGCGCGGGAAGGGAGAAGAAAAATATCCGGTCATCGCCGGCTGTCCTGATCCAGCAACATCAAGCCATCAGGTGGCGGACGGCGTGCGCCTTGTCAATGGTCACAATTGGCGACCATTCGCCGTACCGGCCAATCGGGGTGGTGCCGATGCGGGATGAAGGAGCGGGCATTTCGCGGGCGGGATGCGCGAATCCGAATGGCGCAAGTCAAAGGAAGTCCGGTTTCAAGCCGGTCGCCATCTGTTTGGCCTGTGAGGAAATCAACTTCCGCTCCGGCGACAGTCACATGCCGCCGGCAGAACTAATTCAGGTCGTTTCGTAACTAATTCAGGTCGTTCGTGAAGCGTCAGTGCGTGGTCGGTTTCGCCCTGAGCTTTTCAATCTCGTCCTTGATGGCCAACTTGCGTCGCTTCAGGTTGATGATGTCAAGATCGTCGACCGATGGATGAAGCAGGGCTTCGTCGATTTCGCGTTCGATGTCGCCGTGCTTCTTCTGCAGCTCTTCAAGATGGGACGCAAGAGACATGATTGGTTCTCCCTTTCATGGTTTCCTCGAATGCCACCGCAAAGGCGTCCACTTCAGGCCCGCCTTGTGACGGCAGGATGACAGTGTGCCACCGATGCTTCGGGATGTCGAATAATCCGTGGTAGCATTTCCCGATAATGTGAAATGTGATATGGGCTGCGCGCCGGTGAGGAGCACAAGCCGGCCCCGCCCGAAAGGCGCCTTCCTGGCGCCGGAGACTTGCAGAACGGTTGCCATGTCGGAACAGGAACAAGCCGAAGTTCGTCTCGAGTTTGCACGTTTGAAACAGGAACACGCCGATTTCGACGCGGCCATCAATGCGATGATCGCGATGGGTTGCGATCCCCTGCAAATCCAACGGATGAAAAAGAAGAAGCTGGCCCTGAAGGACAGGCTTTCGGCGCTGGAAGATCGCATCATTCCCGACATTATCGCCTGAACGGCCCGCTGTTCTTGCGAGGGGTGCCGATTTCCGCTAAGGCGCGGCCTGTCGACTTGTATGGCCGCATTCAGGCAGCGCGACAGCCTGTGTCTCGTTGCGAGAATGATCCGGAGATCCGCCTTTGACCGACCAGCGCGCCGATGTCGCCATCATCATGGGCAGCCAGTCCGACTGGGCGACGATGAGCCATGCCGCCGAAATGCTCGATGCGTTGGGCGTTTCCTACAAGCGAATGCTGATCTCGGCGCACCGCACGCCGGAACGGCTCTACAGCTTCGCCAGGGGCGCGAAAGATGCGGGCTATAAAATCATCATCGCCGGCGCCGGTGGCGCGGCGCATCTGCCGGGCATGACGGCGGCGCTGACGCCGCTGCCGGTTTTCGGCGTTCCGGTGGAATCGAAAGCCTTGTCCGGGCAGGACTCGCTGCTCTCCATCGTCCAGATGCCGGCCGGCATCCCGGTCGGCACGCTCGCCATCGGCAAGGCCGGCGCGGCGAACGCGGCCCTTCTGGCCGCCGCAGTGCTGGCGTTGCACGACGAACCGCTGGCGGCAAGGCTGGACGAGTGGCGGGCGGCGCAGACGGCGAAGATCGCCGCCGAACCGACAGACTCGCCGTGAACGGGCCGCTTCCGGCAGGCTCCGCTATCGGCATCATCGGCGGCGGCCAGCTCGGCCGTATGCTGGCGATGGCCGCGGCGCGGCTGGGTTACCGCACGATCGTCCTCGAACCGCAGGCAGACTGTCCCGCCGCGCAGGTCGCCAACCGGCAGATCGTGGCCGATTACGACGATGGGGCCGCGCTGCGGGAGCTTGCCGCCGCCTGCGACGTCATCACCTACGAATTCGAGAACGTGCCCGTTACCGCCGCCCAGAGGCTTGCCGCCTCGGTGCCGGTTCTGCCGCCGCCGCGCGCACTGGAAGTGGCGCAGGACCGTATGGCGGAAAAGCAGTTCCTCAACGGGATCGGCATTGCAACGGCGCGCTTCTTCCCCGTCGACAATGACGAACAGCTCGCCGCCGCACTTGCCAACTTCGGCGGCAGCGGCGTGCTGAAGACCCGCCGGCTCGGCTATGACGGCAAAGGCCAGCGCGTCTTCCGCAACATGGAGACCGGCGGCTTTGCCGGTACCTGCGAGGCGATGGGCAATGTGCCGCTGATCCTGGAGTCGCTGGTCGCCTTCGAGCGCGAGATATCGGTGATCGCGGCCCGTGGGACTGACGGTTCTGTCGTGGCCTATGACCCGGCAGAGAACGTCCATAAGAACGGCATTCTTCATAGCTCGACGCTGCCGGCGGCCATTTCAGCGGAAACCGTCTCGGCGGCGCGCGCGGCCGCGGAAAAAATTCTGGCGGCGCTCGATTATGTCGGCGTCATCGGCGTCGAGTTCTTCGTGTTGGCCGATGGCGGCGTGATCGCCAACGAGATCGCGCCTCGGGTCCATAATTCAGGCCATTGGACGGAAGCGGCCTGCGCCATCTCGCAGTTCGAACAGCATATACGCGCGGTCGCGGGCTTGCCGCTCGGGGCTGCCGGGCGACATTCCCATTGCGTTATGGAGAACCTGATCGGGGACGACGTTGACCGGGTTGCGGCATTGCTGGCCGAGCCGGACACAGTGCTGCACCTCTATGGCAAGACGGAAGCCCGCGCCGGGCGGAAAATGGGGCATTTCACCCGGCTGAAACCGCTTTCGCGCTAACGTTTTGCCGACCGGACGGCTTGCCAGCGGTTGACAGGCACGAGCCTCCTCGTTTATGAGCCGGTCACGAATTCAGGCGCGCTGTTTCAGCGCGCTTTTCAGTTAGGCCCGACTGGGCCCAGACCAACGGGCAAGACCATGAAGATCAAGAACTCGCTCAAGGCGCTCAAGGCGCGTCACCGGGACAACCGCGTTGTCCGCCGCAAGGGCCGCGTCTACATCATCAACAAGACCGCGCCGCGCTACAAGGCGCGTCAGGGCTGATCAGCCGTCCTGTTGTGATCCCGCGCCGCGGGGTGCGAACGCTTTCACGCTAAATTCAGTTTGACGATCCGCCGCGACGGGATAGATTCCGGCGCATGCGGATCGTTTTTGCCGTTTGCACGGCCTTTTTCCTGAGCACAGCCCCGTCGCTGCCGGCAGCCGCCGACGATCCGCCGAAGGATGGCCTGGCGAAGAATGAACTGTCGACGGAAGCCGGGCCGCAGATGCGGGCGCAGCATCTCGACAAGCTGTTCACCGACCTCAAGCGAGAGCGCAATGAGAAGTCAGCCGAACGGATCGCCAACCGCGTGTGGGCGCAGTGGAACCAGTCGGGCAGCGCTTCCATCGACCTGATGATGCAGTGGTCGCAGAAAGCCATCGGCGAACAGAAATTCGATGTGGCGCTCGATTTCCTCGATCAGGTCGTCACCTTGCAGCCGACCTATGCGGAAGGCTGGAACCGCCGCGCCACCGTACATTTCATGATGAAGAACTATCAGAAGGCGATGGCCGACATCGAGCAAACGCTCGAGCTCGAGCCGCGCCATTTCGGCGCGATCTCGGGCATGGCCCAGATTTTCAGCGACACCGGCCGCAAGGAGCAGGCGCTCCGGGCCTGGCAGCGGGCGCTCGACGTCTATCCGATGATGCGCAATGCGCAGAACCAGGTTGCCATTCTGTCCGAGGAACTGGCCGGCGAAGGCATTTGATCATCGTGCTCCGGCAAAAACGTATTTGGTTGCAAACTTCTCAGCGTCGGCGCCGTATCTCCTCGTCATGAATCTCGTCTATGCGGCCTTGGCCTTTCTCGCAGCAATCGTTTTCGTTCTCGTCGGCACCACGCGTGTCGGCACGTGGCTGATCGAGCGGCGCAATCCGCCGATCGGCGCCTTTGCCGACATCGATGGGGCGCGCATCCACTATGTGCATGTGAACGGACCTGCGAATCCCGACCTGCCGCCAGTCGTTTTCATTCATGGCGCCAGCGCCAACCTGAAGGACCAGATGCTCCCGCTGCGACCGCTGCTTGAGGGCAGGGCGGAGATGCTGTTCTTCGACAGGCCGGGCTTCGGCTGGTCGGAGCGCGGAAACAACGACAATCCATCGGCGCAGGCGAATACGCTGGCGAAGTTGATGGATAGGCTCGGCATCGAAAAGGCGATTGTCGTCGGGCATTCGTTCGGCGGGGCGGTGACGGCCGCGTTCGGCGTCGAACATGGCGACAAGACGCTCGGCCTCGTCTTCGCAGCGGCCGCCACCCATCCGTGGCCGGGCGGCGCGACGTCATGGTACTATGACGTGGCGAAATTGCCGGTCATTGGACGCCTGTTCACCGAAACCCTGACCTATCCGGCCGGGCTGTTCCAACTCGACGCCGCCATGCGCTGCGTCTTCGCGCCCAACAACGCGCCTGACAACTATGGCGAGTTGGCATCGATACCGCTCGTTCTGCGGCCGGCGGCCTTCCGCGCCAACGCCACCGATGTCGCCGGGCTGTATGACAGCGTGCTGGCCCTGCAGCCGCGCTATCGTGATATCAAGGCGCCGACAGTGATCCTCTCCGGCGATCGCGACAGCGTCGTCTATGAGGAACTGCATTCGGGCGGGCTGGCCCGTGACATACCGGGATCGGAACTGGTGTGGGTGCGCAATCTCGGCCACAAGCCGGACTGGATCGCTCCCGACCTGGTGGTCGCCTCGATCGAGAAGCTTGCCGGCAAGGACCGCGACCTGGAAGCGGTTGCGCAGGCGGTAGAAGCCCGCATCGCCGGTGATTCTTTTGGCCGGGGCAGGTGCGCCGATATGCCCGCAACGGACGGTGAACTGGCGCCGACCTGAATCAGGGCACCAGCTACCGGCCGGGGATCTGCGACCCGATATAGGCGATGCGCAGCATGTTGGTGGAGCCGGGCGTGCGCAGCGGAACACCGGCGGTGATGATGACGCGGTCGCCGGTTTTGCCGAAATTCTCCTCCGCCGCGATGCGGCAGGCGCGCTCGACCATGTCGTCGAGGTCGGTTGCGTCCGGGGAGACGACGCAGTGCGTTCCCCACAGCAGCGACAGCCGCCGCGCGGTGTTCAGGATGGGGGAGAGCGCGATGATCGGCACCTGTGGCCTTTCGCGCGCGGCGCGAAGGCCGGTGGCGCCCGAGGCCGTATAGGTGATGATGGCGGACAGTTTCAGCGTCTCGGCGATCTCACGCGCGGCGAGCGAAATGGCATCGGCGCCGGTGGCTTCCGGCTGCGAGCGCTGGGCGTTGATGATGCCGGCGTAAAGCGGGTCCTGCTCGACCTTCTCGGCGATGCGGTTCATCGTGGCCACAGCTTCAACCGGATAGGCGCCGGCGGCGGATTCGGCTGAAAGCATGATGGCGTCGGCGCCTTCGAAGACGGCGATCGAAACGTCCGAAACCTCGGCACGCGTCGGAACCGGCGCCGAGATCATCGATTCCAGCATCTGGGTGGCGACGACCACCGGCTTGCCGGCGCGGCGCGCGGCGCGGGTAATCTGTTTCTGGATGCCGGGAACTGCCTCCAGCGGCATCTCGACGCCAAGATCGCCGCGGGCCACCATCAGCGCATCAGACAATTCGATGATCTCGGCCAGCCTGGCGACAGCCTGCGGCTTCTCGATCTTCGACATCAGCAGGGCGCGGCCGCGCGCGATCTTGCGGGCCTCGGCAAGGTCCTCGGGACGCTGGATGAAGGAAAGCGCCACCCAGTCGACGCCCGCCGCGAGCACGGCGTCCAGATCGGTGCGGTCCTTCGGCGTAAGGGCGCCGACAGGCAGTTCGGTGTCGGGAAGCGAGACGCCCTTCTTGTCGGAAATCGCCGTTCCGGAAATCACCGTGCAAACGATGGAGGTGCCATCGGTCCTGATCGCCTTCAACTCGACCTTGCCGTCATCGATCAGCAGGCGGTGACCGGCTTCAACCGAAGCGAGGATTTCGGGATGCGGCAGGAAAACGCGACTGCCATCGCCGGGTTCAGGATTGTTGTCCAGCGTGAAGGTCTGGCCAGTGCTCAGCGCTTCCTTGCCGTTGGCGAATTTGCCGACACGCAGTTTGGGGCCCTGCAAATCCGCCAGAATGCCGATCGGTCGGCCGACAGCCTCCTCGACTGAGCGGATGCGAGCGACCAGCGTGCGCATCAAATCGTGGTCGGTATGGCTCATATTGATGCGGAAAACGTCGGCGCCCGCTTCGAAGAGTTTTTTCAGCATGGCCTCGTCGGAGGAGACCGGACCTACCGTCGCGAGTATCTTGACCTTGCGGCTACGTCTCATTGACCATTGCTTCCGGGGGCGGCGCTGTCGCCGTCCGTTGCGGGTTGATCGGTCAGCTGGACCATCCAGCTCGCCTGCTCACCCGTGTCGTATTCCTGAAATCCGGCGCGCTGAAAGCCTCTGGCGACGCAATCGGTCACGCCCGCGATCTTGAATTCCTTTTCCGCCACGCACATCGAAATCGGCCCATCCCAGCGGCCACCGCGTTCGGCGTCTTCTGCATAAAGATAATAAAACCGCGATGACAACGGTCCCTCAATCAGCGTCTTGCAGCTTGAACCTTCGATGCGCCACCAGCCTTCGGTGATCCAGCCGGCCTTGGCGCGATAGCCGATGCCGACGCCGACGAGGTTCTGCGTCGCGTTGCAGACGCGAAAATCGGCCCTGGCAGGTGTCGCAACGGCAAGCGGCGCCAGCAGAATGGCGAAAAACGCCAGATGTCCAGCGAAGGTTCTACCCGCGCGCGGCCTGCCGGCGATGGTCATTCTCAAGCCCTTGAAGAACGATGTAAGCATGTTCAGACGCCCTTTTCGGAAATGTCCGGGCGCATGTCAACGCGGCGATTTGCGTAAAATCAATCGATTTAGTCGCAAGCAGACATCAGCCCGGCAAACCCACAGACAGATTCTGCAAAAACCTTGGCCAAACAACGGCGTTGCGCGTCTGTCCGCTTCGTGGAATGAGGTTAGCAGCAATCGCGCAACGAACCCGACCGATTTTTCCCGCCGATGACCCGATCCACAGTTTTTGCGCCGTTCGAGACCATCGAAGGCGACCGCAAGCGGGGTCTGGTTCTGGTCGCCGACCATGCGCGCCGTAATCTTCCCGAGGAGTATGGCGATCTCGGTCTGCCGGCTTCGGAGTTCGACCGCCATATCGCCTACGACATCGGCGTGGAGATGGTCCTGCGCGAGCTTGCCGCGCTGCTCGATGCGCCTGCCGTGTTCGCGACGTTCTCGCGGCTGCTGATCGACCCCAACCGCGGCGAGGACGACCCGACGCTCATTCGCCAGCTTTATGACGGCACCATCGTGCCGGCGAACTATCCGATGTCGGACGAGGAGCGGGAGAGGCGGCTCGACCTGTTCTACCGCCCCTATCATGACGCCGTCGGCGCCATGGTGGCCTCGGTCGCGGGGGCGAGCGGGGCGGCACCCTTCGTCTTTTCGGTTCATTCCTTCACCCCGACCATGCAGGGTCATATCCGTCCGTGGCATGTCGGCCTGTTGTGGGACCTTGACGACCGGGCGGCGCGGCCGCTGATCGATGGGCTGGCGGCGGACGGCAGCCTGACGGTCGGGGACAATGAGCCCTATGACGGTGCGCTGCGCGGCGACACGATGTACCGGCACGCCGTCGTCAACGGTTATGCGCACGCGCTCATCGAAATCCGGCAGGACCTGATCGCCACCCAGCAGAGCGCGCTCGCCTGGGCGCGGAGATTGGCGCCGATCGTTGACGCGGTGAATCGCCGTTCCGATATACATGAGGTGAGACGGTTCGGTTCGCGCACCGGCCCGCTGTGACGGAGCAAGGTTCATGACCAGTTTGAGCGAAGAGCAGAAACGCGATCTGGAAGCGGCGGCTTTCCGCCGGCTGGTCGAGCATCTGCGCCAGCGCACCGATGTGCAGAATATCGACCTGATGAACCTCGCCGGCTTCTGCCGCAACTGCCTGTCGACCTGGTACGGCGAAGCGGCGGCGGCGCAAGGCATCGATCTTTCGAAGGAGGACACGCGCGAAATCGTTTACGGCATGCCCTATGCCGAATGGCAGGCGCGGCATCAGACGGAGGCGTCTGAGGCGCAGAAAGCCGGTTTCGAGACCAATCGCCCGAAGGATCACTGAATAACGGACTACCCTCGATCTGGTCCAAGAGTTGTGGCATCCGCCGTCTTGACTGGCAATTGAATCGATCTAATTTGCCCACCAATTCGATTTAACCGCCGGATCCCCTCATGCCTGCATCAACCCCCCTGCAATCCGCAGCTCAGCAATCCGCTTTTCGCGGCCGTTGGGCCGTGGCGGCGATGTTCTTCATCAACGGCTTCCTGACCGGCAGCTGGGCGCCGCAGATTCCGGTTTTTCTGGCGCGGCTCGAGATCAGCAAATTCACCCTCGGCCTGCTGATCCTGGTCTTCGGCATCGGAGCGCTGACCTTCATGCCGCTGTCGGGCTACCTGATGTCGAAGCACGGGTCGCGCGCCGTCCTGCGCGGCTTCGCGACGGTCTGCGTCTTCGGCCTGCTTCTGGTGGCGCTGGCGTCCAACGTGCCGCTGGCGGCGGCGGCGATGTTCCTGTTCGGCGGGCTGATCGGCGGCATGGACGTGGCCATGAACGCCAATGCGGTCGCCGTCGAACGCCGGCTATCCAGGGCGGTCATGTCCTCCTCGCACGGGTTCTGGAGCCTTGGCGGCTTTGCCGGCGGTGGTATCGGCGGTTTCTTCATCCAGACGTTCGGCCACCTCGCCCATGCGGGCACCGTCACAATCGTCGCCGCGGTGATCCTGGTGGCGGCGGCGCGCTACCTGGTCACCGACCCGACGCCGCAGGCGCAGGAACATCACAAATTCACCCTGCCGAGAAACCCGGCGGTCTATCTGGTCGGCGTCATGGCGCTGTTCTCGATGGTGCCGGAAGGGGCGGTGCTCGACTGGGCGGCGCTCTACCTGCAGCAGGAGCTTGGCAGCAATCTCGCCACGGCGGGCCTCGCGTTTGCGCTTTTCTCCGGCGCGATGGCGCTGATGCGCTTTGCCGGCGACGGTGTCCGCAACCGCTTCGGCGCGGTGCGCACCTTGCGGGTGTCCAGCCTGATCGCCGCCGGCGGCATGCTGGTTGCCGGGCTATCACCATGGCCTTGGCTGGTCATCGCCGCCTTCGCCGTCACCGGTCTCGGCATCGCCAACATGGTGCCGATCGCCTTTTCGGCCGGCGGCAACCAGCCGGGCATGGCGTCGGGCACCGGCATGAGCGTGGTCACCACCATAGGCTATTGCGGTATCCTGATGGCGCCCTCCGCCATCGGTTTCGTCGCGGAACATACCGGCTTCTCGCCGGTTTTCATCGCGCTGTCCGGCCTGCTGGTGATCGTCTGCCTGATGTCGGAACTGGCCCGCTCCGCCGATTTCGCCCCTCAACCGGCCGCATAAAGCTTCAGTTCCTCGAAGAGGAAATCAGAGACGCGGCGCAGGCGCACACTGGTGCGCACGTCGCGGTGCATGGCGAGCCAGACCGGCAGGACGGGCAGCGGCATATCCGGCAGCACGATTTCGATCAGCGGGTCGCGGCGGGCCAGCGGCTCCTGCCCGATGCCGACGCCGTTGCCGGCGCGCACCGCCTCCCACAGCACGATCTGGTTGTCGGTGCGGAAGCGGAAGGAATCGCGCGTCACCGCCACGCCGATCTGGTTCAAGCCACGGATGATATCGTCGCCACGGTCGAAGCCGATGAGATGGTGGCCGAGGAGGTCGGCGGGCTGGAGCGGCCGGCCGTGGCGTTCCAGATATGATGTGGCAGCGCAGGCCCGCAGTTCGATGTCGGTGACCTTGCGCGCCACCAGTTCGTTCTGCGCAGGCCGCACCATGCGGATGGCGATGTCGGCATCGCGGCGCAGCAGGTTCTCGATCTGGTTGGAGGCGACGATCTCGACCGCGATGCCCGGTTCCTCGACGCCGAGCCGCGCCATGATCGGCGGCAGCACATAGGCCGCCACGACTTCCGATGCGGCGATGCGGACCGTGCCTTCGATCGCCTCGACCGAGCCCAGCGCCAAAAGCGAAAATGCCGTGGCGTGCTCGTTCACGGCCTTGCCGCGTTCATAAAGAGCGAGACCGGCCTCGGTCAGGGCGTAGCCGCGCCGGCCGCGCCGGAACAGCGTCACGCCCAGCGCCTGTTCGAGATCGGCGACATGGCGGCCGAGCGTCGGCTGGCTCAGGGCCACACGGCGCGCCGCCGCCGACAGGCTGCCGGTCTCGGCCACGGCGACAAAGCTTCGGATCAGGTTCCAGTCGAAATCAGTCATATATTCAAATATGAATAACAAGAAGACAGTTTTGGAGAATATCCATTCGTATTCGATACGATCATATCTGTGCTCCCAACGCAACATGGAGCAAAGACATGACCAGCATTGCAGTTCTCGGCGCGAGCGGACGGCTTGGCCGCGCCGTGGCAAAGGCCTTTCTCGACGCCGGCTACGATGTCGGCGGCGTGACCCGGAGCGGCAAGCTTCCGGCTGAACTCGCAGGCGTGACTGCCATCACGGCCGACGCGCTCGACCGGGAGGCGCTGACCCAGGCAACGCAAGGGTTCGACATCGTCTTCAACGGGCTGAGCCCGGTTTATTCGGACTGGAGCAGCGTTCTGCCGATGGCGGAAAACGTCATGGCGGCCTGCGCGGTCAACGGTGCGGTGCATCTGTTTCCGGGCACCGTCTATAATTACGGCTCGCCCATCCCCGCCGTACTGACCGAAGAGACGCCGCAGCATCCGACGACGGAGAAGGGGCGCATCCGCCTCGCCATGGAAACGCTTTTCCGCAGCGAAGCCGAAGCCGGTCGCGTCCGCACCGTGCTGCTGCGGGCCGGCGATTTCTTCGGCGGCAAGGGGACCGGTTCATGGTTCGACCTGGTGACGGCCTCGAAAGTTGAAAAGGGCGTCTATACCGCCGCCGGACCGGTGGACCTTGTCCATGAGTGGGTCTATCTGCCGGATTTCGCCCGCGGGTTCGTGATGCTGGCGCAGAACCTGGACAGGATGGGTGCCTATGAGGCGCTGCATCTACCCGGCCATGCCGTGACCGAACTGGAGATGAAGGCGGCGGTCGAGAAGACGATGGTCCGGCCGCTCAAGTTGGCCTCGATGCCATGGTGGGTGCTCCGCGCCGGCAGCCCGTTCGTGCCGATGTGGCGCGCCATCGTGTCGATGTCCTATCTGCGGTTCGAGGCGCACCGGCTTGCGTCGGACCGCCTGGCAAGCCTCATCGGCGAAATCCCCCGAACACCCCTGGATCAGGCGGCGCGGGAAGCGCTGCGTGATCTTGCGCTGTTGCCGGTGGAATCGCAGGCAGCCTGACAGCAAAAAAGTGGCGGATGCCGGCAAGCATCCGCCGCTCGAGTACTCGGGAAATGGGTCAGATCCGGCCCATGAGAAGCAGGATCAGCACCACGACCAGAATCACGCCGACGATACCGGACGGGCCATAGCCCCAGCTGCGCGAATAAGGCCAGCTTGGAACGGCGCCAATGAGGATAAGAACCAAAATAATGATGAGAAGTGTACTAAGCGTCATGACAAGCCCTCGCTTGGGAATGTTGCAATGACACAACAATGCGAAAAGGCCGTCCGGGGTTCCCGGACGGCCTTTTTGCGTTGTTAGCCAGATCCCTATTCGGCGGCCTTGGGGTAGGCCACATCCGTTTCGGTTGAGAGCTGAGGCTCGGCTTCGCTCGACACCTTGCCCTTGCCGCGCTTGAACAGGCGGCGGAAGAAAGCGTGGACCTTGCTGTCGTTGCTGCGCGTGAAGATCATCAGCATGGACGGCGTCACGATCAGCGTCAGAACGGTGGCGAAGGACAGGCCGAAGACGATCGCCGAGGACAACGCGATCCACCACTGCGTCGACGGCGCGTTGATCGTCGTCTCGCGGTGGAAGATTTCCAGGCCCAGTCCGAAGGCGATCGGCAGCACGCCGAGAATGGCCGACAACGCCGTCAGCACCACCGGCCGCGCACGTTCGCGGCAGGTCTGCAGCACGGCTTCGAGCTTGTCCCAGCCTTCCTCGCGCAACCGGTCGTAGGTATCGATCAGCACGATGTTGTTGTTCACCACGACGCCGGCCAGCGCGATGAAGCCGATGCCGGACATGACGATGACGAAGGTCTGGCCCGTCAGCAGCATGCCGAGCAGGGCGCCGACGATGGCCATGACGACGCAGGTCAGCACCAGGAACACGCTGGTGAACTTGTTGAACTGCGCCAGCAGCACGATGCAGATCAGGAACATCGCCGCGCCGAAGGCCTTGGCCAGGAACGCGCCCGCCTCGGCGCTGTCCTCGTTGGAGCCGGCCAGTTTCCAGTCGATGCCCGGCTGCGCCATCTCGCCGACGACCTTGGTGACGGCGGCCTGGACCTCGGCGACCTGAAAGCCGCTGGCGACATTCGCCTGGATGGTGATGGTACGCTTGCCGTCGATGCGGTTGAGGATGCCGACCGTCTGTTCGGGACTCCGCGTGACGAAGTTCGAGATCGGCACCGAGCCTTCGGCGGTTTCGACGCGAAGCTCGTCAAGCGACGACAGCGTGCGGCGATCCTCTGGCAGGCGCAGCCTGATATCGACGGCGTCGTCGGCGCCCGGCGGACGATAGTCGGTCAGCTTCAGGCCCGTCGTGACCAGCTGCACGACCGTGCCGACCGCCGTCGGCGACACATTGTACTGGGCGGCCTTGGCGCGATCGACGACGAGGTTCCAGTCGACGCCCGGTGGCGGCAAGCCGTCGGTCATGTCGATGACTCCCGGAACCTTGGCGACCGCCCCGGCGACCTTTTTCGCGTAATCGTTAAGGCCGGTGGGATCCGTCGCCGAAAGCTCGACCTGGATTGCCTTGCCTGTCGGCGGTCCCGCATCCGGTACGCGGACCTCGACGTCGACGCCGGGAATGCCGGCCATCGCCTTGCGCAGATCGTCGAGGATGGCGTGCGCCGGCTTACGCTGACGCCAATCGACGAACTCGTAGTTGATGACACCGATGACGTCTTCGGGAATGTCCTGGCCGCCGCGCGTCTTGCCGACCTTGGTCAGCACGGATTTGAGGCCGGGCCAGCCGAGCATCCTCTGTTCGGCGATGGTGGTGGCGGTATCCATCTCCTTCAGCGACAGGTTGCCGCGCGCATGGACGTAGAGAAGGCCGTAGTCAGGCTCGACCGCCGGGAAGAACTCGACGCCATTGCCGAATTTCACATAGGCGAACATGCCGCCGCCAAGCAGGGCGATGGTCAGCACCACGGCGGTAATCGGGAAATGCACCGCCTTTTTGACGATACCCATGTACAGTCCGTCGCGATGCTTTTCTTCATGCTTCGGCGCCTTGCCGATGATCGCGCCGATCGACGGCGCGAAGATCAACGCATAAGCCATCGACGCCGCGAGCGTGACGATGAGCGTGATCGGCAGATACTTCATGAAGTCGCCGACGATCCCCGGCCAGAACAGCAGCGGCGAAAAGGCCGCGATACGGGTAAGCGTCGCCGCGATCACCGGGCCGGCCATGCGCTTGGCCGCCTCCTCGAAGGCCTGGACCTTGTTCATGCCTTCCGCCATGCGGCGCTCGGCATATTCGGTCACGATGATCGCGTCATCGACCAGCATGCCGACCGCGAGGATCAGCGAGAAAAGCACGATCATGTTGATCGTGTAGCCCATCAGCGCCAGCAGCAGGATGCCCATCAGGAACGACGACGGGATGGCGAGGCCGATCAGCAGGGAAGCGCGGCCCGACAAGGCGTACAGGATGACGATGAAAACCAGGATGACCGCGATCATCACATGGTTCTGCAGGTCGTTGAGAAGCTGGTTGACGAAGGTCGACTTGTCCTGGGTGTAGGTCAGTTTCAGATCGGGAAGGGTCGCCTTGTTCTGGGCGACGAATTCCTCCGCCACCTTCTTCGCACCTTCGATCGTCTCGACCACATTGGCGCCGATGCGCTTTTTCACCGCGATGGTGATGGCGGTCTTGCCGTCGATGCGCGAGATCGTTTCCGCATCCTTGAAGGTCGAGCGGACGGTTGCGAGGTCGCGCACCTTGACGACGGCATTGGGTCCAGCCACGACGGGCAGGTTGGCGACATCTTCCGGGGTCTCGATCAAAGCCGGCACCTTGACCGCGTACTTGCCTTCCGCGCCTTCGATGGCGCCAGCTGCGACGAGGCTGTTCGACTGGCCGATGCCCTGGATCATCTGGTCGAGGCGCAGCCCGTATGAGGCAAGCCGCATCGGGTCGATGATGGCCTCGACCAGTTCGTCGCGTGAGCCCTGGATTTCGCCTTCCAGGACGCCCGGAACTTCCTCGATGCGGTCGCGCAGCGTCTTGGCCGCGGTGGTGAGCGCGCGCTCCGGCATGTCGCCCGACAGCGAGATGAAGATCACCGGGAATTCGGACAGATTGACCTCGTTGACGGTCGGCTCCTCGACGCCGCTCGGCAGATCGCGCTTGGCGTCCTGCACCTTGTTGCGGGTGTCGATCAGCGCGTCGCCGAGATCGATCGACGGGTCGAACTCGACGATGACATTGGCGCCGCCCTGATAGGCGTTGGACTTCATCTCCTTGAGCCCCTTGAGGCTCTTGAGCTGCGATTCGACCGGTCGCAACAAAAGACGTTCGGCGTCTTCCGGCGAGATGCCCTGATAGACGAGGCTCACATACATGATCGGAATGGCGACGTCGGGTTCGGCTTCCTTCGGCACGCTCTTGTAAGCGACAGCGCCGGCAATGATCAGGAAGACGAGGACCGACAATGTCAATCGCGCATTGTTGATCGCAAGCTTGACGATATCCATGGTTTGACCTGCAGTTCGTTCGGCGTCCCGGAGGACTAGTTTGTCGATGCCCCGGCGTCTTCCAACAGCTTCTTGAGCGCGGCAGGATCAGCATCGACGGCGTCGACCTGAATGCCTTCCGTGACCAGATCCTGCCCCTGTACGATTACCTTCGCACCGGCGGGAATGCCGGCCAGCACCAGGCCCTGCGGCGTGTCGTCGACCAGATCGATCGGATAGAAGACGACCTTGTTGTCCTTATCGACGGCGCGGATGCCGAGATCGCCCTTGTCACCGAGGGTGACGACGGAGCGCGGCAGAACGACCGCGTCGGTCGGCTGGGCGGCCAGCGTTATCTCGGCGGTCATGCCGGCTGGAATGGCGCCGTCGGCATTCGGAATGGCGATCTCGATGCGGAAGGTGCGTGTAGCCGACGACGCATCGCGGCTGATGTAGCGCACCGTGCCCTCGACATTGTTGCCGCTGACCAGCCGGACATTCGCCTTGTCACCGGTCTTGAGATAGCGGAGGTCGCGTTCGCTGACCTCGCCGCGCGCGATGACAGGATCGAGGCTGAGCACGGTGGCGACTTCGCCGCCCTGCATGACGGCGCTGCCGAGTTCCACGGGAACACGATCGACGATGCCATCGAAGGGCGCTTTCACTTCGTTGCGGGCGAGGTCCTGTTCGGTGGCGTCGAGCTGTGATTCAGCCGCGGCCATGGCCGAGCGCGCCGTATCGAGCTGGAGCTTTGGAATATTGCCCGTCTGCGCCAGCCGTTCGGCGGCCTTGAGCTCGGCGCGGCGCTGCACCAGCACCTGCTGGGCATTGGCCACGGCGGACTGCTTTTCCTCGGCGGCAAGCGCAAGGATCAGGTCGCCGGCCTTGATGCGCTGGCCCTGCTTGACCGGCAGTTTCTCGATGACGCCGCCGACACGCGTGGCAAGCACCGCGCGCTTGTCTGCTTCCGTCAGGCCCGAGATGCGAATGGCGCGGGCATGTTCGCTGCGCGGCGGCACGACGACGCCGACCTTGCGCAACGGCGCCTTCTCCGGCTCGGCGGCGTTCTGCTGCGCGGCCGGCTTGACAGCATTGTCCGTCTTTTCGGCATCGCTGTTGGTGGCGCTGCCGACCGAAGAGAATTCTCCGGTGGCGACCCAGGCCGCGAAGGCGATGAGCACGACAATAGCTGCGAGCTTGTGAAACTTGAAATTCCGCATGTTCTCTAATCCAGCGTGCGATGACCGGTCAGCACCGTTAAGGTCTGGCGCCGCCGCATATGGGGTTCGGCTGGGCCTTGTTCAAATTGCCGTGATCGGCGGGGTTTTTCTACGCGATAGTTGCACTGCAAAACAGTCAGAAAAGTTGATAAGGCTAATCAATTGCCGGACATGGAGCGCCGGCTTTCGACCATGCCTCTATTGCCTGGTAGGTCTCTTCGGCGGAGCCTGGCGCGGGCTCCCGACCGGGGCCGGGCGCCCATCCCCAGCCGACCAGCTTGTCGTCGCGCACATGCACCGCGATTTCGGCCAATGTGCGGCCGCCATTGCGGGCCGGGTCCTTGACCTGGGCGCAAATCTCGGCGGACGATTTGTCAAACCAGACCATTTCAGCCGGCGCCAGATGCCAGTTTGGCGCCCCCGGAGGGCCATGCAAGATGTTGGAATTGCTGGAGAAATGGCATGTCGTGCAGCGCAGGCCCGGATTGCCGAAGCCGGAACCATCGGTGCCGCGCTGGACATTGAAGGCATGAACGCGGGTTGCGCCATAATGCGCGCCGGACCAGCGCGGACGGTCGTCCTCGACATGGCAATTGGCGCAGCGCGGATGCGAAAAAACCTCGTAGACCTTTTGCCATTGCGGCAGTCCGGCGGCCGTGTCCACCGCCAGGGCAGGCGGCGGCGCGGCCTCTTGTGCAGGTGCGAGATGGACGCTCGCAGCCAACATGGCAGCAGGCGTCAGGATGATGAGAAACCGTCTCATGCGAAGCGCACCTCCCTGGACAGGGGCAGACTTCTCAGGCGCTTTCCGGTCAGTGCGAAAATGGCGTTTGCGAGCGCCGGCGCTGCCGGCGGCGTGGCGATTTCGCCGACGCCGCCCATGCGGTGGTAGTTCTCCAGGATCGCAACTTCGAATTGCGGGCACTGGAAGATGCGCATGCAGTCGAAATCATGGAAATTCGATTGTTCAACCGCACCGTCGGTGAAAGTGATTTCCTGATTGACGGCGGCGGACAGGCCATAGACCGCGGCCGAGACGAGCTGCGCCTCGATGATGCCGGGATCGAGCGCAGTGCCGACATCGGCGGCGATCCAGACCTTCTCGATGCGGATGCCGGCGGGCGTGTCGGCGATCTGCACGACCTCCGCCACCCAGCTGCCGAAGGATTGCGTGAAGGCGACGCCCTTGGCTCTGCCGGCCGGCAGCGGTTCACTCCATTTCGAAATTTCGGCGACCTTCTCGATGACCTTCACGGCGGCGGGGTAGGCGGCCATCAGCTTGCGGCGCAACTCGACAGGGTCGGTCTTGCCGGCGACGGCGATCTCGTCGAGGAAACCCTCGTGGAAGAAGCCGTTGACGGAATTGCCGACCGAGCGCCAGAAGCCGATTGGAATGTCGATGGGCGCGGCAATGGCGGTAACGCGGTAATCCGGCACGGTATAGGGCTGGTTGTAGGCGCCGTCGACAATGGTCTTGTCCGGGCCGAGCGCCGGGATGGACGGGTACAGACGCCGCAGAACGCTGGCCATGATCGACGGCGAGGCGATCTTCATGTCGATCGCCACCGGCAGGCCGTCATCGCCGAGGCGCGCCTGGAATTTGCCGAGCGCAGCCGGCCGATAAGTGTCGTGGCGCGTGTCCTCCTCGCGCGTCCATGTGACCTTGACGGGTCGTCCTTCCGTTTCCCTGGCCATCAGCGCGGCGCAGAGCGCGTAGTCCATCTCGATGCGCCGCCCGAAGCCGCCGCCGAGATAGGCGGTGTGGACGATGACCCTGTCCTGATCGACGCCGACAGCCGCGGCGCATTGCTCGCGCACCAGCGTTGGCGACTGGTTGCCGCACCAGATTTCCAGCGCGCCGTCCCTCAGCTGCGCCGTCGCGTTCATCGGCTCCATGGTGGCGTGGGCGAGATACGGCACGAAATAGTCGGCCTCGACGATCTTCTCGCGCGACGCATCGGCGAAAGCGGTATCGACATCGCCGTCGTCGCGCATGGCCGAACCGCCGTTCGAGGCGAGGGCATCGGCCAGGGTTTTCGCGATCGCGGCGCTATCGGCTGGATAGGCGGCCTTGCCCCACTCGACCTCGATCGCTTCAGCCGCCTTGAAGGCGGCCCAGGTGTTTTGCGCGATGACGCCGAAGCCGTGGCCGTATGTCGTCTCCAGCGGCACGATCTTGACCACGCCCGGCATTTTTTCGGCTTTGGAGAGGTCAGTCCTTATCGGCGCCGCGCCGAAGCGCGGGCTGAACTTGACGGTGCCGTAGAGCATGTCCGGCAGCCTCACATCGATGCCGAAGACCGGCGCGCCGGTGACCTTGGCCAGCATGTCGACGCGCTTTTGCGGTTTGCCGAGCAGCTTCCAGTCCTTTTTCTCCTTCAAGGCGACTTCGGACGGCGGCGACCTCGCAGCAGCCTCGGCAGCCAGTTCGCCATAGGTCAATGTGCGGCCTGACTGCCGGTGCAGAACCTTGCCGTCGGCGGTCTCGAGTTCGCCGGCTGCAACGCCCAGCTTCTGTGCAGCGGCAGCGATCAGCATGAGGCGGGCCGCGGCGCCCGCCTGGCGCATCTTGTCCCACCCGTCGCGTATGGACGAGGAACCGCCGGTGCCCTGCAGGCCGAGGAACTTGCCCACCACGCCCATGCCGTTGCGCGTGGCTTCCGCCAGCGTGCTCTCGTCGAAGAAGGCGAACGGACCGCCCTCTTCCAGGATGGCGGCGTTGTAATAGGCTTTCGAAGTCGGGCCGTGCTCCACCCGCACCTGTTCCAGCGTCACGTCCAGTTCCTCGGCGACAAGGGCGGCGAGGGTGGTCGAGACGCCTTGTCCCATTTCCTCGCGAGGCGCGATGACGGTGATGGTGTTGTCCGGTGCGATCTTCACATAGGGATTGAAGGTCGCCTCGCCGGCCGCGAGCTGGTCGTCAAGCGGATTGGCGTAGGGCTTGCGGTAATAGTAGTAGCCGACGGCCACGCCGCCGGCGACGGCGGCAGCGCCAATCAGGAAGGTGCGGCGGGCGATCTTGCCGATGCTGGCCATCTCAGGCCCCCGCCGTCTTCAGCGCGGCTGCCCGCTTGATGGCGGCGCGGATCTTCGGGTAGGTGCCGCAACGGCACAGATTGCCGCCCATGGCGTTGTCGATGTCGGCATCCGTCGGGCTCGGGACCTCGTCCAGCAGCGCCACGGCGCTCATGATCTGTCCGGCTTGGCAGTAACCGCATTGCGCCACCTGCTCCTCCAGCCAGGCCTGCTGGACCGGATGCAGCTTTTCGGCGCTGCCGATGCCTTCGATGGTGGTGACGGGCCCATGGACCTCGCCCACCTTCAACACACAGGACCGGACGGGCGAACCATCGACATGCACGGTGCAGGCGCCGCAGGCGGCGATGCCGCAGCCGAACTTGGGACCGGTCTTGCCGGCAAGGTCGCGCAATGCCCACAGCAACGGCATTTCAGGATCGGCGTCGATATCGATCGATTGTCCGTCGACGGTTAGGCGCACGGGGATACCCTCGTTGTCGTCCATGCAGTTCGTAAGCCGCCGGCTCATCGCCAACTTCTGGACATCTTGACAAAGTTCGTCATTTTGTCAACAAGCTGTTTCGAAGGAAGAGCCGTGAGCGCAAGAGAAGACATTACCGAGGACCCGAAACGCGCCCGTGTGCTGGATGGGGCGTTCAAGACCTTCCTGACCTATGGCTTCGCCAGGACCACGATGGACGACATCGCCAAGGCGGCGGACATGTCGCGGCCGGCGCTCTATCTGCTGTTCAAGAACAAGACCGACATCTACCGCGCCACCGCCATGATGCTGCTCGGACGTTCGGCCGAGTCGGCCAAAGCTGCGCTGCAAGGCGAGGCCACCTTCGCGCAACGGGCGACGGATGCGATCGAAGTGGGGCTGATCGGCATGATGCAGGAAATCGGCGATTCTCCACACGGCGCTGAACTCCTCGACATGAAATCGATCGTCGCCGATATCGCCCTGTGCTGGCGCGACCAGCTGGCCGGCCATATCGCGGACGCCATAGACGAGGAAGCCTCCGGCAATCGCATCGACCTGCAGGCGAAAGGCTTTTCCGCGCCGCAGCTCGCCGACATCCTGCTCGATGGGCTGGAAGGTATGAAGTCGCGCATCAGCAATGTGGAAGAGAAGCGTCAGGCGGTCGCCGCTTTGGTCAAGGTCATCGACCTCGCGCTTCACGCCTGACGGCGCACCGCCGCGGGCTTGCGCCGGGTCGCCAAAAATTCGCGGACGCGGTTGCCGGCCTTCGGTGTGCGCACCGGGCCTTGCACAGGCTTGTATCCGTCGTCGAGTTCGCCGGAGAGATCAAGCGTCGCGCTTTTGCCAACCGCTTCGTAGTTCGTTTCCAGCCAGTCGCTGGCCGCGGTGCGGCCGAGGTCGCACAGATATTCGAGGAACGCCCATTCGGCGTTGACCTTGGACGACGCCGACAAATCCTTGAAGGCGTCATCGGCATCGATGCGGTGCATGCGGATGTCTCTGTATTCACCGTGCGGCAGGCGGTCCGCGGCGATCAGTTCCTTGACAAAGGCTATGGAGCGGAATTCGCGCAGCAGGCCGGCGTTGAAGGTGATCTCATCGACGCGATTCTGGATTTCGTTGGCGGTCTTCGGCGTGCCTTCGCGCACGACAGGGTTGATCTGGACCAGCAGGACGTCGTCGCTCTCGGCTGCCTTGAAAAACGGAAACAACGCCGGATTTCCGCCATAGCCGCCATCCCAATAGGGCACGCCGTCGATCTCGACGGCGCGGAATATCTGCGGCAGGCAGGCCGAGGCCATTACCGTATCGAGATCGATCTCGCCATCGGAAAAGACGCGCAGCTGGCCGGTCTCGACATTGGTCGCCGAGATAAAGAGCTGCATCGACTTGCAGGCGCGCACATTGCGGAAGTCGATCTCGTGCGCCACCGCTTCCGCCAGTGGATTAAGGCCGAGCGGGTTCGCGACATAGGGTGAGAACACCCGCGACATGGTGTCGAACCAGACATAACCCGGCGTGTTCTCGATCGACCAGTTGCCCCACAGAACATCCCAGGGCGCGCGCTGCACAGGGCTGAAGCGGCCCTTGCGCGCCACGGAGCGCCACAGCGCTTCCAGCCTTTCGCGAGCGCCTTCGGTTCCACCGCGCACGAAGCCGTCGGCGAGCGCCACAGCATTCATGGCGCCGGCGCTGGTGCCGGAAATCGCGGCGATCTCCAACCTGCCATCCTCCAGCAGCCGGTCGAGCACGCCCCAGGAAAAGGCGCCGTGCGAGCCGCCGCCCTGCAGGGCGACGTTGATCTTCTTTTTCTCCTCCGCCTTGCCGTTGTCGGCCATGGCGTCGTCCTTTCGATTGATTTTCAGATGTGGACTGGGTGGCTTGCCTATTGCGCCACCCAGCCGCCATCGACCGAGATATGCGTGCCGTTTATCTGCGCGGCGGCGTCTGAACACAGGAAGACAGTGGTCGCCGCGACCTGTTCGACGCTGACGAATTCGCGCGTCGGCTGCTTTTCCAGCATCACTTCGCGGATGACCGTCTCGCGGTCCATGTTGTGCGCCTTCATCTGGTCGGGGATCTGCGCTTCGACCAGCGGCGTCAGCACGTAGCCGGGGCAGATGGCGTTGCAGGTGATCTTCTCCCGCGCCAATTCCAGCGCCACCGTCTTGGTCAGGCCCATGATGCCATGCTTGGCCGCCACATAAGCGGACTTGAACGGTGATGCGACCAACCCGTGCGCCGAGGCGATGTTGACGATGCGGCCGCCGCCGGCGTTCTTCATCAGCGGTATGGCGGCGGCGATCGTGTGGAAGGCCGAGGACAGGTTGATGGCGATGATGGCGTCCCACTTTTCAGCCGGGAAGTCCTCGACCGGCGCAACATGCTGGATGCCGGCATTGTTGACGAGGATGTTGACCGATCCGAAGGCCTGCGCCGTCCTTTCGACGAGCGCGCGGCATTCCGCACCCTTCGACATATCCGCCTTCACATAGAGCGCCCTGACGCCGTGTTTTGCCGCAATTGTCGCGGCGACCTTGTGGTCGGCAGGCGTGTCGGAAAAGGAATTGACGACGACATTGCAGCCCGCGGCCGCCAACGCCTCGGCAATCGCCTTGCCTATGCCGGAGGTGGAGCCGGTGACGATTGCTGTCTTGCGCGGTGTCGGGTCTGTCATGACGGGGTTCCAGGATGAGGGCCGAGCGATGTTGCAGTGCAATATATGGCGGGTTGACGACGAGACAAATAGCGCGAAACGTGACGCTGGGGAAAGTGCGCTACCGACGAAGGCAGGGTTCGGGATCACGCGATCGTCCCGCCGAATCGTCGAATCGTCGTTTCCGGAACGAAAAAACTTGATCTAGACGTTCATGTATTGCTACGGCCATTGCGACAAGCCGGACAAGCAAGGAGACGACCATGAGATTTGCATTTTCCACCTGGGCAGCGGCGGCGGCGCTTGCCGTGAGTTCGCTCACGGGACCTGCTGTTGCGCAGGATGCCGGCGAGATCGTCGTCTACAACGCCCAGCACGAAAGCCTGGCCAAGGAATGGGCCGAAGGCTTTACCAAGGAAACCGGTATCAAGGTGACGCTGCGCAACGGGTCCGACAGCGAATTCTCGAACCAGATCGTCGCCGAGGGCGCGTCCTCGCCCGCCGATGTCTTCCTGACGGAGAACTCGCCCGCCATGGTGCTGGTGGAGACCGCCGGACTGTTCGCGCCGGTCGACGCCGACACGCTGGCGCTGATCCCCGACGAATATCGTCCGTCCAGCGGCAAGTGGACCGGTATCGCCGCCCGCAGCACCGTCTTTGTCTACAACAAGGAAAAGCTGCCGGCCGACAAGCTGCCGAAGTCGATGCTGGAGCTTGCGGATCCGAGCTGGAAGGGGCGCTGGGCGGCATCGCCTTCGGGCGCCGACTTCCAGGCGATCGTCAGCGCGCTGCTTGAGCTGAAAGGCGAAGAGGCGACGGCGAACTGGCTGAAGGGCATGAAGGAAAACTTCACCGCCTATCGCGGCAACGGCACGGTGATGAAGGCGGTCAATGCCGGCGAGATCGAAGGCGGCATCATCTATCACTATTACTATTTCGGCGATCAGGCGAAGACCGGCGAGAACAGCAAGAACGTCGACCTGCACTACTTCAAGAACCAGGATCCGGGTGCGTTCGTTTCGGTCTCCGGCGGCGGTGTGCTGGCGTCAAGCAAGCATCCCAAGGAAGCGCAGGCTTTCCTCAAGTGGATCGCCGGCAAGGGCGGGCAGGACATCCTCCAGAATGGCACGTCCTATGAGTATGCGGTTGGCAAGGACGCGCAGTCCAACGCCAGGCTGGTGCCCTTGGCCGATCTGCAGGCGCCAAAAGTCGAGGCTTCGGCACTCAATTCCAAGAAGGTCACCGATCTGATGACGGCGGTCGGCTTGCTTTAGTTGGCGCAGGTTCTAAAAGGGCAGCGATCCGGCTCCCGCGGTGTCCGCGGGAGCCTTCGTTTGCCACATGGCGTCTGACGATGTTTTCGAGCAGCTTTACCCCCAGCCGTGTCCGACGCATTGAGGTCCGTCGCTGGGGCGGTCTGCACGCGGCCACGCAGTCATGACATCCGCGGCAGCCTCAGGCGGGGCTTATCGGGGGAGAACCCTGCATCGCCGCCGGTATCCAGTGCGCTGGATTGCCGCCTGCGCCGTACTGGTCTCGGCCTTCGCGCTTCTGCCGATCGTATTCGTCGCCGTCGCTGCGATCCAGGCGGGGTGGTCGACAGTCGCGGCGCTGGTCTTCAGGCCGCGCGTCGGCGATCTGCTGGTCAACACGCTGCTGCTGGTGATTTTTGCCGTGCCGATATCGGCGTTGCTCTCGATAGCGCTGGCGTGGCTGACCGAGCGCAGCGACCTGCCGGGCGCGCGGCTATGGTCCTGGCTTTCGGTCGCGCCGCTGGCCATTCCGGCCTTCGTCCATAGCTACGCCTGGGTGACGATGGTGCCGGGGCTGCACGGACTGTTCGCCGGCGTGCTGATTTCGGTCATCGCGTATTTTCCGTTCCTCTATCTGCCGTTGTCGGCAGCGATGCGCCGGCTTGACCCCGCGCTCGAAGACAGTGCAGCGTCGCTGGGGCTGGGGCCGTGGCGGGTGTTCTTCCGGGTGGTGCTGCCGCAGCTGAGGCTGGCGATATGCGGCGGCGCGCTGCTCGTCGGCCTGCATCTGCTGGCCGAGTACGGTCTCTATGTTTTCGTCCGCTTCGACACCTTCACCACGGCCATCGTCGACCAGTTCCAGTCGACCTTCAACGGACCGGCGGCGAACATGCTGGCAGGTGTCCTGGTTGCCTGCTGCCTGGCGCTGCTGGCGGTCGAGGTGCTGGTGCGCGGCGAAGAGCGCTACGCCCGCGTCGGATCGGGCGCGGCGCGGCCATTGCAGCGCGCGCGGCTGGGTTTGCTTGCATTGCCTTGCAGCCTGCTGCTGGCCGCCGTGACGTGCCTGTCGCTCGGGGTGCCCTTCTGGACCATAGGCCGCTGGCTTGTCGCCGGCGGCTCGGAAATCTGGCGGCTCGACGAGATCGGCCGCGCGCTTGGCCAGACGCTTTTCCTGGCGGTCGTGGGCGGCTTGCTGGCGACCGCCGCCGCCATACCCATCGCCTGGCTATCGATCCGCTCGCCCGGCCGGCTGCAGCGCATGCTCGAAGGCTGCAACTATGTCGTCGGCTCGCTGCCCGGCGTGGTGGTGGCGCTGGCGCTGGTGACGGTCACCGTGCGGACCTTGCCGTTCTTCTATCAGACCATGGTGACGATCCTGGTCGCCTATGCGCTGATGTTCCTGCCGCGCGCCATCATCAGCCTGCGCGCTTCCATTGCGCAGGCTCCGGTCGAGCTGGAGCGTGCGGCCGGAAGCCTTGGGCGCTCGCCGGCCAAGGCGCTGTGGGCGACGACGATCCGGCTCTCGGCGCCGGGCGCCGCCGCCGGCATCGCGCTTGTGGCGCTCGGCATCATGAACGAGCTGACCGCAACCCAGATGCTGGCGCCAAACGGCACGCGCACGCTGGCGATGGCGTTCTGGAACTACAGCGGCGAAATCGACTATGCGTCGGCTGCGCCCTATGCGGCGATCATGGTGGCGGTCTCGCTGCCGCTCACCTGGTTGCTTTATGTGCAGTCGAAAAGGATGGCCGGGCGATGAGCCTTCTCGAGCTTTCCGGGCTGACAAAACGTTACGGGCCGGTCGCCGCGCTCAACGGCATCGATCTTGCCGTGCAGGCCGGCAGCCGGACGGCGATCGTTGGCCCGTCCGGTTGCGGCAAGACCACGCTTTTGCGATTGATCGCCGGCTTCGAGGCGCCGGACAATGGCCGGATCGCGCTCGACGGGCATACGCTGGCGGACGAGGCCGGCGTGGTGCCGGCGCACCTGCGTGGCATCGGCGTGGTGGCGCAGGACGGGGCGCTGTTCCCGCACCTGACGATCGCGGACAATATCGGCTTTGGCATGCGCAAGGACGAGCACAAGCGGGCCGAGCGCATCAGCGAACTGGCCTACATCGTCGGCCTCGACAAGGCGATCCTGAAGCGCCGTCCCCACCAGCTTTCTGGCGGCCAGCAGCAGCGCGTCGCGCTGGCGCGCGCCATGGCGATGAAGCCGCGCCTGATGTTGCTCGACGAGCCGTTCTCGGCGCTCGATACCGGCCTGCGCGCCTCGATGCGCAAGGCTGTGGCGGAGCTTCTGGAAGGCGCCGGCATCACCACCATTCTGGTCACGCACGATCAGGCGGAGGCGCTTTCCTTCGCCGACCAGGTGGCGGTCATGCGCGACGGCAAGTTCTCGCAAGTGGGAACGCCGCGCGATCTCTACCTGAAACCGGTGAACCGCATGGTGGCCGAATTTCTCGGCGACGCCATCGTGCTGCCGGCGCGCGTCGCCGATGGTTTTGCCGAATGCCAGCTCGGCCGTATTCCGGTCGATGAAAACGGACGCCGCGAGGTCGCCCGCATCATGCTGAGGCCGGAGCAGCTGCTGATCAAGCGGACGACGCGGCAGGGCATGTCAGGCACGCCGGATATGCTGTTCGGCGAGGTGGTGGAATCGGAGTTCGCCGGCGCGACCTGCACGGTGGCGGTGCGGCTCATGAACAATTCCAATCCGCCCGACGCAGCGGCTATCGGCAACACGCCGCTGGTGTTGAAAAAGCCCGGCACTGACGCGCCGGCGGTCGGCGAGATCGTCCGCATCAGCGTTGCCGGCAAGGCGCATGTGTTCGGGTAAGGGTTGACCCGATCGGGTTAGACGCGCTTCCCCGCCTGATCGAACCAGTGCAGCTTTTCGCTTTTGGCGACGATGCGCAGGTCGTCGTCGGGCTTGGCCGTGGCGCGGCCCGAGACGCGCACGACGATGCGGTTTCCGGCGGCGGCGCAGTAGAGAAAGCTTTCCGCGCCGACAGGCTCGACCGCTTCGACCCGCGCGGGAAGCGCGACCGCCCCCTCCGGCCTGTCTGCGTTCATGACGACATCGACATCTTCCGGCCGGAAGCCGAGGGTGACGGCGTTCGCCGGCGCTGCCATGCCGATATCAGTTCCGTCGGCCAGTGTAGCGCCGTTGCCGCTGGCAACGATCGGCAAAAGGTTCATCGGCGGTGCGCCGATGAAGGATGCGACGAAGGTCGAGGCCGGCTTTTCATAGATGTCGAGCGGCGCGCCCATCTGCTCGACCAGGCCAGCGTTCATGACCACCAGTATGTCGGCCAGCGTCATCGCCTCGAGCTGGTCATGGGTGACGTATACCGAGGTGACGCCAAGCGACCGCTGCAAATTCTTGATTTCGACGCGCATCTGGCCGCGCAGCTTTGCGTCGAGGTTGGAAAGCGGCTCGTCGAACAGGAAGACCTTGGGATTGCGGACGATGGCGCGGCCCATGGCGACGCGCTGGCGCTGGCCGCCGGACAGTTCGCGCGGACGGCGGTCGAGCAGATGCGCAAGCTCCAGCGTCGCGGCCACGTCCTTGACGCGCCTGTCGATTTCGTCCTTCGGCATGCCGCGGTTGCGCAAGCCGTAGGCCATGTTGTCGTAGACCTTCATGTGCGGATAAAGCGCGTAATTCTGGAACACCATGGCGATGTCGCGCTCGGTCGGGCCGATTTCGTTGACCACCTTGCCGTCGATCGAAACGGTGCCGGAGGAGATGGTCTCCAGCCCGGCGATCATCCGCAAGAGGGTGGACTTGCCACAACCGGAGGGACCGACCAGCACGCACAGCGCCTTGTCGGGTATGGCGATGGTGACGCCTTTGACGGCCTTGACCGCTCCGCCATAGACCTTTTCCACATCCTTGAGATCGACAGTCGCCATCAGGTTCTCACTTTTCGGAATCGACGAGGCCGCGCACGAACCAGCGCTGCATCAGCACCACCACGAGGATCGGCGGCACGATGGCGAGCATGGCGGTGACCATGACGAGGTGCCACTGGGTGTCGGCGTCGGCGAAGGACACCATCTTCCTCAGCGCGATGACGATGGTGTTCATATCGTTGCGGTTGGTGACCAGAAGCGGCCACAGATACTGCGTCCAGCCATAGATGAAGAGGATGACGAAGAGCGCGGCGATGTTGGTGCGCGACAGCGGCAAAAGGATATCGAAGAAGAACCGCCACGGACCAGCGCCATCGACGCGGGCCGCCTCGACCAGTTCACCCGGAATGGTCATGAAGAACTGCCGGAACAGCAGCGTCGCGGTCGCCGAGGCGATGAGCGGGATGATGAGCCCGGCATAGGTGTCGATCAGGCCGAAGTCGACCATGACCTTGTAGGTCGGCAGGATGCGGACCTCAACCGGCAGCATCAGCGTGATGAAGATCAGCCAGAAGAACGTCATCCGGAACGGAAAGCGGAAGAAGACGATCGCGTAGGCCGACAGGATGGAAATGATGATCTTGCCGACCGCGATGCCCACCGCGACGATCGTGGTGTTGAGCAACAGCGTGCCGACGCCGACACCGCCGATGCGGCCGATGCCGCCGAACAGCGCTTCCGTGTAGTTGCGCAGGAACTCGCCACCGGGCAGCAGCGGCAGCGGTGGCCGCAGGATCGTCTGCAGCGTGTGGGTCGAGGCGACGAAGGTGTAGTAGATCGGGAACGCCACGATCAATATGCCGAGGATCAGGACGGCATGAGCGATCAAGGTGCGGACGGGAGATTGGCCGATCATCGTGCAGCCTCAACCATAATGCACCTTCTTCTCCACATAGCGGAACTGGATGGCGGTGAGGGCGATGACGATGACCATCAGGATGACCGACTGGGCTGCGGACGAGCCGAGGATCAGGTTGACGAAGCCGTCATTGTAGACCTTGTAGACCAGCGTTTCGGTCGACTTGCCGGGGCCACCGCCGGTGACGGCGTGAACGATGCCGAACGTGTCGAAGAAGGCGTAGGTCGTGTTGATGACGAGCAGGAAGAACGTCGTCGGCGCGAGCAGCGGGAAGACGATAGTCCAGAAGCGCTTGGTTTCGCCGGCGCCATCTATGGCGGCCGCCTCGATAAGCGTTTTCGGGATCGCCTGCAGACCGGCGACGAAAAAGAGGAAATTGTAGCTGATCTGTTTCCAGGCCGCGGCGATCACCAGAAGGATCATCGCATGGTTGCCGTTCAGCACCGGGTCCCACGGAATGCCGGCCCGGCGCAGGAGAACCGCCAGGCTGCCGATGGACGGGTTGAACAGGAACAGGAAGAGCATGCCGGCGATGGCGGGGGCCACCGCATAGGGCCAGATCATCAGGGTGCGGTAGAAGCCTTTGCCGCGCACGACCTTGTCGGCCATGACCGCCAGCAGCAGCGCCACGCACATTGCCACCGCCGCCGTCGCCACGGAAAAGACGATCGTGACCTTGATGGAGTTGAGATAGCTGGGGTCGGAGAGGACGCGTTTGAAATTGTCGAACCAGACGAATTTCGATCTGAGGCCGAAGGGGTCTTCCTTCAACATGGATTGGTAAAGCGCCTGCCCCGCCGGCCAGTAGAAAAAGATCAGCGTGATGGCGAGCTGCGGCGCCACCAGAAGGTAAGGCAGGAACTTGTTCGGGAAGACGACGCGGGGGGTCATGCTGGCGCCTTACCCTCCCCCGTGTGGGGAGGGTCGATGAGCAATTGAAGCGGAGCGGAAATTGCGAAGCGGGGTGGGGGTGAACAGGTCAAATCCATCTTCCGGCAGATCATGTTCTGGCCCCCACCCGTCTCGATCGCCTTGCGTTGCAAAGCATCTCACCGACCCTTCCCGCAAGGGGGAGGGTCAATGCGCTCAATTCCCCAACGCTTCCTTGATGGCCGCATTGCCGCGCTTGACGGCGTTGTCGAGCGCCTGCTGGGCGGTCTGCTTGCCGGCCAGCATGTTCTCGAACTCCTCGTTCTGGATGTCGCGCACCTGCGGCAGGTTCGGCAAACGAACGCCCTTCGAGTTTTCGGTCGGCGCTTTGCCCATCATCTGCAGGATCGGCGTTTCACGGCCGGGGTTCTTCTCGTAGAAACCCGACTTCTTGGTGGCTTCGTAAGCCGCCAGCGTGACTGGCAGATAGCCCGACTTCTCGTGCAGATACTGCTGCACGTCGGTCTGCGACAAATAGGTGAAGAAGGCCGCGACGCCCTTGTACTGTTCGGGCGTCTTGTTGCCGAAGACCCAGAGGCTGGCGCCGCCAGGCGTGGTGTTCTGCGGGGCGCCGGGCGCATCGCTGTCGTAGGGCAGCTGGCCGATGCCGTAGTTCATGCCCGACTTGACGATGTCGCCGAGGCCGCCGGACGATTCGGTGAAGATGCCGCATTCGCCGGCGAGGAAGATCTGCTTGGCTTCCGAAGTGCGGCCGCCATATTTGAAGGTGCCGTCCTTGGCGAGATCGGCCAAGGCCTGGAAGTGGTTCACATAGAGCGGCGCGTTGATCTTGAGCTCGACGTCACCGCCGGCGAGACCGTTTTCCTGGGTCGCCCAAGGAACGTTGTTCCAGGCGGCGAAGTTCTCGAGATGAATCCATGTGAGCCAGGTCGAGGTATAACCGCAGGGAGCGGCGCCGCTCGATTTGATCTTCTTGGCCGCGTCCCAGACCTCGTTCCAGGTCTTGGGCGGGTTGTTCACGTCGAGCCCGGCCTTCTGGAAGATATCCTTGTTGTAGTAGAGGATCGGCGAGGATGAGTTGTAGGGGAAGGACAGCATCGTGCCGTCGGGCTTCGAATAGTAAGCAACGATGCCGGGCAGATACGCGGCCTTATCGAACTTGGCGCCGGCTTCGGTGAGCACATCGGCAACTGGCTTCACCGCGCCTTCAGCGGCCATCATGACGCCGGTGCCGACGTCGAAAACCTGCATGATCTCAGGCGCCTGGCCGGCGCGGAACGCGGCGATGCCGGCGTTCAGCGTCTCGGGGTAAGTTCCCTTGAAAACCGGCATGAGCTCGTATTCGCTCTGGCTGGCGTTGAAGTCCTTGGCGATCTTGTTGACGACCTCGGCGTTGGCGCCTGTCATGGCGTGCCACCAGCTGATCTGGGTGGCGGCGAAAGCCGATGTCGTTGAAAAAAGGGTCAGCGCGGCCAGTGAGGCCGCAAAGCCATGAAATTTCATGTTTCACTCCCATATGTCGTTGGCGGAAAGGGACCGCGGCAGGGAGTATGGGTCGAATATGACAGCCCGACAACGGTTTTGTTGCACAGGTGTGAATTTTCACACCTTTTTCATATCGGTTTCGTTTGAATTGCCAAAAATGGCCTGATCTTTCGAGTTGTAAACGATGCGCGGTAACAGCGAATTGCTTCGCTGGCTATCGATGAAACCCTGTCCATGAAGATGAGAGCGACGGAAAACGGTTCTCAGAGACCGGTCGCGGCATCCACCAGCGCGCGTGCATCCTGTCCCGCCCACTCCGCTGGACCGTTCATATATGCGATCAGACAGCCTTCGGAGTCGACCAGCATGGTGACCGGCAAGCCCAGCGCCAGCCCTCGCGTCTTGACGTCGTTGAACAGCTTCAGCGTCGGGTCACGGTAAAAAGCGAGGTTGGATACTGCGATGTCGGACAGGAATTTCTTCGGCTTCGCATCGTCGCCGGTGTCGACATTGACGGCGACGACCTCGAACCTGTCACCGCCCTTGTCCTTCTGCAGGGCATCGAGCGCCGGCATCTCGGCGCGGCAGGGCGCGCACCATGTCGCCCACAAATTGACCAGCAGTATTTTGCCGGCGCGGTCGGCCAAGCTCATCGGCTTGCCGTCGGGATCGTTGAAGGCGAGCGTTTTCAGCGATTGCGGCGGCGATGCCGGCAGAAGCGCCGCGACGTGGCCGGTCGCGGCATCCGATATTTTCCTGGATTCGTCGGCCTTGGCGGCACAGACCTTGTCGTCAGCGCTATCGCCGACAGCCACCTGTGTGGCTGCATTTCCAGGCGCATTGTTGCCAGAGCCGCTCTCCCTGACATATACCGCGACCGCACCGGCCAGCACGCCCGCCACCAGGGCGACAAGGATGAGGCGTGACGCCGGGAAGAAACGATTACCGTCTGCCATTTTCGAATGCTCCGGGAAACGGGTTATAGCGATGAGCGACAAGAAGGCCAGCAACCAGATGTGGGGCGGACGTTTTGCCTCGGGTCCGGCCGCGATCATGGAGGCGATCAACGCCTCAATCGGCTTCGACCGCAAGCTCTATGCGCAGGACATACGCGGCTCCATCGCCCATAGCGAAATGCTGGCGCAGACGGGCATTGTTTCGGCGGACGATCAACAGAAAATCGCTCACGGGCTGAACACGATTTTGGCAGAGATCGAGTCCGGCAAATTCGCTTTTTCGACCCGGCTGGAAGACATCCACATGAATGTCGAGGCGCGGCTGGCCGAGCTGATCGGTCCGGCGGCGGGGCGGCTGCACACGGCGCGCTCACGCAACGATCAGGTGGCGGTCGATTTCCGGCTGTGGGTGAAGGACGAGTTCAACCGGGTGGCCGTGGCCCTCAAGGGGTTGATCGAGACGCTGCTGACCAGAGCCGAAGAGCACGCCGCGACTGTGATGCCTGGTTTCACCCATCTGCAGACGGCGCAGCCGGTCACCTTCGGCCATCACTGCATGGCCTATGTCGAAATGTTTGCGCGCGACCTTTCCAGGGTGCGCGACGCGCTGGAGCGCATGGACGAAAGCCCGCTCGGCGCGGCCGCGCTCGCCGGCACCGGATTCCCGGTCGACCGGCACCAGACCGCCAAGGCGCTGGGCTTCCGCGAGCCGACGCGCAATTCGCTCGACAGCGTTTCCGACCGCGACTACGCACTGGAATTCCTGTCGGTCGCGGCGATAACCGCGACGCATCTTTCGCGGCTTGCGGAGGAGATCGTCATCTGGTCGACGCCGCAATTCGGCTTCGTCAGGTTGTCCGATAGCTATTCGACCGGCTCGTCGATCATGCCGCAGAAGAAGAACCCGGACGCCGCCGAACTGGTGCGCGCCAAGACCGGTCGCGTCAACGGCCATCTGGTCGGACTGCTGACGGTGATGAAGGGGCTGCCGCTGACCTATTCAAAGGACATGCAGGAAGACAAGGAAGCAGTCTTCGACGCCGCCGAGACGCTCGACCTGATGCTGGCGGCGATGACGGGCATGATCGGCGACCTTACTGTCAATGTGGCGGCGATGAAGAAGGCCGCCGGCTCCGGTTATTCCACGGCCACCGATCTGGCCGACTGGCTGGTGCGGAGTCTGAACATGCCGTTTCGCGAGGCGCACCACGTCACCGGCAGGGCGGTGGCGCTGGCCGAGGAGAAGAAGGTCGGGCTGGAGAAGCTGTCGCTGGACGATCTGCGCTCGATCCATCACGGCATCACCGATGACGTATTTACAGTGCTTTCGGTACAGAATTCGGTGAAGAGCCGGACCTCTTTCGGCGGCACCGCGCCGGCCGAGGTCAGGCGGCAGATACGCTATTGGAAGAAGCGCTTGCCGAAGGCATGATGCCGGGGTGCAAACCGGAAAAAACTCGGTTAAAAGCGGCAGGCAATCAGCTCGGACGGATGATCAGATGACCGCAGGCAGGATGTTGACGACCTTGGCGCTTGTCGCCGTGATGGCCACCGTGGCCGCCTGCGGCCGCAAGGCGGGGCTCGACACGCCCTACGAGGCGGCGGTCGATGCGCGCAAGGCAGCGGAGAAGGCCAAGCAACCGCTGCCGCCGGAGCCGCAGAAACCGGACACCAACAAGCCGTTCTTCCTCGACAAGCTCATCCAGTAAGCTCCGGACCGCCCTACAGTGAACCATTTCGAGTACCGCGACGGCGTCCTGCACGCCGAAGATGTCGCCATACCGGCCATCGCCGCGCAGGTCGGTACGCCGTTCTACTGCTATTCGACGGCGACGCTGACCCGGCATTTCCGGGTGTTTTCTGAAGCGTTCGCCGGGCTCGATTCACTGGTGTGCTACGCGCTGAAGGCCAATTCGAACCAGGCGGTGCTGAAGACGCTGGCGAAGCTCGGCGCCGGCGCCGACGTGGTTTCCGAAGGCGAGTTGCGGCGCGCGCTCGCGGCCGGAATTCCGGCTGACAGGATCGTCTTTTCCGGCGTCGGCAAGACGGCCGGCGAGATGGATTTCGCGCTGGCTGCCGGCATACTTTGCTTCAACGTCGAATCCGAACCGGAGCTTGAGCTGCTTTCGGCGCGCGCGACGGCGGCGGGCAAGCTCGCCCGGGTGTCGATCCGCATCAACCCCGACGTCGACGCCAAGACGCACAAGAAGATTTCCACCGGCAAGGCCGAGAACAAGTTCGGTATTCCGTGGCAGCGAGCGCGCCACGTCTTTGCCCGCGCCGCCGAACTGCCGGGCGTGCGGCCGGTCGGCATCGATACCCATATCGGCAGCCAGATCGTCGATCTGCAGCCATTCGACGACGCCTTCGCGCTGATGGCGGAGTTGGTCGGCTCGCTGCGGGCCGACGGCCATACGGTCGAGCATGTCGATCTGGGCGGCGGTCTCGGCATTCCCTACAGAAGCGACAACAATCCGCCGCCGCTGCCGGACGCCTATGCAGCCATCGTGCACAAGCACTTCGCCAGGCTGGGCGTGAAGGTGCTGTTCGAACCGGGCCGACTGATCGTCGGCAATGCCGGCATTCTGGTTTCCGAAGTCATCTATGTGAAGGAAGGCGAGGCAAAAAACTTCCTGATCGTCGACGCGGCGATGAACGACCTCATCCGGCCGACGCTTTACGACGCGTTCCACGACATCTTCCCGGTGGTCCAGGCTGCGGATACTTCGCCGCGCCTGCGCGTCGACGTGGTCGGCCAGGTTTGCGAGACGGGCGATTTCCTGGGCCATGACCGCGACCTGCCGCGGATGAAGGCCGGCGACCTTATCGCGGTCGGCACCGCAGGCGCCTATGGCGCGGTGCAGTCCAGCGCCTACAATTCCCGGCAGATCGTGCCGGAAGTGCTGGTCGACGGCGACCGCTTCGCCGTGGTGCGGGCGCGTCCGACCTATGACGAACTGATCGGGCTTGACATCATTCCCGACTGGCTCTGAGCGCTCCGACGCTTTTCCAAACGATCTCCGAACAGCAAGTTCACGTTTTCGGGAGCCTGCCTCGCCTTTGCCGTGTTTGCTGCTATTCTTGGGACTGTGAGGCCGCGCCATTCCGGCCGGCCCCGGAAGGGCCGATGACAGAGCGACCCGCGACAAATCCCGACGGAAGCCTTTCGGCACGGCTGGCCGCCAGCCGGCTGTTCACGCGCGCCGCCATGGTGGTCGAACGCGTCTGGCCGCTCGTCCTGCCGCTGCTGCTCGTCGTGGCACTGTTCCTGAGCGCTGCATGGTTGGGGCTGTTCGCACTGCTGCCGGACCTGGCGCGTCTCGCGCTTGCCGGGATTTTCGTGCTGGCCGCGCTGGCCGCGCTTTATCCCTTGCGGTTCTTCCGCTGGCCGTTGGCGGTCGAAGTAGACCGACGCATCGAGGCCGCGAACGCGCTGCTGCATAGCCCCGTGCTGGTGCAGAGCGACCGTCCGAGCGGCCGCGATACCGGTTTCTCACAAGCCCTTTGGCGCGAACACCAGAAACGCATGGCCGCCCGCCTCGGGTCGATCGGAGCGGATCTGCCACGCACCAGCATACCGGAGCGCGACCCTTGGGGGCTGCGCGCGCTCGTCGCGCTGGTGCTGGTCGCCGCCTTCGCCTTTTCGTTTGGCCCGCTCGGCGGCAGCATCCGCGATCCCTTCGTGCAACGCGCCTCCGTGGATGCCGTGCCGGCGCGGATCGACGCCTGGGTCACGCCGCCGCCCTACACCGGCAAGGCCCCGATCTTCCTGACCGCCGAAGCCAACCAGGCTGCTCAGGCTTTCACGGTGCCGCAGGGCAGCGACGTCTCGCTGCGCGTGACTGGCGGCAATGGCGACGAGGCGCTGAGCTATACGGAAGCCGACGGCAATGTCCGGGCCATCGCCGCCGAAGCGCCGAAGGATGACCAGAAGACCGACAGCGCGGGTTCGCCAATGGCTGCTCCGCTGCTGTTCTCCGGCAAGCTGTCGAAGGACGGCATGCTGGTTCTGAAATCCGGCGAGGATGAGCTGAAACGCTGGAGCTTCGCCGTGCAGGCGGACACCGGGCCGACAATCCGCTTCGTCGGCGAGCCGAAACGCGCCGTCAACGGCTCGCTGGAACTCAATTACCAGATCGAGGACGATTACGGCGCGGCGTCGGCCAAGACGGATTTCGCGCTGGCCGAGCCGCAGGCGCCGAATGCGCGCCCGCTCTACGGCCCGCCGGAAATGCCGCTGTCGCTGCCGCGCCGCAACGCCAAGAACAACGCCGCCAAGACCACCAAGGACATGATGGAGCATGTCTGGGCCGGCGCGCCGGTCAAGATAACGCTGCAAGCGGTCGATGCCGCCGGCCAGGTGGCCCGCAGCGAAACCAAGACGCTGGTGATGCCGGAACGGCCGTTCACCAATCCGCTGGCTCGCGCCGTGATCGAGGATCGCCGGCTGCTGGCGCTTGACGCCAACGCCAAGCCGCGCGTGATCGACCTGATGGACGCGATCACGCTGCGGCCGGAAGACACGTTCAGCAACCTGGCGCACTATCTTGCCATCATGAGCGCGCGCAGCCGCCTCAAGCAGGCCGAGAGCGACGACCAGCTCCGCGATGTCGTCTCCTATCTTTGGGAAGTAGCGCTGGGTATCGAGGAAGGCGATTTCTCGGCAGCGGAAAAGAAGCTCCGGCAGGCGCAGCAGGCGTTGAAGGATGCGTTGAAGAACGGCGCCAGCGAAGAGGAAATCAGCAAACTGATGCAGGAACTGCGTCAGGCGATGAACGATTTCCTGCGTGAGTTCGCGGAGAAGAACCGCAACAACAAGAACGCGGCCCAGCCGCCGCAGGATGCGCAGGAGCTTACCCAGAACGATCTCGAACGGATGATGGACCAGATCGAGAACCTGGCCAAATCCGGCGATCGCGACCAGGCGCAGGAGCTGCTCTCGCAGCTCGAGAACATGATGAACAATCTGCAGGCCGGCCGTCAGCAACAGCAGGGCCAGCAGAACAGCGAGATGCGCCAGCAGATGGACAAGCTGGGCGAGATCATGCGGCGCCAGCAGGAGATGATGAACGAGACGTTTCGCATGGACCAGATGCAGCGTGGCCAGAACGGCGAGCAGCAGATGGACGGCGACGGCGAGCAGCAGCAGGGCCAAGGCCAGCAGGGGCAGAACGGCAAGCCCCAAAATGGCCAGCCAATGACGCCGGAGGAATTCGCCGAGGCCTTGAAGCAGCTGCAGCAGGGCCAAGGGCAACTGCAGAGCGAGCTGGAGCAGCTCAAGAAAGGCCTTCAGGGGCTGGGCATCGAGCCGAATGAAGGGTTTGGCCAGGCGGGCCGGTCCATGGGCGAGGCAGAGCAGTCGCTCGGCCAAGGCGAAGGCGAGGGCGCCGTCGGCCATCAGGGCCGGGCGCTGGAAGCGCTGCGCCAGGGCGCCAAGGACATGATGCAGCAGCTTCAGGCCATGCAGGGCGACGAAGGCGGCAGCGAGCAGGGCGGGCGTCAGCAGAACGCCGACCGCGATCCGCTTGGCCGGCCGCGCACGACAGACGGCCCGGACCGTGGCGATTCGGTGAAGGTGCCGGATGAAATCGACGCGCAGCGGGCGCGCCAGATTCTGGAAGCCATCCGCAAGCGGCTCGGCAATGCGCTCAGCCCCGATGTCGAGCGCAGCTATCTCGAGCGCCTGCTGGAACTCAAATAACCGGCGCCAAACGCGCACGAAAATTCTGAGCACGGACACGATGCCGAAATTAGGAGCCGTCACCCCTATCCTGCGCATGTTCGACATCGCGAAGGCGCGCGAGTTCTATCTCGATTTTCTTGGCTTCGAGGTGCAGTGGGAACATCGCTTCGACGACAACGCGCCGCTCTACATGGCGGTTTCCCGCGACGATTGCGTTCTGCATCTGAGCGAGCATCACGGCGACGCATCGCCCGGATCGGCTGTGCGCATCCGGGTGGAAAACATCGCCGCGTTTCATCGTGAACTGACCGACAAGAAATACCGCTTCGCCCGCCCCGGCCTCGAAAACCCGCCGTGGGGCACAAGGGAGGTTTCCGTCGGTGATCCCTTCGGCAACCGCCTGCATTTCTACGAGGACGCCGGCAGTCCGCCCGAGGCGTGACCGCAGGCTGCTTGTCAGCTCAGAACGCGGCTGACCCGGTCGCGGATTTCGGCGAGGGTGAAGGGCTTCTGCACGACGTCGAGAATGATGCCGTTCAGCTCCTCGGCGCGCTCGCGCTGGTCGGCATAGCCGGTCATCAGCATCATCTTCATCGCGGGGAAAGCCTGCGCGGCTGTCATCGCCATCTCGATGCCGTCCATTTCCGGCATACGGATATCCGAGACGACGAGATCGTATCCGCCATTGGCGGCGCGGATAGAAGCCAGCCCTTGCGCGCCGTCTGCGGCCACATCGATGGAGTGCCCGGCGCGTTCGAGCGCGCGGGCTGCGAGAATACGGACGGACTCATCGTCCTCGACGATCAACAATTTTGCCATGGCGCGGATATTCGCGGCGAGTCGTTAAACTTTTACTGAGAGGCGGCAATGAAAGCGGTTCAGGGTTGGGCATCGCCCCGCACAACCCCGACAAACGGAAGCTCGCGAAAAGCGTGCGCGACGTCCATGCCGTAGCCAACGACGAAATAATCGGGGCAGTCGAAGCCGACATAATCGGCGTTGAGCGCTGTCTGACGGCGCATGCGCTTGTCCAGCAGCACGGCGATGGAGCAACTTTTTGCGCCGCGTGAAAGCATCAGGTCCTGCGCGAAGGTCAGCGTCTTGCCCGATTCCAGAATGTCGTCGATCAAAAGCACGTCGCGTCCGGCAACATCATTGTCGATGTCGCGCAGGACCTTCACCTCACCTGACGTGGTGCCGGCGCCATAGCTTGAAATGAAGATGAACTCGACCTCAGGCGACAGGCCGACATCGTGCATGGCGCGGATGAGATCGGCGGCGAAGACGAACGAACCTTTCAGCACCGAGATGACGAGCAGGTCGTGATAATCGTGGCCGGCGATGTCCTTGGCCAGTTCCAGATTGCGCCGGGCTATCGCCGACGCCGAAAAAAGCACTTCGATATCCTTGTCGCGGACGACTGGCATTCGGGCTCCCGACAATCCGTTTATCGTGCGAACGCCACGGAGACGTTCTTTACTCCATTCTTAGGCACCTCCAGCCGGCTGGAAAAGGCGAATCTTTCCCCCGATGCGAGCAAGCGGCCCGATGTGCCCAGACGGTAACGGGTGATGGTGCCGTCCTTTCCGGTGACGTGGATTTCGAGCGGCGGCAGGGCCGAGGCCTCCGCACCGTCGTTTCCGGCCTCGCCATCGACGAAAAGCACGGGGTTTGCGCCGGATGTATCGACCCGTGACGTGATCGAGGTGAGGTTGAGGACCGCTGGCGGGTCCTGCGCCAGCGAGGCGGCCGCGCCGCGCAACAGCACGTGGCCGCCGGAAATCCAGAAAGCGGCGAAGACGGCACAGGCGCCTGCCGTCCAGAAGATCGGTCCGCCGCGTCGGCCCGGTGTGGATGGCGCGGATGCCGCATCGGGCTTGCGCAGCATGTCCATTCCCTGCGCGGCGGCAACATTGTCAGCGGACGCGGAAAGGCCATCGGGTCCGTTTCGCGGATTATCGCGGCGGCCGAAGCGCGGCAGCACTTCGTAGTCCGCATCGACGACGTCCCCTGCCGCGGCCGGTGGAACATATGCCGCTGCCGCAGGCGGATCCTTCAACGCCGTCATGATTTCGCCGGAAACCGGGCGTGCGCTCTGCCTGTCAGCCATGCTGGCCCTTTTCGTTCTCCGTTTCTTTTGCGTAAACCGTAATGGTTAACGCTTCACCACCGAGGCCTGTTTGACGACCCGAAAACCGGATACCCTTAATCGTTCGTTAACCATGGCGGCCGATGGTCGTTTCGAAGAAATGGGCAGCTTTCTGCTCTTTAGAATTGATCCTAGAATTTCAGGCCGCCGAACGTGATCCGCTTCGAAAATGTCGGCCTCCGTTATGGCATGGGTCCGGAAATCCTCCGCGACATCTCCCTGCAGATACCGGAGCGCTCATTCCAGTTCCTCAGCGGTCCCTCCGGCGCCGGCAAGACGACATTGCTGCGCCTTCTGTTCATGTCGCTGAAGCCGACGCGCGGCCTGATCACCGTATTCGGCAAGGACAGGTCGCGCATCACACGGGCCGAACTGCCCTATCTCAGGCGGCGCATCGGCGTCGTGTTCCAGGATTTCCGCCTGCTCGACCACATGACGACATACGAAAATGTCGCCCTGCCGCTGCGGGTGCGCGGGCGCGAGGAATCCAGCTACCGCACGGACGTCACCGAACTGCTGAAATGGGTGGGGCTGGGCGAGCGCATGCATGTGCTGCCGCCGGTTCTTTCCGGCGGGGAAAAGCAGCGCACGGCAATAGCCCGCGCCCTGATCGAGCAGCCGGAAATCCTGCTGGCCGACGAACCGACCGGCAATGTCGATCCACAGCTCGCCCGCCGGCTGCTGCGGCTGTTCATAGAATTGAACCGGCTGGGAACGGCGGTGGTGATCGCCACCCACGATCTCGGCCTGATGGAACAGGTGGACGCGCGCCGCCTCATCCTCGCTGACGGCAGGCTCGACATCTATGACTGAGCTTTTTACCGAACCGCTTGAAGATGAAGCCGCCGGCAATGCCGAGCCGCAGCCCCGTATGCAGCGCCGTACGGCGCCCATCGTACCGGAGCAGAACATTGCCGGGCGGGCGCTGGTCAGCGTCATCGCCATCATGACATTTCTGTCGTGCCTGGCTTTCGGCGCAGTGACGCTGGTGCGCGACACGGCCTCGGTGTGGGAAAACCAGATTTCCCGCGAGGCGACGATCCAGATAAAGCCGGCGGACGGGCTGGACATGGACAAGGCGCTCGGCGAAGCGGCGCAACTGGCCAGCCGTATGCCGGGCGTGACTGGAACACGGATCATCGACCGCGAGGCGACCGCCCGGCTGCTCGAACCGTGGCTGGGAACCGGGCTGAACATCGACGAACTGCCCGTTCCGCGATTGGTGATCGTCACCATCGACCAAGCAAATCCACCGAACTTCGATGCGCTGCGCACGGCCCTTGCCAGCAAGATTCCCGGCGCGGCGCTCGACGATCACCGCACCTGGGTGGATCGTCTGGTCGCCATGGCCCGCACGACGGTAACGATTGGCGTAGCCGTGCTTGCTCTGATGCTGGTCGCCACGGTGCTGACAGTGGTGTTCGCGACGCGCGGCGCCATGGCCGGCAACGGCCATATCATTGAAGTGCTGCATTTCGTCGGCGCCGAAGCGCGTTTCATCGCGCGCCAGTTCCGGCGCCATTTCCTCGTCACCGGCACGAAAGGCGCCGCCGCGGGCGGAGCCGCGGCCGTCATGGTGTTCGTGGTTTTTTCCTGGTGGGCCTCGCGCAACCTGGCGACGCCGCAGGCAGACCAGGCCGCGGCGCTGTTCGGAAATTTCGCCATCGGCTCGGCCGGGTATCTCGGCGTCATCCTCATGGTCGGTCTGATCGGCGTTCTGACGGCTGCGACGTCGCATGTCACTGTCGTCGCCTATCTGAGCGACCTTGATGTCCGCCAGACGGACGGAGGCTAGCACCATACTGTGGAGATCACGAACGGAAAGACAATTTAACGGAAAATGCGCGTGGACACTACCAACGGCTGTGTTCCAGGACATATCTTGAGATGATGAACGGGCGCGAATCGATCGGGACGGTTGACGCGGCCTCAATGGCGAGGGCGACGCCTCGGCCGTTGCGGTTATGGCCGGTCGTACGCGCCGTCCTTTTTGGATGCATGGCCGGGGTTTTGGCGTTTGCAATCGGTTTCGGCTGGTTCGCCAACCATGTCAGCCGCCTCGTTACTCCAGCCAATCCCCAGAAGGCGGATGCGATCATCGTCCTGACCGGCGGGCAATCGCGGCTTGATGCCGGCATGAACCTGCTCGCCATGGGCAAGGGCGAACGCCTGCTGATCTCAGGCGTGCACCCGTCCGCAAGCCGCCGCCAGCTACAGAAAGCGACGGGCGGAGACAGGCGGTTGTTCTCCTGCTGCGTCGACATCGACCGCGCCGCGCTGGACACGATCGGCAATGCCGAGGAAAGCGCCAAATGGGTCGAGACCCACGCCTATGGCAGCGTCATCCTGGTCACCAACAACTACCACATGCCGCGCACGCTGCTGGAGATGGGACGGCTCTTGCGCCACGCCAAGCTGGAGCCGTATCCGGTGGTCAACTCCAACCTCGACAACGGCGAATGGCTGACCAAGCCGGAAGCGCTGCGGGTGCTGTTCACCGAATACAACAAATACCTCGTCGCGCTGGCGCGGGGTGTGCTGCCGCTCAAGCCGACGGCGGATGGCGTGGCCATCGCCGGGATGCAGACTGACCTTCACTAATCCGCCGTCTTCGCCATCCTACGGTCGTGTGAGCCTTTCCATTTGCCATGCGCTTGGTGTACGACGCCACAGTCTCACCGTGGCACCCGGCATGCTCCAAATCCGCTCCCTGGCCTTCAACTTCGTCTTCTACGTCAATCTGATCGTTCAGATGATCGTCTGGACGCCGTACTATTTCCTGTCGCCGCGCAGCTGGGCCTGGTTCGTACCGAAATTCTGGTCGCGCACCTCACTGTGGCTCTATGAGAAGGTCGCCAGGACGAAAAGCGATATCACCGGCATGGAGAACCTGCCGGAAGGGTCGTTCATCCTGGCTCCAAAACACCAGTCTTTCTGGGACGCGATCGCCTTCTTCCCCTATCTCGACGACCCGCTCTATATCCTCAAGCGCGAGCTGACGTGGATACCTTTCTTCGGCTGGTACATTCTCAAGATGCGGATGATCCCGGTCCATCGCGGCAGCCGTTCGCGGGCGCTGAAGGCGGTCGTCTCGGCGACGAGGCAAGAAATGGCGCGCAATCCGCGCCAGCTCATCATCTATCCCGAGGGGACGCGCCGCGCGCCGGGAGACGAGGCGGCCTACAAATATGGCATCGTCGAGCTTTATGCGCAGCTTGGCGTGCCGGTTGTGCCGGTTGCGCATGTTGCCGGCCTCTACTGGCCGCGCCGCAAGTTCCTGCGTTATCCGGGCACCATCAAGGCGCGATTCCTGCCCGCCATCCCCGCCGGGCTGGACAAGGAAGAATTCATGAACCGGCTGATTTCCGAAACGGAAGCCGCCTGCGACGCGCTGCTTCTGGAGGCCGCCGAAGAACCTAATGCACCGCCAATGCCGCCAACTGCCGTCAAGCGGCTGGCGGAACTGCGTGGAGCCAGAGCAGGCCGAGACGCTTAGGCGCTGGCCGAATCCAGCGCCTCGATATCGGCCGCATCAAGTTCCAGAGACGCGGCTTTCACCAGGCTCTCCACCTGTTCGACGCTGGTGGCGCTGGCAATCGGCGCGGTGACGCCAGGCCGTGCGATGATCCAGGCAAGCGCCACTTCCGCGGGTGCGGCCTTGCGGCGCTTCGCAACGGCGTCCAGGGCTGCCAGGATGCGCATGCCGCGTACGTCGAGATAGCGCTTCACGCCGCCGCCGCGCACGCTCTTGCCGAGATCGGCGGCGGTTCGGTATTTGCCGCTGAGGAAGCCGCTGGCGAGGCTGTAATAGGTGATGACGCCGAGGTCCTCTTTCATGCAGAGGTCGCGCAGCGCGCCGTCATACGAAGCGCGGTCGTAGAGGTTGTATTCGGGCTGCAGCACCTCATAGCGCGGTAAATCCCTCAATCTGGCCACGTCGAGCGCGGCCCGCAACTGGCTGGCATCGAGGTTCGAGGCGCCGATGTGGCGAACCTTGCCCTTCTCGATGAGCTTCTGATAGGCCCCGAGCGTTTCCTCATGGGGAACGGTGGGATCAGGCCAATGGGAAAGATAAAGGTCGATGACATCGGTCTGCAGGCGCTTGAGCGAGGCCTCGACGGCTTTTTCGATGTAGGATGCGGACAGGTCCTTCTTGCCCTGTCCCATGTCGGATCCGACCTTTGTGATGACCACGATGCTGTCGCGGTTGGCCCGGCTTTTCATCCATTTGCCGATGATGGCTTCGGATTCGCCGCCCTTGTTGCCGGATACCCAGCGGGAATAGGCATCGGCGGTATCGATGGTGTTGAGCCCGGCGTCGACGAAGCGATCCAGAAGTTCGAACGACGTTTTCTCGTCGGCGGTCCAGCCGAAGACGTTGCCGCCGAAAACCAGCGGCGCGATTTCAAGGTCCGTGCGACCGAGTCGACGTTTCTGCACGATAAATCTCCTGTCGGGGAATCATTCCGCCCAGCCAGAACCTAGGTTCTGGCGACGAAAGTTCAAAGACATCGAGCCGGTTTCGTCGCCGAACCGATCACGATTTGGCGAGCCGCGCGGCGACGGCCTCCAGCCAGTGGTCGCGGATTCCCAAAGCTTGCAGATGTTCGATGGTCGAGAAAAGATAGTCTTCGTTGTGGCCGGATTTTCCGGCCGACCCGCCGACGAAGGATGCCGCCTCGGCTTCGTCCAGAGCACCTGCATATTGCTTGTGACCCCTGTCGACGACATAGGCGGTGGCCTCGACCTTTGCACCCGTCTCGAGCCGCACGGCCAGCCGGCGTTCGAGATAGACGCTGGTGACCAGTTCGCGTTCGCGCAGATACGCCATGACTTCGCCGTGCAGGTCGCCGGGCACGCGAAAGGCCAGCCCGACGCAGGACCCGCCGCGGTCGAGCCCCAGGACAAGCCCCGGCCTTTCCGGCGTGCCGCGATGGACATAGGAATAGACGCAGAGCGAACGGCGGTAGCCGTAGAGCCGGGCGCGCTGCGTTTCGACATGGGCAAAGCCGGGCCGCCAGATCAGCGAGCCGTAGCCAAAAACCCAAAAATCGCCCATATGCCCGAGCCTGTGACAGAATGGATGTTACCGAATCGGGAGATCGCCCGAGCGGAGCCGAAAGCCAACGGGTTAAAGAGAGCCGCAGCATGACGTCAAGTGAAGAGCATCGGCCCAGACGCCGCCGCGGCCTCGTATGGCTGGTGCTGGCGCTGGCCGTCCTGTTCGGCCTCTACAGCGCCGGCTGGTTCTGGGCGGCGGACAAGGTGAGGACGGAAACCGCGCGCTCCATCGCCGCGCTGGAAGCGGACGGCATCGAGGCCGATTGCGTCAACCTGCAGGTCGGCGGCTTCCCGCTGCGCTTTTCTGTCACCTGCGACAGCCTCGCCTATCAGGACGACGGCAGAAATGTTGCGGCCTCGGCCGGCGGACTCAATGCTTCGGCCAGCCTGGCGAATTTCTTTCTCCCCAATGTCGAGCTTGCCGGGCCTTTGCGGACGACGGCCCCTGGAATGCCGCCGCTTTGGCTCGACTGGGACAGGTTGCAGGTCAAGTCGAAGCTGTCCTGGCCGCTCACCGGTGAACTGGCGGCATCAGCCGAAGGCTTGTCTGGCCAGACCGACCCGGAGGAGGGAGAGCCTGTCTCGCTGTTCAGCGCCACCGCGGCGGAAGCCCAGGTGCAGCCGAACGGAGAGGATCTCGACTATATGGGTTCCTTCAACGGCCTGCAGATCGATCCCGCGGCCATCAAGGGCCGTGAGTTGCCGCCGCTCGACGGCAGCGCCGACGCCACGATCAAGAACGGGCTCGCCGCGCTGCGCAGCAAGGTCCGCAGCCTCAGAGGTCAGTCGGCCGAGTTCCGCAACCTCGAACTGTCCTCTGGCGAAGCGCGGATCACCGTCGCCGGACCGGTTTCGATCGATGCCGAGGGGCTGATCGACGCCAATCTGACGATCAAGCTCAGCAATCCGAACGCGGTCGCGGACATCATCGCCAGGGCGATGCCGGAAAGGGATAGCGAAATCCGGCAGGGGTTCGCGGCGCTCGCCATGCTGGGCAACCAGACGTCGATGCCGCTCAAGGTTGTGAAGGGCAAGGCGTCGCTCGGCTTCATTCCGCTCGGACGGATCAAGCCGGTGGAGTAGGCAGTCGGCAGATCGGCAGTGGGCAGTCGGATTTCGATTGCCGACTGCCTATTGCCGACTGCCGCCTGGATGCTCCACCGCCTGGCGGCCGAAATCAGGGGCATCGATGTCCTGCCCGGCCTCGATGATCGAACGGCGGACGGCGCGGGTGCGGGTGAACAGGTCGAACAGCTTCTCGCCGTCGCCCCAGCGGATCGCCCGTTGCAGCGAGGCGAGGTCTTCCGAAAACCGCGCCAGCATCTCCAGGATCGCGTCCTTGTTATGCAGGCAGACGTCGCGCCACATGGTCGGGTCGGAGGCGGCGAGGCGGGTGAAGTCGCGGAAGCCGGACGCCGAATATTTGATGACCTCGGATTTGGTCACCGATTCCAGATCGTCGGCGGTGCCGACGATGTTGTAGGCGATGATGTGCGGCAAATGCGAGACGATCGCCAGCGTCATGTCGTGGTGCTGGGGGTCCATCGTGTCGATGTTGGAGCCGCAGCGGCGCCAGAATTCCGACAGTTTTTCCAGCGCGGCGGGATCGGTATCGGGCAGCGGCGTGAAGATGCACCAGCGGTTTTCGAACAGCTCGGCGAAGCCGGCATCGGGGCCGGATTTTTCCGTACCCGCCAGCGGGTGGCCGGGGATGAAATGCACGCCCGGCGGCACATGCGGCTGCATCTGGGCGATGACCGAGCCCTTGGTCGAGCCGACATCGGTGAGGATGGCTCCCCTTTTCAAGCTGGGTGCAATCTCTTGCGCAACCTGGCCGGAGGAGCCGACCGGAACCGAGACGATCACCAGATCGGCATCGCGCACGGCCTGTTGTGCGTCGGTAGTGTAGCTGTCGCCGAGGCCAAGCTCCTCGGCCCGCTTCAGCGTGGCTTGGCTGCGCGTCGAGATGGCGAGGTGGCCGGCGAGATGTTCGCGGCGGATGACCCGCGCCAGCGAAGAGCCGATGAGGCCGATGCCGACCAGCGCGATCTTGTTAAAAAGCGGTTCAGACATGGTCTCAGCTTTTCAGGAATGCGGACAGCGCGGCCACGACGCCGCGGTTCGCTTCTTCGGTGCCGATGGTCATGCGCAACGCATTGGGGAAGCCGTAGCCGGCGACACGGCGCAGGATGAAGCCGCGTGCCGTCAGATAATCGTCGGCCTTTGCCGCCGAATGCGCCGCGTCGTCCGGAAAATGGATCAGGATGAAGTTGCAGACGCTGGGCGTCACGCGCAGGCCGATCTGCGTCAGTTCCACCGTCAGCCAATCCAGCCATTCGCCGTTATGCGCGACGCTTTTCTCGACATGAGCGCGGTCTCGCATCGCGGCGGCGCCTGCCTCGATGGCCATGGCGTTGACGTTGAATGGATCACGCACCCGCTCGACGGCGGCGACGATGGAGGCAGGCGCGTAGCACCAGCCGATGCGAGCGCCGCCGAGGCCGTGAACCTTCGAGAAGGTGCGGGTCATGACGACATTCTCGTTGCCGGCGACCAGTTCGACGCCCGCCTCATAGTCGTTACGGCGGACAAATTCGGCGTAGGCCGCGTCCAGCACCAGAAGGACGTTCTTCGGAAGTCCCGCGTGCAGGCGGCGCACTTCCTCGAACGGCAGGTAGGTGCCGGTCGGGTTGTTCGGATTGGCGAGGAAGATGATCCTGGTGCGCGGGGTGACAGCCGCCAATATGGCGTCGACGTCGGTCCGCTCGTCCTTCTCCTTGGCGACTACGGCCGTCGCCCCGGTGCTCCGGATGTAAATCGGGTAGGCGAGGAAACCGTGCTCGCTGTAGATGCCCTCGTCGCCGGGCTCGAGATAAATGCGGGCCAGAAGCGCGAGGATTTCGTCGGAGCCATTGAAGGCGAGCACGTTGGCGAGGTTCAGCCCATGCGTGTCGGCGATCGCCTGCCTGAGTTTCAGGGACGAGCCGTCCGGATAGCGCTCAAGCCGTCCGGCCACGTCGCGGGCGGCCTCGATGGCTTTTTCGGAAGCGCCGAGCGGATTCTCGTTCGACGACAGCTTGTGCAGCTTCACGCCCGTCGGCGCGGTGCTCTTGCCCGGCACATAGGCGTCAATGTCCATGATCCCCGCGCGGGGGGTGGGGCGTATCTTTTCCTGTGCCTGATCCATCACAAGTATCCGTTCAGGGCTCCATGCCGGGGCCGCAGCGGGAATACAGGCGGGCGGGTTCAATGTCGAGAGCGACGGCTCCTGCGGCGGCCGGTTGAGAATCATTGACGTCAAGTCACACCGGTTCTAAATAGGGGGAGTCCCGTGGTGATTTGGCCGGTCGGCTTGCAGCCACGTAAAAAAAATCGCTAAAGGACCGTGGAGCACAAAATCCTCTGGGGCCGGTCGCGATTTCGCCGCCGGTCTTTTTGTTGGAGTGCCCGCTCATGCCGATCAAAATCCCCAATCAGCTTCCCGCCCGGGAAGTGTTGACGCATGAAGGCGTCTCCGTCATGGACGAAAAGACGGCGTTGCGTCAGGATATAAGGCCCCTGCAGATCGGCCTGTTGAACCTGATGCCCAACAAGGTTCGCACCGAGACGCAGATCGCCCGGCTGATCGGCGCCAGCCCGCTGCAGGTGGAACTGACGCTGGTGCGCATCGGCAACCACAAGGCCAGGAACACTTCGGCGGATCATCTCATCAGCTTCTACCAGACCTGGGACGAGGTGAAGCACCGCAAGTTCGACGGCTTCATCGTGACCGGCGCGCCGATCGAACTGCTGCCCTTCGAAGACGTGACCTACTGGGACGAGCTGACGCGCATTTTCGACTGGACGACAACGAACGTCCTTTCGTCGTTCTTCATCTGTTGGGGCGCCATGGCCGCCGCCTGGCATTTCCACGGTATCCCGAAGCACACGCTGGCAAAGAAGGCCTTCGGTGTTTACCGGCATCACAACCACGCGCCGGCCTCACCTTATCTGGCCGGGTTTTCCGACGATTTCGCCATTCCGGTCTCGCGCTGGACGGAAGTGCGCGGCGCCGACCTTCCAGCCGGAAGGGGCATCGATCTTTTGATGGATTCGGAGGAGACCGGCCCCTGCATGCTCGCCGAAAAGGCAGGCAACCGGCTCTATATGTTCAACCACATCGAGTACGACTCCACCTCGCTCAAGGAGGAATACGACCGCGACGTGGCGGCCGGTGTCGAGATCGCGGTGCCGCATGAGTATTATCCAAGTGACGATCCGACCAACCCGCCGCTCAACCGCTGGCGCTCGCATGCCCATCTTCTGTTCGGCAACTGGATCAACCAGGTTTACCAGATGACGCCGTACGACATCGACGATATTGGCGCTGGATCTGATCCGGCGGTCGCCTAGCCAATACCCTCGAACCGTATTGGGGGTGTTTTCTATCTTTTACGCTTCTTGACCGTTTTGGGCGGCGGCTCGATGGCGCCCGGACGGACATGCGGCGGTTTCAGCGCCGGACCCGCCGTGTCCTTGACGATATCCAGCGTTCTCGGAAAGAATTCGTAGTTGCGCTGGCTGCGCCCGATGTTGACGACTGCCGATTTGGGCAGGTTCCTTTCGATGGCGGCGAGCAGCTGCTTTGTCTGGGTGCCGTCGAACGTATCCAGCGCCTCGTCAATGATGACCCAGGCCGGTTTATGCAGGACAAGCCGGGCGAAGGCGAGGAGGCGTTGCTCGTCGTCGCTCAGTTCGTGTTCCCAGCGGGCGCTGCGGTCGAGCCAGGCGGAAAGCCGGTCGAGACCGACCGCGGCCAGCGCCTTCTTCATCGCCGCGTCGTCGATCTTTTCGGCCTTGCCGGACCGATTCAGCACTTCGCGCAGGGTACCGGGTGAAAAATAGGGCGTGCGGGAAATGAACATCGGCGTTTCCCCGGCAGGCAGGCCGATGCGCCCCTTGCCCCATGGCCACAGGCCGGCCACGGTGCGGAACAGCAGCGTCTTGCCCGAGCCGGGATCGCCGGTGACCAGCACGCGCTCGCCGGCCTCGATGCGGGTCTTCGGCTCGTTCAGCCTGATGCAGCCGGTCGGCGCGACGATTTCGAGCCCGTCGAAGGTCAGCGCGTCGTCCTTGTTCGCCACGATCTCGATGCGCTCTTCATCGCCATACAGGCTGTCTGTCTCGGTAAGCGCCATACGGAAATCGGCGACGCGCATCAGCGTCGCGCGCCAGTCGGCGATGCCGCCAATGTTGTTGACGAACCAGCGCAGCGAGGAATGCACCTGGTTGAAGGCGCCGACCGCCATCATCAGCCCGCCGAAGCTCAGATCGCCGGCGAAATAGACCGGCGAGGCGACCAGTATCGGCGCCACGACGGTGATCCAGCCATAGGTGTCGGTGACCCAGCCGAGATTGATCTGCGCGCCGTAGATGCGCAGCATCGCAGCCAGGACCGCGCCAAGGTCGGTTTCCAGCCGCCGCTTCTCGTCGGCCTCGCCGCGGGCGAGCGCGATGGCGTCGATGTGTTCGTTGACCCGCACCATGGAGTGGCGCAGTTCGGCCTCGCGCGCATAGCGGTCGCTGTTGAGCTGAATGAGCGGCCGCCCGACCAGCCAGCTGATCAGCGAGGCGAGACCGGCATACAGGAACGCTGCCCAGACCATATAGCCGGGAATGGCGATCGTGCGGTCGCCGATGTGGAAGGCGAAACCGGAAGACAGCGTCCACAGGACGCCGACGAAGGAGGCGAGCAGGATGCAGGCCTGCAGCAAGCCGACGCCCAGATCGGTGGTCAGATCGGAAAGATGGCCGGCGTCCTGCTGCATCCGCTGGTCGGGATTGACGCCGATGACGCCCGCATGGGTCAGGCGGAAGGCGCGGTTTGGCCGCATCCATTGGTCGATCAGGTCGAGCGTCAGCGTTTCGCGCAAGCGAAGCCGCAGCCGCTGGTTCAGCCATTGCTGGGCGATGTTGAGCAGCAAAAGGCCGCCGGCAATCATGGCGAAGACCATCAGCTGATGCAGGAAGCCCTGCAGGTCGCGCCGCTGGATGGCGTCGTAGAAGGGCTGGTTCCAGCGGTTGAGCAGGATTTGTCCGAACGACGTGGCGATGATGACGGCGAAGATGCCCGCCGCCGCCCAGTAAAGCGGCTTGCGCACCGGTGACGCCGCCAGCGCCTGCCGGACGGCGGAAACCTGTTCGCGCAGGCTGCTGGCCTCGACCGCCACGCTGTTTTCGTCGCTCATTTCAGCCTTGGCTCCGGCATGCTGCGTGCTTGCGGCCCTGACGCCCCATGCCGGTGGCGCCCTGCGGCGACAACACCGGTACGAAGACGCGCCGGGAGGCGCGCTGCGCCACGGGCACGCCCTGATAGAGCCGTTTCTGAGCCTCGACGACGATGACGCCGGAGAAGATCGGCCAGGCGCGGCGGCCCATGCGCTCCAGAACGCCCTGGAAGCGCATCATGAAGCGGCGTTGGGACGGCGGGAAATAGAGCGCGTCCGACCAGGCGGCGGGCGTGAAGTTAGCGTCGCGCAGCAGTTCGGTGAGCTGGCCGCGTGAAAACGGCCTGCCGGTGCCGAACGGCGTGTGTTCGAAACGCGCCCAGACGCCGCGTCGGTTCGGCACGACGATGACGACGCGCCCGGCCGGCGACAGCACGCGCCAGATTTCGTTGAGCGTCTCACGCGGGTTTTCGGCGTGCTCCAGGGAGTGGACGAGCAGCATTCGATCGATCGAGGCGTCAACCAGCGGCAGTTCCTCGTCGAAGACCAGCGCGGTCGCCACCGGCCCGGTCGCCGGCCATACCACGGCGCCCTGCGTCGCCGGCATGAAGGCCAGCGCGCGTTCGGCATCGGCGCCGAAGCGCTCGAGCCAGGGCAGGGTGTAGCCGAGACCGACCAGCCGCTCGTTCGGCACATTCGCCCAGATCGAGGACAGCGCCATGGTGATCGAGCGCTCGGCAAGACTGCCGAGCGGGCTCGCATAGAAGGAACGGAGATCGACAATGTCCGAATGCATGCGGCGGACGCTAACCCATGATGCGGCAAAGTTGAATGACCTTGGCCTTATAAGGCGAAGACGGGATGACAGCGGGCGTGGCGCGCCCTATCTCTGCGGCAGAAAAAGGAGAAAAAGACGATGGCGATCCAGGTCGAGCAGTTCATGTGCCGCAGCGACAATTTCGGCGTGCTTGTGCACGATTCCGAGACCGGCGAGACGGCGCTGATCGATGCGCCGGAAGAGGCGCCGATCCTTGCGGCCATCGAGCGCACCGGCTGGACACCGGGGCTGATCTTGACGACGCATCACCATGCGGACCATGTCGAGGCCAATCTCGCGCTGAAGGATCGCTTTGGCCTCAAGATCATCGGGCCGCGGGCGGAGCAGGAGAAGATTCCCGGCATTGACGACACGGTCGTCGAGGGATCGACACTTGCCTTCGGCAATGAGGAGGTCGAGGTGATCGAGACGCCGGGCCACACCGCCGGCCACGTATCCTATTATTTCCCGCAGTCGAAGGTGGTTTTCACCGCCGACACGCTGTTTGCACTGGGCTGCGGCAGGCTTTTCGAAAAGCCGCCCGAGGTCATGTACGAATCGCTGAAGAAGCTCTCCGAACTGCCGCCGGATACCGTCGTCTATTGCGGTCATGAATATACGCTGGCCAACGCGCGCTTTGCCCTCACCATCGATCCCGGCAATGTGCTTTTGCAGGAACGCGTCAAGAAGATCGAGGCGCTGCGGGCAGAGGACCGGCCGACGCTGCCGACGACGATCGGCGAAGAACTGGCGACCAATCCGTTTCTGCGCTGGGCCGATCCGGCCATCCGCAAGAACCTCGGCATGGAAGATGCTTCGAACGACGAGGTGTTCGCTGAGATCCGAAAGCGCAAGGACAATTTCTGAGTTCGGGCTTTAAGCCAGGACAAAAGCCAGAACGATCGCCAACTGGGCGCCATAGTAGGTGATCCACACGGCGCGGCGCATCAGCGGGCGGTAGGACGCCTGCGGGCGGGCGACGAACTTTTCCCATGCCAGCATGGCGTCGGACGCCATGAACAGGAGCGCGCCGCAGACGACCAGCGGCAAGCGCATGGTGAGCGCCGCCAGCGCCATCGCCAGAAGCGCAACCATATAGATCGCCACCGGCGGACGCAGATCGCTGCCGACCGGCCGCCAGAGCGCGAAAAGCATGGCCACGGCGAAAAGGACGAGCAGCAATGCCAGCGCGGCCCGCCAGGGCTCGCCGGCAAGCAGCCCCAGGCCTTCGCCATTGCCGAGGAACAGCACGATATAGGCGAGATGGGCGGCCAGGAAACTGACCAGCCCGGCCATGAAGGGCAGTTCGCCGTCGCGCGACAGGAATGCATCGCCCGCCGCGCTGAGCAGCAGCGCCAGGAGCAGCAGCCACGGCGCGTCCTGCGTGATGGCGAGGCCGGCCAGGAGCAGGATCGACAGGGTCTTCACCGCGGTGCGGGACAATGTCGGTCCCATATCGACCGTGAGCAGGTAGATTATGGCCGCCGCGACCGAGAATAGCAGCGTTGCGTTGGGAGTGGCCTCAATCCCTCCGGGGAACAGCATCAGGCGCTTGCTCCGGTTTGAGCCGAGGCGCGGCGGCGAAACAGAAGCGATTTTGCCGCCAGCACGGCGCCGCCGGTGATGAGCAGGCAGGCAGCGAGAATGCGCAGGGACGGCTCGGCGAAGCCGGTGGCGATCAGCACCAGCGTCGACAGCAAGGGCGCGGCATAGCTTGCCGCCCCGAGCACCTGGATGTTGCCGCGCTTGACGCCGATATCCCAGGCATAGAAGGCGGCGCCCACCGGCATCAGGCCGAGGCCAAGCACGGCCAGCCATTGCCCCGGCGTCGCCGGCAGCACGGTCTGCTCAAGCGCAAGATGGCAAAACAGCGACAGGATCGCCGTGGCGGCGCAGAACCAGGTGACGATTGTGGTCGGCACCGATGGAAACCGGCGCGACAGCAGCGAATAGGCGGACCATAAAAGCGCGCATACCGCGGCCATGGCATATCCAAAGGCGTAGTTGGCCTCGAAGGAAAGGCCACTGCCCTTGGTGACGATCAGGACGGTGCCGGCCAGCCCCAGCAGCGCGCCGGCGACATGGTTCCAGGCCAGCCGCTCGCCCGGCATCAGCGCCGATCCCAGAACAATCAGCAGCGGCCAGAGATAGGCGATGAGACTGGCTTCGACCGCCGGTGCGTTCCGCAGAGCGGTGAAGTAGAAGAAATGATAGCCGAACAGACCGGCAATGCCGATCAGCCAGACCTGAGGCGGGATTTTCACCGGCCGGTCAGGACGAGCCATGAACAGCCGCGCGGCCAGCCCGACGCAGGTGCCGATGGCGAAGGTCATCGCCGACAGCAGGAAGGGCGGCACCGAACCGGACGCGTCGGTGAGAAGCGCCAGCAGCGCCCACATGGCGACTGCCGAGAAGCCGATCAGTGTCGCGCGCCCCATATCTCCCCCAAGATATTCGCCGGGCTTTCCCGACGGCGCCGCAGTGCGCCTATTTCGTCACTTCAAAACGCCTTGCGCGGATGGTGATGGTACCGATCTGGGTTCCGACGGTGGCGTAGATGGGCGCATATACGCCGGTTTGCCCCAGAGGCGCAAACGTCACCATGATGCGGCTTTTGTTGCGCAGGAATTCCAGCGCCTTGCGGCCCTTGCGGTAACCCGACACCGGTTCGAAGCGCATGGAGCAGGTGACAGTCGGCCCCTCATAGCCCTGGACGGAAATGGAGCCGGTGGAATCATGCGTCAGCTTCAAATTGGCGCGCATTTCGCTGTCGTAGAGCTTCACCGTGCGGCCGCAGACCTTTTCCAGGCTTTCGGCGCTGATGACGGTGGCGGTAATCGGATCGACCACCCCCTTGAGGTCCGCCGCGCCAATCGGCAGCCAGTCGCTGCCGCGCTTCTTCGGCTTCGGCGTCACCTCGGTACTGACGACATTGCCGCCCTGGAAGCGGACGTCGATGGTGGATGCCTTCTTCCCCGACGTATAGGAGCTGTGGAACCGGCTCGGCCTGATATCGTCGCCCTCGATGCGGCCGGACGAGCTGATCGAACCCTTGGTATCGTCGAAGAGGCGCGCCAGCCCGGAGGCCGAAAAGGCGCCCTTCACCGAATAAGCTCCGTCCTTGAACGTACTGTTGAAGGTGGAGCTTGCCACCGGCAGACCGAGGAAGGTGATCGAATAATCGCCGGTGAACGAATAGTCGCCTTGCTTGCCTGTCGCCGGCACCGTGACCACGAGCGCCGCGAGAAGGAGGTTCGCCAGCCCTGCCATGCCCGGATTTCCTTATCTTTCCGCAAGCCGCAGGGGATTGCGATATGTCCCATCGCCTTGTTTCAACCGGCCAAATCCGGCATTAATGTGGATACGCAGGCCTTTGCAGCGCGCCGCGCGGCATTCGCCGGCTTGACGCCTTGGCCAAATGCCCCTATGGAACGCCAACTTTTCCATGGGCCGCTTCAGGAAGACCGCGCGCCGACCGGCGCGGGCACGAAGTTTGGTTCGACAGTTATTGAAGGTTAGCATCATGTCACGCGCCTGCGAACTCACCGGCAAAGCCGTTCTGACCGGCAACAATGTGAGCCACGCCAACAACAAGACCAAGCGTCGCTTCCTGCCGAATCTCGTCAATGTGACGCTGATCTCGGAAGCGCTGAACCAGAATGTGCGCCTGCGTATCTCCGCCAACGCGCTGCGTTCGGTCGAGCATCGCGGCGGTCTCGACGCTTTCCTGGCCAAGGCCGATGTGGCCGAGCTGTCGCAGAAGGCGCGCCTGCTGAAGAAGCAGATCGCCAAGAAGCAGGCTGACCAGCCGGCCGAGCAGCCGGCAGCCTGATCCGTTCAAGGCGGGGGACGACCGCCTTTCCTGGAGCATGATTTCGCTCCGCTGGTTCCATTACCCAGGATAAAAAAATGAACTTCTTTTCCCGTTACCTGCCCTTCGTGGCCGCCATGGCGCTTGTCGTGGTGGCGTCCAACATTCTCGTGCAGTTTCCCGTGCAGGGAACCGTCGGCGGGCTTTCGCTCGCCGACATTTTGACATGGGGCGCCTTCACCTATCCCTTCGCCTTCCTGGTGACCGACCTCGCCAATCGCCGCTACGGGCCCGCGGTGGCGCGCCGGATTGTCTTTGTTGGCTTCATGACGGCTGTCGTGTGTTCGATCGTCATGCCGCCGCTGCTGTTCCGCGCCGGCCTGATCGAGTTCCAGACGGCGGCCGACCGGCTGGTGCGCATCGCAGCTGCGTCGGGCGCGGCGTTTCTCACCGCACAGCTTCTTGACGTGACGGTGTTCAACTGGCTGCGCCGGCAGAGCTGGTGGCGGGCGCCGATCTTCGGCACGCTGGCCGGCTCGGTCGTCGACACCGTGGTGTTCTTCTCGGTGGCCTTTTCCGCCGCCTTCGCCTTTTCCGGCCCGAACGATGCCTTCGCGCTGGAGACCGCGCCGCTGCTGGGTGTGCTGCCGATCGAGACGATGCGCTGGGTGTCCTGGGCGCTCGGCGACCTTTCTGTCAAGCTGATCATCGCCGTCTTCGCGCTGATTCCCTACCGGCTCATCGCCGCCCGCTGGAGCCAGAAGACGGTCACCGCTTGATCCCGTGGATCCAGCTCGACAGGGCCGAAATGCCCGATGGCGGCGGCGACCTGCGGCTGAAGCGGCGCGGCAGCGAATTCTCCATCATGCTCGGCGCCACCGAACTGATGAACAGCCGGCTGAGCGGTTCCGAGGAGGCGCTTGCCAGCCTGGCGTGCCAGAGGGTCGGCTCACGCAAGCAGGCCAGTTTTCTCATTGGTGGTCTCGGCATGGGTTTTACGCTGCGCGCCGCGCTAACCGGGCTTTCCGCCGATGCGCACGTCGCGGTGGCCGAACTGGTGCCGGCGGTGGTGTCATGGGCGCGTGGGCCGATGGCGGAAATCTTCGCCGGCTGCCTGGACGATCCGCGTGTTTCGATCATTGAGACCGACGTCGGCGCTGTAATCGCGCAGGCGAAAGCCAGCTATGACGCCATCCTCCTTGATGTGGACAACGGCCCCGAGGGGCTGACCCGGCGTGAGAACGATCGTCTTTACGACCTTGCCGGGCTGGGCAAGGCGCACGCCGCGCTGACCGCTGGCGGTATTCTCGCCGTCTGGTCCTCGGCGCCCGATGCCGGCTTCACCCGCCGGCTGATCCGCGCCGGCTTTTCGGTCGAAGAGGTCAAGGTGCGCGCCACCGGCAAACGCGGCGCGCGTCATATCATCTGGCTGGCGACCAAGGGCGGCTGAGAGGCCAAGCGTCACATATTGTTCAAGTGCAATATGTTGCCGTCGGGATCCTTGAACCAGACCATCTTCATCTTGCCGGCGACATGGATGTCGCCCTGCAATTCAATGCCGTCATAGTGTTCGAAGGTGACGCCTTTCGCGGCGAGGTCGGCGACGATGGTGTCGATCTCGTCACCGACGTCCCAGACCACGGCATTGGCCTTGTTGGTGCCGGCGAATTCCGAACGATAGACGACGAGCGAGGTGTCGCCGGTGCGGAAAACCACCACTTCACCCATGCTGTCGTCGGTGATCTCGAGGCCGAGCACGTCGCGATAGAACGCTGTCGCGCGGGCGATGTCGGAGACCGCGACGATGGCGGTCGAGGTTTTGTCCTTGAGCATTGTTTTCTCCTTCCGGCTGTTCGGATGCGGAACGTCTCGTGCCGGCAACGGGTTGCCGGTTGAGCCGAAGCATGTCCCAAGGACGTTTGGGCCGGCCCGATGCCGACAGTTGAAACAGAACGTGCAGGAAGAGGGCGTTTGGCCCCGGCTGTTCAATCCTGATGCAGGATGAACTCGAGATAAAGGTTGCGCTGCAGGATCGAATGGTTGTCGTCGGACATCAGCGACACCATCAAGGCTCCGTCGTCGCGGGCCCATACGTCCATGCCTTCCATATTGTCGATCTGGTAGCTCATGTCGGCTTCCAGCAGCACCGGGCCGTCGGCCACCTTGCCCTTGGCGATGCTGGCGCCATCAATGCGGCGAAGCCGCATCCGCACGCCCGAGGCGATGGAGAAGGAACGTTCCAGCAGCAGGAGGTCGCCGCCCGGCAGGAAGGCGCCGTCGGTGATGTCGAACTCGCCGTTGCGCTTGACGGTGAAGATGCCCTTGCCCGGACCCTCGATGATGGCCGCGAAAATATTGCCGGCCCTGTCGAGGCTCTTTTCCGACACGACGACCAGACTGCCGTTGTGTCGGCTTTCCGGCGTCGAATGGGTGACTGTCTCGAAACCCCGGTTCTGGCGCAGTTCGTTGGCCGGCACGAGGAAATCGAGCTCCCGGAAAGGGGCCTTCATGTCGTTCGGGTCGATCCTGAACTGCGCGATGCGGTGGTTGCGCTCGAAGCCGACCGTGGCGACGCCATCCCGGACGTCCAGCCCCTCCGCATCAACTTCCCATTTGCGGTCGATGAGCTGGCCATCCTTGCCGACCATCTGCTGCATGGTGAAGTTCGTCACGCCAGACGGACGCTTCTGCGCATCATGGACGATGCTGCCAAAGAACCAGAAACCGGTGTCGGCAACGCCGATGAAATCGCTGCCCGGCTTGAGGAAACGGAAGGCCGACAGTGCGCCCAGATCGCGTGCGGTCGATGTCATCTCCAGTCCGCCGACGAATTCCAGCGGCCCGAACCGGGTATCGTCGTGGCCGATATGGAACTGGGCGATCGGGCGGGCGGCGATTTCGATGGGTTCGACAAAATTGCGTTCGACGGCCTGCCCAGGCAAGCCGAACAGTAGCGCGAAAAGCACCAGAAAAATCGCCATCGAACATCGAACGGATAGAAATCGAGCGGAATTCAGCACAGCCGCCAGTGTGGTCATCCAGCCCGCCTGAAGCCGCCGCGTCGCGTCTCCTTGGCTGTCTCCTCGCCAAACAGCGAGGCAAGCTGCTCGGTCATGGCGCCGGCAAGCTCCTCGGCATCGACGATGGTGACGGCGCGGCGATAATAGCGCGTAACATCGTGGCCGATGCCGATGGCCAGCAGTTCGACCGGCGAGCGGGTCTCGATCAGGTCGATGACGGCGCGCAGATGCCGCTCCAGGTAGTTGCCGGGGTTTACCGACAGCGTCGAATCATCGACGGGTGCGCCATCCGAGATCATCATCAGGATCTTGCGTTGTTCAGGCCTGCCCATGAGGCGCTGGTGCGCCCACATCAGCGCCTCGCCGTCGATATTCTCCTTCAGCAGGCCCTCTCGCATCATCAGGCCGAGATTGCGGCGGGCGCGTCGCCACGGATGGTCGGCGGACTTGTAGATGATATGGCGCAAATCGTTCAGCCGGCCCGGATTAGGCGGCTTGCCATCCTTCAGCCACTTCTCGCGCGCCTGTCCGCCCTTCCAGGCGCGGGTGGTGAAGCCAAGGATCTCGACCGAGACGCCGCAGCGCTCCAGCGTGCGCGCCAATATGTCGGCGCAGGTGGCCGCAACCGTGATCGGCCGGCCGCGCATCGAGCCGGAATTGTCGAGCACCAGCGTCACCACCGTGTCACGGAACTTGGTGTCGCGCTCCTGCTTGAACGACAGCGGCTGCATCGGGTCTATGACGACGCGCACCAGCCGCGCCGGATCGAGGTAACCTTCCTCGAGATCGAAATCCCATGAACGGTTCTGCTGCGCCATCAGGCGGCGTTGCAGGCGGTTGGCAAGGCGGCCGACGACGCCCTGCAGATTGGAGAGCTGCTTGTCGAGGAAGGCGCGCAGGCGATCCAGCTCCTCCTCGTCGCACAGTTCCTCGGCCCCGACCGTCTCGTCGAAGGCGGTGGTGAAGACCTTGTAGTCGATCTCCTTCGGCAGATTGGCGAAGGGATTGTCGTTGCGCCGGGCCTCGCCCGGCGTCTCGGCATCCGCATCGTCCTCATCGGACAAATCTTCCGAGGATGCGTCGGCGGATTCGGATTCAGCCGTGTCCTGGTCATCGTCCGATGCCTCGGCGTCGTCGGCTTGAGAATCTTCTCCGCCCGAATCGTCCTCGCCGCCTTCCTCGCTTTGTTCCTCGCCCTGCGGCTGGTTGTCGTCGTTGTCTTCGCTGTCCTCGGTTTCCTGGTCGTCGCCCAGTTCCTCGGCCATCTCCATCGACGCCAGCATGTCGCGTACGACGCGGGCAAAAGCCTGCTGATCGTCGAGCTTGTCGGCCAGCCCGTCGAGATCGGCGCCGGCCTTGTCCTCGACCCAGGGACGCCACAGATCGACCAGTTGTTCGCCACTCTTCGGCGGGGGCCGACCGGTCAGCTTCTCGCGCACCATCAGCGCCAGCGCTTCCTCGACGGGTGCGTCTTCCCTGTCGCGGATGTCGACGAGATTGGCCTTGGTGTACTTGTCTTCCAGCATCGAGCCGATGTTGTCGGCGATGCCCGTCATCATGCGCGAGCCGATTGCCTCGACGCGCGCCTGTTCGACGGCGTCATAAACGGCACGCGCCTGCTTGCCTTCCGGCGCCAGCTTCAGATGGATGCGGGCGTCATGGCAGGCGCGCTTGAGCGCCATGGAATCGCCGAGCCCGCGGGTGACCGCGATATCGGTTCGGGAAGGCTTCTTCGGCAGTTCGGGCAGCCGCGCGCGGCTGCCGGCCAGCGCCGGCCGGTCCTTGGCGAAACCGACCTCCATCTCCTTGTCGCCGGAGATGGCGCGCATGCAGACCGTTAGCGAGCGCTTGAAGCTGTCGGCTTCCTGCCCCGTTTTCGATTTGTTGCGCGTGTTGTCGCCGGCTCCGGCCATGGCGCTCTTGTTATCCCAGCACCACGTTGGCGGCGCTCTCGGGCAGGTCCTCGCCAAAGGCGCGCTGATAGAACTCGGCCACCACCGAACGCTCCAGCTCGTCGCACTTGTTCAGGAAGGTCAGCCGGAAGGCCATGCCGACATCGCCGAAGATCTCGGCGTTCTCGGCCCAGGTGATGACGGTGCGCGGGCTCATCACCGTCGACAGGTCGCCATTGACGAAGGCCGAACGCGTCATGTCGGCGACGCGCACCATCTTGTTGACGATCTCCTTGCCCTTGGCGTCGCGGTAATGCTTGGCCTTGGCCAGAACGATGGCGACCTCGTTGTCGTGCGGCAGGTAGTTCAGCGTGGTGACGATCGACCAGCGATCCATCTGCGCCTGGTTGATCTGCTGGGTGCCGTGGTAGAGACCGGTGGTGTCGCCGAGGCCGACCGTGTTGGCGGTGGCGAACAGGCGGAAGGCCGGATGCGGGCGGATGACGCGGCTCTGGTCGAGCAGGGTCAGGCGGCCCGACGATTCCAGCACGCGCTGGATGACGAACATCACGTCGGGACGGCCGGCGTCATACTCGTCGAAGCAGAGCGCGACATTGTGCTGGTAGGCCCAGGGCAGGATGCCGTCGCGGAATTCCGTGACCTGCATGCCTTCCTGCACGACGATTGCGTCCTTGCCGACGAGGTCGATACGGCTGACATGGCTGTCGAGATTGACGCGCACCATCGGCCAGTTCAGCCGGGCGGCTACCTGTTCGATATGGGTTGATTTGCCGGTGCCGTGATAGCCGGAAACCATGACGCGGCGGTTGAAGGCGAACCCGGCGAGGATCGCCATGGTTGTGTGCTTGTCGAACAGATAATCCGGATCGATGTCGGGCACATGCTCGGTCGCCACCGAATAGGCAGGTACGACCATCTTGGAATCGAAGCCGAATTTGTCCTTCACCGACACCGTTGTGTCGGGCAGGTTGGCGATGTCACGTTCGACCTTGTTCATAACGTCTCAACGTCTCCACGGGCGAGGCGATGCGCTTCGCCGGCAATCCACTTTTGTCCGGGGGCGGTCTTAAAACCTTTTCCAACCCGATGATAGTTGGAAAAATGCCTCGGTCCCTATGACCTAGCACAGGCCCGCTTGCTTGAGCACGCGGTAGGCCTGAAGCACGTCGCGGAACCGGTCTTCCGAACCTCTGTCGCCACCGTTGGCGTCGGGATGGTGGCGTTTCACCAGTTCTTTATAGCGCGCCTTGATGTCCTTGCCAGTCGCCTTTACGTCAAGGCCAAGCGTTTCCAGCGCCTTGGCCTCAAGGGGCTTGGCCTTGCGCTCCTTCGGGGCGCTACGGTCCCGCGCCTCGTTGAACAGGTTGAACGGATCGCGCATGCGGTTGTGGTAGCCGGCGCGGCCGGATCGTTGCTGGGCGAAATCGGGGGCCGAGCGCGTGCTGGCGCTGGCGCCCATCTTCCAGGTCGGGCGGTGTCCGGTCATCGCCTCCTTCTGGAAGCGGGCGATCTCATTGTCGGAGACGCCGGAGAAATAGTTGAAGCCCTTGTTGTATTCGCGCACATGGTCGAAGCAGAAGCGGAAATACTCACCCTCCTTCATCCGGCCGACCGGCGCCTTGTGGGTGCCCGGCTCCTTGCAGCCATCCCATTGGCAGACCGGCGCGCGCGACTTCAGCTCCGCGTCCTTCTCGGGACGGATGCGGATTTTCTCGAAATATTTGGGATAAGCCTTCATCGCACCCCATCTATGGGACGTTCGCCGATGCGAAACAAGAATTGACATTTTTGCATTGATCGCCCTAACCGCTGAATCGCGGAGGAATGCGGCGCCAAATCGGTGGCGGAAAATCGGCCGGCGGCGACGCCGTGTATTTGGTGAAGGAAAACGGCAATGTCCATACAAACGGCAATGGAAAAAAAACTGACAGAGACATTTTCGCCGGAGCGGCTGGCTGTCATCAACGAAAGCCACCTGCACGCCGGGCACCATCATGAGGAATCAGGCCACCACGCCGTCTATGACGGCACCGGCGAAACGCATTTTCGCGTCCGCATCGTCGCGCCCGCCTTTGCCGGCATGAGCCGGCTGGAACGCCATCGCGCCGTCAACGATCTGCTCGCCGGCGAATTGAAGGCCGGGCTGCACGCCCTGGCGATCGAGCCGGCGGCGCCGGGCGAAAAGGTGAGGTGGTGACTAAACTCACCAGATGATCTGCACATGGGGATAGTCGCGGATCAGTTGTTCGCTTGCCATGGCGACTGCATTGTCGATGGGAACGAAGCGAACCGAGGGGGCTGACTCGACCGCTGCGATCCAGCTGGACAATTGCAAGCCGAGTGCGATTCGGCCTCGTAAAACCCATCTGGAAATTTCCCATACCGAGATGGACGATACCAGAAACTCGCCCTTCTGAGCCCCATTTCTCCTGCGCTCAGTCCGGAAGATGGGGTGAGAGGTGACCATGGCCAATGACCAGGGTCATATCCGCCGTCATGTCGCCTCGACCGGCCTGATCCGCAGTCTGGCGATGCGGTTCTTGTCGCGTTTCATAACCACGAAACGCTTTCCGTGAAAGGTGAAGGCCTGCCGCTCTTCCGGGATCGATTGGGTCTCATGAATGACGAGGCCGGCGATGGTTGTCGCTTCCTCGTCCGGCAGGTTCCAGCCCAAGGCCCTGTTGAGGTCGCGGATCGACACGGCGCCGTCGACCACGACCGACCCGTCCGCTTCCTGCTTGACGCCCTGCATGTCGATATCGTGCTCGTCGGCGATGTCGCCGACGATTTCCTCGATGATGTCCTCCAGCGTCACCAGCCCTTCGACCTCGCCGTATTCGTCGACGACGATGGCGAAATGCGCCTTGCGGCGCAGGAAGGCGTTGAGCTGTTCCTGCAGGGTCGTCGTGTCGGGCACGAACCACGGTTTCGCGGCGATCTTCATAACGTCGATCTGCGAAAAATCGTTGCCGACCTCATTCAGCGCGCGCAGCAAGTCCTTGGCATGAAGAATACCGACAATGTTGTCGAGCGAACCCTTCCACAGCGGCATGCGCGTGTGCGGGCTTTGGAGGATTTCCCGCACCACCGCCTCCGGCGCATCGTCAGCGTTGACCGAGCGCATATTGGTGCGGTGGACCATGACGTCGGACACTTCCAGGTCGGCCAGTTCGAACCAGTCGTCGAGTCGGGCCCTGCCAGGCCCTGTCATCTGGCCATTGGCGCGGTTCTCCTCGCCGCTCTGTGTGTCCTGATGCGATGACGCATTCGGCAACAGGACGTATCCTGCCCTTGCGGCCAGTCTTCTGTGCAGGACAACGGCCAGCAAGCCGAAAGCCGCCAGGATACCGGCGACGAGCCAGCCGGCGGTGGACCAGCCGGTAGCGCTCATGCGGGGTGGCTTTCCTTCAGGAAGGCCAGCACCTCTGAGGCCGGTACGTCCTTGGCGACGAAGGCTTGGCCGACGCCGTGAGTGAGGATGAAGGTGAGGGTGCCGCGGCTGACCTTCTTGTCCTGCGTGATGAAATCGAGCAGTGCTTCCGCACCGGGAAGCTCGCCGGGGATATCGGCCATGCGCCAGGGCAGGCCGACAGCCTGCAGGTGTGCCTCGACGCGCGCCGCATCGTCTGGGCTGGCGAGGTTCATGCGGGCCGAAAAGCGGTGCGCCAGCGCCATGCCGATAGCGACGCCTTCGCCATGGACGAGCCGCGCGCCGTCATATTGCACGGCCCCTTCCAGGGCGTGTCCGAAGGTGTGGCCGAGATTGAGCAGCGCGCGATCACCCAGCTCGAATTCGTCGCGCGCCACCACGTCGGCCTTGGCGCGGCAGGATTGCGCGATCGCCTCGATGCGCGCAGCGCCGCCAGCGAAAACGTCGCGCCAGTTCTTCTCCAGCCATACAAAGAAATCGGGCCGGTCGATGAGGCCGTATTTGGCGACTTCGGCATAGCCGGCGCGGAATTCTCGCAAGGGCAGCGTGTCGAGGACGTCCGTGTCGGCCAGCACCAGCTTCGGCTGGTGGAAGACGCCGACAAGATTCTTCCCGCGCGGGCTGTTGATCCCTGTCTTGCCGCCGACGGAGGAATCGACCTGCGCCAGCAGCGAGGTTGGCATCTGCACGAAATTCATGCCACGGCGCACAATGCCGGCGGCGAAACCAGCCAGATCGCCGACCACGCCGCCGCCCAGCGCGACCACGCTGTCGCGACGCTCCAGCCGCGCGGCCAGAATGCCATCGACGACATCCTGAAGATGAGCAAAGCTCTTGGTCTTTTCACCCGGCGGCAGCGTGATGATGGTGGAGGCGACGCCGCCTCGATCCAGGCCAGCCTGCAAGGTGGCAAGATGCGCGGTAGCGACATTTTCATCGGTGACGATGGCGGCGCGCGTCCCCGGCAGACGCTGGGCGATTTCCTCTCCGGCACGATCCAGCAGGCCGGGGCCGATGAGGATATCGTAGCCGCGATCCCCCAGTCCGACCTCGACGACGACAGGGGCATCGATGGCCCTGTTTCGAGCGGCATCATTCATGGGTAGCTACTCCGGCATCGGTGACGGGCAGATGGCGTTCAAGCGCTTCGATCACCTCGGCGGCAATGACTTCCTTGCGTTCGTCGCGCGTCGGCACGGTGATGTCGGCATGGGCATAGATCGGGTAGCGGTCCTTCATCAACTGCTCCAGCACGGCGCGCGGATTGTCGCTCTTCAGCAGCGGCCGGTTCTGCTTCTTCGACACCCGCTCCATGAGCAGATCGACATCGGCCTTGAGCCATACCGAGATGCCCTGGGCGGCGATCGCTTCCCGTGTTTGCGCATTCATGAAGGCGCCGCCGCCGGTCGACAGCACCTGCGGTCCGGTCTCCAGCAACCGCAGGATGACGCGCTGCTCGAGAGCGCGGAATTCGGGCTCGCCATAGCGCTCGAACAGTTCCGGAATGGTCATGCGCGATACGGTTTCGATCTCGTGGTCGCTGTCGATGAAGGGCAGCGAAAGCGTTCCCGCGACCTTGCGGCCGATCGCCGTCTTGCCGGCGCCCATCAGGCCCACGAACACGACCGAACGCACGCCCAGCCTCGCGACCAGGGCGGGGCGCTCGTCGTGGGACTGGTTTGCCGTCTGCGCATTCATTTCGAAATCGACCTTGGGGGCCTCATCGGGGCGTATCGACATGAAAAGACCGTTTGCGTCAAGCGCGGGCCGGCCGTCGCGCCGCGGCATTGCCCTTGAAATGGCGGATTTGGCGTCTCATAACGGGACGGGGTCTGAAAACGAAGACGGGCACATAAAAAGCATGCCGACACTGTTCCGCTTTGTCGTGACGCTCGCAGTTCTGGCCGGCGTCGTCTACGGCGCCATGTTTGCGCTCGTCATGTTCGTGCAGCCGAAGCAGGCGGAACTGACGGTCCGCATTCCCGCCGAAAAGCTCAATCCCAAACCATGAACAACGCGGCCCGCATCGAAGCTTTCCTCGAAATGATGAGCGCCGAGCGGGGCGCTGCGGAAAACACGCTGGCCAGCTATCGCCGCGACCTCGACGATGCGGCGGGGGAGATCGCCAATCTCGCGAATGCATCGTCCGCCGATCTGCGCGCATATCTCGACAGCATCGCCGCGCGGGGCTTCGCGCCGACCTCGCAGGCGCGCAAACTCTCGGCGCTGCGGCAGTTCTTTAAGTTCCTCTACGCCGAGGGTCTGCGCGCCGACGACCCGACTGGAACGCTGGACAGCCCGCGCAAGGGACGGCCGCTGCCCAAGACCATGGGCGAGGCGGAGACGGGCCGGCTGCTGGACCGGGCAGCGCTGGAAGCTGGCGATCCATCCCAGGGCGGCGGCGACGATTTGTCGGCCCTGCGGCTGCATGCGCTGGTCGAAGTGCTCTATGCGACCGGCCTGCGCGTTTCCGAGCTGGTCGGCCTGCCAGTGACGGTGGCGCAGCGCGACGACCGCTTCTTCATGGTGCGCGGCAAGGGCGACAAGGAACGCATGGTGCCGCTTTCGGCCAAGGCGCGCACGGCGATGAAGGCGTGGCTGGCGGCGCGCAAGCGCGTGCCGGCTTTTTCCAGCAGCACTTTCCTTTTTCCCGCAGCTTCGGACAGCGGCTTCCTGCCCCGGCAGGTGTTCGCCCGCGAACTCAAGGGCCTGGCCGCGCGTGCCGGCATTTCCGCTGCCAAAATCTCCCCACATGTGCTGCGTCACGCCTTTGCCAGCCATCTCTTGCAGAACGGAGCGGACTTGCGGGCAGTGCAGCAACTGCTCGGCCACGCGGACATATCGACGACGCAAATCTATACGCATGTGCTGGAAGAACGGCTCATGCGGCTGGTCAGCGAACATCATCCGCTTGCCGACTAGCCGCACTGCCGCTATGTGAAAGCCACGTTTCTCCGGTCGGAAACGGTTTTTTGACGTTTCCGCAGTCTTTTCATCCGGCGCATCGGTACCCTCACGAATGTACAACTATCTCGATTTCGAAAAGCCGGTCCAAGACCTCGACGGCAAAATCATTGAGCTGAAGAAGCTGGCCGAGAGCGGCGAGGCGGTCGATGTGGCCGACGAGATCGCGCGGCTGGAAAAGCGGTCGCTGGATGCCTTGCGCGATGCCTACAAGGCGCTGACGCCGTGGCAGAAGGTGCAGGTGGCGCGCCATCCCGACAGGCCCCACTGCTTCGATTACATCAAGGGCCTGTTCACCGATTTCACGCCGCTGGCGGGCGACCGCAATTTCGGCGAGGACCAGGCGCTTGTCGGCGGCTTTGCCCGTTTCAGGGGCGAGTCCGTGGCAATCCTCGGCCAGGAAAAAGGCTCGGACACGGCCAGCCGCCTCAAGCACAATTTCGGCTCCGTGCGCCCGGAAGGTTACCGCAAGGCGGTCCGGTTGATGGAACTGGCCGACCGGTACAAGATCCCGCTCATCACCCTGGTGGATACGGCGGGCGCCTATCCGGGCGTCGGCGCCGAGGAGCGCGGTCAGGCGGAAGCCATCGCCCGCTCGACCTCCGCCTGCCTTGGCCTGAAGGTGCCGTCGGTATCGATCATCATCGGCGAGGGCGGCTCGGGTGGCGCCATCGCCATCGCCACCGCCAATCGCGTCTACATGCTGGAGCACGCGATCTATTCGGTGATCTCGCCGGAGGGCGCCGCCTCGATCCTGTGGCGGGATACGACGCGTTCGCGCGACGCCGCGACCAACATGAAGATCACCGCTCAGGACCTGTTCGACCTCAAGATCATCGACGGGATCGTGCCGGAGCCGCTGGGCGGGGCGCATCGGGCACCGGAAAAGGTCATCGCGACGACCCGGGAGCTGCTCAACAAGACGATGCAGGAGTTCGCCGGCGCCAACACCGATTTCCGCGAGCAGCGCCGCGAGAAGTATCTCGCCATGGGCAGAAGCCTGTAGAAGGTGCGTCCTTCGAGGCTCGCTTCGCTCGCACCTCAGGAGGAGGGGCGTTATTGCGAGCCTCGAGAGGAGAAGCGAACATACTTCCTTCATCCTGAGTTGCGAGCCGGCAATAGCGTGAGAATGCTTGCTGTAATAATGGTCCGAGGAGTCTGAGGGCGAGCCTCGAAGGACGCACAATGTGTCAAGACCCCTCGCTTTTGCCACAAAATTGCCGCCGCTTTGGACAATGACATTGCCGTGAGGAAACGCGGGCTCAGCTTGCGGTAACAGATTTTCAAGGTTAACGGGCTTAGGGTCCGTCGATGTTCATGAAGCAGCCGCGGCAGACCGTGGCGCCAAGAAGGACGATACCGGGACTCATGTTCGCCAAGCTTGTCCGTACCGGATTTCTGATCGCTGCCGTCGGCATCGCCGGCTGCACCAACTCTTCCGTCAGCGATTTCGCGCCTCAGCACGCCAACAAGCAGTTGCCGGAGAAAATCCTGGCTTCGATGCGGGCCAAGAGCATGAATCGCAATGCTCCGATCATGGCGCGCGTTTTCAAGGAAGAAAACGCGGTCGAGATCTGGAAGCAGAAGACCAACGGCCGTTACGATATCATCGCGACGTACCAGATCTGCAAATGGTCGGGCAAACTGGGGCCGAAATACACCGAAGGCGACCGCCAGGCGCCAGAAGGCTTCTATACGGTGCGGCCTTCGCAGATGAATCCGAAGTCCAGCTACCATCTGGCCTTCAACATCGGCTTCCCCAATGCCTATGACCGCGCCAATGGGCGCACCGGCGCCAATCTGATGGTGCATGGCGCCTGCTCGTCGTCGGGCTGCTATTCGATGACCGACCCGCAGATCGAGGAAATCTATGCTTTCGGCCGCGACGCCTTCCAGGGCGGCCAGACCGAGTTTCAGATCCAGGCTTTCCCGTTCCGGATGACCGCCGCGAACATGGCGCGCTACCGCAACGATCCGAACTATGAGTTCTGGAAGATGCTCAAGGTCGGCTACGATAATTTCGAAATCACCAAGGTGCCGCCGAAGGTCGATGTCTGCGAGAAGCGCTACGTGTTCAACCAGGTCGCTCCCGCGGGTTCGACCTTCAACCCGACCGGGGCCTGTCCGGCCAGCACGCAGCCCGATTCGCTGAAGGTCGCCTACAGCGAATATCAGAGCAAATACGACGCCGCCTTCGCCAGCGCCATGAACGGCGGCACGCCGGCGCCGAAGCCGACCATCGCCGGCATCAAGGAAGCCAGTATCGTTTCCGACTGGACGCGCAAGCGGGCCCGTGGCGAGCGTGTTCCGCTGGACCCGCCTTCGCTGAACTCCGATGGCAGTGTCTCTGTCTCGTCGCGTATGGGCCGTATCGATTCGCCCGCCGGTCGCAAGATGGCGGCGCTGGATGCCGAGAAGGCTGCCAAGGAAAAGGCCGAGCGCGAGAAGGCCGAGGCGGTCGCCGCGGCCAAGGCCGCGAAGGAAGCCGCCAAGGCACAGGCCGTTGCCGATGCCGACGCGCGCAAGAAGGCTGCCGAAGCGCCGGTACAAACCGCCACCATTCCGGCCGAGGCAGCGCTGCCTGCCGAAACGCAGACCGCGCAGAGCGAGCCAGGCACGGCCGCCAAGCTGAAGAAGCGCCTGCTCGGCATGTTCGGCGGCTGAGGGCGGCTTTGCCCGCAAGCAATCCCGCCGTTTACGATTTGAAGGGTCTGAATTGCCCGTTGCCGGTTCTCAAGGCGCGCAAGCGCCTTGCCGCCATGAGGCCGGGCAGCCGGCTATGGCTTGAGACGACCGACCCGCTCGCTGTCCTGGATATCCCCGCGTTTATCACAGACGACGGCCATAGGCTGGTCGAGACGGCGGCCATGGAAGGCGGACATCGGTTTCTAGTGGAACGGGGAAAGTAGATGCGGCTCGAATCTTCCCAAAGGGGAGGGTGAACGGCTCACCGCCCCGCGATCGCAAGTGGATTGTCCAGCAAGGCGGCCCGGTCGGGCGTATCCACGGCGGGCTGGTTGGTCAATGCCGCGAACAGGCGCTGAACGTAGTCGGGCGGCATATCCAGCGTGATGAGGACAAGCCGTGTGCCGCGCTGGGCGTCCGGCCATTGCGGCAGCCTGGCCGGCGGGTGCAGGGTTTTCTGAACGCCATGGATGACCAGCGGCCGCGACGGATCGTCGGCAAGCTCGATGACGCCCTTCATGCGCAGCAGCCTGTCGCCTTGCGTCGAGCGCAGCAGGTCGAGGAACATGCCGATGGCGGAGAACGGCACCGGCCCGTCATGAACCAGCGAGTGCGTTTGTATCCGCGAATCGTGCGGGTGGTCGTGCCCGTGCGAACCATGGTCGTGCCCGTCGTGAGCATGGTCGTGGTCATGATCATGATCGGCGGCTTCGCCAAGCCAGCGCCGCACATCGGCGCTCTTGGTCGCCGGGTTGTAAAGGCCGCAATCCAGCAGTGAAACGGCATTGGCTTCGTCCGCGCCGATGACATTGGCGCCTGGGTTCAACTGCGACAGCCTGGATTTCAGGGCTTCCAGCGCGTTCGGATCGGGTTCCATATCCGTCTTGGTGAGGACGAGCCGGTCGGCCACGGCAACCTGCTTGACCGCTTCGATATGGGAATCCAGCGTCGCCTCGCCATTGACGGCGTCGACCAGGGTGATGACGCCGTCAAGCCGGAGGGCCTGCACCAGCGCCGGATGAGCCATGATCGACTGCAGCACCGGCGCCGGGTCCGCCAGGCCGGTGGTTTCGATGACGATGCGGGAGAGCTTGGCGATGCGGCCCGTCTGGAGCCGATCGACGAGGTCGGCCAGCGTATCGACCAGTTCGCCCCGCACCGTGCAGCAAAGGCAGCCGTCGGAAAGCTGGATGATGCCGTCTGACACCTGCTCGACCAGGAGATGGTCGATGGCGACGTCGCCATATTCGTTGATGATGACGGCGGTATCGGAAAGCGCCGGGTCTTTCAGAAGACGGTTGAGCAGCGTCGTCTTGCCGGCGCCAAGAAAGCCGGTCAGCACCGATACGGGGATCGGAAACGGGGCCATGGGCTAGTACAGTCCGCGCAGCGCCGGTTTGGCGTCGGCCTGCTCCCCACGCGCGGCGGCGGTCACGCCCGGAATAACAGGCTCGGCGCCGGGCGGCGGCGGCAGATCGGGCCGCCAGATCGGAAGCGGCACGTCGGCATATTCATTGCCGGCCTGGTCGAGCATTGCCTTGGGCACCGGCCCGGTCGCGCCGCCGATGGCGACAGCCACCAGCGTCGGATGCTGCAGCTTCTGCTGATATGGCGATTTCGGCGCGTCCTTGTCGCCCATGGCGACAGCCTCCGACTGTTCCTCGACCGGCTTCTTTTCACAAATCTCGGACCGCATATCGTTGACCGATGTCGTGTCGCCATAGGTCTGCAGCGTGGCCACCGTGGTGGTGCCCGAGGTTGGAACGGCGAAGCCGACATCCAGCATGCGGGCGGCGGCTTCGGCGCGGCTGACCGCCGATTGCTCGCCGAGGATCACCGCCACCAGCGTGCGACCATTGCGGGTGGCCGAACCGATCTGGTTGAAGCCGGAGGAACAGACAAAGCCTGTCTTCATGCCGTCGGCGCCCGGATAGCGGCCGACCAGAAGATTGTAGTTCGGGATCGTCTTCTTGCCGAAGGCGAGGCCTTCGATCGAGAACCAGGGGTTGTACTGCGGGAAATCCCGGCGCAGCGCCGTGACCAAAAGCGCGAGGTCGCGCGCGGTGGTGTACTGCTCGGGCGAGAACAGCCCGTTGGGATTGACGAAATGCGTGCCGTCCATACCCAGCCGTTTCGCTTCGGCATTCATGCGCGCTGCAAATGCCGGCTGCGAACCGCCGAGGTTCTCGGCGATGGCCATGGCGATGTCGTTCGCCGATTTGACCAGCATGATCTTCAGCGCAGTGTCGAGGCGCAGGACGGTTCCCGGCTTGAGCCCCATCTTGGACGGCGGCTCGGCGGCGGCGTGTTTGGTCATCTTGATGGGCGAATCAACTTTCACCTCGCCGCTTTCGATGGCGCGGAAGGTGACATAGGCGGTCATCAGCTTCGACAGCGACGCCGGATACCAGCGCTTGAAGGCGTCGGTGTGCGAAATGACCTGCCCGCTCTTGAGGTCGAAGAGGATAGACGGATTGGCCAGCGCCGGACCGGCCACGGCCAAAAACGCCGCTATGGCGGCAGCCATGGACTTGAAGGAACGCCTGTAGTTCATCATGAAATCCGAAATCGCTCTTGCCGTAGTTACCCTGGGCTCCGTAAGATTTGGCCACGGATCATCGTTGGCGTCCTCCTGGCCGTCATACCGGTGCTATTTAGCCTATGTGACGTCAACATGGCAAAGTGCCGGGTGATCACGATTGAGATGTTGCGGGCCGAACGGCCTGCCGAACAGCGAGTGTAGAGATGCCTGTCCTGAACCGCGCCGCCGAAATGCAGGAAGAAATCGCAGGATGGCGGCGTCATCTGCACCAGTCGCCCGAGCTGGGCTTCGATGTTTTCGAGACGGCTGCCTTCGTTGAGGAGAAGCTGAAGGCGTTCGGCTGCGACGATGTGGTCACGGGCCTCGGCAAGACCGGCGTCGTCGGGCTCATCAGGGGCCGGCGCGGCGATGGGGCGACCGTTGGCCTGCGCGCCGACATGGATGCGCTGCCGATCAACGAGATTACCGGAAAGCCCTATGCCTCGACCGTTCCGGGCAAGATGCACGCCTGCGGCCATGACGGCCATGTCGCGATGCTGCTTGGAGCCGCCAAGTATCTCGCCGAGACCCGCAATTTCTCCGGCGCGGTGGCGGTGATCTTCCAGCCGGCCGAAGAAGGCGGCGGCGGCGGCAATGAAATGGTCAAGGACGGCCTGATGGACCGGTTCGGGATCCACAAGGTGTTTGGCATGCACAACATGCCCGGCCTGCCGGTCGGCCAGTTCGCGATCCGCCCGGGCGCGGTGATGGCTGCGACGGCCGAGTTCACGATCACGGTCAGGGGGCGGGGCGGCCATGCCGCCATGCCGAACGGCACGATTGACCCGATCGTCGCCGCCAGCCAGTTGGTCGGCGCATTGCAGACGATCGCGTCCCGCACGGTCGATCCCATCGAGTCCGTCGTCGTGTCGGTGACGAAGTTCCATGCCGGCGACGCCTACAACGTCATTCCCGAGACGGCCGAGATCGCCGGCACGGTGCGGACCTTGAAGAAGGAGATCGCCAAGACGGCGCAGCAGCGGATGCGTGACATCTGCGTCGGCATCGCCGCCGCCTTCGGCGCGACGATCGACGTGCAATACAATGACAACTATCCCGTCACCTTCAACCACCCGGAAGAGACGGTCTTCGCCGGCGACATCGCGGCGACGGTCGCGGGCGATGCGCAGGTGCACCGCGAAATCCAGCCGCTGATGGGCGGCGAGGATTTTTCCTACATGCTGGAAGCGCGGCCGGGCGCCTTCATCTTCGTCGGCAACGGTCCGTCGGCCGGGCTGCATCACCCCGCCTACGACTTCAACGACGAGGCGATCCCGCATGGCGTCAGTTACTGGGTCAAGCTGGCCGAGACGGCGCTGGCCGCCTGAGGGCCGACCGGTCTACCAGCGCGTCGGTCAGGGCACACAGTCTGGGGCAGCCGGTCTTGGCGAAGCATCAAGAAGCGGCTATGTGTGCGCCGCGTGGTCCCGTAGCTCAGTAGGATAGAGCGGCAGATTCCTAATCTGTAGGTCGCAGGTTCGATTCCTGCCGGGATCACCAAGATTTTCATTTCCTTTCAATAGTTTGTGCCTTGCTTCTTTTCGAAGGAGCGGAGCTCCTCTGTCGGATCGATGACGCGACAGCGGAAGAACGTAGGGACACCTTACGGTAGCCAAGTTGGAACTAGGGTCTAGCAGGCAACAATCAAACACCACTGGAATGCCTTGAGAGGTGTCGATCTACTATGAAATTTCCAGGAGGTCCTCGGGCAGGATCGCTTCCTTCTGGCGGGCAGGGGCTGCATGGCTATTGCGGATGCCGGCCATGACGATGGGCTGTCGATGAAGCTGTCAGCCTGTTGAAAGCAGGTGGCCGGTGGCGGCCAATTTTCCCTGAAGTCGTGTATAGAGCCGACCGAGACAGTAGAGCTTTGGACCTTCGTGCGGAAGAACGGCGGCGAGTGGAAGCTCTCCGCTTTCCAGGAGGCCGACGCCTAACGCGCCTGATCTCCCGCTTCGGCCGGCAATCGCACGCGATCAGGGCTATCGGTCAAAGGACCGCCCGCAGCCGCTGGACCTTAACAGGAGTTGCTGGCCACCGGCCTGCGGCATGCCTATGTAGGTGGTATCGCGAACCAGCCCCAGGATGTCATGCGCAGCGCCCGGTTCCAGCACAGTTATGCCTCTGACCTCCCGGAGCGGCTTTATGCGCGCACTGACCCCTCTCCGGTGTCAGCGCCCCGCCTCCTTGAGTTGAACGAAAAGCTCGCGGCCGAACTCGGTCTCGACGCGGACTGGCTACGCACTTTCGACGGTATCGAACTGCTGGCAGGCAATCGCTTTCCCGCTGGCGTACGTCCGATCGCGCAGGCTTATGCAGGCCACCAATTCGGTAATTTCGTGCCGCAGCTTGGAGACGGTCGCGCCCTCCTGGTGGGAGAATTGCTCGATGCAAACGGCCGCCTGCGCGACCTTCAGTTGAAGGGGTCCGGTCCAACCCGATTCTCACGCAATGGGGACGGACGCGCAGCGCTTGGCCCGATGATGCGCGAGTACATCGTCAGCGAGGCGATGTACTCACTCGGGATTCCCACCACGCGAACCCTGTCGCTGATCGCCACTGGTGATGAGGTCTATCGCGAAACCAAGCTACCGGGCGCGCTCATAGGACGCGTTGCAGCCAGCCATATCCGCATCGGCACATTTCAGTTCCTTGCCGCGCGGGACGACATCTCCGGCCTCAGGGCATTGGCCGACTATGCAATCGCGCGGCACTACCCGCATCTGGCGGATACACCGAATCCCTATGTCGGTCTCCTCGACGCCGTGGTCGCGGCACAGGCGAAGCTCGTCGCACAGTGGATGCTGGTCGGCTTCATCCATGGCGTTCTCAACACCGATAACGTGGCGATTTCCGGGGAGACGATCGATTATGGTCCATGCGCGTTCATGGATGCCTATCATCCGGCCACTGTTTTCAGTTCCATCGACCGTCAGGGCCGCTACGCCTATGTCAACCAGCCCCGCATCACAGTTTGGAACCTGGCACGGCTGGCCGAAGCGCTGCTGCCGATCCTGAGCCATGGCGCAAGTGGAGGCGACGAAGGCTTCGAGAACGCAAAAGCCGCGATCGGATCCTTCCAGGCGCGCTACGAGGCAGCGTTTCATGAAGGCGTCCGGCACAAGATCGGACTGTTTTCCGAAGAGCCGGGCGACCTTGACCTTGCCGCCGAACTGCTCGAACTGATGGCGCACAACGGTGCCGATTTCACCCTTACATTTCGCGATCTCGCCCATGAGACAGATGGTCCCGGGCCAGTACGCAACCACTTTATCGACCCCACGGCCTTTGACGACTGGGCGACGCGCTGGCGCCAACGGCTGGCACACGACCCGGAAAAAGCAGCTGACCGCGCCGTACGGATGCGCGCCGTCAACCCAAAATTTATAGCGCGCAATCACCGCGTCGAAGCGGCCATCGCTGGTGCGTCCGAGGGCAATTTTGGTCCGTTCCGGAGCTTGCTCACCGTCTTGGCCCGGCCGTTCGACGAGCAGCCCGAGGTGGAGGAATATGCGCAGCCGCCCGCTCACGAAGAGCGCGTGCTGCAGACGTTTTGCGGAACGTAACCCTTGCAACTATTGATGCAGGTCAGAATGGGCGGGTGTGGAACGGCAGCGTGTTGCGAATCACGGCCACAACCGGACGTGGTGAAATCGGTCCGGCAACGTCGTTCCAGTTCTCGACCAACGCCCGGGAGCCCATGGAGGTGAAAGTCGGGCGAGGATAGCTGCCTCGGTGCGGTCGATGGACGCGGGTTTCGTCGCTGTCTGCGCCGATGTAGCGGACAGTCCGCTCCCGGCCCCAACTCTGCCGGCGTGTATCCTTTTGCTACCAGCCGGGCGGGAGGTCCTGTCAGGATGGAAAGTAGAACGTCCGCGTTGGGGCGGCCATCCTACCTACACGTCGAAGTTTGTCGGCAGAACGATCATGTCCCGGATCGTGACGTTTCGCGGGCGGGTCAGCATGAAGATGATGGCGTCGGAGACCTCTGAAGGATCGATCAGGCTGCCATTGGCTTTTGCCTTGGCGAGGTTTTCGGCAGGCCAGTCGGCCAGAAGCGCGGATACGACCGGGCCGGGGGAGACCTGGCTGACCCTGATGCCATGTTTGTTCAGCTGCCGGCGCATGATCTGGACGAAGCTGGTGATCGCCCATTTGGAGCTTGAATAAACCGGCTCCCAATGGATTGGAGCGTGGCCGGCGACCGAACATGTGACCAAAATGTCCCCGGTCCCACGCTCGATCATATGGGGAACAATGTCGCGGACATTCTTCATGACGGCATTCACATTGAGATTGAGCATCCGATCGATTGTCGCCGTATCGGTGTCGACAAGATCGCCGCCGATGTAGGACCCGGCATTGCAGTGAAAGATGTCGATGTGATCGACCTTCGCCAGAATTTCCGGGACCATGGCAGCACAACTTGCGGCGTCGAGAAGATCGGTGACCTGTGCGACCACAGCGGGTCCGATCTCGGCGGAAAGCTTGTCCAGCGCCTCGCTGTTGTAGTCCACCATGACAACCTTCGCACCGGCGTCGACCAGGGCCCGGGTCGTCGCCAGCCCGATGCCGGACGCTGCGCCGGTTACCGCGGCGATCTTTCCTTCAAGTGGTTTGGTCATCATCTTGTCTCGCCTTTTGATTTTTCAGACAGCAAGGAAGCCACCGTCAACGGGCAGGACCGCCCCATTGATCATCGGCGCATCCTCGGAAAGGAGCAGTGAAATCGACCGCGCGACATCGTCGACCGCTGCGAAGCGCGCCATCGGGTGGCGCACAATCATCGGGTCACGCTTGGAAGGCTCGGACCATGCCTGGGCGGCAAGCTCGGTCATGGTAACGGTGGGCGCCACGGCATTGACCCGGATCCCGTAGGCACCGAGTTCCTTGGCCATGACGCGTGTCGCACCCTCCAGCCCCGCTTTTGAGGCGGCATAGGCCACGTGATCCACGAAACCGCGATGGCCGGCAATCGATGTCACATTGACGATCGCGCCGCCGCCGCCGATTGTAAGGCGAGCCCGCGCGAACTCCTGGGCACAGATCAGCGCGGCGCGCAAATTGATGCCCAGCACCTGCTCATAGCCCTCTTCCGTCATCTCTAGAACGCTTTCGAGCACGTTGGTTCCCGCGCAATTGATCAGCGCGTCTGCCAACCCTGCCTTCGTCATGGCGGCTCGTGCTGCTGCATTGTCAGCAAGATCGACAGATATTGTGGCTGCGCCGAATTTTGCCGCCAGGTCATCCAGGTCGCCCTGCGAACGGGACAAGGCGACTATTCTTGCTCCACGATGGGTCAGAAGTTCGACGCAAGCGCGGCCGATGCCCTTGCCGGCGCCGGTTACGATGACCGTTTTTCCTGTAAAATCGGACACAAGTTGATCCTTCCGATGCCGGTTGCTCAGGGTGCAATCCGTTGGCCGGTTTGCCTGTCGAACACGTGAGCCGCGACCGGATCGACCTCGAGTCGAATCTGGTCGCCCGGCTTTATTGCGTGGCGCTCGCGAAAGGCGCACAAGACCCGCTTGCCCGCCAGTTGGGCAGCCACGAGGATTTCGGCCCCGGTTGGCTCGATCAACTCGACGATCGCCGGCACGCCCGTATCGCCCTTCGACAGGCTCCACTGGTCGGGACGAATCCCGTAAATCACCTCCTGGCCGCTCTTGGCCCGCGTTCCTGATGGAAGCGGCAGGGCCAATCCGTCGGCCAGTCGTGCTGTCTTGAGCGAGACATCGATGGCGGCCGGTAGCATGTTCATCGCCGGCGATCCGATGAAGCCGGCGACAAAGGTGTTTGCAGGTTTGTCGTAGAGCTCCAGTGGCGCACCGATCTGCTCCACCTTGCCGTCGCGCAGCACGACGATGCGATCCGCCATCGTCATGGCTTCGATCTGGTCGTGCGTGACATAGACGGACGTAGCGCCGAGGCGCTGGTGGAGAGCTTTGATCTCCGAACGCATGTCGACGCGCAACGCCGCGTCCAGGTTCGACAGCGGCTCGTCGAAAAAGAACGCCTTGGGACTGCGAACCATCGCCCGCCCCATCGCGACGCGCTGCCGCTGGCCGCCGGAGAGCGCCTTCGGATATCGGTCGAGATAGGCCGTCAGCCGCAGCATCTCGGCAGCCTTGTCGACCTTGGCGTTGCGAGACGTCAGGGTCTCGCCGCGCAGCTTCAGCGCGAAGGCCATGTTCTCCCGCACGGTCATGTGCGGATAAAGCGCATAGTTCTGGAACACCATCGCCACGTCACGATCCCTGGCGGCGATATTGTCGACCCGATTGCCGCCCAGTTTGATCGTACCGCTGCTAATCTCCTCGAGGCCGGCGAGCGATCGCAAAAGCGTGGACTTGCCGCAACCGGAAGGACCGACCAGGACGAGAAATTCACCGTCGGCTATTTCGAACGAGATGTTGCGCAGTGCATGATAGGAGCCGTAGTGCTTATCGACCTGGTCGAGTTCGATTGTGGCCATGGTTCAATCCTCAGTCAGCTGTGACGGTGTATCCGCCGTGCAGTCGGCACGGGTTGGACGTTCAACTTCACCACGATGTGTATCCGGCATCCGCAACGACGATGCTGCCGGTCATAAGGCTGGCGGCATCGGAGGCCAGGAACAGGACGACAGAGGCAATTTCTTCGACCTCGCCCATGCGCTTCATCGGCGTCATGTCCAACCAGTCCTTGTCCCATCCGGTCTTGTCGGCGGCGTTCTTCGTCATGTCGGTCGCGATATAGGTGGGCGCAACCGCGTTAACGCGCACGCCCCGCTCGGCCCATTCGGCCGCGAGCGATTTCGTCAGCATGTGGACGGCACCCTTCGAGGCATTGTAGCTCGCTTGCGGCTGCGGCCGGTTGGCGATGATGCCGGACATCGAGCCGATATTGACGATCGAGCCCTTGCCCGCCTTCAGCATCAGGTTGGCGAAGGCGCGATTGCTCCAGAACACGCCGTTGAGGTTGACGTTTGTGACCTTCAGCCAGTCCGCATCCGACATCTCCTCGGCCGGGCTGTGCGAAGAAATGCCGGCATTGGCGACCAGGATATCGACGCGACCCAGCCTGGCTGCGATGCTGGCCGCCACCTGGCCGGTTTCGTCGGGGTCAGTGACGTCGAGACGACGAAATTCGACCTTGCGGCCCATCGCGGCGAGGTTCGAAACCGCCGCCTGGCCGAGCTTCTCGTCGAGGTCGGTCAGCACGACATGAGCGCCGGCTTCCGACAGTGCGTCGGCGCACGCATAGCCGATGTTGCGGCCGGCGCCGGTGACAACTGCGACCCTTCCGCTCAAATCGAATTTCCGCAGGTACATGCTACCTCCCGAGCTCGATCTGGATTTTCACGGAGGACGGCTTGGGCCGCACGGCGTAGTCGAACGCTGCGACCGAATCCTCGAAGGCGTAGGTGTCGGTAATCAGTGCATCCACGTTGATCTGGTTCGAGCCCAGCAGCGCGACGATGCGCGGGTAGACATGGGCGTAGCGGAACACGTTCTCGAGGCGCAGTTCCTTGGTCTGCGCGACGACGATGTCGAGCGGCACCGGCTTCAATGGCATGCCGACGAAGACGATGGCGCCACCCGGCGATGCGTGATTGACCGTGTCGGCGATGACCTCCGCGGCGCCCGAGCATTCCAGGACGACATCGACGCCCCATCCGTCGGTCTCGCGGGCGATGACCGACTTAAGATCCTGCGACCGGACATTGACGGTCGAGATGGCTGGGCCGAGCTTGCGCGCCACGGCCAGCTTGTCATCGACGACATCGGTCACGATCACCTTGGCGCAACCGGCCGACAGCGCCGCTATCGCGGTCACCATGCCGATCGGTCCAGCCCCGGTAACCAGCGCGATCGCACCCGGCGTCAGCCTTGCCTTGGAGATCGCCTGAAAACCGACGGCCAGCGGCTCGACCATGGCGCCGGCGGCATAGGAGACATTGTCCGGCAGCTTGAAGGTGAAGGCTGCCGGGTGAATGACGCTTGGCCGCAGCACGCCATGGATCGGCGGGGTCGCCCAGAAGCGGACAGCGGGATCGAGATTGTAGAGACCAAGCCGCGATGCCCGGCTTTGTGGGTCGGGAATGCCAGGCTCCATGCAGACCCGGTCGCCAACCTTCAGGTTCTGGACCGCGCTGCCGACCTCTTCGATGACGCCCGCGGCTTCATGCCCCAGGATCATCGGCTCACGCACGACGAACGGTCCAATCGCTCCGTGGGTGTAGTAGTGGACGTCGGATCCACAGACGCCGACCGTCTTGATGGCGATCCGCACATCGCTCGGCCCCAGCGTCTCCTTCGGGTCGAGGTCGCGAATGGTCAGTTCGCCTTTGCGTTCGAGAACGAGCGATCTCATGTCTTCAGCCCTTGCGGATAATGAACGCGGCCAGCGCGAGACAAAGGATTGTCGCGACCCACAGGGGCAACACGCCTTCGACGAAACGCATCCACAGGAGATGCACCAGGATCAGGATGACGACGGAGATGAAGCCGCGGTCGAATCCGTTGGTCCTGATCGGCAGGAAGCCATCGCGTTCGGGCTTTTGCGGTTGAACGCCAGCCATCATCTTATCCTTTCAAGGCGCCGAATGTCAGGCCGGTGACAATGTGCTTCTGGACAAAGCCCAGTACGATCAGAGCCGGGAGCGTTGTCAGGAACGCCATCGCGGCCATTTCGCCCCAGTTCGTTCCGGTGACCGAGACATATTCCGCCAGCGCGGTGGTCACCGTGCGGGCCGAGGATGATGACGTCAGGGTGGCCGCGAACAGATATTCGTTCCACGCGAATATCCAGGTCAGGATAAACGTCACGGCCAGGCCCGGCCGCGCCAGCGGCAGGATCAGCTGGAACAGGATCTGGCTCGTCGTCGCACCATCCACGCGTGCTGCCTCGTCAAGCTCGGGCGGAATGCCGTCGAGCATTCCCTTCAGCAGCCAGATGGCAAAGGGCAGATTGAAGACGCAGTAGAGCAGGATCAGGCCGATCTTGGTGTCGAACAGCATGAAGTCGCCGAAGACGAACCATTTGGTGAACAGCAAAAAGAGCGGCAGCAGGAACACCGCGGGCGGAGCCATGCGGTTGGTGATCAGCCAGAAGAAGACATTGTCGCCGCCGGCGATCTTGTAACGCGACAGTCCGAAGGCGGCGAGCAGGCCGAGCGTACAGACCAGCGCGGCGTTCGATGTCGCGACGATCATTGAGTTCCACAGGTAGTGCAGGAAGGTGGAGTTGCCGAGAACCGCGCGGAAATTGTCCCAGTAGAAATCGTCGATGACGAACGACTTCGAATAGAGTTTTACGCGCGGACGCATGGAGACGACCAGCATCCACCAGACCGGAAGCAGCGTCAGAATGCTGAGGCCGATCCATAGCAGCGTTGAACCTAACCCGAGCCGTCTCATTGTGCGCCTCCCTTGCGGCCCGTCATGGCGACGAACAGCAGCCAACTCAGCACGATCGTTACGTAAAGCGTCAAAAGCGACATGGCCGCGCCATAGCCGTAGTCGGTCTTGGGAAAGACGTTGATCCAGATATGCAGGCCGATGAAGCGCGTCGCCTCGGCGGGGCCGCCCTTGGTCAGCATCCAGATTTCGTCGACCGAGCGCAGCGCATCCATCAGGCGTATGAAGACCGTGGTCAGCAAGACCGGCTTCAGCATCGGCACGATGACGTACCAGAAGATCTGCAGCTTGTTGCCGCCGTCGATCTGCGCCTGCTCGAGCGGCTCCTTCGGCAGGGCCGTCAAGCCGGCCATCAAAGACAAGGTGACGAACGGGGTCCAGTGCCAGATGTCCATCAGGATTGCCGTGCCGAATGCGTGATAGGCGTTGGTCGAGATGTTGTAGTCGATCCCGAACCAAAGCTTCATGTAGTGTGGAAGGATGCCGAGGCCTGGGACGCAAAGCAGCCGCCAGGTGGCGCCGACGGCGATCGGCGCGACAACGATCGGCAGCGTGTGGATGGTGCGGAAGAACTGCCGGCCGGGCAGCCGGTCAGCCATCAGTGCACGGGCGAGCACGTAGCCCAATAACAGCTCACTGACGACGACGATGAATGCGAAGACCAGCGTGCGCGTCAGGGAGTTCAGGAACGTCGGGTCGAAAACCAGGCTGCGATAGTTCTGCAGACCGGCCCAGCGCAAACCTGGATCGACGGCGTTGGTATTCCAGTCGAAGAAACCGACATAGAGAATGTAGAGGAAGGGAACGAACCCGACCACGAACAGGATCAGCGAGGCTGGTGCGAGAAACAGCCATCCAACATTGGATTGTCTCATGGGGCGCTCCGTCAGGTCGTTCTTGCAGGTCGTTCTGAGGCGTCGTCGCGGACCAGTGAAATTCGCGGGCTGCTGGCCGCGATCGGTGAGAGGGGCGGCCGCCTCGCTGGAGGCGACCGCCAACCGCCGGGAGGTGCGGTCTTTACTTGCGGTAGCCGAGCTTTTGAAGTTCGGCTTCGGCAGCGGCGGCGGCCTGGTCGAGTGCCTCGTCCGGCTTGATCTCGCCGACGATCGCCTTGTAGATGAAGGGTGCTGCGACCTGCAGGACCTGAGCGTGGAACGGGTAGGGCGGTGCACCGGCAAAGAGCTTGCCGTCTTCACGCATCAGCGAATAGTAGCCGTTCATCGCCTTGTCCTGCTCGACGATCTTGGGATCGTCGTAGGTCGAGTTCATGACGATGCGCGAACCGGCCAGCGCCCAGTCGGTCTGCACCGAAGGCTGCCCGATATACTGCAGGAACAGCAGTGCTGCGTCCTTGTTCTTGGACGAGTGCGGGATGCCGAACGCGCCGCCATCGTAGTAGCCGATATATCCCTTGCCGGCCTCGGCTGCTTCCATCACGCCCGGCTCGACCGGAGGCAGCGCCACGCCGACCTTGCCGACGACGGTCGACTTGTTGGCGTCGGTTGCGATCCAGGCCGCGTTCTCGCCATAGACCAGGCCTTGGGCTGCGCGGCCGGCGGCAAACGAACCGGCCACTTCGTCCCATGTCGATGAGGTCGATTCCGGCGGCGCGTATTGCAGCAGGCCGACCCAGTAGTTCAATGCCTTCTTGGCTGCATCGGAGTTCATCTGGCCGCCATTGGCAACCGAGGCGGCGAAGGTCGTGCCGTCAATGCCCCAATTGTAGACGCCGAAGGTCGGAGCGATCGATTCAAAGAACTCGTAGAAGGAGGCCGGATGGCTCGATGCCGCCTGGACGGTCGAACCCCACAGTTCCTTGTCCTTGCCGTATTCGGTGAAGAACTTGGCGATCTGGGTGTATTCCTCATGGGTCGTCGCCGGCTTCAAATCCGCGCCGGTGGCATCCTTGTACGCCTTCTGGATCGCCGGATCGTCAAACAGATCCTTGCGGTAGAGGTATGGCTTGATGAATGCTTCCATCGGGACGCCCATGACGTCGCCCGATTTCGGATCCTTGAAGTAGTTCAAGAAGGTGGTGAAATTGTCCGGCTTGAAGTCCGGCGAAGCGATCTTCGGATTGTCGGCCAGCGACTTCGTGATATCGACCAGGAAGTTGCGGGCGAGATAGGTGTAGACGATATCCTGTTCGATATAGACGAAGTCATAGATGCCGGTGTTGGCTTCCATGTCCTTGATCGCCTTGTCGTACATCTGGTCCCAGGACGTGGCCTCGAACTCGACCTTGATGCCGGTCTCTGCCGTGAACTTCGGGCCGAGGACCTGCTCGACATATTTCGACGCGGGCGTCGATTCCGAAATGCCGCGGATGGTGGCGCCCTGAAGCGGCTGCGCGGCCGTCTTCCACCAGGAATCCTGGGCAAGCGCGGTCGAGTTCAATAGGCCAAGCGCGATGAAGCCGGCGCCCGCGGCTTTGACGAAACTGTTCACTGTTCTCCTCCATCTGATCGCAAGAATTGGTCCGGCCAGGCGGCTCTTAATTCTCCTCCGAGACGCCGAGCGGTCCCTAAGATTTGTGGAAATAAAGCGTAGACACAAGCGCGGGCGTTGCATCATACTGATACTATTATGCGTGAGAGGCCGCGTTTGCGCATGAATTTTGTGTGCATTGCACAATAAATTGTCGATCGGTGGCGCGGCATCATGCCGTTAACCAATACGGGAGAGCGCCCGCCTTGTCCGTGATTTCGCCGACCGCTGCGCGATTTGAATATGTTCTGACCGGCGCCGACGAGACGTTTCTATGGCGCCGGGACGACTATCCGTGGGAGCGCAACGTCTGGAATTTCCACCCGGAGGTAGAAATCCACTATATCGCCAATGCCAGTGGTATCTTGCTTGCCGGTGATCATGTCGGCGCGTTCGGCCCGGGCCATATTTCGATCATCGGCAGCAATCTGCCACACGACTGGGTCACGCCTCTCGGACCGGATGAGCGTATCCCCGGACGCGACATCGTCATCCAGTTTTTGCCAGCCAAGCTTGAGCAGGCATCGGTCTTCCTGCCGGAACTGGCTGGGTTTCGCGAGTTCCTGACCCATGCTCAGCGAGGACTGGCCTTGAAAGGCCAGGCGCGCGCTGAGGCGGAAGCGCTGATACTCGACATGGAGTTTCAGACGGGCCCGTTGCGGCTTTCTACCTTCCTGTCGCTGCTGTCGTTGATGCGAGGGACCGAGGACTATGATGTCCTGTCGTCGGAAGCCTATATACCGGACCTGAGGTATGGTTCGCTGGAAGCCTTGCAAAAGGTCTTCGCGCATATCTTCGCCAATCTTTCGGAAGATATCCGGTTGCCTGACATGGCGAAAATGGCAGGCATGAGCGACAGCGCGTTCTCGCGCTTCTTCAAAAAGAACAGCGGTCACAGCTTCACCGACCACGTCAACAAGCTGCGCATCTGGAAGGCCAGCCAGTTGCTGGCCGAAACGGATCTGCCGATAACGGACATCTGCTTTGAGGCGGGCTATCGCAATCTGTCGAATTTCAACCGGGTGTTCTTGCGCCATCACAACATGACGCCATCAAGATACCGGAAACTGTCTACAAACCGCAGAGCCGATCCATTGCCTCAGACCGCAACCGATCAGGCAAGTGGCGGCGAGTAACCGCTGTCAGGGGCTTGCTTGTACACAATTGATCCGGCTCTGAACGGATAAACCACTAGGGCCGGTCGGTGAAGATCGACGAAGCAGGCTCGATGAACAGGCTGCTGCGCTGGTATCTCGCCAGGGGGAACAACGCGACGGCGCCTATATATGCGATCTGCGGTCAGCCTCATCTTTCAATTGCAGGGCCCGCCTCGGTATTTTCAGGCATTTACCGCGTTATAAAGGGTGGCGTAGCTTTCGCGCAGGACATTTTTCTGCACCTTGCCCATCGTGTTTCTCGGCAGTTCATCGACCAAGATCACACGCTTGGGTTGCTTGTAGCGGGCAAGCCGATCCTTCAGCCCTTCGAGAACGGTCCTCTCATCCAGCGTTGCGCCGGGTTTACATACAACGAGCGCGGTGACGCCTTCGCCGAAGTCGGGATGTGGCACCCCGATGACGGCGCTTTCGACAACTCCCGGCATCTGGTCGATCTCGTTCTCCACTTCCTTCGGATAAATGTTATAACCGCCGGAAATGACGAGGTCCTTGCCGCGGCCGACAATGTGGACGTAGCCGCGCTCATCGATCTTGCCGAGATCACCTGTGATGAAGAAGCCGTCTTCGCGGAACTCGCTCCTGGTCTTTTCGGGCATGCGCCAATAGCCCTTGAACACGTTCGGTCCGCGCACCTCGATCATGCCGGTCTCGCCGTCGGGGAGTTGATCGCCGCTGTCCGGGTCGACCACCCGCAGCAAGACGCCGGGCAAAGGGAAGCCGACAGTGCCGGCAACGCGGTCGCCGGCATAAGGATTGGACGTGTTCATGTTGGTTTCGGTCATGCCGTAGCGCTCGAGGATGGCGTGTCCGGTCTTCTCCGCGAAGGCTCGGTGCGTTTCGGCAAGCAGAGGCGCGGAACCCGAGATGAAGAGACGCATGCCAGAGGCGGTCTCCCGGGTGAGCCCGGGATTCTGAAGAAGACGCACGTAGAAGGTCGGCACGCCCATCATCGCCGTCGCCGACTTCATCAGGCGCAGGGCTTCATCCGCATCGAACCTGGGGAGAAAATACATCGACGCTCCGGAGAGCAGGACGACGTTCGAAGCCACGAACAGTCCATGCGTATGGAATATCGGAAGCGCGTGGATAAGACGATCCGCGCCGGTGAAGCGCCAATGATCCCGCAGCGTCAAGGCGTTGGACAGCAGGTTATCATGGGTCAGCATCGCACCCTTGGAGCGTCCCGTGGTCCCCGATGTATAAAGGATGGCCGCCAGATCGTCAGGACCGCGATCGGCATCGACAAAGTCGGCATTCTCATTCCGGGCCAGTTCGCGCAGCGAGCCGTCTCCGGCCTCGCTTAGGGTCTCGACATGGGCGCCGTAACGGCCGGCGACGGACAGGATGCCAGCCCGCGCCTCCGGCGCGACGACCACCAGCCGCGGCTCGGCATCGCCGATGAAATAGTCGAGCTCGGCAAGCGTGTAGGCAGTGTTCAGCGGCAGGTAGATCGCTCCGGCACGAATGCAGGCGAGATAGAGCATCAGTGCCTCGGGGCTCTTCTCGACCTGGACGGCAACGCGGTCTCCCGGTCGCACGCCCAGCGTTTTGAGCGCCGCCGCAAACTGGCCGGAGACAGCCAGCATGTCTGCATAGGTCCATGTCCTGCCCGCGGGCGTTTCAATGAAAGATGCATCGGCGACCGCCGCCGCGCGGATCGCGTCGAAAAGATGATTGCTCATGCTGTAAACTCCGTAGCACCTTTCGTCTTTGCCGGCGCGTCGCCTTGCGGATCGGCCGAGGCCTTCGCAGGAAGGGATAGGCTGCGTGACGTTTTCGCCGGCGGAACCATGCGCCGGATCGCCGCGGTGGTAACCACCTCGCCCTTATCGGCGAAGGCCTCGTGATTGACCTCGATGTCATCGAGTTTGTAGAGGTAGTTCACCATGAGTCCATGAGCCTGCTTCATGGCCCGTGTCGAGCGGTCGCCCAGAAAATTGATGCGCTCCAGGCGGGCCCCGTTGCCGAGATGGAACCGGGCGACAGGGTCCGGCAGACGACCGTCGGTCAGCCTCGCCCTCAGAAAATACCGGGCGGCGGCGGCTGTGATCACCGGCTGTATCGCCGCGACGGCTTCGTGGTTGTCCGCCCACCCAGGCTCGTTCAACCTTGCCAGAGCGGCATTGTCGGCCTGCGACAGTGCATCGGATGCCTCCGTCCGCCGCTCGCGTTCAAGCCATTCGGCAAAGCCGGACACCGGCGAGAGCGTCACGAAGGTATCGAGCCCGGGCAATTCCCGTCGCAGGTCCTCAACGACTTGCTTGATGAGAAAGTTGCCGAAGGAGATGCCGCGAAGACCTTCCTGGCAGTTGGAGATAGAATAGAAAACCGCCGTCGTCGCCTCGGTCGCGCGGATCGGCGCGCGATCCTCGCTCAGCAGGTCGCCGATGCCCGCGGGTATGTCGCGGGTCAACGCCACCTCGACGAAGATCAGCGGTTCGTCGATGAGTTGCGGGTGAAAAAAGGCGAAGCAGCGGCGGTCCTCCGGGGCGAGGCGTCTGCGCAATTCGTCCCAGCCGCCAATGTGGTGCACCGCTTCGTAGCGAATGATCTTTTCAAGGATATCGGCTGGCGTCGACCAGCTGATCGGCCGCAGCACCAGGAAACCGCGGTTGAACCACGAGCCGAAGAGATGGGCGAAATCCGCATCGACCGCGGCGAGGTCCGGGTCCTTCGCCTTCAGCCCCAGCAGCACCTCGCGCATTCTGACCAGCGTGGCGATGCCGTTCGGCGCGAGGTTCAGCCGTCGGATCAGCTCCTGGCGACGAGGCTCGGCGGCGTGATGCAGTTCGAGCAGCGCCTTCGGGCTCCGGCTTGCGCGGTAAGCATCGATCGCAGCTTCCAGACGCTCGCTCCTCGGCCCGAACCGCGCGACTAGCATGCGCATGAAGTCACGCTGCTTGTCCGTGTCGAAAGCCTGCCACCGGTCGAGAATGTCCTTGGCCAGCGCCATGCCAGACGCCTCGCCACGGCTGGTCAGCAGCGCCTCGCATTGGACCTCGATAGAGCCGAGCGGATTGCCGCGAGTCTCGCGCGCAGGGCCGAACGACAGAAATCGCCTGCCCCGATCGGCAATCGTCAGCAGCATGTCGCCGAAGAAGGAGGTCGTATTCATTGGACGTCCCCCAGCATCTGGTTGGGCAGCCAGGTGGCGATGTCGGGGAAGATGCATAGAATGAGGATTGCCAGGAACATGACCAGCACATAGGGCAGCGCCCCCCACAGAATGTCCTTCGTCGGTATTGTCGGGGCGATGGCGTTGATGACAAAGAGATTGAGGCCGATGGGCGGCGTGATCAGTCCGACTTCCATGTTGATCGTCAGGATGATCGCGAACCAGTATGGGTCGAAGCCGGCTTGTGTGACGATTGGAAACAGCATCGGCGCCGTCATCACAATGACGGCGACCGGCGGCAGGAACATGCCGCAGATCAACAGGAACACGTTGATGACCAGCATCAGGACCCACGGGTTCACATCCATGCCACCAATCGCGCCGGCAACCGTCTGAGTGATGAACAGCGATGACAGTGCGAAGGCGAAGAGTTCGGCGGCGGCCATGATCATCATGATCATGACGCTCTCGCGCATGGCTGAGCCAAAGATTTTGGCGATCGGTCGCGCCCGGAACAGACGGTAGGCGATAACCACCACGGCCAGCGTGAGGAACGCGCCCGCACCGGCCGCCTCCGAAGGGGTGGCGATGCCGCCGTAAAGGACATAGAGCGTGCCGGCGATGATGAGCAGGAACGGCAGCACGCGTGGCAAAGCGGAGAGCTTCTCCCGCAGCGTGTAACGGACCGCACGGGCGTCTAGCTCAAAGCCCTTGCGCCTGCAGTCGATCACCGCCCAGATCATGAACATGATCGTCAGCATGATACCGGGAACAACGCCGGCCATGAACAGGCGTCCGATCGAGGTTTCCGTCGCAATGCCGTAGACGATCAGCGTGACGGACGGCGGGATGAGAATGCCGAGGGTGCCGCCCGCGGCGATCGAGCCGGTGGCGACAGTCGTTGGATATCCACGTTTCAGCATCTCCGGGATGCCCATCTTGCCGATCGCAGCGCATGTCGCCGGCGATGATCCGGTCATGCCGGAAAAGATGGCGCAGGCGCCGATATTGGACAGAACAAGCCCGCCAGGAACACGGTTCAGCCAGCGGTCGAGCGCGGTGTAGAGGTCCGATCCCGCAGGCGAGGACGCGACCGCTGCACCCATCAGCACGAACATCGGGATCGACACGTAGGCCAGATTAGCGATGCCCGAGAACACGGTGTCGCCGAGTACGTAGAAGATCGCCGCCCCACTCTGCAGGTAGAGTGCGCCGAAAGCCGCGAGGCCCAGCGCAAAGGCAATCGGCATGCCTGTTCCAAGAAGCACGAAAAGACTGGCGATGATCATCAGTCCGGCGAGTGTCGGGCTCATCGCTTGGCCTCCTTGAGAAGGGTTCTCGGATCGGGACTGTCGATCACGGGGATTTCGGCAACCGGTGCATGACTTTCATCCGGCACCACGCCGGTCGTCACGAGAACCAGGATCTGAGCGACATATTGGAGGCAAAGCGCGGCAAAGCCGATCGGCAGGGCTACCAACGGCACCCAGAGCGGCGGAGCCCAGACGCTGGAATGCTTCCAGTTCCCAGCCCATGCATCATGGAACTGCACCCAGGTCGCCGCGAGCATGATCGCGCAGAACGCGAGGCCCAGCACGCTGCCGAGGAGCTTGAGGCGCAGCCGGGCCCGGTCTCCGACCAGCATTTCGACCACGTCCACGCCGACATGGCCGCCCTTCAACAGCACGTAAGGCGCCCCGAGAAACATCGCGGCGGTCGCGGAGAAGATGACGAAATCCGTCTGCCAGATCGTCGGAAGACGGAATATATAGCGCATCAGGATCATCTGGCACACCACGAGCATCGCGGCGACGATCAGGAGCGTTGAGAGGACCGCGAGCGCGCGCGACAGGGCGCCGACCGCCTTGATATATATGTTCATCATCCAGACGTCCTCGCAGATGAGACCGGGTGACGGCGGATCTTGGCGCCGCCGCCGTCCCTGGTGCGCTCATTGCACGGCAAGAGCCTTCTCGATCAGCTTGTCGCCGCCCGGGACCTTCTCGGCGAACTTCTTGTAGGAGGACTGCTTGGCGATTTCGAGCCAGGCATCATAATCGGCCTTCGACATCTCGACGACTTCGACGCCCGCCTTCTTGTAGGCGTCGATCATCATCTGGTCGCCCTTGCGCACTTCCTCATTGAAAAAGGCCTCGGCCTTGTCGGCCGCCGCAAGGATCGCCTTTTGCTGCTCCCCGGTCAGCCCTTCGAAGACCTTCTTCGAAACCAGCACCGGTTCGTACATGAACCAGAGCGCGTTTTCGCCGGGAGCCGTCAGGCACTTGGCCTGCTCGAACAGCCGGTAGGAGACGAAACTCGCCGACGAGGTGTTCGCCGCATCGAGAACGCCGGTCTGCATTCCAGTGTAGATTTCGGATGAAGGCATCGAGGAAATCGATGCGCCCGCTGCGACCAGCATCTCCTCGAAGGCCGGACCAGCCGCGCGGATCACCTGGCCCTTGATCGTATCGGGCGAAGTAATGCAGCCCTTTTTGGATGCGAATGCGCCGGAAAGCCAGGCATCGGCGATCACCATCGCGCCGGCGTCGTCGACGATCTTCTTGATGTCCTTCATGAAATCGGAATCATTAAGCCGCAGGGCGCGGTCGGCGTTGCCAACGAGACCCGGCATCAGCGTCGCGGAGAATTCCGGATGCCGCCCGGAGGCGTAGTCCAGCGGGAAGGATGTCATGTCGAGCAGTCCGCGCGTGACCGCGTTCCATTGGTCGTTCGGCTTGTAAAGCGACGATCCGGGGAACACCTGAATTTCCAGATCGACATTCGCGGCCGCGACCTCTCGGGCAATGATCTGCACCATTTCGTCGCGGATATCGCCCTTGCCCCCCGGAAACTGATGCGAAGCCTTGAGAATGGTCGTTGCTGAAGCGTCCGTAGCTGCAAAACCGCCGACGATCATCGCCGTGGATAGGCAAAGCGCTTGAATGAAGTGTCGCAATATTTCCTCCCTGGGTTTCGGCCCTCCAGCCGACAAGACGGCAGTTGAGAGCCTTCTGTACGCATTGTCAATTGGATTGTATGCAATTTGTGCTGTATTGCTCAACGTTACTTGCGAGAAGCGCGCAAACAAGCCATTGTCGTTGAATGAAGATCAATCAGTCGAATCGCCTGAAGGCCCAAATCGAAGAGGAAATCGCCACCGGCGCCCTGCAACCCGGGGAGCGTCTCGATGAGGCCTCACTTGCTGCACGCTTTGGTGTGTCTCGAACGCCGATCCGTGAAGCTTTGCAGCAGTTGTCGATCGCCGGCCTGATCGAGCATCGTCGTCATCGCGGTGCGGTGGTCAGCGCCCCCGATCCAAAACAATTGCTTGAAATGTTCGAATTGATGGCCGAGTTCGAAGCGATCTGCGCCCGCTCCGCCGCACGCCGGATGCTGGTTTCGGACGAGGCCGAGCTGAAGACGACGCTCGAAGCCTGTCGGCGCGCTGCCGACGCTGGCGATACGGACGCATATTATTACGAGAATGAACGGTTTCATCGTGCGATCTACATCGCCGGGGGCAATGCGTTCATCGCCGACCAGGCAATGGCGCTGCACCGACGGTTGGCGCCTTTCCGACGCCTGCAATTGCGGGTTCGCAATCGCATGAAGACGTCGCTCGGTGAGCATGAGGCCATTATCGACGCGTTGCTCAACGGTGATGGCAATCTCTCTGCATCTCGAGCCTATGCACATGTTGCCGTACAAGGTGAACGGTTCGGCGATCTTTTGACATCCATAAATCGCGCGGCGGCTGAGTAGTGGGCAGCATTGCTCCATTCGCTTCACTGTGTTTCGGCTTGGAACAAGGACCCCGTTCCAGGGGTGACCCGCGTCCAGAAAGGACCCCTGTAAACGCAGGGTTATCACACTGCCTTCGGTTTTATCGGAGGCTTTTGTTTTGCGTGTTGGTTGTGGAGACGATTGCGAAGATGCGGCGGCTTTCGCTTGTCCAGGGAAGTCGATCAAGGAGATCTGCCGCGAGTTGCGGATGATGCCGGCGAGATGGCTATTGCCGAAGCGATGTTTTTCCAATAGTGCGACATGGGCGCGACATCGGTTGTGAATTTCCATGTTTTGCGCGGGTTGGCGGCAGATTCCTAATCTGTAGGTCAGGTTCGATTCCTGTCGGGATCACCACGCATTCGCGGCTCCAGAGCGTCCAGTGCCATGTCAATGTCGATTTTCTGGATTGCCGATGTCTCCTGAACGCCTGTCGAGCCGAACGCTTTCCACGCTGCCAGCTGACGTGGCAAAGCCGGCTTACGAGCGCGCGCTTATTCGGCCGGGCATCGTCCATCTCGGCGTCGGCGCCTTTCACCGTGCGCATCAGGCCGTCTATGTCGACGATTGCCTGGCCGCCGGCGAAACGGACTGGGGCATTGTCGGCGCGTCGCTGCGCAGCGCTGACACACGCGATGCGCTCGGCCCGCAGGACGGGCTTTACACACTGGCGGTTCGCGATGGAGAAGGTGAGCGGCTGCGGGTCGTCGGATCGATCCTGTCCTTGCTTGTGGCGCCTGAGAACCCCGAGGCATTGCTGGCCGTCCTTACCGATCCCGGCGTTCGCATCGTCACGCTGACGATCACCGAAAAAGCCTATCTGCGGGCGGCCGGTGGCGGGCTGGACATGACACATCCCGATATCGTCCACGACCTTGCCAATCCTGGTGCGCCGAGAACAGCGCACGGATTTCTCGCCGAGGCGCTGGCGCGGCGGCGGAAAGCGGGCATACCGTCCCTTACTGTGCTGAGTTGCGACAATCTTCCGGCCAATGGTGAGACGTTGCACGCACTGCTGAGCGAGTTCGCCAGCCTGAGGGACGCCGGTCTGGCGCGCCATATTGCCGAAGACGTCGCGTTTCCGTCCAGCATGATCGACCGCATCGTGCCGGCGACGATCGAGACGGACAGGGCGCGGCTTTCGTCGCTGCTTGGCGTGGAAGACGCCTGGCCGGTGGTGACCGAGCCCTTCTGCCAATGGGTGGTCGAGGATCGGTTCCCGCAGGGCCGGCCGGCCTGGGAACGGTTCGGCGTCACCATGGTCGCGGATGTGCGCGCCTACGAGGATATGAAACTCAGGCTGCTCAACGGGTCGCACTCGGCCATCGCCTATCTTGGCCTGCTCAGCGGGCATGAAACGGTCGACCGCGCCTTCGCCGATCCGCATATCAGGGCCTTCGTCGATGGGCTTTGGGCGGAAGCCATTGCGACGCTGCCGGCCGGGCTCGATACGGAGGGTTATACGCGGCGCCTGGCGCGCCGCTATGCCAATCCGGCGCTCGCCCACCGCACGGCGCAGATTGCCAATGACGGCAGCCAGAAGCTGCCGCAGCGTATTCTAGGCTCGGCGCTGGACAGGCTTGAGGCAGGCGCATCGCCGGATCACCTCATGCTCGCCGTCGCCGCCTGGATCACCGCCTGCGAGATGCGCGGAGGGACACTGCGCGGCCAATTCACAGACCCGCTGGACGAACCGCTTTCAGCCCTTGCCGGACGGCATCTGCCTGCGACAGAGATGGCGCGGGCCGTTTTCGACCTTGCAGGTTTTGCCCGGGACCGGGCCGGGCGGGACAGACTCATCGAATTGACCGCGGCGCATCTCGACAGGCTGCGGCGCGACGGACCAACGGCCGTCCTGGCCGTCCTGGCTGAAAAGGGGAGGGTTGCATGAGACAGACCTGGCGCTGGTTCGGGCCGGACGATCCGGTAACGCTGGCGCATGTGCGGCAGGCCGGCGCTGTCGGCGTCGTCAGCGCGCTGCATCACCTCAATGACGGGCGCGCCTGGCCGGCGGATGAACTCGCCCGGCGCAAGGGGGAGATCGAAGCGGCGGGGCTGACCTGGGATGTGGTCGAAAGCATCGTCGTGCATGAGAATGTCAAGTCCCGGACGGGCAATTTCCGCGAACTGATCGACAAGTACAAAGCCTCGATCCGCGCGGTGGGGGCGGCCGGTATCCGCACTGTCTGCTATAATTTCATGCCGATCACCGACTGGACGCGGACGGACCTTTTCTATCCGATGGCCCATGGCGGCACGGCGCTGCGTTTCGACATGATCGATTTCTGCGCCTATGATGTGCTGATTCTCGAAAGACCGGGCGCCGAGGCCGACCATCCGGCTGAGCGCATCGAAGCGGCGCGAAAGCGGCTTGCCGCGATGAGCGAGAGCGACACGGCGAAGCTGGAACAGAACCTCATCGGCTGGGTGCCGGCGCGGGAATTTGTCTTCGACCGCGCCAGCTTCCGCAGGACGCTCGACCAGTATCGCGACATCACGGCCGACGGCTTGCACGAAAATCTCGCCGCTTTCCTGCGCGAAATCGTGCCGGTGGCGGAGGAGGCGGGCGTCAAGATGGCGATCCATGCCGACGATCCTCCCTTTTCGCTGTTCGGCCTGCCGCGCATCGTCTCCGGCGCGGACGGCGCGCGACGGCTGCTGGCAGCCTGTCCGTCACCATCCAATGGGCTGACCTTCTGCACCGGCTCCTACGGGGCGGGGCGGGGCAACGATCTGGTCGCCATGGCGAAGGAGTTCGCCAGCGACATCCATTTCGTTCACCTGCGCAACGTCACCAAGGAACCGGACGGTTCTTTCCACGAAGCCGAACATCTCGACGGCGATACCGACATGGTTGCGGTGGTCTCGGTGCTGATCGCCGAGGAGCGGCGGCGCAAGGCGGCGGGCCGCACCGACTGGGAACTGCCGATGCGGCCCGACCACGGCCACGCGCTGACCGACGATGTCGGCGGCGGCCGAAGCCCAGGCTATACCTGGATCGGCCGGCTCAAAGGCCTGGCGGAACTGCGCGGCGTGATGCGGGCGGTGGAGGCGTTGAGTTGAACGAGTTGGGCGACGTCACCTGCACACGGTGACAACGCGTCCATTGTGGGCGTCGCTTACAAAAGAGCCGGGCAGATGCCCGGCTTTTTGCATTCGATAGGGAGCTTGCCGGAAATGCTTACGCCGGCAGGATCGCGCCTTCCAGCGTGGTGAGCTGGTCGAGGAATTGCTCGGCCTTGGTGCGGTGTTCGTCAGACTTGGCGTCGGCTGCGTCTTCACGCGCCTCCTGGATGCGGCGGGCGATGTCGGCGCGGTCGATGTCCTTCACCGCGACGGCGGATTCAGCCAGCAGCGTGCAGCCCGAAGGCAGGATGTCGGCGAAGCCGCCAAACACGACATAGCGTTCTTCCTGGCCGCCGACGGCCTTCACGGTCACGACGCCGGGCTTGATCGTGGTCATCACCGGCGCATGGTTGGCCATGACGGTCATCTCGCCCTCGGCGCCCGGAATGACGACCGACTCGACCTGCTCGGAAACGAGCAGGCGTTCGGGGGAGACGAGTTCGAATTGGAAAGCTTCAGCCATGTTTTTCAGGCAGTCGGCAGTGGGCAGTCGGCAATCGCACAATGCATCTCCGAACCCCGTTTCTACCCGACTGCCTACTCCCTATTGCCGATTGCCGTTGTTACGCCGCTTCCGCGGCCAGCTTCTGCGCCTTTTCGACCGCTTCCTCAATGGTGCCGACCATGTAGAAGGCAGCCTCGGGGAGGTGGTCGTATTCGCCGGCGACAAGGCCCTTGAAGCCCTTGATGGTGTCGGCGAGGTCGACGAGCTTGCCCGGCGCGCCGGTAAAGACTTCGGCGACGAAGAAGGGCTGCGACAGGAAGCGCTCGACCTTGCGGGCGCGGGCGACCGTCAGCTTGTCCTCTTCCGAAAGCTCGTCCATGCCGAGGATGGCGATGATGTCCTGCAGCGACTTGTAGCGCTGAAGGGTCTGCTGCACCTGGCGGGCGACCTGGTAGTGCTCTTCGCCGACGACCATCGGGTCGAGCATGCGCGAGGTGGAGTCGAGCGGATCGACTGCCGGGTAGATGCCCTTTTCGGCGATGGCGCGGTTGAGCGTCGTCGTCGCGTCCAAATGGGCGAAGGACGTCGCCGGCGCCGGGTCAGTCAGGTCGTCGGCGGGCACGTAGATGGCCTGCACCGAGGTGATCGAACCCTTGGTGGTGGTTGTGATGCGCTCCTGCAACTGGCCCATGTCGGTGGCCAGTGTCGGCTGATAGCCCACAGCCGAAGGAATGCGGCCGAGCAGCGCCGACACTTCCGAACCCGCCTGGGTGAAGCGGAAGATGTTGTCGACGAAGAACAGCACGTCCTGGCCCTGATCGCGGAAGTATTCGGCGACCGTTAGGCCGGTGAGGCCGACGCGGGCGCGGGCGCCCGGAGGCTCGTTCATCTGGCCATAGACGAGCGCGGCCTTGGAGCCTTCGCCGCCGCCCTTCTTGTTGACGCCGGATTCGATGAACTCGTGATAAAGGTCGTTGCCCTCGCGGGTGCGCTCGCCGACGCCGGCGAATACCGAGTAGCCACCATGCGCCTTGGCGATGTTGTTGATCAGTTCCTGGATCAGCACGGTCTTGCCGACGCCGGCGCCGCCGAACAGGCCGATCTTGCCGCCCTTGGCGTAAGGAGCCAGCAGGTCGAGGACCTTGATGCCGGTGATCAGGATCTGCGCTTCCGTCGACTGCTCGACATAGGTCGGGGCCGGCTGGTGGATGGAACGGCTCTCGGTCGCGTCGACCGGGCCTTCCTCATCGACCGGCTCGCCGATGACGTTGATGATGCGGCCGAGCATGCCGGGGCCGACCGGAACGGTGATGGGAGCGCCGGTGTCATAGACGGCCTGACCGCGGACGAGGCCTTCGGTGGAATCCATGGCGATGCAGCGCACGGTGTTTTCACCGAGATGCTGGGCGACTTCCAGAACCAGCCGGTTGCCGACGTTCTCGGTTTCGATCGCGTTCAAAATGGCCGGCAGATGGCCGTCGAACTGCACGTCGACAACGGCGCCGATGACCTGGCGGACCTTGCCGGCGGCTCCCGTCGCCTTTACGCGCGTCGCCGAACCGCTCTTTGCCGCCACGGCCTTGGCCGGAGCCGCGGCCTTCTTGGCCGGCGCGGCCTTAGCCGGCGCGGCTGCCTTGGCGGGGGCCTTGACGGCCATCTTCACAGGTGCTGCCGCCTTGGCCGGTGCTGCCGCTTTTGGGGTCGCTGCTTTCGCCATCGTCCTTACCCTTTTCTCGTCCTTTGTTTCTCACATGAGGCGCGGGCCAAGCGGCGCCGCTGCACCATGCTAGAGCGCTTCGGCGCCCGAAATGATTTCGATCAGTTCCTTGGTGATCTGCGCCTGCCGCTGGCGGTTGTAGGTGATCGACAGCTTGTTGATCATGTCGCCGGCGTTGCGCGTCGCATTGTCCATGGCGCTCATCTTGGCGCCCATTTCGCCCGCCGCGTTTTCCAGCAAGGCGCGGAAGATCTGCACCGAGATGTTGCGCGGGATGAGATCGGAGAGGATTTCGCCCGGCTCCGGCTCATATTCATAGACGGCGCTGTCGCTGGCGACTTCGCCATTCGCAGCCGGCACTGCCGCCGGGATGATCTGCTGCGCGGTCGGGATCTGGCTGATAACCGATTTGAACTGCGAGTAGATCAGTGTGCAGACGTCGAAAGCGCCTTCGTTGAAGAGGTGGATCACCTTGCGCGCGATGGCGTCGGCGTTGACGAAGCCGAGCGTCTTCACTTCACGCAGATCGACGCGGTCGATGATCAGCGAGGCATAGTCGCGCCTAAGGATGTCATAACCCTTCTTGCCGACGCAGAGGATTTTCACCTGCTTGCCGTCCGCCAGAAGCCGGCGGGCCTGCTCGCGGGCGAGGCGGGCGATCTGCGAATTGAAACCGCCGCACAGACCTCGTTCGGCCGTGCAGACGACGAGCAGATGGGTGTCGTCCCTGCCGGTGCCGGTCATCAGCGCCGGCGCATCGCCGCCGCCGCCAACCGCCTGGGTGATGTTGGCGAGAACCGCGCCCATGCGTTGGGAATAAGGCCTTGCCGCTTCCGCCGCTTCCTGCGCGCGGCGCAGCTTCGCCGCGGCGACCATCTGCATCGCCTTGGTGATTTTCTGCGTCGCCTTGACCGAGGCGATACGGTTACGAAGGTCTTTTAACGAAGGCATGCTTCAAACCCGATTGCGTCTTTCGTCCGTTTCGCCGTCAAATCAGGCGAAGGTCCTGGCGTAGGCGTCGATCTCGGCCTTGAGCTTGCCGCGCAGATCGTCCGACAGCGCCTTTTCCTTGCGGATGGCGTCGAGGATTTCCTTGCCGGCGGAGCGCATATGCGACAGCAGGCCCTGTTCGAACTTGCCGACCTGCGCAACCGGCAGCTTGTCGAGGTAGCCATTGACGCCGGCGAAGATGACGGCAACCTGTTCCTCGGTCTTGAGCGGCGAGAACTGCGGCTGCTTGAGCAGCTCCGTCAGGCGGGCGCCACGGTTCAGCAGGCGCTGCGTCGCGGCGTCCAGATCGGAACCGAACTGCGCGAAGGCGGCCATCTCGCGGTACTGGGCGAGCTCGCCCTTGATCGAGCCGGCAACCTGCTTCATCGCCTTGACCTGAGCGGCCGACCCGACGCGGGAAACCGAGAGACCGACGTTCACGGCCGGACGGATGCCCTGGAAGAACAGGTTGGTCTCGAGGAAGATCTGGCCGTCGGTGATCGAAATCACGTTGGTCGGGATATAGGCCGACACGTCGTTGGCCTGCGTCTCGATGATCGGCAGGGCGGTCAGCGAGCCGCCGCCCAAATCGTCGTTCAGCTTGGCGGCGCGCTCCAGCAGGCGGGAGTGCAGGTAGAACACGTCGCCCGGATAGGCTTCGCGGCCCGGCGGGCGGCGCAGCAGCAGCGACATCTGGCGATAGGCGACGGCCTGCTTCGACAGATCGTCATAGCTGATCAGCGCGTGCATGCCGTTGTCGCGGAAATATTCGCCCATGGTGCAGGCGGTGAACGGCGCCAGGAACTGCATCGGCGCAGGATCGGAAGCGGTGGCGGCGATGATGATCGAATATTCCAGCGCGCCGCGCTCTTCCAGTACCTTGACGAACTGCGCGACGGTCGAGCGCTTCTGGCCGACGGCGACGTAGACGCAGTAAAGTTTTTCCTTCTCGGGACCGTTGTCGTGGACCGACTTCTGGTTGAGCATGGTGTCGAGGATGATGGCGGTCTTGCCGGTCTGACGATCGCCAATAACCAGCTCGCGCTGGCCGCGGCCGACCGGGATCAGCGCATCAATGGCCTTGAGGCCGGTCGACATCGGCTCGTTGACCGACTTGCGCGGAATGATGCCGGGCGCCTTGACGTCGACGCGCATGCGCTTCTCGGCCTTGATCGGGCCCTTGCCGTCGATCGGATTGCCGAGCGCGTCGACGACGCGGCCGAGAAGGCCCATGCCGACGGGGGCATCGACGATAGCGCCGGTGCGCTTGACGGTGTCGCCTTCCTTGATGTCGCGGTCGTTGCCGAAAATGACGACGCCGACATTGTCGCTTTCAAGGTTGAGCGCCATGCCGCGGATGCCGCCGGGGAACTCGACCATCTCGCCGGCCTGAACGTTGTCGAGGCCGTAGACACGGGCGATGCCGTCACCGACGGACAGCACCTGGCCGACTTCGGAGACTTCAGCCTCCTTGCCGAAATTCTTGATCTGGTCCTTGAGAATTGCGGAAATTTCCGCGGCGCGGATGTCCATCAGCCGACCTCTTTCAGTGCAAGCTTGAGCGAATTGAGTTTGGTTTTGAGCGACGTATCGATCTGGCGCGAGCCCATCTTCACCACCAGGCCACCCAACAGGGATGGATCGACGGTGACAGCAATCGCCACATCCTTGCCGGCCACTTTCTTGAGCGTGGTCTTCAGCTCGGTTTCCTGCGCCGGCGTCAGCGCGTGGGCGGAAGTCACCTCGGCGGCGGCCTCGCCGCGATGCTCGGCGGCGATCCTGCGGAAAGCCCGGATCATGGCAGGCACGGCGAAAAGGCGGCGGTTGGCGGCGACCACTTTGAGGAAGTTGCCGGCCAGCCCGGCGATCTTTGCCCTGGTGACGATGGCGGCGATTGCCCTGGCCTGATCCTCGGCGGCAAACACCGGGCTCTTGATCAGGCGCTGGAGGTCTTCGCTGCCATCGAGCAGCGCCTCGAATCGGCCGAGATCGGCCTCGACCCTGGCGATCGAATTTTCCTGCCGGGCAAGCTCGAACAGCGAGCTGGCATAGCGTTCTGCGACACCGGAAACTGGTGAGGAGGACTGGGCCACGGACCGTCTTTTCTCTTGTCTGACAGGCCGCAGATTGTTGGCGCGAGTACGAACTCTGGCTAAATCTTTGACCTTGCTGCTTTTTTCCAAGCACGGGAGAGCGGCTTCCGCTACCCCGGCCGAAAGTCGATTGCCGTCTAGCACAGCCCTTTTAGGACCGCAATGCATCGGCGGGAATGGTTTTCAGGCACTATTGTCGCATGCCGCGTGCGAAGGTCGACCGATCCGCGGCGATTCAGGGCAAAAAGCCGAAGACGAATGCGAGGGGCAGGGCGGCCAGCACCAGTTCCAGAACAAGGGCGGTCCAATTGTAAGGCGTGTTGGCGCCGTCGGACATCATGGACAGCAGGCGGCCGAAGGCGGTGAAGGCCCATGAGAAACCCAGCGCCATATAGAGCCAGGGCTGGGCAAGCAGGATGCAGCAGAGGCTGACGCCGAGATAGAAGCCGGACATCCTTGCCCGGCCTTCGGCGATCGCTTGCGGCTTTCCTTCTTTAGGCTGCAGCCGGAGCAGCCTAAAGCCGATGCCGGGTGCGAGAAAAAGCAGCAGCCCCAACGCCAGCGTGAACACAGCGCTTGACCAGGCCAGCCATTCGCCCTGGCTCATCGGCCACGGAAAGGAAAATTCCATCGCGGTCCCCTCAACTGCGCTTGCGGAATTGAAGGACCACGAGCGCGGAAGTCAAGCGCGGCGGCGATGCAATCGAGACTTTGCCTGGAATTCGCCTTACCAGCTTTCGGACCCGCTTTGCCCTTACCTGCCGGAGCTTTTTCGGGCGCAAGCAAGCCGGTTCCCACGGCACGCCCAGCAACCGGCGGGGTCGCAGGAATATACAATATCGTTCAGATTTCTCATGAGAATCCAACCGGAAGCCGTCAATTGCGATTAAAATAAATAGAACGACAATTTTCCCTTCATTTTCCTATCGACAAGTATTTTGGTGTTTTTATTGCCGCGAGTGACATTTTCTCTTGAAAAGAATTCGATTGTAATCTATTTATAAGTCTGTTGATTTGGCCGAATTGGCTTCGCGGTGTCAGAGACCTACGACCCGCCATCATCACCAAATTCTCGAAGCACATGCTGCGCCTTTCCGGAGCGGCATGCCGCTCCGTTCGAACCTTGCATCATCATCGGCGCTGAGCACGGATGTACTGCCAGCGCGGGGATGACGCGGTGTTCGGACAGGACGGCACGGGAGCGCTGAGTGGGATCCCGCGGAGACCGCAACCATGACAAGCCGTTCCACGCAAAAGATCGTTCATTTTTCCTCGCCCTTCGCGCTGGACGGCTTCGATGCGCTGCAGCCAGCGGGAGACTACGTTGTCAACCAGGACGAGGAGCTTCTGGAAGGCGCGTCGCATCTTGCCTGGCGACGCGTTGCCACATTCATTCATCTGCCGGCGATTGCCGCAAACAGCCTGACCCGGCACATGGTGCCCGTCGATCCGGCTGTTCTCGAAAACGCCCTGCAAAAGGACCAGGAACAACCATGATCGCCACGACCACCATGCTAAGCAATCTCCGTCCTGTCCGGCGCGAAGCCGCCGTGCATCTTTTCGCCATCGGCCAAGTCGTGCGGCTGCGTGGCGGTCTTGGAATGCCCAGTGCGGGCGCGGACATCTTCCACATTACGGGCACACTGCCGCCGCGTGGCGGTTCGCTTCAATATCGAATCCGCAGCGACGAAGAACGTCACGAGCGGGTGACGACGCAAGACAATCTCGAGCTGGTGGCGATGCCACTTGCCGGTGAAGATTCCACCCTCATCGAAAGGACGTTCGGCAATGGCCAAGGGACAGAAACACAGCAATCGGGAAATTCGCAAGCCGAAGCAGGAAAAAGCGCCGCCGAAAGCTGAAACTGCATTCGGCAGTCAGGTCAAACTGACCTCGGGAGCTACCGCGCCGCGTGGGAAGAGCAAGACCTGACATTTGCCTTTGAGACTGCGGAGCGCCCATCGGAGCGTCTTGGCGATCCACGGACGCAGTGAGCGTCGACATGCTGCCGACATCAATCTGACGCAACCAGGACACAGAACGGGCACGGCCATGACACTCAGCTTTCCCAATCCCAGCCGCAGTTTCGACGAGATCAGAAACGCGGTGCGCTTTACGGGTCATGACGGTATGTTCGAGGTGCGTTTCCTCGTCGAGGCTGCCGCGCTTGGGTTTAGCGGGGCGCGGGGCGATGCCGACATGGCCGAAGCGCGCTGTCTTTCCGCTTTCGATGCCGCGCGAGGCTCTATCCACAAGGCAGCGATGAAGGCCTATGCAAATGGCCGTCAAAGCCCTGCCTACATGCTCACAGCTGCCGATCTTCGCGGGTAGCCTTTTCCCACGCGGCGTATCCGCATGACCGGGATCAGCCTAACATAAACGCCACCGCCGCTTCGGCGTGGATGCGGGTGGTATCGAAAACCGGCATATCGAAATCGCGCTGGCCGATCAGCATGGTGATCTCGGTGCAGCCCATGATGACGCCGTCGATGTTGTCGTTCAGCCACATGCGCTTGATTTCGGCGATATAGGCCTCCTTCGAGGCCTCGATGACCAGACCCTGGCAAAGCTCGTCATAGATGATCTTGTGGACGATCTCGCGCCCGGCTTCGTCCGGCACGACCGGCTCCAAACCGTAGCGCTCGGCCAGGCGGCCCTTGTAGAAATCCTGCTCCATGGTGAAGCGGGTGGCCAGCAGGGCCGGGCGCTTGACGCCGGTCTTCTTCACCGCCTCGCCGGTGGCGTCGGCGATATGGACGATGGGAATCGAGATCGCCGCCTGTACCTCGTCCGCCAGCTTGTGCATGGTGTTGGTGCAGATGATGAGGCCTTCAGCGCCTGCCATCTCCAGTTTGCGCGCCGCTTCGACCAGAAGGGCGGCAGCGCCCTTCCAGTCGCCCTCGTGCTGGCGTTCGGCGATCTCGGCGAAGTCAAAGGAATGCAGCAGCAACTGTGCTGAATGCAGCCCGCCCAAGCGGTCGCGGACAATCTCGTTGAGCAGGCGGTAATAGATGGCAGTCGATTCCCAGCTCATGCCGCCAAGCAGGCCAATCGTTTTCATCGCGAATTCCTCATGGCCGAACTTCTCACAGAAAGCTTTGCGGATCGATATCCACCTGCACGCGCACGGAGCCGCGCACCTTCGGTCCCTGCGCCAGCATGGCGCGCAGGAAGCCTTGCATATCGGCGCGGCGCTCGCCCTGTACAAGCAGGCGGAAGCGATGACGGCCCCCAAGCAGCGACAGAGGCGCCTCGGCTGGCCCCAAGACGAAAATGTCGGAGGCTTCGGGCGCTGCGCGGCGCAGGCCGCGGGCATGACCTTCCGCCTCCGCCCTCGTCGCGGCGCTGACGATGACGCCGGCAAGGCGGCCGAAGGGCGGCAGGGCGGCCCGCTCGCGCTCGGCGATCTCGCGCTCGTAGAAACTCTCGGCATCGCCCGATACGATCGCCCGCATGACCGGATGATCAGGCTGGAAGGTCTGCAGCAGGCCGACGCTTTTCTTGCCGGTGCGGCCGGCGCGTCCTGTCACCTGCGATAGAAGCTGGAAGGTTCGTTCGGCGGCGCGCGGATCGCCATTGGCAAGACCGAGATCGGCGTCGACCACACCGACCAGCGTCATGTTGGGAAAATTGTGGCCCTTGGCGACAAGCTGGGTGCCGATGACGATATCGGCCTCGCCCTGGGCGATGGCTTCCAGTTCCAGCCGCAGGCGGCGCACGCCGCCCATCAGGTCGGACGACAACACGATGGTGCGAGCCTCCGGAAAATGCTCGACGACCTCTTCGGCGATGCGCTCGACGCCTGGACCGCAGGCGACCAGATGATCGAACGTGCCGCACTCGGGGCAGGCTTCCGGGCGCTTTTCCGAATGGCCGCAATGATGGCAAATCAGTTGTCCGCGAAAGCGGTGCTCGACCAGCCAGGCAGAGCAGACGGGGCAGCCGAAACGGTGGCCGCAGACCCGGCACAGCGTCAGCGGCGCATAGCCGCGCCGGTTGAGGAACAGCAGTGACTGCTCGCCTTTTTCCAGCGTCTGGCGCATTTGCGCCAGCAGCAGAGGCGAGAGGAAGCCGCCCTTTGCCGGCGGCGCGCGGCGCATGTCGATGGTCTTGAGCGCGGGAAGCGCCGCCTCGGCGAAGCGGCCGGAAAGGACGGCGCGCGCGTAGCGCCCCTGCTCGGCGTTGACGCGGCTTTCGACGGATGGCGTGGCCGACGAGAGCACGGCTGGAAAGCCGCCGATACGGGCGCGGACCACGGCCATGTCGCGGGCATTGTAGAAGACGCGGTCTTCCTGCTTATAGGCGGGATCGTGTTCCTCGTCGACGACGATCAGGCGAAGATCGCGGAACGGCAGGAACAGCGCGGACCGGGCACCGGCGACGACGCGCACGTTGCCTTCCGCCACTTGCCTCCAGACCTTTTCACGCATTCTCGGCGGCAGGTCGGAGTGCCATTCGGCGGGCTTGGCCCCGAAGCGTTCCTGGAAACGCTCCAGGAAGGCATGGGTCAGCGAGATTTCCGGCAGCAGGATCAGAACCTGTCCGCTCTTTTCCAGCGCGGCGGCGATGGCTTCGAAATAGACTTCGGTCTTGCCGGAGCCGGTGACGCCATCGAGCAGGGTGACGCCGAATTCCGCCGCTTCCACACCGGTTCGAAGGATCTCGGCCGCTTCACTTTGGTCCGGCGTCAAATCCGGCAACGCATAGCCGGGATCGGGTGCGGCGACGACTGGCCGCGGCGGGATCATCACCGTTTCGAACACGCCCTGTCCGCGCAGGCCGTCGATCACCGTGGACGAGACGCCTGCGGCGTGCGCCAGTCCGGAGCGGGTCCAGGCCATGCCGCCTTCCGCCACCTCGAGCACGCGCTGCCGCGCCGCCGTCATCCTGTCGGGTTCGGCCAAGGTACGCTGGATGCCTTCGATCCAGGGTTCCGGGTCGAAGGCCTCCGGTGCGCGCAGCAACATGCGGGCGACCATACCGGGGGCGGAAAGCGTGTATTGCGCCACCCAGTCGACGAAACGGCGCATCGACGCCGAAATGGGAGGGCAGTCGAAAACGTGATCGATCGGCCGCAGCCTTTTCGAATCGAGCTCCTCGACCTTGCCATCCCAGACGATGCCCGCGACGAGGCGCGGTCCGAGCGGTACGCGCACGATCGAACCCGGCACCACGCGCATTCCGGCCGGGACCGCATAGGTGTAGGGGCGTTCCGCCGGCATCGGCACCAACACGGGCGCGGCCGAAGAAAAGGGCGAATCTCGCGTCGTCATTGCGCGTGACCTTGCCCCGACTTTGGTCTAGAGCAAAGGCCGACCAGCAGCGTGCCCTGCCGGCACTTGCGAATATCCAAGGAGACCATCATGAAATTCTTCGCCGATACCGCCGACATCAAGGAAATCAAGGAACTCAACGATCTCGGCCTGCTCGACGGCGTCACCACCAATCCGTCGCTGATTTTGAAGTCGGGCGGCTCGATCACCGAGGTGACCAAGGAAATCTGCTCGGTCGTCGAGGGTCCGGTTTCGGCAGAAGTGGTGGCAACGGAATACAAGCAGATGATGCGTGAGGCCGAGGTGCTGGCCAAGATCGCTGACAATGTCTGCATCAAGGTGCCGCTGACGCTCGATGGGCTCAAGGCCTGCAAGTCGATCCGCAATGACATGAATCGCCTGGTCAACGTGACCTTGTGTTTCTCGGCCAACCAGGCGCTACTCGCCGCCAAGGCCGGTGCTTCGTTCATTTCGCCGTTTGTCGGCCGCGTCGATGACACCGGTGCGGACGGCATGGAACTGATCCAGGAAATTCGCCAGATCTACGACAACTACGATTTCGCCACCGAAATCCTCGTCGCGTCGGTCCGCACGGTCAATCATGTCAAACAGGCTGCCCTGATAGGCGCCGATGTCGTCACAGCCCCGCCAGCGACGCTCAAGGCGCTGGTCAAGCACCCGCTGACCGACAAGGGCCTCGAACAGTTCCTCGCGGATTGGGCGAAGACCGGCCAGAAGATCGGGTAACGGCTTTCGGATCAGACGGAACGGAGCGGCGAAGCGTTAGGAGCGCTTCGCCAGATCCTGCGCGATCTTCAGTTGCAGCAGGCTGGCCAGTTCCCGCGCGGCGCGGTTCTCGGCGTCGATCTGCGCCCGCATCGTCGCGAATTCCTGCTTCGACTTGTCGAAGGAGGACGTCAACGAGCGGCTTCCCGATCCGATGACCTTGCCGGTAGAGATTTCCACCAGCCTGTAGTTCGCCTTGAGAGTGACGGTGCCGGCGGTCGGCTCGTCGATCTCCTTGGTCACCTGGATGACGGCTGCCGATTCGACGGTCTCGACAACATCCAGATCAAGCGAATAGACCGGATTGGCAGGTTCGCCGCCGCCGCCAGTCAGACCATAGATGAGATTGTTGCGGACCTGCTGCGCGTAGCGGGAATCGACCGGCTTGACGGCAATCGACGCCAGTTCGGCGCGGGCGCCGACGGTGGAACCGGCTGACAGCGGCGCGTTCGAATAGAGTGGCCGCACGGTGCAGGCCGAAGCCAGCGCCAGCAGGCCCACCATTCCGGCCAGGGTCGCATTGCGCAAATGCCGCGGGGTCTTCGGGCGGCTCGGTTCAGACAACGACATTGACGATCCTTTGCGGGACGATCACCACCTTGCGCGGTGTCCTGCCCTCCAGCGCCTTCTCGACGAAATCCAGGGCCAGGACCGCTTTTTCGACCGCACCTTGGTCTGCGTCGCGGGCAATTGTCAAATCGCCGCGCTTCTTGCCGTTGATCTGTACAGGCAGCACGATCTCGTCGTCCACCGTCAGCGCCGGATCGAAGGCCGGCCATGCCTGCTCGCCGGCCAATCCGCGGCCGCCGAGCTCTGCCCAGCATTCCTCGGCAAGGTGCGGCATCATCGGCGCGATCAGCTGGACGAGGAACTCCAGAGCCTGCCTGACGGCGCCCTTTTGGCCGGCATCGGCCTTGCCGAGATTGGCTACCTGGGGCGACAGCGCGTTGGTCAGTTCGTAGATGCGGGCGACCGCCTTGTTGAAGTGCAGGCGGCCGATGTCTTCACCGACGGCTTTGAGAATCCGGTGCGCCTGCCTGGAAACCGCGGCCGCATCGCCTTCAGACGCGGCAGCGGGCTTCACCCCGGCCAGAGCAGGGGCGGCTTCCGACACAAGACGCCAGACGCGCTGGACGAAACGGTGCGCGCCCTCAACGCCGGCCTCGGTCCAGATGACATCGCGTTCCGGCGGCGAATCCGACAGCATGAACCAGCGCGCCGTGTCGGCGCCGTAGCTGGCGATGATGTCGTCGGGGTCGACGACATTCTTCTTCGACTTCGACATTTTCTCGATCGAGCCGATCTCGACCGGGCTGCCGTCCCTGAGCAGTACCGCCCGTCTCGCGCCGTCGACTTCTTCGATCTTTACTTCGGCGGGCGTGATCCAGCCTTCCGGCAGGCGATAGGTCTCATGCACCACCATGCCTTGCGTGAACAGGCCCTGGAACGGCTCCTTCACTTCGTTCAGATGGCCGGTGGCGGTCATGGCGCGGGTGAAGAAACGCGAATAGAGCAGGTGCAGGATCGCGTGCTCGATACCGCCGATATACTGGTTGACCGGCAGCCAGCCGCCCTTGCCATCGACGCAGGACAGCGTCGTTGGCGCGGCCTCGTTCCACGGGTCGGTGAAGCGGGCGAAATACCACGACGAATCGACGAAGGTGTCCATCGTATCGGTGTCGCGCCGCGCCGCCTTGCCGCATTTCGGGCAGTCGGCGTGTTTCCAGGTCGGATGATGGTCCAGCGGGTTGCCCGGCTTGTCGAAGGTCACGTCGTCGGGCAGCCGGACCGGCAGGTCCGCATCCGGCACGGGGACCGCGCCGCAATCGTCGCAGTGAATCACCGGGATCGGACAGCCCCAGTAGCGCTGGCGCGAGATCAGCCAGTCGCGCAGGCGGAACTGCACCTTGCGCTCGGCCTGCGGGCGGTTGCCGATGCTGATGCCGGACAGCCGCGTCGCGACCTCCTCGAACGCGGCCTTCGGCTTCATGCCGTCGAGGAAGCGCGAATTGAACATCACGCCGTCGTCGGTATAGGCCTCGTCGGTGACCTGGAAGGTCGCGGCGTCCGCGCCTTCCGGCATGACGACCGGAACGACCGGCAAGCCGTATTTGTTGGCGAAGTCGAGGTCGCGCTGGTCGCCGGACGGGCAGCCGAAGATGGCGCCGGTGCCATAGTCCATCAGCACGAAATTGGCGACATAGACGGGCAGCGTCCAGCTCGGGTCGAAGGGATGCACGACGCGCAGGCCGGTGTCGAAGCCGCGTTTCTCGGCGGTTTCCAGTTCGGCCGCCGAGGTGCCGCGCCGGCGCACGTCTTCGATGAAAGAAGCCAGCTCGGGATTTCCCTCAGCCGCCTTCCTCGCCAGCGGATGATCGGCGGCGATGGCCATGAAGGACGCGCCGAAGATGGTGTCGGGGCGTGTCGTGTAGACTTCCAGCTCGCTCTCGCCGGCGGGCGGATTGTCCAGCTTCCAGCGGATCAGCAACCCCTCCGAGCGGCCGATCCAGTTGGCCTGCATCAGCTTGACCTTCTCGGGCCAGCGGTCGAGCGTATCCAGCCCGTCCAGCAAATCCTGGCTCATCGAGGTGATCTTGAAGAACCATTGCGTCAGGTCGCGCTGCTCGACAGGAGCGCCGGAGCGCCAGCCGCGCCCGTCGATGACCTGCTCGTTGGCGAGGACGGTCATGTCTTCCGGGTCCCAGTTGACCTTGGCCGACTTGCGCTCCACCAGTCCGGCGCGCCAGAAATCCAGGAACATTTTCTGCTGGTGCTTGTAGTAGCCCGGATCGCAGGTGGCGAACTCGCGCGCCCAGTCCAGCGACAGACCCATGGTCTTCAACTGGCCTCTCATGGTGGCGATGTTGGCGTAGGTCCATTCGCGCGGGTTGACCTTGTTGTCACGCGCGGCGTTTTCCGCCGGCAGCCCGAAGGCATCCCACCCCATCGGGTGCAAGACATTGTCGCCCATGGCGCGGCGATAGCGCGCCACCACGTCGCCCATCGTGTAGTTGCGCACGTGACCCATATGGATGCGCCCCGAAGGATAGGGGAACATCTCCAGCACATAGTATTTCGGACGCGGATCGTCGTTGCGGGTTTCAAACAGCTTGGCGGCGTCCCAGGCCTTCTGCCATTTCGGTTCCGATGCGCGCGGATTATATCGTTCTGTTGCCATGAGACGTTTTTCACTTAAAACGTTGGGGAACACGCCTGCAGCGGTTCATAAAGCTCGGTCCGGGTCTTCACCATGCTTTGCCGAACCCGTCAACCATGCGGGCGCAGCGCCGGGTCAAAAACAGAAGGATCATACGATGAGTGATACGGTCTCGCAGCTTGAGGCGGTCAAAGCAAAAATCGCAGCCGCCGAGCGCGAAGCGAAGCGCGAAGCCGGTTCGGCCTCGCTCGTAGCCGTTTCCAAGACCTTCGGTCCCGACGATATCCGGCCGGCCATCGAAGCGGGCCAGCGAATCTTCGGCGAGAACAAGGTGCAGGAGGCGCAAGGCAAGTGGCCGGCGCTCAGAGCGCAATATCCGGGCATCGAGCTGCATCTGCTCGGGCCGTTGCAGTCGAACAAGACCAAGGACGCCGTCGAGCTTTTCGATGTCATCCAGTCGGTCGATCGCGAAAAGATCGCCGCCGAAATTGCCAAGGAAACGCGCAAGCAGGGCAGGACCCCGCGGCTTTACGTGCAGGTCAATACGGGGTCCGAACCGCAGAAAGCGGGCATCGAGCCGAAGGATGCGGTGGCTTTCGTTGCCCGATGCCGCGACGAGCATGGCCTGCATATCGAGGGCCTGATGTGCATTCCGCCGGCCGAGGAAAACCCGGGGCCGCATTTCGCGCTCCTCGGCAAGCTCGCCAAGGAAGCGGGCGTCGAAAAGCTTTCGATGGGCATGTCCAGCGACTATCAGGTGGCTATCGCCTTCGGCGCGACGAGTGTGCGCGTCGGCTCGGCGATTTTCGGCGGCCGCACCTATGCGCCGGCGGCGGTTCCCGCCTGAGCGGACGTAGGCAGGCTACGGCCAGCCTTTCCGGAAAGGCACCACGAAAAAGGCCGGAGCGTTGCCCCGGCCTTCCAAATAGCATGGCGAAAACTCACTCCACAGGGACGATCTTGCCGTCTTCCCACTTGAACAGGGAGAAGCTCGGCGAGGACAGGTCGCCGGTCTCGCCGTAGGTCAATTTGCCGATGGCGGTCTCGACCGGCTGGCCGTCTTTCAGCGCGGCGGCGACGGCGGTCGCGTCGTCGGCCTTGCCGGCCTTCTCGATTCCGGCCTTGATGACCTGCACGGCGGCATAGGCGTTAAGCGTGAAGGCCTCAGCCGGAATGTTCTTCGCCTTCAGCACCTGCACGGCCTCGGCCGAGTCCGGGTTCTTCAGCGCATCCGACGCGTTGGTGAACAGCGTGCCGGCCGCCGCCTCATTGCCGATCGCCCAGTATTCGGTGTTGGACAGGCCTTCGCCGCCGATGATCTGCGCCTTGACGCCGCCATCCGCGAGCTGGCGGGCGATCAGGCCGCCCTCCGGGTGGTACCCGCCGAAATAGATGACTTCAGCGCCGTCATTCTTCAGCCTCGCAACGATGGCTGAATAGTCCTTTTCGCCAGGCATGATGCCTTCATAAAGCACCTCGGTGACACCGCCCTTGTTCAGCGCCGCCTTGAATGCATTGGCGAGACCCATGCCATAGGTGCCCTTGTCATGAACGACGGCGATTTTCTTGTCCTTCATGTGCTCGAGCACGTATTTGGCGGCGACCTCGGCCTGCTGGTCGTCGCGGCCGCAGGTGCGCAGCACGTTGGTGAGACCGCGGCTGGTGAGGTCCGGCGCGGTGGCCGTCGGGGTCACCATCAGAACCCCGTTCTCGGCGAACACGTCCGAGGCCGGTATGGCGACGCCGGACGTGACCGGACCGACGACGAAATGCACGCCGTCGCCGACCAGATTGTTGGCGGCCGAGACACCCTGCTTGGGATCGCCGGCGTCGTCGGCGAGCTTGAGCACGATTTTTTCACCCAGAACGCCGCCGTTCTTGTTGATGGTCTCGACGGCGGCCTCGGCGCCATTCTTGACCTGGTCGCCATAGGCGGCGACCGGCCCAGTCAGCGGCGCGACAACACCGATGGTGATGTCGGCCCAGGCGGAATTCGCGAACGCCAGGGTTGCGGCGATGGCGACGCCGGCAAGCAGCTTCATCTTCATTGGCATGACTCCTTGTGTGGCCGGTCCTGTCTGGCCGGCGGAAAGCCCTAGCCATAGACATTCACGCCTGTGGAAGCGATCGGAAAGGCCCGCCCGGCCCCTTTCATGTGGGCCAGATGTCGTGCCGCCGGCAATTTGCCTCAGTGGAGGACCAGTTCGCCGTCCACCTTGCGCCATTCGTTCGGCGCGATCAGCCGGCTGTGGGTGTACTGAATGGAATGCAGCGGTCCTTCGAGCCGGGTCCTCCAGAACTCGATGAAGCTGAACAGAGCCGGGAATTTCGGGGCCAGATCGTAGTCCTGCCAGACATAGGTCTGCAGCAGATGCGGGTGGTCGGGGAAGTGGTATAGGATCCTGGCGGTGGTCAGGCCGTAGCCTTTCAGCAGCAGTTCCAGTTCGGAATGGTCGCGCATGTCTGCCTCGCAGGCGCTGGTGCCAATCCTCCCATCCGAAGTCTGCGCCCGGATGGTTAACCGGTTCTGAACGACGTCTTCATACGACCGGCCGACGTCTTCGATTGGACGCCACAATGTGCGTCATCCCGCCACGCTCCCCCAACGTCTAATGTTGCCGCCGGGGAAGAATTGATAATAATGCCGGGGCATCCGCAGCTTCTGGCCGCGATGCCGTCGGTGCGTAACCGGCGACGCAATTCGGGAGGAATGCACAAAAATGTCCGAAGTCCGTGTCCACCGGGTGCAGCCGGCGTGGAAAAAGAACGCCTTGATCGACAACGACACATACCTGAAGTGGTATGCCGAAAGCGTGAGGAACCCGGACAAGTTCTGGGGCAAGCACGGCAAGCGGATCGACTGGTTCAAGCCGTACACCAAGGTTCAGAACACGTCTTTCAAAGGCAAGGTGTCGATCAAGTGGTTCGAGGACGGGCTGACCAACGTCTCCTACAACTGCATCGACCGTCATCTGAAGAAGCGCGGAAACCAGACGGCGATCATCTGGGAAGGCGACAACCCCTACGACGACAAGAAAATCACCTATAACGAGCTTCACGAGCATGTCTGCCGCCTCGCCAACGTGATGAAGACGCACGGCGTCAAGAAGGGCGACCGCGTCACCATCTATATGCCGATGATCCCGGAGGCGGCCTATGCGATGCTCGCCTGCACGCGTATCGGCGCGATCCATTCGATCGTCTTTGGCGGCTTTTCGCCCGATGCGCTGGCCGGGCGCATCGACGATTGCAAATCGACCTTCGTCATCACCGCCGACGAAGGACTGCGCGGCGGCAAGACCATTCCGCTCAAGGAAAACACCGACAGGGCGGTGGAGATCGCCGCCAAGGCCGGCACCAAGGTCAAAACAGTCGTCGTGGTGCGCCGCACCGGCGGCAAGGTTGGCTGGGCCGATGGCCGCGACGTCTGGTATCACGATGAGGTCGCGGCGGCGAAGCCGGACTGCAAGCCGGAGAAGATGAAGGCGGAAGACCCTCTGTTCATCCTCTATACGTCAGGCTCGACCGGCAAGCCGAAGGGTGTGCTGCACACGACCGGCGGCTATCTCGTCTACGCCTCGATGACGCATCAATACGTCTTCGACTACCATGACGGCGATATCTACTGGTGCACCGCCGATGTCGGCTGGGTGACAGGGCACAGCTACATCGTCTACGGACCGCTGGCCAATGGCGCGACGACGCTGATGTTCGAAGGCGTGCCGAATTACCCCTCGACCTCGCGGTTCTGGGAGGTGGTCGACAAGCACAAGGTCAACATTTTCTACACCGCGCCGACCGCTATCCGCGCCCTCATGGGCGCCGGCGAGGAGCCGGTGAAGAAGACCTCGCGCAAGAGCCTGCGCGTGCTGGGCTCGGTCGGCGAACCGATCAACCCGGAAGCCTGGGAGTGGTATTACAAGGTGGTCGGCAACTCCAGGGTGCCGATTGTCGACACCTGGTGGCAAACGGAGACCGGCGGCATCCTGATCACGCCGCTGCCTGGCGCGACCGACTTGAAGCCGGGCTCGGCGACGCGGCCGTTCTTCGGCATCAAGCCGCAACTGGTCGACAATGAGGGCAATGTGCTGGAAGGGGCGACCGACGGCAATCTCTGCATCGTCGATTCATGGCCGGGCCAGATGCGCACGGTCTATGGCGACCATGACCGCTTCGTGCAGACCTATTTCGCTACCTACAAGGGCAAGTACTTCACCGGCGACGGTTGCCGGCGCGACGAGGACGGCTACTACTGGATCACCGGCCGCGTCGATGACGTCATCAACGTGTCCGGCCACCGCATGGGCACGGCCGAGGTGGAGTCGGCGCTGGTCAGCCACGACAAGGTGTCGGAGGCCGCGGTCGTCGGCTATCCCCACGACATCAAGGGCCAGGGCATCTACAGCTATGTGACGCTGATGGCCGGCGAAAAGCCGACCGAGGAGCTGCGGAAGGAACTGGTCGCGCATGTGCGCAAGGAGATCGGCGCCATCGCCGCGCCAGACAAGATCCAGTTCGCGCCGGGCCTGCCGAAGACGCGTTCGGGCAAGATCATGCGCCGCATCCTGCGCAAGATCGCCGAGGACGATTTCGGCGCGCTGGGCGATACCTCGACGCTCGCCGATCCGGCGGTGGTCGACGACCTGATCGAGAACCGGCAGAACAAGAAGAAGTGATCCTGCCGGCCTTGCCGCACAAACAACAAAAAACCCGCCTCGAAGGCGGGTTTTTTAATGCCGGTAAGAACCGTTCAGATGCCGAGATTGGCGAACTTGTTCTTGAATTTGGAGAGACGGCCGCCGCGGTCGAGCAGCGTCTGCTGGCCGCCGGTCCAAGCCGGATGGGTCGACGGGTCGATGTCGAGGTTCATCGTGTCGCCTTCCTTGCCCCAGGTCGAGCGCGTCATATACTCGGTGCCGTCGGTCATGACGACCTTGATCGTATGGTAGTCGGGATGGATTTCGGTCTTCATGGCTCTTGTCCTGCTGAGGGGTGCGGCTGACGGCCTGCGTCGATGCGCCCCTTTTTAAAACGAGAAGCCGCAGCTATGCAGGAGCCGCAGCTTCCAAAACGGTCGGCGAGCCTATACATCAGGCCAAATTGAATCACAAGGCCGCGCCGAAGCCAATTCGAACAGGAAACCGGGCATGGCGGAACAAGCGAGCGGGGATGGACGGCGCCCTTCGCCGGCGCCGCTCCGGCGGCTGGTTCCCTATATCGGCCGGTATCGCGGCCTGGTGGCCGGCGCCGTCGTCTCGCTCGTCCTGGCCGCGCTGACCACGCTGGCGCTGCCGGTTGCCGTCCGGCGCATGATCGACCACGGGTTTTCCTCCGCCGATTCCACTTTCATCGCCAACTACTTCGCCATGCTGGTGGTGATGGCCGCGGTGCTGGCGCTGGCATCCGCCGGCCGCTACTATTTCGTCATCACGCTCGGCGAGCGCGTCGTCGCCGACATCCGCCGCGACGTCTTTTCCCACGTCACGGCGCTGTCGCCGGCCTTTTTTGATACCGCGCATTCCGGCGAGATCGTCTCGCGGCTGGCCGCGGACACGACGCAGGTGAAATCGGCAGTCGGCGCGACAGCCTCGGTGGCGCTGCGCAACATCATCCTCGGCCTTGGCGCCGTCGCCATGATGGTGGTGACGAGCGCCAAGCTGTCCGGCCTTGTCATTGTGGCAATCCCGATCATCGTGCTGCCGCTGGTCGCGTTTGGCCGGTCGGTGCGGCGCAGATCCCGACAGGCGCAGGATACGCTGGCCGAGGCGACCGCCTATGCCAGCGAGCAGATCGGCGCGGTGCGCACGCTGCAGGCCTTCACCAACGAAAAGCTCGTGACGGGGCGGTTCGCGGCGGCGGTGGAAGCGGCTTTCAACGCGGCGCGCTCATCCGTGCTTGCGCGCGCGTTGCTGACGTTCTTTGCCATCTTCATGATTTTTTCGTCCGTCGTGGCTGTGCTGTGGTTCGGCTCGCGCGACGTGCTGTCCGGCACGCTGTCGCCCGGCACGCTCGGACAGTTCCTGCTCTATGCGGTGTTCGCCGCCGGGGCGCTGGGCGCGCTGTCCGAAGTGTGGGGCGAACTTTCGCAGGCCGCGGGCGCGGCTGAACGCCTGACTGAAATCCTTGCCGAAAGACCGGCCATCGTTGCGCCCCCGAACCCCAAGCCGCTGCCGGCGACGGCGCGGGGCGCCATTGCGTTCGACAACGTGTCCTTCTCCTATCCGGCGCGACCGGACCGCGCCGCTGTTCACGGGCTGACCTTTGCGGTCAAGCCCGGGGAGACGGTGGCGATCGTCGGTCCCTCGGGCGCCGGCAAGAGCACGGTCTTTTCGCTGATCCTGCGCTTCTACGACCCCGAAACAGGGTCGATAGCGATCGACGGTATCGAAGCGCGCGAGGCCGATCCGGCAGCGCTTAGGCAACGCATCGCCATCGTGCCGCAGGATGTGACCGTGTTCGCCGCCAGCGCGCGCGACAATATAGGCTTCGGCAGGCCGGGCGCCTCCGGTGCCGAGATCGAGGCAGCGGCGACGGCGGCGCTTGCCGATCCATTCATCACGAAGCTGAGGGATGGCTACGACACGCAACTCGGCGAACGCGGCGTCACGCTATCAGGCGGCCAGCGGCAGCGCATCGCCATTGCCCGCGCCATTTTGCGCGACGCGCCGATCCTTTTGCTGGACGAGGCGACGTCCTCGCTCGACGCCGAGAGCGAGACGCTGGTGCAGGCGGCGCTGGAACATCTGATGCGCGGCCGCACCACGCTGGTGATCGCGCATCGGCTCGCCACGGTGCTGAAGGCCGACCGGATCCTGGTGATGGACGGCGGCCGTATCGTCGAGGAAGGCACCCACAAGAGCCTCGTCGCCAAGGGCGGCATCTATGCGCGACTGGCCAAGCTGCAGTTCGAGACCGGCGCGGACGCCTTCATGGGGGCGGCGGAGTAGGGGCTCGCTCTTCGGTGATCGGCTTCGCCTAATTGGCCTCGGCCTGCGCATAGGCGAAATTGTAGCTCAACGATGCGTTGTAGGAGATGTCCTTCAAGGCTTTCAGATATGCGCTCAGATCGGCAACCGGCGCGCGGTCGCTGAGCGTGTTCAGGATCCAATCCAATTCAAATTCCGTCGTCTCGTTGACGTCTATATTTGCGCCTGTGATCACTCCCGCCCATAGCGCTCCCGCAGATGCGCGATGAAATGGGCTGCGTTGAGCTTTTCGCCGGTGGCGCGTTGCATCAATTCGGGAGTGGACCAGCGTGAGGCCTGCGACCAGATATGGTCGCGACGCCAGTCGTTGACCGCGGTGAAATCCCCTTTTTCGAGATCGGCCTCGGCGGAGCTGTGTGCTTTCGTCAATGCCGCCCATTGCTGCGCCGCCATCATGGCGCCCAGTGTGTAGGAGGGGAAATAGCCGAACGCGCCGCCCGGCCAGTGCACGTCCTGCATCGGGCCGTCGGCGGGGTTGTCGATGGTGGAGAGACCGAGATAGTCGCGCATCTTGGCGTCCCAGGCTTCCGGCAGGTCGGCCACGTCCAATGCGCCGGAAACGAGATCCTGCTCCAGTTCGAAGCGAAGGATGACGTGCAGCGGGTAGGTGACCTCGTCGGCATCGACACGGATCAGGCCGCGTTCCACCTGATGCACATGCGGCAGGATGTCGTCCATCGACCAGTCTTCGCCAAGGTGCTTTTCCACCACCGGCAGCGCCCAGCGCCAGAAGGCCGGGTTGCGGCCGAGCTGCTTTTCCACAAACAGGCTCTGGCTCTCGTGTACGGCCATGCCGCGAGCGCGGCCGAGCGACCAGTGCGACCAGTCCTGCGGCAGGTTCTGCTCATACAGCGCGTGGCCGGTCTCGTGCAGCACGCCCATCAGCGCGGAGAGGAAGTCGGTCGTCTTGTAGCGCGTGGTGATGCGGACGTCGCTCGGCACGCCGCCGCAGAAGGGATGATGAGAGACCGACAGGCTGCCATGACTGAAATCGAAGCCGACGGCAGCCATCATCGCCAGGCCGAGTTCGCGCTGCCTGTCGATCGGGTAAATACCCGAAAGCGGCTTGAGCGGCCGCTTGGCCAGCCGCTGCTCCTGGGCCGCCAAAGCTTCCGGCACGAAGTCCTTGAGGAAAGTCTTCAACTCGGCAAAGACCGGGGTGATATCCGCGGTGCGGTTGCCGGGGTCGTATTGTTCCATCAGTGCGTCGTAAGGGGCAAGGTCAAGCGCCTCGGCGCGCAACGCCGCCTCCTCGCGCACCAGCGTCACGATGCCTTGAAGGGCCGGCAGGAAGCCCGTCCAATCGTTCTTGGCGCGCAGGTCGCGCCAAAGCTGCTCCGAGCGCAGGCGTGCATTGGTCTGACGCTCGACGAACTCCGTGGGCAGGCAGGTCATGTTGGTGTACTGGCGCCTGAATTCGCGCACAGCCGCCGCCTGCATCTCGTTCAGCGCTTCACTTTCGGCGGCGCCGATCCAGTCGCCGATTTCCGGCGCGGTCGCCTGGCGGTGATACATGCCGGCAAGGGTCGCCATAGCCTCGGCGCGCTTCTCGCCGCCGCCGACCGCCATATGGGTCGCCTCGTCGGCGCCGAGGATCGCCATCGCGTGTTCCAGCGCTTCGAGCTTGTGGCCGAGTTCATCGAGTTTCTGGAACGACATGGTTTTTCCTTGTGCTGTAAACTTGGCGATCGTGCCGCCGTCGCGCGTGAAAAGACAGCAAGCCGCCAGGAGTGGCAACCACTTTTGCTGCCTATGCGTCATCGCGGCGGCGGCGTATCCTGCGCGGATGTCGCAACGCGCGGCTTCGCGGGAATGAGCGGGGAAACGATGATCGGCAACATTCTGGTCGGGCTGGTGGCCCTCATCCACATCTATATTGTCTATCTGGAGATGGTGCTGTGGGACACGCCCACCGGGCACCGAACCTTCAGGCTGACGCCCGAATTCGCGGCGGCGTCGAAGGTGCTGGCCGCCAATCAGGGGCTTTACAACGGCTTTCTCGCAGCCGGGTTGATCTGGGGTCTCTATCTCGGCGCAGCAGGCTTTCCGGTGAAAACTTTCTTTCTGCTGTGCGTGCTGGTGGCCGGCCTCTATGGGGCCGCAACCGTGGGCCGCAATATCCTTTATGTGCAGGCTGTCCCGGCCGTCCTGGCGCTGGCTGCGCTGTGGCTGGGATGGTGAAAATCCCCCGGAGCCGAAGCCCCGGAGGATCGACGTCCCTTCCTGCCGGAAGCGGTCAGCCGTGTTCGTCGAGATTGTCGACGGTCGGCGCGATGTTGCCGATCTTGCGCAGGATGTCTTGATACTGCGCTGTCGGAACCCGGCCGTGATTTTGCGCGGCGTCACGCTCGGCCGTCATGCGAATGCCTGCCGCCTGTTTTTCCATCATTCCGGCTTGCGCTGCCGATAGCGTCCTGTCGCTGCGTTCCGCCTTGACCCCGTCGACGGCACTCTGAAGCTGGCCGAGAACGGCCTGGAGCCGTGGTCCCTGCAACTGCACAGCCGGCGTTTCGCCGACATTGTAGGACGAGGCATAGGCTCCGGTCAGGGGCACGGTGGCGACAAGGACCGAAATTGCAAACATCCTGGGAGTGAAAGAGCGCATGATTGCGTCTCCTGATCTAGGGACTGCCGGCATCGCTGTGCCGACAGTCCTATATTGCGGACCGTCCGGTTCCGTCGAGTCGCGGAGGCATGTACCGCCGGCGGTTCTCGGCCCGCATGCAAACAGTAGGAGCGCCGTCGCGCGAAGGGTAATTAAAAAAAGATAATTCTTGGCGCTCTTGCCGGTTCGTCGTGAGCGCTCTAAGGCGTGCTGAATCAACGGCTTAGTTCACGCGCTGCTCAAGGAAAGTTGAAGCCGACAGCGTCTGAGCAGCCATCCGGCGTCCTGTGCCAGATGACGACGCGGCGGAACAGGTCAGCGTTCCGTCAGCTTGAGCTCGATGCGACGGTTCTTGGTGCGGGCCTCGTCGGTGCCGGCGGTGTCGAGCGGCTGGAATTCGCCGAAGCCGGCTGCCACCAGACGGTTCGCCGGCACGCCGTTGGCGATCAGGAATTTCACCACCGAGGTCGAACGCGCGGTCGAAAGCTCCCAATTGTCGCGATAGCGTCCGCTGCCCGAAAGCGGCCGGTCGTCGGTATGGCCGTCGACGCGCAGCACCCAATTGATCTCGGGCGGGATTTCCTTCTGCAGCTCGATGATGGCGTCGGCGAGCTTCTTCATCTCGACCTGGCCGGCGTCGTTGATCTCCTCGGAGCCGACCGGGAACAGCACTTCCGACTGGAAGACGAAACGATCGCCGACGATGCGAATATTTTCGCGATCGGCGAGGATTTCGCGCAGGCGGCCAAAGAAATCCGAGCGGTAGCGGTTGAGTTCCTGCACGCGCTGCGCCAGCGCGACATTCAGGCGGCGGCCGAGATCGGCGATCTTGGTGTTGGATTCGCGGTCGCGCGTTTCGGAGACATCGAGCGCATCCTCGAGCGCGGCGATCTGCTTGCGCAGCGCGGCGATCTGCTGGTTGAGGAGTTCGACCTGGCTCAATGCGCGCTGGCTGACCTGACGCTGCGTGTCGAGTTCGCCGGAAAGCTCGTTAGCACGCGCATTGGCGGCATCGCCCGCGCCGGCGCCTTGCGACAACAACTGTTCCAGCCGGCTTTTCTCGGCTTCTGTCGCCGACAGGGAGGCCTGCAGATTGGCGAGCGAATCCTGGGCGTCCTGGCTGTTGGATTTTTCCAGCGCGAGGAGCTGTGTCAGCTCGTTGATCTGGGAATTCAGCCGCGACAGCACCTCGTCCTTGCCGGAAATCTCGCGGCTGAGCAGGAACTGCGCCAGCACGAAGACCGAAAGCATGAACATGATTGCCAGAAGCAGGGTCGACAGCGCGTCGACGAAGCCCGGCCAGTAGTCGATCCTGCGGTCGGCGCGGCGCGCCCGGGCTAGGGCCAAGTCAGTGCACTCCCGGCTTCTTCAGCGCGTCGGCGATTTTTTCCAGCGTGTTGCGCATGGCCTTCTGCTCGTCGGACTGCGCCTCCACCCAGTCGCGCATGATCTGCTGTTCGGAGCGCATGTTCTTGACCAGACCGGAAATGCCATCGGCAAGGCTCGCCATGGCGGTTGCGACACGCGGATTGGAGCCGCCATTTTCCTGGATGCTGCGCAAGCGCTCCGAAAGGACGCGGATTTCATCGACGGAATCGACTTTGGCCGGGTCGGTGACGACGATGTCGGAAGACAAGTCTGTGACGGAAGACAGCCAGTTTTCAAGCTCGGTATAGAAGCGCGTCTGCGCGCGCCCGGCCTGCAGGTCGAGGAAGCCGAGCACAAGCGATCCGGAGAGGCCAAAGAGCGAGGACGAGAAGGCCGTTCCCATGCCTGCAAGCGGTGCGGCGAGGCCCTGCTTCAGGGCATCGAGCACGGCGGCTGCGTCGCCGCTGCCGGGGTCGAGCGCCTGGATGGTCTCACCGATGGAACCAATGGTCGTCAGCAGTCCCCAGAAAGTGCCGAGCAGGCCCAGAAAGACGAGCAGGCCGACCAGATAGCGCGAGGTGTCGCGGCTTTCGTCGAGACGAGTGGCGATGGAATCCAGCATCGTGCGCATCGAACTGGTGGAGAAGGCCATGGAGGAGGACCGGCCGAGCATCGCCTTCATCGGCGCCAGCAGAACGGGTTCGGTTACCTCGGAGCCGGCACGGAAAGAGTTGACCCAATGGACCTCGCGGAAAAGCCTGCCCACCTGGACGAAGGCCAGCAGGATGCCAACCAGAAGCACGCCGACGATCAGGCCGTTCAGCCCCGGATTGGTGACGAAGGCACCCGAAATCTGCCGGGTCAGAATGGCGGCGATGAAGGCGACAATCGCCAGGAACACGACCATGGTGAGCAGGAAGACCTGCGGGCTGGACAGTTTGTGGGGATCGTAATTCAGCACATCGGAACGCTTGCCCAGTGCGAACGATTTGAGAAAAGTCATCGGTGTCCCGTCTGCGCTGCCAGCCATGATCGATCACGCTTGTCTGCGACTGTAAGCGGAAATGTGACCAAATTGGAAGGCGCTTGGCACCGCCTGCCGGCCGTTAGTTCCCATTGCCAGCCGGATAGAGGTCTAAAGACGGCTGACCACCAGACAGTCTGCGAGCGCCGCCAGATGCAGGCCGGCGGCACCGACGACGAAGCCGTGCCACAGCGCGGTGTGGAAGCGCAGGCCTTTCCAGGCGTAGAAGATCACGCCGGAAGAATAGACGATGCCGCCGGCAACGATCAGCGCCAGCGAGGTGTTGGGCAGCGTGGCGATCAGCGGCTCGGCGAGCAGGACGCCGCTCCAGCCGATGGCGAGGTAGAAGACGACGGCGAGCCGATCGAAGCGGCCGGGCAGGAAAATCTTGATCGCCATGCCGAAGGCGGCTGCGATCCAGACCGCGCCGATCATCCAGCGGGCGAGGGGCGAATTGTCCAGCTGCGCCAGGAACGGTGTGTAGGTCGCTGCGATCAGCAGATAAATGGCGGAATGGTCGAAGCGGCGCAGGATCCACTTCGCCGGTGACTGCACGGGCCATAGGTTGTAGGCCAGCGATACCGACAGCACGGTGAGCAGCGAGACGACGTAGAATACGGCTGCGATGTATTCGCCCGGCCCGGTGTGGAAAGCGGCAAGCGCGAGCAGCGCCGAGCCGGCTGCGATGGCCAGCACGATGCCGACAGCATGGACGATGCCGTCGGCGATCAGCTCGGCGCGCGAATAGTGCCAGCGTCCCCTGAAGGGAATATGGAGTTCGGTCGGTGTTTCGGTTCGGGTCATCGAAGCGGCCTGTCTGCCCATAATCTGGGGGACATGCAGGCTACATGCCAGAGCCTTGTTTCGGATTTGCGACGGTATGACGCGATGCCGCTTAGGGCAACCTATCCCTTGAGCGGCTTGGCGATCGTCTTCAGCAGCGCCCGGTGGATGACTTCATTGCCGGCGGCGACGGAGCCGTCGTCCAGCATGTTCTGGCCGCCGGAAAGATCGGAGACGAAGCCGCCGGCCTCGCGGATCAGCAGCAATCCGGCTGCGATGTCCCAGGCCGAAAGATTGTTTTCCCAGAAGCCGTCGAGTCGGCCCGCGGCCACATAGGCGAGGTCGAGCGACGCCGCGCCCATGCGGCGGACGCCGGAGACTTCGGCCATGACGTTGCGCAGCTCGACGAGGAAATTGCCGTGATGGCCACGGCCGAGATGCGGAACGCCGCAGCCGATGACCGAATCGGTCAGCTTGGAGCGGGCGGCGACGCGCAGCCGCCGATCGTTCATGAAGGCGCCGCCGCCGCGCTCGGCGGTGTAAAGCTCGTCCATGGCCGGATTGTAGATGACGCCGGCGACGATCTGGCCCTGGCGCTCGAGGGCGATGGAAACTGCGAAAAGCGGAATGCCGTGCAGGAAATTGGTGGTGCCGTCGAGCGGGTCGACGATCCAGCGGTGCTGGTCGTCGTCGCCGTCGACCGTGCCGCGTTCCTCCATCAGGAAGGCATAGCCGGGACGCGCCTTGGACAGTTCGGTGAAGATGATTTCCTCGGCCTTGCGGTCGGCCTGGCTGACATAGTCGCCGGGTCCCTTGAGCGAGACCTGCAAGTTCTGCACCTCGCCGAAATCGCGCGACAGCGAGCGGCCGGCTTTCATCGCGGCCTGAACCATGACGTTGAGGAGAGCTGAGCGGGCCATGGGATCAATCTTCCGGTTTTACGCCGATCAATCGGCGCGGCGCAGATAAATGATTTCGTTGGTGTCGACGAGGATGCGTTCGCCAGCCTCGATGAAGGGCGGCACCAGCACGCGGATGCCGTTTTCGAGGATGGCCGGCTTGTAGGACGAAGCGGCCGTCTGGCCCTTTACCACAGGATCGGCCTCGGTGATGGTCAGCGTGACCTGATCCGGCAGCGATATGCCGATCGGCGTTTCTTCGTAAAGCTGTACCGTCACCATCATGCCGTCCTGCAGGAAGGCGGCGCGGTCGCCGACGAAATCCTTCTGCAATTCGAGCTGCTCGTAGCTCTCGGTGTCCATGAAGACGAGGGAGTCGCCCTGTTCGTAGAGGAAGGAGAAATCCTTCATGTCGAGATGGACGCGCTCGACCGTCTCCGCCGAGCGGAAACGCTCGTTGAGCTTGGTGCCGTTGATGAGGTTCTTCAACTCGACCTGATTGTAGGCGCCACCCTTGCCCGGCTTGACCGAATTCGTCTTCACCGCGACCCACAGGCCGCCATCATGTTCGATGACATTGCCGGGCCGGATTTCGTTGCCGTTGATCTTGGCCATGATTGCACTGGGTCCGGATGCTGGTGCGCCCAAGGGGCTTTCGGCCCCCAAGACCACAAATCGCTTCGGGAGGCAAGAAGGCGGCGGGCGATGGCGGCGTGAAGGGCAGGTGGCCTGCTTCAGGGCAGGCGGTTCGCCTGCTGCAGCGCCTTCTTGATTTCTTCCGTGGTCAGGCCGCGGAGGAAATCCTCCATGTCCTGGTCAATCAGCCCCGCCCTGCGCGCGACGATGTACCAGGCGGCGGCCAGATTGGCGTCAGGCTCGACGCCGATGCCGGCCATGTAGAATTTCGCCAGGCGATTGCGGGCGGCGACATTGCCGCCGTCGGCGGCCCGCTTCATCCAGCCGAAGCCGCCCGCCAGGTCACGTTTGCCGCCGCGTCCGTCCACCATCCATTGGGCGAGGTCGAGCTGAGCCGTGTCGTAGTTCTGTCGTGCGGCCTGTTCCAGCAAGCGGCGTGCCCGGGCATCATCCTGCTTCTTGCCGCCGACCCCGTTGGCGTAGATCTGCGCCATTGCGTATTGCGCGTCGGCAAGACCGGTGGCGGCAGCACGCTCGTAATATGGGACGGCCTTCGCCAGTCCGTCATCGCCGGCGTCCTGCTGGACGAGGAGCTGCGCGAAATTGAACTGCGCGAGCCGGTTGCCGGCTTCGGCAGCGGCCTGCATCAGCGCAAAGGCGCCTTTCTCGTCCTTCTTCACATAGCGGCCTTCGATCAGCATCAGCGCATACTGGAACTGCGCTTCCGGCACGCCGCGCTCGGCCGCCTGCGCGTACCACTTGGCCGCTTCGGGAAAGTTGAGCGGCACGCCGAGGCCGCGCGAGGTGATTTCGGCCAGCAACGTCGCCGCTGCGGGATCGCCGTTCTGGGCGCGCGGCAAAGCGAGATTGTACGCCGTCCTGTAGAGGCCGCGCTGGAAGGCGCCATAGGCGGCATCCGCAGGCTTGGCGCCGAAGCGCTCGGGATTGATGACGTCGGCGGAGGGCAGCGGTGGCGGTTCGACGGTAGTCGCCGGCTGCGGCAGCGTTTTTTCGATCGGCTTGTCCGTCTTGGTTTCTGCCGCAGGTTTGGACGCTTGAGGCTGGGCCGGCGCTGCCTTCACCGCCTCGGGCTTCGCCGTCGCCGGTTTTTCCTGACCGAATGCCTGCGCCGACCATGCCATGGCGATCATGGCCGCGAGCGGCAGGATGCGTGGTGCCGGCACGGGTCAGTTCTCGAAGCGCGGCGCGTGCTCTTCCAGCAGCGCATTGGCGTGGGCAATTGCTTCAGCCGGGTTTACACCCTCGGCGAAAACCGCCGAGGAGAGCGCCACGAACTCGGCGCCGGTCGCCGCGACCGCCTCGACGGAGGAGAGGTCGGAGCCGGCCAACACGATGCAAGGGATTTCGATCACCTCGGCCCACCACCGGCCGAGCGACAGATTGCGGCTGTGCGGCTCGGGCTTGTTGTCGTAGCCGAAGCGGCCGAAGAAGATGTAGTCCGGCCGCTCTTCACCCAGCTCCAGTGCGTCGTCGCGGGTTTTGGCGCCGCCGGCGCCAACCATCATCTTGTCCTGGAATTTTTCGATCGTCTCGGCCAGCTCAGCCTTGCTTGTCTCGACATGGATGCCGTCGGCGTGGATGCGCCCGGCGATGCGCGTGTCGCCGGCGATGATCACCGCCACGCCCGCCGCCTGCGCGGCCGGGGTCACCGTTTCGGCGAACGCCTGGAAGGAAGCCTCGTCGGCCTCGTATTGCGGCAGGATAAGCGATGCGACATCGCCGCCGCCGAGCGCGGCAACAACCTGTTCGGCTGCCGCGCCGGGGGGCGCGATCAGGACGATACGGCAGCGGTTCAAAGGTGTTGCGTCATTCATCGGCATTCAATCCCGGGTTCCGCCTATGCGAGGCGAAGATGGTTGGATTGCGGCATAGACGAAAGGGACGGCGATGAACAGGCGGCGGATCATGGTTCGCCGGTCGGCACGCTCGCGACCGTGGGCTCAAAGATTGAGCTTGTAACCGATGTGGCTGGCTGTGAAGCCCAATCGGTCATAGAAGCGGTGCGCGTCGGTGCGGCTCTTGTCAGTGGTCAGCTGAACGACCTGGCAGCCACGCTCGTGGCACTGGCCCACGGCCCATTCGATCAGTTTCTCGCCGAGCCGCGCGCCGCGCCGGTCGGCAGCCACGCGCACGGCCTCGATCTGGCCGCGCGTGGCGCCCTTGCGGGACAAGCCGGCAAGAAAACTGATCTGCAAGGTACCGACGATGCGGCCATCTTCTTCCATGACCGCGAGCAACTGATGCGGGTCGCTGTCGATGGTGGCGAAAGCCGTGCGATAACCTTCGGCCAGCGGCTCGGACAAGTCCTCGCGCGCTTTGCCCAGCGCATCGTCGGCCAGCATGGCGACGATTGCCGGGACATCCGCTTCTGTCGCACGTCGGAAAAGAATGTCGGTCATCTTGCCTCCGGATTGACGCATTGGCGCGCGGCTTCCGAATAAAGCGTGCGGGCGCCGACATCAATGTGGAGGTGACGGCTACTTCGCCGTCCGGGCCGCTGGCGCTTGCGTTTTCCACGGCGACCAGCCCAGGTTCATTCCGGCCGCCGCGATCAATATGGCCGCCGCGCCGGCAACCTGCGCCGGATCAAGCCGGTGGCCGAAGGCCAGCACGTCGACCAGGATGGCCACCACAGGATAGATGAAAGAAAGCGACCCTTGCAGAGAGGTCGGCAGCTTCTGGATGGCGCCGTACATCAATATGTACATCAGCCCGGTGTGGACGACGCCCAGCGTCACCAGCATGGTCCAGCTCCATGCATCCGTCGGAAGGGCGGAGAAATTGGCGAAGGGCGCCAGCATGACGACGCCGACGCAGACCTGGATCAGCGCGATCAGATGCGGCGGCGTGCCCTTGAGCGTCTTGGTGACGACGGCCGCCACGGCCCAGAAGAAGGCGGCGGCCAGCGCCATGGCGATGCCGATGAAGTAATCGGTGCCGACGAAGCTGACATCGGGCACCGTGCGCACGATCAGCAGCATGCCGACAAAGGAGACGGCAAGCCAGGTCAGCTTGGCCAGCGTCAGCCGTTCGGAGAAGAAGATCGCGCCGAATGCGACCAGCATGAAGGGCTGGGTGTTGTAGACCGCCGTGGCGATCGAGATCGAGGCGCGCGGGAAGGCGCTGAACAGCAGCAGCCAGTTCACGACGATGGCGACGCCGCCGAGCGCCGCTATGGCCAGGGTGCGTACGGACAACGTGCCGCGAAAAAGACCGAGCGCGGCGCAGATGACGAGCAGCGTCAGCGCGCCGAATGCGCAACGCCAGAACACCACGTCCATGGCTGGCTGGCCGGACATGACCACGAACCATCCGATGGTGCCGAGAATGCCCATCGCAGCCGTCATCTCGATTGTGCCGCGCGCTGTGCTATTCATGACGCTTCCCCTGAAGAACAGGCTGATTTTCCCATGCACTGAAGGAATTTTATATGCTATATAAAAGCCAGAACCCCTTTTTCATTTAATAAAGTAAGGCTAACGTAGATTTTTTCATAAGGATGAAAGATGCTTGACGATATCGACCGTCGCCTCGTTGAAATCCTGATCGTGGATTCACGAACCTCGCTCAAGGAACTGGCGCAACGCGTCGGCCTGTCGTCGCCAAGCGTATCGGAGCGGCTGCGCCGGCTGGAGGAACGCGGCGTGGTGCGCGCGTTTACGATAGACGTCGATCCGCAGGCGCTCGGCTATACTCTCGAGGCAATCGTTCGCATCCGCCCGCTGCCGGGAAAGCTGCACATTGTTCAGAAGCTGATCGAAGAGACGCCCGAATTCGGTGAATGCGACAAGGTGACGGGCGACGACTGTTTCGTCGCAAGGCTTTATGTCCGCTCGATCGGCCAGCTCGACGGCATCCTTGACCATATCGCCGACAAGGCCGAGACCAGCACCGCCATCGTCAAGGCGAAGCCTATCCACAGGCGGCCTCCGCCTTTGGAGGCCACAGGACCGGCCCGGTAGGCAAGCCGCTGTCGCTGCCAGCGGAGGAATGGCATCAGTGGGCGCAATTTCCTATCGCGGCGCGCTGCTTTCTGGGTTATCCCGGTGCTGCGTCCCTTCCAGCCTTCGATAGTGTCATGACAGGTCTGCTTGCCGATCCGCTGTTCTACGCCGCGGCCATCCCCTCAGTGGTCCTTGTCGGGCTGTCGAAGGGCGGTTTCGGCGGCGCCGCCGGCTTCGTCGGCGTGCCGCTGATGGCGCTCGCCATGCCGCCGGTACAGGCCGCCGCCATCCTGCTGCCGATCCTGTGCCTGATGGACGTGGCGGCGGTGTGGAGCTGGTGGGGCGTCTACGACCGCAAAACATTGATGGACATGCTGCCGGGCTCGCTGCTGGGAATCGGCCTCGGCTGGCTGACGGCCGCGATGGTGACGGAGGAGGCGATAAGGCTGATCGTCGGTACGGTGGCGATGATCTTCGTGCTCCGTTGGATCTATCTGCGATTTCGTCACGGCTCGACCCATGCCGCGCCGCCGAACCGGCTCGCCGCCGCTTTCTGGGGTTCGGTCTCCGGCTTCACCTCGTTCGTGGCGCATGTCGGCGGCCCACCCTTCCAGGTCTATACGCTGCCGCTGCGGCTCGATCCGAAAATCCTGTCAGGCACGACGGCGCTCTTCTTCGCCGCCACCAATGCGATCAAGCTGCTGCCCTATTTCGCGCTTGGCCAGTTCGATTCCACCAATCTCACCGCTTCGCTGGTGCTGATGCCGCTGGCGCCGCTGGCGACATTGGCTGGTGCGGCGCATGCGGCCGGAACTGTTCTATCCATTCACCTATGCGACGGTCGCGCTGGTCGGCGGAAAGCTCCTTTGGGACGGTGTTTTCGGGCTGCTGTAGCGGTGTGCTTGGCTGGCTCCCGTCGTGGCAGCGCAGGCCAAAAAAAAATCCATGGAATTGGGCGCGGCCCTAGCGCTTTGGACGTGCAATCCTGCTATCAGTTGCATTGCCGATGGCGTGGGGGCACTGGCGCGGCACATTCATGCATGATTTGCGCTCAGGCGCTCCCGAAGCTCGAGGCACAGCCGCATTGGCGGCTGGCTAACCCATTCCCCGAAGGGAAAAGGCATGGGAGATAAATTATGCAAGGGGTGGCAAGAAACTTCTTCACGCTGGCGGTGGTCTATGCGCTGTGCGGCATGGCGCTCGGCCTGCACATGTCCATTTCGCAGGACCATTCGCAAATGCCGGTTCACGCCCACACCATGGTGGCAGGCTGGCTGATGTCGGCGGTGTTCGCCTTCTTCTATCATCTGTTTCCGTCGATGAGCGCCACGCTGCTCGCCAAGGTGCATTTCTGGCTGACGGCGGTCAGCGGCATCGGCCTGCTGATCGGGCTGTTCCTGCTGCTCGGCGGCAATGAGGCGATCGAGCCGCTGGTGGCGATCTCCTCGCTCGGCTTCTATGCGGCGATGCTTCTCTTCGCCTTCATCGCCTTGCCGGCGCTGTGGCGGCCGAGCCGGAATGCCGGCTAGACCGCGGTTCGATCTGTCCTGATACGGCACAGAAGCAGGCGTTAGGTCAAAAAAATCGCCGGATGTTAAGCACTCATTAAGCTTTACAGCCGATTACTACGGCTATCCAGTTATCTGGATTCTTACCGAGTGGTTGGAGCCACTTTGTTTGACGCCTCCCTGTTTAACTCCTGAGAGCCGCCTTATCCGCGGCTCTTTTTTTGTCTGGTCCACAGGCTTTGCGCCTGCCGCAAAAGCGCCGTTAACCCTTTGTTAAACATGTCCTTGCCTTCGTGGACAACGGAGCGCATTTTCCCGGCCTATCTTCTATTTTGCCGGACCTCACGGTGCGGCTAACGAATCAGCCGGCTCTATAAGGCGCAGGACGCAGACATGAACGAAGCCTCGAGGGACAACGGAAAGACGGTCAAGCTGGCAGAACGCCGGGTCTTTTCCCAATCCTTCAAGCCTCTCTACAATGAGGGCATGGGGCTGGTCGAAGAGGCGGCGGAATATCTCGACGGGCAGGGCCGCGTCGAGGCCAAGAAGCTTTCGCGGCTGGGGGCGACGCTCTATGCAGCGGAATCCATGCGGCTTACCACCCGCCTGATGCAGATCGCATCCTGGCTGCTGCTGCAAAGAGCTGCAAACTCCGGTGAAATGACCCGCGATCAGGTTGCCTCCGAAAAATCCAAGGTTAGGCTCGATACAGCCTCGGCGCATGACGAAGCCGCCGGCTGGAACGAACTGCCAAAGGACTTCCTCGACCTGGTCAACCGTTCGCTGCGGCTGCAGTCGCTGGTGCGGCGCATGGACGAGGAGGTCTACGGCTCGGGAGCGGTGACGACGCCGCCGCGCGCCGGCCATCGCGGCAATCCGGTCTCGGACCAGATCATGCTGCTCAACACTGCTTTCGGGCGGGGCTGATCGCCGATACGTTTCTGCTTTGTTCACATTTCACTGGCATGGCTGTGCCGGGCGGATAGAGTGTGAAAATGGCGGAAACGATTCGCATCATCGGTATCGACCCGGGGCTGAGGCGGACCGGATGGGGCGTTGTCGAGACGCTCGGCAATTCCCTGCGCTTCGTCGCGGCCGGCACGGTTCGTTCCGACGACAAGGCATCGCTGGCGGCACGGCTTTGCCAATTGCATGACGGGCTGGCCGAGGTGCTGCACCAGGCCATGCCGCATGAGGCCGCGGTCGAACAGACTTTCGTCAACAAGGATGCCGCCGCCACGCTCAAGCTCGGCCAGGCGCGCGGTATTGCCATGCTGGTGCCTGCGCGCGCCGGGCTGCTGGTCGCAGAATACGCGCCGAACGCGGTGAAGAAGGCGGTGATCGGCGTGGGCCACGGCGACAAGAAGCAGATCCACATGATGGTGCGGGTGCTGATGCCGAAGGCCACGTTCGACACGGATGACGCCGCCGACGCACTTGCCATCGCCATCTGCCACGCACACCATCGGCAAAGCGCCGCCTACCGGCTGGCGCTGGCGGGATAGCGCAGTGAAATCCATCTGTCAGGACATTCGTCGATGATCGGCAAGCTCAAGGGTACGGTGGACGAGATCGACGAGGATTACTGCGTCGTCGACGTGCATGGCGTCGGTTACGTCGCCTATTGCTCGGCCCGGACGCTCGCCACGCTGCCGGCTCCCGGCGAGGCTGTCGTGCTGTTCATCGAGACCTATGTGCGCGAGGACATGATCCGGCTCTACGGGTTCCAGTCGGGACTGGAACGTGAGTGGTTCCGGCTGCTGATGAACAATGTGCAGGGCGTCGGGGCCAAGGTGGCTCTGGCGATCCTCTCCACGATGGCGCCCGCTGATCTCGCCAACGCCATCGCACTGCGCGACATCGCCATGGTCTCCAGGGCGCCGGGCGTCGGCAAGAAGGTGGCCGAACGCATCGTCACCGAGCTGAAGAACAAGGCGCCGGCTTTTGCCGGTTCTGCGTCCGGCACCATCGGGTTGAAGCAGGAACTGGGCGAAGGGGTGGCTCCGGCGCCGATCACCGACGCCGTATCGGCGCTGGTCAATCTCGGCTATTCGCGCGACATCGCCGCCAATGCCATCGCCGCGGCGATGAAGACGGCCGGGGAGGGTGCGGATTCGGCCAAGCTCATCCGGTTCGGCTTGAAGGAGCTGGCGCGGTGACGCCGTGCTTGCTCATGGCTGACACCCGTGCAAGGAGGGAGGCATGAGCCTTTCCCCCCGCCTTCTCACGCCCGAACAGCGCGGCGAGGATGCCGACCAGACGTTGCGGCCGCAGACGCTTGACGAATTCGTCGGCCAGGCGGCGGCGCGGGCCAATCTGAAAGTCTTCGTCGAGGCGGCAAAGGGCCGAGGCGAGGCGCTGGACCATGTGCTGTTCGTCGGTCCCCCCGGCTTGGGCAAGACGACGCTGGCGCAGATCATGGCGCGCGAGATGGGCGTCAACTTCCGCTCCACCTCCGGCCCGGTCATCGCCAAGGCTGGCGACTTGGCGGCGCTTTTGACCAATCTCGAAGAACGCGATGTGCTGTTCATCGACGAGATCCATCGGCTCAGTCCGGCGGTCGAGGAAATCCTCTATCCGGCGATGGAGGACTACCAGCTCGACCTGATCATCGGCGAAGGACCGGCGGCGCGTTCGGTCAAGATCGACCTTGCCCGGTTTACGCTGGTTGCTGCGACAACGCGGCTCGGTCTGATCACCAATCCGCTGCGCGACCGCTTCGGCATTCCCGTGCGGCTGAATTTCTACACGGTCGAGGAGCTGGAACTGATCGTGCGGCGCGGCGCGCGCATCCTCAGCCTGCCGCTCAGCGACGATGGGGCTTCGGAGATCGCGCGGCGGGCGCGCGGCACGCCGCGCATCGCCGGCCGGCTGCTGAGGCGGGTGCGCGATTTCGCCACCGTCGCCGGCGCCGAACTCGTCACCCGCAAGATCGCCGACGAGGCGCTGTCGCGGCTGGAGGTCGATGCGCTCGGCCTCGATGCGCTCGACCGGCGCTATTTGTCGATGATCGCGATGAATTTCGGTGGAGGCCCAGTCGGGATCGAGACCATCGCGGCCGGGCTGTCTGAGCCGCGCGACGCCATCGAGGACATCATCGAGCCCTATCTGATCCAGCAGGGCTTCATCCAGCGCACGCCGCGTGGCCGTGTGCTGACCGCGAATGCATGGCGGCACCTCGGCCTCGAAGCGCCGAAGGATTTCGTCCAGCAGCAGATCAACCTGTTCCAGGAAGAGTGAATCTTCGCCCGGCGATTGTTCGGCGAAACTTCGAAATTCCCCGATCCTGCTCCTAAGTGACGGCTTGAAGCTGCCTTGCACTGGCAAGCGATTTTTAATCCGAAATTCCAAATTAAGGCTTTGCACGCCGCCAATCGCGAATCCGGTTGACGTTTGTCACCAATTTGTACAAATGTACAAATTATAAGGTCAAACGAGCAATTGCATGCGTCCCAGCATCCGCGACGTCCTCTTGCGAAATGCCGTCACGCTGTTCGCGGCCAGCGGCTACAACGCTGTTTCCCTGCGCGAGATCGCCAAGGCGGCCGGCGCCAATGTCGGCAGTCTCACCTATCATTTCGGCTCGAAGGCCAATCTTCTGCGTGAAATCTACCAGCACCACACCGAGCCGATGAATGCCCGTCGACGCGAGCTTCTGGGCGAGGCGCAACGGATCAGCCATCCGGATGAGCGGCTGATGGCGATTCTCCGGGCCTATGTCCTGCCCGCTTTCATTTCGTCTTCGGAGGGCGACGGCGGCGGCGCGGAATTCACCCGCATGCGGGCGGTCCTGTCAGCGGAAGGCAATACCGATGCACGGGCGATCATCGCGGACGCCTTTGACGAAACCAGCCGCGCTTTCATCGACGCTGTCGCCGAATGCGTGCCGGGCGCTTCCCGGGAAGGGTTGGTATGGCGCAGCCAGTTCCTGCTCGGCGCGCTTTATTACGCGCTCATCAATCCCGAGCGGGTGACCCGTCTTTCGCAGGGCGAAGTCGACGGCAACGACCGTGAGGCAGCCGTCGAGCAGATCGTGGCGGCGAGCTATGCGAGCTTCAGGGACCTGGCTGTCGATCCGAGGGAAACGGCAGCCGAAAGCATTCTCCAGGAACAGTCAGCATGAACGATCTTCCAGCACAGGCCGGCCGCAAGCCGGTCTACGCCTTGCCGTCCGGCAGTTGCGATGCCCATTGCCACGTCTTCGGTCCCGGCGCCGTTTTCCCCTATGCGCCCAATCGCAGATACACGCCCGATGACGCACCGAAAGAGGCTCTGGCTGCGCTGCATGCCCGGCTCGGCATCGAGCGCGCGGTGATCGTGCAGGCGAGTTGCCACGGGACCGACAACAGCGCCATGCTCGATGCGATCGCCTGGCGTCCGGACCGCTATCGCGGCGTGGCGATCGTCGACGGCAGTTTCGGCGACGGCGCGTTCCGGGACCTCGACGACGGCGGCGTACGCGGGGTGCGGTTCAACTTCGTCCGCCATCTGGGCGGCGCGCCGGACATGGCGGTCTTCGATCGCGTCATCGACAGGATCAAGGGCACCGGCTGGCATGTCGTCCTGCATCTGGACGGTACCGACATCGTGCCGCTTGCCGGGATGATCCGCCGCCTCGCCGTGCCTTTCGTCATCGACCATATGGGCCGGATCGACACTGCTCTTGGCACGGAACAGCCCGCATTCCAGACCCTGCTGGAACTGGCTCGGCAGGAGAATTGCTGGGTCAAGGTTTCCGGTTCCGAGCGCATCTCGCGCTTTCCATTCGATGCTGCCGTCCCGTTCGCGCGGGCGCTGGTGGAGGTCAGCCCCGAGCGGACGCTGTGGGGCAGCGATTTCCCGCATCCCAATCTGGAGGGAGAGGTGGATGAAGCCGATCTCGTCGATCTCGTCCCGCGCTTCGCCATCGACGCCGCCAGCCAGAAGCGACTGCTCGTCGATAACCCGGCGCGTCTTTACGGTTTCGCCGCGTGAGCGGCTTCATGGGGAGGAATGAAATGCAACAGAACAAAGTTAAAGGCCCAGCAGGCGTCCTGCGCCGCGCTGCCGCGTGGGCGGTGCTGGCGATGGCGGCCGCACTCGGCCTGCCGAGCGCGACACATGCCCAGGATGCTTATCCGTCCCGCGAGATCACGCTGGTGTTGCCGTTCGGCCCCGGCGGCATCGCCGACATCACCGCACGCGTCGTCGCGGAGGACCTCGGTAAAAAGCTCGGACGGCAGATCGTCATCCTGAACCAGCCCGGCGCAGGTGGCGCCACGGCGGCGAGGGCCGTGCTGGACGCGCCCGCGGACGGTTATACGTTGGCCCTGCTTTCGAACGGCACGGCGATCAGCGTGCCGCTGTTCAAGAACCTGCCGTTCGACCCGACTACGGATTTCGTGCCGGTATCGAGCCTTGCCTATTTCGACTTCGTCTTCGTCACCAAGGCCAGCGGCAATTTCAAGACGCTGAAGGATATTCTCGACGCGGCCAAGGCCAATCCCGGCGCACTCAATGTCGGCACCATCAATGTCGGCTCCAGCCAGAACCTTGCGGCGGAGCTGTTCAAGTCGACGGCGGGGGTGGATTTCACCATCGTGCCGTACAAGGCGACACCTGATCTGCAGGTCGCACTGCTCGGCGAACAGCTGGACATGATCATCGACAGCCAGACGGCGTTGAACGCCGTGTTGCAACAGGACAAGGCGATTGCGCTTGCCTCGTCCGGCCCCGTCCGTTCCAGCCTGTTGCCCGACGTGGCGACGGCACAGGAACAGGGCGTTACGGGCTTCGACGTGACCTCCTGGAACGCCATCTTCGCGCCGAAGGGCACGCCGCCGGAAGTGGTGAGCAAGCTCAATGCGGCGCTTGTCGAGGTTCTGGCCGATCCGGCGCTGAAGAAGCGGTTCGCCGACCTTGGCGTCGAAGCCCGCTCGAGCACGCCGGAAGACATCGGAAAGCGTCTGGCCGACGACATCAAGAAGTGGTCGGACGTGATCAAGAAGGCAGGCATTCCGCAACAATAGTCCTGCCGGCTTTCGGCAGATAATTTGACAGCCTATGGCGGGCGGCGGTTGAAGGACCGCCGCCCGTTGCGTCTGGCTCGCTAACGGGACACGGATAGCCCTTGATCCTCGTCGGCAACGGTGCCAAGCCGGTCTCAACGGATCGATACGGTCCCGTGGCGAAGGAAAGCGTAATGGACGATCAAGGCGAGGCAGACCTGCTTGGCGGCCTTTCGGGCGCATTGACGCCGTTCGGCCATCGCCTGATGGCGCGGGTCTATTATGCCGACACCGATTTCTCCGGCGTCGTCTATCACGCCCGCTATCTCGAATTCCTCGAACGTGGCCGTTCGGATTTCCTGCGGCTCGCCGGAGTGGACCACACGGAACTGGCGCAGGGAAAGCATGGCGAGCGCATCGCCTGGGTGGTGCGGCGCATGGAGATCGACTTCAAGAGTCCAGCCCGCATGGACGACATCCTCACCATAGAAACCCGGACCAGGGATATATCCGGCGCGCGCATCTTCATGGCGCAGCGGCTGAAACGCGGTGACGACCTGCTCGTCGAAGCGCAGGTGGAAGCCGCCATCGTCGGAGAGGGTGGGCGGCCACGCCGGTTCCCCAAGGAATGGGTCGCGGCCTTCGTGCCAAAGGCAGATTTCTGATCGTGCCCTGAACCGCGCTACCCGGTTTCGCAATTGCCTTAACGGGAACGCGCGCCATTTTGCAGCGCAGCATGGACCCTAACTGATCCTTAACCATAACGGTTCATGAAGGGATCAGTGAAAATCGCAGGAATCCGAGCGCCTTCGTTTCACCAACATTTGCCCTAAAAAGGCCGCGAGGAGCGCATTTTGGGGCATTCCGGAAGCTTCGCGCCGACGGGCCACAAGGGGTAAGCGCCAAGGGGCTAGCCGCAAGCCAGGCCCGGAAATTCTTAAGGAATGTGAAGATGGAAAATATCGCACTCGCCGAACCGGCGGCGCAATTGTCAATCTGGGCCTTGTTCATGCAGGCCGGCTGGGTGGTCAAGCTGGTGATGCTGGGCCTGCTCGGCGCGTCGATCTGGACCTGGGCGATCATCGTCGACAAGCTCGTCGCCTATGGCCGCATGAAGCTGACGTTGAACCGGTTCGAGCAGGTGTTCTGGTCCGGCCAATCGCTGGAAGAGCTTTACCGCACGCTGGCCGACCGCAAGACGACCGGCATGAGCGCCATCTTCGTGGCCGCCATGCGCGAGTGGAAGAAAAGCTTCGAGAAGGGCGCCAAATCGCCGCTCGGCCTGCAGAACCGCATCGACAAGGCGATGGACCTGGCGCTGACGCGCGAAATGGAGCGGCTGGAAGGCCGGCTCGGCTTCCTGGCGACGATCGGTTCGGCGGCGCCGTTCATCGGCCTTTTCGGCACCGTGGTCGGCATCATGACATCGTTCCAGGCGATTGCGGCGTCGAAGAACACCAACCTCTCCGTGGTCGCCCCCGGTATCGCCGAAGCGCTGCTGGCGACCGCAATCGGCCTGCTTGCCGCCATTCCGGCGGTCATCGCCTACAACAAGCTGTCATCCGACGCCGGCAAGCTGGGCGTGCGGATGGAAGGCTTCGCCGACGAGTTCTCCGCCATACTCTCGCGCCAAATCGATGAAAAAGTGGCCCAGCGGGTCTGAGAACCGGGCCTAGGAGCACAACATGGGTATGTCAGTAAGCTCGGGCGGCTCGGGGCGCGGTGGGCGCGGCCACAGGCGTCGCGGCCGTCATCACGGGCTGATCTCCGAAATCAACGTCACGCCGATGGTGGACGTCATGCTGGTGTTGCTCATCATCTTCATGGTCGCGGCACCGATGTTGACCGTCGGTGTGCCGATCGACCTGCCTGAAACGCAGGCGAAGGCCATGAACTCCGATACGCAGCCAATCACCGTGTCCATCGACCAGGCCGGCAAGGTGTTTATCCAGGAGACTGAAATTCCCATCGACGAAGTGGTGCCGAAGCTCGAGGCCATCGCCAAGACCGGTTACGACGAGCGCATCTATGTGCGCGGCGACAAGGTCGCCGACTATGGCACAGTGATGAAGGTCATGGCCCGCATCTCGTCAGCCGGCTACAAGAATCTCGGCCTTGTGACGCTGCAGGAGCAAGACCAGTAGTCCCATGAGAGCAGGCTTCACCACATCGGTGATCATGCATGCGGCGCTGATCGGCTTCGGGCTGTTCTCGCTGTCGGCCCCGTCTGCTTTCGAGGTCGCCGATGTCGAGGCGCTGCCCGTCGACATCGTGCCGATGGAAGACATCACGCAGATACAGCAGGGCGACAAGAAAGCGACGATGCAGGAAAAGGCGGCGCCGACGCCGACGCAACGCCCCGACATCGTCGCGGATGCGCAGAAGGCCGGCGAAAACAGCGTCGACACCGACAAGCCGATCACGCCGGAAGCCAAGCCAAAGCCGGTGCAGCAGTCCAACACGCCGCCGCCTTCGCCGACACCGACCGAAAAACCGGCGCAGGAAGATGCACCGAAGCCGAAGGAAGAGGCCAAGCCGACCCCTGCTACCGAGGTCGCGCCGAAGCCGCAGCCGAAGGAAGAGGTGAAGCCGGACCCGGTCAAGGAGCCCGAGCCGAAGCCGCAGCCAGTGAAAGAGCCTGAGCCTGCGCCGAAGCCGCCGGAGCAGAATACCGCCTCCATAGAAGCGCTTTCCAAGCCTGACCCGGTGGCCGAGGCGATCGCCTCGGAAAAGCCGGTGGAAGAGGCAGTCAAGTTGCCAGACGCGGCACCCGCGCCGCAAGCCAAGCCCCGGCCGCAGCCGGCGCAGGCTGAAACCGCCAAGGCTCCCGAGCGCAAGGACGCCGACAAGCCGGCAAAGGAAGCGGCCTCGAAGCCGAAGTCGGATGAGAAGGAATTCAACGCCGACGACATAGCGGCGCTGCTGGACAAGCAGAAGGCCTCCGGCGGCGGCGCCAAGCGTTCGTCGCAGCAGGCTTCACTGGGCGGCGAGAAAACTACCAGCGGCAACCGGCTTTCCCAGAATGAGATGGACGCGCTGCGCCAGAAACTCGGGGGATGCTGGAGCATTCCCGCCGGGGTCGACGATGCAGAGACGCTGAAAGTGTCGGTGCGCTTTCACCTCGACCGTTCCGGCGCCTTGCAGGACCGGCCCGAAGTCATCAAGGGCGGCGCGTCCTCCGGCCCCGGCCGCACGGCCGCCGAATCCGCGGTGCGCGCGGTGCAGAAGTGCGCGCCCTTCAACCTGCCCACCGACAAATACGACAGCTGGTCGGAAGTGGTGGTCAATTTCGATCCAAGCGACATGTTCTAGGCGTCCGCCCGATGAACATCCGCCAGACAGAAGAACGAGGCTGAACGCATGAAGAAGTTCCTGACGACGCTCATGATGATCGGCGCCATGGCCACAGGCTTGAGCGCGCTCGCCACGCTTCCCGCACGGGCGTTGGTCGAAATCGACGTCAACAAGGGCAATATCGAGCCGCTGCCGATCGCCATCACCGATTTCGCCGCCGGCGACGCGCTGGGCGCGGAAATCTCGGGCATCGTGACCGCCGACCTCAAGCGCTCGGGCCTGTTCGCCCCGATCGACAAGAGCGCGTTTATCGAGAAGATTGCGAATCCGGATGCGGCGCCGCGCTTCGAGGACTGGAAGGTTATCAATGCGCAGGCGCTGGTCACCGGGCGCGTCAGCCAGGAGGCCGACGGGCGCATCCGCGCCGAATACCGGCTGTGGGACACGTTTGCCGGCCAGCAGCTTTCGGGCGAGCAGTTCTTCGCCAACGACGCCAACAAGCGCCGCATCGCCCACATCATCGCCGACGCCATCTATGAGCGGCTGACCGGCGAGAAGGGCTATTTCGATACCCGCGTCGTGTTCATCGACGAATCCGGCGCCAAGAACGCGCGCAAGAAGCGTCTCGCCATCATGGACCAGGACGGCGCCAATGTGCGATATCTGTCCAATGGCTCGTCCATCGTGCTGACGCCGCGTTTCTCGCCGAACCGGCAGGAAATCACCTACATGTCCTATGAGAGCGGACAGCCGCGCGTGTACCTGCTGCAGATCGAGACCGGGCAGCGTGAGCTCGTCGGCAATTTCCCCGGCATGACCTTTGCGCCGCGGTTCTCGCCGGATGGCCAGAAAGTGATCATGAGCCTGCTGCGCGACGACGGCAATTCCAACATCTTCGCCATGGATCTGCGCAGCCGTTCGACGACGCGGCTGACCAACTCAAACGCGATCGACACCTCGCCCTCCTATTCGCCGGATGGGTCGCAGGTGGTCTTTACCTCCGACCGTGGCGGTCGCGCGCAGATTTACTCCATGAATGCCGACGGGTCCGGCCAGACCCGCATCTCGTTCGGCGACGGCACCTATTCGACGCCGGTCTGGTCGCCGCGCGGCGACCTGATCGCCTTCACCAAGCAATCGGGTAGCGAATTCCAGATCGGCGTGATGCGCACCGACGGTTCGGGTGAGCGCATCCTTTCCTCCGGCTTCCAGCAGGAAGGCCCGACCTGGGCGCCGAACGGCCGCGTGCTGATGTTCTTCCGGGATGCACCCGGGGCCGGCGGGCCGAAACTTGTTTCCGTCGATCTCACCGGCCGCAACGAGCAGCCGATCCCGACGGCCAATTTCGCTTCCGATCCGGCTTGGTCGCCGCTGCTCGAATAAGGCTGCCGCAAAAGCGAAACGATTGCGAAATCGGGGCCGAATGGCCCCTTTTTCATGCGGTGGCCGCGTTTTGGCCGTATTTCCGCCTACGGTCCGCGCGCAATGTCATCCCTGCTGAAGAGGCCGTGGACGGCGGTCATAACCGAAATTTAACCGTGTTTCTTGAACGTCGGTTAACCCAAACGTGGTTACTGGCAGATCAATGAAATCACTCGAATTGCGAAGGAGAGGCGGCATGCGCCGTATCGCAGCACTTACCCGAAATCCGGCCATGATCGCTCTGGTCGCCGTGCTGGCTGTCGCCGGCTGCGCCTCCAAGAAAACCCCCAACAGCGCCGCCGACCTTGGCCTTGGCGGAGGCGCCGGCGCTGCATCGCCCGGTTCGGCGCAGGACTTCACCGTCAACATCGGCGACCGCATCTTCTTCGACACCGATTCCTCGTCGATCCGCGCCGACGCGCAGCAGACACTCAGCCGCCAGGCCCAGTGGCTCAACCAGTACCGGCAGTACGCCATCGTTGTCGAAGGCCATGCGGACGAACGCGGCACGCGCGAGTACAACATCGCGCTGGGCGCCCGCCGCGCCGCGGCGACCCGTGACTTCCTGATCGGGCGTGGCGTTGCCGGAAACCGGCTGAAGACGATTTCCTACGGCAAGGAACGTCCGGTCGCCGTTTGCGACGACATCTCCTGCTGGTCGCAGAATCGCCGCGCCGTCACCACGCTGAGCGGCGCCGGCAGCTAAACTGCAAGCCGGCTCCTTCGGCCGCACAAATACAACACGTGGTTCGGAAAGGCGGCTTTATGGCCGCCTTTTTCGCGTTGTAACGTACAGAAACAAAATTTGGCCGAAGTCTCAGGCCCTGCTAAGAGGCGCATTGCGGCCGATGCCAGCGCAAGGCAGCGGCCGTCGACCGATTTCACCATCCGAGGCGAGAGGCATATGTATTTCAGAACAATCCTGAGCGGCACGCTTGCAGTGCTGCTTCTGTCGGGCGCCGCTTTCGCGGCCGGCAACAACGGTCAATCCGAGAAAGAGGGCGGGTTCTCCTTCCACCTGCCTTCCATCGGTCTGCCGGGCGTGTTCGGCAGCAAAAGCAACAGCGAGAACAACACTCAGGTGGCGCAATCCGATGCCGGCGGCGTCGCCTTGCAGGAACAGCTCCGCGCCATGAACGGCAAGCTCGAGGAACTCAACTTCCAGATCCTGCAGATGCAGGAACAGATGCGCAAGCAGCAGGAAGACAACGAGTTCCGTTTCCAGCAGATCGAAGGCGGCGGATCCGGCGCGCCACAGAAGAAGTCCGACGCCGGCACGACGGACAATAGCAGGATGGCGGCCGCACCCGCCGTCCAGCCCCAGGCGACCGCGCAGCAGCCGGCAACAACGGGGACGGCCCAAGCCGTCCCGCAGCCCTCCGGCCAGTCGGTCGAAGAGGTGATCATAGATTCCGGTAACGGTGAGCCCGGCCAGGTCATCAAGGGCGACCCGGGAAAGACCTTCGGCACGATCACCGTCGACAAGAACGGCAATGTCGTGGATGCAGGGGCCGGCGACCAATCGTCCGCGTCGCCCGCCGCGCAGGCGCCCGCTGCCGCCGGCAACTCGAACGGCACCGTGGTCGCCGCCCTGCCATCGACGAACGATCCAGGCGAACTCTACCGCAACTCCTATCAATTCATCCTGTCGGGCGACTACAGCACCGCCGAGCAGGGCTTTCGCGATCACATTTCGCGTTTCCCGAAGGACTCGCGCGCGGCGGACGCGCATTACTGGCTGGGCGAATCCCTGCTCGGCCAGCAGAAATACCGCGACGCGGCGGAAGTCTTCCTTGCCGCCAGCAAGGACTACCCGAAGGCAAAGAAAGCGCCGGACATGCTGTTGAAGCTGGGCGTTTCGCTGGCCGGCCTGAAGCAGCGCGACGTGGCCTGCGCCACATTTGGCGAGATCGGCAAGCGCTATCCGGAGATTTCCGGCGCCATGAAAGAACGCGTCAAGCAGGAGCGGGCCAACGCTTCGTGCTGAAACGCGAAATTCCTGCCCCGTGCTGATGAGCGTCAGAACCGATTTCGAAGCGCAGGACGATACAAGCGCTTTGCGCGCTCTTTTCCAGACCATCGATTTCACCGGCGGCGCGGTCGTCGCCATTTCCGGCGGCAGCGATTCGACTGCGCTGCTGTTGCTGCTGAAACGATATCTCGCTTCCCTTTCACCAACGCCGAAACTTTTGGCCGTCACCGTTGACCACGCCTTGCGCGCCGATTCGGCGGCCGAGGCCAACGCCGTTGCGCGGCTCTGCGCGGAGCATGGCATCGCTCACCGCATCATGATGTGGTCCGGCCCCAAACCCGCCAGCGGCCTGGCGGCGGCAGCGCGCGATGCACGCTACCGGCTTCTGGCGCAGGCGGCGCACGAGGCCGGGCTCGGCTCGATCCTGACCGGGCATACCGCCGACGACCAGGCCGAGACGGTGCTGATGCGGCAGGCGCGCGGTGACGGCCGCCCTGACACCGGCCGCGGGCTGGCCGGCATGGCGCCCGCGGCGCTTTATGACGGCCACGTCTGGATCCTGCGGCCCTTTCTCGACGTGCGGCGGCATTGGCTGCGGGAGCGGCTGCGCGCCATGCAGATTGGCTGGATCGACGATCCAAGCAACGAAGATCTGCGATTTGAGCGGCCTCGGGTTCGCTCGAGGCTGGAAGGCAACGACAATGCCGTTGTGCAGGCGCTGGACCAAGCTGCCCAAGCGGGGCGGGAGCGTGTCGATCTCGGCCACCGCGCAGCCCACCTCATCGAAAGTCATGCCAGGCAGCCGACGCCCGGGCTGCTCCGCCTCGATCCGGCTTTCGCGGCCGGCAACGATGACGCCGTGGTCTATGCGCTGCGCATTCTGCTGGCCACCGTCGGGGGTTCGCCGTTCCTGCCCGATGGAGCACGAGTGGCAGCGTTGTTGCACCGCCTGCGGGCTGGTCCGCTTCGCGCCACATTGTCGCGCTCGGTCATCGACAGCAGGCGCGCCGGCATCTTTATCTTTCGCGAGGCTCGCAGCCTGCCTGCTCCAGTGACGGCCGCTGGCGCCATGCTGTGGGACGGTCGCCGGCACATCACTTTCGGCAACGCCGATGACGGATTTTTGATTGCGCCGCTTGGCGTGGCGGCAGGCGCATTCCCCGACTGCGAAAAATGCGACGGTATCCCTGCAAGCCTTGTGCGGAAGGCGAATCAGGCTGAACCGGCTGTCTGGCATGAAAACCTGTGCCTCGGTCCGGTTTTCGCAGGGGTTTCGGCTGCGGTCGCATGGCCGATCGCCGCACCATGGGCGCGGCTTCTGCCGGCCTTCGATCTTGCGCCTGCATCCGCCGTGGCGGCGCTGATCGGGGCGCCTTCAGTTCCTCACCCGCCTTTTAGCGGCCATATTGCCTCTGGATCGTCCAGCAAAGCTTAACCGAGACCCGTGCTTGTGCTTGGCAAGGGAATGCGCTCTCCCTATGTTAGGCTCACGCTCCTCTCAAAGACCCGCACCCGGACTATCCGGCGTGGGCGCCAACGGGACATTAAATGAATCCGAACTATCGCAACCTCGCGCTCTGGGCGATCATCGCAGTCCTGCTCATCGCCCTGTTCAATCTTTTCCAGACGCCCCAGACGCGCGGCGCCTCGACCGACATTCCCTACTCGCAATTCCTGCAGGAAGTCGCGGCCGGACGGGTCAAGACGGTGACCATCGCCGGCGAGCGCATATCGGGCACCTATTCCGATAGTTCGAACGGGTTCCAGACCTATTCGCCCGGCGATACCGCACTGGTATCCCGGCTTGAGGAGAAGAACGTCACCATCAATGCGCGGCCGGAAAGCGATGGCAGCAATTCGCTCTTCGGCTATCTCGTCTCGTGGCTGCCGATGATCCTCATTCTCGGCGTGTGGATATTCTTCATGCGGCAGATGCAGTCCGGATCGGGCCGCGCCATGGGCTTCGGCAAATCCAAGGCAAAGCTCCTGACCGAGGCGCATGGCCGCATCACCTTCCAGGATGTCGCCGGCGTCGATGAGGCCAAGGAAGATCTCGAGGAGATCGTCGAGTTCCTGCGCGATCCGCAGAAGTTCCAGCGGCTGGGTGGCAAGATTCCGCGCGGCGTGCTGCTGGTCGGCCCTCCCGGCACCGGCAAGACGCTGCTCGCCCGATCGGTCGCCGGTGAAGCCAATGTGCCGTTCTTCACCATTTCCGGCTCGGATTTCGTCGAGATGTTCGTCGGCGTCGGCGCGAGCCGCGTGCGCGACATGTTCGACCAGGCCAAGAAGAATGCGCCCTGCATCATCTTCATCGACGAAATCGATGCCGTCGGCCGTCACCGCGGCGCCGGTCTCGGCGGCGGCAATGACGAGCGCGAACAGACGCTGAACCAGCTGCTGGTCGAGATGGACGGTTTTGAATCGAACGAATCCATCATCCTGATCGCCGCCACCAACCGGCCCGACGTACTGGACCCGGCGCTGCTGCGTCCGGGCCGCTTCGACCGTCAGGTCGTGGTGCCGAACCCAGACATCATCGGCCGCGAGAAAATCCTCAAGGTTCATGTGCGCAACGTGCCGCTGGCCCCGAATGTCGATTTGAAGACTGTGGCGCGCGGTACGCCCGGCTTCTCCGGCGCCGATCTGATGAACCTCGTCAACGAAGCGGCGCTGATGGCGGCCCGCCGCAACAAGCGGCTCGTCACCATGGCCGAGTTCGAGGACGCCAAGGACAAGATCATGATGGGCGCAGAGCGGCGTTCGTCGGCGATGACCCAGGCCGAGAAGGAACTCACGGCCTACCATGAATCCGGCCATGCCATTCTCGCGCTCAACGTTCCATCCGCCGACCCGCTGCACAAGGCGACGATCATTCCGCGCGGCCGGGCGCTCGGCATGGTCATGCAGTTGCCGGAAGGCGACCGCTATTCGATGAGCTACAAGTACATGATCTCGCGCCTTGCCATCATGATGGGCGGGCGCGTGGCCGAGGAATTCAAGTTCGGCAAGGAAAACATTACGTCCGGCGCTTCGTCCGACATCGAGCAGGCGACCAAGCTGGCGCGCGCCATGGTGACGCGCTGGGGCTTTTCCGACAAGCTCGGCCATGTCGCCTATGGCGACAATCAGGAAGAGGTTTTCCTCGGCCACTCGGTGGCTCGTACGCAGAACGTCTCGGAAGAAACCGCGCAGATCATCGACGCCGAAGTGCGCCGGTTGATCGACGAGGCCTATTCCGCCGCCAAGACGATCCTGACCAAGAAGAAAAAGGACTGGATCGCGCTGGCGGAAGGCCTGCTGGAATACGAGACCCTGTCGGGCGAGGAGATCAAGCAGCTCATCGCTGGGCAGAAGCCCTCGCGCGACCTCGGCGACGATACGCCCACCAGCCGCGGCTCGGCCGTTCCGAAAGCCGGCGGCACCGCCCGCGGCAAGAAGAAGGGTTCGGAGCCGGAAGGTGGGATGGAGCCGCAGCCGTCGAATTAAGACGCCTCCGTCGCTGAGCGGCGGTCGAATACTGTATCACCTAGGAAACGGCCGCCATTTGGCGGCCGTTTCCTTATGATGTAACAAATCTGCGGCGAGATACGAAGATCAGGAGTGTATTTTGTGAGCGGCATTGACGAGGCCGAGCTTTCCCGGCTGATGCGGGCTGCGATCGCCGGAAATGAAAAGGCTTATGCCGATTTCCTGCACGGGGTGGCGGCGCTTGTGCGCGGCTTTGCCCGCCGCAAGATCGTGCAGGGCGGTGTCGACCCAGAGGATATCGTGCAGGAAACCTTGCTGGCCATCCATACCAAGCGGCATACCTGGCGCAGCGATGCGCCGGTTCTTCCGTGGGTCTACGCGATTGCCCGGTTCAAGCTGATCGACGCGTTCCGTCGGCGCGGACGTCGCATCGAGGTCGAGATCGGCGAGATCGCCGAAACCTATGCCAGTCCTGAAGCCGAGACAGTGAGCGAACGGGACATCGGTCGCGTGCTGGACAGCCTGCCGCCCGGGCAGCGGTTGGTGGTCTCGTCCATTTCCGTCGAGGGACGGTCGATCAGCGAGACAGCCACAACGCTGGGCATGAGCGAAGTCGCCGTGCGGGTGGCGTTGCATCGCGGCCTGGCGGCCATCGCCATGCGGTTTGGAGAGGAGCCGGCGTGAAAACGGACGACCTGATCAAGGCTCTGAATGCCGATGCCGCTCACCGGACCATGCCGCTCGCCGCCGCGTGGTGGCTGGCGGCAGCGCTGGCGGCTGCCGTCGCGGCGGCTGTGTTTTTTTCAACCATCGGTCCGCGGCCGGATTTCAATGCCGCCGACCACACCGTGCGCTTCCTGCTCAAATTCGTTTTCGCGGGTTCGCTGGCGGTTGCCGCGTTCGGGTGCGTGCGTGCCCTGTCTTCTCCCGGCATGTCGGTCCGCAAGCGCCTTCCCTGGCTTCTTGTCGCGCCTTCGATGATGGCCGCCGCGGTGATCACTGAAATGATCGTCATACCGCATCAGGACTGGGCGGCGCGGCTAATCGGGACGAATATGAAATATTGCCTGATGTTCATTCCGATGATCGGCATCGGTCCGCTTGTCCTGTTTATCGCGGCGCTGCGGTATGGCGCACCGACGCGGCCTGGCCTGGCCGGCGCTATGGCAGGCCTTCTTGCCGGAGGGCTGGCGGCGACGTTTTATGCCGCGCATTGCCCCGACGACTCGCCGTTCTTTGTCGCCACCTGGTACACCGTCGCGATCGCCGGACTATCAGTGCTGGGGCTGCTTGGCGGGCGGCTTTTCATCCGCTGGTGAATGCCGGGACGTGCCGGCTGTCGCCGGCCTTAGCGGGTCGGGACGGGATGTTCGCCGCGATAATCGTAGAAGCCGCGGCCGGTCTTGCGTCCGAGCCAGCCGGCCTCGACATATTTGACCAGCAGCGGGCAGGGGCGGTACTTCGAATCCGACAGTCCGTCATGCAGCACCTGCATGACCGACAGGCAGGTGTCGAGGCCGATGAAATCGGCCAGTTGCAGCGGGCCCATCGGATGGTTGGCGCCGAGCCGCATGGCGGTGTCGATAGCATCGACGGTGCCAACGCCCTCGTAGAGCGTGTAGATCGCCTCGTTGATCATCGGCAGCAGGATGCGGTTGACGATGAAGGCGGGGAAGTCCTCGGAGACGGTGGCCGTCTTGTCGAGCGTCGCGACATAGCCCCTGGCGAGCTCGAAAGTCTGGTCTTCGGTGGCGATGCCGCGCACCAGTTCGACCAGCTTCATCAGTGGCACCGGATTCATGAAATGAATGCCGATGAAGCGTTCAGGGCGGTCGGTCTGAGCAGCCAGTCGGGTTATCGAGATCGAGGACGTGTTGGTGGCGAGGATGGCTTCAGGGTTGAGCTGCGGACAGAGCTGGGCGTAAATCTTGCGCTTGATCGTCTCGTCTTCCGTCGCCGCTTCGATGACCAGATCAGCGCCGGCCAGATCCGCCATTGTCGGAGCGGCCGAAATACGCCCCATAGCGTCGTTGCGCAGCTTTTCCTCAAGCTTGCCGGCCCCCACCTGTCGGGCCATATTGCCGCTGACGGTGGCGATGCCCTTCTCGATGCGGTCGGTGGAGACGTCGTAAATGAGTACGTTGTAGCCGGCGAGCGCCGAGACATGGGCGATGCCGCCGCCCATCTGGCCCGCGCCGATAATGCCGATCGTTTCGATCTTGCTCATGACACCGATCCCGTCCGACGTTTCCAGCCTGCTTTTTGTGCACTGCAAACTAAAAGGGCGGAGCGACTTCGTCTACCCCACCCTTATCTTATTATGCGGTACGAAGGAGCGTCAAAGCGCCTTTTCGAGTTCCGGCAGTATGACGAAGAGGTCGCCGACGATGCCGTAGTCGGCGACCTGGAAGATAGGAGCTTCCTCGTCCTTGTTGATGGCGACGATGACCTTGCTATCCTTCATGCCGGCCAGATGCTGGATAGCGCCGGAAATGCCGGCGGCGATGTAGAGGTCAGGGGCGACCACCTTGCCGGTCTGGCCGACCTGCCAGTCATTGGGCGCATAGCCGGCATCGACGGCGGCGCGCGAGGCGCCAACGGCTGCGCCCAGCTTGTCGGCGACGGGCAGGATGACCTCGGTGAACTTTTCCGCGGAGCCGAGCGCGCGGCCGCCCGAGATGATGATCTTGGCTGAGGTGAGCTCTGGGCGGTCGCTGTCCGACAATCTGTTCTCGACAAAGGTGGAGAGGCCGGGATTGTCGGCTGCCTTGACCGTTTCGACCGTGGCCGAACCGCCTTCGGCCGCAGCCGGGAAGGAAGCGGTGCGCACGGTGATAACCTTGGTCTTGTCGCTCGACTGCACCGTCTGGATGGCGTTGCCGGCATAGATGGGCCGCTTGAACGTGTCGGGCGAGACCACTTCGATGATTTCGGACACCTGCTGCACGTCGAGGAGCGCCGCAACGCGCGGGGCGACGTTCTTGCCCGAGGTGGTGGCCGGAGCGACAACAGTGTCGTAGCCGCCGGCGAGCGACACGACCAAGGCGGCTAGCGGCTCGGCGAGGCGCTCGGCCAGCTCGTCGGCTTCCGCCAGAAGCACCTTGCGCACGCCTTTCAGCTTGGCGGCGGCATCGGCGGCAGGTTTCGCGCCCTTGCCGGCGACCAGGATATCGATGTCGGAGCCGATCTTGAGGGCGGCCGACAGCGCCTTGCCGGTCTGGTCCGAAAGGCTTGCATTGTCGTGTTCGGCGATGAGGAGAATTGCCATTGTTTTGTCCTTTCCCGATCGCTTACAGAACGCCAGCGGATTTGAGGCTGGAGACCAGCTCCGCCACTGTCTTGACCTTGACGCCGGCCTTGCGGCCGCCCGGCTCCTCGGTCTTCAGAACCTTGAGCCGCGGCGAGACGTCGGCGCCGAAATCGGCGGCGGTCTTTTCATCCAGCGGCTTCTTCTTGGCCTTCATGATGTTGGGCAGGGAAGCATAGCGCGGCTGGTTCAACCGCAGATCGACCGTCACGACCGCCGGCATCTTCAACTCCACCGTCTGCAGCCCGCCATCGACCTCGCGCGTCACCTTGGCCTTGTCGCCGGTCAACTCGACCTTGGAGGCGAAGGTGCCCTGCGCCCAGCCGAGCAGCGCGGCCAGCATCTGGCCTGTCTGGTTCGAATCGTCATCGATCGCCTGCTTGCCGAGGATCACCAGACCGGGCTGCTCGGCGTCCACCACGCCCTTCAGCACCTTGGCGACACCCAACGGCTCCACCGCCTCGTCGACCTTGACCAGGATCGCCCGGTCGGCGCCCATGGCGAGCGCGGTGCGCAGCGTTTCCTGCGCCTGCTGCGGGCCGATCGACACGACGATGATCTCCTCGACCTTGCCGGCCTCTTTCAGGCGGATCGCTTCTTCAACCGCGATCTCGTCAAACGGGTTCATCGCCATCTTGACGTTGGCAAGCTCGACGGCCGAGCCGTCGGCCTTGACGCGAACCTTCACATTCGCGTCGACAACACGTTTGACCGGGACCAGTACTTTCATCTCAACCTCACCTCTCATGATGTCGGCTTGCTGATAGCAGCGCTTGCTTGCTGGGAGTTGCCGAATGCCGACATTCCTGGCCGAATTCCGTTTTCCGGGCGCAGCTCAACCAGCTTCCGAAAGCGGGCGGACCGTAGTTGCGGGCAACCTGCACGTCAATACGCGGGAAATGCCAAAATCGGTTGAATTATGTCGCTTTACTGCCGCCCCCAGCGTGGCGCCGGCGCTGCCTCGACAGGCTCCACGGCACTCTTCTGCTCGACCTTGACCGAGCGGGGCGTGACGATCTGCTTGTCCATCAGGGGAACGTCACGTCGCCGCAGGATCAGCACCAGAACGGCGCCCGCGACGATGCCGCCGACATGGCAGGCCCACGACACCTGGTCCTCGCCGCCGGCCAAAAACATGACGAATTGCAACAGAATCCACAATGCCAGCGTGATATAGGCCGGGATGCGCAGCGGAATTCGGCCGAAGGCCAGGATCCAGATTTTGACCCGCGGATGCAGGATCAGGTAGGCCGCGACGACGCCGGCAATGGCGCCCGACGCGCCGATCAGCGGTTCGCGCGAATCCGGCGCCACGAAGCCGTGCACGAACGCGCCGGCGACCGCGCATAACAGGTAGAAGACCAGATAGCGGACATGGCCGAGCGCGTCCTCGACATTGTCGCCGAACACCCACAGGAACAGCATGTTGCCGCCCAGGTGAAAGATGTCTGCATGCAGGAAGGCATAGGTGACGTAGCTGAAGGTTTCCGGAATGACGACGAGCTGTGTTGGCAGTTCGGCGGTGTCATGGACCACCGAGGGGATGAAGCCCAGCCCGAGGACCGTGGCCATCGAGAATTGTTCACCACCCAGCGTCGTGGCCAGGTAGATCAGCACGTTCGCGGCGATCAGCCCGATCGTGACGTATTGCAGCTTGATGTAATGGAGGCTGTTGGCGTCGTGCAGCGGAATGAACATTCAGGCGTCGCCCCCGATCATCCGCCCCGACGAGATTGTCAGCGGTTCTTGCCCGGAACCCATAACACATCGGCATTTCCGTTGTCATTGACCGCGCGGGCGGCGACGAACAGGAAATCCGAGACGCGGTTCATGTATTTCATGCCCTCGCGGTTGACGTGCTCGGCCGGATTGGCGGCCAGCGCGACCATGACCCTTTCGGCGCGCCTTGCGACGGTGCGCGCCAGATGAAGTGCCGCGGCGGCGGGCGCGCCGCCATTGAGCACGAAGGATTTCAGCGGTTGCAGTTCGCGGTTGAGCAGGTCGATGTCCTTCTCCAGCCGTTCGACCTGGCCGGCAACGATCCGCAGTGGCTTGTACTCCAACGGCTTGCCATCCTCCGGCACGGTGAGATCGGCGCCAAGGTCGAAGAGATCGTTCTGGATGCGGGCGAGCATGGCGTCGATCTGCGGATGGTCTGCCGCCGTATGCAGCCGGGCCAGACCGATACAGGCGTTGGCTTCATCGACTACGCCGCAGGCTTCGATGCGCAGGTCGGCCTTTGAGCGGCGCTCGCCGGTGCCAAGTCCGGTCGTGCCATCGTCGCCGGTGCGGGTGTATATCTTGTTCAGCTTCACCATCGACGTGCAGCCTTAGCTTCGGGTGAAATAGAAGGCGGCCAGGATCAGCACCAGAGCGACGAACTGCAGCAGGACGCGGGCCTGCATGAGCTTGTTTGAGGTGACGCCGTCGCCGCCGCGCATCATGTTGATCAGGCCGCGAGCCAGGACAACCACGACGGCGAACATAACGATGACGGCGAGAATGTTGAAGACGGTTGCCATGGCGGCTCCAGTTCGGTTTGCGCTCAGGCGTGACGCGCCAGGATGCGATAGAGAAGCGAGGCCGGCAACATGCGCCTGAGCAGGACGCCGATTTTCGCCGGCATTGTTATCACATAGTGCGGGCGGGGACGCCGCGACAGAAGCGCATGGCGAAGCGCGGCATAAACGATGGCTGGCTCTGCCTTGAGGTCGGGGCGCTTGCCGCCGCTTCGCATGTCTTCCATCTGCGCCCGGTACCCGGCCCGGTGTGCCGAATGCCCGTAGTCGATGTTGCGCAGGAACCACATCATGCCGTTGGCGTGGATCTTCGAGTCCACCGAACCGGGCTCGATCATCGATACATGGATGCCGCTGCCGCCGAGTTCCATGCGCAGGCTCGTCATCAGCCCCTCCAGCGCATATTTCGAGGCGCAGTAGGCGCCGCGGTATCGTGCCGGCAGCAGGCCGAGGATGGACGAGCAGTTGACGATGCGGCCCTCGCCCTGACTGCGCATGACGGGAATCGCGCGCCGCGTCAGATCGTGCCAGCCGAAGAAATTGGCCTCGAACTGCTCCCGCAGCGCCTCTACGGGCAGGTCTTCGACCGCGCCGGCCTGCGCGTGGGCGCCGTTGTTGTAGAGCGCGTCGAGCCGTCCGCCGGTGCGTTCCATGACCGAAGCGAACATCGCTTCGATGGACTGCGGCTCGCGATAATCCATGTAGAAGGCTTCGATGCCCTCGGCTGCAAGAGCCTCCAGATCCTTCGGCTTGCGGGCTGTGGCGAAAACCCGCCAACCGTCGGCCTTGAGCGCCCGCGCGCAGAAAGCGCCGATGCCAGAGGAGGCGCCGGTGACGATAATGCTGCGCAACTCTTCGTGCGGGGGAACCGTAGTTCCTTCAAGGCTTGCCATTTGCCGCAATCACTTCCCATATTCGCGGGCCGGATACAATCTCAGGACGGATCCTTGCTGCGCAACATCGTCGCCCTCAAACGCGTGCTCTATGACGCGCTCGGCCACTTCAACACCGACGATGGGTGGGCGATGGCCAGTCATCTGGCGATCACCGCGCTGATGGCGCTGTTTCCGTTCCTTATCTTCGCCACGACACTGGCAAGTTTCCTCGGCGCGCAGGCCTTCGCCGACACAGCGGTGCATCTGGTGTTCGACACCTGGCCGGAGCAGATCGCCAATCCGATTGCACGCGAAGTGCTGAATGTGCTTACCGTGCAGCGCACCGACCTGTTGACCTATGGCGTCCTGCTGGCGGCTTTCTTCGCTTCCAACGGCATCGAAGCGCTTAGAACCTCGCTCAACCGCGCCTACCGCGTGTCGGAGACCCGCGGCATCATTTACAGGCGGGTCCAGAGCATCGCCTTCGTCATGATCGCCACGCTGGGCTTCCTGGTCATAAGCGTCCTGCTGGTTTTCGCGCCCATCCTGGCGCGCCTGGCGGAAGCCAATTTCGTGTGGATCAAGCCTTATATGGGGACGATCACGCTTTGGCGGTTCATCATCGCCTCGACGGTGATCGTTGCCGGCCTGTTCGCGGTGCATATCTGGCTGCCGGCGGGCAAGCGCCGGTTTGTCTCGATCGTGCCCGGCATCATTTTCACGCTGATCGCCTGGCTGATCGGCTCGACCGTCTTCGCCACTTATCTTGACCACTTCTCGTCCTATGTGACGACCTATGCGGGCCTCGCCTCGATCATGATCGCGGTGGTCTTCCTTTACATCGTCTCGGCGATCTTCATCCTTGGCGGAGAACTCAACGCCGCCATCAGCCGCTATCTGGAAGCGCGGGCGCGTGTCGGCGGCTGAGCCGTGGCCAGACCGACGCCCAGGGTGGCGATCGCCATGCCACCAATCTGGACAAGGTTGAGCGTCTCGCTGAACAGCGCCCAGGCGATGACCGCGGTGGCCGCCGGAACCAGATAGAACAGCGAGGCGACCTTCGACATCTCGCCGTCGCGGATCATCGCCATCAGCAGGTAGACGGCGCCGATCGACAGGACGAGCACCAGCCACGCCATGGCGAAAATCAGTTCGCCATTGATGATGACAGTGCCGGTTTCCAACCCGAGTGACGCCAGCGTCATGATCGTCGCACCGCCGACATACTGCCAGAAGGTGGCGGCGACGAGATTGCCGCCGGAGGCGAAGCGCTTCTGCCAGACGGTGCCCAGGCTCATTGCGAAAACCGAGACGATGGTTGCTGCCAACGTCGCCGTGGTCACGCCGCTGCCCAGCGCGCCAAGCCTTGGCCAAAGCACGATCACCACACCGGCAAAGCCGGCGGCAAGGCCGATCCAATGGCGCGGCAGGATCTTTTCGCCCAGCAGCTTGCCCGCCAGCACGGCGGTGATCAGCGGCTGCAGTCCGACGATCAGTGCGGCGAAACCCGCCGGCAGGCCGCGATGGATCGCCCAGAACACGCCGCCAAGATAGACGCCGTGCATGAGGACGCCGGCGCCAGCCGCGTGCATCGCTTCGGTCCTTGAAAGTCCCCTGGAGCCGAACGCCAGCATCGCCACGCCGAGAATGACGAAGGCAAGGATGAAGCGCACCGCCAGGAAGGCGAACGGCTCAGCCCATGGCATGGCGTAGCGCGCGCCGATAAAGCCGGTCGCCCACAGGATCACGAAGGTGCCGGGAAGGAATGTCTTGAGGTTCGGCATGATGTCGGCGTCTGTACGGATTGGCGCGTTCATTCACAACGCAAAAGCATTGAAGATGCGATCAGTTTCGCTGGAACTCATGTCCGCCTAGCCGGCAAGGCCAATCATCCGCCTGATGTCTTCCGGCGCAAAGCCGGCCTGGCGCAGCACCGCCAGCCCCGTATCCCGCTGGCTTTTGGAGAGCTTGCGACCATCCGGGCCGAGGATAAGCGGGTGGTGGAGATAGCGCGGTTCCGGCAGACCGAGCAGGCACTGCAGCAGGCGCTGGACGCCGGTGGCCAGTTGCAGGTCAATGCCCCGCACGACATGGGTGACGCCTTGCAGCGCATCGTCGACGACGACGGCCAGATGATAGCTTGTCGGGATATCGCGGCGGGCGATGACGACATCGCCCCAGTCCTGCGGGCGGGTTTCGACGGTCCGGGTCTCCGTCAATGTCTGGTCGGTGAATTCGGTCCATGACAGCGCGCCGCCAGCCCGTTCCACCGCCTTTTCCATGTCGAGCCGCCAGGCGAAGGGTTCGCCTTCGGCCATCCGCGCCTTGCGTTCCTTCATCGGCATGGATTTATCAAGTCCCGGATAGACCGGCACGCCATCGGGGTCGCGCGGCCAGGAACGGCCCTGTCTTTCGCTATCGCCAATGAAGGCGCGGATGTCGCCACGGCTCATAAACGCTGGATAGACCAGACCTTCATCGACAAGGCGTTCGAGCACGGATTGGTATTGGTCGAAATGCGCTGACTGCCGCCGCACCGGCATTTCCCATTCGATTCCCAGCCATTCGAGATCGCGGTAGATGCCAGCCTCGAATTCCGGTGTGCAGCGGGTCGTGTCGATATCCTCGATGCGCAGCAGGAACCTGCCACCGAACATCCGCGCCAGCTTTGCGTTGAGGAATGCCGAATAGGCGTGGCCGAGATGTAGTTCGCCGTTCGGGCTGGGGGCGAAGCGGAATGTCAGGAGGCTCATGATCCGGCAACAAATGGGTGTGCGGGGTTCACACGGATTGCTACCTTGCGCCATCTGGAAGAACAAGGAAACCATGCAGCGCATCGTCACACCGGAACATGTCTTGGAAGGCCTTGATGCACTGTGCGCGCTCGACCGGCGGCTGGAGGCCGTGCGCGGAAGGGCGGGCGAGGTGCCGCTGCGGCTGTCGGAGCCTGGCTTCCGAAGCCTCGCCTCGATCATCGTGTCGCAGCAGGTGTCGCGCGCCAGCGCCGATGCCATTTTCGGGCGGTTGACCATCTTGCTCGACCCGTTGACGCCGGAAGCCGTGCTGACGGCTGGCGAGGAGGTTTTTCGCGAAGCCGGATTGTCCCGCCCCAAACAGCGCGGGCTGCTGGCGGCTGCGCGGGCCGTGGCCGATGGGCTCGACCTGCATCATCTGTGCTCGCTCGACGCCGAGGCCGCCATTGCCGCGCTGACCGCCGTGCCCGGTATTGGCACGTGGACGGCGGAAGTCTACCTGCTGTTCGCGGCCGGGCACCCCGATATTTTCCCGGCGCGCGACGTTGCCCTGCAGAGCGCGGTCGGACATGCGCTGGGGATCGATCCACGTCCGCCCGAGAAAGCGCTGATTGCGCTGGCCGAATCATGGAGCCCATGGCGGGGCGTCGCCGCGAGGCTTTTCTGGGCCTATTACCGTGAAATGAAGGGCTGGGACGCCGTTCCGCCGGCCTGAGCCGCAAAAAAGCTTTGAAATCATGCATTTTTGATCTGGCGTGCGGCGCGCAAGGCGCTTCACATCCATGTCACATCCGGCTTACAGTATCCGGGCCGATCGGTTCGAGAACCAAGGAGGTAAGCGAAGTGACGGTTGCCGTATCTCCGGATGGGCTGCCAGCGCTGGTGCTGAATGCGGACTATCGCCCGCTCAGCTATTACCCTTTGTCGCTCTGGTCCTGGCAGGACGCCATCAAGGCGGTTTTTCTCGAGCGGGTAAACATCGTCGCCGAATATGAGCACGCGGTTTCCTCGGCCAATTTCTCAATGAGACTGCCGAGCGTCGTCAGCCTCAAGGCTTATGTGAAGCCGTCCCGGCATCCGGCCTTCACCCGCTTCAACGTCTTCCTGCGCGACCGCTTCCAGTGCCAGTATTGCGGCACGCCGGAGGATCTGACTTTCGACCATGTCGTGCCACGCCATCGCGGCGGCGCCACCACCTGGGAAAATGTCGTCGCCGCCTGCTCGCCCTGCAATCTGCGCAAGGGCGGCCTGATGCCGGCGCAAGCGAAGATGTGGCCGCTGCAGAAGCCGTTCCAGCCGACGGTGCACGACCTGCACAACAATGGCCGGCTGTTCCCGCCCAACCATCTGCATGAGAGCTGGATGGATTATCTCTACTGGGATGTCGAACTCGAACCATAGAGTTCGCCGAGAATTCGCGAGGACGGTCGCCTGACGCGGTTTGCTGCGCTTCCGGGGCTCACGGACCGAATGTCCGCTGTGCTCCGGTTCTCGCGAACCATGCCATCCGACTCGTCCTTGCAAATCCTGTGGCGAACTCTGCGCTGTACTCAGGTTCAATCGCGCGCAAACGCACCCTTGAAGGCAATGGCGCCGAGGATGAGGGCGGCAATCGCCTGCCAGCCGGCCAGCGACAAGCCGAGGATGCGCAGCGCCGCCTTGTCGCAGGAGGGCGGCACGAACTTGTCGAGCGAATCCAGCACGCCGTTGCCGCCGGTGTCGACGGGAGCGGCGACATTGGTGCAGTCGGTCGGCCCCGGCCACCAGCCCCATTCAACGCCAGAATGAAAAATACCGAGATAGAGACCGTACAACATCAGCAGGCCGCCGAGCGCCAGCAGCCCGCGCGATATCCAGGACGGCAGGCGAAGCACCGAGGCAAGGAAGGCGAGCACCATCAGCGGGATGCCGATGTAGTAGGGAATGCGTTGCTCGTAGCAGAGCTTGCAGGGGATGTAGCCGCCTATGTACTGGAAAGCCAATGCAGAACCGACCGTCGCCGCCATGGCGATGGCCAGAAAGCCGGAAATCCAGGCCCGCAGGCGGGATGGATTGGCACCTGTCGATATCACTGTCATTGCGTTTCAGTCCAGTGGGCTGCGGTCGTCAGAGCATATAGTGGACGACCAGATAGAGCAGAATAAGGACGGCGGCGGCGACCCCGGCAATCATGCCCAGCCGCTTCTCGATAAAATCGCGTATCGGCTCGCCATATTTGCGCAGGAGCCAGGCTAAAAAGAGGAAACGCGCGCCGCGCGCCACGATCGCCGAGAGGATGAACCAGGGAAGCGGAAAACCGATCACGCCGGCGAGGATGGTCACCACCTTGATCGGCGGCAGGTGGGCGAGGCCGGACGTGACCAGCATGAGGAGGATGATGCCGTCGCCGGAAGACAGGCGCAGCGCTTCGAATTCGTCGAATTTGCCGTAGAACTCCAGCACCGGTTTCGCCACCGCCTCATAGGCGTAGTGGCCAATGAACCAGCCGGCGATACCGCCGAGGACGGAGGCAATGGTGGCGACGACCGCATAGCGGTAGGCGCGGTCGGGCCGGGACAGGGCCATGGGCAGATAGAGCACGTCGGCAGGAACGAGAAAAACCGAGCTTTCGACAAAAGCGATGAAGGCCAGCCACCATTCGGCGGATTTCCTCGCCGCCAGCGACAAGGTCCAGTCGTACAGTCCGCGAAGCATGAGCCCCTCTTTCGATGCCGCCTGTCTAGGAAGATTTCTCGCGACGCACAATGCCACAGCGTTTCACGAATCCGACAGAGGCCTTAGCACGCCGTTATTGTCGCAGCCTATCCTTGCGCCGGCGCGACGCAGGCTGTTGACGAACAGGCCCGCAACCGTATAGTCCGCGCGCATCCGGACCACCCGGTCCGAGCCCCTATGGCGGAATTGGTAGACGCGCTCGACTCAAAATCGAGTTCCGCAAGGAGTGCTGGTTCGATCCCGGCTAGGGGCACCAATCTTTATCCCGCGCCAGTTCGCTTCGCTCCTATCGCCGCAGCAGGCTCCGGATCCTGTTGCGCACCAGCCGCGCCATGTTGCGGGTTTCGCGATAGAGGTGGAGCTGCGACGTCGCCTGCCGGGCCAGTCGATCGGTGTCAGGCGACAGGCCGACAACGAAGGTGCCGACCGGCCGGCGCTCGCTCCACAAGCGGCTCATCACCGGATGGTCGGGCACAGCGCAGGAATCGGTCATGTCGATATTCGGATCTTCGAGATGCTGCTTCGTTACCTCAATCATCAGCAGCGTGCCCGGCGAATAGGGCGCCAGGGTCTCGTCGTAGGCGGTCTTCCAGGTGTAGGCGACGCCGGCTTCGACGAAGACGATCAGGCTGGCGATGGTGCGGCCGGCAAGCGTCAGCGTGTGGATGCGGCACAGATCCTGTTCGGCAAGGCGATGGACGGCCTCGCGGGCGAAGGCGGCGCGGTAGCGGTCGATGGCCATGGCGGTGCGTTCGCGGCCCTTCCAGCCAGCGGCCTCCAGCGTCAGGAAGCTTTCGATGGCATGGCGGATTTCCTCCGGGCCGCGCGCCACCTTGTGCTCGAGGTCGCCGAGTTCGGCCAGCCGTCGCTTCAGCCGGCGGAATTCCCGGTAGTGGTGCGCTCGCAGCGACTGTTTCAGATAGGCTTCGGCATCCAGTTCGCTTTGCAGGATCGGCCGCAGCGCCTCGCCAGTCGCGATGAGCGGCAGGCCGCGCGATTCCGCTACGGTCCTGAGCAGCGAGGCCATCGGCCCATCGAGAGGCACATCGGGAAGCACCAGCACCTTCGGCAGCCGCAGGTGAGGCCTGGAAAGCATGGAGAAGAAATCCTCGACGACGCCGATTGGGTCGTCGCGGTCGATCAGAGGGGTTCCGACCGGACCGAACGGGCTTGACCATGTGCGCATGATCGAGACGCCGAGCGGTATGGCCGGCTTTTCCACCGAGAAGGGCACCAGCAGCCGCAGCCGGCTGCGGTGCTCGTCGCCGTCCCGGATCACCGCCAGCCGCACCTCGCGATCCTCCAGCCGAGGCATGGCCGGGGCAAGGAAGCGCGGGTTGAAGAAAACGTTCGGCTCGATCGTGCGGGCGCACAGATAGTCGAGTTCCTCGACCAGTTCGAATCCCGCGGAAGCCGGATAGATGGCGAGCGTCCGCTCCGGCCGGTTGCCCGCGAGACGTTCGATATGCGCCAGTTCGGCGACATCATAGGCAAGGCCGGCAAGGCCCGACACCATGGCGCCGGCCGGACCGCCGCTGCTTTCCTCGATCAGTGGGACGGCTGCCATCAGGCACCTCCTTTGGCGGGCATGAAGATGGCCATGACGATGCCGAGCCTGCGCCAGACGGTAAAGGAAAGGGCAGCGGCCTCGAACACCATCGAAAGCGCCGTCGCAATGGCCGCGCCCCATAGATGCAGATGCGGGATCAGCACAAAGCTCATGCCGATGTTCAACGCCAGCGTCAGGGCAAAGACCAGCGCGCAGATGTTCTGGTTGCCGCTCATGGTCAGCAGGCTCTCACAAGGCCCAACGGCGGAACGCGCGACGACGCCGAGCACCAGTATGAACAACAGGGGATAGCCGGCCTCGAATTCGGGACCGAACAGGATCAGCATCGGCTTGCCGAGGGCAATCACCACCAGCCCCATCAGCACGGAGGGCCAGAAGGTCCACGTCACGGTCTCGCGGGCAAAGGCGGCGAGCTTGGACGAGTCGCCATGGGTGAAGTGGGCGTAACGCTGGGCGACTCCCGCCTTCACGGCAAAATAGACGAAGTGGACCAGCGCCAGCGTCTTCACCGTGGCGAAATAGACGGCGACGTCGTCGGGATTGAGATAGAAGCCGACCATCAGAACGTCGGCATTGGTCAGCAGGAAGAAGAAGCTTTCGACCAGGAAGATCGGCAACGAGATCACGAACCATCTGGCGAAATCGATCTTCCTCGGGCCGGCAGGCGTCCGGGCGTGCATGCTTTGGGTGACGCCGACGAGCTGCGTAATCGTCGTGGCATAGGTGGCTGCGATGGTGGCCAGGATGGCGGTCCGCGCATCGGGAGCAAAGCCGCAAGCAAGCGCTATGCCCATGAGGGCGAGGATCAGGATCGGGCGCATGATATAGGTCGGCAGAAGCGCGAACATCGCCCAGGAATTGGCCCGCGAGATGCCTTGCATCAGATCCGACAGGGCAATCATCGGCAGGCAGAAGATGCCGAGCAGAAACGGCACCACATAGTAGTTCTCGAGCCATGGCGACAGCAGCCAGACGCTCAGCGCGCCGATCAGCGCGATCAGCGTGGACGCACCCAGAACGAAGAGCCGGCTCGCCAGCACGATGCCGCGCAGTTCGGCGATCATGCCGCGCTCGCGGAATTCGGGAATGAAGCGGATCACCGAGGTGTGGAAGCCGAGGCAGGACAGGCTGCCGACGATGACCATGGTCGTCCACACCAGCACGAAGATGCCGTATTCGAAAGAGCCCAGCCAGCGGGCCATCAGCACCTGGCTGACGAAGGCGATGAAAGCGCTGACGATACGGATGGAAAAGGCGATGAGCGAAACGCGTCCGGCTTCGCCGCGTTCATCGGCGGCGAACAGGATTGCATCGACGCGGCCCAGCAGCGGCCGGGCGCGCAGCGCAAGGCGCTGCGGCAGGAACCGCTCGGCTGTGGTGGCCGCGGAAAAGCGCACTCCGGTACTCTCCGTCTTCCGCTCAGTGTCGCCCGTTATCTAGCGAAAACACCTTAAGAAACGGTTGGGTAAGCCCGGACAATTGCCACTGTGGCGGCTCAGCTGACGGGGCCACGCGCCCATTCCGAACTCGGCGGTGCGGATTGTAAAGCCGGAGAGCTTAGAGGCGAAAATGGCTTTCGGGGATGCGGACAAGATCACATGCCGCAAGGGACGGGCATCGACATTCGATGCCCGTCGGGTCGCGCTTTACGCAAACGTGCCGTGGCAGTGCTTGTACTTCTTGCCTGAACCGCAAGGGCAGGCCTCGTTTCGGCCGACCTTGCCCCATGTGGACGGATTGTTGGGATCGCGCTGCTCTGCCGGCACGACACGCGTGTCCTCCAGAACCGCTATCGCGGCGCCTTCGCCGAAATCATCCTCGCCGGTGGTTCCGTCGATATGGGAGCCGAACATGTCGGGGGCTTCCGGCGGCGGCGCATCGGCGGCCTGGCGCACCAGTTCGACGCGCATCAGCTGCGCCGTGACCGCATGGCGAAGATTGCCAAGCATGGCCTGGAACAGCTCGAAGGCCTCGCTCTTGTATTCGTTCAGCGGGTCGCGCTGGGCATAACCGCGGAAGCCGACGACGGAACGCAGATGGTCGAGGTTGACGATGTGCTCGCGCCACAGATGATCCAGCGTCTGCAGGACGACGGAGCGCTCGACATAGGTCATGACGTCGGGGCCGAAACGCTCGGCGCGGTCCTTGGCGGCGGCGTCGGCTGCCTCGGTGATGCGCTGGTGGATGTTGTCTTCGGCGATGCCTTCTTCCTTGGCCCAATCCTCGATCGGCAGGTCGAGATTGAGCGATTCCTGAACATCGCTCTTGAGGCCGGCAATGTTCCACTGCTCGGCATAGGCGTTTTCGGGAATCGCCTTCGCGACGATTTCGTCGATCACGTCGTTGCGCATACCGGTAATCGTTTCGGTGAGGCTCTCGCCCTCCATCAATTCGATACGCTGCTCGAACACTACCTTGCGCTGGTCGTTGGAGACGTCGTCATATTTCAGGAGGTTCTTGCGGATGTCGAAATTGCGGGCCTCGACCTTCTTCTGCGCCTTTTCGAGCGCCTTGTTGATCCACGGGTGGATGATGGCCTCGTCTTCTTTCAGTCCGAGCTTCTGCAGCATGCCGTCCATGCGCTCGGAGCCGAAGATGCGCATCAAATCGTCCTGCAGAGACAGGTAGAATTTCGAGCGGCCGGGATCGCCCTGACGACCGGAGCGGCCGCGGAGCTGGTTGTCGATGCGGCGCGATTCGTGGCGTTCGGTGGCGAGAACGTAGAGACCGCCGGCGGCCAGCGCCTGTTCCTTGAGTTTCTGGATATCGGCGCGAATGGCGGCTTCCTGGGCGTCGCGCTCAGGACCCGCCGGCATATCCGCCAGTTCCCGCTCGATGCGCATTTCGGCATTGCCGCCGAGTTGGATGTCGGTGCCGCGGCCGGCCATGTTGGTGGCAATCGTGACGGAGCCGGGAACGCCGGCCTGGGCGACGATGGAGGCTTCCTGCTCGTGGTGGCGGGCGTTGAGGACCTGGAAATTCTTCAGGCCTTCCTTGCGAAGACGTTCGGCCAGCAGCTCGGACTTCTCGATCGACGTGGTGCCGACCAGCGTCGGCTGGCCCTTGGCGTGGGCTGCCTTGATCTCGGCGACGATCGCCTTGTACTTCTCTTCGACCGTCCGGTAGACCTCGTCGTCCTCGTCGAGACGCTGGACGGGAAGGTTGGTGGGGACTTCCGTCACCTCCAGACCGTAGATGTTGCCGAATTCCTCGGCTTCCGTCAGCGCCGTGCCGGTCATGCCGGAGAGCTTCTTGTACATGCGGAAGTAATTCTGGAAGGTCACCGACGCCAGCGTCTGGTTTTCCGGCTGGATGGAGACATGTTCCTTGGCTTCCAGCGCCTGGTGCAGGCCTTCCGAATAGCGGCGGCCCGGCATCATGCGGCCGGTGAACTCGTCGATGATGACGATCTCGTCATTGCGGACGATGTAGTCGCGGTCCTTCTGGAAAAGCCGATGCGCCTTCAAGGCATTGTTGACGTGGTGAACAATGGCGACGTTCTCGACGTCGTAAAGCGATTCACCCTTCAGGTGGCCAGCGGCGCGAAGCAGGTTTTCCAGTTTTTCGGTGCCGTCCTCGGTAAAGATGGCGGTCTTCTGCTTCTCGTCGACTTCGTAGTCTTCCGGTCCCAACTGCAGGATGAACGCGTCGATCGTGGTGTACATTTCCGACCGGTCCTCGAGCGGACCGGAAATGATCAGCGGCGTGCGCGCCTCATCGATCAGAATGGAATCGACTTCGTCGACGATGGCGTAGTTGTGGGGGCGCTGCACCATCTGGGCGCGCTCGTACTTCATATTGTCGCGCAAATAGTCGAAGCCGAGCTCGTTGTTGGTGGCGTAGGTCACGTCGCAGGCATAGGCGTCGCGGCGCTCCTCGTCCGACAGGCCGTGGACGATGATGCCGACGGTGAGGCCGAGGAATTTGTAGATGCGGCCCATCCATTCGGCGTCACGCTTGGCCAGGTAGTCGTTGACGGTGACGACGTGGACGCCCTTGCCGGCCAGCGCGTTGAGATAGACTGGAAGCGTGGCGACCAGGGTCTTGCCCTCGCCGGTGCGCATTTCTGCGATGCCGCCATTGTGCAGCACCATGCCGCCGATGAGCTGGACATCGAACGGGCGCATGCCCAGCACCCGGCGCGCGGCCTCGCGGGCAGTGGCGAAGGCGGGAACCAGCAAATCGTCGAGGGAAGCGCCGTTGGCGAGTTCTTCGCGGAATTTGGCGGTGCGGGCGACGAGGTCGGCGTCCGACAGGGCCCGCATCTCGCTTTCCATCGCATTGATCGCCTCGATGCGGGGCTTGGTCGCCTTGACGCGACGATCGTTGGAGGATCCGAACACTTTACGGGCGAGGCCGCCAAGACTGACCATTAAATGGTCCTTTCGATTGCGTTCCCGGGGTCAGGCGACAGGCACACGCTGCACCCAGTCAAGCCCGCATGGAAACGGAGGAAACACCAAAAGCGCCCGGAACAGTTCTGGACGCAAAGTCGTTGGACAGATAAGAGGGGCCACAATCGATGTCAACGCTGCGTTATCCGGGCCTGAAACGCCTAATTTCGCCACATTCGGGCTGATCTCAGAACCCGACAATTCCCATCGGAGTCCCAATCCATGTCCCTTTCCACCCGCCGCACGCCGATTGTCGGCCTCTTTCTGGCTGCCGGACTGTCGGCTTTGCTGCTGACGCCGGCAACGGCTCAGGACGCCGCTCCAGCGAAACCAGCCGAAGCCGCGCCAGCCCCGGCCGCCATCGACCCAGGCACTGTTGTTGCGACCGTCAACGGCAAGCCGGTCACCGAAGCCGACCTTTCGCTGGCCGAAGGCGAGCTTGCCAAGCAGTTCGCGCAGTTGCCGGCCGAACAGCGCCGCGCTGCCGCCCTTTCCGCCGCCATCGAAATCAAGGTCCTTGCCGCCAAGGCGGTCACCGACGGTCTCGACAAGGAGCCGGACTTCCAGCGCCGCGCCGCGTTCCTGCAGGAGCGCGCGCTGCATGGCGAGATGGTCGAAAAGGAAGTGGTCGGCAAGATCACCGATGCCGAAGTCCGCGCCCGCTACGACAAGGAAATCGCCGACACGCCGCCCGTCAACGAGGTCCATGCCCGTCACATTCTCGTGAAGACAAAGGAAGAGGCGCAGGCCATCATCAAGGAACTGGATGGCGGCGCCAAGTTCGAGGATCTCGCCAACAAGCATACGAGCGACCCAAGCGGCAAGACCAATGGCGGCGACCTCGGTTATTTCGCGCCAGGCCAGATGGTGCCCGAGTTCGACAAGGCCGCGCAGGCCCTGGCTGTCGGCGCCTACACCAAGGAGCCGATCCAGACGCAGTTCGGCTGGCACGTGATCAAGGTGGAGGACAAGCGCGCCCAGCAGCCGCCGGCTTTCGAGCAGGTGAAGGACCAGGCGCGTTCGGCGGTCATCCGCGACAAGTATTTCGCGCTGGTCAAGGAACTGCGCGGCGCCGCCAAGGTCGAGATACCCGATCCGGCGTTGAAGAAGGCCGTCGATGAGGCCGAAGGCGCGAAATAATCGTTTCTTTGTGGAATTCCGAAGGGGCGGTGCTGTCAGGCGCCGCCCTTTTTGATTCCCCTTGCCGATGACCAGCGGGGTGCCCCGGAGCCGAGCGTTTTCGCCTTGCGCCGGCGCGCGCTATCGGGCAAACCGGCTTGCTTCAAGAATTCGCGCCGAGGCCCCGATGTCCACTGCCGTTTCCCCGCTTGCGCCAAAGAAATACCCCAAAATGCCGGCCATCGAAGGCGTGCGCATGGCCACCGCCGAGGCAGGTATCAAGTACCGCGACCGCACCGACCTGCTGGCGATGGTGTTCGATCCGGGCACGTCGGTGGCAGGCGTCTTTACCCGTTCCAAATGTCCTTCGGCGCCGGTGGACTTCTGCCGCCAGAACCTGACCGCCGGCAAGGCGCGGGTGCTGATCGTCAATTCCGGCAACGCCAACGCTTTCACCGGCAAGAAGGGCCGTGACTCCACCGCCATGACCGCCGAGGCGGCCGCGAAGGCCGCCGGATGCGCGGCGGGCGACGTGTTTCTTGCCTCGACCGGAGTGATCGGCGAGCCGCTGGATGCCGGCAAATTCAGTCATCTGCTGAAAGGACTTCTCGCCGGAGCCGAGCCTGGTGGCTGGACCGAGGCAGCCAAGGCGATCATGACGACGGACACCTATCCCAAGGTCGCGACGGCCACCGTCTCGCTCGGTGGGACAGACGTGACCATCAACGGCATCGCCAAGGGCGCTGGCATGATCGCACCCGACATGGCGACCATGCTGTCCTTCGTGGCCACGGATGCGCCCATCGCGGGGCCGGTGCTACAGGATTTGCTGTCGCGAGCCGTCGGCAAGACCTTCAACGCCGTTACCGTCGATAGCGACACGTCGACCAGCGACACGCTGCTGCTATTCGCCACCGGGGCGGCTTCGAAGCGTGGCGCGCCGCGCATAGAGGACGCCAAGGATCCGCAACTGGGCGCTTTCAGGCGGGCGCTCGGAAAAATCCTCAAGCAACTGGCGCTGCAGGTGGTGCGTGATGGCGAAGGCGCACGCAAGCAGATCGAAGTAACCGTCACCGGCGCGAAGTCGGCGCGCTCGGCCAAGCGCATCGCGCTTTCCATCGCCAATTCGCCGCTGGTCAAGACGGCCGTGGCCGGCGAGGACGCCAATTGGGGCCGCGTGGTCATGGCTGTCGGCAAGGCCGGCGAGCCCGCCGACCGCGACCGGCTGTCGATCTGGTTCGGCGATAACCGCCTGGCGCATGAAGGCGAACGCGACCCGGCCTATTCCGAGGAAAAGACCTCGGCCTATATGAAGCGCGACGAGATACGCATAGTGGCCGATATCGGCATCGGCCGTGGCAAGGCCACGGTGTGGACCTGCGACCTGACGAAGGAGTATGTCGCCATCAATGGCGACTACAGGAGCTGATGGATTTGAGTTCGGCCCATCCTGCCAGCGTTCTCGCCACAGTGAGGCGTTACGAAGCCGCGGGTTTCCGCGCCTGGCCGGCCGCGGCAGTGCATTATGACGGAACCTGGGTGGTGCGATTGACGGCTGGCCATCCGGCCAAGCGCCTCAATTCGGTGAACCCGCTCGATCCGAGCGACGTCCATCATCTGCCCGACCGCATCGCGCGCGCCAGCCGGCGTTTCGAAGCCTATGGCCGTCCGCTGACGTTCCGTCTGTCGCCGCTGGCCGGTCCGGAAGTTTCCGCCTTTATGGACAGCGAGGGCTGGAGCCGCTTCGACGAGTCTCTGGTCATGCGGATGCCGCTCGGCAATGCGCCCGTCGATGACGCGCTCGACCAGATACCGCTCAAGGATATCAGCCGTTTCGTCAGCGCCTCGCTCAAGGTGCGCGATCTCGAACGGTCCTTGCGGGCTGGTCTTTCGGAAATCATCGGAGCGATCCAGCCGGAAGCCGGCCTGTTCGCGCTGGAGCAGGATGGCGAGGCGCTGGCGACGCTGATCTGCGTTCATGACGGCGATCTCGCGGGGCTGTTCGAAATCGGCACGGACAAGGCGGTGCGCAATCGGGGCCATGGCCGCCGGCTCACCCTTTCGGCGTTGAAATGGGCGCGGCTGCGCGGCGCCCGCCAAGCCTGGCTGCAGGTCGAGGCCGACAATGCGCCGGCTTTGGCGCTCTACCGTTCGCTCGGCTTCGAGGAAGTCTATCGCTACCACTACCGCCGCCCGGCGGGAGCGTGAGCAACTTGTCGTCCAGCGGCAGACGCCTGCTTCTGGTAACCGCATGCGCGCTGATCGACGCCGACGGGCGGGTGCTGATCGCGCAGCGGCCTGAGGGGAAGCAACTGGCCGGCCTGTGGGAGTTTCCCGGCGGCAAGGTGGAGCCGGGCGAAACGCCGGAGGAGTGCCTCATCCGCGAGTTGCGCGAGGAGATCGGCGTCGAGACCCAGACTGCGTGCCTTGCGCCGCTGACCTTCGCCAGCCACAGCTACGACGACTTCCACCTGCTGATGCCGCTCTATGTCTGCCGCCGCTATAGCGGCATCCCACGGCCTCTGGAAGCGCAGGCGCTGAAATGGGTGCGGCCAAAGCAATTGCGGGATTATCCGATGCCGCCGGCGGACGCGCCACTGATCCCGTTCCTGATCGACCTGCTTTGATCGGACCGGCAGCGTTAATCGAAGATTTATATTGCTATGAAAAATTGAACGAAAAGGCTTGCCGGTCGGCAGCGCCGTTTCGCGAAGGTGTTTGCATGAGCCTCGACAAGGACTGGGATTCGATCCGGCCCGACCGTTCATTCCGGGCTGGCATGGGCGTCCTGCGTATCGCGCTGCTTTTCGGTTCGACGGCGATTGCGGTGGCGCTGATGGCCATTCCCTATCTTGAGGGCAAAAAGGACCAGTTCATCGCGCGCAATCCGGCGGGGCTGGACATGATGGCGACCGGTTCGATCCGCAGTGACAACACCTACACCGTGCGGCGCAGCGTGCTGCAGCCATCGCCGGGTTCTGTCTGCATCATCCGTGACAACGGCAGCCGCAGCGGAGAATGCTGACGGTTTCGCTCATCGCCTGTTAAGGCTGATCCGTTAACTTTCCTTAACGGCTTTCTTCTATCGTCCTGGACAGAGGAAATTCCGATGAGCTTGTTGCAACGATTTTTGCAGGATGAAAAAGGTGCGACGGCCATAGAATATGGTATGATCGCGGCCTTGATTGCATTGGCGATCGTCGTGGGTGTTGGCGCTGTCGGTCAGCAGGTCACCCAGCTCTGGAACGGCAACGACAGCGAAATCCGCAAGGCCTTTAGCAAATAAGCTCTTGCACTCAACGCCGAGCAGGCGGGTTTTCCAGGATATCCTTGAGCGAAACTTTGGCCGAGCCGGGTTTCAACGGTTTCTGCTGCGACGGATCGGGCGCCCAGCCGGACATCCAGACAATCGAGAAGGTGGCGCGCACACGCCCGTCGGGATCGGAAAAGCGCTCGGCGTAGATTTCGGCCGCACGCGCGAACAGTCGTCGCGTCGCCGGCTTGCGCGGCCGGTCGATGAGAACGCTGGTTTCCCCCATGGCGCGCAGATCGGCCATCAGGTGAAACAAGGTGTCGTAGCGAACGGTAACTGTTTCGGTGTCGGTGACAGGCAGGGCAAATCCTGCGCGCTGCAGTAGCGCTCCCGCATCGCGGACGTCGGCGAAGGGAATGACCCGAGGGCTGGCGCCGCCTGCAAGTTCCGTCTCGGCGGCAAGAAGGCTTTCGCGCAGCTCAGCCAATGTGCCGGCCCCCGCCATGGCGCCGAGGAACAAGCCGTCAGGCCTCAGCGCGCGGCGGATTTGCGCCAGCATTCCCGGAATGTCGTTCATCGACTGCAAGGACAGGATCGAAACCGCCAGATCGAGTTCACCGGGCTGGAACGGCGCAGTCTCGAAGGGCGCGACATCACCTTCGGCGCCGGCAAGGAAAGCCGGGTCGGCTTCGATTCGCCTTACCTTTTCCACTTTGCTGCTTGCAGCGAGCACCGCGCCGGCGTCGGCGGTCTGGCAGTATAGCGTCGCCGCGTTTTCGAAGGTCCTTTCGACCGCGGAGAGCCGGTCGCCAAGGTCCTCGGCGACGCGCCGCATCAGGAAATCCGCCCCGTTCGTCATGCGCGCGAGGGCGTGGCGCTTGCGTTGCAGCCAGAGTGGCGTGTCGAGAAGTGGCTGCACTGTGCGGTTTCCGTCGTCTGTTTCGCAAGGCCATGAAAGGCTTTAAGGTGGCTGAAGACAATCAGGTGGCCGATCGGATGGCTGAGATCAAGAGCCTTGCGGGCAATGCGCTCCGTTTGCCAATGCGGCTTCTGTTTCCTCCGGTCTGTGCGGGGTGCCGGCGGCATGTCTCGCAGCCGGGCGTGCTGTGTGGCGAATGCTGGCCGAAACTACGGATGCTGGAAAGGCCGTGGTGCCCCGTGATGGGCACGCCGTTCATCCACGACATGGGCGAGGGCTTCCTTTCCGCCGAAGCGATCGCCGATCCGCCGCCGTTCGAGCGGGCGCGGGCTGCCGTCGTCTACTCCGGCGTGGCGCGGCAGATGGTCCAGGGCCTGAAGTATCAGGACCGCACCGACCTTGCGCCCTGGATGGGGCGATGGATGATGCGCGCCGGGCGGGAGCTGATGGAAGAAGCCGAGGTGATCGTGCCAGTGCCCTTGCACTGGCGACGCTTCTTCAAGCGGCAGTTCAATCAGTCCGCAGAGCTTGGGCGCGCGCTCTCGCAACTCTCCGCCGTGCCGTTCAGGCCGTCGGCCTTGCGGCGCGTCAAGCTCACCCGCCAGCAGGTCGGGCTCGAACGGCGCGAGCGCGAGGAAAACGTGCGTGCGGCCTTCCAGGTGCCACCCGAGATGGAGATCGAGATCGCAGGCCGGCGGGTTCTGCTGGTCGATGACGTCTATACGACCGGCGCCACGGCGCGCTCCGCCAGCAAGGCGCTGCGAAAGGCGGGCGCGGGCGCCGTCGATGTGCTGACCTTCGCGCGCGTGCTTCCAGGGGACTTCCGGCCTGACGACTCCGCCACTATATAATTGGGCAAGACGAGACAGGATTACTGACCCATGGCTGACGTGACGATCTATACGCGCATGATGTGCGGCTACTGCGCCGCCGCCAAGCGGCTCCTCGACAGAAAGGGCGTCGTCTACACAGAGAACGACGCGTCGTTTTCACAGGAGCTGCGCCAGGAAATGATCCAGCGCGCCCATGGGCGTTCGACCTTCCCGCAGATATTCATCGGCGACGTGCATGTCGGCGGCTGCGACGATCTTCATGCGCTCGAAGAGCAGGGCCGGCTGGATACGCTGCTTGCCAATGGCAAGCTGAGCTGAGTGGAGTTGGCATGACCATCCTGAAAGCAGCGGCGATCCAGATGCGCTCCGGCAAGGACCCGCGGCGCAACAGCGCCGATATGGCGGGCATGGTGCGGGAAGCGGCCGCGAAAGGCGCGACCTACATACAGACACCGGAAATGACTGGCGCCCTGTTGCGCGACAAGGAAGCAAGAGCATCCGTCTTCACGTCTGAAGACCAGGACGTGATTGTTACAACTGCGCGGCAGTTGGCCAGCGAGCTTGGCGTTTTCCTGCATATAGGCTCGACTGCGATCCTGCGCGCAGACGGCAAGCTGGCGAACCGGGCCTTCCTCTTCGGGCCGGATGGGTCGACGCTTGCCACCTATGACAAGATCCACATGTTCGACGTCGATCTCGACAATGGCGAAAGCTGGCGGGAATCCTCAGCCTATGAGCCGGGCACGCAAGCGGTTGTGACTTCGCTCGGCGAGGCCCGGCTTGGCTTCGCCGTTTGCTACGATCTGCGCTTCCCGCAACTGTTCCGGGCCGAAGCCTTGTCCGGCGCCGACATCCTGACTGTTCCCGCCGCCTTCACGCGCCAGACCGGCGAGGCGCACTGGCATGTGCTGCTGCGCGCCCGCGCTATCGAAAATGGCGCGTTCGTGATTGCCGCCGCCCAAGGTGGATTGCATGAAGACGGCCGCGAAACGTATGGCCACTCTCTGATCGTCGATCCATGGGGACGCATCGTCGCCGAGGCCGATCATGACGAACCGGCGGTGATCGTGGCCGAGATCGACCTGTCGCAATCCACGGCGGCGCGGCGCAAGATTCCGAACCTGAAGAACGCGCGCGATTTTTCCGCCACCAGCGACATCGGCGGCGAAGCCCCGCCGATGCGGGGAGCCGCATCGTGATCCGTTTTTCGCTGATCTGCGAACGGGAGCACGAGTTCGAGGCGTGGTTCCGCTCCAATGAGGATTTCGATGCGCAGAAGAAGCGCGGTCTGGTGGACTGTCCTTCCTGCGGGTCGCACAAGGTCGAGAAGGCGCTGATGGCTCCGGCGGTCTCGACCAGTCGGAAGCAAGAAAAGGTTGCGCTTGCCGTCGGCGATGAGCAGCGCAAGATGATGGCCCAGCTCAAGGCGCTGTCGGAGAAGGTGCGGGAAAACTCCGAATATGTCGGCGAAAAATTCGCCGAGGAAGCCCGCAAGATTCATTTCGGCGAAACGGATGCGCGCGGCATCTATGGCGAAGCGACGCTCGACGAGGCCAAGGGCCTGGCGGAGGACGGTGTCGAATTCATGCCACTGCCGGTATTCCCGGACGACCGGAACTGACTGGGCGAGCCTCGAAGGCAGCGGCTCTGGCACAATCGCCCCGGCTTTCTTCCCCTGCCGTTGCGCGCTAATCACCCGGCATGAATCTGATCTGGGGCTCGGCGCCCGCCCTTCTCATCATCACCGGCACGCTGCTCGGCTTGACGCTGCCGTTCGGCAAGCTTGCTACCATGGCGGGAGTGCCGGCGATGGTCTGGGCCTTCGTCATCTCGTTCGGCGCCGGCGGCGTGCTGCTTCTGGCCATGCTGGCGCGCCGCGAGAGAATGCGCCTGACGCCGCACCGGCTGCGTTATTTCTTCGTCACGGCGGCGGTATCCTATGCCATCCCCAATCTGCTGATGTTCTCGGCCATCCCGCATCTCGGCGCCGGCTATACCGGCATCATGTTCACGCTTTCGCCAGTGATCACCCTGGTGTTTTCGATCCTGCTGCGGGTGCGCCGGCCGAACCTGCTCGGCGTCATCGGCATTGCGGTCGGTTTCGCCGGCGCGGTCATGGTGACGCTCACCCGAGGCGAGGCCGGGGAGCCCGCCCACTTTTTCTGGGTGGCGATGGGGCTGCTCATTCCGGTCAGCCTGGCGGCTGGCAACATCTACCGCACGGTGGATTGGCCTGAAGGCACGGGGCCGATCGAGCTTGCCGTCGGCAGCCATCTCGCTTCAGCGGCGATGCTGCTTGCGGGCATATTGCTTCTGCTCGGCCCGAACGGTTTCCACCATCTGGCCGACGTTCCGGCGGTGACGGCCGGACAGGTCGCCTCGGCGGCGCTGATGTTCGTTTTCTTCTTTCGCCTGCAGGCGGCCGGCGGCCCGGTCTATCTCAGCCAGATCGGCTATGTCGGCGCAGCCGTGGGCCTGATCGCCGGTACGCTGGCGCTGGGTGAGCATTACCGGCTGCTGACATGGCTCGGCGCCGCGATCATCGTCGTCGGGGTGGTCATCACCACCAAGGCGCAGTCGAGATAGGACGCGTCTTTACGCCGGCACGCAAACGGGCGCACCGTCATCTTGCCGACAAGGACTGCTCCTAGGCTTCGCTGGTGTGTAGAGGAGGTCGATGACGATGAAAGCGAAGATTCTTCTTGTTGCCGCCGCGGCCATGTTTGGCAGCTACGCCGCTCATGCGGCCGATGTGGGCGACGCGGTCATGCAGCTGACGCGCGGCACGAAATGGAAGCCTGCCGGCGAGCTCGCCATCCAGTTTCCAACGTTTCATCCGCAAGGCATGGTGAAGATCGGCGACGAATTCTTCGTCTCGTCGGTCGAAATCCTGAAGCCGACGACAAAATACCCGCAGCCGAAGGATGGCTACGACCGCGATACCGGCGAAGGCAAAGGCCATCTGTTCAGGATATCGAAGGATGGCAAGCTGCTGGCCGACCTGCCGCTCGGCGAAGGCACGGTCTATCATCCCGGCGGCATCGACTATGACGGCAAATACATTTGGGTGCCGGTCGCCGAATATCGTCCGAACAGCCAGTCGATCGTCTATCGCGTCGATCCGCAGACGATGAAGGCGGAGGAGGTCTTTCGTTTCAAGGACCATGTCGGCGGCATCGTGCACGACACCGAGGGCAAGGCGCTGCATGGCGTCAGCTGGGGCTCGCGGCGGCTCTATCAATGGCCGCTCGGCGACGACGGCAAGATCACCAATGCCGACGCCAAACCGGAAGACCTACGGGTCGCCAACCCGTCGCAATATATCGACTTCCAGGACTGCCATTATGCCGGCGCCAGCCGCATGCTGTGCTCCGGCCTCAATGCCTACAAGGTCAAGCCCGATGCCGAGCCGTTCCGCCTCGGCGGCATGGAACTGGTCAGCCTGAAGGACAATCGTCCGCTCTGGCAGGTGCCGGTGGAGCAATGGGCGCCGTCAGGCCTGCCGATGACGCAGAACCCGTTCTTCGTGGAGACCACGGATGCGGGTCTTCGCGCCCATTTCATGCCCGACGACGAAAAATCGACGCTGTTCACCTTCGATGTGGATCTGAAGGGCAAGTAGAGGCTTCCGGAACCGAAGCCAGGAACGGCCGCCTGGTTGGCGGCCAGTTCGAACGCCTCATCCGGCTTTCTCGGCCAGCACCATGTAGTTGACGTCCATGTCCTTCGAGATTTGCCAGCGGTCGCCAAGCAGATTGTAGACGACGCCGGTGCGGTCGATCATGGTCAGGCCGGACGCGGTCAGCGCCCGCTCAAGTTCTTCCGGGCGCACCAGCTTGCCGAACTGATGCGTGCCGCGCGGCAGCCAGCGCAGCACGTATTCGGCGCCGACGATCGCCAGTCCCAGCGCCTTCAGCGTGCGGTTGATGGTGGCAACGAACATGATGCCGCCTGGTTTCACCATCTGGGCGCATTTGTCGATGAACAGGCCGATGTCGGCGACGTGCTCGACCACTTCCATGTTGAGGATGACGTCGAACTTTTCCCCGGCCTCGGCGAGGTCCTCGGCGGTGGTGGCGCGATAGTCGATGGTCACACCGGCTTCGGCGGCGTGGAGCTTCGCCACTTCGATGTTGGTGGCCGACGCGTCTGCACCGACGATCTCGGCGCCCAGACGCGCCATCGGCTCGCAAAGGAGGCCGCCACCACAGCCGATGTCGAGGAAGCGCAGGCCCTTGAACGGCTGGGCGGCGCGCGGGTCGCGCCCGAAGCGGGCTGCGACCTGGTCGCGGATGTAGGCGAGGCGGACCGGATTGAACTTGTGCAGCGGGCGGAACTTGCCGTTCGGGTTCCACCATTCGGCGGCGAGCGCCGAAAACCGCTCGACTTCCGCGGCATCGATTGTCGATCGCCCTGTTTGTGACAACCTGGGTTCAGCCATGCCAATCTCCTCGAAGGCCCTAGGAAGTCGGGTTTGCCACCCTGATTGTCAAGGCGGCAAATTCGGCTTGCTGACATGAGCTGTCGAGCCGCCAGTTCATTCTCGACCGGGATATTTCCTAGCGGGCCTTTTGCAGATTGACCCCGGCGCGGCATGCGACGCCTTGCGAAACATTTTCCGTTTGGCTATGGAGCGCGCATTCAGCACTCCTGCAAAGGAGGCCGCTCTTTCCACCGTTTCACCAAAGGCATTTTCGTCCCATGGCGCGCATCGTGATGAAATTCGGCGGGACTTCGGTCGCCGACATCGCCCGCATCCGCAACGTGGCGCGGCATGTCAAACGCGAGGTGGACGCCGGCCACGAGGTCGCCGTCGTGGTCTCGGCCATGGCCGGCAAGACCAACGAGCTGGTCGGTTGGACACGGGAAGCCTCGCCCATGCATGACGCGCGTGAATACGACGCCGTCGTCGCCTCGGGCGAACAGGTGACCGCCGGGCTGCTTGCCATCACGCTGCAGAACATGGGCGTCCATGCGCGGTCCTGGCAGGGCTGGCAAATTCCCATCAAGACCGACAACGCGCATGGCGCGGCGCGCATTCTCGACATTGACGGCGCTTTCCTGATCAAACGCTTCGGCGAAGGCCAGGTGGCGGTGATCGCCGGCTTCCAGGGCATCGGCCCGGACAACCGCATCGCGACGCTTGGCCGTGGCGGCTCGGACACCAGCGCGGTGGCGATCGCGGCGGCGGTGAAGGCCGACCGCTGCGATATCTATACGGACGTCGATGGCGTCTACACCACCGACCCCCGCGTCGAGCCCAAGGCGCGGCGGCTGGCCAAGATTTCGTTCGAAGAAATGCTTGAAATGGCGTCTCTTGGGGCAAAGGTATTGCAGGTCCGGTCGGTCGAGCTTGCCATGGTGCATCGGGTGCGCACCTTCGTGCGGTCGTCCTTCGATGATCCGGATGCACCGGGCATGGGCGATCTTCTGAACCCGCCCGGAACGCTTATTTGCGACGAGGAAGAAATCGTGGAACAGCAGGTCGTCACCGGAATTGCCTACGCCAAGGACGAAGCGCAGGTTTCGCTGCGCCGGGTCGCCGACAGGCCGGGCGTCGCCGCCGGCATCTTCGCGCCGCTGGCCGAGGCCAACATCAATGTCGACATGATCGTCCAGAACATCTCGGAAGACGGCAAGTCGACCGACATGACCTTCACCGTGCCGCAGGGCGACGTGGACAAGACGCTGGCGGTGCTGAACAAGGTCAAGGAGACGGTCGGCTTCGACGTCGTCCAGCATGACGAGGGCATGTCGAAAGTGTCGGTGATCGGCATCGGCATGAGAAGCCATGCCGGCGTCGCGGCCACGGCGTTCCAGGCGCTGGCCGATCGCTCGATCAACATTCGCGCCATCACCACGTCGGAAATCAAGATTTCGATCCTGATCGACGGTCCCTATACGGAACTTGCCGTTCGCACTTTGCATTCCGTCTACGGTCTGGATAAGCAGTAGCATAGAGTCGGTTTTTTGCGTTGACGCCGGCCGCAGGAGACTGGGCCGGGGAAATCGCCATTGGAGAAGAAGTCCGCGATGCGTGACATGGCCAGCGGCCCGCGCGTTCTGCTGAGACGGCTACGCGAGCTCATGCAGGAGCCGCTGGAGCCGCAGGACAGGCTCGACCGCATCGTCCACGACATCGCCTCCAACATGGTGGCCGAGGTGTGCTCGCTCTATGTACTGCGCGCCGATTCGGTGCTGGAGCTCTACGCCACCGAGGGCCTGAACAAGAACGCCGTCCACCTGGCGCAGCTGCGGCTCGGCCAGGGCCTGGTCGGCACCATCGCGGCCAGCGCCCGGCCGCTCAATCTGTCGAACGCGCAGGAGCATCCGGCTTTCGCCTACCTGCCGGAGACAGGCGAAGAGATCTACAATTCCTTTCTCGGTGTGCCGGTGCTGCGGGCAGGGCGCACGCTGGGCGTTCTCGTGGTGCAGAACAAGACCATGCGCCACTACCGCGACGACGAGGTCGAAGCGCTCGAAACCACCGCCATGGTGATCGCCGAGATGATCGCTTCGGGCGACCTGGCGCGGCTCACCCGGCCAGGCCTGGAACTGGATCTGAAGCGTCCGGCGAGCTTCACCGGCCTGTCGTTCAACGACGGCGTCGGACTCGGCCATGTCGTGCTGCACGAGCCGCGTATCGTCGTCACCAATCTGTTCAACGAGGACAGCGAGGAGGAAATCCGGCGGCTGGAGACGTCGCTGGGTTCACTCAGGCTTTCGATCGACGATATGCTCTCGCGTCGCGACGTCAATTTCGAGGGCGAGCACCGCGAGGTGCTGGAAGCCTACCGCATGTTCGCCAACGACCGAGGTTGGGTAAGGCGGCTGGAAGAAGCCGTTCGCAATGGCCTTACCGCCGAAGCCGCCGTTGAGAAGGTCCAGAGCGACATGCGCGCGCGCATGATCCACATGACCGATCCTTACCTGCGCGAGCGGATGAGCGATTTCGACGATCTCGCCAACCGGCTGTTGCGGCAACTTCTTGGGCGTGGTCCGGAAGACGTCGCGGCTTCGCTGCCAAAGGATGCGATCATCGTCGCCCGTTCGATGGGCGCGGCCGAACTGCTCGACTATCCGCGTGACAAACTGCGCGGCCTGGTGCTGGAAGACGGCGCCGCGACGAGCCACGTCGTCATCGTCGCCCGCGCGATGGGCATCCCGGTCGCCGGCCAGGTGAAGGGCGCCGTCTCGATGGCGGAAAATGGCGATCCGGTCATCGTCGATGGCGAAGAAGGCACGATCCATCTGCGGCCGCAGCCCGATCTCGAGGCCGCCTATGCCGAAAAGGTCCGTTTCCGCGCGCGGCGTCAGGAACTCTACCGCGAGTTGCGCAAGAAGCCGTCGCTGACCAGGGACGGCGTGCAGGTCGACCTTCTGATGAATGCCGGCCTTGCCGTCGACCTGCCGCAGCTGGCCGAGGCGGGGGCAGCCGGCATCGGCCTGTTCCGCACCGAGCTTCAGTTCATGGTCGCCTCGACGTTCCCGCGCGCGGAGGCGCAGGAGCGGCTTTACCGCGACGTGCTGGACGCGGCGAACGGCAAGCCGGTAACCTTCCGCACCATCGACATCGGCGGCGACAAGGTGCTGCCTTACTTCAAGAACTCGACGCAAGAGGAAAACCCGGCGCTCGGCTGGCGCGCGATAAGACTGACGCTGGACAGGCCGGGCCTGCTGCGCACCCAGATCCGCGCGCTGCTCAAGGCTGCCGGTGGCCGTGACCTCAAGCTGATGCTGCCGATGGTGACGGAATTGGGAGAAGTGGCGCAGGCTCGCGAGATCATCGAACGCGAAGTCCGGCATCTGTCACGGTTCGCCCATCATTTGCCGAACAGCCTGAAAGTCGGCGCGATGCTGGAGGTTCCGTCGCTGCTTTTCCAGCTCGACGAGTTGATGAAGGCGGTGGATTTCGTGTCGGTCGGATCGAACGATCTGTTCCAGTTCGTCATGGCGGTCGACCGTGGCAACACCCAGCTTTCCGATCGGTTCGATCCGCTTTCCGTACCGTTCCTGCGGGTGCTCAAGCAGGTGGCGGATGCCGGCCACCGCAACAATACGCCGGTGACGCTGTGCGGGGAACTGGCGGGCAAGCCGATCTCGGCCATGGCCTTGATCGGTCTCGGCTACCGCTCCATTTCCATGTCGCCGGCCTCGATCGGACCGGTGAAGGCGATGCTGACCGAACTGCCGGTGGAGGACCTGAAGGGGTTCTTCGACGACAATCTGAACGCTCCCGCCACTGGCATGCCGATGCGGGCGCTGCTGCAGGCATTCGCCGACGATCGTGGCATTCCGCTTTGAATTCACGTGAGGGCGGGGCGAAACGGCTCCCGGATCAGGAAATATGATTTCTCTTCCCCGCGATCGAATGGACCAGGTCGTCAAGCGCTTCGACATGCTCGAGGCGCAGATGGCGGCCGGGCCGGCGCCGGACGCTTATGTAAAAATGTCGTCGGAGTACGCTGACATTCAGGATCTGGTCGGCAAGATCAGGGCCCTGCGCGCCGCTGAAGCGGAACAGGCGGATCTGGAGATGATGCTGCAAGACCGCGGCATCGATTCCGAAATGCGCGCATTGGCCGAGGCCGAGCTGCCGGAAGTCGAAGAGCGCATCGAGTCGCTGCGGCGTGACATCCAGATACTTCTGCTGCCGAAGGATGCCGCCGACGAACGCAACGCCATCCTGGAAATCCGGGCCGGCACAGGCGGCGACGAAGCGGCGCTTTTCGCCGGCGATCTGTTCCGCATGTATGAGCGCTATGCCGCCGCTCGTGGCTGGCGTTTCGAAGCTGCTTCAGCCAGCGATGGCGATGCCGGCGGTTTCAAGGAAGTCATCGCTACCGTGTCAGGCAGGGGCGTGTTCGCGCATCTCAAGTTCGAGTCCGGCGTGCACCGGGTGCAACGCGTGCCGGCGACCGAGGCGCAAGGGCGCATCCACACGTCCGCCGCCACCGTCGCGGTTTTGCCCGAGGCGGAGGAGGTCGACATCGAAATCCGCTCCGAGGACATCCGCATTGATACGATGCGTGCTTCCGGCTCGGGCGGCCAGCACGTCAACACGACGGATTCCGCGGTACGCATCACCCATCTGCCGACCGGCATCATGGTGGTGCAGGCGGAAAAATCGCAGCACCAGAACAGGGCGCGCGCCATGCAGATCCTGCGGGCTCGTCTCTACGATCTGGAGCGTAGCCGCGCCGACGAGGAGCGCTCCTCGTCACGTAAATCGCAGGTTGGATCGGGCGACCGATCGGAACGCATCCGAACCTACAATTTTCCCCAGGGGCGCGTGACCGACCACCGGATCAACCTTACACTCTACAAACTCGACCGCGTGATGATGGGCGAGCTGGACGAAATCGTCGATGCGCTGATTGCCGACCATCAGTCGAAGCTGCTGGCGGACATGGCGGAAGGATGATGCGGTGCAGGCGGCATTTACGCTAGTCAGCTTGCTGCAGATCGCCCGCAAGCAACTGGATGACGCCGGCATGGACAGCGCCGCGCTTGATGCGCGCCTCATCGTCGAGCATTTTTCGCGAACGTCGCGTACCGACGCCATCGTCCGGCCTGATCTCCCGATTACGCGGGACATATCAGCCGCCGTCGAGGCCGCGCTCGACCGAAGGCTGGCGGGCGAACCGGTGCATCGCATCCTCGGCTGCCGCGAATTCTACGGGCTCAAGCTTGCACTGTCACCCGATACGCTGGAGCCGCGGCCCGACACGGAGACGCTGGTTGACGCGGTGCTGCCCTTCGCCAGAGCGGTGGTTTCGCGGCAGGGAAGCTGCCGCATTCTCGATCTGGGCACCGGCACCGGCGCGATTGCGCTGGCGCTGCTCGCCGAAGTGCCGGAAGCGACGGCCAACGGGACGGATATTTCTGCGGCCGCCTTGGCGACGGCGAAAAAAAATGCCGTTTCGCTCGGGCTGGAATCGCGTTTTTCCGCCAGCGAATCCAGCTGGTTCGCGGAAATTTCAGGGCGATACGATGTAATCGTCTCCAATCCGCCTTATATACCGTCCAGAGACATCGAATTCCTGCAACGAGAAGTCAGGGATTTCGACCCACGCCGGGCCCTGGATGGCGGCGAGGATGGTCTGGACCCCTATCGAATCATTGCAGACGGCGCCGACGCTTTTCTCAACCATGGCGGAATCGTCGCAGTCGAGATAGGCAGCACGCAAAATGCGGATGTTGCTCAGCTGTTTAGCAAGGAAGGGTGGCAGCTTTCAAAGGCAGAAAAAGACCTGTCCGGCAACGACCGGGTGCTGGTTTTCATAGCCGGCTGATAGCCGCAACAGACGGCAAAAAACCGCTTGGCAAGGCTTGGGAATGCAGCTAGGGTCCCTCGCAACCGGATGAACGAAGCAGGCAGTGCTCTTAAGCGATTCGGTTTCCTTAAAAATAGCTGCCTTCTTGCGCAAACGATGCCCAAGCTTCGTGCGGGAATCGTCCGGCAAGTGATGTAACCGGAACAGGATGGCACGTGACGCCAACGCAATCCATGCGGGCGAGCACTGGTGAAACAGCTAGACGGCAGAGCGCATGATCGCCGCCGTTCGCGAACGATCTTTCAAGCTTTGAACTGAAGAGAGTCTGATGAGGCCACAACAGCAGAACAGGCGCATGCGCGGTCGCAACAATGGCGGAAGCGGCAGCGGTAATAACAACAACAACAATAACAACAACCGCAAGGGACCAAATCCCCTGAACCGCAATTATGAGAGCAACGGCCCGGACGTGAAAATTCGCGGTTCCGCTCAGCAGATCGCCGAGAAATACGCCACGCTCGCCCGCGATGCGACGAGTTCAGGCGATCGTGTGATGGCCGAAAACTACTTGCAGCATGCCGAGCACTATAACCGCATCATCGCGGCAGCCCAGGCGCAGATCCCGATCCAGAACGTCCAGCAAAACCGTGACGACTTCGACGATGACGGCGAGGAAGACCGGGACGATTTCGACAATGGCGCCGCCGGGGGCGAAGGCCAGGGTTCTTCCGTCCCGCAGGGTGGCGGGCCGCAGCCGATGATCGACGAACTGCCGGCCGAAGTCGCGCTGAATTCCGACAATCGCAACGGTAATGGCCGTAATCGCGATCGCGATCGCCGCCAGAATGGCAACTATCAGAATGGCCAGCGCAATGACTATGGCGCGCGCGGCGATCAGGCCGACCGCAATGATGCCGACGCCGGCGATGAGAGGTCTTCGCAGAACAACAACGCCCAGCCGGCCGTCGAAAAAGAAGCGCAGCCGCGGATGGAAATTTTGAGCCCCGCCGGTCTCGCGGCGCAGGCCGAGGCCAATGAAAATGCTGCCGAGAACGGCGCGCCTCGCCGGGCACGGCGTCCGCGCCGGCCGCGGCAGGAAACCGAGCCGGCCGCGGAAGCGGCCGCGCCGGGCGAAAGCGGCGCGGAGGTCGCTTCGGCCGAAAGCTGAGGCAATAGGGATCGGTTTAAAACGGCGGAGAGAAATCTCCGCCGTTTCCGTTTCCGCCTGGACGCTGGCGTCTGAAAATTGTTGCGGTACTGTGCGCTGCACAGCCTTGAGGCAGGACACCGTCGGCACCATATCTTTTCCGAATCGGGATCCGGCCTTCCTGGCGGGTCCGTCACCGCAATCTGTTCCGGTGCCGCAAAGCGGGCCGGACCGGCAAGGAGACGACATATGAATCTTGAAAAATATTCCGAGCGCGTGCGCGGCTTCATCCAGTCCGCGCAGACGATGGCGCTGTCGAGAAACCATCAGCAGTTCACCCCCGAACACATGCTGAAAGTGCTTGTCGATGACGACGAGGGCCTGGCCGCGTCGCTGATCGAACGCGCCGGTGGCAATGTGCGCGACGTGAAGCTTGGCGTTGAAACAGCGCTCGAGGCGATGCCGAAAGTAGAGGGCGGCAACGGTCAGCTTTATCTGGCGCAGCCGCTGGCCAAGGTGTTTTCAACCGCCGAGGAACTGGCGAAGAAGGCCGGCGATTCGTTCGTTACAGTCGAGCGGCTGTTGCAGGCGCTCGCCATGGAAACCTCAGCCAAAACCGCCGACATCCTTGCCAAGGCCGGGGTGAAGCCGCAGGCGCTCAACCAGGTCATCAACGATGTCCGCAAGGGACGCACGGCGGATTCGGCAAGTGCCGAGCAGGGCTATGATGCGCTAAAGAAATATGCGCGCGACCTGACCGCCGATGCCCGGGCCGGCAAGCTCGACCCGGTGATCGGCCGTGACGATGAAATCCGCCGCACCATCCAGGTGTTGTCTCGGCGCACCAAGAACAATCCGGTCCTGATCGGCGAACCGGGCGTCGGCAAGACGGCAATCGCCGAGGGCCTGGCGTTGCGCATCGTCAATGGCGATGTGCCGGAATCGCTCAAGGACAAGCAATTGATGGCGCTCGACATGGGCGCGTTGATCGCTGGCGCGAAATATCGCGGCGAGTTCGAGGAGCGATTGAAGGCCGTGCTCAACGAAGTCACTGCGGCAGCCGGCGGCATCATCCTGTTCATCGACGAGATGCACACGCTGGTCGGCGCCGGCAAGGGGGAGGGGGCGATGGATGCGTCCAACCTGTTGAAGCCCGCGCTGGCGCGCGGTGAGCTGCATTGCGTCGGCGCGACCACGCTCGACGAATACCGCAAGCATGTCGAGAAAGACGCCGCGCTCGCTCGCCGGTTCCAGCCGGTGTTTGTGGATGAGCCAACGGTGGAAGACACCGTTTCGATCCTGCGCGGGCTGAAGGAGAAATACGAACAGCACCACAAGGTGCGTATTTCCGACTCGGCGCTGGTGTCGGCTGCGACGCTGTCGAACCGCTACATCGCTGACCGCTTCCTGCCTGACAAGGCCATTGACCTTGTCGACGAGGCGGCGTCGCGGCTGCGCATGCAGGTCGATTCGAAGCCTGAAGCGCTGGATGAGATTGACCGGCGCATCATGCAGCTTAAGATCGAGCGTGAGGCCTTGAAGGTCGAAAAGGACGAGGCTTCCAGGGACAGGTTGGTGCGGCTCGAGAAGGAACTAGCCGGCCTCGACGAGGAATCGACCGAACTTACGTCGAAATGGCAGGCCGAAAAGCAGAAGCTGGGCCTGGCGGCGGATCTTAAGAAGCAGCTGGACGAGGCCCGTAACGAACTGGCGATCGCCCAGCGCAAGGGCGAGTTCCAGCGCGCCGGGGAGCTTGCCTATGGCAGCATCCCGGAACTTGAAAGAAAACTGAAGGACGCCGAGGCGCAGGATGGCAAGGCCGGCATGGTCGAAGAGGTGGTGACGCCCGACCACGTCGCCCACATCGTATCCCGCTGGACCGGCATTCCGGTCGACAAGATGCTGGAAGGCGAGCGTGACAAGCTGCTTCGCATGGAGGACGAGATCGCCAAACGCGTCGTCGGCCAGGGCGAAGCGGTGCAGGCCGTTTCGAAAGCGGTGCGGCGCGCCCGAGCTGGTCTGCAGGACCCGAACCGGCCGATCGGCTCGTTCATGTTCCTCGGCCCGACCGGTGTCGGCAAGACTGAGCTGACCAAGGCGCTGGCCAGCTTCCTGTTCGACGACGAGAGCGCAATGGTGCGCATCGACATGTCGGAATTCATGGAGAAACATTCCGTGGCCCGGCTGATCGGCGCACCTCCCGGCTATGTCGGCTACGAGGAAGGCGGCGCGCTGACGGAAGCGGTTCGGCGCCGGCCTTACCAGGTCGTTCTGTTCGACGAGATCGAGAAAGCGCACCCGGATGTCTTCAATGTCCTTCTCCAGGTGCTGGACGACGGACGCCTGACGGACGGACAGGGCCGAACGGTCGACTTCCGCAATACGTTGATCATCATGACCTCGAACCTCGGCTCGGAATACCTCGTCAATCTCACAGAGGACCAGGATGTCGATCTGGTGCGCGAGGACGTTATGAATGTGGTGCGAGCGTCGTTCCGGCCAGAGTTCCTGAACCGCATCGACGAGGTGATCCTGTTCCACCGCCTCCGGCGGCAGGACATGGGCCAGATCGTCGAAATCCAGCTCAAGCGGCTGGAGAAGCTGCTTGCCGACCGCAAGATCACGCTCGACCTCGATGCCGACGCCGTCGAATGGCTGGCGGCGAAGGGCTACGATCCTGCCTATGGCGCTCGGCCGCTGAAGCGGGTCATGCAGAAGGAACTGCAGGACCCCCTGGCGGAAAAAATCCTGACGGGCGACATACTGGACGGCTCGACCGTCAAGGTCACATCCGGCTCGGACAGGCTGAATTTTCGCTCGAAGCCGACGGTGGTCGCCGCCGAGGCGGCTGCCTGAACAGGATTGCCCTCTCCCGCTCAGGGAGAGGGCTTTTCGACACATAAAAACCAGGCAATACGGCCTGCATTATCCTTTGATCGGGTCTCTTTCGACAATCGGCTGTCGGCTGCGATCAGCCTGAAAACCTCGCTTTTATTGATGCTTGGCGGCTTTGGGCCGGCATTTCGCCATCTTCATGCCGGGTTCATATTGGAACCTTTAGAAGGTTAACCGGTTTGCGGGGCAAGGTGTCTGCCTTCGGGACCAGGTGGGTGGCGGCAGGGACGACCGGAGATTCTCGCACGATGTTGCGCACCGTTTTTGTTTTTTCGGCGCTGTCCGCGGCGTTGATGTCTTCGAACGCATGGGCCGCGTCGGGACCTGATTTGGCGCGTGACAATCGGCAAAAGCCGATGTCCGAGGAGATACTGGTTGCCCAGAACGGCGACTATGAAATCTTCTATGACGGGCGCGGCAACCGCGTCATCATCGACGCCTATACCGGCAAGGTCATAGCGGTGCAGCCGCCGCAAACGCGTTTCGACCGTCGCGCCGAACGTGCGCGGCAATTCGACAGTCCGCCCGCCGGCGACGATCGTTACTATCTTGACGACCCCGAGGACATGGCGCGGTTCAGGCGCCGGCAGGCAGAAGAGGAGGGCCGCCTTCTCGGACCTGACGACGGTTCAACGGATGCGTTTCCTCCTGCGCCGGGTGGGGTCGAAACCTATCCGGTTCCGGATCAGCCCGATGTAGTCACCAGCCAACCGATCGAGCGGCGTCCGCTGGACGGATCGCAGGACGAAGCGTCGATTGCGCCGACATCGCCTCTGGATCCTGCGATTCCTTCGGATCAGGAATCGGTTCCGCAAGCGCCGCGGATCGACAACAACACTGCGGTGAATCCGCGACTGTCGCTCGGCGCGCGTGACGACATCGCCGCGCTGCAAATCCTGCTCGACCGGGGCGGTGCTTCGCCCGGCGTCATCGACGGTCGCTTCGGCTCGAATGTCGACAAAGCGCTGGAGGCTTATCGCGAGCTGACCGGCGTGCATCTGCGGTCAACCGATACGGCCTCCATAAAGGAAGCGCTGGCGAAATCGGGCGGTGATGCCTTTGCGTCCTACACGATCACGTCCGAGGATGCGGCTGGTCCCTATGTGGCGTCGGTGCCCGAAGACTATAGCGAGAAGGCCAAGCTCGACCGCATGGCCTATACCTCGGTGCCGGAGGCGCTGGCCGAGCGGTTCCACATGGACGAGGCATATCTGAAGGCGCTGAATCCGGAGGCGAATTTCAACCGGCCCGGTACGATCATCAAGGTGGCCAATTTCGGCAGGCTGGCAAGCACGCCGGTGGAGCGGATCATTGCCGACAAGCGCCTGAAGCAGGTGCGCGCCTACGATGCCTCAGGCAAACTGGTCGCGGCCTACCCGGCGACCATAGGCTCGACCGATACGCCGTCGCCGACCGGATCGCACGCCGTGTCGCGCGTCGCGCTCGATCCGAACTACACCTACAATCCGAATCTGAATTTCAAGCAGGGCAACAATGACAAGGTGCTGACCATTCCGCCCGGCCCGAACGGGCCGGTGGGGTCGGTCTGGATCGCTCTCGACAAGCCGACCTATGGCATTCACGGAACGCCGGAGCCGTCGAAGATCGGCAAGACGGAAAGCCATGGCTGCGTGCGCCTGACCAACTGGGATGCGCGCGAACTCGCCAAGCTGGTGAAACCGGGCGTGATGGTCGAGTTCTCGGAATAGGCGATGGAGAAGCGCCCGACGATTGCCCGGATATGGCGGGGCCGCACCCGACCCGAAGTGGCCGATTCCTATCAGGCCTACAATTATGAGGTCGGGATAAAGCCGCTGATCGAGAAAGCGCTTGGCGTGCAGACCTTCCGCGAAGATCGCGACGGCGAAAGCGAATTCATGACCATCTCCTACTGGGAGAATTTCGAAGCGATGGCGCGCTTTACCGGCGGCGATCCAGACCGGATCCATCATCTGCCTCGCGATGCCGAATTCCTGATCGAATTGCCGGAGCACGTTCAGATTTTGCATCTGCTGACCAGGGACGGCGTCACCGGCTGATCAAGCGCTGTCTCCCATAGGCGAGAAAATGGCGTTACGGTGTGGCGATGACGAACACCGCCGAAGCTGCTCCTGAAAAATCCTCCACCTTTTGCCCGCAGACACGGCGGCGCTATGTGCTGATCGCAGCGATCCTGGCATCGGCGCTGGGTTTCATCGACGGCTCCATTCTCGCAATAGCCATGCCGGTCATTCGCCTCGATCTCGGTGCAAGTTTCGTCGAGGCGCAATGGATATCCAATTCCTACGCGCTGATGCTTTCGGCGCTGATCCTTGCCGGCGGCGCCGCCGGTGACCGATTCGGCCTGCGCCGCACCTTCATTGCCGGCATCGCGCTTTTCCTGGCGGCGTCGCTTGCCTGTGCGCTGGCCCCGGATCCGACATGGCTGATCGCCTTCCGCGCCATCCAGGGCATTGGCGCGGCGATCATGATACCCGGCAGTCTGGCCATCATCGCCAAGGCCTATCCCAAGAAGGAACGGGGCAAGGCCATCGGCATCTGGGCCGCCGCCTCGGCTCTGACGACGGCGTTGGGACCGGTGCTCGGCGGCTTCGCGCTATCCAGCTTCGACGCTTCCATCTGGCGCGCCATCTTCGCCATCAATCTGCCGCTCGGCGCCATCGCGCTTTACCTGCTGCTGGCAAAAGTACCAGCGGATACGCCTTCCGAGCCGCGAGCGCTCGATCTTGGCGGCGCTGCGCTGGCGACGCTTTCCTTCGGTGCACTCGCTTACGGCCTGACATTGATGAGCGCTGAGAACGCCGGCGCCATCGCAGCCAGGAGTTATGCCGCCATGATCGCCGGAGTCCTGCTTCTTGCGGCATTCCTGGCGTGGGAATGGCGGCAGCGCCAGCCGATGATCGACCTGGCGCTGTTCAGAAGCGGCGCCTTCGCGGGCGCCAACATCGCGACCTTCTTCCTCTATTTCGCCCTGTCGGCGAATCTCTTCTACCTGCCGATGCTGATGGTGGCGGGCTGGGGACTGAGCACGGCGGAGGTCGGGTTCATCTTTCTGCCGCTGTCCGGAGCGATCGCTGTGCTGTCCGGCCCGGTCGGCAATCTTTCGGATAGGATCGGTCCCCGCCTGCCTATTGCTGCCGGCAGCCTGCTTGTGGCGATCTCCTTCGCCGGACTGGCGGCGATGACCGGGGCTGGCGTTCATGCGTTCTGGTCAGGGGCTTTTGCTTTGTCGGTCCTGATGGGACTTGGCATGGCGCTTGTGGTGTCGCCCCTATCGACCGCGATCATGACAACCGTGGAAGACGAGGACACTGGCGCGGCATCCGGCATCAACAACGCGGTTTCGCGCATTGCCGGCCTGATCGCCGTCGCTGCCATGGGCGCGGTTGCCGCCGTGGTCTATTCCAGGACGCTGGGCGGGGAGGGTGCGCTTCCGGGATTCGGCGAGTTGCCCACCGTCGCGCTTGCCGACAATGTCGAAATGCTGCGCAAGGCGGCCAGCGATGCTGCTTTCGCGGCAATTGCCTGGATAACGGCGGCTTTATGCGCGGCTTCGGCAGTAACGGCTTGGACAACGGTGCCGGGAGATGGTCTTTCCGGTTTGCTAAACAGGCGGCCGGAACAATCCTAGAGAGGGATTGGTCCTAGCCGTCGATCTTGGCGCTGGCGACTTTCAGCGGATCGGCGTCTTCCTGCTTCAGCAGATCGTCGATGCGCTCGCGTTCGCGCTGAAACGCGACAAGATCGTCGCCCTTCAAAACCTTGCCGGTCGGCAGGCGCACGCGCATGGGGTCGACCTTGGTGCCGTTGACGATCAGCTCGTAATGAAGATGCGGTCCGGTCGCGAGGCCGGTCTGGCCGAGGAAGCCGATCACCTGCCCCTGCCGCACCTTCATGCCGGCCTTGATGCCTTGGGCGAAGGCACTCTGGTGATTGTAGGACGTTTCATAGCCATTGGCGTGGCGGATCATGATCTGCTTGCCATAGCCGCCGGCCCAGCCGGCCTTTTCTATGGTGCCGTTGCCGGCTGCGATGATCGGCGTGCCGATCGGGGCGGCCCAGTCGACGCCAGTGTGCATGCGAACATAGCCGAGGATCGGATGCCTGCGGGCGCCGAATCCGGAGCGGAACTTGCCGGCCGGAAGCGGATTGCGCAGCAGGAACTGTTCGGCGCTGCGGCCATCCTGATCGAAGTAGTCAGTGGTGCCGTCCTGCATCTGGAACCGATAGAGCGTGCGCATGTTGCCGCCGAAGGTGGACGACACGTAAAGCAGTTCCGAATCGTCGGACGCCTCGTCGTCGCCGTCAGGCTGCGAGAAGAGCACTTCCAGGCGGTCGGACGGGTTGAGACGGGACTGGAAGTCGACATCGGAGGCCAGAAGCTTCACCAGCTGCTGCGTCATCTTCTTCGACATGCCGTAGGAATAGGCGGCCCGGTAGATGCCGTCATATATGTTCGGCAGATTGCCGCGGACTTGTGGCCGGGGCGAATCGTCGAAGGCGGTGAGCAATTCCGGATTGGGTTCCGGCTCCTGTGCCGGGACATATTGGCCGCGGTCGTCCAGCGCGATGGTCACAATGTGCTGGGCCTTGTTGTAGACGCTGGTGCGCACGACCCTGGCCGTATCGCCGCGCACTTCCAGTCCGACGCGCAGCACAGTGCCGGCCTTCAGCGCCGAAGCGTTGAGAAGCCGCCCGATCGCATCGGCCATGCCGACAGCATCTTCACCCGTATAGCCGGAATCGGCATAGGCGTCGGTGATGACGCGGTCCTTCATGAAGGGAATGATCTCTTCGGCGAAGGAGGGAGCATCGTCGCCGTCAGGTTCCTGGCGCGACGCAACGGAAACGTTTTCAGGAACGATCTTGACGCCGTAGGACCCCGCCAGCGACTGCGCCAGCTGATCACCGAAGCGTTGGGGGTCGACATAGTGAAGGGCTGCGACCTGGAT
>NZ_JAVDVU010000003.1:345000-863522 GCF_031457045.1 Mesorhizobium sp. BE184
TCTTATCGGATTGAACGGGCTGCTGCGTGGTTCCAGGAAATAGCTCCTCCTTATAAACCGTACCCGAAACCGACACTGGTGGACTGGTAGAGTATACCAAGGCGCTTGAGAGAACTATGCTGAAGGAACTCGGCAAATTGCACGCGTAACTTCGGAAGAAGCGTGACCCCTTAGTACGCAAGTATTGGGGGGTGGCACAGACCAGGGGGTAGCGACTGTTTATCAAAAACACAGGGCTCTGCGAAGCCGCAAGGCGACGTATAGGGTCTGACGCCTGCCCGGTGCTGGAAGGTTAAGAGGAGGGGTGCAAGCTCTGAATCGAAGCCCCAGTAAACGGCGGCCGTAACTATAACGGTCCTAAGGTAGCGAAATTCCTTGTCGGGTAAGTTCCGACCTGCACGAATGGCGTAACGACTTCCCCGCTGTCTCCAGCATAGACTCAGTGAAATTGAATTCCCCGTGAAGATGCGGGGTTCCTGCGGTTAGACGGAAAGACCCCGTGCACCTTTACTATAGCTTTACATTGGCATTCGTAGTGGCATGTGTAGGATAGGTGGTAGGCTTTGAAGCCGGGGCGCCAGCCTCGGTGGAGCCACCCTTGAAATACCACCCTTATTACTATGGATGTCTAACCGCGGCCCGTTATCCGGGTCCGGGACAATGTATGGTGGGTAGTTTGACTGGGGCGGTCGCCTCCTAAAGAGTAACGGAGGCGCGCGATGGTGGGCTCAGAACGGTCGGAAATCGTTCGCTGAGTGCAATGGCATAAGCCTGCCTGACTGCGAGACTGACAAGTCGAGCAGAGACGAAAGTCGGTCATAGTGATCCGGTGGTCCCGCGTGGAAGGGCCATCGCTCAACGGATAAAAGGTACGCCGGGGATAACAGGCTGATGACCCCCAAGAGTCCATATCGACGGGGTTGTTTGGCACCTCGATGTCGACTCATCGCATCCTGGGGCTGGAGCAGGTCCCAAGGGTATGGCTGTTCGCCATTTAAAGCGGTACGTGAGTTGGGTTCAGAACGTCGTGAGACAGTTCGGTCCCTATCTGCCGTGGGTGTAGGAATATTGAAAGGATCTGTCCCTAGTACGAGAGGACCGGGATGGACGGATCTCTGGTGGACCTGTTGTGGCGCCAGCCGCATAGCAGGGTAGCTATATCCGGACGGGATAACCGCTGAAGGCATCTAAGCGGGAAACCCACCTTAAAACGAGTATTCCCTGAGAACCGTGGAAGACGACCACGTTGATAGGCCGGGTGTGGAAGAGCGGCAACGCTTGAAGCTTACCGGTACTAATAGTTCGATCGGCTTGATCGTTCTCATTCCTTATGCCCATCGCGAAAGCGGTGGATGGCACAAAAGACAACAGCTTCTCGAAACAAACGTGCGCTTTGCCGACCTGGTGGTTATGGCGGAGCGGCTGCACCCGATCCCATTCCGAACTCGGCCGTGAAACGTTCCAGCGCTGATGGTACTTCGTCTCAAGACGCGGGAGAGTAAGTCGCTGCCAGGTCTGCAAAGCGCACGTTTAAGTTCACATCGTACTTTCCAAGATCGGAAATGATTTTGGGTCGATGTGGCGAAAATCTTCTCGATCACGATAGGCCCGCCAAACGGGAACTCCGGGCCGCGCAAGCGGCCTTTTCATTTGGCGGCAGGTATTAAAAGTAAGCGTCTGCTTATATAATTTGACGCGGGATGGAGCAGCCCGGTAGCTCGTCAGGCTCATAACCTGAAGGTCGTAGGTTCAAATCCTACTCCCGCAACCAAAATCAGCCCGGCCTTGCGCCGGGCTTTTTCTTTTTGGCGATGGGCTAGCTTCCAGCTACTCGTCTGCCGGGGCGCCGGCTACTAAGATCACTGGAAATATGAGCCTCACTTCGCAGGACTGCTTGCACCTAAAATCCAACCCGTCAGATCCCTTGTCTGGCGGGTTTTTTGTTGTCCTGACGCTGCGAAGAGCCGCCTTCGGACTGCAATGCGTCACCCGCGCCGATTTGAGTGAGTGGGTGCTGACCTGCCACACGATGATGCTATAGGTCATCGAGACTGGACAGCGTGGTCGTGGTGGAGTTGGGATGGCGAATGATGCTTGGGATTTCTGGGTCGATCGCGGCGGCACGTTCACCGATGTGATTGGCCGTGATCCCGCCGGTGCTCTCCATGCGCGCAAGGTGTTGTCTGAAAATCCCCAGGCCTATGGCGATGCAGCCGTCCATGGCATCCGGCTGCTGCTCGGCCTTGATGATGGAGCCGCTATCCCGGCAGGCTTGATAGGCGAAGTCCGCATGGGCACGACGGTGGCCACCAACGCCCTGCTCGAGCGCAAGGGCGAGCGGTTGGCGTTGATTACCACCAGGGGGTTCAGGGATGCGCTCCGGATCGGTTATCAGGAGCGGAGCAACATCTTCGCCACCGAGATCGTCAAGCCCGAGGCGCTTTATGCAGAAACGGTCGATCTGGAAGAACGCATCCTTGCGGAGGGTGAGGTTGAGCTTCCCCTCGATGAAGCGGCAGCGGAACGAGAACTGGATCGGCTGAAGAGCCAAGGCTTCGACGCCATCGCCATCGTTTTCATGCATGGCTACAAGTTTCCGCAGCATGAACAAGTCGTGGCGCGGCTCGCTCGCGACAAGGGATTTTCCCAGGTTTCTGTGAGTCACGAAGTGTCGCCGCTGCTGAAATATGTCGGCCGTGGCGATACGACCGTGGTCGACGCCTATCTGTCGCCGGTTTTGTCGCGCTATGTTTCGCAGGTTTCGCGGGAGCTCGACATCGAACGCACCGGCGCGCGCATCATGTTCATGATGTCGTCGGGCGGGCTGACGGCCGCCGAAATGTTCCAGGGCAAGGATGCGATCCTTTCCGGTCCGGCAGGCGGTGTCGTCGGCCTGGCGCAGACCGGCGCCGCGGCCGGTTTCGACAAGGTCATCGGTTTCGACATGGGCGGTACGTCGACCGATGTCGCGCATTTCGACGGCGAATATGAGCGCGCCTTCGAAACGCAAGTTGCTGGCGTGCGCGTTCGCGCGCCGATGATGCTGATCCATACGGTCGCGGCAGGCGGCGGTTCGGTCCTGCACGCCGATGGCGGCCGATTCCGTGTTGGTCCCGATTCGGCCGGCGCCAATCCCGGACCTGCCTGCTATCGCAATGGCGGACCGCTTACGGTGACAGACGCCAACGTCATGCTCGGCAAACTCGTGCCGGACTATTTTCCTCCCCTGTTCGGCAGGAATCAGGATGAACGGCTGGACGCTGCGATCGTTCAAGACCGGTTTGAAAAGATCGCCGCCGATCTCGGCGACGACCGGTCGCCGCAAGAGTTGGCCGACGGGTTCATTCGCATCGCCGTCGCCAACATGGCTGAGGCGATCAAGAAGATCTCCGTCCAGCGCGGCTACAACGTGGCCCGTTATGCGCTCAATTGCTTCGGCGGGGCGGGCGGGCAGCATGCCTGCTTGGTGGCCGATGCGCTGGGCATGGAAAGCATCCTCATTCACCCAATGTCCGGGCTCTTGTCTGCCTATGGCATGGGGCTGGCCGACATACGAGCCTCGCGGCAGAAATCGGCGGGTGTGCGGCTGGATTGCGAGGCTCCCGGCATCATTGCCGACCTCGCCGGCGAACTGGAGGCCGCCTGCCTTGCCGAGCTGTCGGCGCAAGGTATCGCCAAGGAAGCGGCGCGTGTGCATGTGCGCGCGCACATTCGCTATGAAGGAACGGATACGGCCATCCCCGTCGAGGCGATCTATCCACCCCGGGACGAAGCCAAGCGCCTGCGGGATGAATTCGCAAAGCTGCACAAGCGTCGTTTCGGCTTCATTGACGATACGAGAGGGTTGGTCGTCGACGCGGTGGAGGTTGAAGCGGTGGGTGGAGGCGGAGCCGCCGTCGAAAAAGATGGCGAAGCGAAGGCAGGACGCGAGACGATCGCGAGACGCAAGCATCGGTTCTTCTCGCAGGGCGCGTTCCACGATGCCGCCGTCGTCCTGCGCGACGAGATCGAAGTGGGTGATACCGTCACCGGCCCGTCGATCATCGTCGAACCGAACCAGACCGTCGTGGTCGAAAGCGGCTGGCAGGCACGGTTGACGCCGAAGGACCATATGCTTCTCATGCGCATCGAGCCGCTGCCGAAGCCGACCGCCATCGGCTCGGACGCGGATCCGATCCTGCTCGAAATCTTCAACAACCTGTTCATGTCCATCGCCGAGCAGATGGGCGTGACGCTGCAGAACACTGCCTATTCGGTGAACATCAAGGAGCGGCTCGACTTTTCCTGCGCCGTCTTCGATCCTGAGGGCAATCTGGTCGCCAATGCGCCGCATATGCCGGTGCATCTGGGTTCGATGGATGCGTCGGTGGCGGCAATCATCCGCGGCAACGAGGTCATCCGGCCGGGCGACGTCTTTCTCATAAATGCCCCATATAATGGCGGCACGCATTTGCCTGACCTGACCGTCTGCACGCCGGTGTTCGATCCGGAAGGCAGGCATGTCCGCTTCTGGGTCGCCAGCCGTGGCCACCATGCTGATATTGGCGGCATCGCGCCGGGCTCGATGTCGCCGCTGGCGGTCAATATCGAGGAAGAGGGCATTTATATCGACAATTTCAAACTGGTGGACGAGGGCCGTTTCCGCGAGCGGGAATTGTCGGCGCTGCTGACCGACGGACCGTACCCGGTGCGGAATTTGACGCAGAACGTCAACGACATCAAGGCGCAGGTCGCCGCCAACGAGAAGGGCGCCGCTGAACTCGACAAGATGATCGAGCAATTCGGCAACGATGTCGTGCAGGCCTATATGGGGCACGTGCAGGACAATGCCGCGGAAAACGTTCGCCGCGTCCTGGACCAATTGCCGGACGGCGAGTTCACCCTCGAGATGGATCAGGGCTGCGTGATCAAGGTCAGGATTTCCATCGACCGCGCCAAGCGTGAAGCCACGGTTGATTTCACCGGCACGTCGGACCAGCGCGCCGATAATTTCAACGCGCCCGAACCGGTGACGCGCGCGGCCGTGCTTTATGTCTTCCGCGTGCTGGTGAAGGGCGATATCCCGATGAATGCCGGATGCTTGCGGCCAATCAGGATGATCATTCCACCGGGTTCGATGCTTTCGCCCCGCTATCCCGCCGCCGTGGTGGCCGGGAATGTCGAGGTCAGTCAGGCGGTGACGAATTGCCTCTTCGGCGCGACCAAAGCCATGGCCGCCGCGCAAGGCACCATGAACAACCTCACCTTCGGCAATGACACGGTTCAGTATTACGAAACGATCTGCTCCGGCTCGCCGGCTGGTCCCGGCTTCAATGGGACGGATGCCGTCCACACGCATATGACGAACTCCCGACTGACCGACCCCGAGATTCTGGAAACCCGCTTTCCCGTGGTGCTGGAGGATTTCCATATTCGGCCGAATTCCGGCGGGCGCGGCAAATGGTCCGGCGGCGACGGCGTACAGCGGACGATCCGAGCGCGCGCGAGGCTGGAGATGTCGATCCTGAGTGGGCATCGCCGCATTCCGCCTTTCGGGCTGGAGGGCGGCGATCCAGGCCAGGTTGGAGAGAATTCGGTGCGGCGGCGATCCGGCGCTGTGCAGCCTCTGGGAGGCTGCGACCGTACGACCCTGGAAGAAGGGGATGCTGTCATAGTCCGCACGCCGACGCCGGGTGGTTATGGCAAGGCGCCGCAGACTGCCAAATAGGCCCTTTTATCCGAAGTTGTTGCGGGACATTGCCCCCGACCCATTCATTGGAAAGAGAGTCCCGGTTCCTATAGTCTTTGGTTCGATGGCAATGTCGGCGCGATCGCGCTACCCGAGGAACAGGCGATAGAGGCCACTGTGCTTTTCAAGGAGGAGACGCATGGATTTTTCGTCAGTCGATCGCAATTACGCGCATGCGCGCAAGAATTTCCGGCTTGAAACGCCGCATAATTTCAATTTCGCCTTCGATATCATTGACGAGCGCGCGGCCAGGAATGATGGGACCGCGGTCATTGCCGTGTCGCGCGACGGCGAAACGGTGCGGCACGTCTCCTATTCCGAACTTTCGGACAGCTCCAGCCGTTTCGCCAACGCGCTCGTGGCGCTGGGCGCCAAGCGGGGCGATTTCGCCTGCGTCGTCATTGGCCGGGTGCCGGCCTGGTATACGGTCCTGTTCGGTTGCATGAAGGCCGGCGTCATCTCGATGCCCGGAACCAACCTGCTCACCGCCCACGACATCGAATATCGGGTGAACCATTCCGGCGCGACGATGGCGATCGTCACATCCGAGCATTGCGACAAGGTTGAACAGATCGCCGGCAAGTGCCCGACGCTGAAGACGCTCATCTTGGTCGATGGCGAGCGTAAAGGCTGGATGTCGCTCGACGATCTGCTGAGCGACGCCGCGCCTCGTTTCGAGCGCCCGGCCGACACGAACGCGACCGACCTAATGATGGCCTATTTCACTTCCGGCACGACATCGATGCCGAAGATGGTGCCCCGCGACCATGGCTATGCGCTGGCGCATGCGGCGACCGGCCTGTTCTGGATGGATTTGCGGCCGACCGACGGGCATTGGTCGCTGACCGATACAGGCTGGGCGAAGGCGGCATGGGGGATGCTGTTTCCGCAGATGCTGCTGGGCGCGCCGATCGTGCTCTACAATGGCGAAGGCGCGTTCGACGCCGACATGCATCTCAAGCTTATCGGTAAGCTGAAGGTTACGACGTTCTGCGCACCTCCCACGGTCTATCGGCTGTTCGCGCAACTCGACCTGACGAAATATGACTTGTCCAGTCTGCGCCGGTCGCTGGGCGCCGGTGAACCGCTCAACCCGGAAGTCATGCGCATCTGGAAGAAGGCTACCGGCACCGTGATCGGCGATGGCTATGGCCAGACGGAAACGATCAACATCGTCGCCAACTATCCGGGAGAGGAGGTGCGTTTCGGTTCGATGGGACGGCCGGTTCCCGGCTATGATGTCGATGTCGTCGACGACGACGGCAACCGCGTGGCGGACGAAGAGGTCGGGCATATCGCGGTCAAGGTCACCGATCCCTATCCGGGCGGGCTGTTCCACGGCTATTATACTGGGGCGGCGCTGGATACCGGCTCGTTCCGAAACGGCTGGTACTATACCGGCGACACGGCCCGACGCGACAAGGACGGCTATCTGTGGTTCGTCGGCCGCTCCGACGATCTGATTTCATCGGCGGGATACCGCATCAGCCCCTTCGAGGTTGAGAGTGCGCTGATCGAGCACGAAGCGGTGGCCGAGAGCGCTGTCATTGGCAAGCCGGATGAAACGCGCGGCCAGATCGTCAAAGCCTATGTCATTCTCGCCAAGGGGTTTGCGCCGAGCGAGGAGCTGGCCAAAAACATCCAGGATTTCTGCAGGAAGCTTACCGCACCGTACAAATATCCGCGCGAGATCGAATTCGTCGATGCGCTGCCGAAGACGATTTCAGGGAAGATCAGGCGCGTAGAGTTGCGGCAAGGAGAAAAATAAGTAAGTCAATACTTACTTATTGCCATTCGCCAACGATATGCGGCAACAGCCGGAGCTATGGCTAGGCGACCACGTCACGTTGCTGAACCGTACCCCGGTCGCTTCGAACAGGCCGCGGTCGAAGGCGCCGGCGATGCGACAGAGTGTCGTCAGTTTCTCGTCGCCGACACCCGCGGCGGTCCAGGCGTCCTTCAGCGGGCAGCGCCGCACCTTGAAGGTGATTTCGTCCGCGCCACGTTCGACATCCGTCGGATACATGTGCCCGCCATTCGGGCTTGCGGCCAGGAACGCCTCGCCCAGCGCCTTCGCGTCATGCGGGCCAAAGCCACCGAAGGCTGCCGCGGCCACTTCCTGTCCGTATCGCGTTACGGTGCGCGTCATCAACGCTTCGGCTGCCTCAGCCCCGATTTCGTGAGTCAGTTCTTCCAGCAGCAGCCGGTAGAGATCTGCGCGGTTGCGGAAGGCGGCTTCCAGTTCGGCAGCCAGCTTTTCGACCCTCGCGGCGAGCGCGGCGTTGTCGTCCTGTGTCACGGTATTTCCTTTGTCTTGTCCCTGTGAAGTCTGGGCGCCGCCGCCAGCAACGCCTTGCCGACGGCCGACTGTGGCGCATCGATCACTGCTCGCGCTTCCCCTTGTTCAACGATGCGCCCCGCATCGAGTATGGCGACGCGACGGGCGAAAGCGCGCACCAGCGCGATATCATGTGAAATGAAGAGATAGGCGATGCGGTCCTGCCTTTGCAGGTCGCCCAGAAGTTCGAGGATTTTTCCGCGCACCGAGACATCGAGCGCCGAGACGGCCTCGTCAAGCACGATCAGCGACGGTTTGGTTGCAATGGCGCGGGCGATGGCGACTCGCTGGCGCTGGCCGCCGGAAATCTCATGAATGGCGCGCGACGCCAGCGAGGAGGGCAATCCGACCCGGTCCAGCAATGCGGAGACAGCCTGGGGCCGCATTGTGCGCGGAACCATGGCGTGGATGCTCAGCGGGTCTTCCAAGGCACCCGACACGGTGGTGCGCGGGTTGAAGGCCGAGAGCGGATCCTGAAACACCATCTGCAAGCGCGCGCGCCTGGCGCGGAGGACGCTGCCGCGCAAGGCCAGCCAATCCTCGCCCTCGAAGATGATGCTTCCCTTGTCCGGCTCGATCAGGCGCAGCAGCAGGCGCGCGATGGTGGACTTGCCGCTGCCGGACGGCCCGACCAGCGCCAGCGTTTCCGCCGGGCCAAGATCGAAGCCCACTTGTTCCACAGCCGCGATATCGGCGCCAAGGCGACCGAAGCGCTTGGCAAGGCCCGACACTGTGAGCAATTTCTCGGCCATCAAAGAGCCCCTCGCATCGGAGCGGCATCGAGGCCGATATGCGATGCGAGCAGCATGCGCGTATAGTCGTGGCGGGGATTGTCGATCACGTCGCCGGTTCGGCCCAGTTCCAGCAATTGACCATCCCGGAAGACGGCCATGCGGTCGGCGATCTCGGCGGCGAGTGCAATGTCATGGCTGATGAACAGAAGCGTCATCGCATCCTCGGCCACCAGCCGGGCGATCAGCGCGACGATCTCCGCCTGGGTGATCGTATCCAGCGCGCTTGTCGCCTCGTCCGCGATCAGCAGGCGCGGGCGCCCGGCAATGGCGGCGGCGATGGCGACCCGCTGTTTTTGTCCGCCGGAGAGCTGATGCGGATAGGCGTCGAATGTCCTTTCCGGCAGTTTGACACGGGCGAGCAATTCGATCGCCTCGCCATAGGCCTCACGCCAACCGAGACCCAGATGGGTTCGCACAACTTCGGCAACCTGCCTGCCGACGCTCATTACCGGATCGAGACTGGCGGCGGGGTCCTGAAACACGAAGCCGATGTCACTTCCGCCCAGTGCCGCGCGGCTGAGGCCGGGCCATTCCACGCGTCCGGTTGTTCGTGCTGAAGCCGGAAGCAGGCCGGCCACGGCAAGGGCAAGTGTGCTTTTGCCGGAGCCGCTTTCGCCGATCAGGGCGAGGCATTCACCGGTCAAAACGTCGATGCTGACATCGCGGATGGCGGAGGCATCGCTGCCGCGATAGGCAATGGTCAAGTCGCGGACCGACAGAAACGGCGACCGCGAGGGTGAAAGCTCCGCCCCACTCATGCGAGCCCCCGCTTGACGGCCGAGGTTTCGACGACTCCTTCGCCTGCGAGATAGACGCCGAGCACGGTGAATACCAGCATGACGCCCGGCGCAATGGAGAGGAAAGGCGCGGTGCGCAACACGGCGCGGCCCTCGGCGATCATGCCGCCCCAGGTGACGCGGTTGGGGTCGCCGAGACCGAGGAAGGACAGCGCCGCCTCGGTCAGGATGGCGCCGGCGACCACGACCGAAGACAGCGCCAGCACCGGTGGCAGCGCATTCGGCAGCACCTCGCGGAAGGCGATTACGAGCGGGTGCATGCCGGCAACGCGGGCATTGGCGACATAGTCGCGCTCGCGAATCGACAGCACTTCGGCGCGCGCGACCCTGGCCGGCCCCGTCCAGGCCGAAAGGGCGATAGCGATAACCACCACGCCGAGCGACGGGCCGACGACGCTGACGAAGGCCAGCGCCAGCAGGAAACCGGGTACAGTCTGGAAAGCATCGGTTATGCGCATCAAGATTTCGTCGATCAGTCCGCCGGTAAAACCGGCCAGCGTGCCGACGATCGTTCCGATCGCTAGGGAAGCAGCGGCGGCGGCGAGCCCCACGGCGAGCGAGGTGCGGGCCCCGTGAAAAAGTTCGGCCAGGACATCGCGGCCCAGCCGATCGGTTCCCAGCGGAAATGCCCAATCCTGAAATGGCGGTACGAGAGCCGGGCCTGCGATGGCTTGCGGGTCGCCGGGAAAAAAGAGCGGCGCGGCCAGCGCCATGGCAGCCAGCAGAGCCAACACGATTGCGCCAGCCAGCGCTTCCGGCGTACGGAAAAAGCCAGCAAGGCTCACGCGCTGGCCTCGCTGGCGCCGACGCGCGGATCGAGGAAGGCATAGGCGAGATCGACCATCAGGTTGATGACGACGACGAGCACGGCGCTGATCAGGATGATGCCGAGCAGAAGCGGCGTATCGCGCGCGGTCACCGCTTCCTGCGCCAGCCGACCGAGCCCGGGCACCGAGAACACGCTTTCAATGACGACGCTGCCGCCCAGCATCTGCGCTGACTGAAGCCCGAGCATGGTGACCAGTGGCAAGAGTGCGTTGCGGGCGACATGGGCGAGCACGATGCGCCGGCGAGGAATGCCGCGTGCGCGCAGGGCCAGAACGAAATCCTGCCGCCAGACCTCCGCCATGCCGGCGCGCATCATGCGCAGATAAAGCGCCAGATAGATGAAGCCGAGCGCCGTCACGGGCAGGACGAGGTGGTGGATGATGTCGGCAGCGCGGGCGAGGCCGGTCTTGCCGGAGGCGATGGTCTCGATGCCGGCGATGGGAAACCAGCGCAGATCGACGGCAAAGACGATGACCAAAACCAGTGCCAGCCAGAAGCCGGGCACCGCATAAAGCGCCAGCGAGCCTATCGACAGGAATCGGTCGCGGAAGGAGCCGGGCCGCGCGCCGGCGACGATGCCCAGAGCAGATCCCAGGAAGAAGGAAAGCGCGGTGGCGCTGCCCATCAGCAGCAGTGTGTTGGGCAGCCGCTCAAGCAGTATGTCGCGGATCGGGCGCGATAAGGCGACGGACTGACCGAGATCGAGATGGAGAAGCGCCCACAGATAGGCCGCCAGACGTGTCCCTGTCGACTGGTCGAGTCCCCAGCGCTGCCGCAGCAACTCGGCAAGGCCGGCATCGCCGCCGATGGAACCGATATAGGCGTCCACGGCGTCGCCGGGTGCGGCTTCCAGCAGGAAGAACGTGCCCAAGATGACGATCAGCAGCACGAACATCGAGCCGGCGAGGCGGCGGCGCAGGAGACGGACAGCACGGTTCATGGCCGCGCTTTACGGTCGGACGGAGAAGGAAAACAGAGAACGTTCACCTATAGACTTGATCATTGCCCAATCCCGGCGGCAACCCGTCCGCATATAAAAATGAACCGACCCTACCCCTCCACCGCCGTGTCGGCCCAGTTGGACACCGCCCAACGTGGATTGTTGGCGATGTTCTTGACGCTGTCGCGGGCAACCGAGATGAAGCTCCATTCCGCCACATTGATCAGCGGCAGGTCGGCCGCGACCTTCTTCTGGAACTCCTTGTAAAGTTCAGTGCGGGCATTCGCGTCGAGCGTTTCCGAAGCCTTCTCGATGATGCCGTCCAGCTCTTCGTTCTTGTAGCCACCCTGGTTTGAGAAGGGCACGCCATCCGGAATACCGCTCTGCACCAGGATGGTGGTGGAAATGGCGGGATCGCCGCGGAACACCGGGGGACCGACAGCCAGATCGAAGGCGTGCTCGGTGTAGACCGCCTTCTGGTGCGCGGCGGAATCGTTGTTCACCAGTTGCGCGTCGATGCCGATGGCGGCGAGCGCCTGGCGCAGATAATCGCCGAACTGCTTTGTTTCGTTGAAATAGGGCGCCGGCAGCAGTTTGAGCGAGAAGCGCTTGCCGTCGGCGCCCTTGGCATACCCGGCCTCGTCGAGCAGCGCGTTCGCCTTGGCGACGTCGAACGGATAGGTCTCGACGTCGGGCGTGTAGAATTGCGGGTCGTTCTTCGGCACCGGGCCGGTGGCGGCGGCGGCGTAGCCGAGGAACACGGTCCTGACGACGAAATCCTTGTCGATGGCGTGGGCGATTGCCTGGCGTACCTTCAGGTCGGCGAGTTCCTTGCGGCGATGGTTGATCTCGACGACCAGCTGGTATGTCAGACCTTCATAGCCCTTGGTGATGACCTGCAGGCCTGGGACCTTCGAAATCCGGTCGAGGTCGGCGAGCGGCACGGCCGAGAAGGCGGCGAGGTGGATTTCTTCCGCCTCCAGTGCGCTGGCCGCCGCGGCGCGGTCGGGCAGAACCTGGTAGACGATCTCGTCCAGAAGGGGTTGGTTGTCGCCCCAGTAATCCTCGTTCTTCGTCAATCGGTAATATTGGCCGGCCTTGTGTTCGGCGAACTTGAACGGACCGGTTCCCACGGGTGCGGTGTTGGCCGCATTGTCCGCGATCTTGCCGGTTTCGTAGATATGTTTCGGCACGACGCTCGTTACCACAGGCAGCGCGTTGCGGATGAGCTGGAACGGCGTCGGCTTGCCGAACTTGAAGACGGCGGTCAGTTCGTCCGGCGTATCAACGGCGATAAGATCCTTGAAGATGGTGCGGCCGAGGTTCTGCAGAGGCTTCCAGACCTGCAACGCCGAAAAGGCGACGTCGGCCGCGGTGAAGGGCTTGCCGTCATGCCACTTTACGCCTTCGCGCAACTTGAAGGTCGCCGACAATCCGTCGGCGGCGCCTTCCCAGCTCACCGCGAGGCGGGGTGCGAGGCCGTCCTTGCCATCATAGGACGCTTCCGCCAGCGGCTCGACCACCTTGCTGGAAATGAAGAACACGCCGTTCGACGCAACCATGGCCGGATTGAGATTCGGCGGCTCGGAATCGGCGGCAACCACGAGTCTTCCGCCTCTCGTCTGCGCCCGGCCGATGCTGGGCAGGGCGGTCGATGCCAGGAGCGCGGCGGACCCTGCCATCAAAGTGCGGCGGGAAACGATGAACTGCGGCATGAAACAACTCCAACGCTCTGGCGCAATTTGCGGCGCTATGCTCATTCATCCGATACTGCGGCTGAAAGATCGGCGCGGCGATTATGGCCTATGGGAGGGCTTTGGCCAGAGAAGAAATTGGCGCTCGCGCCATTATTTTTTGAGCAATCGGTTCTGCCAAACGCTATTCGCGGAATATCCTTCCAGACGCTGACGGGCTTTCCGGGTGCGGCTGCCACAATCCTTGACTTTGGGGATCGAAGGTCCCACGTTCGTCCAATGTCGACCGACCGCTTCACTCTACTCATCGAAAGGGCGTGCCCCATCGCGGGCATATGACCCCCGGCCAGGTCGCGTCGCGCCCCGGTCGTGGGGCAGCGGCTGGTTCCCGCATCGGGTAGCCGAACGCCGCAAAGGCGACAATCCATTCATCCAAGTAACAAGATCACGCACGGGTTGCGCCCAGCATTCCCGTGCCGACAATAGGAGGCCACAAAATTGGCTCCCGGTACCAACAGACAGCGCAAGCCAGCCATCACCATGACCCGTTCCGACCATGAGCGCCTGTCGCGGCTTGCGGAATCCTCAGCCGTCATCAATCCGGATGTAGCGGAGGTTCTGCTTGCGGAACTCGACCGCGCGCGCGTCGTGGACGACAGGAAGATCGCCCCCGACGTCGTCCGGATGGGCTCAACCCTGCAGTTTACCAGCGATCTCGGCGAACGCCGGCGGGTCACCTTGGTGTTTCCGGGCGAAGCGGACATCGGAGAGGGTAAAATATCGATCCTCACCCCTATCGGCGCGGCCCTTATCGGCCTGTCGGCTGGCCAGTCGATCGACTGGACTGCGCGCGACAAGCGGGTCCATCGCCTCACGGTAGAAACCGTGAACTCGCCTGCGGTTGACGAGCCGCAGGAGGATGCTGTTTTCAGGACGGCGTCATGACGGCATCCGGGCCGCCTTGCCGCCTCTCACTGTTTGGAGGGTGCCTCATCGCAGGATCGTAACCCCTGCGCCGCGCATCGCGGCCAGGGGTTTCCATTCCGTTTTCAAGGCAACCGCCCCGATAGGCGGGGCGATGGAGAACTGCGATGTCGAATCAAACCTGTATTCTGACCACCAAGGATTTCACCATACTGGAAGTCATGCGTGACCGCTGCGTCGGCAGGGAAAATCCGCTGGCGCCGATCTTGGCGCGAAAAATCGAAACCGCCAGGGTGGTCTTCCGCGAAGACGTTCCTGGCAACGTCGCGACCCTGAGCAGTCGCGTCACATTCAGCGTCAATGGGCGCAATCCGGACAGACGCGTCATCTCGCATGACCGCATGACGTCGCCGGTCGGCCTGTTTCTGCCGATCACCACAGCACGCGGTCTCGCCCTGCTCGGCTTGGCCGAGGGACAGGATTTCGTCCTGACCAACAGCGACGGCATTGAGGAACGAATCCTGCTGCAAGCAGTGCACTACCAACCCGAGGCTGCGAAACGCGAGAGAGAAATTCTGGAGCGGCCGCCTGCCCGCCGGAGAAGCAAGCCGTTTTTGACGTTGGTGCGCAGTGCTTGTTGCGACCAGTCGCCCGTGGCGGCCGCGCATCCGGACGACTTCGATCCTGGGCCTTTGGCCGCATGATGCGAAGGATATCGACACGTCAAAAGATCTCAGACGCCCCGCTGAGTCACGCATCTTACCGATAAAATACACGAATGAAAATTCTACCATACGGGCTGTCGCCATTGGCTTCCATCCATGTCTTAATCCGCGCGCCGCGGTCGCGGCGACAGAGCAGGGAGGATATCGATGCCGACGACGATGAAGGGGCCAGCCATTTTCCTGGCGCAGTTCGCGGGCGATGACGCGCCGTTCAATTCGCTTGGCGCAATTGCAAAGTGGGCAGGCGACCTTGGCTACAAGGGTGTGCAGATCCCGACCTGGGACGGCAGGTTGTTCGACCTCAAGAAGGCGGCGTCGTCCAAGACCTATTGCGACGAGGTGAAGGGCATCTGCGCCGATGCGGGTGTCGAGATCACCGAGCTTTCCACGCATCTGCAGGGCCAGCTTGTTGCCGTGCATCCGGCTTACGACGCCCAGTATGACGGTTTCGCGCCGGCGAGCGTGCACAACAATCCCAAGGCGCGGCAGAAATGGGCTGTCGAGCAGATGAAGTTCGCCGCCAAGGCGTCGAAGAATCTCGGCCTCACGGCCTCGGTATCTTTCTCCGGTTCGCTGGCGTTCCCCTATCTCTATCCGTGGCCGCAGCGGCCGGCCGGACTGATCGAAGAGGCTTTCGCCGAACTCGGCAAGCGCTGGAAACCGATCCTGGATGTCTATGACGATAATGGCGTCGACCTCTGCTACGAAATCCATCCCGGCGAAGATGTGTTCGACGGCGCGACCTTCGAGATGTTCCTCGACGCGGTCGGCGGCCACAAGCGCTGCAACATCAACTACGACCCGTCGCATTTCCTGCTGCAGCAAATGGATTATCTGGCGTTCATCGATATCTATCACGAGCGCATCAAGGCCTTCCATGTGAAGGATGCCGAATTCAATCCCACCGGCCGGCAGGGCGTCTATTCCGGTTACCAGGGCTGGGTGGATCGCGCCGGCCGTTTCCGCTCGCTTGGCGACGGACAGGTCGATTTTGGCGGCATCTTCTCGAAACTGGCGCAATACGGCTATGACAGCTGGGCGGTGCTGGAGTGGGAATGCTGCCTCAAGCACCCGGAGGACGGCGCGGCTGAGGGCGCGCCGTTCATCCAGCACCACATCATCCGCGTGACGGAGAAAGCGTTCGATGATTTCGCCGGCGGCACGACGGACAAGAAGCTGCTTCGCGCCATGATGGGGATTTGAACGAGCGGCAGTCGGCAATAGGCAATCGGCAGTAGGACCACCCGACAAGGTGGTGTCGGTTGATATGTAGTTCCGACTGCCGACTGCCGAACAACGGAGAAGACACATGGTCAGCAGCACAAAGGTTGAATCGGGCAGTGGGCCGATCCGGCTCGGCATGGTCGGCGGCGGGCAGGGCGCGTTCATCGGCGCGGTGCATCGCATCGCGGCGCGCATGGACAACGAATTCGTGCTGGTGGCCGGCGCGCTATCGTCCAACGCCGAACGCGCCAAGGATTCGGCGGCCGAACTCGGGCTCGATCCGGCGCGCAGCTACGCTTCCTATGCCGAGATGGCGAAGGCAGAGGCCGCGCGGCCGGACGGCATCGAGGCCGTCGCCATCGTGACGCCCAACAATGTGCATTTCCCGGCGGCGAAGGCTTTCCTGGAGGCCGGCATCAACGTCATCTGCGACAAGCCGCTGACGGCGACGCTGGCCGAGGCGAAAAAGCTGGCGGCGCTGGTGGCGAAGACCGGGAAGGTCTTCGTGCTGACGCACAATTACACCGCCTATCCAATGGTGCGGCAGGCACAGGAAATGGTCGCCAAGGGCATGCTCGGCGACATCCGCGTCGTGCAGGCGGAATACCCGCAGGACTGGCTGACCGAGGATCTCGCCGCGACAGGCCAGAAGCAGGCATCTTGGCGCTCGGATCCCAAGCAGTCGGGCGCCGGCGGCGCGCTCGGCGACATCGGCACCCATGCCTACAATCTCGCTCGTTTCGTTTCGGGGCTTGAGCTGGATTCGCTGTCGGCGGATATCGACGCCTTCGTGCCTGGCCGCCAGCTCGACGACAATGCGCATGTGCTTCTGCGCTTCAAGGCGAAGGGCAAGGCCCATACGGCCAAGGGCATGCTGTGGGCGAGCCAGGTGGCGCCCGGCCATGAGAACGGACTGAAGCTGCGCGTCTATGGCTCCAAGGGCGGGCTGGAGTGGGTGCAGGCCGATCCGAACTACCTCTGGTTCACGCCGTTCGGGCAGCCGAAGCAGTTGCTGACGCGCGCCGGCGCGGGCGCCATGCCTTCGGCGGCGCGGGTCAGCCGGGTGCCGTCAGGCCATCCGGAAGGCTACCTCGAAGGCTTCGCCAACATCTATGCGGAAGCCGCCCGCGCCATCCGCGCGGCGCGCAAGAAGGGCGGCAAGCTGGGTAAGGATGTCGTCTTCCCCACTGTGCAGGACGGCGTCGAAGGCGTCGCCTTCATTGAGGCCTGCGTGAAATCATCGAAGAAGAATGGAGCCTGGACGAAGCTCTAGGAGATCGTTTGACATTGTGGCGAGCGGTGTTCTGCCGCTCGCAACCGCTTCAACTAAGCTCCAATCTCGATAACAGCCTTGATGAGGCCCGATTTCTCGTGCGCCCAGCGCGCCAGATCGCGGGGCGTGTTTTCCAGCGTGGTCCGATGGGTGACGAGCTTGTCCAATGGCACCGCGCCGGAGCGGATCGACGCCGCGACATGCTCGAAATCGGCGCGCAGCGCATTGCGGCTGCCGATGACCGACATTTCGCGCTTGTGAAATTCCGGATCGGAAAAGGTGATGTCGTCCTTCACCACGCTGACCAGCACCAGCGCGCCGCCATGCGCGACATGAGCGAAGGCCGACTGGACGGACTGCGTGTTGCCGGTGGCGTCGAAGACGGTCTCGAAACCGTCGCCGCCGGTGGCGTTGCGGACCAGCTCCGCTGCCGGGGCATCGCTGCCGTTCAGCGCGCCGAAGCCAAGGCTCGCGGCGAAGTCCAGCCGCTCGGCGCTCATGTCGAGGAGCGTGACCTCCAGCCCGGCGATGCTCGCGAAGATCGCCGCGCCAAGGCCGATTGGACCAGCGCCGATCACCAGCGCCCTGCTGCCGGCAACCGCGCCGGACCGCCGCACCGCGTGCGCCCCGATGGCAAGAAATTCCACCGCCGCCGCTTCGGCCAGCGAAAGACCGTTGGCAGGATAAAGATTATCGGCCGGGACGAGAATTTTTCCACACATCGCGCCGTCGCGATGGACGCCCAAGACCTCGATGCGGACGCAGCAATTCGGCTTGCCCTGCCGGCAGGCGACGCAATGGCCGCAAGCAATGTACGGGTTGACGATGACCGGTGTGCCCGCCTCCAGGGCGACGCCGGCGCCGGCAGTCAGCACCGTTCCGGAAACCTCATGGCCCATGATGCGCGGGTAGGCGAGGAACGGGTGCTTGCCTTCGAAGATATGGTAGTCGGTGCCGCATATGCCGACATGACTGACCGCGACCAGGGCCCAGCCGGGAGGCGGAGCGTCCGGTTCGGGACGGTCCTCGAAGACGAGTTCGCCGGGCGACCGGCAGATGACGGCTTTCATGCGATGTTCCAATGATTTTCCTGTCTTCGGAGCCGGGGCTCCGGAGACATTGCGCGCAAGTCTCGATCACTTCCCGCGGCGGCGCAGCCCGTCGAAGTAAACGATGATGATGATCAGCGCTCCGGTGATGACGCGCTGCCAGAACGAATTCACGTTCAGCAGGTTGGCGCCGTTGTTGATGGTGGCGAGGATGAAGGCGCCGAGCAGGGGGCCATGCACCGAGCCGATGGCGCCGAAGAGGGACGTCCCCCCGATGACCGACGAGGCGATGGCCTGCAGTTCCCAGCCTTCGGCCTGCGTCGGATTGCCAATGCCGATGCGCGAGGCCAGCAGCACTCCGACGAAGGCGGCGCACAGGCCCGACAGCGTGTACGCCATGTAGATGGTGCGCGAAACGTTGACGCCCGACAGTCGCGAGGCCTCGGCGTTGGAGCCGACCGAGAACAGATAGCGGCCCCAGCGGCTGTGATGCAGGAATATATAGGCCGGAACGCCGACCAGGATCACCATCCAGAACAGGTTCGGCACGCCGAGGAAGGAATTGCGCGAGAACTCCTGGAAGGCGTCATTGTTGATGGAAATTGAACTGCCACCGGTCATCAGCAGGCCGATGCCACGCAGCGAGGTGAGTGTCGCCAGCGTGATGATGAACGGCGGCAGGCCCATCTTGACGATGCCGAATCCGTGGAAGACGCCTATGGCGAGACCCACGCAAAGTGTCGCCAGCACAGCCAGCCAGACCGGCCAGCCGGCATTGATCATCATGGCCGGGATGACCGTGCAGAATCCGACAATGGCGCCCACGGACAGGTCGATGCCGCCGGTGATGATGACGAAGGTCTGTCCGACCGCGAGAATAGCGATCATCGAACCCTGGCGCAGCAGGTTGGTGATATTGGTGGATGAGGCGAAGCTCGGCGTCGCCAGCGAAAGCGCGATCCACAGGAGAACCAGAAGAGCCAGCAGAGTGAGGCCGAACAGGACATTGTAGTTCCGCTTCGGCTTTTCGACCGTCAAGGTTTCGGTGCTCATGGCTGCTCCCCGTGTTTCTGCTTTGCTGCCTCCAGCGCTTCGCTGAGGATTTCCTCGTGGCTGGCTTCGTGGAAGCCGTGGCTGGCCACCAATCTGCCGCGGCGGAACACATGCAGCGTGTCCGCCAGTTCATACACTTCCGGCAGGTAGGACGAGATCAGGATGATGCCGGCGCCTTCCGAAAGAAGCGCACTGAACAGGCGATAGATTTCCGCCTTTGTGCCGACGTCGACGCCGACGGTCGGTTCGTCGAAGATGAACAGCCGGGCGCCATGGTTGAGCCACTTGCCGATGACGATCTTCTGCTGGTTGCCGCCGGAAAGGCTGGACGCCAGCGCATGGCGGCTCGGCGTCTTGATGCGCAGGCCGGCGATCTGGCGCTCGGCCTGCTGCTTTTCCTGCGCGCCGGAAATCAGCGCGTTTCTGGAGATGCGCTTGTAGATCGGCAGGTTGAGGTTCAAGCCGACTGGAAGGTTGAGGCAAAGGCCCTGGTCGCGGCGGCTTTCGGGCGCCAGCGCCATACCAAGGCGCATCGCATCGTGCTCGGAGGCAATGGAGACTTCCTTGCCGTCCCACAGGACCGAGCCGGCGGATTTCGCATGGCGGCCATAGACGGTGGTGACGAACTCGCTGCGGCCGGCGCCGATCAGGCCGTAGAGGCCAACGATCTCGCCTGAACGGACGGTCATCGAGATGTCCTCGAAGCCCTTGCCGGAAAGGTTCTTGGTTTCGAGGATCACCGGGCCGAGATCGAAATGTTCCTTGTGGTAAATCTGCTCGATCGAGCGATTGATCATCAGCCGCACGAGTTCGGCGTCGTCGGTTTCATCGATGTTGCGGGTGCCGACATAGGTGCCGTCGCGCAGCACCGAAACGCGGTCGGCAAGCTCGAACACCTCTTCCATGCGATGGGAGATGTAGATGATGGTGACGCCTTCCGATTTCAGCCGGCGAATGAGCGCGAAAAGCTGGTCCGCCTCCTTGCGGGTCAGGTAGGCGGTCGGCTCATCGAAGATGAGAAACTTGGTGCCGCGCACGGTGGCGCGGGCGGCGGCGATCAGCTGCTGCTGGCCGATGGTGAGATCGCCGAGCATGACATGCGCCGGCAGGTCGAAGCCGAGATCGTTGATGATCTTCTGCGCATCGCGCACCATGGCGCGCTGCTGCAGCAGGCCGTAGCGGACATTCTCCTCGCCGAGGAACATGTTGGCGGCGACCGTGAGGTGCCTGCACAGCACGACTTCCTGATGCACGGCGTTGATGCCGAGCGCCATCGCCTCGTGCGGCGTGGCCAGCGCGACAGGTTTGCCTTCCCACATCACCTCGCCGGAGGTGCGCGGCATGACGCCGGTCAGGAGCTTGATCAGCGTCGACTTGCCGGCGCCGTTTTCGCCGACGATGGCGTGTATCTCACCGGTCCGGAAAGCGAGGTCGACAGGCTTGAGCGCGTGGGTGCCGGGATATTTCTTCTCAAGGCCGCGCAGTTCGAGGATGACGCTGCCGGGCGCGATATCCGGAGCCGGATGCAGCTCGGCTGCTGGCGATGTCATGACAATCCTCCCAGATTGGCCACCCCGGTGGCATGTCGCGGCGCCGTATTCAGCTGCCGCGGCATTTGCTTGCGTAACCCGGAAACGGTCTTTTCCAAACCGTTGCGGACAAGGCGAAGTTTCCGGGGCAATGCTGCCCCGGAAACACTTGCGTCGGAAAGCCTAGTCGAGCTTCGGGTTGAGAAGCGCGTCGATCTTCGGCTCTTTCATGTTGGCCTTCGTCACCAGGTTGGCGCCGGTGTCGACGAAGGTCTCGACCTTTTCGCCCTTGGAGGCGGCCAGCGCGGTCTTGATGCCATCATAGCCCATCCTGTAGGGGTCCTGGACGACGAGGCCCGAGATGACGCCGTCATTGAGGAACTTGATCAGCTTTTCATCCGAGTCGAAGCCGATCAGCGCCACCTTGCCGGAGAGATTGTTTTCCGCGATCGCCTGGCCAACGCCCTGCGCCATGATCAGGTTGGAGGCGAAGATGCCCTTCAGGTCCGGATTGGCGGTGATCAGATCGGTGGCGATGTTGAGGCCGGTGGTAGCCTGGCCGTCAGCGTATTTGTCGGCGATGACGGTCAGTTCCGGATATTTCGCCTTTACCTGCTCGAGGAAGCCCTCGCGGCGCTGCTCGAGCGAACCGGCGCCCGGAAGCGCGGTGATGATCGCTACCTTGCCTTCGACCTTGCCGCCATTGGCGGCCTTGATCGCCTCGGCCAGACCGTCGGCGGCGACACGCCCGCCCTGGGTATTGTCGGTGGTCAGGAACGAGGTGAAAGCCTTCGAGTCGGCGCTGGAGTCGATGCCGATGATCTTCACCTTTGCGGCGGCCTCATCGATCGGCTTGCCGAGCGCCTTGGCTTCCGTTGGCGAGATGACGATAGCCGCCGGATTGCCGGCAACGGCGTTTTCGAGGATCGAGATCTGGCCATTGACGTCGGTTTCGGCCTGGGCGCCCAGTTCGGGAACAGTAACGCCGAGATCCTTGCCGGCCTTGCGGGCGCCGGCCAGAACGATCTGCCAGTAGAAGGAGGTGGTGTCCTTCACGATGATCGGAATGGTGACATCCGCCGCCGAGGCCGGAGCGGTGTGCATGACGCCGGTGAGCATCGATGCTGCGGCGAGCGCCATCACGGCGCGGCGGTTGAGAATGCTGGTGACGAATTTCATAGGCTTCCTCCCTAAGTCGCCTGGTGAACTTTTACGAAGCTCCGTGGGATAGGCGCGACCGCACAGAACTTTATAGATAAAAAACAGACATCATCTTGTTATGCGAATGGCTCGGCGTTTTCAAGCGTTCGTTGGTGGGTCCCGAACACGTTGCCTTTCCGAATATGAAATAATAATTCCATCTTATAGTCAAGATGGAATATTCATTCTGTAGCCGGCGAAATATTTCGGCTGGCGGGCGGCTCATCTCCTCCTCAGGCTTCCGGTCGCAATACGCCCTTCTTCAGGATGATGTTCGCATAGATTGCCCGTTCGCCCGACGCGACGATGTAGGCTGCCTTCCGGGACCGCTCATAAAAGGCGAAACGCTCGACCGGCGCGACGGCGAACGGGCCGGCGAGGCGGTCGACGATCTTCTGATAGGAAAGGCAGATATCCGGGACACGCGCAGGATCTTCCACGACCTCCATGCGGAACGCCGCGACCTCGACATAAGTATCGAGCGGCATATGGGTAAGGATCGCTTCCAGCAGGGCTTCGCCGCCGATCCCATCGGCGCGGATGACCTTGGGGCCCATGGTGCCGGCCGGGAAATTGGCGTCGGCGATGACGATCTCGTCGCCATGCCCCATGGTGCGCAGTGCGTGGAGAAGATCAGGACCGAGAAGAGGATGTATGCCACGCAGCATTAGCTTGTTTCCCGTGAGAGGTTGAATGCGAAGGCTTTACTGCGTCCACACCGAACGGTGCCAAGGCGGGTCATTCACGCACCGCTCCCGTCAATGGCGGCTGCACGGCGGTATATGGCCGGAAGCTTTCGAAGTCGCTCTCCGGAACCTTGGTGTCGAGCAGGGCCATGTTGCGCCGCAGGCTTGATGCCTTCGCGGTGCCGATCAGCACCGTCGCTACGCGGGGCTCGTGCAGCGGGAACTTCAACGCGGCGGCAGCCAGCGGATAGCCTTTGCCGGTGGCCAACTCTTCCATCGCGCCGACCTTGGACAGGATATCGGCCGATGCCGGACCATAGTCGAAATGCGAGCCTGGCTTCGGGCCGGTGGCAAGAATGCCCGAATTGAAGACACCGCCTATCACCAGCGAGGTCTGTGTCTTTTCGCATAGCGGGATCAGTTCCGCCTCGGCGGAGCGATCGAGCAGCGAGTAGCGGCCGGCAAGAAGGATGCAGTCGATGGGCGCGCGCCGCATCACCTGCAGGCACACCTCGACCTCGTTGACGCCGAGCCCATAGGCGGAAATCACGCCACCGGATTTCAATTCCTCGAGTGCCTTCAGTCCGCCATCGAGAAGCTGGCCGAGATGCAGCTTGGTCAGTTCGATGCCGTGCGTGTAGACGCCGATGTCGTGGACATAGAGGATGTCGATGCGGTTCAGTCCGAGCCGGGCATAGCTGAACTCGACCGAGCGCATGATGCCGTCATAGCTGTAGTCATATTCAAGCTTGAACGGCAGCGGATCGACGAAGCCGAGCTTCGGCACTTCGCTTTCAGGCGCGGGCTTCAACAGGCGTCCGACCTTGGTGGACAGGACGTATTCGTCGCGCGGCTTGCTGCGGAGGTAATCGCCGAAGCGGCGTTCCGAAAGACCGAAACCGTAATGCGGCGCGGTGTCGAAATAGCGCATGTCCGCGTTCCAGGCGGCATCAAGTACCGCCTCGGCGTCGGGTTCGGACACGGCCTGATAAAGATTTCCCAGCGAGGCGCCGCCGAAACTGTATTCCGTGACCTCCAGGGTCGTCTTGCCGATGCGGCGCTTATTCAATGCGTGTCTCCCACTATACGCGGCCACGACCTAGAGCGTCGCGCCAAGATGCCACGGCACGAATTCATTATCGCCGTAGCCGAAGTCCTCGCTCTTGGTCTTGCGGCCGGAAGCCGTCTCGACAATCAGGTCGAATAGCTCGCGCCCAAGCTGCGGGATGGTCTTCTCGCCCGACGCGATGACGCCGGCATCGACGTCCATGTCCTCTTCCATGGAACGATAAAGGGCGGAATTGCTGGCGACCTTGATCGACGGCGTTGGCCTGCAGCCGAAACAGGAACCGCGGCCCGTCGTGAAGACGATCACATTGGCGCCGCCGGCGACCTGGCCGGTGGCGGAGACCGGGTCGTAGCCCGGCGTGTCCATGAACACGAGACCGTGGCCGGTGACCTTTTCAGCATAGCCGAAGACGCCATTCAGCGGCGTCTGGCCGCCCTTGGCGACCGCACCCAGCGATTTTTCCAGGATGGTGGTCAGGCCGCCGCGCTTGTTGCCAGGCGAGGGATTGTTGTCGATGGAAGCACCGTGCATGGCGGTATGGTTTTCCCACCATTTGACGAAACCGTCGAGCTTCTGGGCGATTTCAGGCGTCGCGGCGCGATAGGCGAGCAGGTGCTCGGCGCCGTAGATCTCGGTCGTTTCCGACAGGATGCCAATGCCGCCGGCGTCGGCGAGTATATCGACCGCCGCGCCAAGCGCCGGATTGGCGGTGATCCCCGACATGCCGTCGGAACCGCCGCATTGCAGGCCGACGACGATCTCGCTCACCGGAATCGGTTCGCGCTTCAGGCTGCCGACCTCCTCGGCGATTTCGGCCAGCACGCCCATGGCCTTCTCGACCGACTTGCGCGAGCCGCCGGCGTCCTGGATGTTGAAATGACGCTTGCCGGCGGCAACGCCCTTCTGGCCGTAAAGCGTCAGCTGATTGACCTCGCAGCCGAGGCCAACCATCAGCACGCCGCCGAAATTCGGATGCCGGGCATAGCCGGCCAGCGTGCGATGCAGGGCCATCATGCCGTCGCCGGTGCCGCTCATGCCGCAGCCCTGGCTATGAACGATCGGGACGAAGCCGTCGATGCCGGGATATTTCGGCAAGAGTTCATGGTTGGCCCGTTCGGCAATCGAGCGGCAAACGGTGGTCGAACAGTTCACGCTGGCGACGATGCCGATATAATTGCGGGTGCCGGCGCGTCCATCGGCGCGGCGATAGCCCATGAAGGTGCGGGCGCGGTCGGCGTCCGTCGCATGCACCGCTTCGCTGGGCGGAACGACCGGCAATCGGCCGGATTCGAAGACGAGATTGTGCGAATGGACATGTTCGCCCGGCTCGATATCGCGGGTGGCGCGGCCAATCGCCTGCGCGTACTTCACCACCGAGGCGCCGGCTGCTATGTGGCGGATGGCGACCTTGTGGCCGGTCTCGATGACTTCCCGCGCCGTGGCGCCGCCGGGCAGTGGGTTGCCGGGTTCAACCCGGCCGTTGGCGACGGCGACATTGTCGGCCGGTGACAGAAGAATGCTGTTGGCGGGGTTCACGGAGGTCCTGCGGCGTTTCCTGGCGCATTGACAGACTGCGCTGTGTTGCTATTGTCTTTTATCGTAAAAAAACATTTTTACGTCAATCATTTTTTGAATGACGTGGCCTCGCTGGGCGGCGTGTCGACAAGGGCCGAGAATGTCGAAAAGCAACAACGTCTACAAGGACGCCTATAACAGATGTCTCGGCCTCCTCGACGAGACCCAGAACCTGCCTTCCGAGCCGGAGCTTGGGACGATGCTGGGGGTCAGCCGCACCACGGTGCGCACCATCCTTGCCCGAATGGAGGAGACCGGGCTGATCGCCTGGAACAAGCGCAGCAAGACGGTGCTGCGCCAGCCGCGAGCGGACGACTATTTTCCCGACGAGGAAACCGATTCCCTTTCGGAAATCATCGAACGCAGCTTCATGCGCCGGCTGCTGGCCGGCGGAGCGGAAGCCGGCATGCAGATCAACGAACTGGAACTGGCGCGCGAGATCGGCGTCGGCACCACCAGCGTGCGCGAATTCCTGATCCGGTTCAGCCGTTTCGGCCTGATCGAGAAACGCCGCAACAGCCACTGGGTGCTGAAGGGGTTCACGCGCGCCTTCGCACTGGAGCTGACTGAAATCCGCGAAATGTTCGAGCTGCGCTCGGCAGCCGCTTTCGCCGGGCTACCGCCCGACAGCCCGGTATGGAACGACCTCGACCTTCTGGAGGAAGAGCATCGCGCGCTGGCCGGCAACATCGCCTCCCGCTTCAACGCGTTTTCCGAGCTTGACGAGCGATTCCACCGCCTTATCCACCGCGCCTCCCGCAATCGCTTCATCGTCGATTTCTACGACGTCATCGCCATGATCTTCCACTACCACTACCAGTGGAACAAGGCCGGCGAGCGGCAGCGCAACGAAGTGGCGGTGCAGGAACATCTGGCCTATATCGCGGCGCTGAAATCGCGCGATCCCGGCAAGGTGGACGCCGCCTGCCGCGCGCATCTCAAGTCGGCCCGGCAAACCCTGCTGGCTTCGATTCCCGAAATCGAAAAAGCCTAATCCGGGGCTGTCACTGCCGATCTCGTCTTGGCGTTCGTCGTCACCGCGCCGCGATGCCGCAGCGCTGATTTGTCAATGTTCCGCGTCATATCCCTGTGCTAGGAGGTATCGATATCGCAGGAATTCGAGGGACGGCTTTGCTGGCACGGCGCAGGCGATGGAGGATAGCTGCCACGTTCGTGGCTGCCTATCTGCTCGTCCTGCAATCTCTGCTCGGCGCTTTTGCCTTCGGCAACGGTCCGAATGCCAGCCAGCTCGACGCCTTTGGCAATGTCATCTGTACGCATGAAGGCGCCACCGAGCTTCCCGCTGGTGACGATCATCAGCGGCATGACCAAAGCTGCTGCGTGTTCGGCTGCAGCTTCTCCGCCGCGTCGGCAGGTGTGCCGCTGGACGCTGCAGCTCTGCTTCCAGCGATCGTCTGGGAACGGATAGCGCCGCGGAGGCTTGCGTTCGCCAGTCCTGCCCTGCGCAGTGAACGCTCCCCCGCCAACCCACGCGCGCCCCCGCTTCAGGCCTGAACAGTATTTGGTCCGGCGGCCCGACGGGTTGCCGGTGATTGCCAGCTTTGCCGCGAATAGCGCGGCCTGTTTTGCCATGGAGCAACCATGTTCATTCAAGATCCGAAATCCGTCGGGCGCATCGCTGCGTCCCTGCGACCCCCTCACTTCCTGCGTTCCTTTGAGGAGCGACTCGGTATTGCCGTGCTTGCCATCGCCTTACTGTTTGCCGGCGCGCATGGCGTGTGGGCGCATGAGTTCAAGCTCGGCCAACTTGACATAGACCACCCCTGGTCGCGGGCGACCCCTCCGGGCGCCAGCGTCGCCGGCGGCTATTTCACCGTCGCCAATGAAGGATCGACGCCGGACCGGCTGGTGTCGATCTCATCTGATATTTCTGAAAAGGCGGAGATGCATGAAATGACCGTCAAGGACGGCGTCATGACCATGCGTCCGGTGCAGGGCGGGCTCGAAGTCCCGGCCGGCGGCAAGCTCGAACTGGCGCCGGGCGGCTATCACCTCATGTTCATCGGTTTGAAGCAGGCGCCCAAGGCGGGCGAGAAGTTCGCAGCCACTTTGACATTCGAAAAGGCTGGCAGCATTCCGGTCGAATTCGACGTCGAAGCGATGGGCGGTTCGGGCGGCATGAAAATGGACCACGCGCAGTGATGGCTGCGATTTTTCGGGAGACAACAATGTTGAAGGCTATTTCCACCATCGCCGCCGTTCTCGTTCTGGCCGCCAGCCCGGTCTTCGCGCATGTCACGCTGGAGACAGGGGAGGCGCCGGTCGGCTCGAGCTACAAGGCTGTTCTGCGCGTGCCGCATGGCTGCGAGGGCAAGGCGACCATCGCCGTGCGGGTCAAGGTTCCGGAAGGATTCCTCGCCGCCAAGCCGATGCCAAAGGCCGGCTGGACGCTGAAGACCGAGACCGGCAAATACGCCAAATCCTACACGCTTTACGGTGAGGCCGTGACAGAAGGGGTGCAGGAAATCGGCTGGAGCGGGGGCAATCTGCCCGACGCCTATTACGACGAGTTCGTGCTGCGGGGCACACTGGCTGCCGACCTTCCGGCCGGCGAGATGCTCTACTTCCCGGTCGTGCAGGAATGCGAAGGCAATGCTGCCGAGCGCTGGATCCAGATTCCGGCGGCGGGGCAAAAGGCGGACGACCTGGAACTGCCGGCGCCGGGCATCAAGCTCCTGCCGAAAAAGTGAGGCTCTTCCGTCTCCTGGCGATCCTTGTGCTGTGGCTGGCGCTGCCGGCCACGGCCTTCGCCCATGCGACGCTGATTGGTGCGGAGCCCGCGGACGGCGCGGTGCTGCCCGCCGCGCCGGCGCGGTTTTCGCTCAGCTTCAACGAGCCGGTGTCGCCATTGGCACTGACCTTGATCGGTCCGGACGCGATGCAGGTCAAGCTCGACTCCTCGCGTGTCGATGGAGGAACGCTCGTCGTCGAAGCGCCGAAGACGCTCCCCCATGGCACGCATGTGCTGAGCTGGCGGGTCGTGTCAGCTGACGGTCATCCCGTGGCCGGTTCACTGATCTTTTCGGTCGGCGCACCGAGCGCGACGCCCATTGCCGTGGAGCCGGTTGACTGGCTGGTGCGGGGCGCGGTCTGGGCCGCTCGGGTGTTGCTTTATGCCGGGCTTTTCCTCGGTGTAGGCGGCGCCTTCGCGCTGGCCTGGCTGGCGGAGGGCGGACGCGCAGGCACGCGGGCCGTGCTCGTGTTCCTGATTGTCGGCATCATGGCGACCGTGCTCGCGCTCGGTCTGCAAGGCGTAGACGCTCTGGGCGTCCCGCTGTCGCATCTCGTCAAGCCGGTGGTCTGGCAGACGGGCTTTGCCACGAGTTACGGGTTGACGGTATCGCTGGCGCTGGCCGCGCAAGGGCTGGCGCTGTTGGCGCTGATCGTGCCGGCTTCGGCCGGGGTGATTTCGCCGACGGCCTTGGCTGTGGCGGGCGTGGCGCTTGCCGCCAGTGGTCACGCCAGTGCTGCCGAACCGCAATGGCTGATGCGGCCGATGGTGTTCCTGCATGGCGCCGGCATCATGGTGTGGGCCGGGGCGCTGGTCCCGCTGGGCGCCGCCTTGTTGCGGCGTGACACGAATGCCACGACCTTCCTGCTGCGTTTCTCCAGGATAATTCCGGTTGTTCTGGCGATGCTGGTCGGCGCAGGAACCGTACTCGCTGTGGTACAGGTCGGCAGGCCAGCCGCGCTGCTGGAAACCGCATATGGCCGGCTGCTTGTCATCAAGCTGGCGCTGCTGACGGTGCTGTTCGGGCTCGCCGCCTTCAACCGGTGGCGGCTCACGGCAGCCGTCGCGGCGGGTGATGTGGCAGCGCGCAGACGGCTGCACCGTTCGATCGTCGCCGAGACGCTTATCATCGCCGCCGTGTTCTGCGTCGCCGCCGGCTGGCGTTTCACGCCGCCGCCGCGCGCGCTGGCGATCGCAGCCGCGCAACCCGCATCCACCCACATCCATACGCTGCAGGCGATGGCGGACCTCTCCTTGACGCCTGGCCAGGCGGGGCCGGCGGAAGCGCGTATCGTCATCATGACAGGAGATTTCGGGCCGCTGGATGCCAGGGAGGTGACGCTGGTGCTGTCTAAGCCGGATTCCGGAATCGAGCCCTTGAAGCGGCCTGCAACAAAGGCCGACGACGGCACATGGCGGGTGAAGGACCTTATTGTTCCCCTTGGCGGCAAGTGGAACGCGCGGCTCGACATTCTCATATCGGATTTCGACATGGCGCAGATCGACGGCTCTATCGATGTCCGCCCCTAGCTGTCGCTTGTCCTCAACCGTAAATCGATTGAAACAAGCTGCCAGCGGCGGCACGGACTTGGTTGACGAAGCTCCCGCCAAAGCCCAAAACATGCCGGCAATCAGGACGGCGCCGCCGGCGCAAGCAGGGATGAGACAATGGAAAAAGCGGAAATCGGCCTGATCGGCCTCGGAACGATGGGCTCCAACCTGGCGCTCAACATCGCCGAGAAAGGCCATCGGATCGCCGTTTACAACCGCACGCAGTCGCGCACGGACGCATTCGTCGCCAATTCCGGCCCGTTGCGCGACAAGGTCGTTCCCTGCGCCAGCCTGTCTGAACTTGCCGCCGCCATAAGGCCGCCGCGCCCGATCATCATCATGGTTCTGGCCGGCAAGCCGGTGGACGAGCAGATCGCGGCGCTGCGGAGTGAACTGGCCGGCAACGACATCGTCATCGATGCCGGCAACGCCAATTTCCGCGACACGATGCGCCGCTTCAAGGAACTCGACGGATCGGGCCTTACCTTCATCGGCATGGGCGTTTCCGGCGGCGAGGAGGGCGCGCGCCACGGGCCGTCGATCATGGTCGGTGGCACCGAGGAAAGCTGGAAGCGGGTGGAAAGCGTGCTGACCGCCATCTCGGCCAAGTTCAAGGACGAGCCTTGCGCCGCGTGGCTCGGCAGCGACGGCGCCGGCCATTTCGTCAAGACCATCCACAACGGCATCGAATATGCCGACATGCAGATGATCGCCGAGATCTACGGCATCCTGCGCGACGGGCTGGGCATGAGCGCGAAGGAGATCGCGCCGGTCTTCGCCGGCTGGAACAAGGGACGGCTCGAATCCTATCTCATCGAGATCACCGCCAATGTGCTGGCCGCCGACGATCCCAAGACCGGCAAGCCGGTGGCGGACATCATCCTCGACCGCGCCGGACAGAAGGGCACCGGCAAGTGGTCGGTGATCGAGGCGCAGCAGCTCGGCATTCCGGCAACCGCCATCGAGGCGGCTGTCGCGGCGCGGGTGCTGTCGTCGCTCAAGGACGAGCGGTTGGCGGCGGAGAAGGCCTATGGCAAGCTGGGCGTGACGTCTTTCTCGGGATCGAAGGATGCGCTCCTGAAACATCTGGAACTGGCGCTGTTCGCCGGCAAGATCGCGGCCTATGCGCAAGGCTTCGCGGTGATGGCGGCAGCGTCCAGGGAGTTCGGCTGGAATCTGCCGATGCCGACCATCGCCAGGATCTGGCGCGCCGGCTGCATCATCCGCTCGCAGATGCTCGATACGATGGCTGAGGCGTTCGGCTCCGGCCGCGCCGACACCAATCTGCTGATGGCGCCGGCCTTCGTGACGATGATGACGGAGGCGCATCCGTCGTTGCGCCATGTCGTGGCGCAGGCGGCCGAGGCCGGCCTGCCGACGCCGGCGCTGGCCTCCGCGCTCGGCTATTTCGACGCTTATCGTCAGGGTCGCGGCACGTCCAACCTGATCCAGGCGCAGCGCGACTTCTTCGGCGCGCATGGTTTCGAGCGCATCGGCGACAAGGGCGCGTTTCACGGACCCTGGGGGAGCGGGGCCTAACGAGCGCCAACCCTCCCCACAGGGGAAAGGTGAAATACTGGCGCATCACTCTACGGGCTTGTACGCCTCTACCGGTCCCGGCTTTGCCAGGCTCTGCAGCGAAGGGATCGCCGTGCCGGCGATGCGCGCCATCACCGCGTGCACCAGCTCGGAGCCGGCCCGGCGCACGTCCTCGTTGACGACAAGAAGCTGCGGGCGCAGCAGATGCAGCAGGCGTGACGCCTGCTTGGAAACGATGTCGATATCCCTGCCGAGCACGAGACCGGCATCCTCCGCTCCGGCCACCAGCGCAAAGGTTGCCGAACCGGCGCCGCTGACGATGCCGTCCGGCCGGCCCGGGCGGCGCAGGAGTTCCGCGGCGCGACGGCGTATCTCGTCGATGGAATGATCGACGGTGACGCTGGGAAACGAAACTTCGGCCAATCCAAGATCCGACATGGCGTCTGCGAAGCCGTTGCGCATATGGTGGAAGTAGCTGAGGCTGGCTGGCGGACCGAGCAGAGCGAGCCGCTTGCGGCCGAGCCCGGCCAGCTTGCCCACCGCCTCGGCGGCATAGGCATAGTTGTCGAAATCGTGGAACGGATGCTCGATGCCCATGTCGGTGCGGCCGTGGGTGGCGAACGGGAAGCCGCGCTCGGTCATGTAGCGGACGCGCTTGTCGTCCGGCTCCGTCCGCGAAATGATGATGCCGTCGGCTGAGCCGGTCTCGACGATGTAGCGGACCGGTTCCAGCGGATCGTTGTTGCGGGAGTAGGGCGTGACGATGAGGTGGTATGGCGTCTGCGCCAGCGCGCCGGAAATACCGTAGATGAGGTCCGACACGAAGCCGCCAATCTGCTCCTCGGTATCCAGCACGAGACTGATGACATTGGTCTTGCCGGTGCGCAGGCGCACGCCCGCACGGTTGGGCCGATAGCCGATCTGCCGGGCGACGAGCTGGACGCGGCGGCGCGTTTCGGCGCCGATCTCGGGCGCATCCTTGAGCGCACGGGAAACGGTGGTGACGCCAAGCCCCGTCATGAAGGCAAGCGTCTTCAGCGTCGGCCGCCGGGCCTCCGCTTCGTCCGCGTCTTCGTTTCGCTGCTCTCTGTCCATTGGTCCCGCCCGGCCGGCGCATAGCAGGAGCGGGCAAGCCGCGCAATCGTGCTTCCCTCGGCCCTGGCTGCACTTTTGGAATAAACTGAAACGTTACAGATTGCAAAGAGGGATAGCTTAGAGCAGGGATGTTCCCGACGAGATATGCCTTCTGGATGGCGACTCGAGTGGGCAAAAGCACATTCGAGGCGCATTTTGCAGCGCAAAAGAGATTGTTGCGCATCGCAACATTGCCAAACGCCGGAGAGATGTCCTTTTTCTTCGGCTCACGAAAAAATTGTCCAGCTCTGGCTTGCGAGTCTGCGCCAATTGCTTTATCGAAAATCTGTAACGTTTCAGATTTCTGGGAGGAGACCGAAATGCGATTTAAAATGATGGCTGCCGCGCTGGCTGCTTCCGTGACTTTGCCATTCGCAGGAGTTGCTTCGGCTACGGACCTTGAGGTCACGCATTGGTGGACCTCGGGTGGAGAGGCCGCCGCCGTTGCCGAGCTCGCCAAGGCGTTCGATGCGACCGGCAATCACTGGATTGACGGCGCGATCGCCGGTTCCGGGGGTACGGCGCGGCCGATCATGATCAGCCGCATTACCGGCGGCGACCCGATGGGCGCCACCCAGTTCAACCATGGCCGCCAGGCGGAAGAGCTGGTCCAGGCCGGGTTGATGCGCGACCTCACCGATGTCGCCACCAAGGGCAAATGGACCGAGGTGGTCAGGCCGAAGAGCCTGCTCGACAGCTGCACCATCGACGGCAAGATTTATTGCGTGCCGGTGAACATTCACTCCTGGCAGTGGCTCTGGCTGTCCAATGAAGCCTTCGAGAAGGCAGGCGTTCCGGTGCCGAAGAATTGGGACGAGCTCGTCGCGGCAGCGCCGGCGCTCGAAAAGGCCGGCATCGTTCCGCTCGCGGTCGGCGGTCAGCCCTGGCAGTCGTCCGGCGCCTTCGACGTGCTGATGGCGGCGATCGGCGGCAAGGATACGTTCCTGAAGGTCTACGAGGCCAAGGACGCCGAATTCGCGGCCGGGCCTGAGATCGCCAAGGTATTCAAGGCGGCGGACGACGCCCGCAAGATGGCCAAGAACACCAATGTGCAGGACTGGAACCAGGCCACCAACATGGTCATCACCGGCAAGGCGGCCGCGCAGATCATGGGCGACTGGGCGCAGGGGGAATTCCAGGTCGCGGGCAAGACTGCCGGCAAGGATTACAGCTGCCTGCCCGGCCTTGGCCTCAATCCGATGATCGCCACGGGCGGCGACGCCTTCTATTTTCCGCTGCTCAAGGATGAGGAGAAATCCAAGGCGCAGGGCGTGCTGGCCGAAACGCTGCTCGACCCCAAGACGCAGGTCGCCTTCAATCTGAAGAAGGGCTCGCTGCCGGTGCGCGGCGACGTTGACCTGAACGCTGCCAACGACTGCATGAAAAAGGGTCTCGACATCTTGGCCAAGGGCGACGTCATGCCGTGGACCGACCAGCTTCTGTCGCAGGATACGCAGAAGCAGAAGGAGGATCTGTTCTCCGAATTCTTCGCCAATCAGAGCATGACACCGGAGGACGCGCAGAAGCGCTTCGCCGATATCATCGGCTCGGCCGACTGACCGCTCGGCCGATCCGATCATCCCGGTCCCGCGCGGCGGCGGGACCGGGATCCCGCGACCTGTCCTCATCGGTGCAACCATGTCCGTCAGCATGAAGAGTGAACGCCCGAGCCGGCTGTTCCGCAATCTCAATGCGAAGATCGCGTCGGTTCCGATGATCCTGACCGCGCTCGTCGTCTTCGTCGGCGGCACGGCGTGGACGGTTCTCTATTCCTTCACCAATTCGCGGTTGCTGCCGCGGCTGAATTTCGTCGGTCTCGACCAGTATTACCGGCTGTGGGCGGCGCCGCGCTGGCTGGTCTCGATCGAGAACCTTCTGATCTACGGCGTACTGTCGCTGATCTTTTCGCTGGTCATCGGCTTCCTGCTGGCGGCGATGCTCGACCGGAAAATCCGCTTCGAGGATACATTCCGCACGATCTTCCTCTACCCGTTCGCGCTGTCCTTCATCGTCACCGGCCTTGTCTGGCAGTGGCTGCTCAATCCGGAGTTCGGCATCCAGGGCGTGATCCGCGGCCTTGGCTGGGAAAGCTTCAATTTCGACCCGCTCTACAATTCCAGCATCGTCATCTACGGCGTGCTGATCGCGGCGCTGTGGCAGGGGACCGGGCTGGTCATGTGCCTGATGCTGGCCGGCCTGCGCGGCATTGACGAGGACATATGGAAGGCGGCGCGCGTCGACGGCATTCCGACCTGGCGCACCTATGTGTCGATCATCATCCCGATGATGCGGCCTGTTTTCATCACCACGCTGGTGATCATCGCTTCGGGTATCGTCAAGGTCTACGACCTCGTCGTGGCGCAGACCTCGGGCGGTCCCGGAATCGCTTCGGAAGTTCCGGCGAAATATGTCTACGACTACATGTTCTTCGCCCAGAACCTCGGTCAGGGTTTCGCCGCCTCGACCATGATGCTGCTGACAGTGGTGATCGTGATCGTGCCGTGGGCCTATCTGGAATTCGGGCGGAGGGGCAGGACATGAGCAATCCGGCTGTCCTGTCATCGACCATAGCCGGCGCCGATGCGGTGCGCGGCGAGCTAAGCGGACCGCGCGGGCCAAAGCCGCGCAGTGTCCTGTCACGCCGCAACATCTTTCTCTACGGCACGCTTTTCCTCGTCGCGGTCTACTATTTGCTGCCCCTCTACGTGATGGTGGTGACGTCGCTGAAGGGGATGCCGGAAATCCGGCTTGGCAATATTTTCTCGCCGCCGGTCGAAATCACCTTCGAACCCTGGGTAAAGGCCTGGTCGACGGCCTGCACGGGATTGAATTGCGACGGCCTTTCGCGCGGCTTCTGGAACTCGGTGCGCATCACCGTTCCCTCCGTCATCCTGTCGATCGCGCTCGCCTCGGTGAACGGCTACGCGTTGGCCAACTGGCGCTTCAAGGGCGCCGACATCTTTTTCACCATCCTCATCGTCGGCGCCTTCATCCCCTATCAGGTGATGCTCTACCCGATCGTCATCATCCTGCGCGAGATCGGCCTTTACGGCTCGCTCTGGGGGCTGGTGCTGGTGCACTCGATCTTCGGCATGCCGATCCTCACCCTGCTGTTCCGCAACTACTTCGCTTCGCTGCCGGATGAGCTGTTCAGGGCCGCGCGCGTCGACGGCGCCGGCTTCTGGGGCATCTACCTGCGCATCATGGTGCCGATGTCGATGCCGATCTTCGTCGTCGCACTGATCATCCAGATTACAGGCATCTGGAACGACTTCCTGTTCGGCGTCGTCTACACGCGGCCGGACACCTATCCGATGACCGTGCAGCTCAACAACATCGTCAATTCGGTGCAAGGCGTGAAGGAATACAACGTCAACATGGCGGCGACGCTGATTACCGGACTGGTGCCGCTGATCATCTACTTTGTCTCGGGCAAGCTGTTCGTGCGCGGCATCGCCGCGGGCGCTGTGAAAGGGTGACCCGCATGAATGTAGCAAACGCCAGCGTCTCCGTGCAGGATTTGTCACTGAGTTTCGGCTCGGTCACGGTGCTCAAGTCGCTCAATCTCGATGTCGCCGAGGGCGAATTCGTCGTGCTGCTCGGGCCGTCCGGCTGCGGCAAGTCCACGCTGCTCAACTGCATCGCAGGCCTGCTCGACATTTCGGACGGCCGCATCTTCATCAAGGGCAAGAACGTCACCTGGGAAGAGCCGGCTGACCGGGGCATCGGCATGGTGTTCCAGTCCTATGCGCTTTACCCGCAGATGACTGTCGAAAAGAACCTTTCGTTTGGATTGAGGGTCGCCGGCACGCCCAAGGACGAGATCGACAAACGCATCGCGCGCGCGGCCGAAATCCTCCAGATCGGCCCGCTGCTGCAGCGCAAGCCGGCGGCGCTTTCTGGCGGTCAGCGGCAGCGGGTGGCGATCGGCCGGGCGCTGGTGCGCGATGTCGACGTCTTTTTGTTCGACGAGCCATTGTCCAATCTCGACGCCAAGCTGCGCTCCGAACTGCGCGTCGAGATCAAGCGCCTGCACCAGAAGCTCGCCAACACCATGATCTACGTAACCCACGATCAGATCGAGGCGATGACGCTGGCCGACCGCATAGCGGTGATGCGTGGCGGGGTCATCCAGCAGTTCGACGCGCCACAGGTGATCTATAATCGCCCGGTCAACCGCTTCGTCGCCGGGTTCCTGGGTTCGCCCGGCATGAATTTCCTTGATGGCAGACTGGAAAACGACGGTGGCTGGCATTTCGTCGCCGGTGAATTGAAGGTGCCGCTGGCGAGCTACGATTTCGAGCGCGAGCCGTCACCGGGAGCTTCGGTTTTCGGCATCCGGCCAGAACATGTCGGGCTGAACAGCGGCTCCGGCTGGCCGTTCACCGCCCAGGCGACCGTCGACGTGGTGGAGCCGATGGGGTCCGATACGCTGGTCTGGCTCAAGCTTGCGGACCAGAATTTCACCGTGCGCGTGACCTCCGAGCGCGCACCGCAATCGGGCGAAAGCGTCGAGATCGGTTTCGATCCGATGCGCGCCTCGCTGTTCGACGAACAAGGCAACCGGCTGTGAGGCCGGTCGAGATACATCAAAGGCAGGATGGACGAACATCATGAACTGGTCATTCCAACTCTACAGCGCGCGCAACTTCCAGCCCTGGAACAAGGTTCTGAAAATGCTGGGGGATCTTGGCTACAAGGAAGTCGAGGGTTTCGGCGGTGTCTATGACGATCCCGCCGCGTTTCGCGCCGAGATGGACAGGAACGGCCTTTCGATGCCGACCGGGCACTTCTCCATCGACGCCCTGGAAAACGATTTCGACGGCGTGCGGCGGATCGCCGACGCCCTCGGCACCACGACATTGATCTGTCCCTATCTGCAGCCGGAGGCTCGGCCATCCGACGCCGCCGGCTGGCGAGGCTTTGGCGAGCGGCTCGCCGCCGTCGGCGAGAAGGCCGGCAAGGCAGGCTACGGCTTTGCCTGGCACAACCACGATTTCGAATTTCAGCCACTCGCCGACGGTTCGGTGCCGCAGCAGCTTATTCTGGACGCCGCCCCCGGCGTTGGCTGGGAAATCGACGTGGCGTGGGTCATCCGCGGCGGCGCCGATCCCGCGCCATGGCTCGACAAATACGGACGCCGCGTGGTTGCTGTCCATGTCAAGGACATGGCCAAGCCGGGCCAGGGCCTGGACGAGGACGGATGGTCCGATGTCGGCCATGGCAGCATCGACTGGGCGGCGCTGATGAAGACGTTGCGCGCGAAGACCGACGCCAGATACTACATCATGGAACAGGATAATCCGAACGACATCGAGCGCTTCGCAAGCCGCTCGCTCACCTCGGTCAAATCATATTAGGAGAAGACGAAATGCCCAGGAAACTTGGGGTCGGCGTCATCGGGTGCGGCAATATCTCGGCGGCTTATTTCCGGCTGTCGCCGATGTTCCGCGGCTTCGAAATGCGCGCCTGCGCCGACATCAACATGAATGCGGCCAAAGCCCGGGCGAAGGAATTCAAGCTTCGCGCCGAGACGGTCGATGGGCTGCTTACCGCCGCCGACATCGACATCGTCGTCAACCTGACGATTCCCGCCGTGCACTACGAGATTTCGCGGCGGATTCTCGATGCCGGCAAGCATGTCTATTCGGAAAAGCCCTTCGTCCTTTCCATTAGCGAAGGTCTGGACCTGAAGAAGCGGGCCGAGAAGAAGGGCCTGCGCATCGGCTCGGCGCCGGACACGTTCCTCGGCGGCGCGCACCAGCTGGTGCGCAACGTCATCGACAGCGGCAAGGTCGGCAAGATCACCAGCGGCACCTGCTTCGTGATGAGCCACGGCATGGAGAACTGGCATCCGAATCCTGACTTCTTCTTCCAGCCGGGCGCCGGGCCTATCCTCGATATCGGGCCTTACTACGTCACCAATCTGATCCAGCTGATCGGTCCCGTGAAGCGGGTCGCAGCTTTCGCCACCACGCCGGCGAAGGAACGCACCATCGGCTCCAAGCCGCGCCGGGGCGAAAAGATTCCCGTGACGACGCCGACCACCATCCACGCCATCCTCGAATTCGCCAATGAAGCGGTCGTGACGCTGAACGCGTCCTGGGACGTGTGGAACCACGGCCATGCGCCGATGGAGCTTTATGGCGAGAACGGCACCGTCTTCGTACCCGACCCGAACTTCTTCGGCGGCGATGTCCGCTTCACCAAGCAGGGCAAGCCGGTGAAGGCGCTGCCGAAATGGGATCATCCCTTCGCGGTGCTGAACGAAAAGCACTCGCACGGCATGATGGCGAACTACCGTACCGCGGGGCTCGCCGACATGGCGCTGGCGATCGCCGGCGACCGGCCGCACCGCTGCTCGATGGAACTGGCGCTGCATGCGGTGGAGGTGATGACCGGCATCCTGAAATCGGGCGATAGCGGCAAGTTCGTGGCGATGCAGACGACATGCGAGCGGCCGGCGGCGCTGGGGATCCGGGAAGCGGGAGCGCTGCTGGCGAAGAAGATGTAGCGCGCTTTGCCCTCCCCCTTGCGGGGAGGGGCGGCGAGCGGACCAGACGAAATGAGGTTCGGGAGACGGCGGTGGGGGTGACTACAATGTATCTTTGCACCCAAAATAATCCGACAAATCTTGACACCCCCACCCCGTTCCGCATTGTCGCTGCGCGACATGCTTCACGACCCTCCCCACACGGGGGAGGGTAAACAGCGGTCTGCCTCGCATTCCAAGGATTGATCCATGCCCTACACCCCCGCCGCCGATCGCTACGAGAACATGATCTACAACCGCTGCGGAAAGTCCGGCCTCAAACTGCCGGCCATCTCGCTCGGGCTGTGGCACAATTTCGGCGGCGATACCCCGCATCGGACGAAGCGGGAAATCTGCCAGAAGGCGTTCAACCTCGGCATCACCCATTTCGACCTCGCCAACAATTACGGTCCGCCTCCGGGTTCAGCCGAAGTCGCGTTCGGCGAAATCCTGCGCAACGACTTCGCCGGCTACCGCGACGAGCTGATCGTCTCGACCAAGGCCGGCTACGACATGTGGCCGGGGCCGTATGGCGAATGGGGCAGCCGCAAATACCTGCTGGCCAGCCTCGACCAGAGCCTGAAGCGCATGGGTCTCGACTATGTCGATATCTTCTACTCCCATCGCTTCGATCCGAACACGCCGCTGGAAGAAACGATGGGCGCGCTGGACCATGCCGTGCGCTCCGGCAAGGCGCTCTATGCGGGCATCTCCTCCTACAATTCGCAGCGTACGCGCGAAGCCTCCGAAATCCTGCGGCGCCTCGGCACGCCCTGCGTCATCCACCAGCCGAGCTATTCCATGCTCAACCGCTGGGTCGAGGACGATGGGCTGCTCGATACGCTGGATGGCGAGGGCATCGGCTCCATCGTGTTTTCGCCGCTGGCGCAGGGCATGCTGACCGACAAGTATCTGAACGGCATTCCCGAGGGCAGCCGCGCCACGCAGGGCAAATCACTGCGGCAGTCTTTCCTCAGCGAAAGCGCGATCAAAAACATCAAGGCGCTGAACGAGATCGCCAAGCGCCGGGGCCAGACGCTGGCGCAGATGGCGCTGGCGTGGGTGCTGCGCAAGGGCCGCGTCACCTCGGCGCTGATCGGCGCCAGCCGGGCGCAGCAGGTCGAGGATTGCGTCGGCGCGCTGAAGAACTTCGATTTCTCCGATGCCGATCTCGCCGAGATCGACAAGTATGCGCGTGAGGCCGACATCAACCTCTGGGCGCCGTCGGCTGAACGCAAGGGGCCGCCCCGGAAGGTCTGATCCCTCAGCCTTGCCGGTTCGAGCCTGGCGGGTGGAAAATTGCCGTGTTCATGGCTATTTCAGGAAAAGCCGGCCAATATGGCTGCGCTTGAATGGAATAGGAAAGCATGACGGCAAGGACCGCCCTGACGAAAAACCAGACATGGGTGCTGGAGAAGCTTGAAGCGGCGAGCGGGCCGCTCAGCGCGTACATGCTGCTTGACCAGTTGCGCGAGCGCGGCTTCCGCGCGCCGCTGCAGGTTTACCGGGCGCTCGACACGCTGATGAAGGAAGGCTTCGTCCATCGGCTCGAAAGCCTCAACGCCTTCGTCGCCTGCGCCGAGCCACACGAGCACAGCCATTCGATGACGGCCTTCGCCATCTGCGACACCTGCGGCCAGGTGACGGAGTTCTCCGACCATGATGTCGGCCATCAACTCGACGACTGGGTGCGGGCGAACGGCTTCACGCCGAAGAAAGCGATCATCGAGTTCAGGGGCACGTGTGCGAAGTGTCTAGCAGAGGCGGCTTAGCTTACATCAACTTCGCCATGCTTAAAAAATGCCCTATTGTGGACGAAAATTTAGCGTAGAATGAATCATGGATGTTTCGGCACATAACGCTGTTATTTCGGCTTTCTCTGAAGATCATGCGGTCCGCATTACCGGTCTTACCAAAGGCCAACTGCGAGCATGGGATCGGCGTGGGTTTTTTATTCCGAAGCTGGCTTATGAGAAGCGTTATCATGCATATAGTCGTATCTACTCTTTCAAAGACGTAGTGGGCCTCAAGACTCTTTCTGTACTTCGAAATAGATTCCATGTTTCCTTTGTTGAGCTTAAGCGTGTAGCTGCCGAGCTCACTAAACGCGGATACGATCATTGGGCAGATACAAAACTATACGTGGTCAAGAAGGCTATACATTTTTTCGATAGAGATACTGGCAAAGTAGAAAGTCTACGAGATGGACAATTTGCTATGCTTCCTATCATTGATGTTATAAATGAAGTCGAGATAAAAATTACTGAACTAAAAACGAGGAGCAATTCGCAGATAGGCCATGTAAATAGAAATAAATATCTAATGAGGAACTCTTGGGTCGTTTCTGGGACTAGAATACCGACTGCAGCCATTAGAAGATATTTTGATGCTGGGTACTCGGTTGACCACATCCTTAAAGAATACCCGAGTCTTACGCGGGAAGACGTAAGAACTGCGCTTAATCATGAAAATGCACTGGCAAAAAGCGCTTAATCAGTATCATATCGCTAAATGCGATTTATGCTTGATGAAAACGTACCCCGATCGGTAGCAGATAAACTCGAGAATCTCGGTCACGACGTCGAATTTGTTCGTGATGTGCTACCAGTAGGGGCCGTGGATCCATTGGTAGCCGCCGTGGCAGAAAAAGATGACCGAGTCCTTATTTCATTTGACGGAGATTTTGAAAGAATATCTCCAAGAATTCCTAATGGCCAAAAAGCACGATTTCGGCAATTGAGTAGAATTTGGCTTAGATGCAGTGAATTTCAAGCATCTCAGCGGGTTGAAAGAGTTATGTCTTTTATCGAGGCTGAATATAATATTGCCGAAGAGTCCAGGGATGGTAGAATGCTCTTGCAGATTGGTGCCTCATACATAAGGTCAAATCGCTAGCTAATGCGCCTCGTCCCAATTGTCGGCGGCGCGGGCATCGACCTGCAGCGGCACGGATAGCGCGATAGCCGGCATCGCCGCGTTCTCCATCACGCTCTTGACGACCGGGAGGGTCGTTTCGACTTCTGCCTCGGCGGTCTCGAAGATCAGTTCGTCATGCACCTGCAGCAGCATTCGCGCCGACTGGCCGGCCTTGGCCAGCGCCTCGTCCATGCGCACCATGGCGCGGCGGATGATGTCGGCGGCCGAACCCTGGATCGGCGCATTGATCGCGGCGCGTTCGCTGTTGGCGCGGATCGACGGGTTGGAGGCGCGGATTTCCGGATAGTGGATGCGGCGGCCGAAGATCGTTTCGACGTAGCCATTCTCACGGCAGAAGGCCTTGCTCGCTTCCATGTAGTCCTTGATGCCGGGGAAGCGCTCGAAATAGCGCTTGATGTAGTCGCCGGCTTCCTCGCGCGGGATCGACAGCTGATTGGCCAGCCCGAACGCCGAAATGCCGTAGATGATGCCGAAATTGATCGCCTTGGCGCGACTGCGCACCTCGCGCGGCATGCCCTCGACCGGAACGTTGAACATCTCCGACGCCGTCATGGCGTGGATGTCGTCGCCGTCGGCGAAGGCCTGCTTGAGCTGGCGGATGTCGGCGATATGGGCCAGCAGCCGCAGTTCGATCTGGCTGTAGTCGGCCGAGATCAGCTTGTTGCCCTTGTCCGCGATGAAGGCGGTGCGGATCTTGCGCCCTTCCGCCGTGCGGATCGGGATGTTCTGCAGATTGGGCTCCACGGACGACAGCCGCCCGGTGGTGGTCGCCGCCAGCGCATAGGACGTATGCACACGCTTGGTCTGCGGATGGACGTAGCCCGGCAAGGCGTCGGTGTAGGTGGATTTCAGCTTGGTGAGCTGGCGCCAGTCGACGATCTTGCGCGGCAGCTCGTAGCCTTCCGCCGCGAGTTCCTCCAGCAGTTGGGCGGTGGTCGACCATTGCCCGGTCTTGGTCTTGGCGCCGCCCGGCAGGCCCATGCGTCCGAATAATATGTCGCCAAGCTGCTTGGGCGAGCCGATGGTGAAACGCTCGCCCGCCAGCAGGTAGATTTCGTCTTCGAGCGCCGCCGCTCTCTGCCCCAGTTCGCCGGAAAGGCGGGACAGGATCTGGCGGTCGACCGAAATGCCGCGCTGTTCCATGGCGGCAAGCGTCGGCACCAGCGGCCGCTCAAGCCGTTCATAGACCGAGGCCACGCTCTTGGCCGGCAGTCGGGGCTTCAGAACCCGCCACAGGCGCAGTGTCACATCCGCCTGCTCGCAGGCATAGGCTGTGGCGCGTTCGAGCGACACCTGGTCGAAGCCGAGCGCGCCCTTGCCGGTTCCTGTCACATCCTTGAAGGCGATGGTGGCATGACCCAGCCATTTCTCGGAAAGGGCGTCGATGTTGTGGGCGCCGACGCCGGCGTCCAGCGCATAGGAAATCAGCATCGTGTCGTCGAAGGGCCGGATGTCGAGGCCGTGACGCTGCATCATGATGAGATCGAACTTGACGTTCTGCAGGATTTTCAGAACCGAGGCGTCCTCGAGCAAGGGCTTCAGGGCAGCAAGCGCATCGCGGATCGGAATCTGGTTCTCGATCAGGCCGCCGCCAAGAAGATCGCCGTCGCCCGATTTGTGCCCGAGCGGAACATATGCGGCGCGGCCCGGGGCGGTCGCCAGGGAAACGCCGACCAGTTCGGCCTGCATCGGATCGAGGGAAGACGCTTGCGTGTCGAACGCGACCATGCCGGCTTCGCGCGCCTCGGCAATCCAGGCCTGAAGCGTCGGAAGGTCGCGGATGCAGACATAGGCGGCTGTGTCGATCCTGGCATTGACCGCGGCTTCCGCCCGCATCGCCGACAACAGGGAAGGCGAGGGACCTTCATCCTTGCCTGCCGCGCTCATCGCGGCAGCGTCGCCATTGCCCTCCGATCCAGCAGGTTTCGACACCGCGCCCGCGCCGACGTCGGGTCCATGCGCGGCATCGGCGCGCTCGATGGTGAGGCCGGCAGCCTGAACGTCGCTCGCCTCGGTCGCGGTCGCCTCGGCGACGCGGCGGGTCAGCGTCGAGAATTCCATTGCCTTGAGGAAGGAGATCAGCTTCGGACCGTCCGGCTCGTGCAGGACAAAATCGTCCAATCCCTCGCCGGCTGCTACCGGGACGTCGTCCTTCAAGGTCACCAGTTCGCGCGAAATGCGCGCCTTGTCGGCATTATCGATGATCGATTGCCGCCGCTTATCCTGCTTGATCTCGGCGGCGCGCTCCAGCAGCGCGTCGAGCGTGCCGAACTGTTCGAGCAACTGCGCCGCCGTCTTCGGGCCGATGCCGGGCACGCCCGGCACGTTGTCGACGGAATCACCGGTAAGCGCCTGCAGGTCGATCATCTTCTCGGGCGGCACGCCCCATTTCTCGATCACCTCGGGGACGCCGATCTGCCGATCCTTCATCGGGTCGTACATGCCGACCGTCGGTCCGACCAACTGCATCAGATCCTTGTCGGAGGACACGATGGTCGTGTCGCCGCCGGCCTCGCAGGCCAGCCGGCAATAGGTGGCGATCAGATCGTCGGCCTCGAACCCTTCCATCTCGACACAGGGCAGGTTGAAGGCGCGGGTCGCTTCACGAATCAACCCGAACTGCGGGATCAGGTCTTCCGGCGGCGCGGACCGGTTGGCCTTGTATTCGGGGTAGAGGTCGTTGCGGAATGTCTTTGAGGAATAGTCGAAGATAACGGCGAAATGCGTCGGCACCACGCCCGCCTCGGTGTTGCGGGCATCCACCATCAGTTTCCACAGCATGTTGCAAAAGCCGGAGACGGCGCCGACCGGCAGGCCGTCGGACTTTCGGGTCAGCGGCGGCAGCGCATGATAGGCGCGAAAGATGTAGCCGGAGCCATCGACGAGGAAGAGGTGATCGCCTTTTTTCATGGCGAAGGGATAGCGCGGCGCGGCGTTGCGGTCCATGCCAAAGGCGCTCGAGGCTGCTCCTTGCGACGACTTCCTGACATGGCCTGACTGCTCACGGCTATGTTACAAACTTGTAATTTCCATGCCCTTGAATCGCCACGTTCCAGGACCCAGATAGGACCCATCGGCAATTTTCGCCGAGTCCGGAGCAAGGCCCGTCCCCCGCCTATACCGGACACCCTGCGGCAGCCTACCCCCCTCTCCGGGCTGCCGCATCGTTTCGAGTAAAGGCCGCCGTGGTTCCCCCTCCGCCACGGCGGCATTTTTTATGGGTATGGCACAGACATTGAAGAGCAAAACCGCCGGTACCAGGAAATACAGGGCCGCCGGCAAGGGTGCTGCGAAGAAGCCCGCCGCGCGGCGCGCCTTGCTGCTTTTGAATGAAAAAGCCCGCCGCGGCTCGATGCCGCTCAACGACATCCTGCAGAGATTCGAGGCCGGCGGACTTGCCGTTACGGTCGAGCCTTTTTCTGCGCTACCCGAACTTGCGCGTGACATCACGCGGCTGCGTGAAAGCGCCGATTGCATCGTCGTCTGCGGCGGCGACGGCACCGTTTCCTCGGCCGCCATGGCGGTCATGGAAAGCGGCCTGCCAATGGGCATCCTGCCGATGGGCACAGCCAATGACCTGGCCCGCACGCTCGGCCTGCCGATGGATATCATGCAGGCGGTCGACATGATCGTCGGCGGCTACGAACGGCGCATCGATGTCGGCTCTGTGAACGGCCACGCCTTCTTCAACGTCGCCTCGATCGGGCTGAGCACCAAGCTCGCCCAAGGGCTGAGGCCCGAGATCAAGCGCCGCTGGGGCCGGCTCGGCTATGCCGTCGCGGCGTCGCGCGTGCTCTACAAGGCGCGGCCCTTCACCGCCTGGATTCGCGAGAAGGGCGAGACGGTCAAGGTCAGGACCTTCCAGATCGCCATCGGCAATGGCCGTCACTATGGCGGCGGCAATGTCGTGGAAGCGAGCGCCGCGATTGATGACGGCCATCTCGATCTCTACAGCCTGGAAATGGGCAATGTCTGGAAGCTGGCCCTGATGCTGCGTTCGTTCCGGTCCGGCACGCATGGCGCCTGGAACGAGGTGCGGACGGCGCGCTGCGTGCAGTTCGACGTGACCACCAAGCTGCCGCAACCGATCAACACCGATGGCGAGATCGTCACCGCGACGCCGGCCACGTTCAGGGTGCATCCCGAAGCGATTGCCGTCTATGCGCCGCCGGGAACCGACGACTCGCCGTGATGTACGATGCGGGGTGTTTCCACCCCGCCGCAAAATGCTCTAGGGTCGCGGCGGATTCGCTTTCCAGGAACTTTCATGACCGCGCTTGCTCCCGTTTTAGACCGTCTCGACCAAAATCTGGACCAGAGCCTCGACCGGCTGTTCGACCTGCTCAGGATCAAGTCGATATCGACCGATCCCGAATTCGCCGCCGAATGCCGTAAGGCCGCCGACTGGCTGGTGGAAGACCTGAAATCCATCGGTTTCGAGGCCAGCGTTCGGCCGACGCCGGGCCACCCGATGGTGGTCGCCCACCACGACGGACCGGCGGGCAGTCCGCATATATTGTTCTACGGCCATTACGATGTGCAGCCGGTCGATCCGCTGGAGCTTTGGGAGAACGATCCGTTCGATCCCGCGCTGAAGGAGATCGAGCCCGGCCGCAAAATCATCACCGGACGCGGCTCTTCCGACGACAAGGGCCAGTTGATGTTGTTCGTCGAGGCATGCCGGGCCTGGAAGGCGGTGCATGGTTCATTGCCTTGCCGCATCACCATCCTGTTCGAGGGCGAGGAGGAATCCGGTTCGCCCTCGCTCAGGCCTTTCCTCGAAGCCAATGCGGCGGAACTGAAGGCGGATTTCTCGCTGGTCTGCGATACCGACATGTGGAACGAGGAGACGCCCTCCATCTGCACGTCACTGCGCGGGCTGGTGGGCGAGGAGATCACCGTCAAGGCGGCGAACCGCGACCTGCATTCGGGCATGTATGGCGGCCCCGCCGCGAACCCGATCCGCATCCTGGCAAACCTGCTGGCTGACATCCACGACGAACAGGGCCGGGTGACGATCCCCGGCTTCTATGATGGAGTTGAAGAAACGCCGTCGCAGATACTTCAAGGCTGGGAAGCCTTGGGCGAAACCGCCGAAAGCTTCCTCGGACCGATCGGCCTGTCGATACCGGCCGGCGAAAAAGGCCGTCCGGTGCTGGAGCTTCTGTGGGCGCGGCCCACCGCCGAATTCAACGGCATCACCGGCGGCTACACCGGCAAGGGGTTCAAGACCGTCATCGCGGCCGAGGCTTCCGCGAAGATTTCATTCCGCCTCGTGCATGCGCAGGACCCGAAGAAGATCCGCGCCGCTTTCCGCCAGTTCGCCGCCGAGCGCGTACCGGCCGACTGCAGCATCGATTTCCACGAGCATGGCGGCTCGCCGGCAATCCAGCTCTCCTACGATTCGCCTTTCCTGACCGGCGCCAAAGACGCGCTGACGGAGGAATGGGGCAAGCAGGCGGTGATGATCGGCGGCGGCGGCTCGATCCCGATCGTCGGCGACTTCCGCAGCTATCTCGGCATGGAATCGCTGCTGGTCGGATTCGCCCTGCCGGATGACCGCATCCATTCGCCGAACGAGAAATACGACCTGAAATCGTTCCACAAGGGTCAGCGCTCATGGGCGCGGATCCTCGACGCCCTGACAAGCTGAAAGCTTCCCGATGAATACGATCCGTTTCCACAAGGGCGACCTGCCGGACCTGTCGAATTACGATGTCGATGCGGTTGCCATCGATACCGAGACTCTCGGCCTCAACCCGCACCGCGACCGGCTGTGCGTGGTGCAGATATCACCGGGCGACGGCACCGCCGACGTCATCCAGATCGCGCCGGGGCAGAAGCGGGCGCCGAACCTGGTCAGCATGCTTCGCAACAGGCGCATCACCAAGCTGTTCCACTATGGGCGCTTTGACATCGCCGTGCTTTACCAGGCCTTCGGCGCGATGGCAGAGCCGGTGTTCTGCACCAAGATCGCTTCGCGCCTGACGCGCACCTATACGGACCGGCACGGCCTCAAGGATATTTGCTGGGAACTGCTGGGCGTCGGCCTGTCGAAGCAGCAGCAGTCGTCGGACTGGGCGGCTGAGACGCTGTCGCCGGAACAGCTGGAATATGCCGCCTCCGACGTTCTCTACCTGCACCGGCTGCGCGAGGTGCTTGCGGGACGGCTGCAGCGCGACGACCGCGTCAAGGAAGCCGACGCCTGCTTCCGCTTCCTGCCGACGCGGGCCAAGCTCGACCTGATGGGCTGGGACGAGGAAGATATTTTCGCGCATAGCTGAAGCCAGCGCTGGAAAAACGGGAACCGGCGGCGCGCCGGGCGCGTTTTGACAGGCTTCGAGGGAGACAATCATGGCTGAACGGCAACCGATATCGAGCGCCCCCAGGGACGGCTCGCGCGTCACGGTTTACTGGACCGACGGCGATGGCGTCATGAACGAATCCATCGGCCGCTGGGACGCTGAGGATTCGGCCTGGTGGGTCTACACCGATGGCCATACCAAGAAAAAGGTCGAGCCGACCACCTGGCGGCCCGCATCGTCGGAAGACGACGGCGACTGACGCCGGCTACGTTCGCACACCTTCTCGCGCACCATGCAGATGCCGGAAGGCCGGCGTTCGCCGATCTTCCCCGCTTTTGCCGCTTGGCTCACGCTAAGCGTCGTGGCAGAAGCGTTTGAACGCTTCGGAGACCTCACCTGTTGAAATCCTCTCGCGACCGACGCCGCGACAGCCGCCCGCCACGCCCGTCACAAGGGCCGGGCCAGACGCGCGACATGCGGCGCGAGGAAAAGCCCTCTGCGGTCATTGCAAGCCCGGCGCAGCCGAAGACGGAGCCGCGCCGGCTTTCCCGCCGGGAAGGCGCGCTACCCGCTGAAAAACTGCCGCTGATCCTCGAGGTGGCGCCCAATGCCGACTATGCGCTGCTCGACAGCGGGGCCGGTCAGAAGCTCGAACAATACGGCCCGTACCGCATTGTCCGCCCCGAGGGGCAGGCGATCTGGCAGCGCGCGTTGCCGGCGAAGGAATGGGAGAATGCCGACGCCGTCTTCACCGGCGATACGGATGAGGAAGGCCTGGGCCGCTGGCGCTTTCCCGGCCAGCCGCTCGGCGAGACCTGGCCGATGAAGCATGACGGTATCGATTATCTCGGCCGCTTCACCTCGTTCCGCCATGTCGGGGTGTTTCCCGAGCAGGCGTCGCACTGGGACCACATGGCGGGACTGATCGCGTCTGCCAAGCGGCCCGTGAAAGTGTTGAATCTGTTCGGCTACACCGGGCTTGCCTCGCTGGTGGCGGCGCGGGCCGGCGCCGAGGTCACGCATGTCGACGCCTCGAAGAAGGCGATCAGCTGGGCCCGGGAGAACCAGGAGATGGCGCGGCTGGCGGAAAGGCCGATCCGCTGGATCGTCGAGGATGCTATGAAATTCGCCGAGCGCGAGGAGCGGCGCGGCAGCCGCTACGACATCGTGCTGTTCGATCCGCCCGCCTATGGCCGTGGACCGAAGGGTGAGGTCTGGCAGCTTTTCGAGGATCTGCCGGCGCTGACGGACATTTGCCGCGCCATCCTGTCGCCAAGGCCGCTCGCGGTGGTTCTGACGGCCTATTCCATCCGCTCTTCGTTCTTCGCCATTCACGCGCTGATGCGCGATACGTTCGCCGGAATGGGCGGGCGGGTTGAATCGGGCGAACTCATTATCCGCGAACAATCCGCCGGCCGGGCGCTTTCGACATCGCTGTTCTCGCGCTGGGTCGCCGCATGAGCGAGCGGCACGCAGGCGCGCCCGGCCAGGTCAAGGAGGTCACCAGCCTTGCCAATCCGCTGGTGAAGGACATCAAGGCGCTGGCCTTGAAGAAATTCCGCGATCAACAGAACGCCTTCATGGCCGAGGGGTTGAAGCTGGTGATCGACGCGCTCGATCTCGGCTGGCAGATCAGGAGGCTGGTCTTCGCCAAGGCCGGCCGCGGCAACGCGGCGGTCGAAAAGGTTGCTGCGCGCACCGTGGCTGCCGGCGGCACCGTGCTCGAAGTTTCGGAAAAAGTTCTCTCCGCCATCACCCGCCGCGACAACCCGCAGATGGTGGTCGGCGTCTTTACGCAGCGCTACCAGCCGCTGAAGGATGTTCGCCCGTCGAACGGCGACGTGTGGGTGGCGCTGGACAGGGTCCGGGACCCGGGCAATCTGGGCACCGTCATCCGCACCGCCGACGCGGTTGGAGCCAAGGGCATAATTCTTGTCGGCGACACCACCGATCCTTTTTCGGTCGAGACGGTGCGCGCCACGATGGGCTCGGTCTTTGCCATGCCAGTGGCGAAGGCGACGATCGAGGCTTTCCTCGCCTGGCGCCGGACCTTTCCCGGCCTGGTCGCCGGAACGCACCTGAAGGGCGCGGTGGACTACCGGTCGGTCGATTTCTCGAAGGGGCCGGTGCTGCTTATGATGGGCAACGAACAGCAGGGCCTGCCGGAAGAGCTGGCATCAACCTGCGACAAGCTCCTGCGCATCCCGCAGGCCGGCCGGGCAGACTCGCTCAATCTTGCCGTGGCCACCGGGGTCATGCTGTTCGAGATCCGCCGCGGGGCGCTGAAACTCGGCCCGGAGACGGCTTCTTGAAAACGCTTTCGCCTTATTTGCTGCTCGTTGCGGTCGCCATCGCGCTCGACCAGTGGATCAAGCATCTGGTCGAGACCACTCTGGCGTTCCAGGAGAAGGTCGATCTGGTGCCGTTCCTGGCGCTGTTCCGCACTTACAACACCGGCATCGCCTTTTCGATGCTGTCGTCGTTCGGCGATACCGGCCTCATCGTCGTTTCGCTGGTTGTCGCCGCCTTCGTGCTCTATCTCGCCACCCGCACGACGCCGGGCCAGGTCATCGCCCGGGTGGGCTTCGCGCTGATCGTCGGCGGCGCGCTCGGCAACCTGATCGACCGGGCCGTCTATGGCCATGTGATCGACTACATCCTGTTCCATACGCCGGTCTGGTCGTTTGCCGTCTTCAACCTGGCGGACGTGTTCATCAGCGTGGGCGCCGCGCTGGTCGTGCTCGAAGAGTTCGTTGCATGGCGCCGTGAGCCTAAACCTTCGAACGATTGATTCAGCGCCACTGGTGTTTCACACTCGGCAGCAATCCGGGAGAGACCTATGTCCGACACGTTCAAAGCCATCCTCGTTTCGCGCGACGCGGACAAAAAGCAGTCGGTTGCGACCGTGGACCTTACCGAAGCCGACCTGATGGACGGCGATGTGACGGTTGAGGTCGAGGCGACGACGGTCAATTACAAGGACGGTTTGGCCATCACCGGCAAGGCGCCGGTCATCCGCCGCTGGCCGCTCATCCCAGGCATCGACTTCGCTGGCACGGTGCTTTCCTCCTCGCATCCGGATTGGCGCAAGGGCGACAAGGTCATCCTCAATGGCTGGGGCGTCGGCGAAACGCATCACGGCGCCTATGCGCAGCGCGCGCGGGTGAACGGCGACTGGCTGGTGCCGTTGCCCGAAGGCATGAGCGCGCACGAGGCGATGGCGGTCGGCACCGCCGGTTATACGGCGATGCTGTGTGTGATGGCGCTGGAGCGGCACGGCATTTCGCCGCATCGCGGGCCAGTCGTGGTAACCGGCGCCGCCGGCGGCGTCGGTTCTGTCGCCATTTCGATCCTGTCCGGGCTCGGCTATCATGTCGTGGCCTCGACCGGGCGCGAATCCGAAAAAGCCTATCTCATCGATCTCGGCGCGTCGGAGGTGATCACGCGCGACGAGTTGACCGGGCCGGTCAAGCCGCTGGCCAGGGAACGTTGGGCCGGCGGCATCGATGCGGTCGGCTCGACGACGCTGGCGAATGCCCTGTCGATGACCGCCTATGGTGGCGCGATCGCCGCCTGCGGGCTGGCGGGAGGCATGGATCTGCCGGCGTCCGTCGCGCCGTTCATCCTGCGCGGCGTCTGTTTGCTCGGCGTCGATTCCGTCATGGCGCCGAAGCCACTGCGGCTCGAGGCATGGCGGCGTATCCGCCAGGATCTCGACACGGCAAAACTGTCGGCATTGTCCACCACGATCGGCTTTAGCGGCATCGCCGACGCGGCCAGGGACATTGTCGACGGCAGGATCAGGGGGCGTGTCGTCGTCGATATGCGAGAGCGGGATATGCGCTTTTGCGGAGCCTCTTTCGTCGAAAACGGAACGACCGCTAAAATTGGAATGATCTGCCGAAATCTTCTCTAATCTCTCCGTATCAGTATGCCCGCTCACCGGCGCCAAGCCGGAATGGAGCCCGACCTGATCGAGTCTACAGAGGATGCGCAGCAGGAAGCGTCGGCCCGGCGTCGCATAGATGCGCCGCCGCTCGTCCCAGCCTTGCCGGCCGGACGCGGTGAAGGGCTGCCCTTCCTCACCTTTGTCGCGTTGCTGGTGCTGGCCGGACTTTCCTTCCTCTATGGTGCGCCGCTTTTCGTTCCCGTCGGCCTTCTCGCCATCGCCGCAGCCGGACTGGCGCTCCACATCCGATCGCAGGTGGCGGAGCGGCGTGCAGCCCTGCTGCTCGGTGATACGACGGCACGCAGCCAGGCGGAGATAGAAACGCTCGCCGACCGCATGTGGGAGATGCAGGAGAGCGACGAGCGGTTCCGCGGACTGATCGACGCGCTGGGCGATCTCGTTGTCCATCGCGACCGCAACGGCCGCATCGTTCATGCCAACCGGGTGTTCGCCGAACTGATCGGCGAGGATGCGCAATCTCTCCGCGACAGGACGCTGGCCGAACTCGGCATCGATGTCGGGCTGGTTCCGGACGCCGCCTTTTCCGATCACGAATGCCTGAGTTCGACAGATGTCGTCATTCGCACCAATGGCGGCCCACGCTGGTTCTCGTGGATCGAGCTTTCCGTCCGCGACAAGGAAAGCGGGGCGGTTTCGCACCGCGCCATTGCTCGCGATATCACCGCGCGCAAGCGCGCCGAGGCGTCGCTGATCAGCGCGCGCGAGCGCGCCGAATTCGCCAGCCAGGCAAAATCACGGTTTCTGGCAACCGTCAGCCACGAAATCCGCACGCCCATGAACGGCATCATGGGCATGGCGAAGTTGTTGGCCGATACCAGGCTTTCACCGGAACAGCGCACCTATGTGTCCGCCGTGTCGACATCGGCCAGCGCCTTGCTGGCGTTGATCGAGGACTTGCTCGATTATTCCAAGATCGAGGCCGGGCGTTTCGATCCCGAGCCGCAACCGATGTCGCCGCGCGAGATCGTCGATAATGTGGTGGAGCTTCTCGCCTCCCGCGCCTATTCCAAGGGCATCGGCCTTGGCTGCCTGGTGGAGTCCGACGTTCCGCTGATGATTTCGGCCGATCCCGGCCGAGTGCGCCAAGTGCTCCTCAACCTGATCGGCAACGCGATCAAGTTCACCGAGACCGGTGGTGTCACGGTCAGGATATCGCGGGTGTTCGAGCAAACGGGCGACCGTCTGCGGTTCACGGTTTCCGATACCGGGCCGGGACTGCGGAACGCCGATATCGACCGCATCTTCGAGGATTTCGAGCAGGCCGACACCACTTCGACAAGAGCCCATGGCGGAGCCGGTCTTGGGCTGGCTATTTCGAAGCGGCTGGTGACGGCCATGCAAGGATCGATCTCGGTCGCCAGCGCACTGGGGGAAGGGTCCGAGTTCGTTTTCGAGATACCGGCTACCGATCCCGTCGAACAGATGCAGGAACGCCGGACGCTTCTCGAGGGGCGGCGGATCGTTGTGCTGTCGCGCAACATGACCGAGGCCGAGGCCATTGCCGGAACGATCCGGGCGCATGGCGGAGTGGCCAGAATTGCCGCCACGACGGCCCAAGCAACTTCCATGAGCGGCGAATGCGACATGCTCCTTGTCGATGCAGCCGTGGAAGAGGACGACGGCCAGGTACTGACCCGCCTGCGTCAATCCGGCTTTTCGAACTGCGAGGCCGTCACGCTGATCGCGCCATCGGAGCGCGGCTTGTTGGGCGAATTCCGCGCCAATGGCTACACGACGTTTCTGGCGCGCCCGGTTCGCAGCGAGACATTGCTTCGCGTGCTTCTGGGCGGCAGCATGACGGCGAAGGCAATTGCCGAACCGCCGCGCATCCCGGTGTCAGGCGCCAGCCATCGCCATCCGAACCTGTCGGTCCTGATTGCCGAGGACAACGAGATCAACGCATTGCTGGTGAGATCGACGCTGCAGAAAGCCGGCTACGATGTGGACGTCGTGAACAATGGCCGGGCCGCTATCGATGCGGTGGTCAGCGCCGCCCGCCGCTACGACATAGTGCTGATGGACCTTCATATGCCAGTTATGGACGGCATGGACGCCATCACCGCGATACGGCGTCATGAGGAAGAAAGCGGCATGGCGCCAATGCCGATCATGGTGCTTTCCGCCGACAGCCAGGAGAAAACCCGCCATGCGGTTCTGGCTCACGGCGCCAGCGGTTTCATCACCAAGCCGCTCGACCCCGATGCGCTGATCCACGCGCTGCGCGAGCAGGTCGCAGCCTGATATTTTCAGTGTCGCGCCGTGCTCTTAGCCGGCAAGAAGCGTTGTTACTCACAGATTATCACGCTACTGTCATATTCCTATCGCACCAGCACCGTATCCCGCGCCGTGGAGGATGGCGCGATGGAGAACCGTTCATGCGTCGAGTTCACGATCTAGCCATGCCAACAAGCAGTCGTCCAAGCGGGAAGGCGCCGTGCTTACTCAGGTGAAGATAGACGAGATATCCGCCGGCTCGCGTCTGGGGCGCATCGGCAATCTTGAGGTGCGGCTGGCCCGCAACGAGGCTGAAATCGCGGCGGCGCAGGAAGTGCGCTATCGTGTCTTCTACGACGAGATGGGCGCGCGCAAGGACGACCTGCACGCGATGGACCGCCGCGACGCCGACCGATTCGACCCCGTGTGCGACCACTTGCTGGTGTTCGACACGAGCCTGGTCGGGCCGGAACACCGCCGCATCGTCGGCACATACAGGCTGCTGAGGCAGGAAACGGCATTTGCCGCCGGCGCATTCTATTCCGAAGACGAATTCGACATCTGCCATCTCATCGCGCGCCATCCGGGCAAGCGCTTCCTCGAGCTCGGACGGTCGTGCGTTCTGCCGGAATACCGATCCAAACGCACCATAGAGGCGCTATGGCAAGGAATATGGGCCTACATCAATCACTATGATGTCGATGTGATGATCGGCTGCGCCGCTTTTTCGGGTGTGGTTCCCAGTGCACATGCCGAAGCGCTCACCTATCTGAACCATCATTGCCGTACCGCGCCGGACTGGCATGTACGGGCGAGAGCGGACCGCTATCATCCCATGAGCCTCATGCCGATCGAGTCCGTGGATGCCAAACGGGCCATCCTGGCGATGCCGCCGCTGGTAAAAGCCTATCTGCGGGTCGGGGCGCGCTTCGGCGATGGTTGCGTCATCGACGATGAATTTTCCACGGTGGATGTCTATGTCGTGATGCCGGTGGCGCAGATCGGCGCGCGCTACGTCAATTACTATGGCGGGGAAAGCCCACGGCTGGCCGTATAGGGGGCCGTGCGTCAGGGAATATCCTCGGGACGCCGGCCAGGTCGGCTCCGGTATGCCGGGAACGACCAGCCGAATTTCAGCGCTCCGCCCCGCACCAGGAATGCGGCGGCAAACCCGATGACGCCCGAAACCGGCGAGGGCAGGGCCAGCGCATCGCCCAGCGTATAAAGCGTGGCTCCTGCCAGTGTGGCGCTCACATAAATCTCGGGTTTGAGCAGCACCGACGGTTCGCCGGCCAGAAGATCGCGCAGAATGCCGCCGAAGGTGGCCGTGAGCATGCCCGTGATGATGGAAACCGCGGGCGAGCCGGTTACGGCGAGGCCCTTGGACGCGCCCATCACCGCGAAAGCGGAAATGCCGATGGCATCCAGCCACAGCAGCAGCCTGTAACGGGATTCGACCCGGTGGGCGGTGAAAAACACGATCACTGCGACAGCGGCGCAAATCAGCACATAGTCGCGGTTGCCGACCCAGAAAACCGGCACGTCGAGGATCACGTCGCGAAGCGTGCCGCCGCCGATGCCGGTGATGCTTGCGAGGAACAGAAAGCCGATGATGTCGAGTTGCTTGCGCGAGGCGGCCAGCGCTCCGGTCGCCGCGAAGACGGCGACGCCGGCATAGTCCAGATGCGTGATCAGGTTCATGCGGGCCCGACAGCCGGAGTGCGACCGCGCCATAGGAACGCGCCGCCCCCGTCGTGGTCAAGGGCTTCCGCGCGCATTGCTGAAGGGTTGTACGAGCCGGGTTACGGGACGATTGCGCCGGCGCGGATGCCCCGACGTTCTACGCGTCTTTTTCAGCTTGCTCGTTGACGGGGCCGGGCTCCACCGATGCGGTGGATGGCTGCTTGGGGCCGCCCTTGGCGACGCCTACCATGGCTGGCCGCAAAACACGGTCGCCGATCGAATAGCCCGACTGCACGACCTGAACGACGGTGTTCGCCGGAACCTCTGGATTGGGCACCTCGAACATTGCCTGATGAAAGTTCGGATCGAATTTCTCGCCCTGCGGATCCAGCTTCTTCACGCCATGGCGTTCCAGTGTCGAAAGCATGGAACGTTCGGTGATCTCGACGCCTTCAATCAGGGATTTGAAGCCCACATCGCCGGAAGCCTTGGCCTCCTCCGGAATGGCATCGATGGCGCGCCGCAGATTGTCGGATACCGACAGCATGTCGCGGGCGAAATTGGCCACGGCATAGGCCCGCGCATCCTGAACGTCGCGCGCGGTGCGGCGGCGCAGGTTTTCCATCTCGGCTGCCGCACGTAAAGCGCGGTCCTTCAACTCGTCGTTTTCCTTCATCAGCCGCAGAAGCGCCTCGTAGTCGCCGTCGATACCGCCTTCGCTGCGCTCAGCGGCATCTTCAACCGCCTGCTCTTCAGCCAGTGTTCTTTCGTCCTTCGCGCGATCGCTCATCGGTTTCCCGTCTGTCATACAAACTGAATGATTGCGCCCGATATCGATGTTCGAAGGCCAAAAATCAAGGGGTAAAGCCGGGATGGAGGGCAATCCAACACCACCCGTGGAACTCGCAACAGATTACAAATTAAGTCAAATTTTACCGTGAATCGGCTTCCGACTTGTGCTTGTCGCCTATTAGGGGAACGATTCTACCGCTGGGTGAGTTCTCCAACCAACCACGAGGTAGAGACAATGAACGGCAACACACATGAGAGGGGGAGCAAGGTGGCCGCCGAAATTCGGCGTCAGGTACGCGACAAGACGAGCAGGCATCTTGCTCGCGTCATGCCGTCCTTCAGGGTGGTTTCGGACATTCCAGACCATCTGCAGGAATTGCTTGAGCGTCTCGACGGCATGGAAAGCAATTCACGCCGCGACTAGCAGCTCTTCAAACCCAACCAGCGTTACCAAAGTCGCCGCATACTCGACGACACCTGTCAGCCGATGGGTTTACGGCGCCAGGAATATTTGCCCGCCGCACCGGCAGGCTTCGCCGCCGGCTGATAATAAAGCGGCAAGCCGTCAGTGCGGCCTTCCTCCAAGCGCTTCAGCAACACCGGATTGACGATTTCGAACTCGTCGAAACCGACGCGGAGCATGTGCGGAAACTGATCGACCAGCACCTGGCCGGTGGCGCGCACGGCGCCCGTGAAGCCGTGACGGCTGCGCAACAGTTCCGCCTTTGAGAAGGACCTACCATCGGTAAAAGCAGGGAAGGCCAGCGCAACCAGGGACAATTGATCGAGCAGGCCGACGATCTTTCCAAGTTCGTCGCCAGGCTGCAACTGCACCCCGAGCCGCTCGCGCGCCGAGATGCGGACCTGCGGATCCAGGTCCAGAAAGGCCGCCAGAGGCAATATGAAACGACCGTTCCCGGCAAGCGCTCCGCTGCCCTCGGCATGTGTCCACTCATCCTCGCGAAAGCCCTCCTGCGTCCATAGGCGCGGCGCGGGCGGCACGTTGGTTTCAGCGTTGGCGTCGGTCATGAGGGCGAGCATATGGCCTATTCTTTGGCAAGTTTCCAGCCTGCCGCAGCCGTTCGAAGGGCCACGACAGGCGCAAGGTTCAAATTGTCAACGCGACGGGCCGGTCAGCGACTGCTCCAGCCCTGAGAGATGGATGCCGCATTCCGTCTTTGCCTGGCCGGCCCAGCGTCCGCTGCGCGCATCTTCGCCGGGCTTGACCGGCTCGGTGCAGGGAAAGCAGCCGATGGACAGATAGCCATAGGCGACGAGCGGGTTTTCGCGCAGCGCATGCGCGCGCATATAGTCGGCCTGATCGGCGGTGGTCCATTTCGCCAGCGGATTGATGCGGATGCGCGGGCCAACCGCCTCGAAGACAGGAAGCGCGGCCCGGGTCGAAGCCTGGAAGCGCTTGCGGCCCGTAAACCAGGCGCGATATGGCGCAACGCCGCGTGCCATAGGCTCCACCTTGCGAACGTCGCAACAGGCATCTGTGTCGGTCTCGTGCAGCTTGCCGGTCGGATCGATGCGCGCCAGTGCTGCGTCGTCGGGGGTCAGCACCTCGATATGCTCCAGTCCGAGATCGGCCGCCAGCGCATCGCGATATTCGAGCGTTTCGCCAAAATGCTTGCCCGTATCGAGGAAGAGGACCGGCAGGCTGTGATCGACCTCGGCAATCAGGTGCAGCAAAACGGCGGAATCGGCGCCGAAGGAGGATACCGCGGCAATCTCGCCAGCGAAAAGCTCGCGCACGGACCGTTCAATGACCTCGCGCGCATCGAGATGCCCATAAAGTGCCTCGAATTGGGCGGCCTGGGCGACAGCTCCCGCCTCGGCGGATTCGATCCGGTCAAGCGGCCTTGGTTTCGCCAGCATAGAGCGCCTCCTTGAACGGTGCGAGGCCGATCCGGCGATAGGTGTCGATGAACTTCTCGGAAGGATCGAGCCGGATCGCCAGGTAGGTATCGACAATTTTCTCGATGGCGTCGGTAATCTCTTCCGGCTCGAAGCCGCGTCCAACGATATCGCCGACGCTGGTGTTCTCGTCGGCGGAACCACCCAGCGTCACCTGGTAGAGCTCGGAACCCTTCTTCTCGACGCCGAGGATGCCGATGTGGCCGACATGATGGTGACCGCAGGCATTGATGCAGCCCGAAATCTTGAGCTTCAGCTCGCCGATGTCACGCTGCCGCTCCAGCGAAGCGAAGCGCCGTGAAATGTCCTGCGCAACCGAAATGGAGCGGGCGTTGGCAAGCGCGCAATAATCGAGGCCAGGGCAGGCGATGATGTCGGTGATGAGGTTCGAGTTGGCCGTCGCCAATCCGATCTCGACCAGAGCATCGTAAACAGCCTTGAGATCGGCGCGCGCCACATGCGGCAGGATCAGGTTCTGCTCATGGCTGACGCGCAGTTCATCGAACGCATATTTCTCCGCAATGTCTGCGACCGCCTCCATCTGCTCGGCAGTTGCGTCGCCCGGGACTTCGCCGATGCCCTTCAGAGATATCGTTATCGCCGCATAGTCGGGATGGCGGTGGGTGACGGCGTTCTGGTCCAGCCATTCGCTGAAAGAGCGCGAATCGAGCCGCGCCAGTTTCACTGCATCGTCGCCGTCGGGGCGGTCGAGCAGCGCCGGCGGCGCGAAATAAGCGTCGATGGCCTTGATGTCGGCTTCGGGCAGCTTCAATTCGCCGTCCTTGAGCGCTTCCCACTCGGCCTCGACCTGACGGGTGATTTCATCAGCCCCCGTCTCGTGGACGAGGATCTTGATGCGCGCCTTGTATTTGTTGTCGCGACGCCCGTAGAGGTTGTAAACACGCAGGATCGCGGTGCAGTAGGACAGCAGGTGCTCTCCCGGAAGGAAGTCGCGAATTTTCTTCGCCACCATCGGCGTCCGGCCCTGGCCGCCCCCGACATAGACCGCGAAGCCAAGCTGGCCATCGGCATTCTTCTTAAGATGCAGGCCAATGTCGTGCGTCTGGATTGCGGCGCGGTCGCGTTCCGCTCCGGTAACGGCAATCTTGAACTTGCGCGGCAGGTAGGAAAATTCCGGATGCACCGATGACCACTGGCGCAGGATTTCCGCATAGGGGCGAGGATCGGCGACTTCGTCGGCGGCGGCGCCGGCGAAATGATCGGCGGTGACGTTGCGGATGCAGTTGCCGCTCGTCTGGATGGCGTGCATCTCGACGCTGGCCAGATCGGTGAGGATGGCCGGCATATCCGAGAGCGCCGGCCAGTTGAACTGGATGTTCTGGCGCGTGGTGAAATGGCCGTAGCCCTTGTCATATTTGCGGGCGATATGGCCGAGCATACGCAGCTGCTTCGAATTCAGTGTGCCGTAGGGCACTGCGATGCGCAGCATATAGGCGTGCAACTGCAGATAGACACCGTTCATCAGCCGCAGCGGCCGGAACTGGTCTTCGGTGATCTCGCCGACAAGGCGGCGCTGGACCTGGTCGCTGAACTGGGCGACCCGGGCCTTCACAAATTCATGGTCGAATTCATCGTATCGGTACATTGCGTTTCGTCTTTCCGGGCGCGTCCGCCCGCTGGCTTGTCTTTCTAGGCTGCAGGCACGGATCCATGATCCGCTTGCTTGCCGAGATCGAGGCGATTGGTTGGGCCGGCGGCACGGATTCTTTCACGCAGGCGCAGCGGCTCGATGACACCGTCCACCACGTTTACATCGACCAGATTGATGTCGATGGCGACATTGTTGGCGAGCGCGGCGGCGCCGATGGCCTCCAGCCTTTCCTCGGCCGCCTTGTCGTCGGCTAGATCGGCCTTGTCGATGGTTTCGAGCCAGGCGCCGTTGCCATACCAGACAGCTTCGCCGTCTGTCAGGCGGTTTCCGGTGAGGATCTTCATCGGGCTTTTCCTTCCGCGGCGCTGACCAAGGCTTCGTCCTGCCCGAATACAGTTGGCTTCTGTGCGACCAGCGCCTCGGAGCGATCGAAATTTGCGCCGGCGACAGCATCACCGATGATGGTCATGACGGGTCCGCTCAGATCGCGGCGCGCTTCCAGCGAGGGCAAATCGGCCAGCGTGCCATGGAAGCGGCGGCGATTGGACAGGCTGGCGTTTTCGACCACCGCCACCGCCGTGTCGGGCGAAAGGCCTGATTCGATCAGACGCCCCGCGACTTCGGCGGCAACCGAACGACCCATATAGACAGCAACGGTGGCGCCGGAAATGGCAAGCTTTGCCCAGTCGGGCAGCGTGCCGCCCTTCAAGTCATGGCCGGTGGTGAAAACCATCGACGAGGTGACGCCGCGCAGCGTCAGCGGCAGTTCGAAATCCGCGGCGGCGGCGAAGGCCGCGGTGACGCCCGGCACGACCTCGTAGGAAATGCCGGCGTCGCGCAACGCGGCCATTTCCTCGCCGGCGCGGCCGAAGACGAGCGGATCGCCGCTTTTCAGGCGGACGACACGCCGGCCTTCGCGGCCAAGGGCGACCAGCAGCGTATTGATCTCGGACTGGCTCTTGGAATGGCAGCCCTTGCGCTTGCCGACCGGCATGCGCTCGGCATCGCGACGGCCCATGGCGACGACCGCTTCCGGCACCAGCGCGTCGAAAACGATGACATCGGCATCCATGAGCAGGCGCTGCGCCCTCAACGTCAGCAGGTCTTCCGCGCCGGGGCCTGCGCCGACCAGCGCGATATGACCCACAGCAGGCGTCCTGGAAAGGAGCAGTTCGGTTGCGGCGTCATGCGCAAGCGAAAGGTTTCCCGCAGCGACGGCCCGCGCCGTCGGCCCGCTGAAGAAATCCGACCAGAAACGGCGGCGAGGATTGCCCCTCGGCAACAGTGTTTCGGCGGCATCTCGGAACGAGGCAGCGAGTCCGGCCAGCGCGCCGAGCGACGGCGACAGCATCTGGTCTATTCGCGCGCGGATCATCTGGGCCAGGACCGGGCCAGCGCCTTCCGTGCCGATGGCGACTGCCAACGGCGCGCGGTTGACCAGAGCGGGCGTGAAGAAATCGCAGAGTTCCGGCCGGTCGACCGCGTTGACCGGGATGCCCATGCGGCGCGCGTCGGCGACGATCCTTGTGTCCAGCGTCTCGTCGGCGGTGGCGGCAAACACCATCACCGCACCTTCAAGATGCTCGTGCGCATAGTCGGCCTCGACGTGGACCGCGCGGTGCCGGGCAATGAAATCGAGAAGCGCCGGCTCAGCGTTCTTGGCGACGATCCGCAGGCTGGCGCTCGACTGGCCGAGAAGCCGGGCTTTCGCCAGAGCTTCGTCGCCGCTGCCGACGATCGCCACCACTTCTCCCTCAACCCGCATGAAGATGGGGAAGGCGTTCAGCCTGGGCTTTTCCTGGGACTCATGCTGCATTGCAAAATCTCGTTCTGGCGAGCAGTTCTACCGGCAAGCGTCTTCATGCAGAAGGAACGCACTCGCGCACCCTTCCGGTGTAGGCAATCGATTTTCTGATTGCATAAAAAGACGGAGAAAAACATTCCAGAACACGGCCTGGGGTGGATTTTCATCCCCCATGCGAGGCCAAGCCGCGTGTTTGTAGCCCTAAGCCACGAGAAGTCCAAAACATGCGGTGCTAATTTCTATTAGATTAGTAGATTAAATTGGTCCCTTCCCATCACGTTGCGCCAACGCCGCGCACTCGGGCGGAACATTCCTGCTCGCGCCGACGTTGGGACCCGGGCGGGTTGCGCAGCGTTCGAAAGGAAGTGTCATGGAAAATATCGTGCTGAAGCATGGACTTTGGGTGGTCGTGGCGGATGGCGAAAAGGCGCTCTTCCTGAAGAACGAAGGCGACGCCAGGTTTCCCGATTTCAAGGTGGCGACCGAGATGACGCAGGAGAATCCGGCCACGCGCGAGCAGGGTGTCGAACGGCCGGGCCGCCACAGCGATGGACCTTCATCACACAACAGCGCCTATGAGGAGACGGATTGGCACCGCCTCAGCAAGGAGCGCTTCGGCGAAGAGATCGCGGAGCGCCTTTACAAGCTGGCGCATCGCGGCGAGTTCGAGGAGATCGTACTGGTGGCGCCGCCGCAGGTTCTGGGCGCAATGCGCAAGAAGTTGCACAAGGAGGTTTCCGACAAGGTCAAGGCGGAGATTGTCAAGACGCTGACCAACCAGCCGGTCTGGGATATCGAGCAGGTCCTCAAGGCGGCGTGAAGCCGAAACAGCCACCGTATCGGCTTAAATTCTAGCAAAACCCTCAAGTTTAACGTCTTTCAAGGGTTGCGCGCCCCCCGCACCGTCTACCATATTGGCGGGAGCGGCGGGGTTCCGTTGCGCATCCCACATCAGTATTTTGAAAGGCGCTCCATAGACAATGCCGCATGACACGCCCCTTATCGCCACAATAGTCGCCGGTCTGGGGCTGGCATTCGTCTTCGGCGCGATCGCAAACCGGTTCCGCATGCCGCCGCTGGTGGGCTATCTCATCGCTGGCATGCTGGTGGGCCCCAACACGCCCGGCTTCGTCGCCGACCAGGGGCTGGCGCTGGAGCTGGCCGAGATCGGCGTGATCCTGCTGATGTTCGGCGTCGGCCTGCATTTTTCATTAAAGGATTTGCTTTCCGTTCGGGCTATCGCGGTGCCGGGCGCTGTCGTGCAGATCGCCTTCGCGACGGCGCTTGGCGCTGGCCTAGCCTGGCTGCTTGGGTGGACGATGGGCGCAGGGCTGGTTTTCGGACTGGCGCTTTCCGTCGCATCCACCGTGGTGCTTTTACGCGCGCTGCAGGAGCGGCGGCTGATCGAGACCGAGCGCGGCCGCATCGCGGTCGGCTGGCTGATCGTCGAAGACCTCGCCATGGTTCTGGCGCTGGTGCTGCTGCCGGCGCTGGCGGGAGTGCTGGGCGGGCAGGAAGCGGACGCCGCGCATGCCACGGGTGGGCTGTTTTCGCTGCCCGCGGATTACGGCATCTGGGGCGTAGTCGGCCTGACGTTGCTGAAAGTTGCCGCGTTCGTCGTGGTGATGCTGGTCGTCGGACGCCGGGTCATTCCATGGATCCTGCACTATGTCGCGCATACAGGCTCGCGCGAGCTTTTCCGGCTTGCGGTGCTGGCGATCGCGCTCGGAGTCGCCTTCGGCGCAGCCCATCTGTTCGGCGTTTCACTGGCGCTGGGCGCTTTCTTCGCTGGCATGATCATGAGCGAGTCCGAACTCAGCCATCGCGCCGCGGAAGAGTCTCTGCCACTGCGCGATGCCTTTTCCGTGCTGTTTTTCGTCTCCGTCGGCATGTTGTTCGATCCGACCAGCTTGCTGGCGCACCCGGCACCCATCCTGGCGACGCTGTTCATCATCGTGATCGGCAAATCGGCGGCGGCATTCCTGATCGTGCTGGCTTTCGGCCACCCGCCGGCGACCGCGCTGGTGATCTCCGCCAGCCTGGCGCAGATCGGCGAATTCTCTTTCATCCTTGCCGAGCTCGGGGTTGGCCTCAATCTGCTGCCGGAAGAAGGCCGCGACCTGATCCTGGCCGGCGCAATCCTCTCCATCGTCCTCAATCCGGTGATGTTCGCCGCCATCGACCGCCTGAAACCATGGCTGGAAAGCCGCGCCCCCGCGAAAGAACCAGAGGCCGCGGCAAGGCCCACGGGGCCGGCGACCGCACCCGGCATGGTCGCCGCAACGGCCGCTTCGGCCAAGCTGTCCGAGGACGGTCCGCCGCCGGCGACGAACCTTTCCGGCCATACGATCCTGATCGGCTATGGCCGTGTGGGCAGTCTGGTGGGGACGGCGCTGAAGCTGGCCGGACGGCCATTCCTGGTCATCGAGGACGCGGACAAGGTGCTGGCGCAGTTGAAGCTCGCTGGAATAGAAACCGTTTCTGGCAACGCCGCGCGCGGTGATGTTTTCGCCGCCGCCAACGCCGCGGGCGCCGAGCGGCTGATTCTGGCCATACCGAACGCATTCGAGGCCGGCCAGATCATTCTGCGCGCGCGGGCCGCCAACCCGGCGATTTCAGTCATTGCGCGGGCGCATTCCGATGCCGAGGTCGAGCATCTGACCGGGCTCGGGGCGGATACGGTGATCATGGGCGAGCGCGAAATCGCGCGCGGCATCGTCGAGACGGTGCTGAGCGGCAGGGCCGAGCCGGCGCTCGTGGGCGAGGAGGATAAGCCCGCGGTGCCGCAGACGTCGCTCACAGCGTAGTCTTTGAGGCCAGCCAGCGTTGGCTATACGTGCTGGCCGCCATTGATATGGATTTCCGAGCCGGTCACATACGAAGCCTGCTCGGAGCACAGGAAATAGATGATGTCGGCGACTTCCGCCGTCGCGCCGAGCCGCCGCAACGGGATGGTCTCGACGATCTTGTCCGTGCCGGGCGACAGGATGGCCGTGTCGATCTCACCGGGAGCGATGGCATTGACTCGAATGCCATGCGGGCCGAAATCATGCGCCATCTCGCGGGTCAGCGAACCCAGCGCCGCCTTGGAGGTCGCATAGGCGGTGCCGGCGAAAGGATGCACGCGGGTACCGGCGATCGAGGTGACATTGACGATAGAACCCTTTGCCGCCGCAAGTTCCTTGAACAGCCCGCGCGCCAGCATGATCGGGGCAAAGAAATTCACCTGAAACACATCGCGCCAGACATGCATCGGCGTATCGATGGAGTCCATGCGGCTGTTGCCGTCCTTCAGCTTCGGCGAAATGCCGGCATTGTTGACGAGGGCGTGAAGCTGGCCGCCATTGACCTCAAGCCGATGACGTATCTCTGAAACCGCGACGCCAACATCTTCGGGGTCGGCGAGGTCGACCTTGATGTGATCCTCCGGGCCGGCCGGCCAGGGGCAATTGTCGGCGAATGCCTGTCGCGAACAGGTGATGACCCGCCAGCCCTCGCGGGAGAAGCGCTTGACTGTCGCATGGCCGATGCCACGGCTGGCGCCGGTCAGCACGATCGTCTTTCTGGTGTCGGTCTGCGTCATCGCTGTCTCCAGCGATGACATGTAGCGGAAGCGTGCGGCTGTAACCAGACCTGCGACAGATACCAGCAGGTTCTTCCTGAACGGCGTCCGAGCCCGTTATGCCCTCAGCTGCGAGGTCTCAGCCGCCCGACAGGATGTCGAGGATGGAGGTCTGCCGCTTCTTCAGCGGTCCGCCGACGTCGCCGGGCGGCACCGGCCGGTTGATCGAGGCGGTCGGCTCATCGTCATCAGGCATGCCGAAACCGCCGCCATCGACCGAGCGCGCGGGTCTTGGGGCGCGGCGCGGCTGTGCTGCCGCATCCTGCTGCGCGCCGACATCCGCCTGCGGGACCATTGCCGGCGGCAGCTTGCCGGAGGGGTCGCTGCGCACGATGGTGTCGGCGGGCGGCGACGATTTCCAGGCTCCCGGCAGCGGCGCGACAGGAACGCCCTTGTGCGCCGCCATCATGAATTCATGCCAGGCCTGCGCCGGCAACGCGCCGCCGGTAACGCGCTTCATCGGCTTGCCGTCATCGTTGCCGAACCAGACGCCGGTGGTGAGGTTGGCGGTATAGCCGACGAACCAGGCATCGCGGGAATTCTGGCTGGTGCCGGTCTTGCCGGCCGAAGGCCAGCCGAAAGCGGCTTTCCGGGCGGTGCCGATCTCGACCGTTCCGGTCATCATCGAATTCATCATGCCGACCACTTCCGGCCGCACGACGCGTGGCGCGCTGCCGCCGTCATTGGCGTAGAGCAGCTTGCCCTCGGTCGTCGTCACGCGGCGGATGAAATGGATTTCAGGCCGGTAGCCGCCATTGGCGAAGGGCACATAGGCGGAGGTCAGCTCCAGCGGCGTGACCTCCGAGGTGCCGAGCGCAATCGACGTGTTGTTCTGCAGGTCGGACTGGATGCCCATGCGGTGCGCGGCCTCGACCACGGCATCCGGCCCGACTTCCATCGTCAGTTGCGCCGCGACCGAGTTCAGCGACTTGGCCAGCGCCGTCGCCAGCGTGACCTTGCCGAAATACTTGCCGTCGAAATTCGCTGGCGTCCATTTGCCGATCTTGATCGGCGCATCGTTGCGCACGCTGTCTGGGGTGCGGCCTGCCTCCAGCGCAGCCATGTAGACGAACGGCTTGAAAGCCGAACCCGGTTGGCGACGGGCTTCCGAGGCACGGTCGAACTGGCTGGTGGAGTAATCATAGCCACCGACCATGGCGCGCACGGCGCCGGAATTGTCGATCGACACCAGCGCGCCCTGGCTGACGTCGAGTTTCTTGCCCTTCTCGTCGATCAGCCGGCGGATGGAGTCCTCGGCGAGCTTCTGCAGGTTGAGATCCACCGTCGTATCGACGACGATATCGCTGCGCACATCGCCGATAAGGTCGGGCAGTTCCTCCATAACCGTGTCGGCGACGTAATTCTCGGACCCCGTCCAGTAGGAAGCGGCGCGCGTCGCCGGCGCACTCATGGCGCGGGCCAGTTCCTTGTCGCTGACCATGCCTTCGTCCTTCATGGCTGCGAGGACGAGCTGGGCGCGCTCCTCGGCAGCCTTGGGATCGCGGGCAGGCGACAGGCGCGATGGGGCCTTCAGCAGACCTGCCAGAAGTGCGGCCTCGGCCAGCGTCACGTCGCGCGCGCTCTTGCCGAAATAGCGGCGGGAAGCGGCTTCGACACCATAGGCGCCCGAACCGAAATAGACCCGGTTGAGATACATTTCGAGGATCTGGTCCTTGGTGTGCTTCTGCTCCAGCCAAAGGGCGAGCAGCACTTCCTGGACCTTGCGTTCCACGGTGCGGTCGGGCTTCAGGAACAGGTTCTTGGCCAATTGCTGAGTCAGCGTCGAGCCGCCCTGGGTGAAGCGTGCGCCCATGACGTTCGTGACCATGGCCCGGGTCAGGCCGATCGGGTCGATGCCGAAATGCGAATAGAACCGCCGGTCCTCGATGGCGATGACCGCTTGGGGGATGTAGGGCGACATTTCATGCAGACCGACAGCCTCGCCGCCACTCATGCCACGATTGGCGATCAGCTGGCCATCGACGGAAACGATCTTGATGTTGGGCGAGCGGTCCGGGATCGACCATGTCGTGGCGGCCGGCATTTTCGCGCCATAGTAGACGACGATGCCGGCGGCGGCGATGCCGCCCCAGATGGCGAGCACGAAGCACCAGTAGAACAGGCGGCCGAACAGACCGAACAATCCGCGCCTGCTGCTGCCACGACGGGAAGACCGGGCCTTGGACTTCTTGCGCTTGGCGGGAGATTTCCGATTTGACGGCACGACGCGGTCCTCCTCCCGCACCGAAAAGCCGCTCGACGAACCAGTCCTTGAAGGACCGTCGAAGCTCGGCTCGATGCGTCTGTCCCTGCGGTTCGCCATGCGCCCTTACGTCCCTGTGCCGATGGCGTTCCGGGTGAAGACTAGATGCGGCGGTTTAAGGGCGGGTTAAGCCCGCCGAGGCCTCAGCCGTCGAAGATTCTTTCCACTGCCATGGAACTGCTGCGCCGGCTCGACGTTCTGCCGGGCGATCCTTTTCCATTAGGATCACGGACATGTCCCTCCATGTCCCGACGGCTCGCCCGCAAAGGCGGGCCGTCGCTCGGTTGCCGTTTAATCTTTCTGAAAATTTTCTGGAACTGGCTGTCGTTTTGAGAGTTTAATAGGGTTGTCTCTTAAAAATAAAAACTTCGGGAGGCCTTGCCTATGGATCGCCTGCAGTTCTTCTCGCCGGTGCGTGTATCACTCGGCTCCGGTCACCCTGTCCAGGAAATCGACAGTGTCGCCGGAGCAACTGTTTTCCTGAGGAATTGGCCTGTCGGCAGGCGGGGCCCTGTTTATCTATGCGCCGTGAACTGCTGCGCCGCGGCCATGAATGGCCAGATGAGCGCCGAGGAGGCTCGTAAGTCCTTCTCGAGCTTTGCGCGGATCACAGGTCTTTTGAGGGATCGGGCGCAATCCCCTATCGGCCGGGACGCCTATCGCGGGGCCCCGCAAAACCGGCCGGCAAGCGAATCCCAATAAGCTGATCCAAAACGCTGAAGGACGTGTTTGACCGCCTCCTGAGCGGCCGGCCGTCAATTTTTCTGAATCGAGATGCCGCTGTCGTCGATTTTCAACTCGACGCCTTCAGGTTTTTGTTCTTCCCGGTAGACATAGATGCCGAGCGCGATGACCGCGACAATCAGCGCGCCGATCACGGCATAAAGACCATTGCGGTTCATGAGAGTGCTCCAGGGACGTGACATCGGTCGGTGCGCGGTCGGCTTGTGAAGCCGCGCCGTCAGGCTGCATCTATCTGAGAGCCTCATAGACGGCAATGCCCGCGGCGAGGTCTTCAAGGGCCGCGCCGACAGATTTGAACAGCGTTATCTCGGCGCCGCTTTCCCGTCCCTTTTTCTCGCCACGCGCCAATTCGGCGAGATCCGCGACGATCGCCTCTGGTGCAAGCACTCGGGAAGCGAGAGGCTGGACGATGTCGCCGGCTTCCCTGGTGGCTCCGGCGCGGGTATCGACATAGACGCGGGCGCGGCGGATCGCATCGTCATCCGCCTCGCGCATCGCCGGCGTGAAACCGCCGACCAGATCGACATGCGCGCCGGGCTTGAGCAGCGCGCCCCTGACGAGGGGGGTTGCCGAAATGGTCGCGGAGGAGACGATGTCGGCCCCGGCCAGTTCGGCGTCGAGATTCGTCGCAACCTCGGCTGAAAACCCGTCAGCCCGCAGGTCATCGACGATCTTTTCCGCATTGGCCGGCGTGCGGTTCCAGATATGGATGGAGGTGATCGGCCGCATCGCGGCGTGAGCTCTGGCGAGAAAGGGCGCCAGCGCGCCGGCGCCGATCACAAGCAGCCGCGAGGCATCCCCGCGCGCCAGATAGTCGGCGGCCAGCGCCGAAGCGCAGGCCGTGCGCCACTGCGTCAGCCTCTGGCCATCGATCAGCGCCTGCGGTTCGCCTGTCGCGCCGTTCAACAGCAAATAGAGACCCATCACCGCCGGCTTTCCGACTGCATTGTTGTCTGGCGAGACGGTGACGATCTTGACCCCTATATGGCCGTCCTTTGATGCTTCGGCATTGTCGAAATCAGTCCATGCCGGCATCAGCAGAAGCGTCGAGCCGGATCCGGGCGGGCGCTCGATCGCATGATGGTGCCGGACGGGCTGCACCGCTCCCTCGCGGAAGGCGGAGCGCAGGGTTTCGACCAGGCCCGGAAACGTCAGCGCCCGGTCGACCTCGGCGGCCGAAATGGTCAGCATCAGGATAATCCGTCGTGCAAGCGCGCGCCTATGGTCCGTTCGGCTTGGGCAAAGCCGGTCCTTGCGCCACCGGTGGACGGGCGGCGACTGCCTGGCGCAGGTTTTCGGCCTCAACGCCGCGCTGGCGCGCCAGCTTGCGGTAGCGCCCCTGCCGGATCCAGGTCGCCATGCTGCCGATGACCATGCCGAGCGCAATCGCGGCGAACAGGAAGATGAACAGCGGCAGGGTCACGGTGAGGGCCGGATTACCGGGATTGAACGGATCGATGGTGAAGGCAACCAGCTCCCGGTTCGCCACCGCCAGCGCGATCAGGATGACCGCCAGCGGCACGAAGACGACGATCAGCAGGAAGCGGTTGAACATGGTAGCGTTGTCCGGGCTGCGTTTCCGGTTGGGCGCGGCGATTGGCGGCGTTATTTGCCGCCGTTCAGCCGCTCGCGCAATTCCTTGCCGGTCTTGAAGAACGGCACCCACTTCTCCTCGACCTCGACCGATTCGCCGGTGCGCGGATTGCGGCCGGTGCGCGCTGGCCGGTTCTTGACCGAAAAGGCGCCGAAGCCCCGCAATTCGACACGATTTCCATCGGCAAGGGCATCGGTAATCTCGTCGAAAATGGCGCCGACGATATTCTCCACGTCGCGCAGAAACAGGTGTGGATTGCGTGTCGCAATGATTTGCACAAGCTCGGATTTGATCATGCCGACGTTCCCCGTGAAAACGATGAAGTCAAAATTAGGAGGATGATTTTATTCGGTTTTTCATTCTATCGAACGGAATTCAAGGGTGCCAGACCGAGACGAGACCGTCAAGGAACAAGCGATCCATGCCAAGTTCGCGCGCCAGGTCACCGCTGTATTCGGGCAAGCCGAGAGCCTTGGCGATTGTCTGGGTCAGCGCCTTGGAGAAAAGGAAGCCGCCGCGGCTCTCCGTATTCTTCCATTCGACCACCTTCAGCTTTTCGTCGACGCCTTTGGTCGCCAGCCAGTCGATGGCTTCCTGCTCGCCGCCGACGGCATCGATCAATTTGTTGGTGAGCGCCTGCCTGCCGGTGAAGATGGAACCGTCGGCCAGCGCCAGCACCTGCGGCCGCGTCATCGACCGCCGCTCGGCGACGATGCCGACGAACCAGTCGTAGCTGTCGAGGATGAGCTTGCGAACCATGTCGCGTTCCTCATCCGTCGTCGGGTTGAAAGGCGAGGGTTCCGCCTTCAGCGGCGACGACTTCACTTCTTCCAGCTTGACTCCGACCTTTTCCATCAGACCCGTCACGTCGGGAAACTGGATAAGGACGCCGATCGAGCCGACAATCGAGGATTTGCGCGCGACGATATGGTCGGCGGCGCTGGCGATCATATAGCCTGCCGAAGCGGCAAGCGTGCCAACCTGGGCGACGACCGGCTTGTCGCCGGCGAGCTTGCGCACCTCGTCATAGATCGATTCGCCGCCCGCGGTGGTGCCGCCGGGCGAATCGATAGTCAGGATGACGCCCTTGACGCTTTTCGATTCGCGGATTTTTTCCAGCCGCCCGATCAGTTCCTCATCTTCGGTGATCGTGCCTTCGATCTTCACCTTGGCAATGTGGTCAACGGCCGAGCCGCCCATATCTTCTCGGTAGAACCAGAGCGCCAAGGCGAGGACGCCGGCGGCGGCGACGGCCAGCGCGGCCACACGCCAGAAGGTGAGTTTGCGCCGCAAGCGGCGTCGGTCGATCAAATCTTCGGCTCTGATTGTCATAACAGCCTCGTGTCTGCGCAAGCTGCTGCTTTTAGAGCAACCGCCAGCCGCTCGCCACCGCTTTCCTGAAAAGGCCGGTCTTGAAGGTGGCCTTGACGGAAATGCCGTGCGGGCGTTCACTGGAAATTAACCTTGGCTGGCTGTTTGTGATCGCGCGCGACCATGAAAAGCGTGTCTCGCCAGTCAGGTTTCGCGCAGGCTGGCCGAACGCGCAGGCGTTCAGGCAGCGAAGCAGACATATTTTTGCGACTTTCTTCGGGTTGTGCTTGTTCGCAGGGCCCGGCAACACAAACTGTAGGCGACATAGACGCGGCGAATTGCCGGAAAGATTGGATTTTGGCGCGACCGACCAAAGCGAAGAATGTGGAGCAGGACGTGACTGCCACGACCAATGACACGTCCGGGCTGGAGGTTGCCTTCGGCAATGCCCAGCGGCATTCGCAGCGCGTGCGGTTCCTGAAGCTGGCGCTGCCGTTGGCCGCCGCGATCATCGCCATCGCGTTTCCGGTCTACTCCTACATGGTGGCGCCGGCCGCCGTTCCGGTCAAAACGGAAAACAGCGCTTTCAGCGACGGCAAGCTTGTGATGGCCAATCCAAAGCTTGAGGGCTTTACCAAGCAGAACCTGCCCTATTCCATGAATGCTATCAGGGCCGTGCAGGACGCTTCCAAGGAAAACATCATCGAACTCGAAGGCATCGACGCCAAGCTGCCGATCGACGAGAAGACAACGGCCACGATCAACGCTGCCCGCGGCATCTACGACCGCGAGAACAACACCATCGATCTCGACAGCGCGGTTACGGTCAGCACCAATGACGGCATGGTGGTCAAACTGAAATCGGCCTTCCTTGACATGGGCAAAGGCAATATGAAGACAAATGATCCTGTCGATATCACCCGCGACGGATCGCGCATCAGTTCGGATACGATGTCGGTGGAAAACAACGGCAAGATCCTGATTTTCGAGAAGCGGGTGCGCGTCAACATCGATCCGGCCAAATTGAAGACGGCCGAAAATCAAAGCGGAGAGACGAATGCGGCCCAGTAGTTCGATCAGGCTTATCGCTGCGGCTACGGCCTTGATGCTGGCAGGGGCCGTACCGGCGCTCGCACAGTCCGACGGCGCGAATGCCAACGCTGCCAACAGCACCATGTCGGGCCTGAAGCTGAGCGGCGACAAGCCGATCCAGATCGAAAGCGACAAGCTGGAGGTCCGGCAGGAGGACAATGTGGCCGTATTCACCGGCAATGTCAGCGTTGTCCAGGGTCCGACCCTGCTCAAGGCAGGCTCGATGAAAGTCTTTTACGCCAAGGACGGTGGCTCGGCTGCCACCGGGTCGGCCAACATTGATCACCTCGAAGTCGATAACAAGGTCTACATCAAGTCGGATACACAGGTCGCCACTGGCGATCGAGGCACCTTCGACATGAAAAGCCAGGTGCTTGTCCTGTCCGGTTCGAAGGTGGTGCTCTCCGAAGGCCCCAACGTGCTGGTCGGCTGCAAGCTGACGGTGCAGATGAAAACCGGGCTCGCCCAGGTCGATGGCTGCGCGAAGGCCGGTTCGGGCGGCCGCGTCATGATGTCGATCACGCCGGGTTCACAGAAGCCCTGATGGCCGTGACTGCATTGCCGCGATTCCTATCCAGGAGTTCGAAAGGCGCGGCCGCGCCGGCCTCGGATTCCGCCATAAGCGCCAAGTTCAAGGGCACCCTGATCGCCAAGGGGCTGACCAAGAGCTACAAGGGCCGCAAGGTCGTCAGCGGCGTCTCCTTTGGTGTGCGCGCCGGCGAGGCGGTGGGCTTGCTCGGTCCGAATGGCGCCGGCAAAACCACATGCTTCTACATGGTCACCGGACTGGTGCCGGTGGATGAGGGCACGATCGAGATCGACGGTTTCGATGTGACTTCCATGCCCATGTACCGCCGCGCCCGGCTCGGCATCGGCTATCTACCGCAGGAAACCTCGATCTTTCGCGGGCTGAATGTCGAACAGAACATTCGCGCTGTGCTGGAAGTGGTGGAAAAGAGCCGCAAGGAACGCGAAAAAAGCCTCGACGCTCTGCTCGAGGAATTCCACATCAGCCATTTGCGCAAGGCGCCATCGCTGTCGCTGTCTGGCGGCGAAAGGCGGCGTCTGGAAATCGCCCGGGCATTGGCCAGCCGGCCCAACTACATGCTTCTGGACGAGCCGTTTGCCGGCATCGACCCAATTGCCGTGGCCGATATCCAGCAACTCGTGCGTCATCTCACGCAACGCGGAATCGGCGTTCTGATCACCGACCACAATGTACGCGAGACGCTCGGCCTGATCGACCGGGCTTACATCATCCATGCCGGCGAGGTGCTGACCCACGGCAAGGCCGAGGAAGTGGTGGCCAATCCCGATGTGCGCCGCCTCTATCTCGGCGAAGGCTTCACGCTCTGAGCAGCTGAAACCCGCTATCCGTCGCTTCCCGTGAATGCGCCATGCTGGCGCTCCCCGTCCAAAATCGCTGCTGCTTTTCGGTTCTCCCGCGGTCGGAACCGCCGTCGGCGGCGCTATTTGCCTTGACAAGCAAAAGCCGGGCCAGTTTCTATGCCGGGCAGAAGTTTTTTGCGTGAAGGGCGTTGATCCAAGGCCATGGCGCTGACCGCCAAACTACAGTTGAGGCAATCGCAGTCGCTGGTGATGACGCCGCAGCTGATGCAGTCGATTCGGCTGCTGCAGTTCACGCATGCGGAGCTGGAGCGCTTCATCGACGAAGAGATCGAGCGCAATCCGCTCATCGAGCGCGCCGACCCTCAGGACGACGCCGCCAGCGACCAAGCCCTGAAAGCGGCCGATACCGATGCGAGCGCGGCTGCTGAAGGAGACTGGTTCGAAGGGGAGACGGCCTGGTCTTCCGAGGCAATCTCAGAAAAACTCGATTCATCCCTGGAAAACCTTTTCCCGGACGATCCGGGCGTTAGCGAAAGGCTGGGCCCCGATCTTTCGGCGCAATGGAAGTCGGCTCCCACCGGCAATGGTCCCGCCTCCGACGCCTTCGCCATGGAAAACATGGCCGCGGTCAGGACGACCCTGCGGGACCACGTGGCCGAGCAGATCGCGCTGGGCTTCGTCCAGCCGGCCGACCGTCTGATCGCCGCTGAACTGGCGGATGGGCTGGACGAGGCAGGCTATCTACGCAGCGAGACACAGGAGGTCATCGACCGGCTGGGCGCGGACATGGCTTCCGTCGACAGGGTTTTGGCCGTTTGCCAGACCTTCGAGCCGGCCGGACTCTTTGCGCGCGACCTGGCGGAGTGCCTGTCGCTGCAACTGGCTGTGCGGGACCGGCTGGATCCGGCCATGAAAACGCTCGTTGCCAATCTCGAGCTTCTGGCGCGCCGCGATTTTCATACGCTCAAGCGCCTCTGCGGCGTCGATGAGGATGATCTGCTCGATATGCTGGCGGAAATCCAGGCGCTCGATCCCCGTCCGGGCACGGTGTTCTCCGGCGGCGCCAGCGATGCGATCGTGGCGGACGTGGAGGTGAGGACGGCAAATGACGGCAGCTGGACCATCGAATTGAATCAGGACACGCTGCCGCGGGTTCTGGTCGACCAGATCTATTTCGCCCATGTTTCCAGCCACGCGAAGAACCAGCTCGAGAAAGACTTCCTTTCCGACTGCCTGCAGAACGCCAACTGGCTGACGCGCAGCCTTGACCAGCGGGCGAAGACGATCCTCAAGGTGGCGACGGAGATCGTGCGCCAGCAGGACGCGTTTCTCGCCCATGGCGTGCGGCATCTGAAACCGCTCAACCTGCGCATGGTGGCGGACGCCATCGGCATGCATGAATCCACCGTCAGCCGGGTGACCAGCAACAAATACATGCTGACACCGCGCGGGGTCTTCGAGCTGCGCTATTTTTTCACCGCCGCCATCGCCTCGGCGGAGGGCGGCGAGGCGCATTCCTCCGAGGCGGTGCGCGATCGTATCCGCCAGATGATCGACGAGGAGAAGTCCGAGGACGTGCTTTCCGACGATGCGATTGTCGATCAGTTGAAGGCGAGCGGCGTCGATATCGCCCGCCGGACGGTCGCAAAATACCGGGAAGGCATGAATATCCCGTCTTCCGTGCAGCGTCGGCGCGAAAAACGCGCCATGGCCAGTGCCGGCCGGTGATCGTCCAGTGGCCTTGCCGGGTATCCACAGGCTCGCCGTTTCGTTGACAAGCTCCGCCGAAGTGTCTAGAAGCCCGCCCGCATGAGATGGGCCCGCGGGGCCTGCATGCGGACGGTCCGTCACGTCGTTGGCTGGGGAACGGCAACGCGGACGGCTTGGAGCCAGCCGCAAATTCGGACTTAAAAATCGGGGCGAATGGCGCCGCGAAGCTTGTGCGCACGGACCACGGGTATAAACTCCGGAGAGTGTGATGCCTGAGCAGGGAAGGTCAAATTTCATATGACGCTGCGCATATCGGGGAAACACATGGATGTCGGGGATGCGTTCCGTACGCGCATCAACGACCGTGTCGGAGAGGCCATCGGGAAATATTTCGACCGTGGATTTTCAGGCCACGTCACGGTGGTCAAGGCCGGTTCGCGCTATACGGCGGATTGTATGGTACGGCTGGATTCAGGCACCGCGCTGCAGGCGACGGGCGATGCGCAAGACGCCACGCTGGCGTTCGAAGCCGCCGCGGACCGTCTTGAGACCCGGCTTCGACGTTACAAGCGACGGCTGAAGTCCCACGCGACCGGTGCGGTTGACGGCAACGCCACCGATGTCGCCTACACGGTGATGGCGCCCCTTGCCGACGACGACGAAGACATTCCCGAAAATTATGCTCCGGCCATCGTGGCCGAATCGACCATGACTCTGAAGACCATGTCCGTGGCTTCGGCCGTCATCGAGCTCGACAACAAGGACAGCCCCGTTCTTGTTTTCCGCAATGCCGGAAACGAGCATCTCAACATCGTCTACCGTCGGCCGGATGGAAACATCGGCTGGATCGACCCCTCGACGGCGAAAGTCGCCGAGGGATAAAGGCCGATCCGCCATTCCGGCATGAGCCAGCAATGGCGGGCGAACAAAGGATATCGTGAAAATGGACTTGAGCGACCTGATCGACGTTTCGGCTATCTTGCCGACGTTGAAGGCCAACTCCAAGAAGCAGCTTCTGCAGCTTCTTGCCGAGCGCGCCGCCGTCATTTCGGGTCTTCCCGAGCGGGAGGTGTTCGACACCATCCTGCAGCGCGAGCGCCTGGGTTCCACCGGTGTCGGCAACGGGATCGCCATACCGCATGGCAAACTGGCCGGTGTGAAACGGATTACGGGCGTCTTTGCGCGGCTGGAAACCCCGGTCGATTTCGAGGCGCTCGACGACCAGCCGGTGGATCTGGTGTTCCTGCTCCTGGCGCCGGAGAGCGCCGGTGCGGATCATCTCAAGGCGCTATCGCGGATCGCGCGCGTGCTGCGCGATGGCGATACTGTGGCCAAGGTCCGCGGTACGCGCGATTCGGCGGCGATCCTCGCGCTGCTGTCGCAGACGCCAGCCTCGCACGCCGCCTGAATCCTGTAATTTCAATCGGGAATGAACTCTTGACCGCATCGGGGCCGCCATTGGCGGCCCTTTTTCGTTCGGGCGGTCTCAGCAGCCTTCACGCTGCGCGAGGCATTCAGCCTCGCGGTCAGCCGTCAATGGATGGCGACCGTCACCAGATCGTTTTCCATGGCGCCGGCAAGCGCCCGCTCACGTGCGTCGGAAAGCAGGATCGGTTCGCCATTGGCGGAAAACAGCGCCCATAGTTCGAGACCGGGCGCGATTTCGTCGAGACCCGGAAAACGGCCGCGAAGATCGTCGCTGGACACTTTGCGCACATAGGCCACGGAACCCTCGCCAAGATGGGCGAATTCACCGCTGGTCATCGTCAGTCTTTCGTCAATGCTGGTCATTTCAGCCTCCTTTCAGCGAGGCGCCGACTGGGCCGTCCCGCATGAGAGCCATCGGCAAAGATCAGTCTTTCACCGATATATTTATTTTCCGTACCAGTCTTTCGGCTTCCGGCCGGTCCAGATCGATGGACAAAAGACCATTCTTCAACTCCGCTCCTACAACCCGCATACCGTCGGCAAGAACGAAGCAGCGCTGGAACTGACGGGCCGCGATACCGCGGTGGAGATATTCCCGCTCGGTCTCGTCGGCCTGGCGGCCGCGCACGACGAGCTGGTTTTCTTCCGTCGTCACATCCAGGTCGCTTTCCGCGAACCCTGCAACGGCAAGCGTTATTCTCAACCGTTCGGCAGCGCCTTCGGTTCCGCGCAATCGTTCGATGTTGTAAGGCGGATAGCTGTCGCCGGATTTTGCCAGACGCTCCAGGGTCTTCTCCATCGCGTCGAAACCCAGCAGCAAAGGGCTGGAAAATGGCGTCATTCGAGACATGTTTCAGCTGTCCTCCAGGAGCGACATCAACCGGAAAAACCCATACTGGCATTCTTCACGGTAGCCTTGATATGGTCTGCCGAAAGGCCAAGTTCAAGGCGTTTCAAGCTAGCGCAATCGTTCCCCCGAAAGACTCCACCGACAAGGATAAAGAATGCCCGCTTTACGCAAGATAATCATCGATACGGATCCCGGTCAGGACGATGCCGTCGCCATTCTCCTGGCGCTGGGCAGCGCGGAACTGGAGGTGGTCGGCATCACCGCCGTAGCGGGCAACGTGCCGCTGAAACTGACCGAAAAGAACGCCCGCAAGATTTGCGAACTGGCCGGCCGCCCGGATATCAAGGTGTTCGCCGGTGCGATCCGTCCGCTGATGCGCGAACTGGTCACTGCCGAGGAAGTGCATGGCAAGACCGGGCTGAACGGTCCGGAGCTTGCCGAACCGGCCATGAAGCTTCAGGACAGACATGCGGTCGACTTCATCGTCGAAACACTGATGGGCGAGGAAAGCGGCACGATTACCCTGTGTCCGCTCGGGCCGCTGACCAACATCGCGCTGGCGCTGATCCGCGAGCCGCGCATCGCGCCGCGCATCAAGGAGATCGTGCTGATGGGCGGCGGCTTCTTCGAAGGCGGCAACGTCACGCCGGCGGCGGAATTCAACATCTATGTCGATCCGCATGCGGCCGATATCGTGTTCCGCTCCGGAATCCCAATCGTGATGATGCCGCTCGATGTCACCCACAAGGCGCTGACCAGCGCCAGGCGCACACAGGCCTTCCGTGACCTCGGCACCCGCGTCGGCAACGCCACCGCCGACATGCTGGAATTCTTCGAGCGTTTCGACGAGGAAAAGTATGGCACCGACGGCGGACCGCTACACGACCCGTGCGTGATCGCGTATCTGTTGAAGCCGGCCTTGTTCAAGGGCCGCCATTGCAACGTCGCGGTGGAAACCACGTCGGAGCTGACCATGGGCATGACCGTGATCGACTGGTGGGGCGTGACGAAGCGGCCGAAGAACGCCCTTGTCATACGCGACATCGACCATGACGGGTTCTTCGCGCTGCTGGTGGAGCGGTTGGGGCGTCTGTAGGGAGCTGGGCGCGGCTATTCCTTCTCCCCTTGTAGGAGAAGGAACAGCCTTTCACTTGCCCTTCGAGAACGCCAGCCAGAGGCCGCCGCCGATCAGGAAGCTGCCGCTGATGCGCGACAGCAGCCGGATGCGGCCGGCGGAGAGCGCCTTGCCGGCGCGGCCAGCGGCGAGCGCATAGGTGGAATCCGACACGGCGGCGAAGACCATGGCGGTCGCGCCCATGACGGCGATCTGCAGGGCATAATTGCCCGCGGGATCGATGAACTGCGGGAAGAAAGCGCCGAAGAACACCAGCGTCTTCGGATTGCTCAAGGCGACCAGAAGACCTTGCAGGAAGAAGCCGCCGCGCGGCTTACGGGCGCTGCCGTCAGGGTTGAGGTTTCCTCTGGAGCGGAACATCTGGATGCCCATCCAGACCAGATAGGCGGCGCCGATCAGGCGCACCCATTCGAACCAGTGTCCCATGGCTTCGATGAGCGAGGTGAGGCCGATGCCGGCGATGGCGATCATGACCGCGAGGCCTGCCTGTGTACCGGCGACATTCGCCAGCCCCGAACGGGCGCCGTGGCGGATTGAGTTGGCGATGATGAGGGTGACGGTCGGACCCGGCACCAGGATGATGATCAGGCAGGCCAGCAGATAGGCGGCATAAAGCGAAGCGGACATGGCTCATTCCTTGGTTTGACGCCATCAATGCATGGAGAAATCACCCAGGCAAGATGGGCGATTGGAGGAATCGGCAAGGGCAGGGGTCATTTGACTCTTCAGCCGGCAAGGGCGGCGTCGACATCGGCCTTGAGCGGAATGGCCGGTTGCGCCCCAGGCTTCAGGCAGGCCAGCGAACCGGCCGCGGCCGCGCGCCGGAGCGCCTCTTCGAGCGGCAGCGCGGCCGCGATACCGGCCGCCAGATAGCCGCAGAAGGTGTCGCCCGCCCCGACTGTATCGACTGGCTTGATGGCGAGCGCCGGAACCTGCAGAAAACCCTCCGGCGTCGCGGCCATGACGCCATCGCCGCCAAGCGTCAGCACGATGGTGTGGCCAGTCTTCTGGACGAAGGCTTTCATCCTTGCCTGCCGGTCGCGGCCGGAAAGCGAAAGCGCCTCCGTGTAAAGATCGAATTCGGTTTCGTTGGCGACGACATAGTCGGCCTTGGCAAGCATATCCGCCGCTTCGGCGCGGAAGGGAGCGGTGTTGAGGATGGTGACGGCGCCGGCCTTCTTCGCCGCGTCGAGCGCCGCATCCACGGTCGCCAACGGGATTTCGTGCTGCAGCAGCACGATGTCGCCCTTTTTCAGGAAGGCCTTCGAAAGGTCCCCCGGAACGACCGATCCGTTGGCGCCGGGCACGATGGCGATCATGTTCTCGCCGTCGCCGCCGACGAGAATGAGCGCGGTTCCGGTCGAGGCGAAGGTTTCGCCGACGCCCGAAAGATCGATCATGCCACCTTTCAGCAGTGCCAGCGCTTCGGAAGCGAAGTTGTCCTTGCCGACCGCCCCGACCATGCGCACCTGGCCGCCGGCCCGCGCCGCGGCCAGCGCCTGGTTGGCGCCCTTGCCGCCGGGCGCGGTGGAAAAGCCGCTGCCGGGCACTGTTTCGCCGGCTCCCGGCAGCCGGTCGACCGTGGCGATCAGGTCCAGATTGATCGAGCCGATGACGATGATCATGAAAAGCCTCCCAGAATTTTCCGGGAAGCTAACCATTGCCGGCAGGAATGGAAATACGAAACGTCGATGAGTTTTCGCCAATTGCTGCGATCTCGATGACGCGGCCTATGCCGTGCAGGTCGGGCCGCTGGTCCATAGGACAGGCCGGTATCGTGCCTGTCGCGCGGCCTATGCCTGCGCTAAGGTGAAAAGTACAATGGTTTCAGCTATTTGATTTCCCCATAAGATGGATTGAACGATGCGCCTGCGCCATCTCCTGCTTGCCCTGGTCGTGGTCGCCATATGGGGCGTCAACTTCGCTATCATCAAGCTTGGCCTGCGCCAGGTATCGCCGCTGGGGCTCGGGGTGGCGCGGTTCTTCCTCGCGGCTTTTCCGTGGGTATTCTTCATCCGGCGTCCGGACGTGCCGTTGCGGCTGCTGGCGGGCTATGGGCTGATGATCTTCGCCCTGCAGTTCGGGCTGCTGTTCACCGGCATGAAGATCGGCATGAGCGCCGGCCTCGCCTCGCTGATCCTGCAATTGCAGGTGTTCTTCACCATCGGGCTTTCGGTGGTGCTGCTCGGGGAGCGGCCGAGCGTATGGCAGATCTCCGGCGCGCTGCTGGCGTTCTGCGGCGTCGGGCTGGTCGCCGCGCATGTCGGCGGCGAGGTGACGCTGGCGGGGCTGGCGCTGCTGATCGGCGCGGCGGCGGCCTGGGGCGGTGGCAATGTGGTCTCGAAGCGTATTTCGCAGACCAACGCCTCGGTCAATGTTCTCGGGCTGGTGGTGTGGGGCAGCCTGATCGCGCTGCCGCCGCTGCTCATCGTGGCGATGGTGCTGGAGCGGGAGACCTTCCTCGACAGCTTCACCGGCCTTGACTGGGTTTCGGCCGGCTCGATCGCCTACATCGTCTATTTGTCGACGCTGTTCGGCTTCGCGGTATGGAGCCGCCTTCTTGGCCTCTATCCGGTTTCCACCGTCGCCCCGTTCACGCTTCTGGTGCCAGTCTTCGGCTTCCTGGGCTCGGCGGTCCTGCTCGGCGAACCCGTGCAGGACTGGAAGTTGATCGCGTCGGCGCTGGTGATCGCCGGGCTTTGCCTCAATTTGTTCGGGCCGCGCCTGTTCAAGCGGCGGGCGCCTGCAATTGACCCGCCTCCCAGCCAAGGATAGCGCGCTTGCGGGTCAGGCCCCAGTGGTAGCCGGTCAGCGCGCCGGACTTGCCGATGGCGCGATGGCACGGCACCACGAAGGACAGCGGATTGGCGCCGACGGCCGCACCGACCGCGCGGCTGGCCGTGGGCTGGCCGATGCGTTCGGCAATTGAGGAATAGGTGCAGGCCTTGCCCATCGGAATGCGCAGCAGGGCATCCCAGACGCGGAGCTGGAAATCGGTGCCGATCATGACGACGCGCAGCGGCTGGTCCGCCCGCCATTTGGCAGGGTCGAAAATGCGGGCGGCATAGGGCGCAGTCGCCGACATGTCCTCGACATAGTTGGCGTTCGGCCAACGGCCCGACATGTCGGCGAAGGCGGCGCGTTCGTCGCCGGCATCGTTGAAGGACAGGCCGGCGAGGCCGCGGTCCGTCACCATGACCAGTGCGACGCCGAAAGGCGAGATGTGGAAACCATAGCGGATCGTCAGGCCGGCGCCGCGGTTCTTGTAGTCGCCCGGCGACATCGCCTCATGGGTGACGAACAAATCGTGCAGGCGTCCGGGGCCCGACATGCCGACCTCGAACGAGGTTTCCAGAAGGGGCATGCCGGAATCCAGCAGCTTGCGCGCATGGTCCAGCGTAACCGCCTGCAGGAAGGCCTTGGGCGACAGGCCGGCCCAGCGGGTGAACAGCTTCTGCAGGCCGGTGGGGGTCTCGCCGACGGCTTCCGCCAGTTCTTCCAGCGAAGGTTGGTCGCGATAGTCGAGGCTGATCTTCTCGATGGCGCGGCGAACGACCTCGTAGTCGCTGCCTTCCGGCGTGACGTCGCGTTCAAGGGTGGGGACAGGCTTCATCGGCATGGCTTCAAGCATATCGGTTTTGGTCAAAGATATCTGGGCGTTCATGGCAATTACTCCTTGGCCCCGAATATCGCCATTGGCGGCGTCGCGAACCACCCGAAACCTGCCTTGATCAGGGATACGGGGCCGATGCCGCCGCCTACCGCATTTTCGCTGTCGCCAGCGCGCGAGAAAAGGCGGCGGCGAAGCTTTCGCGGTCATCGGGGTTGAGGAAGGTGCCGATCGGTACGGCCTTCCCCTGCGCCTCCACCCGCATGCCGGTGATGCCGATCTCCGAATGGCGGGCGATGGAAAAGCGCGTCCAGAACGGGTTGAAGCGATGCGCCTCTTCCTTGCCCGACGGTGCGACCTTGCGGATGTCGAGCGCCGTGCGCGACACCGAGACCTCCTCGCGGGCGCGGGCGGCTCGGTAGTTCAGCCGGAAAGCGACATAGACGGCCAGCACGTCTAAACCAAAGAAGCCGAACACCGGCCAGGCGCCGTGTGACAGCATGAAGACGCCGGTGACGGCCCAGCCGGACAGCAGCGCGCCCATCAGGATCATGAAGCCTGTCCTGCCCAGCGACCGGTGCGGGGTCAGCAAGGCGTGGAAAAAGGGTTGGTCGGCAGCCGCCGACGGGTTTGTCTCGCTCATATCCTGATATTATAGGAAGTCGATGCCCACACCCAAGCCCAAACAACGCCGCAGCTCCGAACCGGCCTCGCCAACCGGCATCAAAGCCAAGCCGAAATCGAGGCCGGCCAGGGCGTCGCGATCGCTCTACAGCGCGACGGAGGTGCGGGAGATCTTCCGCCGCTTTTCGGTGCAGCGGCCTGAACCGCGCGGCGAACTGGAGCATACCAACGCCTTCACGCTGCTGGTTGCGGTTGTGCTTTCGGCGCAGGCGACCGATGCCGGGGTAAACAAGGCGACACGGGCACTGTTCGAGGCCGCTGACACGCCGCACAAGATGCTGGCGCTGGGCGAGGCGAAGGTGGGCGATTATATCCGCACCATCGGCCTGTGGCGCGGCAAGGCGAGGAACGTCATCGCGTTGTCCGGGGCGCTGATCCGTGAGCACGACGGCAAGGTTCCCGATAGCCGCGACGCGCTGGTCAAACTGCCCGGCGTTGGCCGCAAGACCGCCAATGTCGTGCTCAACATGGCGTTCGGCCAGCCTACGATGGCGGTCGACACGCACATTTTCCGCATCGGCAACCGGATCGGCCTGGCGCCCGGCAAGACGCCCGAGCAGGTCGAGGCCGGGCTGGTGCGGATCATTCCCGACGAGTACATGCGCCATGCGCATCACTGGCTGATCCTGCACGGCCGCTATGTCTGCAAGGCGCGCAAGCCCGATTGCCCGATCTGCGTCATTGCCGATCTGTGCAAGGCGAAGGTGAAGACGACGAGCATTCCGGCGCCGCTGGTGGAAATTGCTTCACTGGGGCCGGTGGAGCCGGTGGATTAGCGAACCTCCCCTGCCGAAGACATTTCTTACAGTCCGTAGCCGCGGACCATGGCAGCGGCGAAAATCGGGATGAGCAGGAAGATCCCCGCCTGGGCGCGGATGTAGCTCTTTACCGACGCCAGTTCGGCCGCCGGTACGGCGAAGGCGGGGTTTTGCCCGGCCTGGTTGCTCCATGAGATGAACCGCATTGTCGGGCCGATCGAAAGAAGGCCAACGACAAGGAACGCGATCATCTTGGCCCAGAATACCCAGTTGTAGATATAGAATTCCCAGCCCTTCAGTCCCCAGACCACGCGGCCGATGCCGACGACGATCACCAGTGCGGCGATCATGCCGTAGTGCCGGTCGATCCGCGCCAGCCGCCGTATGGTCGAGGCGGTCATCTCGTTGCGGATGAGCACGAACTCGGCGGCGATGATGCCGGCCAGCGAGAAAACCAGCAGGTGATGCAGGATGGCGAGGATCAGCTCGGTCGTGTCCATGGATTTCCCTTCGGTCCGGCCCTGAGATCTGGCCTGCGTGGGTGGTGTTGCGCCGAAGCTATCATCGTTAGCGGAAATTCCCATGGGCCAGCATGACCGGTGTTGGGGGCGCATATCCGCTCCGCGGCAGAATGGCTGGGATACCCAAGCGTAAACGTTCCGCGGGCGTCGCTGTCACTGCGCCTGCCGCCATCTGTATCTTGCCGCTTTCGGTCACCTTGCTAGTGAGGAGACGAACAGGAACTGCATTCATGACCGAACGAAGGACGACCGCACCCATTCTTGAGACGGAACGCACCATCCTGCGGCCGCACAAGCCCGAGGATTTCGACGCCTATACCGCCATGGGCGCCGACCCGCTGGTGTTCCGCTTCATCGGCGGGCGGGCGCGGACGCGGGAGGAAAGCTGGCAGCGCCTGCTGCGCCACGCAGGCATGTGGTCGTTCATGGGTTTCGGCTATTGGGCGATCGAGGAAAAAGGCACGGGCCGGTTTCTCGGCGAAGCCGGCTTTCATGAGTTGCGCCGCGCCATCGAGCCATCCTTCGAAGGCACGCCGGAAGCGGGCTGGGGACTTATTTCGGCCGCGCATGGGAAGGGGTTGGCGACGGAAGTGGTCAGCCAGTTACTTGCCTGGGGCGACCAGGCGTTCGATGGCGGACGCACAGTTTGCATCGTCGAGCCGACGAACCCGGCTTCGCTCAAGGTGGCGCACAAATGCGGCTATCGTGAATATGGACGCGGACTCTACAACGAGCACACGATGATCGTGCTCGAACGCTTCGGCTGAAGGCCTCGCCGACGATTATGGCCACCTATCTGCTTCAATTGGCGTGTGCTAGCGTGACTGCCGCAACTTCGGGGGGGGAACGATGCAAATAGTTTCAAGAATGCTTTCCTTCGCCGTCTGGATCGGTGTTGGAATGTCGATCGCCATTCCTCTGGCGATCGCGGACGCCACCGTGCCGACAGCCGACATAGAGGGCGCTGCCGACAACGCGCTGGCCAAGCGCTATGATGGCTCGTTCATCGTTTCCTACGAAAAATCCGCTTACACCGATTTCACCATACCGCTCTCGCCCCTGAAGCCGAGCGAGGATGCAGACGCGCGCGATTCGATGAACAATCGTGTCTTCGCGCCCGACAAGAAAATCGAAGCGGAAGGCGCGCTGACACGCATCGCCTATGTGCTGCCCGACGGGCGTTCGCCGCTGGAAGTCTTGCGCAACTACGAGGATGTGATCGGGCAGGCGGGCGGCGAGGTGCTGTTCGAGTGCAAGAAGGAAGAATGCGGCGGCGCTGCCGACCGGTCGTCCGATGGCGGCGGCAACGACATGAGCCTGACGATGTATTTCTTCCATGCGTCGGACCTGAAGGATGCCGATTTCAGCAACGGCAAATGCGCCCTGACCTCAAGTATCAATGACCAGCGCTATGCTTCGGCCAAGGTGCCGCAGGATGGCGGCGACGCCTATGTCACCGTCCAGACTTTTTCGCTGATCGACGACCTTTACTGCAAGGAACTCAACGGCCGCACCATTGCAGTCGTGCATGTGCTGGAGCCAAAGGCGCGCGACAAGAAGATGGTGGTGGTGGAAGCGGCGAAGATGGAGGAGTCGCTTTCGACGACCGGCTCGATTTCGCTCTACGGCATCTATTTCGATACCGACAAGGCAGAGATCAAACCGGAATCGGACCCGACCCTGAAGGAGATCGCCACGCTGCTCGGCAAGGACCCCCAAATGGCGGTCATCGTTGTCGGCCACACCGACAATCAGGGAGCCTTCGATTACAATATAGACCTGTCTTCACGGCGGGCGCAGGCGGTCAAGGCGGCGCTCGCCTCGAAATATGGCATCGACGGCGGCAGGCTGACGGCCGCAGGAGCCGGGATGATGGCGCCGGTGGCTTCCAATGACAGTGAGGATGGGCGCGCCAAGAACCGCCGGGTTGTGCTGGTCAAGGCAAACTGAGCGAAAAACAGGCTGGTGCCCTAGCGGGCTGACTCGCGGCCATCCTGGGCTGTACCCAGCCCGCGCGCTGCGCGTTCGAACGCCGAGGCGTCACCGCCAAGGGCCGACGTCGCCCGGGCCGCACATTGCAGGATCAGGCCGCTCATGCGCTCCAGAAAGGCGCTGTCGACACGCGAACGCGGCCCGGCCAGGGTGAGCGCGCCGAGTAACGTATGATTGGGTCCGAAGACCGGCGCTGAAACCCCCGCCGTTTCGGGATCGCGCTCGCCGATTGAGATATGATGCATGGTTCTGCGGATGGTTTCGTATGGCTCGCCATCGAAGCCCGAAAATGCCGCCAGCGTGCATCCTCCGGAGCCTATGGCGAGCGGCAGGATGTCGCCCTCGCGGACCGTGTAGCGGATCGGGTGCTTGGATTCGATGCGATACAGGCAGGTGCGGACATCGCCGGAGCGGACATAGAAGGCGACGCTTTCGCGCGATTCGTCCGCCAGCATCCGCATGATCGGCAACAGCACATCCGTTGCCACCACCGAGCGCTGGTAGAGCGTTCCCAGCCGGAAGGCGCCATAGCCGATGCGATAGCGTCCGTCCGGCAGCCGCTCCAGCAACTGTCCGCGCAGCAGCGAGCCGGCCAGCCGCAGGATGGTGCTCTTGTAGAGGCCGGTGCGCGCGGCGATCTCCGCCAGGCCGAGCGAAGCATCCGCAGGCGTGAAGGCTTCGAGAATAGCGACCGCCCGGTCGAGGGCAGCGACACCCTCGGCAGTTGGTTTTGCGCGCGCATCGCCACTCGGCGAATTCATCTCTACTCTCACTGTATGCAAGGGCCGGGGACGTTTTAATCCGGCGAATGAGTTCTGTCTAGCAGAACGCCGTTTCAGTTGACAGAACCAACAGAAGTTTGCTTCAATTCCGCGAGCGGGGCTCCGGCCGCGTTTCTGGCGCACCGCAGGCGCCGACAATTGGGAGGATTACGGATGCTGAACAGACGAGAATTTCTGGCCGGTACGGCGATGGCCGGCGCGGCCGGCTTTGTGCTTGCGAATTCGGGCCTGGCTTTGGCCCAGAGCGCACCTCAGATCGCGCTTTTTGTGCCGGCCGCGCCCGGTGGCGGCTGGGACCAGACGGCCCGCACCATGGATCAGGTGCTGCGCAAGGAGAAGCTGATCTCCGGCTCGCAGATCACCAATGTTCCCGGAGCCGGCGGCGCTGTCGGCCTGCCGCAGTTCATCAACCAGTGGAAGGGCAAGGGTAACACGCTGATGGTGGCCGGCATGGTCATGGTCGGCGCCATCCTGACCAACAAGTCGCCCAACAACCTCACCCAGGTAACGCCGATCGCCCGCCTCACCGGCGAGTTCGAGGCGCTTGTCGTTCCGGCGGCCTCGCCCTTCAAGACGGCGCAGGATTTCGTCGCCGCGCTGAAGGCCGATCCGACCAAGGTGCCGGTTGCCGGCGGCTCGGCCGGCGGTTCGGACCATATCCTGTTCGGCCTCATTGCCAAGACGGCGGGCGTTCCGGCGACCAGCCTTTCCTATGTGCCGTTCGCGGGCGGCGGCGAAGCGCTGGCGGCGCTTCTCGGCAACCAGGTCGCGGCCGGCATTTCCGGCTATGGCGAGTTTGCCGAGCAGATCAAGGCTGGCGCGCTGCGGCTGCTGGCGGTCTCGTCCGGCGAGCGCCAGGAAGGCATCGATGCGCCGACGCTCAAGGAATCCGGCATTGACGTCGAGCTGTTCAACTGGCGCGGGGTGTTCGCCCCGCCGGACATTTCGGAAGATGACAAGAAGTCACTGATCACCCTGGTCGAAGCCATGGCCAAGAGCGAAGCCTGGGCGACGGAGTGCAAGAACCGCAACTGGACGTCGATCCTGATGACCGGCGACGACTACACAAAGTTCGTTGCCGACGACACCGCTCGCATCGAGGCGATTCTCAAGGATCTCGGTCTCGCATAGCGTTTTCAACGAGGGGCAGCGCGCGCTGCCCCTCGCTTGAAATGTCGCAATCCGGCATGGACAGCCGGATCGCCGGCGGCGACGATGCCGGACACAATAACGGGCAGCCATGTTGGGAGGACGGACATGAGCATCAGCGAGGAGGACGGCGCGCACCCGCGTGTCGCAATGCCGGAACTGCTGCTGGGCATTGGCTTCCTGGCCTGCGCCGGAGCGGTTTTGTGGCAGACCCTGGCGATCCCGGTTTCGCCCCTCTATTCGAAAGTCGGCCCCAAGGTTTTCCCGTACATCACCTTCGGCGGAATGCTCGTTCTTGCCCTGCTGCTGATACTGTCGGCTGTGCGCGGCGGCTGGCAGCAGGAAGAAGAAAAGGAAACGCCGACCGACTGGCGGTCGATGAGCTTCGTCGTTGCGGGGCTGGTCGCCAATCTGGTCCTGATCCAGCCCCTGGGCTTCACCGCAGCATCCGTGGTGATGTTCACGCTCGTCTGCTACGGCTTCGGCAGCCGGCGTCCCATCCGTGACGCCCTGCTCGGCCTGGTGCTGGCGCTGGCCGCATATTTCGGTTTCGCCAAGGCGCTCGGCGTCAATATCGGGGCGGGCATCATCGAAAACCAGCTGAATGCCGCCATCGCGGCCCTCACCGGCACGATCGGAGGCTGACGTCATGGACACTTTGACCCAGCTCGGACATGGCTTTGCCGTCGCCTTCACCCCCGTCAATCTTCTGTGGTGCCTGCTCGGCACGACGCTTGGCACCGCCATCGGCGTGCTGCCGGGTCTCGGGCCGGCGCTGACCATCGCGTTGCTTTTGCCGATCACCTATCAGGTGGCGCCGGAAGCCTCGTTCATTCTTTTCGCCGGCATTTACTACGGCGCCATGTATGGCGGCTCGACGACCTCGATCCTGCTCAACACGCCCGGCGAAAGCGCGACCATCGTCACGGCGCTGGAAGGCAACAAGATGGCCCGGTCGGGCCGTGGCGGCGCGGCGCTGGCCACTTCAGCCATCGGCTCGTTCGTGGCGGGAACCCTCGGAACGCTCGGCGTCGCCTTTCTTGCCCCGGTGGTCGTCAAGTTCGCGCTGGCCTTCGGCCCGGCGGAATATTTTTCGCTGATGGTGCTGGCCTTCATCACGGTTTCCGCCGTGCTCGGCTCATCCGCGGTGCGAGGCCTGAGCAGCCTGTTTCTCGGCTTCGTGATCGGCATGATCGGCGTCGATCTGCAGACCGGTCAGCCGCGCTTCACATTCGGCATGACGGAACTGCTGGACGGCGTTGACGTCATCATCGCGGCGGTCGGCCTGTTCGCCGTCGGCGAAACGCTTTACGTCGCTTCCCGGCGCTATTCGGGCAAGGACGAGATCGTGCCGCTGCGCGGCTCGCTCTACATGACGGCACAGGAATGGAGCCGCTCATGGAAGGCCTGGATCAGGGGGGCGCTCATCGGCTTCCCGATCGGGGCCATGCCCGCCGGCGGCGCCGAAATACCGACCTTCCTGTCCTACGCGATCGAAAAGAAGCTTTCCAAGCACAAGGAAGAGTTCGGCACGGTGGGCGCCATCGAGGGGGTTGCCGGCCCGGAAGCCGCCAACAACGCCTCGGCCGCCGGCGTGCTGGTGCCGATGCTGACGCTCGGCCTGCCGACCTCGGCGACGGCGGCGATCATGCTGTCGGCGTTCCAGAGCTACGGCATCAATCCCGGTCCACTGCTCCTGACGACCCAGTCCAATCTGGTGTGGGGACTTATCGCGAGCCTGTTCATCGCGAACGTCATCCTTGTCATCCTCAACCTGCCGCTGATCGGCCTGTGGGTTCGCCTGTTGAAGATCCCGGCGCCGCAGCTCTATGCCGGCATCCTCGTTTTCTCGACCGTCGGCACCTACGGTATCTCGCAATCGCCGATCGATCTCATCGTGCTCTATCTCTTGGGCGGCGTCGGCTTCCTGATGCGCCGCTTCGACTTCCCGACGGCGCCTGTAATCATCGGCATGATCCTCGGTCCGCTGGCGGAGGCACAGTTCCGCCGCGCCATGACCATTTCCAACGGCGACTGGACGGTGTTCTATACGCATCCCTTGTCGCTGACGCTGTTGATCCTCGCCTTCATCGGCCTGGCCGGGCCGTTCATCTGGGGCTACGTCGAGCGCCGCCGTCTCAAGGGCCAGGAGGCTATACCCGGCGATGCATGAGGTGCCGCTATAATCATGACAGACCTGCTTTCCGGTATTCGCGTTCTCGACCTGACCAATGTTCTTGCCGGCCCCTACTGTGCTTATCAGCTCGCCCTGCTGGGGGCCGACGTCATCAAGGTCGAAGCGCCGTCCGGTGGCGATCTGGCACGGCAGCTCGGTGCGTCAGCGGAGCTCAACGCGGCGGGCATGGGGGCATCGTTCCTGGCGCAGAACGCCGGCAAACGCTCTGTCGTACTCGACCTCAAGAAAGAAGACGACAAGCAGCGGTTTCTCGATCTGGTGGCGACTGCCGACGCTTTGATCGAGAATTTCCGTCCGGGCGTGATGGCGCGGCTGGGGCTTGGTTTTGACGAATTAAAAAAGGTGCGGCCGAGCCTCGTCTACTGCGCCATTTCCGGATTCGGACAGACCGGGCCGATGCGGAACAATCCCGCTTACGACCAGATCATCCAGGGCCTGTCCGGGATCATGAGCATCACCGGTACGCCGGAAACAGCGCCGTTGCGCGTCGGCTATCCGGTGGCCGATACGCTGGGTGGGCTGGTGGGCGCCTTCGCCATCGCGTCCGCTCTGGTTCGGCAAAAGACGACGGGCGAGGGGGCATTTCTCGACGTCTCCATGCTGGAATGCACGCTTTCGGCGCTGGGCTGGCCGGTTTCCAATTATCTGACAGCGGGTATCGAACCCCAGGCCATGGGCAACGAGAACATGACGGCGGCGCCCTCCGGCACGTTCCGGACCGGCGAGGGGCTGCTCAACATCGCCGCCAACAAGCAGGAACAGTTCGTGACCCTATGCGGACTGATCGACCGTCCGGAACTGGCGCGGGACGACCGCTTTGCCGAACGCGAGACGCGCAAGCGAAACCGCATGGAATTGAAGGACCTGATTGAAGAAGCGCTCGCAAGGGATACCGCCGCTGCGTGGGAGGAACGGTTCAACCGGGCCGGCGTACCGGCCGGCCGCGTGCTGACCATTCCGCAGGCGCTGGCCGAGCCGCAGATCGCCGGCCGCCACATGGCGGTCCGCTTTAACGAGACGGCCGAGCTCGGACGGCCTTTGACTGTTGTACGCGGCGGTTTCCTGGTCGATGGCGAGCCGCCGCTGCCGCGGCGGTCGCCGCCAGCGCTGGGGCAGCATACGCGTGAGGTTTTGGCCTCCCTGCCGGCGCGCTCCAAAGCGGAGGCCGGCTCATGAGCGAACGGGACAAGACCGGCCGCGAACGCGGCGAGGAATGGTGGCAGACCGAAATCATCGAGATGGCGCCGGGCATGATCCGGCTGCGCGGCTATGAGATCCAGGACCTGATCGGCCGTGTGTCCTTCCCGGCCACGATCTGGCTGATGCTGCGCGGCGAATTGCCGAGCGAGGACCAGGCAGCGCTGCTCGGCATTGCGCTGGGCGCCGCTGTCGACCACGGGCCGCAGGCGCCGTCCATCGCCATCGCCCGTATGGCCGCGACATGCGGCGTCGGCATCAACAGCGCCATGGCGTCGGCCATCAACGTGCTGGGCGATGTGCATGGCGGGGCTGGCGAACAGGCGCTGGAATTCTATGGCGACATCGCCGTGGCGATGGACGGGGGCGATGCGCTGGAAGTTGCCGTGTCGGCGCGCCTAGAGCGCTTCCTCAACCAGGAAAAAGGCTATGTGCCAGGTTTCGGCCATCGTTTCCATCCAGTCGATCCACGCGCGCCGCGGCTGCTGGAGTTGACGCGGGAATTCGCCTCGCGGGGCGTCATCGGGGGGCGGTTCGCCGACATTGCCGAGGCGCTGGAAGCGGAGATCGCCCGCCGCAAGGGCAAGCGCATTCCGCTCAATATCGACGGCGCGACCGCCGTCATCTATGGCGAGCTGGGTTTTCCGCCGCCCCTGACGCGCGGCCTGTTTGTGCTGTCAAGGTCGGTTGGCATCCTCGCTCATGCCTGGGAGCAGACCCAGCAGGGCGGCCGCAACAAGGGGCCGTTGCCGCGCGAATGGCTCTGGGCTTATACGGGGACAGCGCCGCGCCCCCTGCCAGAGAGCTAGGGCTACACCGGTTCGACGGGTTCAGGATGCTGCCGGCCCCTTGAGCGATGTCACAAGCGTTGCGAGATCCGGTTCGTCGATGAGCAAGGCTGCGTCGGCCGGCGTGAGCCAAGCGCGCTGCCGTTTCTTCTTTTCCTGCCAGTTGGCGAGTTCCTCGCTCACCTCGAGCAGGTAGACAACAACATTCACCCGCACGAAGCGTGTCGAAAGGCGCTTCCAGTAGGAATAGTTGCCGGCCGGCTCCTTCAGCGTCTTGCCTACAACGCCGGCTTCCTGCTCGGCCTCGATCGTTGCTGCCTTGCGGCCGCTCTTGCCTTTCATAGGCCAGCCCTTGGGCACGATGAAGCGCTTCGTCTCGCGCGAGGTGACAAGCATCACTTCGAGGCCGCCATCGACATCGAGCCGGAACGGCACGGCGGCCACCTGACGGACGGTTTCGCCCTTCCTCGCCTTGCGGATCGCTTTTTTCTTCGTAACAACCATTCGTTTTTTCGCCCGGCAGGCTTCCGTTCATTCCACGCGCGGCAACAGATAACCGATTCTTCCATGAATTTTATCACGGAAGATAATAGACGGCTAAATAAGCGGCGACTCGGTTTTGGCCAGTATCCGGCCAGGACTAGCGGCAGGTTGTGACGGTACGGTTTCCGTAGATCTGAACCTGGCAGCCGGGCTTGAGGCGTGGCACTTCTTGCCTAGGCTGTGGCTGCTGGATGATCAGCCGGTCCTGTTCGCGCTGCATCTGCTGCATCTGCTGGTATTGCTGGCGCTGCAGCCTGTTCTGGGCAGCCTGGAGATCGCCGGGCGTATTAAGCCCGGTATTGCCAGAGCCGATTTCGACCGCGGACGCTTCCAGGGCTGAAACCGCCAGCACGGCACACGCCGCCGCGACGATACAGCCGGCAAATTGGCGTTTAGCGGTCTTCGTACTCGATCTCAGTGTCATCCGGTCAATATAGGGTGCCCTTGCCGCAGTTCCATATCCGGCGCGCTTGCTGGCGCTGGGGAATCATCCGCTGCAGCTGAACGCAAAAGGGCCGCCCGGAGGCGGCCCTTTCAGAGTCTTGGTTGGGCGCGTTGCCCAGCGAATTACTTGGCGGTGCTCAGCGTCGTGGAGATCTTGGTGAACTTCGCAGCGAGCTGGGTGCCGACAGCGGTGGCGCCGGTGATGATCGCCAGAGCGATGAGGGCGGCGATCAGGCCGTATTCGATGGCCGTTGCACCCGATTCGTCCTTGTAGAAACGCGAAAGAAGCTTCGTCATGGTTGTGTTCCTTTAAGCCCGGTTGTGACAGTCGTGGACGGTTTCTTGTTGAACCGTGGCTCATATTGCGAGGGATCGATTGCGGTTGCGTTAAGCGAAATAGTAAACGAAGCGTTGAGACAGGATTTGCTTAACGAAAGGACAATTTTCATTCGCATTTTAAGTATTCGTCAGACCTGGACTTACAGCCGAAAGAATACGGTAGCCGGAGCAATGTCTTGAAGGGCGTTGAATGCAGGCGGCGGATCGGTCAGGCCGGCGCCCGGCTTCGCGCCGGGCCTGCCCGGACCATGGCCCGCGCCACCAGCAAGGACAAAAGAAAGACCGCCATTCCCGCGGGTATGTCGACGAGATAGTGGCCGCCATGCACGACGACGGCAGGCAAGATCATGAGATTGACGATGACAAGCGGTGGAAACAGCCAGCCTATAGGGCGGGCGTAATAGACGGCGGCGCAAGCCAGTACGGTATGGAAGGAAGGGAAGGCGATGAGGCCGCGGAAATCGTTCGGACTTAAGAAGGGAGTGCCGTTCTCGATGACCGAGGTTACGTAGGCCCCGTATTCCGGTCCGAGGATCGGCCGTGCTTTCGCCAGCATATCCTGCGGCAAAGCATAGAGGGCGCTGGGGCCGGTGGTGGGAAAAAGGCCCCAGAAGGCGACGGTGACGAGGGCGGCGACCGTTACTGTCACCAGAAGCCCATGCAGGTCGGCGAGGCGGCCCGTAAGCCCCAGTACGACGACCAGCAGGGCGATCTGCGGCAAGGTCGACATATAGGCGATCCGCATGATCTCGTTGAGGATCGGGTGTGCCGCGCCGAATGCAATGGCCACCGGCCAGCTGAAGCCGAGCGCGGCGTCGAGGCCGTTTACCCAATGATCGATCGTCGGTCTGCCATTGGGCAAAAGCAGGTAGTTGAACAGCGACGTCGCCCCGGTGAAGGCGATGAAGAGGCCGGCGCAGGTCGTGGCCGCGCCAATGCCTTCGCTTCGATCAAGGCGTCGGTAGATGTAGCCCACGGCGATCAGCAGGGCGGCAAGACCGAGGATCATCGCATAGGCGGCGGCATCGAGCGTCGAGCCGCGCGCCAGGACGAGGGCGATATCAATGAAGCTCACTACCAGCGTGACGGTCAGCATGAAAAGTTCAGCCGGGTGAAGCAGCGTCTTCGAGAGCATGGCCCGTTCTGGCACGACAAAGCTGATAATTCGCTAACCATCAGCTCCCGTTCAGCCGACCAAACACGCGACTTGCGGCGCTTTGCGGTTCTGCGCCAGCAAGCGGATCAAACTCATGCTCCGGCAGCAGGAACAGCTGCGAGCCAGATATGAACGGCCAGAGAGGTTGGCCGGCGCCGCCGGTGGGAGGTTGCCTGAACGGCGCCGGCCGGGCGGAAATCAGGTCCGCCGCCCGTGTACCATAGCAGAAGCGGGACGGAATGTTATAAGTTGATGACCTAGGGGAAGATTATCCCGTCCTTTTTTACGCAGCTGTCTATCGAATTCCCAACGTTCAGCGTTCTTTGCTTGGACGATTGTCTGGTGGTCCGTTCAATCCGATTTGATACGGTAGAGTGTAGTGGTGGGGAGAGAGTCTGCGCCGTAGACGCGCTTTTCCCAGTCGTAATCCTGTTGGTTGGCATCCTTGGTGAGACGGCCGGCGAAATAGTCGTCGAACAAGGCCAGCAGCGACCTTGACTTCGGCATGACCGGATTGGCGTCCTGTTCGCGCACGCAGGCGCGGATCAATTCGTCCACGGTGTCCAACGCTTTCGGCGTGAAAGCCTTTTGCGCCGCCTCGTTGGAAATATCGCCGAGAAGCAGGGAAAGGCATGTCTGGCTGAGTTGCCTGTACCTTTCAGGCCAGGCGGTGATGCACTTGGTCACCCATTTTGGGTTGGTGTTGGTGTCGAGCGTCAGCAAAGACAGCGACCATGAAAAGCTCTCCAGGACGATCCTGGAGAACAGCGCCGCCATCAGAAAATCGCCGGCTTCCCAGGAGCCGGCGGCGTCGTTCATCTCGACATAGGTCGGGCATTTGTAGCGGTACGAAATGAAGCAGAATTTCGAGCGGATCTCCTGGCCAAGAAGGTTTTCGAAAAGTTCTGGGTTGGCAAGGCATTCGCCCTGCAGCAGCTTTCCCAGAAAAACGAAAGGGGTGTAGCCGAAATCCGCCGTGTCGTAGCCGCGCATGTAGTCAACCGTTGCGGCTGCCCTGGCAAACACCTCCTCGACGCGGTCACGCAGCTTTTCCACCTGCGATGTCGTCAAAAAGGTTATGTGAACCGGGCCCAACCCGCCATTGCTGTATTTGAACACTTCCTTGACCTGCGAGTCAGGGGCGGTGTCGTCGTCTCGTTCGGCTACTGTGCCGTCCGGAGCGACGGTTACATGGAAATCATATTGTTTCAGGTCCATCTCATGCGCCAGCGGCAGGGTTTCGCCGATCACATAGACGTCGAGATCGGAACGGCTGTTGCCGAAACCGGTGACCAGGCTTCCTGCGATGACGACCGTCTGGTCGGGCCGATGCTTGTAAAGTTCGGCCAGCCGGGCCGATGCGGATTTTCCCAATGGCGACAGGCGATTCAGCATTCCAAAATCCTTCCCTCATCTCAGGACTTAGAATTCAGCGGCAATAAAAGGACGATACCGCATTTTGAGATTATTTCTTTGCGTGGCTAAATCAATGCCGGGCTAGTAGCCAGGGACTGCCGCCGGCTGGGTTCTTGCCCGATCAGCGCCGGCCGCGGTTTTCGACCGTCTCTCGCCGTGACCGGACTGCACTAGAGCGCGAGTTCGCGCAGGATCGTCTGCACCATGTTGAGATGATGGCCGGAAAGCTCGCCCTTTCCATCCAGGGCAATCGGTTCGGCAAAGAAAAGGCTGCCGATTTCATCCTCGTGTTCCACGGACGAGCCGGGTGGAGCCTCGGGGATGAAATAGGCGGTACCAGGCGCGATGCGGAACGGGCACTCGATCCGGTTGCCGAGGAATTCTCCCGACGCCATATCCCACAAGCCCCGCTGCGGCAGCCTGGTTGCGATTTTGGCCTGCTCCTTGTTGCGCACGATGAGGTGCGAGAAATTTCTTGGCGGTCGCGGCGATGTCGCCTCGTTGATTGCCTCGACGGGAATGGCTCCCGATTTCCCCTGCATTTCCAGCAGATGAAACACCGTCATCGGCGGCACGCCCATCGACAGCATGATCGGGTTTGAAATGGTGGCGGCGGCCGTAACCCGTGGGTTGATCTCGCCGAAGAAAAGCGCCCCGGTGTCGAGGTCCAGAAGCAGGTCGATACCGAAATAGCCGCGAAAGCCGGTGCGATAGATGGCGCCGCCGATGGCGTTGGCGTAGCGGCGCGCCCGGCCGCAGACGTCGTCGTCGATACCGGCGTCTGGAACCTCGTTGCCGCACCATCCGCCCTTGCGCGTCGTCAGCGCGGCAAGGCCTATCGTATCGACGAGCGCCGGCCCGACGATGGTTCCGGCGGCGGTTGCGCACGCTTCCACCGTCAGCGACCGGCATCGCAGGCGCCGCAGCACCCGCACGTCTCCAACCGGCTCTCCAGGTTTAAAGCAGCGGTCCCAGTCCCGCTGCGAGGAAATGAAGAAGGTCCCTTCGCCGGAACAGCCAAAAGGCAATTGGACGACAAGGTCCTCGCCAAGCATGGCGCCGGCCTCGCGCGCCTCGTCATAGCTTCGCGGCGCAAGGACGACGCCGGGGACGTTGGGGACGCCGCAGGACTGCGCCAGAGCCATGCCGGTTATCTTGCTGTCAGTCCGGCGATAAACATCATAGGGGACATTGGCGAACGCCAGGCCGAGCTGGCTTGCCAGATATCCGGTCTGCTCGTCATGCTCCAGGCAAAAACCAAGGCCACCGGCCGGCTCATCGGCGAAGAAACGCCTGGTTTCGTCAGCGGCCATCAGCGCGTTTGTGATCAGCGCAAAGCCCGATCCGGATGCAGCGGCGCCGGCTGGAAAGAAGTGACGATCCGGCCGGGCGTGGGGTTCGGTGCGGACGAGGCTTACATAGCGCAAAGCCTCGATGTACCCATCGAGGCCCAGTTGAACGTAGTCGGTATTTCCGAAGTAGTAGGCGGCGCGGTCACAGGCATCGAGCATCGGCTGAAACGTCGAGTCGATTTTGTACATGCGCGCAACGCTGCCGTTACTGGTGCCACGGACCGTTCTACGGCAGCATCCTAATTCTATAAGCCGGCGTCAGACAAGAGCGGCGTCCGCTCCTTTCAGCGCGAAGCGATCTCAGGTGGAGGCCAGCTTCGCAGCAGCCGCTTTCGGCTTGGCCTTGGCCTTGGCTTTCGCTTTTGGCTTGGCCTTCGGCTCGGGAGCCGGCTCCAGAGCCTCCTGCGCGAGCCGCGCCTTGCGCAGCCTCTCGGTCTTGGCGTCGCGAAGGGCGACTTCGCTGCCGATGATGGTACGCGCCGCGCGTGTGGTGGCGTCACCCTTGGCTTCAGCGGTTGTCGGTTTGGGCTTGAAAATGCCCTCTGCAAGAGCGTCCTTCATGGGCTTTCTCCTGATAAGAAAAAGGCCGGGTAAAACCCGACCTTCTCGAAGCCTCTACTGCCAGTGCCAGTACATCCGTGGTCAAAGGCTGGAGGCAAGCGGTTTGCTAGACTTCCTGCAAATTCTCGGCCGAGCTGCGCCCGGTCTTGCGGTCGGCGACGATTTCGAAGCCGATCTTCTGGCCCTCGACGAGCCCGCGAAGGCCGGCGCGTTCGACGGCGGAAACATGCACGAAGACGTCCGGCGAGCCGTTGTCCTGCTGAATGAAGCCGAAGCCCTTGGTCGAGTTAAAGAACTTTACGGTTCCAGTATCCATCAAAAAATCCTTTCAATTGCATAGATTTTCGGCGCCTGGCGGAAAGCCAAACGTCACACTCTTCGAAATTGATGGGAAAGATCGGATGAACGCCGCAGCGACAAAACAAGCTCAACAAGCAAGATCGATTTTGCAAATATAATGTAACAGGGCCACAATGACAAGGCGATCGCCGCAAAATCCTTGCCGCCCGCGCGCAGGGAGGGTCAGCATCGCGTGCGTTTTTCCGGCCCGCACAAGCGAAAACCCCGGCCTGAGCCGGGGTTCAAACTTCAGATCAGAACAGCCACACCCAAACCCTGGTGCGATAACAGCGGGTGATGCGGCGGCCATGACGCCAGTATCTGCGGCAGACCCGTCTCCAGACCCGCCGCCGGCGACGCCTCGGCCGATGGTGACCGGGCCTATGATTGATGAGCTCAGGGCTCGCCTCCAGTTCGGTGTCGAGAAAGTCCGGCGTGGACGTTTCAAGTTCGTCCAGGATTCCGTTGCCGCCCGGTACGCCGGCGAGCGCATTTGTCGGTCGGACCACGCTGGCAACGGCGGCTGTCGCGGCAAAGCCGAGCATTCCCGTCAGAAATAGTCTTCGATCCATCGAAACCTCCTATCCAGTGACCAGGAAGCGAATTTCATCACGAAGGCGGGCGGAAGTCGATAATTGTTTGCGGATGCAACTCGCAATATGCCCGAAAGGCGTGCGCCTTACGCTGGATCGCGATGCACCGACCCGCGCGCGGGTTTCCCACGCGGGCACCGGCTGCGCCCGGCTTTGAAAAGCAGGAAATTCCGCTGGCTGCCCGTAATCGCCATGCTAGATATGGCGTATGGGCAAAATAGTGGGCATTCATCACAATCAACTTTCGGAAGAGACAGCGGCCCGGCTCGCGGCCATCGTCGACTCTTCCTTCGACGCGATCATAAGCAAGGACATCAACGGCATCATCGAGAGCTGGAATGCTGCGGCGGAGCGGCTTTTCGGCTATTTGCCGAGCGAGGCGATCGGCCAGCCGGTGCTGATGCTGATCCCGGAAAACCGGTATGACGAAGAGGCCGATATCATAAGCCGCATCCGGCGCGGCGAGCGGGTCGAGACGTTCGAAACCATGCGGCTGCGGAAGGATGGCGTCCTGATCCCGGTTTCGCTGACGGTTTCACCGATCAAGAATTCGCGTGGTGAAATCATCGGCGCTTCCAAGATCGCCCGCGACATTTCGGCTTTAAAAGAAAGCGAAAGGAAGATCCGTCTTTTGCTCCGCGAGGTGAACCACCGGGTCAAGAACCAGTTCGCGGTCCTTCTTTCCATGATCCGGGAAACTCGGAGGCGCACCGACGATCCCGAGGAGTTCGAGTTTCTGATACGGGAGCGCATCATTGCGCTTTCCAAATCGCACGATCTTCTGGTGTCTTCCGAGTGGGTGGGAGCCAGCGTCTTTGATCTGGTGGAAGAACACCTCAAGCCATTTGGCCATGAGGAGCAGGTTACGCTTTCCGGTCCCATGCTGACGCTTTTGCCGAATTCGGTGCAATATCTTGGCATGGCGTTCCACGAATTGGCGACGAATTCCACAAAATATGGCGCATTGTCCGGCAATGCCGGGCGCATAACGGTAAGCTGGCAGGTTGGCGTTGGAGCATCGGGAGAGCGCGAATTCAGTCTAGCTTGGGAGGAAACCTCGGTTCCCAAGCCCGGTAAAGGCAATTCCCGTGGTTTCGGTACGGTCGTTCTCCAGCGTGTGGCGCCGCAATCGGTGGATGGAACGGCGATATATGAGCGCCAGGCCGGTTTCGTGCGATGGGTGCTGACGGCACCCGCATCGTCGGCGCTGGTTTCTCCGGATTTTGATTCCGACGGTTCCTGAACCCGGAGGGCTGCCGGACGATGGACTCCGATCAGGAACCAAATTGCCTCGTACCTGATTTAAGTGACGCATTCCGCCAGATACGGACGATAGTATGCCGCGTTACTTTTTCCACGTCAGCCATGGCTCTCCGGAGATCAGAGACACGATAGGCACCGTTCTCACGGACGAAAAGCATGCGTAGGACGAAGCAACAAGGGCCTGCGGAGAAATGATTTCGGAATTGGATGGTCAATTGTCCATCGGCACCGACTGGTGCATGGAGGTCGATGACGCCAAAGGGCCGGTCTTCGAAATACGGTTCGGCGCAAAAAAACTTCGGTAGCAAGCACAGATGGCGGAGAGAGCGTCCGAATTATAGCCGTTCACCATAGTTCGAAGATGTTCGGCTAAACCCACAAACCCGTAGATTACCGGGCTTTTCGGTCTGTTGACGTTCGCCTACGTCCGCGCCTATCTAAAGGCGATTGTGGGGAAAATTGTGGGGAAGGAATGGCCAGGACTTCCAAGCGGCTATCAGCGGTGGACGTGAAGGCGAAGACCAAGCCCGGCCGATACGCCGATGGCGACGGACTTTATCTGAACATCGCGGCCGGACAATCGAAGTCCTGGGTGTTCCTGTGGATGAAGGACGGCAAGCGGCGCGAGATGGGCTTGGGGTCATATCCCACCGTCACGCTCGGGACAGCGCGCCAGCGGGTCGAGGAATGCCGGCGACAAGTCTCTGAGGGCTTGGACCCGATTGCGGAGCGAAAGAAAGCTGCGCCGGTGACCTTCGGCGATGCGGCCGACAAGTTCCTGGCATCCATGTCATCGTCATTCCGGAACGCGAAGCACCGCGACCAGTGGAAGATGACGCTCGGCGATGCGTACTGCGCTGCGCTGCGCAAGCGCCCGATCTCGGCCATCGACACCGAAGACGTTCTGAAGGTTCTGGCGCCGGTCTGGCAGACGAAAGCCGAGACTGCCTCGCGCATCCGGGGGCGGATCGAACGCGTTCTGGATTTTGCCGCGGTAAAGGGATGGAGGGCAGGGGAAAATCCTGCGCGCTGGCGCGGTCATCTCAAGAACGCCCTGCCAGCCCGCCAGAAGCTCGCCAGAGGCCATCATGCGGCAATGCCATACGCGGAAGTCCCGGCCTTCATCGCACGACTGCAAGGGGCCGAGGCGATGGCGGCTCGCGGCTTGGAGTTCCTGATTCTCAACGCCGCGCGCTCCGGGGAGGTCATGGGTGCCAAGTGGCCTGAGATTGACCTTGACGCGGCCGTCTGGACGGTACCGGCAGAGCGCATGAAGGCCGGCAAGGAACATCGCGTTCCCCTGACGCCCCGATCAGCTGAAATCCTCAAGGCGCTAAAGGAGGCGCGGGTGTCCGATTATGTGTTCCCGGGAGAGAAGAAGGATGCCCCGTTGTCGACGATGGCCTTCCCCATGCTCATGCGGCGCATGAAGGTCGACCAGTACACGGCGCACGGTTTCCGCTCCGCCTTCCGCGATTGGGCGGGTGACGAAACCTCGTTTCCGCGCGAGCTGGCCGAGGCGGCACTTGCGCATCGTGTCGGTGACGAGACCGAACGTGCCTATAGGCGTTCCGACGCCTTAGCCCGTCGCCGCAAGCTCATGGTCGCGTGGTCAGACTATTGTTTCGGTTCGAAGAAACCGCTCAGGCTGGTTGCGGGCTGATGCTCGACGACATGCCGGAGGTATTGGCGCATCTGCCGCTATTTGCCAGCGATGACGAGATTGCCGTCGCAGTCGTTGGCAAGAAGCGCGCCGCGCGGTGGCGAAAGGAACGGCTTCCTACGATAGCGACTCTGCCAGGGTTCCCCGGAGTTGACCCCGTTCACCAAGGCCGCTCGGTGGCTCGGGTATGGCTTTTCTACAAGCAGTATCTCGGCATCTCCGAGGGCGTTGTGGGGAGCGGCCGAGAACTAGAGCGACCCGATCTTTGGAAACCGGGTCGAAAGAAGCGAACTGGTCGTGATGGTTGAGTTCTTGCTCCCAACACCGCTGGTGCTATCGTGCCATCATGTCCGATGCCCTGCTGCCTCAACAGAAGCGCCCGAAGCTGATCGTCGTCGTCGCGTTCGACCGGGGCGAGGACGGTGAGCTGTTTCCGGCCTTCGGTCCAGCCGACCAGCAGAGCGAGGAACGTGCGATCCGGACGGCCAAAGCTCTCGCGAGCAAGCACGTCGGCGTCATCGCATGGAGCCGGGAGGCGAATCCGGACATTGGCGAGTATGGTCCGCCCAAGACGCTGTTTGTCAGTGGCGACGTGCCGGACATGGAGTGACGGTATACAGAGACTGGGCTACAGGAATGCCGTCAGCAATTGTCGGCATCCGGCAAGAGATTGAGCTTGAGGACGCAGAGCCAGAGGGGAATGCGTGAACTGCTCCAAGCCGTCTGGGAACCATGTTTTGTTCACCACGTTGGTTATTCAACACATATGTTGACTTCCACACAAGTGTGGAGTATCCTATGTGTATGAATGCAAATGAGCTCAAGCGCTATCTCGCCAAGCAAGGCTGCACCTTTGAAAATCATCGCGGCGGCAGCGGTCATACCACAATCAAGCTTGGCGATAAAAAATCACAGCTTCCGATGCACGGAGGCAGCAAAGAGCTCGGTCCAGGTCTGGTCGCTCAGATCAAGAAGCAATTGGGCCTGAAGTAAAAAGGGTGAGAAGATATGGCATGGTATGAACTGGCAATACGGCCGGACGGAGACTCTTGGCTTGTAACCGCGCCACAGTTCGAGGAGGTGGTCAGTTACGGAACCACTCAAGAGGAAGCCTGCCGGAACGGTCGCAACGCAATCGAAGAGGCTATCGCAGGGCGGATCGCGGACGCCGAGGATATTCCACATCCACTTCAAGATACCCCGGGTGTTGGTAGGTTTGTAGAGGTACCCGCAATGGTTTATCTCAAATCTGCACTCTACATGATCTTACGCGAAAAAGGTCTGACTCGCGCTGATCTGATGCGCCTCCTGGGTTGTCACCGTGAGCACGTTGATAGGCTATTTCGTCTCGATCACAATTCGAGGCTCGATGCTATGGAGGACGCGTTCAAGGCGATAGGTGTTCCGCTCCGGTTTGACGTGCCATTCCCTCAGGCAGCATAATCTTGCAAATAATTGCAAGCATCGGCCCCGGCTCCGGCCGGGGTTTTCGTTTTAGGCGCCGTTCCCTGCACTAGCTCTCGTATCACCTTCATGAAGCGCGGAGTTGGGATCGGGTTGCATTTTAAGCTCTATGGGGCGGATGCAGCCGTGCAAGTTCGCTCTCAGCATCTGCCAGTTCATCTGCCCAGCGCTTAATGTCCTCGGGTGTGCCAGGTTCATCGAATGCGTCGGCTGCGTAGGCGTCCAGCATTGCCTTGGCCAACCGCTTTCGCGTCGTCGCTGCTTCCACGAGCACAGCGTATACGTCTATATCCCCGCCTCCATCAGTCACAGACTTGTCCCCCGACGTTGTCATATCCTCGACTATCTAAACCCCGGCCGGAGCCGGGGTTTTACGCGCTCGGCCCTTCCGCACCTGAGCGTCAGCTTCCATCTCTCCCATGACGGCATAGAACACACCCCTCACCTCATCTTCGGCAGATTGAGGGTCAACACCACGTGCAATCAGGTTTTGCATGAGAGCCTTTGCAGCATCCCGCCAGAAAAGCGTGGCATCATCGCCCCGCTTGCAACGCAAAACGTCGGCTATTCCCCGCACAAGCTTCTGTTGGCGGCTCAGTGGAAACGCGGTGACTGTTGACTGCATAGGCTCCCCTCCAGAATCAGGAAGGAGGCTATGGCGGCGAGGGTTAACGTCTTCTGTCCACGGTAAAGTCAGGACTTTCGTTTCATGAGCCCCGCATGAACAGAACATAAAACACGGCAGCGACAACCATTGCGACTGCAATACCGCCTGAGATAAGCGTCTGCGCGGTAAATATCACACGGATCGGTTGCTGGGTCATCGCTCCAGAGTGAAGGCCATCGCCGCCTTCCAGCCAATCATATTCGCGCTCATCCATCCGAGCAGCATAGCTCTCTACAGTTTAAGCCTGCGTTTCCTACACTCGTAAATGTCTTCCTAGATTTGGCTGCACGATGCCGATTATACCCCCTGCACATCCTTCCAATGTATACGCCGGATGTCCTCCACGTAGTCGATCTTGCGCAGCCAAGCTTTATCGGCGTTTCGGATCGGACCGCCGACATGGAGATCCAGCGAACCCTTGCCGTCGCATCGACGGCAATGCAGTTTGGCGACCCGAACCAGATCGTCGCACTCAACGTCACCGAAGGCGGTGATCAGATCGGCGATGAAATAGAAACGTTGCCGCTTGCAGTAGGTGCAGCGGATTGACGCCAGGCGATTGGACTTCGCGGCGTTGGATAATCGGTACGGCGGGCCTTTGCGCTTCGGCCAGTACGGTTCGGGCATGCCCTACAAAAAGGACTGCTTTCCTATTTCGTCAAGATCATCTTGACTCTTTTGTTCTCATTCCGTTCACTGGCGGCACAACGGCAACAGACATCCATTGCTGCAGGATCGTCGCATGTGCAACCTCTACAACGTCACCACCAACAAAGAAGCCATCATCGCCCTGACGAAGGCGTTCCGCGACATCTCGGGCTTCAACGAGCCGAGCCGTGACGTGTATCCGGGCACGCTTGCGCCGATCGTGCGCGTTGGCGCGGACGGACAGCGCGAAGTCGTGCCGGCCACATGGGGCATGCCGTCGCCGCCGGCCTACATCAAGAACTACGATCCCGGCGTCACCAACATCCGAAACGCCAACTCGCCGCACTGGCGCCGCTGGCTTGGTCCGACGAGCCGGTGTGTCGTTCCGTTCACGAGCTTCGCGGAGCCCAACCCGGCGGCAAAGGTGGAAGGCGGCCGGACACCGAACGCATGGTTCGCCCGCGACCCCAGCCGCCCGCTGATTTTCTTTGCGGGCTTCTGGACGCCATGGCGAGGCGTGAAGAAGGTGAGGGACGGGGAACGCGAGTTCGAGCTGTACGGCTTTCTCACCACTGAACCAAATGCGGTCGTTGCACCAATTCACCCGAAAGCGATGCCGGCGATCCTGACGACGCCGGAAGAGATCGACCTGTGGCTATCGGCACCATGGGAAGAAGCGAAGCGGCTGCAGCGGCCTTTGCCTGACGACATGCTGGTTGTCGTCGATGCGCCAGCGAAGCCGCTTGAGCAGGATCTGCTCATCTGAACGCAAAAAAGCCCGCCCAGCCGGAGCCGAGCGGGCTTTAATGGAGGCGGCATACGATGACGCTATGGCGGCGGCCGGCCGGTCATCCACGTGTAGGCGCCAATCAGCCACCCAGCCAAAGTGACGATACCGATGCCGAAGCGTATCAACCAGCGCCCGAGCGTGCCTGCGCCCTGCGCCTTCGTCCGAAGCGTGGTCACCTCGACAGTGACCTTTTCCATGCTGTCCAGCTTGTGTTTGGTCGACGACATATCGCTTTCCAGATGCGTGGTTCGCATCACGATGTCATCAAGCCGATGATGCATGTTCTGGCGGCTGTTTGACGAGGCGACCTCTGATGCAGCCATGTCATCCTTGATCTCACCGATGCCGCTCTTGACTGCCTCGACCGTGCCACGCAACTCACCAACCAGCTTGTAGATCTCATTCAGAGATGCCGCCATCTGCCCCGCTGCCCTGCTGCTATTTCAGTTCGGCGCGGCGCTCGGCGCTCGCCTTGGTGTGCCGGGCACATTCCGCCGGCTTATAGAGGCCGATGGCGCAGCCCGGTGCGACGGTGCGGTCGATCTGGTTCTGATCGGCCACGGTCTTGCCCTGCGCGCCAGGCAGGGCGTTACTGAGTGCCGAGCGCAGGGCCGGAACACCGCTGACGCTGGAAGTCGTACACCCCGCCAGCAGCAAGGCACTCGTCGAAAGACATGCGAGCATCGAGGCCCTTGTGAATCGCATTCTGGTTTTCCTTCTGAATCTGGTCGCGGACCTCTTCCGCTCCCCAATGCTTGACGAGTTCGTAGCCGCCCCACAGGACGCCGCTGACGGCCGTCAGGGCCACGGCGGCGGCGAGGATGCCGGCGAGAGCGCGATTGATGCCCAGCGCGCCCGCCAGGAGGGAGATGATCGCGGCCATCAGCATGACCTCCAGACGCCATCGGTCAGGTAGCCGTGCCAGTGGCCGACGTGATGGACAGACGGCGTCAGCGTCGGCTTATCTGTCGAACCATTCCAGTTCCACGAAGGCGACAATTCTGGTTTGACGCCTTTGCCGACAAGGAGATTGGCCAAGCGGCCGCAACCGCATGGGCAGGAGTAGGACATCCAGATATCGCCTTCGTCGTCGGTCTCGGAGAAGCTGACACTGCCCGGGACCTTGGCGTCCCGCTGTTCAATCCACCCGGCGAAATAGGTGGCCTTCACCGGCTCTGTCTTGACCTCGCTCATCACATCGCCGCCTTGGCTTCGGCAGCATCGGCATGAACGGCCTGCACCTTGGCTTCCTGCTTCGCGGCATCGCGCTTGCGAATGACATAGTAGGCAGCGGCCGCCAGGACACAGAGCCCGGCGATGATCGCCACGTTCTGCCATGGCACGCCGCCCAATGCCGAGATGCCCGGAATGGCAACCGTGGTGACGACCTCCTTCTGGCCGAGCAGGTCTTTGTACCAAGGCTTGTCGAGATCGTTTGTCTTGACGGGCACCGGCACTTCCACCGCCACCTTCTTCTCGACCTCGACTTCCTTCGTCTCGACGACAGGAGCCGCGGCGATCTTCTTCGGCTGCTCCGCCGGCTTGGTCAGCGCGACCAGGCCACGGTGCAGCGCTGCCCGCGTCTTCGGGCCGGGGTCATTGTCGACCTCGCCGTCGTACCAGCCCTTCTTCCTGGCGTCCGTCTGGAACGCCCTGTAGGCGTTGACGGCATAGCCGAGCATCGCCAGCGCCGAACGGTCGTAATAATTCAGCCGGTCATCGTAGCCGTTCAGCCCGCCATTCACCTTGCGGGTGATCATCTCGATGTTGTTCTGATCGGCGTAGACGTTGAGCGACTTGCGCGTCGGATTGCCAACATCCCAATACCAGATTGGCGCCAGCCCTTCGTAGGGATCGGTGTTCACCAGATCCGGGTTGGCTTCGAAGTCAGGAGCGTTCGGGATCAACTTGCGAACCCATGCCGTGAAGGCGCGATAGTTGGCCCGGCCGGTCAACTGGATGCCGGTGCGGCCCTTGAAGCGGACACCGTCACCCTTCTTCGTGTTGCCGAGGTCCTTGCGGCCCTCATAGGCGGCACCGGAGGCAATTTCGCGGTCGTATTTGAACGCGCCGCTTTCATGCAGGAGCTGCGGCAGATACTGCGCGGCACGGTGAGGAAGGTCCAGACCGACCGCCGCGCCATAGCCGTCAAGCGCGACGATGACGGAGTTCATGTTGGCAGCATTCGGCGTGCCCTTGCTGATCTTGCGCAGCAAGGCCGCCGTCACAATGGACGACATGGCGTTTTTCCTTCGGTTGTGGTGAGGTGGCCGCTATGGGCGGATACGATAAATCACCCGACTACGGCGGGCCGCCGGTGACGTGGCGGACGAGGCTTGCGCTTGTGATCCTGATGTTCCTGGTCGTGGGTTCGCTGGGCGCGGCGGTCTGGGTGCTGTTTTAAGCCCAGGTCCGGGCGCGGTGCGTGACGTTGCTGGCCATGTAGACGCGCATGCCGGACGTGCCTTCATAGCCGGCCGGAACGCCTTCGATCGGCGGAACAGGGTCCATCTGGCCTAACAGCGACAAGAGCGCAGCCAATGGGTCGCCTCCCGCCAAAAGCGCTTCCGCCAGATCGCCAACCGCCGCGAGATTGACGTGGTGGCCGCCGACGATCTCGGCCGGCGTCACCAGATCGTCATTCTCGTCAAAGACCGCGGGCGTCTTCACCACCGGACCGATCTCGTCGATGCGCACATCGGAGCACGGTACCAACTCGCCGGTTTCAGCATCGACCGACGCCAGCGGCTCGCCAGTCAACGGATTGAGCAGCACCGTCATCGTGTCGATGAATGTCTGTCGATCCGGGCACCAGCTCAAATATTCGACCGCGCCGATCATGCTGCCATTGCCTGAAGTTCGGCGTTGGATGCCGCGTCGGGCCGGAAGACGAACGACTTGATATGTCCGTCGATATGAGAAATCCCGCTGAACGACTGCGCCAGGTAAAGTGTCGTCGTTGCAGCGGGCATGGATGCCGGCACGGCCACGCCCACGGCCGGAGAGCCAGCCTGAGACACCGCACTATCCGCAGATTGAATGCGCCACGCCGTCTTGATCATCGCATCTGACGTGGGCGCGGCATTGCCAATAACCGAAGTGGTGCCTCCGGAGACGAGCGAGATGTAGTTTCTGCCAGAACCTGCGTTGTAGCTTTGATAGCGATCGTTGCTTGTATGACCGAGCGTAAAGGCCCAGCGGGCGCCGTTGTTGAGATCAGAGCCGTAGGGGAAATCACACTCTACCATCACGGTTTGAGCGGCAGCGGTGTATGGAAATAGCGAGGTCAGCAGGCGGATATTGTCCGCTGCCCTGGTGACGGCCGATGCCCCAGTGACGATCGGCGTCGTCGGATAGGGCATTGGCTCGATCTGGACATGGTGAATGATAGTGGCAAGCGTGTTGCCACCGGTGCCATTGGGATAATTGTAGATGCGGCGCACCTGCCCGCTCGCCCCCGTATTGACCACGAGCCAGACGAGACGAAGCTTCCCCCCATTTGGGCCGATGCCAAGATTGACGACTCCAGAGCGGACGAGAGACCCGAACAGCACCGAGACCGTCTCCGTAGCCCAGTTGAAACGAGCACCGCCGATAAACGCGCCAGCCGAGAGATCGTAGACGCCCCATTCGTAAAAGGTGCCGGTGTCCTGCTCGATGATCGCCCAATGGCAGACAGGGCTGCTGTCCGGGAGGGTCGCGGTCGTCTGAGTTCTGGATGTGGAACCCGTCCCGTTACCGGCAAATTTGTAGGATGTTCCGCCGGAAAAGATGCTGGCGACGGGAGTGACCGCTCCACCAAGCCAATTTGTCCAAGCAGTATTGTTGCTCAGGTCGGCGCTCTGGATGATCGCGTTGGTGCTCTGGCGTTCCGACACGATGCCGAGCGCCACGATCACTTTCCACGAGGAGCCGGAAATCGGACCGGAAGATGCGTATACCGCGAGCGTCAGCGCTTTAGTCGCCGTGTTGAATGACACGACCTTGCCGAGCATCCAGCGTGTCGCGTCGGCAGATGCCGTGACGCGCACCGTATGGCCGGTTGCCGCTGCCCAATAGGTCTGCCAGGTGGCGCCAACGCCAGGCTCCGACGTGGCCGCCGAGGTGTGCGAGGCGAGGCAGATATAGCTCCCGGTGCCGTTCTTCACGACAGTGCCGGGAACGAAGCTGGTGGCGGTGAGCCATTGCACACCGCGCCGATAGTCGGTCGCCCCGACGATCGTCAGCGTCTTGTTGGCGTGAAACGACGTCAGCGGCGTGTTGCTGCTGTCCAGCGTTCCCCGGTCGTGATCGCACCGCAACGTGGTGCCGGAAACCATCTGGCCGAGACCGTCGCAAATCCACTTTGTGGAAGGCGAGGTATAAGAAAATCGCTCGCCCGGATCGCCGGAGAAGTTGTTGGCCGGCGTGGTCCGATCGCGAACGGCCATGTTCATGGCGCAGAAGTCGACCGCGATTCCCTCGGGCTTGTTGCCCAGCAGCGCCCAGCCGGCCGGAAGCGCCGCCGGCGCAGGGCGGTTCGTGTATTGCATGACGGTCATGGTGTTTCCTATCGGAAGGAAGCGGCGACTGCCGCAGGCTCGAAACCGCTGCCGCCGGTCTTGACGATGCGCACCGCACGGTTTGACTGATCTGTGTCTATCGGCGTGCAGCCGCCGAATGTCTGACGGTAGCCGTTGGCACCAAGGTCTTGAGCAGCCCAATAACCCATGTTGGCCATCTCAAACTCGTAGGGCGAACTGTTACGGTAGATGTAGGCACCGACGAACAGGAGGCCGCCGGCTGAAACATCGATAGGCAGGTCAACGACATTCAGAAGATCGCCGTCACTTTCCTTGGAGGCTGTGTCGACTGGTGTCGTGGAGTAAAGCCCCTGAACCGCGTAGACAGCGGCAGAAGAATATTGGATGCCTCCAGCTTCGGATATCTCGAAATAGATGTTACCTGACGTGCCGCCGGGGGCCGCGGAGATGATAGCCGTGCCAGAACTGTACGACTGAAAGTCGCCGCCACTCGCCTGAACATGTACCGTTGCCGCCGAACCGCCAATGGTGGCGACGACAATTTCGGGTGTATAGGCAGCAGTCACATAATGAACAATGCAGATGAGCCGACGTCCCGCGACGTCCGGCCCGAAATCCATTCCGAGAAAAGTATGATGCCCTATGTCCCCCGATACGGCGGGATCATATAGCAGGGTATCCGTAAGGGCCATTTCAACGGCAGGCGCACCGTAGATCAAATTCGCCGGTTGGCCCCCGGCTGCGAAACTGCCGCGCTGGGCAACGAGCTTGCGCAGGATTGCGGGGGCAGACACTTGCCCTGCGAGGGACATCGATCCGACCGCCGCCGTCAGACGCCGCGACGCAACAAGTCCCGCACTCTGGCCGCCAAGGCTGAACAGGCCGCGCTCGGCGGAATAGCGGTTGAGCTGGCGTACCTCGGCGCTTTGCCCGGCAAAGGCGAACGATCCGGACGCGGCCGCCAGCTTGCGGGCCGCCGCCATGCCGGCATCCTTGCCGGCGAGCGTGAAGCTGCCGCGTGGGTGCGGGATCGTTCGCGTCTGAGAGGCTGCCTTGCCAGTCAGCGCGACAGCGCCGGCCTCCGCATGCAGATAATAGCTCGACCGATAGACAAGGTCCGGCCCAAGATGAATCCGGCTGACCTCGTCGCCGCCGAGCATGACCTTGCGCGCGTTGCGAAGCAGCATGTCAGGTGATCTGCAGAACGCCGGTGGTCGGGTCGAAATCGACCGTCAGGCTTTCGCCGTTGGCGAGCGTCAGCGACGAGCCGTAATCCCAATAGCCGATGAGAGGATCGGCGGGCGAAGTTGGCGTGTCATTGTAAAGCACCGCATATCGGAACGGGCCGATTGAACCGCCGCTCGCCGTGATGACGACATCGGCGAGCACGAGCTTGTACACCCCTGACGCCTGGGCAGACGATGAGATGGTGGCCGCCGCGCCGCCGGCGGTGTAGCCGTTGCCGGCGGCGATCTCGGTCAGGTCCGCCTTGACCGCGTTGGCTGCGCTCGGCGCCGTGTTGGTGAGCATCACCTTGAGCGTGTCGGCACCGAGATTGTGTACCTTCTCGGCGACGTTCTCGACGAAGGCGTTGAACTTCACGAAAGAGGCCATGGCCTTCTCCTAATCGACGATGATGTAGAGGGTTTCGGGATCAGGCGTTTCGATCAGATCGTACTCGGCCTGGGTGAGCTTGATGATGTTGGTGACGGAGCCGTCGCTCGACTTGACGGTCAGGTCCGGACTGACTTCGCCGGCCCAGCGGACATAGACGGCGCGCACGCCGCCCATGACGGCAAGGATCGGGATCGAGACGCGCGAACCGCTCGGCACATCGATGTCGAGGCCAGAAAGATTGATCTCGTCGCCATAGGCGATACTGTAGGGGCCGCCGACCATCGCGCCGGCCACGAACAGGGCAAAGGTGAGCTCGCCACCAGGATCGGCATCGACGAGGCGGGCATAGAGGCGCGTCAGTGTGGCATCCGCTGCTGCGGCAAGGTCGGTGTAGTAGCTGCCAGGCGAGATGCCGGCTGCGGTGTAGATATCGACGCCGAACTGGTCGAAGACCTCGCCCTGCTCGCCCACAGGGCCGGTGAAGCCCTTGGCGCCGCGCGGGATGTCGAAGTTGAGAATGGCTTCTTCTTCGGTGCCGACATTCTCGACGGCAGCCGGTTCGTCGTCGTCAACCGTGGTGACGGTGCCGACCTCGATCGTGCCAGCAGGGCCGCGCGGGCCTTGCGTGGCGGAACCGCCGGCGAACATCCACTGCGTCGTGTCGCCGGGCGTCACTGAGTCCGGTTCATTGCCGATGTTGCCGTCGATCCGGGAGATGAAGATCGAGCCGTCCCAATAGACGTACTGACCGATTGCATATGTCGCGCCGACATCCCATTCGCCGGCCGGCGTCGCCAGCGTGAAATCCGTCTCCTGGGCAAGGCCGACGGCGACGTAGCGCCATTCGCGCGAGGATCCGTTGAGCGTGGCGGTGACCCGGTAGGCGCCACCCGCCGTATGGAAGAAGGCATAGCCGTCGGCATCGGCCTGAAACGGATTGCCGCGAACGGCATTGCCGGCGCGGTCGGAATAGAGTGGCACCAGCGCGCCGGTCGCTTCCGAGCGCACCTCGACCGACGCACCTGGCAGGATGTTGCCATTGGCGTCGGTAATCGCCGCCTGCCATCGCCCAAGCGCCATTGAAATACCTCGATGTGAAAGGGATCAGTTGATCTGCGGGCCGCGAATGTCGGGCACGTCGTCGAAGGTCACGAAGCTAATTCCGTCGATGGCGGTGCCGGCGGCACCTCCTGATTTGCCGGATGCCTCACCCGGCAAGCCCGGCCCGCCGCCTGCACCGGCAGATGACAGGCCACCGCCAAAAGTGGCAGTGCCGCCGGCGCCGCCGGCGTCGCGCTTGCCCGCTTGCGGATATGTTGTATCTCCAAAACGGCTCTGTTGAGCCCCTGCTTCGCCAGGGTTGAAGCCGGCGCCGCCGCCACCCCCCAGCCCTTGGATGAATACGTTGTTTCCGCCGCCACCTCCGCCGCCGCCGAAGATTTCACCGCCGTCACTTTCAATGACGATCGGCGATCGCGTCAGGAGCGCATCTCCGCCATCCTTGCCAGGTTCCGCCAAGATTGAACTGCCACGATAATTGCCGCCGTCACCGCCTCGACCCTGGATGCGGCCTCGAATGATCAGGCGAACGATGACGCCTACCGGCCAGTCGCCAATATTCATCGCAGGCATATCGGTTGAGCGGGACCCGACCGTCACCCCTTCCTCGACGATCAGCTTGACCTCGTCGCCTTCCTCTGGCGCCGGGTAGAACTGGTCATAGATCGAGCGTGCATTGATGTTGTACGTATCGAGATCGAAGATGACCGCGCGCGGTCCATCCAGATCGAGAAAGGTGAAGCGAAATTCCTCCAGTTCTACCCCGAACCGATCCGGCTTCGGATCGAGCTTGGTAATCTGCGCCGGAAGGTCGATACGGGCGCCGGTGGCATCCTGGATGGTACGGGCATTGATCTTGTAGCCGGCGCCAAGGATCGGCGTGATGCGGCCGCCGCGCATCGTGTCGAGCTTGAACTTCCGGGGTGGCTGGCCGAACCGCCCGATCTGGATATCGTTGACCCGGTTGGCGACTGCCCTTCCGCCCTCGCCAATCCAGCGCGAATAGATTTTCTTGATTGCGGGCGATCCATAGTCACCCTCGGCCTGCAGGTCGACCGTCGCCGAGCAGGAACGATAGTTGTCGGCATCGTCCACCTTCTTCAGCGCGTTGATCTGCGCGAAATAGGTCCAGACCTGCGAGATGCGCCTGTCAGGCTGATCGGTCGCCGTGAGCGATCCCTGCATGACGACATCGTCGGAGAACAGCGCGACATCGGTGCCGATCTGGCGCAGCACCTGCAGCTTGATCAGCTTGTTGATGTCATCCCACCAGACGGCGAAGGCGCCCTGCTCGACCAGTTCGGCGGCGAGCGTGCTGACGCTCGTCGGCTCGGCGATCAGCGCCGTGTAGAGATTGCGCAGGAAGGACGTCGTTTCGGTCTTCCAAGCCGTCAGCGGTATATAGTCCGCCGGCACCCCGGCATAATTGATGAGCAGATCGGCAAGGATGTCGGCCGGGTCCTGGCTGAGATAGCGAATGCAAATCTGCACGCGGTCACCAGCCGAGTGCGACGCCGCCTCGGTATTGAACTGGCCGCGCACCAGCGTCAGCATGTCGCCGGTTCGCGTGAAGCTGCAGATTTCCGAGCCGCCGATCGCCACGATGCCGGTCGCAGGATATTCGATATCGCCGATGCCGGCCGGCGTGATCTGGGCGCTGGTGGCTTCCTCGTCGATGTCGACGAACAGGAAGCCGCGCGACATGACCGGCGCCTGCGCCCTGTCGCCATCCGCCAGCTTCAGCGCATCCTTGGCGATGATGGAGAAGCGATTGTCCTTCGTCGGCCCATCGAGGCTTTCGACCAGGAAATGACGGGTTTCCATGTCCGCCAGCGTCTGCCCCAGAATGCCCTGGATGATGCGCAGCGGACGGCTGCGAAGATAAGGTTGGCGCGCCCGGAACTTGCCCCAGAACGTGCCGACCTTGAACGGATCGTAAGGCCGCTCGGCAAGGTATTTGTCGAAGCCAGGAGCGGCATCGCCCCATGGGAAGTCGGACATTGTGATGCGCAGCGACGCCCGCGTCCCGAGGTCTTTTCCGAGCGAGACCGTGCCTGGCGTGAAGGACACATCCTCGATGCAGCCGATGGCGTCGATTCCGCTTTCCGCCAGATAGGCGGTGTTGACGGCGAAGCGCAGCGTCACAGGCGCATCGACGAAGGAAGGCCGCACCGGACAGGTCGCCGGCGAGTTGAAGCATTTCATATCGGAATCGACGCCAAGCACCGCCGGGCAAGCGCCCACGCCATAGGAGAGCGCGCAATAGGGAATGTCGATCTCGACGAAGGTGAGCGCCTTTGTCATAGGGCGAGCGCCGCCAGGTCCATGTTGACGTTCACCGCGATCCCGAAATGCATGCGCACCGCATCCGGCCGGATATCATTCGTCACCCAGGCGTAGCCGATCTGGTCCGGATAGGTGGTCGGCATCCATGCGAAGAAGAAGGGCGTGGTTCGCGCTGCTTTCACGAACGGCGCCATATATTCGATGAACCAGTTGTATTCGAGCAACTGCACCGAAACCGAAGTCTTGAGCGCCTGGCGCGTCACGATGCGGCCGAGGAAGTCGCCGCTTTCGGCCATGGCCGACGACACATCGTCGTTCAGGGCGAATGGCAGCGGCACATGTCCAGGCTGCAGGCCGCGCTGCAGCACCAGCAGCTTGCCGACATAGACGACCGCGATGCGCGCAGGATCCTCGCCGCCCTGGATTCGAAGCCGCACCTGGTTGAAAAAGCCCGGCTCGAAACGCAGCAGCGCCGGCGCATCGCTGCCCAGAAGCGTTTCCGGAACCGCTTCCAGCCATGACCCTTCGTTGTCCGGATCGGGCACCTCGACCGAGATGATGTTCTGGTTGGAGCCGAGATTGTGACGGGCGATGCCGACATAGTCGCACGGCCGCGTCGGATCGGTGGTGAAGGTCAGATACTGCGTGGTATTGCTGGCAGCCTGCCAGCGCTCGGCCGTCGAAGGGTTGGCCAGATTGTTGGCCGGGAAAAAGGCTGCCTCCGACGTCGCCGCGATCGCGCCGCGAGCGACCTGGTTATCCCAGCCGATCACCGGCGCATCGACATTCTTGTTCGCCAGCGCCGCCGAGATGACAACGGTCTGTGTCGTGATGACGGTCATCAGGCGCCCTTGAGGTGAATATCGACCTTGTGCCCATCTTTTTGGGCATCGTTGATCTGCTGGATCAGGTCGACGATGCTCTGGCGAGGAAACACGTCGCCGATAATCTGGAGGGAAAGCGCCTGCGTCTGCTGGGCAGGCGCTGCAGCCGAGCCGGTCGAGCCGCTGCTGCCGCCGCCGCCGAACGAACTGCTGCGCGATCCTCCGCCGCCCTTGCGGGTGCTCATGATGTTGGCCACCTGGGCGAAGCCGGCTGCCGCGACCGATGCGGCGATGACGAAGTTCAGCGGCCACGGATTGTCGAGCGCCTTGGCGATACCGGCATAGGTGCTGATGAGGGCCTGGGCGATACCGAAGGCCTTTGCCGTGGCAAGGCCCTTCTCGCCGAAACTTTCAGCCGCGCTCGCCAGCGACCCGAAGGTGCTGGCAGCATAGGAATACATCGCATCACGAATGCGCGCATCCTGCTCGGCCCGCTGCCGCGAGATTTCCAGCATGCGGTCTTCATGGTCGATATGAGCCCGCTCAAGCAGCGCGTCATATTCCTGCTTGGCGATCATGCCCTGTTCGTAGAAGGACTGGATATCGAGAATGCGCGTGGCGTAGCTGTTGTTCTCCAGCTCTTCTTGCGTCATCAGCGAGGTGCGCAGCTGCTCCAGTTCGCGATCCAGCGCTTCCTGCTGCCGGCGCAATTTCTCTTCTGCACGCTTCGCTTCAAGGTCGGCAGAGTGATCGATGGAGGGATTATTAGGATCGACACCGGTATCGGCGTCATACCCAAAACGCCGCCACATCGTGTAGGCATCGTCGAATTGACCCGCCGCATTGTCCATCGCTCCCGGCCGAGATGTCTTCGCCGTGGTGTTTGCGAAGCCCTGTGCGGCTCGGGTCGCCCGCTCCATTTGATCTGCGAGACCGCTGATGCTTGCGATAGACCCCGAAAAGTCGGGGCTTACAGCTGACAGGTCGGCAAGAGAATTGCGAAATTGTTCTGCCGTTATGATGCCGGCGGCGAGCTGCTTCGACAGTTCATCGACGCGGCTCGTAACAGACGCCAACCCGGAAGACGCTTGATAAGGATTGATGCCCTGTATCTGCGCCTGCATCCGCGCAAAAGCATCGGCAGCAAGGTCGACCTGTCCGGCGACAGAGCCGAGCTTGCGTTCAGTGTCGGCAGCTAGGTTTGTCGCCTTGAGCAGATCCTGCGCCACCTGCTCCGTCAACGCGCCGCTATTCCGAAGCGCCGCGATACGTTCCTGAAATTGGAGTGCCGCCGGCGATCCGTCTACAACGGACTGAACGAAAGAGTCGATCGCACTTTTCGCATCATAGAAACGCGAAGAGAACAGGCCTTCCGACTTAACGAGATTGAGAATGGCAGTTTGGGCATCGACAACCTGCGTCTTCAATGCTTCAGCGGCATCGGCGCGCAACCGGAGATTTGCCAATGCGATGCTCTCGCTGAAATAGGCTTTTTCTGCTGCCTGCGCGCTGGCGTACGCAGGGCCTAAGCGTCGAATATTTTCCTCATGCTGTTTCAACACGTCGTCGGCGGTGCGCGCGTTCTCGCCGAGACTCAGAAAGAACTGGATGGCTGCGGCGGAAGCAGCGGTCACGCCTATAGCGATCAAACTGACAGGGCTTGCAAGGCTCATCAATGCGCTGCCGAGCAGCTTGGCCGCACCCGCGGCGCCCTGTTCGCCAAGTGCCGCCTGCAACTGGCCGGCAAGCTGCGTGCCCTGCTGGAGGGCGATAATCGGAATTGATTGCCCCATTGCAGCCGTAACGGCAATGTCTTGGAACTGTGATGCCGCCCCGATTGCGGCAAAGTTTCCTCCGGGCCTGTTCTGGTTGGCGGAAAGACGACCGCTCGCCATAGCCTGAGCTTGGGCAAGCTCTGCAGCGGATATCGCGCCACGCTCAGCCCAACGGACATATTCAGCGATCTCGGCGTTGACCTGGTCTTGCGCCGCAGCCAGCGGATTGAGTTGGGCGCGGAGCGCGGAAACACCGGCAGTCATACGTTCGGTTTCACGCGCTGCAGCAGCTTCCGCGGTCCGCATGCGATCCAGTTCTATAGCGTCTCGGGCAGCAGCAGTTGCCTGCTCGGCAATTTGAGCGTTCGCAGCATCGATCGCGGCGGCAAGCCGGATTTGTCCTGCTGCAGCGGCTTGTTCCGAATCAGCCACTAGGCCGAGCCGTTGCTGCATTCCAACCAACAGCCGTTGAGCGCCTTCGAGGTTGGTGCGTCCTGTTTCCAGGCCTCTACTGATAGCATTTAGGCCGCTGGTGAATCTCTGTTCGGCTACATAGCCGTCAATATACTGCCGCGAAAGGCGGGCAATCGCATCGCCAGACGTATTGATTTTTGTTTCGGTTTGAACGAGCGCCGCGCCAGTCGCGTTGCTTGAGGCGATCATTGCCTTATCGGCCGACACTTTGTCGGAAACGCCGGCGACGTATGCGCGAGCGTCCAATTCTGGCGCGACACGAAGGGAGGACAATTGAACGGTCATCCAGACAAACCTCTGAGGTAGAGTCCCTAGTTGAACCTTCTATTTAGAAGGCATATCTTCCCGCCTCTCGGCGGGGGATTGATCATGGATCGATGGCTGAAGTGGCTGGTCGCAGCGGCGTGCTGCGTGGTGATCCTGATTGGCTCCTTTTGGGCCACCAACCAATTCTTCTCACGCTACAAACAGTCTGCCGCAGGCGCTGAACTTTTCGCGGACACATCCTATTCCAATCTGGATATAGGCGACATTTCCCTGATCACACGGAAGGTGACAGAAGGCTTTTTCGATCCCGAAGCCGCCAGATTTTATGCCGTCAATTACAGCCTGAAAGCAGAGAAACGCGATAAATCAGTGATCTGCGGGTACGTGAACGGGCGAAACAGAATGGGCGGCTATATTGGTATCGAGCCGTTTTTCTACAACCGAGAGTCAAACACAGCGACCATGCTACCGACTGAGATTAAAGCATCTGGGTCAGAACTCTTCCAGACACTCGTCACCCAACTCGGTTGTCCTCCCTGATACGAGGCAACATTTCACGATGTAGCGACCGGCTTGCTCGGCAACTTCTCTGCCATCCAAGCCAGCCACTCATCGTCGATCGCGCGCAACAGCGTCTCGAAAACCTTCCGATCAGCACCGACGATCCCATGATCGGCCGTATAGGCCGAGATCGCGACATAAGAGATGGGCGAGGCACCTCCCATGGCGCCGAACTGTCGATCATGCCGAAGCGCGGTCCATGCGTTCCAATAGAGCGGATGCCAGTCGCGATACTCCGCCTCTTCAGGCGGCTCTTCGATCTGGATGCTTGCCGCCTCGTCTGGAAACTCGGCGGCAACCTTCTTCAGCCAATCGTTGCGGCCTTCGCTGGTGACTTTCCACCGGAAGGCCGCGCGGAGTTTTTTACCGCGCCCTCGACGAACTCGATGTCTTTCTTGGCAAGGCGCTGCGCGCACCACTCGACGGCCTTGACGATGTCACGTCCGCTCTCGGCGGTCAGTTCGGCCGTGGCAAGTTCGCGCGTCCAGTCGACATCGATCCCACGCCAGCCGTGCAGGATGTGTTCGCCATAGAGTTCGCCGAGGCCCTGACGCAGCACATCGGGCGGAACCGGATCGTTGCCATACTTCTTCGCATAGCCCTGAAAGAGCAGGTTGCGGGCCGCGAGATATTCCGGGCTGTAGAAGGACTTCACGTTGAATTCCACGCCCGGCCATTCGGGATAGGGAATCCAGTCGCCCTTCTGCTCGCGCTCGACATTGGCGCGAAGGGAGGAAAGCTTGACGGTCATGGTTGCTCCTTAGACGAAGTATTCGAGGCGGTCGCAGATGAGATGCGCGGCCGTGAGCGGATCGGCGCTGGCCGTTCCGGACAAGGGCAGCATGACATCCTGGTTCTTGCCGCCGGCGGACGGCGAGCCTTCGGTGAAGGTGATGCGCGGCAGGGCGAAGATCATCGCCTGGTTGTTCTTGGCGATGCGGGTGTTGATGTTTGTCGGCGTGCCGGAAAGCACCTTAGCCGCCAGCACGCTGTCACCGAAATAGACCGGGGCGGAAGCGGTCACGTCGAAGGCGCCGGCACCAATATCGACGGGGCCGACCGCTTCGCCGCATGTGAGGCCCATCTTCGGCCGCAGGTTGTTGTTGACGGCGATCTGGAGCGACTGCATCCAGTTCGGCGACGTCAGGCATGCGCCGTTTTCGGCGATCCGGCCGACATTGACGCCGGCGGCCATGATCGGGTTCGTCGTGGCATCGTCAGGCGTCGGATCGAGCGAGACCGTGCCGATCTCGCCGGAAAGTCCGGTGAAGGTAAAGACGGACTTCGCCGCGCCCTCGGTGTTGAACTCGAACGACCCTTCACCGGCGATCATGCCGCGCTGAATGATATAGGTCGGCACCGCCTGGCCCATGAAGCCGCGCTCGATGGTGCCGCCGAAGAGGGCCGTGCCGTTCTTGATCTGGTCGCCGAAGAACACCTGGATGGTCTTGCCCGTGCCGGAATCCGTGGCCCAGCCGGCAGGCAGGTTGTCGAGCGTGAGCTTGGTCGCCGTAATCGCGGTGATGCGCGCCCATGCCTGGCGGCGGGCCACTGCGCCGGCCGTGACAAGGAAGGCAAAAGTGTTGGCATCGGCGGCGCCGCCGATCTTCACCCACTGGCCGACACGCAGGCCGAGTGTGGTGAAGTTCAGCGTCGTCGAGCCGAGACCCTCAGCAAGTGCGGTGATGTCGCCGGCGGCGCCCGCAAGACCGACGACCTTCATGCGCGCCACAGTGGGTGGGGCCGCTTCGGCAACGAAGCCGGCACCAAGGAAGGCCGGAACGGTGGCGCTGGCCGTGGTGCAGCGGAAGACGCCGTTGTTGGCTGCATTGGTAAAGCCGGTGAAGCGCACCAAGTGACCGACCGCGAAAGCATCGCCGGTCAGAACCGTGGCCACGTCAGTGGTCGCCGCAAGACCCGTGATGACGGAATCGGCCACACCGTCATTGTCGCGGAACGGCGTGTTCAGCCATGTCGAGCAGAACAGCGACTTGAACCACGACGACAGCGGTGATCCATCCACCGGGAATGACAGCTCGCCATTGATCGGGCCGTTGTTTTCCTCGCCGCTCTTGATCGGATCGGGGTTCATGCGGTCCGACCGCAGTTCTTCCGAATTGACGAAGGTCGGCTTGAAGGCCAGGCCCTCGCCGGTCAGGCGCGCGGTGCGCATGCGCGGGGAAGCCGGCGTGACGCCGAGCGTTGCCTCTTCGACATAGGTCAAGCGAAGGCGATTGGAATCAGTCATGGAACCGCTCCGTTAGATGCCGTTCACTGACGGCCGAGGTTGCTGGGAAGGATCAGTCCTTGTCGGACTGTTGGGCTTGGAGGAGACCGGAAGGCGCTCGATGTAGCCGGCGCCCGTCAGGCTTTCGAAGGAATGTGGCGTCAAATCCTCACTGGACGAGACTGTGTCGCCATCCTTGAACCGGCGCAGTTTCGTGGTGAAAGGCTTGATCACTTTGGCCATCATTCGTCCCTTTCAAAGCCGATGGTCGCCGTCATGGCGTAATAGTTGGAAAAGCTTCGCCCCGGATCGCCGGCGCCGATCGACGCATCGAGGAAGCGCACGCCGTCGATGTCCTGGCCTCGGAACAAATTGACCAGCTGCTTGGCATACTGCCTGGCTTGTCGGCTGCCGGTTCCGTTCGGCGTCATGACGTGTAGGAAAATCTCTCCGCCTTCGCGCCATAGATTGTCATCGCGCTCGCCGGCGCCGATCGACGCCTGGTCGAAGAAGTCGCCATAGATCTCGACGGAGACGAAAGGCGCCGGTGTGTCCGGCAGTTGATAGTCTTCGTTTTCGAAGACGACCGGCGTCAGCGTCCAGTTGTCGCCGAGCTGCGCGACGACGATATCGAATGTTTCGGGGCTGGACATCAGTTCGCCGGATTGATGACGATTGCGGGATAGGTGATCGGCTGGCCTGCCTGCCGATCCTTGCGACCGCCCCGAGAGCGCTTCAGCTTGTACGGGATCGACGGGTGCAGCCCGGCCCTGATGTCCAGAAACGTGGCCTTGACCGTGAAGGCGCCGGCAAATCGGCTACGGATCGAGCGCGCCGTTCCGGTGAAGAGGCGGTAGGCGGGTATGCCAAGCCGTCCGGTTTCTGCCTTGCGCACATAGGGCTGAAAATTGGTGATGATGATCTCGGCGTCGGTCCTGATCTTCGTGAAGTCGTCAACGACTGCGCGACCGCTGGCGATGACGATGAAGGACGAGGCGAAACGCCCGGAGCGGCGCGGGCTGCGCTTCCTCAGTTCAGCAAGAGCCGCATCGATGACGACAGGCCAGTTGACGAATTCGTAGACGATGGCGCCGGGCGCCGAGTAGGTTTCCTCAGCCGCACCCTGCCGTCCGTTGACAAACCGCTCGTATTTCGGGCTCGCGATTCCTTCGGCGATGGCGCGGCGCAGTTCCCTCTTCGCGAAAGCCGCCACGGCCTTGTTGATCGCCGTCGGTTCAAGGCTGGCGGTCGCCACCTTCAGGTCGCGCGCGAAGAATTCGAAGCCGGTCGCCATCAGCCACCAACCACGAGGTTGATCCGAACCAGCGTGCCGCCCATAAAGATTGGGCCGGGGAACTCGACATTACGTTCCTTGCCCTGGACAACGATCTTGTCGCCCTTCCTGAGAGGCAACAGCACCGCAAGCCCGGACGGGCTCAACACCACATTGGAGAACGTCTGATCGATCGCGTCGGTTAACTGCTCGGCCTTCACAGGCCTAACAAATGCCGGAACGTCTTCAAGGTCCGTCTTCGGCCGAGGATCACCAGAGGGCGCCAGAAACCGGCGCACAATGACCCTTTCGCCATGCTCGGCCAACTGCCGGTCGAGCGATGCGATGGCGCTGGCCGGGGTCATGCAAAAACTCGCAACGTCGAGAGAAGCCGTTCACAGGTGCGCTCGACTATGTTGCTCGCCTGGTCGGAAAGGGTGAACTCCTTACGGCCAACGCCATCAACTTCATCGGCTTTCAGATACAGGCTTTCCACCGAAAGCGACCTCAGATGCTGCACCGAGAGGATGATTGCTTGGCGCGCGCGCTCTGGCACAGGCCCCGTGTGCTCGCCGTTATAGCCAGCCTGATAAGTGATCTTGATCGGGGCAGGCAGCGACGACAGTGCCGGCGCGATCCATCCACCGACCTGACCGTCGTGGGACCAGTAGTCGCCCTCCGCGACGTCATGCTCGATGCCGTCCGGGTCCACATAGGTAAACCGCTCGACATTGATCACAGGACCGTAGGGAAGCTTCACGCACCCCGGCCAGCAGTCGAGCGACAGTTCCAGCGTCTGCGGTCCCAAAGCGCGCCCGAGCCAGCCGCCCGGCCCGTCAATGTCCTCCGTCACAGCCTGTATCAAGGCATCAACGGCGGCATCGCTTTCGCCAGCACCGGCAATCTCTGCCGACGTGACGATCGGATCGGGCGGTATGATGGTCCGGGCGCGCATGAGGGTCAGTCGACCAGGACCAGAAAGATGCCCTTCTTGGCGTTGCCACCCTGGGCGATCACGATCTTCACGCGGTCGTTCGCGAGAGCGATCTTGTCGAGAATGCCGGTGCCGCCTGCAGCATAGAGCGCAGCAGCGCCAGCCTGCGAATGCGTCGGCGCGCGGGGATAGCGCGACGTGCTGGCATTGACGTTGGACTCGGTCCAGATGTTTTCACCGCTTTCTTCGGCGGTGAGCGCGAAGTCCACGCCGTCCGTGAAGCCGGTCGTTCCGTCCTTCTGGTAGACGACGCTGTGGATTTTGCCGCTGACCCGCGGCGAATAGACAGTCGCCGTGCCATCGGCCGCCGTGGTGGCGGTAACCTTGATGCGACGCATGTGCGTCTCCTATGGGTTGTGATTTCAGGAAGGTCAGTCGGCTTTGCCGTGACCGCTCTTGCCCTTCGCCGGTGCGGCGCTCGGCTTATCGTCGTCGATGTTCTCCTCGACCAGAAGCTTGCGCTTCACGAGGAGATCGAACGCGCGCTTGTTGTCGGCAATTCGGGGATCGTCGCCAGCCAAGACAGCATTGCGTCTGAGACTGCCGAAGGTGCCGAAAAGCGACCGCGCAACGCGATACTGCTTTTTCATGTCCGTCACTCCTGTGGAGAGGCGCGGCGAGCTAACCCGCCGCGTCTGTTGATCAGCCGGCGAACTCGCCGGTGACGAGCGCGGCGGCGCGGCGGATGGCGAGCGCCAGACGCTTTTCAGCGCGGACGGTCAGCATGTTCTTGACGAAGTTGTCGCGATCTTCCGAGGAGATCAGGACTTCGACATCCATGCGGTCATAGATCTTCGCCGCCATGCGGAAGGCGCCGGTCAGGAACTCGTCTTCGTCCATCGCCTGTGTGGCAATGACCGGACGGCCCCAGAGCTGCGGTCCTGCCATCTGGATCACGTTGGCGAAGACGTAGCGCTGCTCGCCATCCTTCGTCAGCTCGATCTTGGCCCAGCGGGTCGGGTGGATGACGATGCCATCGGCAGCGTATTCGGCAAGCGAAGCCTGGAGCAGCGCGAGACGAAGCGTGTCGATGTCGGTTTCGTCGGCCGGGGCGAAGGCAGGAGCGTAGGCCGTGGCATTCGGAACGAGGCCGTCGAGATGCTGGCCGGTGCCGTCGCCTTTGAGAATTTCGTTCTCCTCGGCCAGGTCGAGACCATAGCGAAGCTCGCCATCGATCTCGCCCTGGAGCTGGGGAATGTCGTCCATCGCGTTACGGGACACCGGCACCCAGTGGGCGATGGTGCGCACCGGCGCGTCGGCCTGCTCCCAGACGTAGTCCGATTCCGGCTTGAGCGTGTTCTCCGCCACGACGCCCGCGTTGTTAGTGCGGGAGACCATGCGGGCATACTCGACCGAGTTCGAGGTCGTACGGCCGACCTGGAGAAGCTGGCGAATGGTCATCTGACGACGGGGGATACCGATGATCTCGGTCTCGCGCTGAGGCACGATGAGATCGCCGGCCGAGCCGGTCGCCGAGGTGATGGCGTTCTGGACCGTGATGCGCACCGTGCCCTTGGCGCCCATCTTGGTCGTGAAGTTCTTCACGTCTTCGGATTCGGCAACCATCTGGCCCAGTGACTTGACGGCATCGTTGCCGTTGCCGCCGCGCCGGGACGCAAGACGCTGCTCCAGATCTGTGTTCCGGGTTTCCAACTGCTCCAGCCGGCCCGTAATCTTCTGCTGGGCGTCGTTGAGCTTGGACTGCGCGGTGAGCAGTTCGTCCGCCTTGGCCTTCACCTCGTCGGTGATCTTGCCGGCGTCTTTCGACTGCTGCAAAGCCTGTTCGGCGGTCTGCTTCACCTCGTCGCCAACGCGCTTCACTTCCGCATTGACATCGTTGAGCAGCTTTTCAAGCTTGGCCGCGTCGACGTTGGCTTCGCTGCGTACACTGCCGACGATACCGGCCGGGCGCGCAGCCATAAGGGCCACGAGGCTGGCTCGCGGCATAAAGTGCTTGGACATGGATGCCTCCTTTAGGCTGTAGTCCTAATTGCTTTCAGGGAGTTCAGGAGGGTTTCGACCTCCTCGACGACGGCAGCGCCACGCATGCCGGTTGCGGCAGCGCTGGGCATGCCGCCTTTCAGGGCCTGGATGAGTTCGCGCCGCTCGGAACGCGACACGTTCATTTTGGCCAGAAGGGAGTCCACCTTGTGAGCGGCCGAAACGGCCTTGCCCTCGGCGGAGTTCTTGGTCTTGCTGTCGATCTCGTCGGCAGGCAGGAGAGCATCGGCAAAGCCTTGCTCAATCGCGTCGGAACCGCCGATCCACGTCTCATTGTCGAGCATCTTGCCGAGCGGCTTGGCTTCCATGCCGGTGCGCGCCGCGTAGATGTCGATGGCCATATTATCGAAGGGCTCAAGCCAGTCCGCCACATCGCGCAGATTGTGTCGGTCGCCGGCAGCGATCACCCATGTGTTGTGGATCATCAGGAAGCCGGCGCGTGCGATCTGGATTTCGTCACCAGCCATGGCAATGACCGAAGCGGCCGAGGCGGCGATGCCGACGATCTTGACCGTCACGTTGGCGGGATGATCGCGCAGCAGGTTGTAGATCGCCAAGCCCTCGAAATAGTCGCCGCCGGGCGAATTGATGACGACTGTCACGTCCTTTTTGCCGATGGCGCGCAGGGCTGCCGAAATCCGCTTTGCGGTGACGCCCTCGCCAAACCAGTCCGACCCGATCACGTCGAGGATAGAGATCGATGCGTCATCGTTGGCCGCCGCGTTGACCTCAGGGTTCCAGCGGGACAGAACCGTGTTCGGAATATCGCTCTTGAGGCCCGGTCGAGCCGAGACGGTGGCGACAGGCAGATCGCGCTTGCTCATGCTGCTTCCTTGTCCTTCTGGTCGACCTGGTCGAGGAGCCAAGCCCTCATAGCGGCACGCGCTTGCGCGCCGTCATTGACTTCACCACCGAGCTTTTCGAGCGGTGCGAGATTGGTTTGTGCCGTCAGCATCTCGCCGCCGGGCATCTTGGACAGGTTGAGTTTTGCCCTGCCTTCGTTCCGGGTCATGAGGCCATTCTGGACGGCAGTCGAGAGGAACGCGGCCTTCGCGGCGCTGTCCATCTGCATCATGGCTTCGCGGTTGAATTCGAAATATCGACGACGGTCACCCGTGGGCCGTATGAGCTGTTTTTTCACCCGCGCTTCGATACGGTCGCAGATCGGATCGATTCCGAGCGCCAGCCAGGTCAGCAAAATCTGCTGGACGCCGGTGCCCCACATCGTTTGACCCTGCGCGGCGTGTCCGATGATAATCGGCGGGGTACCTGTCCAGCGGCAGATTTCCTCGATTGACAGATTCTTCTGGGCCAATAGCTCGGCATCGACCGGATCAAGCTGAAGCCGTTCGTAGGTTATGCCCTTCGGCAGCATGAGAAGCTTGCCGGTATTCGGCGACCCGATGTGTTCTTCCAGAATGGAGCGCAGATCGGCCTTTTGATCGTCGGTGAGATTGTATTCGGACTTCAGGAGGCCGCCAGCCGACAACCCGGACCCTAGAAGCCTACTGCTCACCTCGTCGCCGGCCAGTGCCGTGCCGAAGGTCTGGGCGCCGTAGCGAATGGCCGACAGTCCGACATCCCCGCCGAACCCGAATCCCTTGATGTGGAAGACCTTGTCGCGCGGGAGGTCTTCGGTCTTGCCACGATCGTGAAAACGATAGACGAGCGTCCCATCCGGCTTGCGGATCGGCTTGGTGTGATTGCTGGCCATAGGCTGCAACGCCACGAGCCGTTTCCCATACTCTACCCGCTCGGAATAGGCGTTTCCGTCAGTTAGAAGCCAGGCGACGTTGCCTTCCCAGAATTCAAGCGGCGTCTGGTCTTCGTTGGGGCTTTCGCAGATGACCTCCGCGAGATCGTCGTCAACGCGCTCTCGGTCATTGTCGTCAATGCGATCATACATTGCAGCAGGCAGGCAGGAGACCGCCTGAGCTGTCACGCGGACGCAGGCCCAAAACGTCGCCAACCGCATGGCCGTTTCGGTCGTGACGGTTTTCCCGGACCCGCTGTCATAACCGAATGCAGCCGCCCACGCGCCGCCATCTTGCAGGCGGAGCCGGCGATCCTTTTCGGCCGCCTGTTGCTCCGTCATATTGATCGGAACAAGCGCCTTTTTCTGCTGGCGCGAACGCGTCCGGCTCGTCATCAAGCACCAACTCGAAGCGGATTGCTAAAGAAGCTGTCGAGATCGATAGGCTCCCCGCCAAGTTCGTTATCAGCCGCGCCAACGGCCATCGCGATGGTCACCATGCCGTCGATCCTTCCCCGGGAGTGCTTCTTGTCGAAGGCACGGTTTTCCTGACCATCGGCGATCATCATCGCGTTGCCTGCGCATGAGTACGACACCGGCGAGGCGTCAATGGTGACGGTCTTGTTCAGAATTCTGTCTTCCAGCCGCTCGATCGATCTGGGCATGGTCAACTGACGATCTTCGAAGCGAACTCGCGGGCCTTGCGCATGATTGACCAGCTTCAAGCCGATGCCTTCTGCCTTGTCCGGTCCCTCATATTTCCAGACCTCGAACCTGATCTCCTCGCAAGCGGCGATGAAGTCGGCCATGCCAGCAGGATCGAAGGCCATGAACTCAACCTCGTGCTCGGCGCAGATGCGCCTCACCTCGGCCGCTACGAAAGACTTGTCGATCACCGCGCCCGGGACGGCTGTGATCAGCTTCTTCTCGGCCCACTGATCATAGGGCGTCTGGTCTTTGCGGGATCGGTCCTTCAGACCGGATAGCGTCGTCCAGTAGAACGTCTTGACCCAGAGATGACCGTGCTCGTCGATCCAGCATACGCTGAGCGCGGTGAGGTCATTCTTCTTGGAAAGGTCGAGGGACAGCCAGCAGCGGCGCCCCTTCAGTTTCTGTTCATCAACCGAACCCTGGACAGCCTGCCAAGCCTCTTCCGCAATCCAGAAGCCCGTCGAGCCAAGCGGTATGCCCATGTAGAGGCGCTTGGCTGAAAGAGCAGTCGACAGGAGATGCTTGGCGGTGTTGACGATGCCTTGAACGTTCTCAAGTGGGAACGTGATACCCAGCGCCGGCAGCGATTTCGTCCACACCTCGGGCCGATTGAAAACGTCTTCCCGATCCGCCTCGTCGACGCGAGCGATGAAGGCGAATGCCTCGTCATCCTCAATCTCGCCTTTGACCACCTTCTGGTAGTATTCCGAGTACTCCGTCCCCACAATCTGGTTTGACGCGGGTGTGTTTGTTCCCAGCAACATCAAAGCGTCGCCGGGCATCTTGGCGATGGCGTTCTTCCAAATCTCCAACGAAGTGTTGTTCTTGAACTCGTGTATTTCGTCCGCTGCGACCAGCGTTGGCTTTGGACCTGACGGCGACTCGCCATTCGCCAGCGACTGAAACAACGATCCTTCGGCCGGAAATTCGATCTTCCAGGCGTTATCACCTTCACCGCGGATCAGTACGTTCCCGCTTGCGACCAAGGTGTCCGCCTCGTCAACATCCTCACCGTCTTCGACCGGGAATGGCGCGCGGCACATAGCGACCGCGTCCTTGAACAGAACGTTCGCCGTGGCCTTGTCCTGCCCAATGGAGAATGCCCTTGCCCGAGCAATTCCATAGAAGCCCGTCATGTAGAGGCCTGTGGCCGCCATGAAGGGCGACTTCGCCTGTCCTTTTCCGGTTTCGAGCCACGCAGACCGGAACCGCATGCGTCCGGAGGTCTTACGCCATCCAAACAGCGAGCCGGCAACGAACTGGTGCCAAGGCAGAAGCTTGAAGGGGCGCCCCACATGGGAACCTTCGGTTATGGTGAGAACCGAAGGGTAGAAATTGATTGCATGGAGGGCACGATCAACCTCCCACCGCAGTCCCCGATCAGGTCCGGTTTCCAGATCCTCCAGATGACGGCGGCATGCCGCGATTTCCAGTTCACCCGCCAGGCTTCCGTCTGGTCGCCGGCCGTCGACTGTAGCCAGCGCGTACAGTGTTGCCGGATCGTCAGGCCACCGGTCGGAAATAGGCATCTCTGGCTCGTGCCTTTGATTTCTTCGGCTCAACCTTGCCGGCGGCGTTTCGGTCCCGCGGCGTCAGTCCGAGCTTCGATTCCAGGCCAGTCGCATCGGCGCTCGCCTCGCGCATGACAACGAACCAGGGGCTGACCCGAGCGATAGATTTCGCGTTGTTCCGGCGCGGTTTCATCACTGCGCCATTCTCCGCCACTTCCCGCGATGCTCGGTCGAAAGACACATAAGCGACGATCAGCCTGAGTAGGGCGTGGGCGTTGGCCGGAGACAGAATCTGGCGTTCTCGCAATTCGGTGCTGATCACGCGCCAATGCTCGTGAGCGGCAGCGATCTCAAGCTCATCATTGAAAAGCGAGGTCCAGTCCGGCTCGACGACCAGAGACCCCGTATCGTCGACCAAGTTCATGCGCATTCACCCCTACGGGGTGTCCTCAACTTTTTTGTTTGGAATTTGCTTTCGGTGCGAAGGAAGCCCCCAGCCGGTCCGGCCACCCAAGTCCCCTGACTTTTGCCCCTCCCTCCCTTAGGCGGCGATGTCGGAGATGAACAGCCGCTCGAGTTCACCCTCGGTGTATTGAGGTTTGCACTTCACGTTGATCGGCTTCTGACTGTCGAAGGCTGACGAGTAGGGGTTGTTTGGCTGGGCGATCTGTGGATCGGTGATCTGGCCAGCGACACGTCTTGCCGCCGCACTGTCGTCGCCGACTACGGTGACCTTGCAAGTCTTTGTCACGAGGTCGAGCTCCGAGATCGTGAGCGTCATGACCCTTTCGCTGCCGATCTCTACAGGCTCCACATGCTCAATCGCGGCGCGGTCGTCGGCATTGACGGAGAAGGCTCCGCTCTCTTGATGGCCAATTATCAGTGTCTGCGCCGACGTGCCGATTGGCTGCACAATCAACTTCGCCGCTGGGTGGTTCGACAAGGCAACTCGCTCGGCCATCGCAATCGCGGCCCGCGATGTGTGACCCATTTCCTCCAAAGCCTTAACGGCGACTTGGTTGGCTTGGTCCATTTCCTTTGACCTTCCCGACCATCGTGCGACAGTTGCGTTGACAAGCGCTTCAGTCGCTTTGGTAGCTGCGGTTCTCACCATGACGTCGATGTATGGCAACATCGGCACGGCAATGGCGGCACCCACCGCGAAGATGGGCTGCACCATAACCCAGATGTCGTAGGAGCCAGCTTGCGGTGGCAGGGCATAGGCCCGAACCTCATTACTGGCATCTCGTTTCGAATAGCGGCCAGTTAGAGCGACCTGCCCGCTGGAGACCAGAAGCCGCGATGCACCTCGAAGTGAGGACGCCAGCGATTCCAGTTCAACGATGTTTCGATCTGCGTCTAAGCCTTCGTATTTGATCCTAATAGGATCGATCTTCTCTACTTGCACGCCGTTTCCCCTCACCCGATACTTGAGTGAAGGTCAAAACCTTAGCGTTGTCAAAGTCGGCTGCGGTTCCATGGATGATCAGCGGCTATCGGTCGGCCGTCTATGTCGGCTCCGTTCGTGTCGCGGCCATGCTCCTCACGCTGGGCAGTGATGTCGTGGTCGTCGTGGCAGAGCGGTTCCCAGTTCGACCTGTCCCAGAACAATGTCTGGTCGCCCTTGTGCGGCACGATGTGGTTGACCACGAGGCCGATGCGCCGAGGGTTGCGCTCTGGCGTGCCGTCCATGCGCAGGGTGCCTGAGTTGAGCAGGCCACGTGCCTTGCACTTCACGCAGAATTGGTTGTCAGGCTCGGCGAGGAATGCTGATCGAGCTTTCTCCCATGCCCATGTATAGCCGCGCTCCCTGGCCGAGGGGCGGCGGTCAGCGCTGCGGAGGCGTGGGCGCGCCTGACCGTTCACGATCCGGTAACCATTGGTGTCATCGTGACGGGATTGTAATCATGTGACAGCCGTACCCCCGACCCGATGGTCTATGGCAGGTCGATGTCTCGCATGCCCATCTCTGTCGCCCTGATCTTCTCTACGGTCTTCGGCTGCCTTGTTGTCTGGGCTGCCGCCGATGGCTACGCTCAGGTGCGTGGCAAGAACCATGCAAAGGCATCGCATGTCGAAAGCCGTCGAAGCATTACGCGACGCTCTCCAGCAGAAGCTGGACAAGCTCGACGCTGAGATCGCTGACTATGGGGCCGGCTTAGCCAGGGTCTTCACGGTTCGAGAGGACAATGCACCGGTGAACATCACCGAGGAACATCTCGACTACTGCATCCATGCGAGATCGGCTTATCAGAAGCTCATAGGCGAAATCGACCGTATCGATGCCTTGCAGAAGCTCTAGTCTCTATGCGGGAATGAACGCGTGCGCTTTTTTGCACCAGGATTGTTTGCACTTAGGGTGCGAGGCGTGGTGGACGTTTGTTTAGGAGCAGCCGTCGCGACCCTACTTACTGGCTAAGTTGGTAGCGTCCCGACCATAGAACCCCGTCGCGCCCGGTGCATCGCCGCCGGGCTGGGTCCGCTTCGCTGGCAGCGCCCGAAGGCCCCCAATCGGTCAAGCAAATCATCCAGCCCGTCATATATCCGATTTGCGCGGTTTCGACAACGACTTTACCGCGCTGTGCACAAATCAGCTACGCTACCTTGGATTTTCGCTTCTCTGGCGCGGGCTCCAGCTGGTCTGGCTCGAACTCGACGGGCACCATCCGGCCGAATATCTCCACGAGCGCCTTTACCCGATCATGTATCGTGAGAGTGTCGGCGGTGGCGATAAAAGTGGCGAATGGTCCGTCCTTCACGGTGAACCTGGTCCCCGGCGCGAACCGCTTCTCCAGCGCCGCGTGGCTGGTCTCGCCGCGCATGATCTTGGCCGCGCGGGTATCGTCGTAAGCGCTTTCGAACTCGCTCGACATCATCGCTTCAACGACGCTGCACGGAATTAACAGGGGCGCGACCGACGTTCCAATCGGTCCGAGTACGCCGTTGATGTCGCGGACTTCCCGCCAATCATCAATCGGTGCATTTTTGCGCGGATGCACGATGAACAGATAGCCTGGCATGAGAGGATTGGTCCGCTCGGCGAAGACGCGGACCCGACGATTGAACTTGTCCGTCCTTGACCGCGGCAAATAGGCCTCATAGCCCTTGTCCAGCAGATCAGCGAAGACTTGATCGTCATAGCCGCCGCGCGTCCGCAGGACGAACCAGCGGCGATCGTGGACGGCGAGGGACATGCAGCCGGGAATGGTAAGCTTCATTGTGCGTCAGCCTGTTTCTTGAGGTAATGCCGGCGCTCCGGCGTCAGCTTTGCGAATGCGGGTCGCCAGTTCATAGGCGATGGCCATGGCCAGACCTTTCCGGGCGGATCGACGCGATACCAACTGCCGTCCGGATCGAGGAAATACCGGCAGGTTTCGGCGGGGAAATCTCCGGCCAAGTCGTTGAACAGCAGCTCGGAAACCGTTCCGTCCGGCTTGGCTTCGGACATCGGCCGCCATGGGTTCAGCCGGTCGTATTCGCGGCGGGCGCGGCGTTCGGCGATGGTCATTGCGGCCGCGCTCCGTCGATGCCTTCGGAGAGCTTCGCCACGAGCCTGTCCATCAACGCCGTATAGCGGTCCGGTCCAAGGTGGCTTGCCTCGACCTCGTGCAGGTCCTGCGCGATCCTGTTGATCAGCAAGTCGCGCGTCGCCCGATCATCCTCCCAGGGCAAAACCCGGCAGACAGCCGCGATAGCCGCCGCCTCGCATTCGAAATATGCGCGGTGGTAGGCGTCATCCAGTTCAGCCTGGCTGAGCGAAACGATTGGCGTCATGCACTCGCCTTCTTTCTTCCTGCCGCGTTGCGATAGTCGCCATGCGCTTGCTCAAGAACTGCTAGTTCGATCTGCTTGGTCTCGATTTCGTGCTGAGGCCGACCGGCCTTTCCTGAGCCGAACTGCTCCAGCCATGCGCGCTTGCTCCAGACGAGCTTGCCAATTTCTTCGGCCATCGCCTCGTGCGTGAACTGGCGGGTCATGCTGCAGCACGCCTCCGTTCCAGAAGCACGTCATTCCAATCGGTGCCTGGGGTCGGCGGTATCTCCAGGCCGACCGCCAGCGGACGGTTTGTGATGCAGGCAAGCCGGTGCGCCAGCGCTGTCGCGGCTGCCTGGCCACCAAATTTCGGATCGTTGTCCCCAAAGACGATGACCTGCTGGACGCCTTCGGGCGGCAGCCATCCTGAAAGGATCGTGGAATTGATAGTCGACCAGACTGGAACGCCGAACAGTGCCGAGGCCGCAAAAGCTGTCTCGATGCCTTCGGCCACGCCAAGGACGGGACCGGCGTCGAACAATCGGACGGCTGCGCCCTTGGGGATGCCTCCGACCATGACCTTGCGAACCGAACTGACTTTGGCTTTTTGACCATCCAGGGTCAGATAGGTGCGGTGCAAATTCGTGGGCGAACCGTCCGGCGCCAAAACTTTAGCCACCATCGCCGGATGACGGCTTTTCCGGCCCTCGTCGTCGACGTACTCGGCGAGATCGATTTTCTTCAGCCACCGGCAATAGGTCTCCTGCCGGATTCCGCGGTTGGCAAACCACAGGTCGACGAAATCGCCGGCAACGACCGGCACGGCCTGGTCCCACGTCTTTTGCATCGCGGCGCGCGCGGCGCTGTCGTCGGCGTTCTTCTTGCGGCAGAATTTCGCCTCACCGAGAACGCCCTCAATCTCCTTCGCAGCTTGGGCGAAATCCCAGCCATTGATCTGCATCAGGTAATCCACGGCGCTGTGCTGCTTGCACTGACCGCAATAGAACGCCCCCGTTCCATCCTTGTCGGTGAACCGAAATCGATCCTTTCCTCCGCACCATGGGCAAGGCTGATGCTTGCGGGTGTTCAGGTGATCGTCGGGGACGCCGAGGGCCGAAAGGATGCTCGGCCACCTGCCTTGTCCGCGATCACGCAAAGGCTTGCGATCAGGCTGCATGCTGCGCGCCCTCCGCTGCCTTTTTCGCCTTCTCCTGACCCTTGTACCAGCGGATTTGCGTGGATCTGATCCAGTTGCCAACCTGCACGTCGGGCTGGGCGGGCTTCACGTCTATGCCGTTCGGCCAGACGCCAAATTTCTCACGATATTTGTTGGCGGCCCAACCGTGTTTGTACTGCTTGAACTCCTCATGCCAGAGCAGCATCGAATACCACCGGCGCTTGTCGTCCATGCTGGCCTTGATCTGCTTGCCGCCGAGATGGGCCAATTCGCCTTGACTGGTTTCAACCGCCTCCATCTTGTGCGGCTCGAATCCGCATGAAGGGCATTTGCGAACACCTGCGGGTTTGAGCCGGGTGCAGGACAAGCATTCTTTCGGCTTCGGGGCAGGGCGCTCCGGGCGGCTGGATGCCGACCCCTTACGCTCGTTGCCGTCACTCAGTTTCTCGTGATGGATGTCGGTCACGAAGCCAAGGTTCAGCGTGGTGTCGGAATGGTCCAGAATGATCGCGTCGGCCTTGCCATGCGCCAGTCGCAGCGCCCTCCCGATGATCTGGACGTAGAGCATTTCCGATTTTGTCGGCCTCGCCAGGATCAGGCATCGGACGTCCCAATCCACGCCCGTCGTCAGAACGCCGACGTTGACGACAACCCGAATGTCGCCTCGCTCGAAAGCCTGCTTCACTTCGCGGCGCTCGGATGGCTCGCTGTTCCCGTCAACGTAACCGCAGGGCACCTCAGCCCGCTTGAAATCCCGCTCCAGGCTGCGTGCGTGAGCACGGTTGACGGCAAAGCACAGCGTCGGACGGTTCTCGCCGAGCTTCAGCCATGTGGAGACCACGTCCGCGGTGAGCTGCGGTTTATCCATGGCCTCCGCCAAGTCGTCTTCAGCATAGTCGCCGGCAACGGTGCGAACCCCTGTCAGATCGGGATGACTTGGCGCGAAAACGCGGAAGGGTGAGAGATATCCCTCTCGGATCAATTGCTGCGTCGTCGCGGCGATGATCAGATCGTCGTAGTGCTTGCCGAGGCCCTTCGTCCACGGCGTGGCTGACAGTCCGATGAACGGCAGCTTTGGGCACTGCTGCATCCACTGGAAAATAATCTTGTGCGCCCGGTGCGCCTCGTCGACGATGACCAGATCGGTTTCGGGCAGCTTGCGGCGGGACAGCGTCTGCACGCTCGCTACCTGCACCGGACGTGAATAGTCCGTCATCGGGTGATCGGCCTGGATAACACCCACGTCGCGGATGCCTTCGTTCCACAACGCCTGCACGGTCTGGTCGATGAGTTCGATCGCCGGCATGGTCATCACCACGCGCTTGCCCTTCGCGACAGCGCGCGTGATGATCTCGGCTGCCGTCTTGGTCTTGCCGGCGCCGGTTGCCATCATCAGGATCGGCCGACGCCGGCCCTCGGCCATGGCGCGCCAAACGAGATCGATCGCGGCGACCTGGTAGTGGCGAAGCTCCGCGCTCATGCCACACCTCGGGACATAAGCGGGATCACGTTGGCGGGGTAGGCTGCCCGGTCAGTGGGGTTCGTCTCTCCCCCTGTGCTACTTCCTTCAACGTTAGTGCTAATCCTAACCTGATAGGGTACTTCTGGGTAAACCGGGTTATATTCCCCGGAACGCGGTTCCGGTTGCAGAGGAACGCGGTTCCGGTTGCAAGTCTCGGTCTTACCGGAACGGCGTTCCGGTTGCAGAGCCGGTCGAAGACTCTTTCTGATGGCCCGCACTGATGCCTTGGAGACATCGAAATGTCTGTCCAGCGCCAACATGATCAAGTCTGTCGTCCGACCGTACTTGCCCTTGCTGCGGGGCTTGCGCCGGATGATTTCCAGACGTTCAAGAACCACCAACGCCGCCCGGACGGCTCTATCTGTCGTTGACGCTTCTGCGGCTAGAACACTCTGGGCGGCACGACATTCACCGCCACCCTTGTCCGCGCTCCACGCGATAGCCCGCACGACCGCCTTCAGCGTTGCGTCGCCAATTCGCTGGTGCTTGAACCAATCTAGCGCCACCTTGCTCATGTCGATGCGGCCTCCCGCACCTGCCCAAAAACCTGTTCCAGGTGAGCCAGCTTCTGGCACATGGCGGCTCGTTTGGTCGGCGGGCAAATGCTGGTGATGTCGTCGGCGGTGAGATCGGCCAGCAGCAGGATCGCCGACCGCATCTGCTCATATGTCGGCTTGGCCTTGGGCTGGACCTGTGAGGCTGTATCGCCGACACGCCCTTGCGAGTTCTCCGGCGGTGCTGCGGCGGACTTCTGCTTCTCCCATGCGACATCTCGCTTCGCTGCCGTGATCTGGTCGGACGCCGAGAGCCTTTTCAGTTTGTCGAGATAAACGCCGGTATCCAGCTTCGTGCCGCGAATTATGTCCAGCGCTGCGCCGATGACCTTTTCGCCGCGCTCTACGTGGAGCTGAACTGTGCGTTCAGATTGACCCGTGGCCTTCGCCGTCTCTGCGGCGAACGCAGGCGCAAAGTTTGCGCTTGCGTTGCCCTGCAACCGATTTGAGGCATGGGCGCCAGCCACATGTTGGGCGGTCTCCGGGTGCAGCTCCAGATGGATTGCCTTGCGGCGCGCGGTTTGGACCGCCCGCTCTGATGCGGACAACTCAGCCCGCATCAGGTTTTCATCGATCATCGCCAGTTCGGCATGGAGATCGTCGTCGTCGGCAACGATGCAGGGGATTTCAGCCCAGTCGAGGAAGGCGCAGACGCCAAAACGATGGTGGCCGGATACGATCTCGTAGCGTTCGCCGACTGGACGGACCCGTATCGGGTTTATGAGGCCGACAACCTTGATGCTCTGGGTCAGTCCGTCGATGGTGGCTGAGTCAAGCGGCCGGGCATCGGAACGGCGGTCGATCAAATCGACACGGATAGAGGCGATCTGGGTCAAGCCGCCTGGCTCCCGCTGAGGAGGCTTTGCAGTTCCTCGATTCGAACATCTCGCTCAGCGAGCAGCCGCCTGATCTCCGCCAATGCGTCGGCTTCATTCGGTCCGGATGCTGAGAGGCCACTGTTGGGGTCGACGACGATGACGGTCCCGTCATGTGTTCGCGTTACGACGAATGGCGGCTCAATCGTGGCCAGCAACTTCATGAAGGTGCGGGTGACCCGGCGGCCAGCTTCCATGCGCGACACTTGAGCTTGGGAGCATCCGAGAAAACTGGCAAGCTGGGCTTGGCTCCACTTCAGCTTGTGATCCCGGTGCGACCTCAAGTCGAAGTCGAGAAACGTAACGACTGGCATGACGGCTCCTGTGCAAATCAGATGCCGGTCATTCTACGTTAGGTATAATGCGAATAGCAACTGGCGCTGTGGAAAAATACCCGGTATGCATAACGCATGAGCGATACCGAGATAACAAAACGATTGCGCGCCGCGCGGGAAGCTGCCGGATACGCCACCCTGAACGAGGCAGCGCTGGCCCTCGGCATCCCGTATGCCACGATGGCTGCCCATGAAAACGGCAGTCGGGGGATCGGGCGCGCGTTGAGCACCTACGTCGAGCGATACGGCGTTTCGTCAGACTGGCTTCTCCGGGGCGTAGGGGAGGCTCCTGCTTCAGCGTCCGAGGCTGTTCCGAGGCCGAAGCCAAATGCGAGCTTTCCGCCAGTTCACCAGAGGTTTCCGGGCCGAATGGTTCCGCTCCTCGGGCAGACCGTCGCTGGAGCGAACGGCCGCTTCATTCTGAACGGCCAGGAAATCGCTTACGTCTTCTGCCCGCCCATGCTGGAAGGGGTCGATGACGCCTATGCGGTGCAGGTCTATGGAACCTCAATGGAACCGAGATTTTTCGCTGGTGAAACGGTATGGCTCAATCCAAGGGCGCCAGTTCGCGCCGGCGATTTCGTCGTCGCTCAGATCATTGCGGACGAAAACGAAGCGCCGGACAGCTACATCAAGCAATTCATCTCCAACACTTCAAAAGGGCTGCGCCTTCGTCAGTTGAACCCAGACGAAGGCGAGACCGAGGAGATGTTCTTCGATGCGGACAGCGTCTTCACGGTTCATAAGATCGTTTTTCAGGCCACAACCTGATCCTCTCCCTGCCAGGTCGGGCGGATCGTGAGATTGCGCTTTTCCGGAGGGCGGCGCGGGCATTCACCACATCGGATTTTTGAACACAGATCCCTATAGGTGTGAACCCCTAACGCTGCCGCCTGTTTGAGATTCGACAGGCGAAGGACGCGGTTATGCCCGCAGTCGTCGCAAGCGACATATACACTCGCCAAGCCCAAGATCAGGCGCGCAGCCTCGTCCCCGTCCATTGCCAACTCCAAACACTAGCTGCGTCATTCTGACTCACTAGGAGGGAACAAAGCAAGAACTCGAAGTTAACGAAATTCTCTTCGCATTACGGTTGACTTGCGTAATGCGTAACGCATAGGGTGCCAATTAGCAGGAGAACAGGTCGCGCCCACCATGTCGCCATCAAGCATCAGAGCTTATCAGCGCAATTTCGCGCCGGTTGGCATGCCCACCGCCGACACCGGCTATTCGTCGGGTTCGTCGTGGTCGAGAAACCCGGTCTCTGTGATCATGCGTTGCGCTAGCCGCATGCCGTTCTCATCTAGCTTGCCTTGGGCCACAAGTTCCTCAAGGAGAAACCGCATCGCCAATACATACTGGCGTGTGTTCTTCTTCACTTGGTCAAGCGCTTCTGCAAGAAGCTTAGTGGTTTTGGCGAGATCGGCGCCTGACAGCTCTGCCGGTGGACGCACAAAGGCTTCCAGTTCTCGAATTCTCGCGTCTCGCTCTGATATCTGGTCGAGAAGGGCCTGCATCTCTTTGGTGGACCGGTCAAAGGACCAGTCCAGCCGATCTACGATTTCGCCATTCATCGAGCGCGAGTTCATGCCTGCCGAATATTCGAGCCTGTCGCGCAGCTTGGCGGGCAGGCGCAAAGTTATCCGGATTTCGGCGTCATCGTCGGTCATGTCATCCACCTTTCCACAAGCGAATAACACTATTTTGGTGTCATGTCTTGACACCATTTTGGTGCGACACTAAAACGGTGTCATATGGTTAACGAGGAGGAAAATGAACACCACCGTCACACTGCGTCTCCCAGCGGATGCGAAAGCTTTTTTAGAAGCCCAAGCTCACCGGAACGGCAGTTCTCAAAACAGTGAAATCGTCCGGTGCATTCGCGACCGGATGGACCGAGAAACGAAAACGGCGACCAGCGAGCCGGCAGGCTCGATCTGATCGCCGTTCGAAATGAAAACCGCCCGGCAAGGCGGTCCCCGAAATCATCAAGCCTAGGAAGCAAAGATGACCAAGCACGTAAATAGCACCGCTCTGGCTGGAAATCCAGAAGCACAGACCGAGAACGCGGTCTCAGACCTTCTGCGCCGCACTATCGCGCGTCATGAAGCGGCGCATGCCTATTTCGAATCCACCGTCTATCTCAGCGACGATCTCATTCTCGGGCGGGACGCGACAGCCGAGGAGACGGCGATATGGGATGTTGCCAGCGACATTGAAGAAGCCGCGTTGACGGAGGTCTGCTTTTTCCCAGCCTTCACGGCCGCCGACATGGCGGCCAAGGCCCGCCACCTTCTGAAAATGAACACCCAGCACCATGGCGAACTGCAAGGGTATCAAGTCGATAACCTGCTGCTGTCGATGCTCCCCAAATGCGAGCATGACAACGCCAGCCTCCGCGCCATGATCGATGACCACAAGGCAACTGCCGACGCAATCAACCAGACCGATGCAGATGACCCGGAGGTCGGCGGTCTTTGCGAGAAGCTGAATAAAGCGGCCCTGGCTATCTGCGGTTACCGCACGGTCGGCGGGCACGAGCATCGGCTCAAAGCCAAGTTCCTCCGCGAGTGGACCAAGGACACCGAACTCACTGGCGAGGAGCAAAAAGCCCTGATTGCGTCCATGCTCCCGGAAGGCGGTGCGGCATGATCGTCCGTGAACCTCATCCGCTTGGATTTGCAACCGAGGGTCTGCCGCTAGAGCAGCTTCGCGGCCTCATTGACGCACTGGAAACCGTCACGAACACACTCAGCGGCTTGCAGGAGTGGGGCGTGTTTACAGCCACCAAAGGCATGACCGAAGTTGGAGCGATCCTCGAAAACCTGCGCAATAACATTGCCTGCGAGATCGATGACATCCGCGAGGAGGTAGGTCAGCGCAAGGTTTGCAGCAGAGCCGAGGCTGACGCGAAGTTTGACATCATCTTGGCGTCCATGACGTGGGGCGGCGAAGAACGGGCACACATCGTAGCCAAGCTTGCGACACTGTCGGCCGATCTCGACTGGCAAGTCCGTAGTTGCCCGCTGGATGACGGCCAGAACGGCGGTGCCTCGTGAGCGCCGTCATTCCGCCCGTCCGCCCCGACGCCAAGCTTGCCGAGCTTGGCCGGCAGTTCGAAGCCGCAAAGGCAGCAGCGCGTAAACTTGATCAGGCCCGTGGTCCAACCTTCGCAGCATACGAAAGCGCGCTCGCGAAATCCGGCCTCTCCGAGGACCGCCGAGACTGGAGCCTGGACGACGTGAAGCTTGCGGGATCAATTTATCGCAAGACCGGCTACGCCTCTGCCAGCTACGCTTTCAACAGGGTTCATGCCGAGTGCATCCGCCTGATGAAGGCAATCCACCGGGCAAAGGCGACGACGCTGGAGGGCTTCGCCGTCAAGATCGGGGCCATAGCTTTCGACCAAGCCGATTTCGACCTCGGCACGCCCGAGCCGGCAGACGTGGCCGAGAAGATGCTCTACCGCCTCGCCCGCGACATGGCGAAAGCCGTGAAGGGAGGCAAGCGCAATGGCTGACCTCCGCGAATTGATCGACGCTTTTGCACAGGCGAGCGCTGCATACAATGCAGCTCCCGAGGCCGCAGATTGGGACAGCCCGGAGGCGGATGCCTACGAGGCGGCAGAACATGCCGTGATCGTCGCTCCCTGCGAGACAGCAGAGGATGTGCGCATGAAGGCTCGTTTCTTCCTCGACAACTCGGGGCCGAACGACACGCTGCGCAACTGCGAGGACGCCGCCGGGTCTGACCTTGACCGGTTCCTCCGCTCCCTGCTCGGGGAGGCGCAGCCGTGAAGCGCCTCATCCTCTCCACTAAGGCGCTCTGGCATGTCTGGCGCGCCTATTGCCTGACCGCTCAAGCCAACCGGCTGATGGCGGTCGCGGATCGTTTCATCGGAAAGGCCGAGCACCACTCGGCCGCCGCCATGGTCGACCTTTTGGCTTCCCGGTCGCTCGCAACTGGAACGTCCGAGCCTAGCCGCCGCTCGACCTTCAACGATCCTGCGACGTGGCTCCTCGCCACGCTGACAGGAATCTTCATCGCCGGCGTCTGGCTTTTGATCGTAGCCATGGGGGGTTCCCGATGAACGAACAAGCCAGAGAGAAAATGGCCTATCGCGTCGAAGAGTTCTGCGATGCCTTTGGGGTAGGGCGGACGAAGGTCTTCGAGGAGATCAAGGACGGACGGCTGAAGATCAGGAAGGCCGGACGGATGACGTTGATAAGGGCCGAAGACGCCAAGGCGTGGCTGAATGCCTTGCCTGAAAACTGATCAATCGGCGGGCGAAAGTCCGCCGAAGTTCGTTCAAAGCCGTAAATATTTGTGGGGAAAATTGTGGGGAAAATTATCGCGACTAGTACGAAAACCCTTATTTCCCAACGCTTACAGAAGGGAAGCTGGCGGAGAGAGCGGGATTCGAACCCGCGTTACGGTCTCCCGTAAACACACTTTCCAGGCGTGCGCCTTCAACCACTCGGCCACCTCTCCGTCCTTTGCGCTCGACACGGCCGGTTTCGCCGCGCGGGTCGGGAATGCGCATTCCGGTGGAAATCAGTCCCGGAAGCCGGGACATGGGGCCGCCCTTGACCTATGGGGCGGGCCTTTCCTGCGCCTTGGCCACCGAAGTGGCGGGCGCGGGGCTGATCTAGTCGATCCGGCGCGGAATGCCAAGACATAATGGCGCCGCCGCGAGTTCTTTCCTGCGCTCGGGCATCCGTGCAGGCTTGCAACGCCGGTCCGACAGCTTTGGCGCGAGGCTGGCGCATTCGACATGGCGTCGAAAACGGTCGATGTCACGGCGTCGCATCTGAGGGTTCACGATCAAACCCGGCTCAAATCCGTGTGTCCGCATTGCGCTAGCGCTGTTCACGCCATATTTGTTGTCGGATGAAGAGATGCCGGCCGCCAAGCCTTTCAGGGCGATGGCTGGCGAAGACCGGAAGGCCGGATGATCCGTTTCCTGTTCCGTTTCGCGGCGATGGTGTCGCTGGCCGTTTCCGTCATCATGGCGGTGCTCGATACGACGCGGTCGGTCGTGGCCTCGCAGATTGTGATGACACCGCTGAGAACCAGCTGGAATTCGGTATCGCCCGACACCCTGGTCTCGTTCGAGACCTTTGTCCGCGGCAAGCTGCATCCGCTCGCCTGGGACATGGGTCTGAGCTGGGTTATCGATCAACCCGGCTTCATCCTTTTCGCGCTGCTGGCGTTTCTGCTCTATTGTGTCGGCTACAGGCGACAGCCGTTTGCCGGCAGATATGCCATCGGCTGACCGTGGATTCCTGAAAACGGGAAGGAGATTTGCGCATGTTTTTTCTCGGCGACCTCTTGAACAAGAAAGTGACGATGCCGAAGCCTGAGCAAGCGTTGCCCGGACGGGACAAACCGATCCCGACTGCTGCCAAACACCATGTCTCGAAGCGGCCGCTCAAGGGCCCTTATCCCGATGGGCTGGAGACGGCCATGTTCGGGCTCGGCTGCTTCTGGGGCGCGGAGCGGCTGTTCTGGCAGACCGAAGGCGTTTGGGTGACGGCGGTCGGCTATGCCGGCGGCATCACGCCGAACCCGACCTATCAGGAAACCTGCACCGGCCTGACCGGCCATGCCGAAGTCGTGCTCGTCGTGTTCGATCCGAAGATCGTCTCCTATGCCGACCTTTTGAAGCTGTTCTGGGAAAGCCATGATCCGACGCAGGGCATGCGCCAGGGCAACGATGTCGGCACCACCTATCGTTCGGCGATCTACACCTTTGGTGAGGGGCAGCAGCAGGCGGCGATCGCTTCGCGCGATGCCTACGACGCGTCGCTGAAAGGCGCCGGCCGCGGCAAGATCACCACCGAGATCGCGCCCGCTCCGGAGTTCTATTTCGCCGAGGAGGACCACCAGCAGTATCTGGCCAAGAATCCCTACGGGTACTGCAATCTGAGGGGCACCGGCGTCGCCTGCGCCATACCTTCCGCGGCTTCGGCTGCCGCGAACGCCTGACCCGCGACGCGCGCACCGCAACCCATAACCATGGCGCTGCCACACCGCGCCATGGTTTTCCAAAAGGTCAAAATTCCGCGTGAATTTTGTTTCCGGCCATGCAAGATTGGCCGTCAAGCGGGAGGCCTATCTTTCCTGCCGGAACCCTGTGCGCCTGGCTTCAAACCGGCAGCGCGGGGCGCGAAAACGGAAACAACCGACAGGGTGTGGATCACATGAAACGTCTCGTTCTCGGCCTCCTGGCCGCAACCGCAATGGTCATGCCGGCCTTCGCCGCCGATATCCAGCCGGCGCTGCTCTACGATCTGGGCGGCAAGTTCGACAAATCGTTCAACGAAGCGGCCTATAACGGCGCCGAGAAATTCAAGACCGAAACCGGCATCTCCTATGTCGAGTTCGAGGTTTCCAACGCCTCGCAGCGCGAGCAGGCCTTGCGCCGCTTCGCCGAGGACGGCCGCAACCCGATCGTGATGGCCGGCTTCTCGTGGGTGGATTCGCTGAAGAAGGTGGCCGCCGAATATCCCGAGCTGAAGTTCGCCATTATCGACGATCAGGTCGACCTGCCGAATGTGCGGTCGCTTAAATTCAAGGAACAGGAAGGCTCCTACATCGTGGGCGTGCTGGCCGCGATGGCCTCCAAGTCGAAGAAGGTCGGCTTCGTCGGCGGCATGGACATTCCGCTGATCCGCAAGTTCGGCTGCGGCTATGTCGGCGGCGCCAAGTCCGCCGGGGCGACGGAGGTTATCCAGAACATGACCGGCGATACGCCGGCTGCCTGGAACGACCCGGCCAAGGGCGGTGAAATCGCCAAGACGCAGATGGACCAGGGCGCGGACGTCATCTATGCGGCGGCCGGCGGCACCGGCGTTGGCGTGCTGCAGGCTGCGGCGGATGGCGGCAAGCTCGGCATCGGCGTCGATTCCAACCAGAACGGCCTGCAGCCCGGAAAGGTGCTGACCTCGATGCTGAAGCGCGTCGACGTTGCCGTCTACACCACCTTCATGGACGCCAAGGACGACAAGTTCAGCGGCGGCCTCCAGGATCTCGGCCTCAAGGAAGGCGGTGTGGATTACGCCATGGACGACAACAACAAGGATCTCGTGACCGCCGACATGAAGGCAGCCGCCGAAAAGGCCAAGGCCGACATCATCGCCGGCACAGTCGAGGTGCATGATTATACGGCCGACAGCGCCTGCCCGTACTGAACTGCTTACGACTGATTTTAAATAAGGTTCGAGCCGCCGGGGCATTGTCCCGGCGGTTTTGCTTTGATCAGCTGCGCGCCGGCTGCCTGGCGAAACCCTTGACCAGAATCGGCCCGGTCGGCTTGCCGGTCGGTGATCCGGGCGATGGCTCCAGCGTGATCTCGTAGAGCTGTTCGGGTTTCGGCAGGGGCAGATGCGGGCCTTGCAAGCGCACTTCTGTCGCCTTGGCGCCGATGGTGCCGAGCGAGACCGGCCCGACAGTCTTGTCGTAAAGCGTCCAGACCTGCATGGTCTGGCCGGCCGGCACGGTGAATTCCTCGAGCGGGACGATGCGGACGCTGTCGTCGGCGAAAGCTTCGAAGATGGCGCCGGGCGTGTTGGCTGGCGTATCGAGCACCACCACGACCACTGGCTGGGGGTTCGTCACGGTAGCGAGCGCGCCGAAATAGCCGATCGCGCAGGCGGCGGCCAGCGAGGCGGCGATGGCGAAACCGCCACGTCCGCCGAGCGAATGGAGCCCAAAGCGCTTCGGTCTGGCGTTCGCCGCCACGCGCGGTTTCGAGGGCGAGGCGGGGGCGGTTTCGGCAGCCTGCATCTGCGGCAGACTGGCAATGCGTTCGGATACCTTTTGCCATAGTTCGTCCGGAACGGGCTCGGGAGCTGTGGTCAGGTCGAGCTTGTGGAAGTGCTGCGCCGCCGTCAGCACCGCATCGCGAAAGGCGGCGTCGCGTTCCATGTCGTGTTCGGCCCGGTCGCGTTCCTCCTCGCTCATCAGACCCAGCACATAGTCGCCGGCGCGCGCCATTCTCTGCTCGTTGTCGGTCATGACAGGCACTCCTGCAGGGCGATCATGCCACGCCTGATCCAGGCCTTCACCGTCCCCACCGGCGCCTTGAGGTCGGCTGCGATTTCGCCATGGGTGAATCCGACCACATAGGCAAGCAGGATCGAGCGCCGCCGCGACGCATCCAATTGGCCAAGGCATTGCTTGAGTGCCTCGCGGTCCGGCAAGGCAGCGTAGGCGGCCTCGGCATCGGCGCTGCGTTCGCCAAAATGCTCCAGCATGTCGTCATCGACATAGTCGAGCCGGGCGCCGTCCCGCAGCATGTTGAGGGCGCGATTGCGCACGATGGTGGTCAGCCAGGCGCGCGCCGAGCCGCGTGCGCCATCATAGGTCGATGCCCGCTGCCATACCGCCACGAAAGCATCCTGGACAGCTTCCTCCGCCAGGTCGGACCGCCGCAGGATGCGCCGCGCAACGGCAATCAGCCTGCCGGCTTCGCGGGCGAAAAGCTCGCCCAGCGAAGCCCGGTCGCCCTTGGCCACGCGCACCAGCAGCGCTGTGCACAGATCGTCGTCGGAAGTCGCGTCCATCGTCCTCCCGGACCTTGCAGAGCAGGAAACCTCGATTGTCATACACACGAGGAACGCCGCCGGATGCAAGAGCGGAAATTTTTCTTCGGGCGCTGCATCCGCAATGTGTCCTCGCGGGTAAGGCAAGGGCAAGGCTCATCTTGCGGATACAAGGAGACCCGCCATGAACGTTCACAACAAAACCCTTTCCGCCTTTCTCATCGCGGGCGCCAGCCTGATGGCGATATCGGCCAATGCGGAGCCGGTCGTCGGCCTTACCGGAGAAAAGACGCTGGTGTGGTTCGACACCGAAAAGCCGGAAGTGACCAAAACCGTCGATGTGACAGGCGTCGACAGGCTGATTGGCATCGACATGCGGCCCGCCGACGGCAAGCTCTATGGCGTCGCTGGCGACGGCACCATCGTTGCGATCGATGAAGCGGGCGCGGCGACGGCCGGCGGCAAGCTGACCAAGATGCTGCCCGACGGCATTTTGGCAAGCGTCGATTTCAACCCGACGTCGGATCGGCTGCGCGTCATGGGTTCGGACGGCACCAATCTGCGCGCCAATCCCGATACCGGCGAGGTGACACAGGACGGCGCGCTGAACTTCGAGGCCGGCGACAAGGGCGCGGATTCCAAGCCGAACGTCGTCGCCACCGCCTACATCAACTCGCATGGCAAGCCGGAAAAGACCGCCATGTACGATATCGACGCGGCCGGCAATTTCCTCCAGCAGACGAAGCCCAATGACGGGACGCTCAAGACCATCGGCGCGCTCGGCGTGACATCGGATGCGTATGCCTTCGACGTCCATACGACGGCCGAGGGTGCCAACACGGGCTGGCTGGTGGCCTCGGGAGCGCTGCACAAGGTCAACCTGGAAACGGGTGTAGCCGAAAAGACCGGCGACATCACTGGCGCGCCGGGCGCCTTGCGCGACATCGCCGTGCTCAAGGCGATGTAACCAATTCGGGTCGGGACAGCTTGATGTTCCGAGCCTGAACTTGTCCGGTCCCGGTTTGCCGGGGCCGGACCTATGAGTGGCTGATGGAACTACCAGTGCGGCGGCTTGGTGATAGGCACATCCGGCGCGGCCTGCTCCTCCAGAACGAGAAACCGGTCCGTCAGCGCATCCAGCTTGCGCTGCATCCTTTCGATCACCTTCCACTGTTCGGCGATCTGCGCCGAAAGTTCCTCGATGGTCCGCTCCTGCTCGGCGGCGCGGATTTCCAGCGTGGTCAGCCGGTCTGTGGGCACTGTCATGCGAATGTTCCTATGTGGCTGCCCGACAACGCCCGAATGCATGTTCGCGCGGGGGCGGCAATTTTGCTCGTGCCGAAATTGACAAGCGGGCGGGGTTTTGTCGAGAGTGATAGAACCGGCAGGCCGTTGGCATGGCCAGCCGCGCCATGCTACGACTTTTGACCGGTCGATAAAAAAACAAAAGTGGGAACAGCCGTATGGCGGAAGCCGCAATCGAGCTGATCGGCATCAACAAGAGCTTCGGCGCCGTCCAGGCCAACCGCGACATCAATCTGGAGGTCGCCCGTGGCACGATCCACGGCATCGTCGGCGAGAACGGCGCCGGCAAGTCGACGCTGATGTCGATCCTCTACGGTTTCTACCAGGCCGACAGCGGCGAAATCCGCGTCAACGGCAAGCCGGCGACGATCAAGACCTCCAACGACGCCATCACGGCGGGCATCGGCATGGTGCATCAGCACTTCATGCTGGTCGACAATTTCACCGTGCTGGAAAATGTCATCCTCGGGGCCGAGAGCAACGCGCTGCTGAAATCCTCCATCGCCAAGGCACGGTCGGAACTGATCCGGCTGGAGCGTGAATATGGCCTGCAGGTCAACCCCGACGCGCTGATCGAGGAACTGCCGGTGGGCTTGCAGCAACGCGTCGAAATCCTCAAGGCGCTCTATCGGGGCGCTGAAATCCTGATCCTTGACGAGCCGACCGGCGTGCTGACGCCGGCGGAAGCCGACCATTTGTTCCGCATTCTCGGCCAGCTCAAGGAGCAGGGCAAGACCATCGTGCTGATCACGCACAAGCTGCGCGAGATCATGGCGATCACCGACAGCGTCTCGGTCATGCGGCAGGGCACGATCGTCGCCACGCGCGAGACGAAGAAGACCACGGTCGAGGAACTCGCCGAGCTGATGGTCGGACGCCGCGTGCTGCTGCGTGTGGAAAAGGACGCGATGCAGGCGGAAGGCGTCAAGCTTTCGGTGAAGAACCTGACGGTCAAGGATTTGCGCGGCGTGACGATGGTGGACGATGTCTCCTTCGACGTGCGCGCCGGCGAGATCGTCGGCATCGCTGGCGTCGCCGGCAACGGCCAGTCGGAGCTTCTGGAGGCCATTTCCGGCATCCGCAAGGCCGTTTCCGGCAGCGTCACGCTGGACGGCAAGCCGATCGACCTCACGGGCGCGGCCGATCCCGGGGAATTGCGCGAGCGCGGACTCGCCCATGTGCCAGAGGACCGTCACCATGTCGGCCTGGTGCTCGCCTTCGAGGAAAACGAAAACTCCATCCTCGGCTATCAGGATGACGAGCAATATCTGAAAGGTCCGTTCCTCAACATCGACGCCATCCAGAAGGACGCCAGGGACAAGATCGAGAAATACGACATCAGGCCGGCGAACTGCCGGCTCAAGACCGCCAATTTCTCCGGCGGCAACCAGCAGAAGATCGTGCTGGCGCGCGAAATTGAGCAGGATCCCGGCGTGCTGATCGTCGGGCAGCCGACACGCGGTGTCGATGTCGGCGCCATCGAGTTCATCCACAAGCGGCTGATCGCCATGCGCGACGCCGGCAAGGCGGTGTTGCTGGTCTCGGTCGAACTGGACGAGATCCGCTCGCTGTCCGACCGCATCCTCGTCATGTTCGCCGGCCGCATCGTCGGCGAACGTGGTTCCGATACGACGGAAGGCGAGCTTGGCCTGCTCATGGCCGGTGTCGAGCACAAGGAGGCGGCCGAATGAGCACGCCTTACGCCAAGCTGCCGGGCTGGGCCGATTACGGCCTCATTCCGCTGATCAACCTGCTCGTCGCCTTCGTCGTCGCCGGTTTCGTCGTGCTGCTGGTCGGCGAAAACCCGTTCCGCGCCGCCGTCATCCTGGTCGAGGGCGCGTTCGGACGCGGGCAGGGCATCGCCTTCACATTGTTCTACGCCACGACCTTCATCTTCACGGGACTGTCGGTCGCGGTGGCGGTGCATTGCGGCCTGTTCAACATCGGCACCGAGGGTCAGGCCTATATCGGCGGCTTGGGCGTCGCGGTCGTCTGTCTCGTATTCGACAGCGTGACGCCGTGGTGGATAACCTTTCCCATCGCCATTGTCGCATCCGCGGTCATGGGCGCGCTGTGGGCGCTGATCCCGGCTTATCTTCAAGCCAAGCGCGGCTCGCACATCGTCATCACCACGATCATGTTCAATTTTATTGCCGCATCGACAATGGTCTTTTTCCTTGTCGGCGCGCTGAAGCCAGCCGGCTCGCAAGCGCCGCAAACGCGCAACTTCCTCGAAGGCGGGCAATTGCCGAAACTCAACTGGATCATCGAACTGTTCGGAGCGAAAATTCGTTCAGCGCCGTTCAATGTCAGTTTCCTGCTGGCCCTGCTGATGGCCTGGCTGGTCTGGCTGCTGATCTGGCGCACCAAGCTGGGCTACGAGATGCGCACCTATGGCCACAGCCCAAAGGCAGCGAAGTATGCCGGTATTTCCGAAACCCGCATCATCATCATTGCCATGATGATCTCCGGCGCGCTGGCCGGCATGATGGCCCTCAACCCGACCATGGGCGACCAGCACAACGTCGCCATCGATTTCGTCAGCGGCGCCGGCTATGTCGGCATCGCAGTTGCCCTGATGGGCCGTTCCCACCCGGTGGGAATTGTATTGGCGGCCATTTTGTTCGGCGCGCTGTATCAGGGCGGCGCCGAATTGGCCTTCGAGATGCCGGCGATCAGCCGCGACATGATCGTCATCATCCAGGGTCTCGTCATCCTGTTCGCGGGGGCGCTCGAACACATGTTCAGGCCATACATCCAGGCGCTGTTCGCGTCCGTCAGTCCGAAATCCATGGGCATGGCTGCGGCCAAGGGCGGGGGAGGCTGAGATGGATTTCTTCAACATCGTCATCCAGACGCTGGATTCGACCATCCGCCTTTCCGTGCCGCTGCTGCTGGCCTGTCTTGCCGGCCTCTATTCGGAGCGGGCGGGCGTTTTCGACATTGGCCTTGAAGGCAAGATGCTGGTCGGAGCATTCGCCGGAGCGGCCGCCGCCTCGGTGTTTCACTCGGCATTTATCGGGCTCGGCATGGCGATCCTGATTTCCGTGGCCTTCGCGCTCGTCCATGGCTTCGCCTCGATCACCCATCGCGGCAACCAGATCGTGTCGGGCGTGGCGATCAATTTCATCGCGGCGGGGTCCACGGTCATTCTCGGCCAGGCCTGGTTCAGCCAAGGCGGCCGGACGCCGGCGCTGGCGCCGAACGAACGGTTCGAGGCGATCACCTTTCCCGGCGCTGATGCGCTGCGCGGCGTGCCGATCATCGGGCCGATCTATGCCGAGCTGATCTCGGGCCACTCGGTGCTGGTCTATCTTGCCTTCCTCGCGGTCCCCTTCACCTGGTGGGTGCTGTTCCGCACCCGCTTCGGCTTGCGGCTGCGCGCTGTCGGCGAAAATCCGGCGGCGGTGGATACGGCGGGCATTTCGGTTGCCTGGCTACGTTATCGCGCACTCATCTGCACCGGTATCCTGACCGGTCTTGCAGGCGCCTATCTGTCGATGGTGCAGAATGGCGGCTTCGTGAAGGACATGACCGCCGGCAAGGGCTATATCGCGCTGGCGGCGCTGATCTTCGCCAAGTGGAAGCCCGTCAACGCCATGTTCGCCTGCCTGCTGTTCGGTTTCCTCGACGCGCTGGCGATTCGGCTGCAAGGCACGCCGCTGCCGCTGATCGGCCGGGTGCCGGTACAGTTCATGCAGGCGCTGCCCTATGCGCTGACCGTCGTGCTGCTCGCCGGCTTCATCGGAAAAGCGATCCCGCCACGGGCCGGCGGCGTACCGTATGTGAAGGAGCGGTGAGCCATGTCGCATGACCTCTTCCTTGCCGCGCAGACCGCCATGGCCAAGGCCTATGCGCCGTACTCCAAATTCCCGGTCGGGGCGGCGTTGCGTACGGAGGACGGGCGCGTCTTCGCCGGGGCCAACATCGAGGTGGCATCCTATCCGGAAGGCTGGTGCGCCGAGACGACGGCGCTCGGCCACTACATCATGGGCGGTGGGGGCAGGATCACCGAAATCGCGGTGATCGCCGAGCGCATGGCCAGATGCACGCCCTGCGGTGGCTGCCGCCAGCGGCTGGCCGAGTTCACGCAGCCCGATACCAAGCTCTATCTCTGCGACGAGACCGGTGTGGTCGAAACGGTGACGATGGGCGACATCCTGCCCTACGGGTTCAGGGGCGATATCCTCAAATGAAAGCCGCCGTCGATCATCTCGTCGAAAGGCTGGACGGGCTGGCGCCATCCACGGCGCTGGTGCTGGGCTCGGGGCTCGGCGGGCTGGTCGATGAGGTGGAGGGCGCAGTGCGTATCCCCTATGCCGATCTTCCCGGCTTTCCACGCAGCGGCGTCACCGGCCATGCCGGCGAGGTGGTCGCGGGGCGTTTCGCCGGCAGACCGGTGCTGATGCTGGCAGGACGCGCGCATTACTACGAAGAAGGCAACGCCGCCGTCATGCGCCCGGCCATCGAGACGCTGGCCGGCATCGGCGTCTCCCGGCTGCTCTTGACCAACGCCGCCGGTTCGGTCGACCCCGAAATGCTGCCCGGTTCGGTGATGCTCGTCACCGACCACATCAACTTTTCCGGTTCCAATCCGCTGTTCGGCGAACCGACGGACCGCCGCTTCGTCGGGCTGACCGAGGCTTATGACGTGGGCATGCGTTCGGCGCTGGAGCGGGCGGCGCAGGCGACCGGCATAGAACTGCACAAGGGCGTCTATATGTGGTTTTCGGGGCCCTCCTTCGAGACGCCGGCGGAGATCCGCATGGCGCGTGCCTTCGGCGCACATGCGGTGGGCATGTCGACGGTGCCCGAGGTGATCCTGGCACGATTCTTCGGCCTGCGCGTCGCCGCCTGCTCGGTTATCACCAACCTTGCCGCCGGCATGACGGGGGCCGAGTTGTCGCACCAGGAAACCAAGGATATGGCCCCCATCGGCGGCGGCCGGCTGGCGACGATCCTGAAGAAGGTGTTCCAGGATGGGTTGTTCGATGCGTGAGGGGGAGGGATAGTTGCCCATGCTCCCCCAGGAGATCATCCGCCACAAGCGCGACGGCCAGAAGCTTTCGGCCGAGGAGATCGGTGCGTTCATTTCGGGCGTGACCGACAAAAGCGTGTCGGACGGTCAGGTGGCGGCCTTCGCCATGGCGGTCTTCTTCAGCGGCATGGGCCGGGACGAGGCGGTGTCGCTGACCATGGCGATGCGCGATTCCGGCGATGTGCTCGACTGGTCGGACCTGCCGGGTCCCGTCACCGACAAGCATTCCACTGGCGGCGTCGGCGACAATGTCTCGCTGATGCTGGCGCCCATCGTTGCTGCCTGCGGCGCCTATGTGCCGATGATCTCGGGCCGTGGCCTCGGCCACACGGGCGGCACGCTGGACAAGATGGACGCCATTCCCGGTTATGTCAGCCAGCCCGACATCGGTCTGTTCCGAAAGGCGGTGGTGGAGACGGGCGCGGCCATCATCGGCCAGACCGGCGATCTCGCGCCTGCCGACAAGCGGCTCTACTCGATCCGCGATGTTACCGCCACGGTGGAATCGGTGCCGCTGATCACCGCGTCGATCCTGTCGAAGAAACTGGCCGCCGGGCTGCAATCGCTGGTGCTGGACGTGAAGGTCGGCAATGGCGCGTTCATGGAAAAGTCGCGCGACGCCACCGCTCTCGCCGCCAGTCTGGTCGAGGTGGCGAACGGCGCTGGCCTCAAGACGACGGCGCTGATCACCGGGATGAACGAGCCGCTGGCCTCCGCAGCCGGCAATGCCGTCGAGGTGCTGAACGCCGTCGACTTCCTCGCCGGCCGCAGCCGCGACCGGCGGCTGGAGCAGGTGACGTTGGCACTGGCGGCCGAGATGCTGCAATCAGCGGGAATAACGGCCTCCAACAAGGCAGGGCTTGAGCGGGCGGGCGAGGCGCTGTCGAGCGGGCGGGCGGCGGCGGCCTTCGGCCGCATGGTCTCGGCTCTCGGAGGTCCGGCGGGCCTCGTGGAGCGGCCGCATGATTTTTTGCCGAAGGCACCTATCGAACATGCGGTCAAAGCCGATGAGAACGGCTTCGTTATCGGGATTGCCACGCGGGAGATCGGGCTCGCGGTGGTGACGCTGGGCGGCGGGCGCAGGCGCAATGAGGACGTGATCGATCATGCGGTCGGCATCACGCGGCTCCTGCCGGTCGGCGCGGAGGTCCGGACCGGCGAGGCGCTGGCGCTGATCCACGCCCGCAACGAGACGGACGCCGAGGCGGCCGCGGCGGCGGTGCGGTCTGCCTATACGGTTGGGCCGCAGCGGCCAGCTTCTGAGAAGGCGATCATCCGGCGCATCCTGCCGCGTTGATTGCCGTTGCGATGACGCGGCTTACTGCGCCAGCAGCAGGGCGCCGTCCTGGACCTGATATTTGTCGAGGCGCTTCAGGAAGCTCATGCCGATCAGATTGGTGCGCAGCGCCTTGTCCTCGATGACGACGGCCTGCACATCCTCGAGGGTTATCTTGCCCAGTTGAATGCTGTCGATGGTCACCACCGCCACCTTTACCTGACCGTTGGCGGTGCTCACTTCGTGATTGTAATCGCCCGAGCTCAACGAAATGCCGACCTTGCGGGCTGTCGAAGCGGTGAGGGCGACGACCGTGGCGCCGGTATCGACCATGGCGTCGACCGGGCGGCCATTGACCTTGAAAGTCGTAACGAAATGTCCCTGATTATCAGCTGCGACGAGGACCTTTCGCCCGAGCGGCTGGGATGTTTCCGGCTCGGAGACGGCGGTCGCGATCGTCATCGGCGCTTCGGCCGTCATGTCCTTCGATTTGTCGAGCGCGAACCGCATGACGTGCTCGAAGGCTTCGGGGTGCGATTGAAGAAGGATCGGCAGCGATGCCGAACACCCGACGATCACGCCCGCGATGAGGAGCTTCTGCAACATGGATGCCTCTTTCAAGGACATCGATAGCGCCGCGATGGTATTTTCCGTCTTAACGCCTGCGCCGATGGCCGGTCGGCTTGAGGAAACCGCGCTTTTGCGTAAACAGCCGGTAAACGACGCTATTTTGTCCCATACATGCGGTCGCCGGCATCGCCAAGACCCGGCATGATATAGCCCTTGTCGTTCAGCTCGCGGTCGATGGAGGCGGTGTAGACCGGTACGTCCGGATGAGCGCTGGTGAAGCGCTCGATGCCTTCGGGTGAGGCCAGCAGGCACAGGAAGCGGATGTTGGTGGCGCCGCGCGCCTTCAGCTTGTCAATCGCCGCGATGGCCGAGTTGGCGGTCGCCAGCATCGGGTCGACGACGATGATGAGACGGTCGGCGAGATCGCTCGGCGCCTTGAAGAAATATTCGATGGCTTCCAGCGTATCGTGATCGCGATAAAGCCCGATATGGGCGACGCGCGCCGCCGGAACCAGATCGAGCAGGCCCTCCAGCAGCCCGTTGCCGGCGCGCAGCACCGAGGCGAAGACCAGCTTCTTGCCTTCCAGCACCGGCGCATCCATCGTTTCCAACGGCGTCTCGATGCGTGTCGTCGTCAGTTCGAGGTTGCGGGTGACCTCATAGCCGAGCAGCAGCGAGATTTCGCGCAGCAGCCGCCGGAAGCCGGCGGTCGACGTATCCTTGTTGCGCATGATCGACAGCTTGTGCTGGACAAGCGGATGGTCGACGACGGTGACGCCCTTCATGATGGTTCTCCGGCAACAAACGAATGCCTTCGTGAATAGTGAATGACGGCGCGTTTGGCGAGTCCCGCGCCATCGCAGGGCACGCACGTCCACAGCGGACAAGACGTCGCCGTTAGGGCGTTTAGCGCTTTTTGCCGTCCAGTTTCGCCAGCAGCGCCGCTTTTGTCTTCCTGTCCACGAACGCTGCCTCGATGGCCGTGCGGGTGACGCCGAGCAGGGCTTTTTCGTTCATGCCGAAATGCGTCGAGGCGATTTCGTATTCGCGTTTCAGCGAGGTCCAGAAATAGGGCGGATCGTCCGAATTGAGCGTGACCTTGCAGCCGGCCGCCTTCAAGGCTGGAAAAGGGTGGCTGTCGAAATCGGGAAAGACCCGGAGCGCCACGTTCGAGCCGGGGCAGCATTCCAGCACGATGCCCTCGTCGGCGATGCGCTTGACCAGATCGGGGTTTTCGATGGCGCGCACGCCATGGCCGATGCGGGAGGGGCGAATGTGGTCGAGCGCGGCCGCCACGCTCTCCCAGCCGGTCAGCTCGCCAGCGTGGATGGTGATGCCGAGGCCCGCCTCGCGGGCGATCTCGAAGGCGCGGACATAATCCTCGAAATCGCCGATGCGCTCGTCGCCCGCCACGCCGAAGCCAGTCACCAGCGGGTGATTGCAGCGTGCGGCGAAGCGCGCCGCCTGCTCAACCGGCTCGACCCCGAAATGGCGGACGCCGGTGACGATCATGCGGCCCTCGATGCCGGTCTTGGCCTTGGCGCGCGCCATGCCTTCGCCGAGCGCGTCGGTGTAGGCCTTGGGCGAGAGGCCGGCCTTCTTCGCATGGTCCGGCGAGGTGAAGACCTCTGAGTAGATGGCCCCATCGCGGGCGAGACTGGTCAGATAGTGCTCGGCCAGCACCGCATAGTCCTCTTCGGTGCGAAAAAGGTCCGAGGAGAAATCGTAGGCCGCAAGGAATGTGCTGAAATCGTCCCAGACAAAGGAGCCATCGCGTATATAGGGGGAGGTGTCCTTGCCATATTTGCGCGCCTGCCGGATGACGAGGTCGGGCGCCGCTGCCCCTTCGATGTGGCAGTGCAGTTCGGCTTTCAAAGGCATCGCTTCCCCGTTTCCGCGGCTGGCAAGCGCGGCTGAACACCGCGCCCAAGAGATGGTCTAAACAATAGCGCCCGCATCCCTGATCGGCTATGGTCGCGCCGATTTTGTGACGGATCACATTTATGTCAGGCTCAAGAACGACAGCCGCCGGAGGCATGGAAACCTCCTATGGCTTCCAGAAGGTCGAGGCCGGCGAAAAGCAGCCGCTGGTCAACGAAGTGTTCCACAAGGTCGCCGATCGCTACGACCTGATGAACGACCTGATGTCGGCCGGCCTCCACCGTTTGTGGAAGGACGCTATGGTGGCCTGGCTGCATCCGCCGAAGCGTCCCGGCTGGAGGGTGCTGGACGTTGCCGGCGGAACCGGCGACATCGCCTTCCGCATCGTGGAGGCGAGCGGCCGCAACGCCGCGGCCACCGTGCTGGACATCAATGGGTCGATGCTGACGGTCGGGCGCGACCGGGCCGAAAAATACGATTTGCTGGGCAATGTCGATTTCGTCGAGGCCAATGCCGAGGAACTCCCGTTTCCCGACAATTCGTTCGACGCGTATACGATCGCTTTCGGCATCCGCAACGTGCCACGCATCGAAGTGGCGTTGGCCGAGGCCTACCGGGTTTTGAAAATCGGCGGCCGCTTCCTGTGCCTGGAATTCTCCGAGGTGGACATGCCGCTGCTCGACAAGGCGTATGAAGCGTGGTCGTTCAATGCCATTCCGCGCATAGGCCGGATGGTGACGGGCGACGGCGAGCCCTACGCCTACCTTGTCGAATCGATCCGCAAGTTTCCCAACCAGAAGAACTTCGCCGACATGATCGGGCGCGCCGGTTTCGACCGCGTCACCTTCCGCAATTATTCCGGCGGCATCGCAGCGCTCCACTCGGGCTGGAAGCTTTGAGGAAAGGCTCCGCATGAGCGCGCTCGGCGCGGGGTTCCGGCTCGTTCGGGCCGGCTGGGTGCTGGTGCGCGAGGGCGTCGTGGTCGCCATTCCGGGCGACCAGCTTTCCGGCCTGCCGAAGTTCGGTTGGCGGGTTGCCCGGCTCCTGACCAAGCGGCGGGCGCTCAGGCACGGGCGCACCGACCGGCTGGCGCAGGCGGTGGCCAGGCTTGGGCCTTCCTATGTCAAGCTCGGGCAGTTCCTGGCGACGCGGCCCGACGTCGTCGGCAATGACATTGCCGTCGATCTCGCCATGCTGCAGGACAAGATGCAGACCTTTCCCAAGGAAGCGGCGGTGGCCGAGATCGAGGCTTCGCTCGGACGGCCGATAGACGATCTTTACGTCAATTTCGGTGAGGCGGTCGCCGCCGCATCGATCGCGCAGGTGCACGTGGCCGAGGCGGCTTATGCCGGTTTAGCCAGACAGGTTGCCGTCAAGGTCATCCGGCCCGGCGTGCGACGGCGCTTCCAGCATGACCTTGAAAGTTACTTCCTCGCCGCGCGGCTGCAGGAAAAATACGTTCCGTCGACGCGTCGCCTGCGCCCCGTCCAGGTGACGGAGACGCTGGCCCAGACCACCAAGGTGGAAATGGACCTGCGGCTCGAGGGCGCCGCGCTGTCCGAAATCGGTGAGAACACCAGGGACGATCCGGGCTTCCGTGTTCCGTCCGTCGACTGGGAGCGCACCGGCCGCGACGTGCTGACCATGGAGTGGATCGACGGCATCAAGATGAACGATGTCGCGGCGCTGGCGGCGGCCGGCCACGATCTGAAGGCGATCGCGGCCAACCTGATCCAGTCGTTCCTGCGTCACACGCTGCGCGACGGCTTCTTCCATGCCGATATGCATCCGGGGAACATGTTCGTCGAGGCCGACGGCACCATTGTCGCAGTCGATCTCGGCATAGCCGGCCGGCTCGGCAAGAAGGAGCGGCGCTTCCTGGCCGAAATCCTCTACGGCTTCATCACTCGTGATTATATGCGGGTCGCCGAGGTGCATTTCGAGGCCGGTTATGTGCCGCACAAGCACGACGTGGCCGCTTTCGCGCAGGCGATCCGCGCCATCGGCGAGCCGATCCACGGCCAGCCGGCGGAGACGATCTCCATGGCCAGACTGCTGACGCTGCTGTTCGAAGTGACCGAGATCTTCGACATGGAGACGCGGCCGGAACTCGTGCTGTTACAGAAAACGATGGTGGTCGTCGAAGGGGTGGCGCGCACGCTCGACCCGGCCTTCAACATGTGGAAGACAGCCGAACCGGTGGTGGGCGGCTGGATACGCGGCAACCTCGGCCCGCGCGCGGTGCTGACCGATATGCGCGACGGCGTGGGCGCACTGGTTTCGCTGGCAAGGCAGGCGCCTGACCTGGCGCAACGCACCGAACGACTGTCGCGCGAGATTGACACCATGGCCGAACGCGGGCTGCGTTTCGACGAGGCCACGGCGCGGGCGATCGGCAAGGCGGAGGCGCGTTATTCGCGCTCGGGCCGGGTAGCGCTGTGGGCGATCGCGCTGGCGCTGATCTATATCGCCTGGAAGCTGTCCTGAGATTCAGCCTCTGGATCAGACCTTAGCCGTCAGTTCCGGCCCCGGCGCGAAATATTCCAGCAGGATGTTGGTCAGCGCCTTGATCTTGCGTGGCGGCTGAGATCCCGGCAGCCGGACCACATAGAGTCCCGCGTCAGGGGTCGGATAGTCGGCAAGGACCTGCACCAGGGCGCCCGAGGCGATCAGCGGCGTGGTCAGGAAATCCGGCAACATGGCGATGCCGAGCCCCTCGAGCGCCGCCGACAGCAGGGCCTGACCGTGGTTGGCCTTGAAGCGGCCGGTGGGGTGGATGATCAGGACCTCGCCCTTGACGTTGAAGCGCCAGGAATCCGCCCCCGTCGTAAGGGCCTCGTGATCGACAAGGTCGGCGGGCGTGGCTGGCATCCCATGCTGCGCCAGATAGGCCGGGCTGGCGACCACCTTGGCATGAAGCGGGGCGATGCGGCGGGCGACGAGGCTGGAATCCTCCAGATAGCCCGCCCGTATAGCGACGTCGAATCCGTCGCTGACGAGATCGACCATGTGATCGGTATACGAGGTCTGCACTTCCAGGCGGGGATAACGGCGCGCAAGATCGGCCATGACCGGCGCGAGATGGGTGACGCCGGAGAGCGGCGCGGCGACCCGCAGGCGGCCCCAGATTTCGTCGGTCGGAGATATGGCGTCGAAGGCGGCCTGGACTTCTGTGACCACACGGGCGGCATGTTCGCGCAAAGTGGCGCCTGCTTCCGTCAATGCGGCGCCGCGCGTGTTGCGGGCGAGAAGCTGCACGCCGAGGGTTTTTTCAAGACGCATGAGCCGACGGCTGACAATCGATTTTGCCAGCCCCATTCTCTGGGCGGCGCGAGTCAACCCTCCCGCATCAGCAACCTCCACAAAGGTCTGAAGGTCTTCAAAGCCAACCATGCTGAAATTTCCGCGTTTGGGCGATTGCGAAGCGCCGGAAGCGCTTCGCTCGAATATGGGGTCCTATGTCTTTTTTACAATGAAATCGACACACAAAGGCGGGAGCAGAAATCGCGGGTTCGAAAGATCGTTTTATTCCAACACCTTATGTAGTCCTGGGTATAAATTTAGGAGGGTTCCAGCCGTAGGCGTCGGCAAAAAAGTGCATAGCCGGCGTTGGTGAGGTGGTTCGGATTCTTATTGCGCTGCCATTTGCGATGCGGCGGCTGTTCCGTATTTTGCGACACAGAAAGACAGAATTCGACACTACCGGCGACTTGCAGCGACGCCTACCTGCGCTCCACAGGTGAACGAAGGAGACCCTGACGGACGACTGGAATTCCTCCCATGAGATCAGTCGGTCGCCGTGTTGATAAGTCCTTCGAATGCCTGTTTTTGGAGAGATAGGAACCACGTCATGAAGAAGTTTGCTATTGCTATTGCTGCTATTGCCGCATTGACCGGCGCGTCGTCCGCTTGGGCGGCCACGCTCGGCGCCCCGCTTTTGGCGGGCCAGGAAAATGCGACCGTTGAACCGGTCAGCGACTCCTATACCAGCCAGCTTGCCACCAAGTCGGTTCGCCGCGATGCATGGATGGGCAACCAGTCGGGTACGGTCGGCCAGGATCAGAACTCGCCGTTTCAGCACCAGGACTAAGTCGCTCACGCGACTGTGATGATGAGGGCGGGGCCAAACCCCGCCCTTTTTAGTTTTACGCCGCGTTGTTGTTGGAACATTTGAAACTCCAGCTCGTTTGGTCCCGTATACAGGTTGTTCCACTTCAAACAGATCAACGAAATCGAGATCAACAAAATCGAAGTGGTGCCGGAACGATCGAGCCAATTGGTAAACCCTGAAAAGATTAATTCAGGATTTCAATGAGTTTGATAAGGCAAATTCTTGCCTAACATTTTAACTCTAGAGCCAAGCTCCTTCACGGTCAGTCAATTTTGTATTCAACAACAGGATGAAGAAAATGAAAAAGTTTGTTTTTGCTATCGCCGGTCTTGTCGCTCTGAGTGGCGCGGCCTATGCCGAATCATCGAATGTTATCGGTGAGCCGACCTTGGCGGGTCAGCGCGTCGAGCAGGCTACGGTCCCGGTCGATACGCTGCGCATCAGCTCGATCAACCAGGGCTCCTACATGGGCGGGGGCTACATGGACAACACCATGGGCCAGGCCGATGGCGGCATGTACCAGAGTGAAGCTGGCCCCTTGAAGAGCCAGAACTAAGCCGAACGACGGCTTTACAAAAAAGGGCGGGAGCTTCGGCTCCTGCCCTTTTTCTTTGTTCTGTATCCAACGGCTTGTCCCCCGGACATGCCGGTCTCCGCTCGATCTTTGAACCGGATATTTGTGTCGTTCGCCCGCCGGCAAAGGCATTCCGCATCGTTCCACTTTTGGCAACGGACTGTCACAAAAACCGACACTGGTAATATGAGGCAGGCCTCACCATCTCTGTCCAGTGAGACGAACGAAAGAAACTGACAGACCCAGCGGCAGCCACGAATTCTCCCAAGACATCAATGGTTTACCGATTAGGCCGCTTTCCCCGCTCACAGGGTTTTTGTATCAACATAGGACGAATAAAATGAAAAAGTTTGCTCTTGCCATCGCTGCGCTTGTTGCGCTGAACGGCGTTGCTTTTGCCGCCGGTGAATCTTCCAACGTTCTGGGCGCGCCGACGCTTGCCGGCCAGAAGGTCAACCAGGCTGAGGCCGGTATCGACAAGCTCCAGACCAACTCGGTCCGCCGCGATCTCTATATCGACCACAACCGCGTTGTCGGCACCGGCGTCCAGTCGCAGCAGGAAGCCAATCCCTTCTACAATCAGGACTAAGCTTCCTGAAAAGGGACTGATCCATTAAGGCGGGAGCTTCGGCTCCCGCCTTAATTTTTGCTCTTAACCCCAGATTGTTTCCAAGCTTTTCAAGGGCTTCGATTTCCTCCATACCGTAAGCGGCCGGCTTGTCGGCTTGAACGCTTCGCACAGGATCGATCGCAGCATGGCGCTTTCGGACAATCGCATCCTGCTCATCATCGGTGGCGGCATCGCCGCCTACAAGGCGCTGGATCTGATCCGGCGGCTGCGCGAGCGGGGTGCTTCGGTGCGCTGCGTCATGACCAGGGCGGCGAAGGAATTCATCACTCCGCTGTCCGTCGGCGCGCTGAGCGCGGATCACGTCTTTACCGATCTTTTCGACCGTCAGGACGAGCAGGATATCGGCCATATCAGGCTGGCGCGAGAGGCCGACATCATTGTCGTCGCGCCCGCAACCGCAGACTTGATGGCGAAGCTGGCCAGCGGCCTCGCCAACGATCTGGCATCGGCCGTGCTGCTCGCGACTGACAGGCCCGTGCTGATGGCGCCGGCGATGAATCCAAAGATGTGGTCGCACCCGGCGACGCGGCGCAATCATTCCGTGCTGAAGGGCGACGGTGTTCACTTCATCGGGCCTGCCAAGGGCGAAATGGCCGAAAGCGGTGAGGCGGGCGAGGGCCGCATGGCCGAACCGCTGGAGATCGTCGCGGCAGCGGAGGGCCTGCTGCAAGACGGGCCCAAGCCGCTCGCCGGCACAAAGATCGTCGTCACCTCCGGGCCGACGCACGAACCGATCGATCCGGTCCGCTATATCGCCAACCGTTCATCAGGCCGGCAGGGCCACGCGATTGCGGCGGCGCTTGCCCGGCTGGGCGCCGATGTGCGGCTGGTCTCGGGGCCTGTCGCAATCGCCGATCCGTCCGGCGTTAAAACGATCCATGTCGAGCGCGCGCAGGAGATGCTGGAGGCCGTCGAAGCGCAGCTGCCGGCCGACGCGGCCGTTTTCGTCGCGGCGGTTGCCGACTGGCGCGCCGCCAGTTCGGCAGGGGAGAAGATCAAGAAGGTGCATGGTGAAGGGCCGGCGCCGCTGCAGATGGTCGAAAACCCGGATATCCTGGCTACTGTGGGCCATCATGCGAAGCGGCCCCGTCTGGTCATCGGCTTCGCCGCCGAAACGCAGGATGTGCAGAAGAACGCCGAGGCCAAGCTCAGGAAGAAGGGCGCCGATCTGATCGTCGCCAACGATGTCTCGCATGACAGCGGGATCGGTACGGGGGGCGTCATGGGCGGCGATCGCAACCGGGTGCGGATCGTCTCGAAGGCCGGTGTCGAGGAATGGCCGGAAATGAGCAAGGACGAGGTCGCGGCGCGCCTTGCGGCGCTTGTCGCTGAAAGGCTGAAGACCTTCACCGTCTAAGGCATCCGGGCTCTGAGTGTTCAGCGAGACAAGCAGGCGCGGCACTGGCCGGGAGACGTCCGTGCTCCATTTCTGTTTGAGGTTGGCGGAACAATCGGCCGTCGTCGTGGTGCGATGGGCATGTGTTTGCCACGTTCTCGGGTCACAAGAACCGGAACGGTTTCGGATCAGGAGATCACAATGCGAAAATTTGTCCTTGCGGCCGCCGCGCTTCTCGCGCTTACCGGCACGTCGTTCGCCGCCGGGGAAGAAGCCATTCACCTCGGCGACAAGACGATCGCCGGCCAAAAGGCCTATGGCGAGCCGAACTACGACCGTCCCGGATTATTCGACGTTCTGCGCAACGGCATCTTCAAGGGCAATCCGGAGCCTGTTCGCAATTCCGGCAACGACCCGTCGGACCGAAAGATCATCGACCAGCAGTAAAGCCGTTCAGTTGGACGTGCTGCGGAGCTGAAACTGGCTGACGCCGATCGCGAGATTGAAGCCGGTCTGAGTCTGGACGCTGAGCGGCTGCAAGGTGAAGGCCTGATTGAAGCCGCCGACCAGAAGGTTCGCTCCAGCGCCGACCGCGGCGGTGATTTCGGCGCTGGCGCCGACATAGTCTCCAGCCAATGCACCGGGCGCATAGATATTTTCAATCGGCGCCAACACGATCCATTGCATGACAGTCTGTTTCGTCTGGCCGATATCCAGTCCGTATTTGTTGACGGCGCCGAAATAGGCCTCCGGCGCGAAGGTCGTGTTTGCCGGCGTGAAGTTGCAGGAAAGGTCCTTGCTGGAGCCGAAGATAAATCCGGTGCCGCCGCCTATGGCGCAGTCGAGTACGCCCAGTTCCAGCCCGCCATCCTGGGCTTGCGCAGAATCGAGGGCCAATACGGCGCAAAGGCCGATGGCTAGAAATGCTGCGCGCATGTGGATGTCGCCCTCCCTGACGGTTGCAAACGCTAGAGGAATTTTACGCCGAAGCAATGCGCCGCCCGGTGGACCCGTTTGACAAGGAAAAAGGCCCGCCTCTTCGAGAGGGGCGGGCCTTTTTTGGAAGCGCTTATTTCAGCGAGTGGATCAGGTCGACCGACGTCACCGCGACCGCCAGATTGAGGCCTGTCTGGGCCTGCACGCTCAGGGGCTCAAGGTTGTACGAATTGTGGAAACCGCCGAGCAGCAGGTTGGCGCCGCCGCCGGTGACGATGGACGCTTCGGCATTCACACCGTAGTAGCTGCCGGCGAGATTGCCTTCATCATAGTGACGCGACGGGGCAAACACAGCCCATGTCAGTTGTCCCTGATGGGTCTTGCCGACATCGACGCCGAGCTTGGAAATGAGGCCGGTGTAGCGTTCCGACGGACCGCCATTGGAGCGGCGGAAAATGCAGTCCACGCCCTTGTGGGAGGCGATGACATAGCCGATGCCACCTTCGATGGTGCAATCGAGGACACCGAGCTCGACACGGCCTGCGTGCGCCGGAGCGGTGGCGAAGGCCAGGGCGGCGAGAGTGGCGGACAGAGCGAGTTTCTTCATTTCAAAGGTCCTTTCTTGCAATGCAGTTTCAACAACGGTGCAATCGGAGGACCGTTCCGCGCAAACCTTGGCGGGATAAAGGCATCGTTAAAGATCGGTGCCTGGCGTGGCCGATGCGCCACGCCACATTTCGGCGATTTGGGCCGGACGGCCCACATCGTTTCGACCAGATTTTATGAGTTCACGAGCTAGGAGTTGGAGACGCGCGCCAAGCCATCCTTGGCGGGCTGATAGCTCGGGTTCAGCCGGACGGCTTCACGGTAGGCCTTGGCCGCTTTCGGCTTGTCGCCGCGCCGCTCGTAGATCAGCGCCTGGTTGGCCCAGGCCTCGGCATTCTTGCCGTCGAGCTTGATGGCCATGTTGAAGTCGGAGAACGCATTGTCCTCGTCGTTCGTGGCGAGATAGGACAGGCCACGCCCGTTGTACGGCTCGGAAGCATCGGGCGCCAGCGAGATGGCGGTCGAGAAATCCTCGATGGCGAATTTGTGCTGACCCTGCTGTTGATAGATCAGGCCGCGGTTGTGGTAGGCGCGGGCATCGGTGGTATCGAGCTGGATTGCCTTCTGGAAGTCGTTGAAGGCGTCCTGCACGCGACCAGCCTTGCGATAGAGATTGCCGCGGCCGATATAGGCTGCGTCGTAGCTGGCGTTGATCTGGATCGAACGGTTGTAGTCGGCCAGAGCCTTCTGCTGATCGCCCATGAAGCGGTAGATCAGGGCCCGGTTCGAATAAGCCTGGTAGAAGCTGGGGTTGAGCTGGACGGCGGTATCGAAATCCTTCAACGCCGCCTGGTACTGGCCGCTGCGTCCATAGGCGGAGCCGCGGACATTATAGGCCTCGGGGTCGCGCGGATTGCGCTGGATGACGGCCGAGAGGGAGGAAATGTTTTCGGTCGACCCCTGCGCCTTGTCGATATTGGCCAAGCCGGCCGTCGGCGCGGTCTGGCAACCGGCCAGCGCGAGACCCGACAACAGGGCGGCCGTCAGCGCAAGGCCGCGCCATGCGGGACGGTGGTCTCCAGTCAAAACGTTCATCGCTGCCTTGTCCTCATATCGGCTGCGCGTCTGCCGGGCCCTCTTACCGACTCGCGTCCGTCATTCCCATCAAACAAAAAGGTGGCGGCGATTCTGCATCGCGCCACCTTGGGTATCCTTCGAAAAGGACGAAAAATTGACGTGATCAGCGCGGCGGGCGGGCGGCGCCGGCAGCCGCGGGAGCCGGGCGCGGCGTCATCGGCAGCAAGCCTTCACGCTGGGCGCGCTTACGGGCCAGCTTGCGGGCGCGGCGAACAGCCTCGGCCTTTTCGCGGGCGCGCTTTTCCGAGGGCTTCTCGTAGTGGCCACGCATCTTCATTTCACGGAAGATGCCTTCGCGCTGCATCTTTTTCTTGAGCGCGCGGAGCGCCTGATCAACATTGTTGTCGCGGACGAGTACCTGCACGGGCAATCCTGTCATTCGGTTTTGTTCAACAGGCAAGTGGCAATAGACACATGCCTCCGCAGCGGTATCCACCGCGAATTGCCGCGGCTGATAGCAGAATCAGGAGATTGTGTCCACAGGCTTTGAGGGACCGCCGGCAATTTGACTGTACTGCCGGTCGAAATCAGCCATCGGCCTTTACGGAATGGTGGTTTTCGAAGTCCTCGAAGAACTCGCCGTAATCGCAAGTGATCTCCTCGCCGGCGGCGATGTCTCGAATGGCGGTGGCGCCGCCATATTGCGAGAAATCGGTATTCGGCCTGGATGAATGGTTCATGAAGCGGCCGTTGTCGACCTCATAGACCATGAACCCCGGCTGGTCCGGGCTGGGGTAGGCATAGATGTCGAGCAGTTCCTTGAGATGAGGTGGGGCGCTCCGGTATTTCTCTAGGGGGATCAGTCGGTCGAAGTCCGGATCGAGACGCCAGATAGGTGTGCCTTTCCCTATCGGTTCGGCGGCGAAAACACCGACGCCGTCGATCCTGCTCGGCGCGACAGAGGTTTTGACCAGCAACATGCCTTTCCGATCCCGTTTTGCGATCCGTCACAACAGGATTCGTCCAAAAGCGCAGTCAAAAGCAAGATGAAAGCTTCAACGACTACGTTCTGTTGATCGAAACGCCGCCATCGGCAAACAACGCCGTGCCAGTGGTGAAACTCGACGCATCGGAAGCGAGGTAAAGAGCGGAGCGTGCAATCTCTTGCGGCTGCGCGATGCGCTTGAGCGCATGAAGGCTTTCGACAAAGGCGCGCTCTTCCGGTGTCTTGAAGGTCGCGGCATCTGTATCGGTCCCGCCAGGCAGCAGCGCATTGACACGCAGGCCTTGGCCCCCGTACTCCGCAGCCAGCACCTGGGTCAGGCCGACCAGTCCCGCCTTGGCCGCAGCGTAAGCAGCCATACCCGGCATACCGGTGGTGATGCCGACAAAGCTGGACGTGAAGATCAGCGAACCGCCGCCGCGCGTCAGCATTGCCGGTATCTGGTATTTGGCTCCGAGAAACGCGCTGGTCAGGTTGGTGTCGAGGGTCTGCTGCCAGGACTGCCGCGCCATGTCCGGAATCGGGCCCATGACACCAACGGCGCCGACATTGTTGAAGGCAACGTCCAAGCCGCCGAAACGGTCGAGCGCCAGCTCCACCATCGCTTTGGCATATGCTTCGTCGTTGACGTCCCCCGCCAGCGCCACAGCCTCACCGCCATCGGCCTCGATTTCGGAAGCTAGCGCATTGAGTTCGGCGCTGCGGCGCGTGGCGATGACGATTTTAGCGCCCTCCTCGGCGAAGAGCTTTGCCGTGGCGCGCCCGATACCGGATGATGCGCCGGTGACGATGGCGACTTTGTTTGCGAGAGCGAGCATGGTGTGGTCTTCTTGTCGATTGCGACCGGCCGATATTGCCGGCGATACGCCTTGGTCGCAGCCACCCGATACCGGCTGAGCCGATGGACGCGAGACGTTTGCCACTCTGACGCAAAGCGGCACCTGTCGTCGCAAACAGCGCAAGGGTGGCCCGGCTGTTTCGCTAGTGATAGACCTCGCAGCAGGAAGGGCGGCGAAAGGGCGCGAGACCCGCCGCCATCCCCGAGAACTCAGGCCCGAGGCCCCGGACGTGAAGAAATATTCGGTATTCGCCATCGCCCGCGAAGCCTTGCGCGGCCACAAGGGCTGGGAACAGCAATGGTCTTCGCCCGAGCCGAAGAAGGACTATGACGTCATCATCGTCGGCGCGGGCGGCCATGGTCTGGCGACCGCCTATTACCTGGCCAAGGAGCACGGCATCACCAATGTCGCCGTGCTGGAAAAGGGTTGGCTCGGCGGGGGCAACACCGGCCGCAACACCACCATCATCCGCTCCAACTACCTGTATGATGAATCCGCCGGCATCTACGATCATGCGGTGAAGCTGTGGGACGGGCTGTCGCAGGATCTGAACTACAATGTCATGTATTCGCCGCGCGGCGTGATGATGCTGGCGCACAACATTCATGACATCCAGGTGTTCAAGCGGCATATCCACGCCAACCGGCTCAACGGCATCGACAATGAATGGCTGACGCCGGAAGAGGCCCAGGCATTCTGCCCCCCGCTCAACATATCGAAAGATGCGCGCTATCCGGTGATGGGGGCGGCGCTGCAGCGGCGCGGCGGCACGGCCCGGCATGACGCGGTCGCCTGGGGGTATGCGCGCGGGGCGAATGCGTGCGGCGTCGACATCATCCAGAATTGCGAGGTGACCGGCATCAAGCGCGCCGCCAATGGCTCCGTTATGGGCGTGGAGACCTCCCGGGGCTTCATCGGAGCGAAGAAGGTCGGCGTCGTGGCCGCGGGTCATTCATCCGTCGTCATGCAGATGGCCGGCGTGAGGATGCCGCTGGAAAGCTATCCTTTGCAGGCCTTGGTGTCGGAACCGGTCAAGCCGGTGTTTCCCTGCGTGGTGATGTCGAACACGGTGCATGCCTATATCTCGCAGTCCGACAAGGGCGAACTGGTGATCGGGGCGGGCACCGACCAGTACATCTCCTATTCGCAGACCGGCGGGCTGCACATCCTCAACCACACGCTGGACGCCATCTGCGAGATGTTCCCGATGTTCACGCGCATGAAGATGCTGCGTTCGTGGGGCGGCATCGTCGACGTGACGCCGGACCGCTCGCCGATCCTGGCCAAGACGCCGGTGAAGGGGCTCTACGTCAATTGCGGCTGGGGCACGGGCGGCTTCAAGGCGACGCCGGGTTCGGGTCATGTCTTCGCCCACACGATCGCGCGCGACGAGCCGCACCCGATCAACGCACCGTTCACGCTGGAACGCTTCCGCACCGGCCGGCTGATCGACGAGGCCGCCGCGGCGGCTGTGGCGCACTGAGCAAGTCCGGTGACGAAGAGAACGAACAGACGATTTTTTATGATGGGTGCCTGCGCAGCGCTGCTCACCGTGCTCGCCGCGCAGGTGCATCAGTACACCGGCTCTGAATTCGCCTACCATCTAGTAGGGGTCTTCATGTTCGCTGCATTCTTCCTACTAGTGGTTTTGGGAATTGGTCCATGGGCGGGAACACTGGCACTGAAGTATCCCATTCATAACACCGAGGGATTCCGCAAAGACTATTCTGCGGAGCCCGAGAAGGAAATCGGTGGCTATTATTCACAAGGCTGGCAGCGAAGGATGGAACGCGTTGGTCTCAGGAACACGAAAGCGTTTGGCCTTTATATCGAACCAGACGGGAAGAGTTGATTCATGCTCCTGATCCGCTGTCCCTATTGCGAGGAAGAGCGCCCGGAACTCGAGTTCCGCAACGCCGGCGAAGCACATGTCGTGCGTTCGTCGGAGATGACCGCGACAAGCGACGAGGATTTCGAGGCGTTCTTCTTCATCCGCTCGAACCCCAAGGGCATCATTTATGAGCGCTGGCGGCATATCCATGGCTGCGCGCGCTTCTTCAACGCCGTGCGCGATACCGTCACCGACCGGTTCGTCATGACCTACAAGGCCGGAGAGAAGAAACCGGCGAGATTGCCGAAGGTGGGGAAATAATGACCGCTTCCTACCGCATCCCCGGCGCGGGCCGCTTCAGCCATGCCAAGGCGGCGAGCTTCACATTCGACGGCCAGTCCTTTGCTGGCGTCGAGGGCGACACGCTGGCTTCGGCGCTGTTGGCCAACGGCGTGCATCTTACCGGCCGGTCGTTCAAGTATCACCGCCCGCGCGGCATTCTTTCGGCCGGCGCGGAAGAACCCAATGCGCTGGTGCAGATCGTGCGCGATGCCGCGCGCACGACGCCGAATGTCCGGGCGACTGTGCAGGAACTCTATGCGGGACTGACGGCGCATTCGCAAAACCGCTGGCCGTCGCTTTCCTTCGATGTCGGCGCGGTGAACGATATGGCCTCGCCATTCTTTTCCGCCGGCTTCTACTACAAGACCTTCATGTGGCCGAAGGCGGCGTGGAAAAATCTGTACGAACCGAAGATCCGCGCCGCTGCGGGCCTCGGCGTTGCGCCGGACCAGCCGGACCCGGACCATTATTCCTCGCGCTTCGCCCATTGCGACGTGCTGGTGCTGGGCGGCGGCGCGGCCGGACTGGCTGCGGCGCTGGCGGCGGCTGAGAGCGGTGTGCGTGTCGTCATTGCCGATGAGCAGGCTGAACTGGGTGGTGCGCTGCGGTTCGAGAGCGGCGCCAGGATCGAAGGGCAGGACGGCTGGAGCTGGGCACAGGGTGTGGTCGCGCATCTCAAGACGATGCCGAACGTGCGGGTGCTCTCGCGCACCACGGCATTCGGCTACTATGCGCAGAATTTCATCGGCCTGACCGAGCGTGTCAGCGACCACCTCGCGGCTCCCGGTCGTGACCTGCCGCGCGAACGGCTCTGGCAGGTTCGTGCGAAAAAGGTGATCCTTGCCACCGGCTCGATCGAGCGGCACATGGTTTTCGCCGACAATGACCGGCCGGGCGTCATGCTGGCCTCGGCGGCGCGGACCTATCTCAACCACTACGGCGTTGCCGTCGGCAAAAATGTCGGGATTTTTACCGCCAATGATTCCGCCTATGCGGCGGCTCTGGACCTGAAAGCCGCCGGCATCGCTATCGCGGCCATCGTCGATCTGCGCGACAACCCGGCCGGCGAGCTGGTCGACCGGGCTCGCGCCGCCGGCATTGAAATCCACGACGGCCGCGCGGTGGTGCGGACCGGCGGCAGGCTGCGCATCTCATCCATGACCGTGCAGCGGCGCACGGGCGGCGGCGAACGCACCATTGCGGTCGATGCGCTTTTGATGTCGGCGGGCTGGACACCGTCGGTTCACCTGTTCTCGCAGTCACGTGGCAAGGTTGTGTTCAACGACGAGGTGAAGCGCTTCCTGCCCGGCACCTATGCGCAGGACTGCGTCTCTGTCGGCGCCTGCAACGGTACGGACGGGCTCGCCGCATCGATTGATGAAGCTTATGCCGCCGGAACCAAAGCGGCGCGCGAGGCGAGGGGCGGTGCGGCCGCCGGGAAGTCGGAAAAGCCGGCCAAACCCAAAGTCGAAGCCAGCGAAGGCTGGTCGCGCGGCATGGTTGGCGCGGCGCCCGGCGCCGGACCCGGCACCACCGTCAAGGCCTTCGTCGATTTCCAGAACGATGTCACCGCCAAGGATATCCGCCAGGCCGTGCATGAGGGCATGCGCTCGATCGAGCACGTCAAGCGCTTCACCACCAACGGCATGGCGACCGACCAGGGCAAGACGTCGAACATGCATGGCCTTGCCATCGCCGCCGACGAACTCGGCAAGACAATCCCGGAAGTCGGGCTGACGACCTTCCGCGCGCCCTACACGCCGGTGACGTTCGGCGCCATCGTCAACCATGCGCGCGGGCCGCTGTTCGAGCCGACGCGGCGTACTGCCATCCACCCCTGGTCCGAGCGGAACGGCGCGGTGTTCGAGGATGTCGGCCAGTGGAAACGCGCCTGGTATTTTCCGCAAGCCGGCGAGGATATGCACAAGGCCGTCGATCGTGAATGCGTGACGGTGCGCAAATCCGCCGGCCTGTTCGACGCCTCGACGCTCGGCAAGATCGAAGTTGTCGGGCCGGACGCCGCGAAATTCATGGAACTGCTCTACACCAACCCATGGGAGAAGCTGGAGCCAGGCCGCTGCCGCTATGGCATCATGCTGCGCGAGGACGGCTTCATCTATGATGACGGCGTGGTCGGACGGCTCAGCGCCGACCGCTTCCATGTGACGACGACGACCGGCGGCGCGCCGCGCGTCATGAACCACATGGAAGACTATCTCCAGACGGAATTCCCGCATCTGAACGTCTGGCTGACCTCGACCACCGAGCAATGGGCGGTGATCGCCGTGCAGGGTCCAAAGAGCCGGGAGATCATCGCGCCGCTGGTCGAGGGCATCGACATGGCGGACGAGGCGATGCCGCATATGTCGGTGCGCGAGGGAAAGATTTGCGGCGTGCCGACGCGGCTGTTCCGCATGTCGTTCTCGGGCGAACGCGGCTTCGAGGTCAACGTCCCCGCGGATTATGGCGAGGCCGTATGGGAAGCGCTGTGGGCCGAGGGCCAGAAGCACGGCGCCTGCGCCTACGGCACGGAGACCATGCATGTGCTGCGCGCCGAAAAGGGCTACATCATCGTCGGCCAGGATACGGACGGCACGGTGACGCCGAGCGACGCCGGCCTCGACTGGGCGGTTGGCAAGAAGAAAACCGATTTCGTCGGCATTCGCGGCCTGAAGCGGCCTGACCTCGTGGCCAAGGGCCGCAAGCAGCTTGTCGGGCTGAGGACAAAGGACCCGAAAATTGTGCTGGAGGAGGGGGCGCAGATCGTCGCCGATCCGAAACAGCCGATCCCGATGACGATGATCGGGCATGTGACCTCAAGCTACTGGTCGGAGAATTGCGGCCGCTCGATCGCGCTGGCGCTGCTCGCAGGCGGACGGGACAGGATGGGCGAAACGCTGCATGTGCCGATGCCGGACGGCGTTATCGAGGTGGAAGTGTCAGGCACGGTGTTCTTCGACGAGACGGGAGGGCGGTTGAATGGTTAGGGCGCCCGTGAAAAAGCAGGCAGTAGTGAAGGCTGACGGCGCCGAACGCCGTCCGGCCCTTGCTGGTCAGGAGGCTTCGGCGACCGGTGTCTCTGTCACCGTGTTGCCGCCCGCCGAACGCATCTCGTTGCGCGGGTCCGATGCATCGCGCGCGGCCTTGTCGAAGGCGTTGGGCCTGACTTTGCCACAGACACCCAAGACCTCAGCGGCCAAGGGCAAACGCACGGCGTTGTGGCTGGGACCAGATGAATGGCTGGTGATCGACGAGGCCGGCAAAGACCCACTCGCCGATTGCGCCAAGGTTTCGGCGCTGCATTCGGCGGTCGGCATCTCGCACCGCAATGTGGCGGTGGCCGTGGCCGGGCCGGCGGCGGGAGCGACGCTGAACGCCGGCTGCCCGCAGGATCTGTCGCTTGCTGCTTTTCCGGTGGGGGCCTGCTCGCGAACGGTCCTGGGCAAAGCCGAGATCGTGCTTTTGCGGACGGCGCAGGATGCATTCCGCGTCGAATGCTGGCGTTCCTTCAGCGACTATGTCTTTACTTTCCTGCAGGAGGCGATGCGGGACGCGGCAGCCTGAAAGGCTGCGCGGCAGGCCGTTCGCCACGGAGACACGACATGGCTGCCTCACCGAAATCCGGCAAGCCGGGCAAGACATCGGCGGTGAAATCACTCGAGGACGAACGCCGTCATCCGGATATGCTCGCGGAATTGGACGAGGGGCTGGAGGACACGTTCCCGGCCAGCGATCCGGTTTCGATCACGGCGACGGCCATTCCCGGCGCACCCTTCAAATCCGGCACGCCGAAGAATGTTGCCGGTATGAAAAGGCGGAAGAAATAGCGCCCAATGACCAAAGTCGGCGAGGTTTCCCTCACCGCCTTTGGTATTTCAAGGTCCGCGCTGCGCGCTTTAAAGCGGCAGTTTAAGCCGATCAGAAGCTGCTCGGCATGATCCAGGGGTTCACCTCGATGCCGAGGCGAGGGGTCTTGGCTTCGGCTGAGCCGGGGTTCACGGCGGAATGCCTGGCTTCGACCGAGCCGGTCGAGACGCAATCCAGTTTCACATTCGCATTGGTCTGGATGCAGGCGGTGGGCTGCGTGGTCTGGACAGGCTCGCCGGCAAAGGCGGCGCCAGCGAAGGCAGCCAGGGCAGCAATGGCAAGAACGGTCTTCTTCATGGTCTTTCTCCGGGGCAAATTCTTTCCGTACATGTACGGTATGGCGTTCATGTACGCCTGCCGATGGAGAAGTTCAAGTCAGAAAATGTACATGTACGAAGAATTTTTCTGATCACGTGTCTCCAAGGGCTCGATCGATATGAACGAGACCGCTGTCACGGGGCCTGAGTGGGTACGATATTCTATGGGCGAGCCTCGAAGGAGGCACCCGTCCTCAATCGGCTTTCGCGGCGCAATTCAGCAGTTTGCGGGCTGGTCGCTCAGGGGTTCGACTTCCTTGTCGGCCAGGCCGGCGATGGTGAAGTCGCACATGCGGCGCACGAAGGCTTGCGGATCGCCGAAGGGATAGAACGGAAAGGTGATCAGCAGCGATATGGTGCCGTGGCCCACCGCCCACAGCATGGTGGCGATGGCGCGCGGATCGCCCTTGAGCTTGCCGGCTGCGACGCAGGCCTCGACGCGGTCGATCAGCACATTCATGGCCGGGTTGCCGTTCTCCATCTCCTGGAAGCTGCGGCCTTCCGGCGCCTTCAGCTTCTCGGTCATGAAGACGGTGCGGTACTCGTTGGGATTACCGAGGCCGAAGGCGGCGTATTCGGTCATCACGGCGCGCAGCGATTCCATCGGATCGTCGGATTGATGCTCCTCGATGCGCCGCGCCAATGTTTCGAAAGCATCTTCGGCGAGCGCGAAGAGGATGTCCTGCTTGTCGGTGAAATAGGAATAGACCGACATCGGCGCATAGCCGACGCGCTGCGCCAGTTTGCGGATGGTCAGCCCCTCGTAACCTTCTTCCTGGACGAGCTTGTGGGCCGCGGCCAAAAGGTCGGATCGCAGGGCCGCCTTATGCTGTTCGCGGCGTTTTTGTACGGTCAGCGCCAATGCGGCTGCCTTTCTCGTTCTCTGCGGTCAGAATATATACGCCGTACTTCCGACGACAAGATGTCGCAGGGGAAGCTCGTGCAGCAGGTGGCCGGAAGCTCGGCGCTTGCCGTATCAGGATGCAGCGGGTTCCGCCGTTTCCGGTTCGACGAAGGTCAGGGTCAGCCAGCGGGCGGTGAGCGCCGGCTTCTTGCTGCCTTCGATCTCGATCGTCACGTCGTGCGTCGCCTGCACCCAGCCGGACGGCCGCGCCTTCACCTCGGCAAGGACGAAGCGGGCGCGGATGCGTGCGCCGGTCTTGACCGGAGCCAGGAAGCGGATCTGGTCGAAGCCCTGGTTGACGCCCATCTTGCCGTTCTCGAGCGGCGGCAGCGTTTCGAACGTCATGGCCGAGAGCAGCGAAAGGGTGAGAAAACCATGGGCGATGGTGCCGCCGAACGGCGTTTCTTTCGCAGCGCGTGCCGGATCGCAATGGATGAACTGGTGGTCGTCGGTCGCATCGGCGAACTGGTCGATCATGGTCTGCGTGACGACGCGCCAGGGCGATACGCCGACCTCGGCGCCGACGCTGGCCAGCAATGCATCAAGTCGGATCGCTTCCACCCGGCCGTCTCCCGCACCGACGGCCTCAGCCGTCCTCTATCATCGGCGGCACACATAGAGCGTGACGGCGCCGATGTCACCCGGTGCGGGGGGGCGTTTATGGAAAGGTAGACGGCGGGGCCGCTTATCTCGTCGGATGGTAAAAATGCGGGCTTCAGTCGCGCCGGCTATTCCGCCGGTTCGACATTGGCATAGGCCGCTTCTTCCAGTTCGCGCTTGAGGCGGCTTTCCTCATGCGTCTTCGGCGTGACGAAGCGGCCGAGCAGCAGATAGGCGACCGGCGTCAGGAACAGGGTAGAAACCGTCGCCAGGCCGAGACCGCCGACGATGACCCAGCCGAGCGCTATGCGGGCCTCGGCGCCGGCGCCGCTCGCCATCACCAGCGGCAGGCCGCCGAGCACGGTGCAGATCATCGTCATCATCACCGGTCGCAGGCGGATGTTGGCTGCCTGCTCGATCGATTCGCGCACGCCGAGCCCGCGGTCGCGCAGCTGGTTGGCGAATTCGACGATCAGGATGCCGTTCTTGGCCATGACGCCGACAAGCAGCACGAGGCCGATCTGGCTGTAGGCGTTGAGGCTGGTGCCGGTGAGGATCAGCGCGAAGATGGCGCAGGCGAGGCCCAGCGGCACCGTTGCCATGATGATGACGGCGGAAACGAAGCTTTCGAACTGCGCCGCCAATACCAGCAGGATGATGACCAGCGCGAAGCCGAAGATGGTGATCATGCCGCTGTTGGTTTCACCGAGCGTCGCGGCCTCCGCGAGCGGCACCAGCCGCGAGCCCGCCGGCAACAGCGGCGTGGCGATGCGCTGCGCTTCCGTCAAAGCGTCGCCCAGCGCGAAGTCGCCGCTCAGCGTCGAGGTGATCGCCACCGAGGGCTGCTGCTGCTCGCGCGTCAGCGAGGGGGGCACGGCGCGCTCGGTCAGCGTCGCGATGGTCGACATCGGCACATAGCGGCCGTCCGCGGTCTTGAGGAAGATGTTTTCCAGGTCGGTCGGGTCGTTGATCGGGTTGGTGGTCGAGACCAGCTTCACATCGAAGCTGCGGTCGCCGATATAGACGTCGCCGACCTTGTTGCCGTCGAGCATCGCCTGAAGCGTGTTGGCGAGACCGGTAATGTCGATGCCGAGATCGGAGGCGCGGGCGCGGTCGATCGCCACGGCAAGCTGCGGCTGCGTCGGGTCGACCGACAGGCGCGGCTGCTGGAAGCGGGGGTCCTTCTGCATTTCGTCGATGATCTTGCCGGCGGCGGTGGAGAGCGCCGCCCGGTCGCCGACCAGCGCGAACTGCAGGCCGTTGCCGGCGCCGCGAATGCCGAGACTGTTCGGCTGCGCCGGGAAGACGCGCACGCTTGGCACCTGGCGAACGAGTTGGGTTATCTGCTGGGTGATCTGCTGCTGGCTGCGGCTGCGCTGGTCCCACGGCGCCAGCGTCATCACCATGAAGCCGGAATTGTAGTTGCCGCCGAAGCCGGCGCTCTCGAACGTGCTTTCGATCTCGCCGGAATCGCGCAGCGGCTGGATCAGTTCCTCGATGCGGCGCATCTGCGAGGTCGTGTAATCGAGGCTGACGCCTTGCGGCGCGCTGATGCGGAGCAACACCGTGGCGCGGTCTTCCGTCGGCGTCAGTTCCTGCCGGATGGTGCCGAATAGGCTAAAGGCGACACCGGCGAAGAGCACGGCGATCAAAAGCACGATGACGGGTGCATCGAGGCAGATGTGCAGGATGCGGCGATAGGCGGAAACGAGACCGCCGCCGACCTTGCCGACAATTCCGCCACGCTCTTCATGGTGCAGGGAGGCCTGCGACAGCATGCGCGAGGCGAGCATGGGGCAGAGCGTCAGCGCGACCACGCAAGAGAGGATGACAGACATGGCCAGCACGAAGCCGAATTCACGAAACAGGCCGCCGGTCTGGCCGGGCAGGAACGAGATCGGCACAAACACCGCCACCAGCGTCGCGGTGGTGGCGATGACGGCGAAGAAGACTTCCTGGGTACCGAGCACGGCGGCCGCGCGGGGCCCCATGCCCTCGTTGCGCCTTCGCACGATGTTTTCCAGCACCACGATGGCGTCGTCGACCACCAGACCCGTGGCGAGCACCAGCGCCAGCAAGGTGAGGATGTTGATGGAGAAGCCGGCGAGATAGATCGCCGCGATGGTGCCGATCATGGCGACCGGCATGGAAAAGGCGGGGATGAGCGTGGCGCGCCAGTCCAGCAGGAAGAGGAAGATGACGATCAGAACGATGGAGACTGACAGCGACAGCGCGATCTCGACCTCGTGCACGGCGCCGTTGACGAAGACGGCGTCGTCGCTGGTGATCTTGATCGACATGCCCTTGGGCAGCGTCTTCTGAATGTTGGCGACGGCGGCCTTCACACCTTCCGAAATGTCGAGCGTGTTGGATTCGGCGGCGCGCACGATGCCGATGCCGATGCCGACCTTGCCGTCGGAGCGCAATGTCGACTGGTTGATGTCGCCGCCCAGCGTCACGGTGGCGACGTCGCCGATGCGGGTCGTGCCGCCGATGACGATGGCCTCGAACTCCTCCGGCGTAGTGACATCGGCGGTGGTGCGGACGATGAGGTTCTGGTTGGTCGTGGTGATCGAACCGGCCGGCGTGTCGAAGGCGACGGAGGCCAGCGCGGTGCGCAGGTCGGCGACCGTATAGCCCAGGCTGGCCAGCTTGCCCTGGTCGACGTCGATGAGGAAGATCTTGTCGCGGTCGCCATAGACCTGGACGTCGGCGACGCCGGGAACGGCGGCAAGCTCATCCTCGATCTGATCCTCGACCAGGATGGACATATCTTCGACGGCCATGGAATCGGAGGTTACGGCCAGGCGCATCACGGCGTCGGAATTGGCGTCCGCCTTGACGATGCGCGGTGCGTCCGCGTCGTCCGGAATCTGGTTGGCGACGCGGCTGACCGCATCGCGCACGTCCGAGGCGGCGACGTTGAGGTCGATACCGTCGTTGAACTCGATGGTGACGCGGCTGGAGCCGAATGACGAGGAAGAGGAAATCGACTTGACGCCGGAGACGCGGGCAACCGCGCCCTCAATGGTGCCGGTCAGCTCGCGGTCGATGGTTTCGGCGGCGGCCCCTTCGAAATTGGTCGAAACGGTGATGACGGCGCGGTCGACATCGGGCAGTTCGCGGATCTCGACGCCATAGAAGGCGGCAAGGCCGGCGACGGCGATCAGCGTGTTGAGAACGAAGGCAAGCACCGGCCTGCGGATGAATAGCGCGGTGAAGCTGTTGTCGCTGGTGTTGACGGTTTCGGTCATCGCCGGGCTCAGCTCACGAGCCGGTGGTGCTGGCCGGGCGCCGGTCGTCGCGGGCGACGCGCACCTCGCCGCCTTCGCGCACGCTCTGGACGCCCTCGGTGACGACGACCGCGCCGGTTTCGACGGGCGCGTCGATCAGCACCGTTTCGGTGTTGCGCTGGATGATGCGGACGGGCACGCGCTTGGCCTTGCCGGCCTCGACGGTCCAGATGAAAGCGCCGTCCGAACCCCACTGGATGGCCAGCGGGCTGACCGTCGGATAGGTGTCGCCGGGGAATTGCATGGTGACCTGGAAGGACATGCCGGCGCGTAGCGAATCCGCCGGATTGTCGATGGTCGCCTGCACCCACAGCGTGCGGCTTTTCTCGTCGATGCGGTTGTCGATGGCAGAAACGGCCCCTTCGAAGGCGTTTCCGGGGTTGGCCAGCGACGAAGCTTTTATCATGGCGCCGATCTTGATGGCGGCGGCAAAGCGCTCCGGCACCCAGAAATCGACGAGGATGCTGGAGCGGTCGTCGATGGTGGCGATGGCGCTCTGGTTGGTCACGTAGTTGCCGGCCTCGATGGGCAGGATGCCGACAACGCCCGAAATCGGCGAGGTCACCGAACGGCGGTCGAAGGCGACCTGCGCGTCATGGACGCTGAGTTCGTTGTTGCGCAGCGCCAGCTCGGCATCGGTCAACTGCACCGAAGTCGCCGCATTGGAAGAGCGCAGCGACCGCGTGCGATCGACCTTGGCCTTGGCGTCGTCGCGCGCCGCCTTGGCGCGCTCCAGCGCAATTTCCTCGGTTTCGGAATCCAGCCTGGCAATGACTTGTCCAGCCTGGACATGGGCGCCGGACTGGACGAGGAATTCGGTCAGCCGGCCGGAGGCATAGGGGTTGACGGTCACGGTCGCCTTGGCGCGGCCGGTGCCGATGGCCTGGAGCTTGTCGTTGATGGTGGCGGTCGAGACCTGCGCGGTAACGACGGGCGTCTGTGCGCCGCCGCCGCGATTGCCGCGCTGATTGCCGGTGTCCTCGCCGCTCGCGGCGGTCTTCGGCGTCGAGGCTTGCGCCCATTCTATGCCCCAGCGGGCAAGCACGTCGTGCGAGCCGGGAAAGAACCCGACCCACGCCGCCGCGGCGACGATCAGGATCGCCAGCGAGAGTACAATCTGTTTCCAGGTGGCCATCGGCGCTCCGGTGAGGAAAACGTGCGTCCTGACCCTACCGGTTCCTCCGACCCGGAAGGACGCAGCAACGTACCTTAGACATGCACGAAGCAACGTCGTTACCAGGCCTTTATGGCAATTCTCCCGCGTTTACGCACATTAAATCTGCGTAAGGTTCGGGCTGTCGATATTCAGATATCAACATCCTCTGTCCGATAGCGATCCCTCAGCGCAGGTTCTCCATCTCGTCGATGCGGCGCGCGCTGCTGTCCTCCAGCCTCGCGGTGACGGCGCCGATCAGCGTCTCGGCGACGATCATCAGTGAGGCGGAGGAGTCCCACGGCGAAGGGACGGCGGTGCGGCCGGCAACGACGTGGCGGGCAAGGCGGGCGATTGGCGACAGCCACTGGTCGGTGAAGAGGACGACCTGCACGCCCCGGTGGTGCGCCTTCTCGGCAAAGCGCAGCAGGCTGTCCTGGTAGCGGCGTATGTCGAAGACCACCAGGACGTCGCGCTTGCCCATGTCGATCAGCCGGTCTCGCCACAGGCTTTCCTGCCCGGCGAGATGAAAGACATTGGGCCGCACGATGGCAAGGTGGGCGGCCATGTAGCGGGCCAGCGGATCGGTAAAACGGCCACCGACCAGAAACATCTTGCCGCGCGGATCGCACAGGGTCTGGACGATGGCGGCCAATTGTTTCTGCGACAGGTGCATGAATGTCTGCCGCAGATTCTCTATCGTCGCCTCCAGCATGGGCGACGTGCGGTCCTGCGTTGCCGGGTTGCCATGCGTGCGCGACGCTGGCGACTGGAGCTGGGCGGCGAGCTCATCCTGCAAGGCGGCCTGGAATTCCGGATAGTTCTGGAAGCCGAGACGCGCCACGAAGCGCAGGATGGTGGGGGACGAGACACCGGCGGCCTGCGAAAATTCGGCGACCGTCTTGAGGCCGACCACCGGATAGCCGGCGATCAGCGTGTGCGCGGCGCGGCGCTCGCCGGCCGGCATGGTGTCCAGCCTGTCGGCGATCGTTTCGGCAATGCTCGTTGTCATTCTGCTGCTTTCTCCGCCCGTACACGGTCAACGCTGTGCGTTGGCACGAAATGGCGTTTGACAATGTCCAACAATCTGTATGAAATCATCCACGCAAGCGCAATGCGAGAAAATACGTACCATACGATACGCGCTTACGGGGACGGCAAAACGATGGAGACAGCACGGCGGGCCAGCCTTGTCGCATCGGAGTCCGTGCGGGTGACGAACCCCGCCGGAACGAGCCCGCTCGTGCTGACCTGCGACCATGCCTCGAATTTCGTGCCGCCCGAATATGGCGCACTGGGCCTTTCGAAAACCGAACTGTCGGAACACATCGCCTGGGATCCGGGCGCGCTGGCGGTGGCGCACGGCATTTCCAGCCGCCTCGATACAGCGCTGATCGAAACCCGTATCTCCCGGCTGGTGCTGGACTGCAACCGCCCGCTCGATGCGCCGGACCTGATGAGCGAAGTCAGCGAGACGACGCCCGTTCCAGGCAACAAGGGCCTTTCAGCCGCGGAGCGAAAGGCGCGGATCGCGCGCTGCTGGACGCCTTTTCACGATGCAATCGACGCGGTTCTCGAAGACCGCGATGACGCCGGGCTCGCCTCTTGGCTGGTCTCGGTGCATTCGTTCACGCCGGTCTACAAGGGCGTCCATCGGCCATGGCATATCGGCATCATCCATGACGAGGACGCGCGTTTGGCCGCGCCCTTGATCGCGGCGCTCGAGGCGTTGCCGGGCATAACTGTCGGTGTCAACGAACCCTATTCGCCGGCAGACCGGGTTTATTTCACGCTGGAAAAGCACGCGCGTCCGCACGGGCTGCCCTGCGCGATGATCGAAATCCGCAACGACGAGATCCGGAACGAAGCCGGGCAAATCAAATGGGTGACGGCGCTGGCAGGGATTTTCGCCAGGCTGACACCGGAAAGCAGGATACCCCAGATCAGGTACAGCAATACTGCCGGTTAAACCGACCGGATAGAATCCAACAGGGGACATCAAAATGGCAGCACCGGGCTATACTGAAGTCGACAAGAGCGAGGACATCAAGGTCCTCCATAGCATGGGATATGCCCAGGAACTGGAGCGGCGGCTGAGCCGCTTTTCGAATTTCGCGGTCTCTTTTTCGATCATCTGCATTCTTTCGGGCGGCATCAACTCGCTGGCGCAGGCCACCTCCGGCGCCGGCGGTATCGGCATCGGAATCGGCTGGCTGGTCGGCTGCTTCGTCTCGCTGACCTTTGCCGTGGCCATGTCGCAGATCAGCTCCGCCTATCCCACGGCCGGCGGTCTCTACCACTGGGGTTCGATCCTCGGCAACCGCGGCACGGGCTGGGTCACGGCGTGGCTCAACCTGCTCGGCCTGATCACCGTGCTGGGCGCGATCAATGTCGGCACCTGGACGTTTTTCGTCGGCGCGTTCGGGGCATCGCTCGGTATCGAGAACACCATCACCACGCAGACGATCTTCCTGATCATCATCACTGGCGGTCAGGCGCTGATCAATCATCTCGGCATCAAGCTGACCGCCAAGCTGACCGATTTCTCGGGCTATCTGATCTTTTTCGGTGCGATCCTGATCGCGGTGGTCTGCCTGGTCTCTGCCGAAAGCTGGGACATCGGCCGCCTGTTCACCTTCACCAACTATTCCGGCGAGCCGGGCGGCAACGTCTGGCCGGCGGTGTCGAACTGGTGGGTGTTCGCGCTTGGCCTGCTGTTGCCGATCTACACCATCACCGGCTACGATGCCTCTGCCCATACGTCCGAGGAGACCTTGAAGGCGGCGAGTTCGGTGCCGCGCGCGATGGTCATGTCGGTGATCTGGTCAGCCTTGTTCGGCTATCTCTTCCTGGCGTCCTTCGTGCTGATGATCCCGAACATGGACGAGGCTGCGAAGCAGGGCTGGAACGTGTTCTTCTGGGCATTCGACCAGCAGGTCAATCCGGGCATCAAGGAGTTCGTCTACATCGTCGTGTTCCTGGCGCAGCTTTTGTGCGGCCTGGCCACCGTGACGTCGGCTTCGCGCATGATCTTCGCCTTCTCGCGTGATGGCGGTCTTCCAGCATCGAACGCGCTGGCCAAGGTCAGCCCGAAATACCGTACGCCTGTGGCGGCGATCTGGACGGCGGCTGTGCTTTCAGTGCTGTTCGTCTGGGGTTCGTCGCTGGTATCGGTGGCGGGAACCTCGGCCTATACGATCGTGGTTTCTTGCACGGTCATCTTCCTGTTCCTGTCATTTACAGTGCCTATCGTGCTGGGCCTGATGGCATGGGGCACGCCAAAATGGGACAAGATGGGTCCGTGGAACATGGGTCGCGGCGTCTTCACCCTGTTCGCGGTGCTATCGTTGATCTCGATGGTCCTGATCTTCATCATCGGAATCCAGCCGCCGAACGACTGGGCTCTCTACATCACCGTCGGCTTCTTCATCCTTACGGCGATTATCTGGTTCGGCTTTGAAAAGCGCCGTTTCCAGGGGCCGCCGATCGGTGAGATCGTCGCCGCGCGCCAGGTTGCCATCAAGGCCGCCGAGCAGGCGGTGGGCGAAACCGGCCGCTGAGGTCAGCCAGCAGAACATGGCCGGCGCGCGGCCGGCCATGTTCCTCTTTTGTCAGTAACAAAGCCGGGGCACAAAGAATGGCCGTGAATTTCTCGTTCGAACAACTGAAGAAGGCGGTGGAGTCCGGGGAAATCGATACCGTGCTGGCCTGCGCCGTCGATCTGCAGGGCCGGCTTATCGGCAAGCGCTTCCTGGCGCGGTATTTCGTCGAATCCGCCCATGATGAGACGCATGGCTGCAACTACCTGCTTGCCAACGACATCGATATGGAGCCGGTGCCCGGCTACAAGGCGGCGAGCTGGTCGAAGGGCTATGGCGATTTCGTCATGAAGCCGGACCTCGCCACTCTGCGGCGTGTGCCCTGGCTGGAGAAGACGGCGCTGGTGCTGTGCGACGTGCTCGATCATCATACGCATGGCGACCTGCCGCATTCGCCGCGCGCCATCCTGAAACGCCAGGTGGCGCGGCTGCGGGAGCGTGGCTACCTCGGCTATTTCGCCTCCGAACTCGAATTCTACCTGTTCGACGAGACCTATGCCTCGGCGCGCGGCAAGCACTGGCAGGGCCTTGATACCGCTTCCCCGCATATCCAGGATTACGTCATCCATCTGACTTCGAACGAGGAAGGCGTGATGCGCCGCCTGCGCAACGAGATGGAGGCTGCCGGCATTCCCGTCGAAAATTCCAAGGGCGAATGGGGCCCTGGCCAGGAAGAGATCAACGTCCGCTATGCCGAGGCGCTGGAAATGGCCGACCGGCATGTGATCCTGAAGAACGGCGCCAAGGAGATCGCCGCATCAGAGGGCAAGGCCATTTCCTTCATGGCCAAGTATAATTACGGCCTGGCCGGCAGCTCCAGCCATATCCACAATTCGCTGTGGAGCGCCGACGGCAAGACGCCGCTATTCTTCGACAAGAAAGCCGACTGGACGCTGTCGGCGCTCGGCCAGCAATGGGCGGCTGGCCAGCTCAAATACGCCAGGGAGTTCACGCTGCTGCTGGCGCCCTACATCAACTCCTACAAGCGCTTCCAGGCCGGCACCTTCGCGCCGACCAAGATCATGTGGAGCGAGGACAACCGCACCGCCGGTTTCCGCCTGTGCGGCGAGGGGACGAAAGGCATCCGCATGGAATGCCGCATCGGCGGCGCCGATCTGAACCCCTATCTCGCTTTTGCCGCGCTCATCGCGGCGGGGCTGGCCGGCATCGACGAAAAGCTGGAATTGCAGAAGCCGTTCGTCGGCGACGCGTATCAGGCTGCCAAGCTTCCTGAAATCCCGAAGACGCTGCGCGACGCCACCGACGCCTTCGCCAAATCGAAGATGTTCAAGCAGGCGTTCGGCGACGATGTGGTGGAACATTATGTCCATACCGCGCGCTGGGAGCAGTTCGAATACGACCGGCGCATTACGGATTGGGAACTGCATCGGGGATTCGAGCGATATTAGAAGCGGATGCAGCCATCTGCGCCGCTGTAAAGTGAAGTGGAGTTCGAAATTTTGGAAACCATCAAGCTCAAATCGCCCATCGACGGCTCGGTCTACGCGGAACGGCCTGTCGCCACCGATCAGGCGGTGAATGCCGCAGTCGAGCGGGCGCGGGCGGCGCAGGCGGACTGGGCGAAGACGCCGGTCGCGGAGCGTGCAGCCTATATGCTGAAAATGCTGGAAGCGCTGGTTGGCATGAGCGACGAGATCGTGCCGGAGCTTGCCTGGCAGATGGGCCGGCCGGTGCGCTATGGCGGCGAGTTCGGCGGCGTCAAGGAACGCACGCAATACATGGTCGAGATCGCCGAACAGGCGCTGAAGCCGGTGATGGCCTCCAATCCGAAAGACGGCTTCCGCCGCTACGTGAAGAAGGAGCCGCTCGGCGTCGTCATGGTCATTGCGCCATGGAATTATCCTTATCTCACTGCCGTCAACACCATCGTGCCGGCGCTGATCGCCGGTTCGACCGTCATCCTCAAGCACGCGGCGCAGACGCTGCTGGTCGGTGAACGTTTCGCCACGGCGTTCGAGATGGCCGGCCTGCCGAAGCACGTCTTCCAGAATCTCGTGCTCAACCATGCGCAGACAGAGAGACTTCTCGGCTCAGGCAAGATCGACCATGTCAATTTCACCGGCTCGGTGGCCGGCGGCCGCGCCATCGAAAAGGCGGCGGCGGGCACGTTCATGACGCTCGGTCTCGAACTTGGCGGCAAGGACCCGGCCTATGTGCTGGCCGACGCCAAGCTCGACCACGCCATCCCCAACCTGGTCGAGGGCGCGTTTTTCAATTCCGGGCAATGCTGCTGCGGCATCGAGCGCGTCTATGTGCACGAGAAGGTTTATGACGATTTTGTCGGCGGTTTCATCGAGGAGACGAAGGGCTACCGCCTCGGCAATCCGCTCGAGCAGGACACGACGATGGGGCCGATGGCGCAGGCGCGCTTCGCCGACCTGATCCGCGAGCAGAAGGCTGAAGCGCTGCGCAAGGGGGCGGCCGCGCACCTGAACACAAGCGACGAGCGCGACAGCGCCGGCTCGCCCTACCTGCCGGCCGAGGTGCTGACCAATGTCGATCACCAGATGAGCGTCATGCGCGAGGAAAGTTTCGGCCCCATCGTCGGCATCATGAAGGTGCGCAACGACGAGGAGGCCATCGCGCTGATGAACGACAGCCCCTATGGGCTGACCGCCTCGATCTGGACGCGCGAAACCGAGCACGCGATTGCCATTGGCGACCGCGTCGAGACCGGCACCGTGTTCATGAATCGCTGCGACTACCTCGATCCGGCGCTGGTGTGGACGGGGGTCAAGGATACCGGCAAGGGTGCGGCGCTGTCGGCCATCGGCTATGACAATCTGACGAGGCCGAAGAGCTATCATCTGCGGGAAGTGATCTAGCGCAGGATCAAGGGGGCGCGCACATGCAGGCTTCGGTGCAGACCAGCGCGGACGGTCCTTCGGGCATTGGCGGTTGGCTGATCCTGCCGGTCCTCGGCCTCGTGGCCACCCCGCTGCGGGGCATTTTTCATCTGGCCAGCTATGGCGAAATGCTGCAGTCGATGAATCAATTGACCCGTGGCCAGATCGCTTTCATCGTTGTCGAATTCATCGGCAATGCGATTGTCCTGCTGGTCATGCCCATCGTGCTGCTTGTGCTCTTGTTCAAGAAAAGCGCGTCTTTCCCGCGCTGGTTCATCGTGTGGGCGGCAGTCGGGCTCGCCTTCATCATTTTGGACATAGCCGCCGCGCAGATTTTCTTCGGCGACGTTCTGGCGGCGGCGGGACAGGCCTTGCTCGACGCCGATACAATGCGGGAACTCGTCCGCAGCATCGTCCTGGCGGCGGTCTGGATACCGTACATGCGGGTCTCCCGCCGCGTCGCCAACACTTTCGTCAATTAACACCTCCATAGGCAATCAGAAATGACCACCCTCGTCTCCAAGTGGAACTACCCGACCACCGTTCGCTTCGGCGCCGGCCGGATCAAGGAATTGCCGGACGTGCTTGCCACGACGGGTATCAAGCGGCCGCTTTTCGTCACCGATCCGGGCCTGGCGAAGCTGCCGGTGGTCGCCTCGACGTTGAAAATCCTCGACGATGCCAAGGTTCCTTATGGCGTCTTCTCCGAGGTCAAGCCGAACCCGGTGGAATCGAACCTCACCGCCGGCATCGCGGCTTTCAAGAAGGGCAAGCATGACGGCGTCGTCGCCTTCGGCGGCGGGTCGGCGCTCGACCTCGGCAAGCTGATCGCCTTCCAGGCCGGGCAGACGCGGCCGGTCTGGGATTTCGAGGACGTCGGCGACTGGTGGACGCGCGCCAATGCCGACGCCATCGCGCCGATCATCGCCGTGCCGACCACCGCCGGCACAGGCTCGGAGGTCGGCCGCGCCGGGGTCATCACCAACGAGGCCACGCACACCAAGAAGGTGATCTTCCATCCGAAGCTTTTGCCGGCAATCGTCATCGCCGACCCGGAATTGACCACCGGCATGCCGGCCTTCATCACCGCCGGCACCGGCATGGACGCCTTCGCGCATTGTCTCGAAGCCTATTGTGCGCCCGGCTATCATCCGATGGCCGACGGCATTGCCGTCGAAGGCATCAGGCTGGTGTTCGAGAACCTTCCCAAGGCTTTCGCCAACGGCAGGGATCTTGTCGCCCGCGCGCACATGATGAGCGCAGCCGCCATGGGTGCGGCCGCTTTCCAGAAGGGCCTGGGCGCCATCCATTCGCTGTCGCATCCCGTGGGTGCGCTATACGACACGCACCACGGCATGACCAATGCCGTGTTCATGCCCTATGTGCTGGCCTTCAACCGCGATGCGGTCGAGGGCAAAATCGATCGGCTTGCCGCCTATTGCGGCATCAAGGGCGGGTTCGACGGTTTCGCCAAGGCGGTGATCAAGCTGCGCAAGGACCTCAAGGTGCCGCATGCGCTGCCGGGCCTCATCAAGGGCCTGGATATGGACAGGAAGCGCAAGGCGCTGATCGCCGACATGGCGGTGGTCGACCCGACCGCCGGCGGCAATCCTGTGAAGCTCACCAAGAAAGCGGCGCTGTCGCTATTGGAAGATGCGATGTCGGGGACGGCATAGGAGGCAGCCGGTCCAGTTGCGAGCATGCCTGCCGACTTGCGATAAAAACAACAAGCAAGGGGAACGAAAATGAGAGGAGAGGACACCAAAAACGCTTAGCCGGAAAATGATCCGCACCGGCTGATTGCGGGGTTGCGGCAAAAGGAGTTTACTTCCTGCCTTCGAGGCGCGGAGCGCAGTCCGCGCTTCATCGGACTGTCATAAAACAGGGATACCGCATTGGGCCGGAGGCGTCCCACGGCGTCAGTTCAACGGAGAGAACAAGATGTTCAAATTCACGGGAAAGATACTTTCCCTCACCGCTGTCGCTCTCATGGCGACATCAGCTATTTCCTCGGCGCAATCCATGGACGAACTGGTTGCCGCGGCGAAGAAGGAGGGGCAGCTCACCACCATCGCGCTGCCGCATGACTGGTGCGGTTACGGCGCCGTCATCGACGGCTTCAAGAAGAAGTATCCGGAGATCACCGTCAACGAACTCAACCCCGATGCCGGCTCCGGCGACGAGATCGAGGCAATCAAGGCCAACAAGGACAACAAGGGTCCGCAGGCGCCGGACGTCATCGACGTCGGCCTGTCCTTCGGCCCTTCGGCCAAGAAGGACGGCCTGATCCAGCCCTACAAGGTGTCGACCTGGGACTCGATCCCCGACAGCGCCAAGGATGCGGAAGGCTTCTGGTATGGCGACTATTACGGCGTGCTGTCCTTCATGGTGAACAAGGACCTCGTGCCGAACCCGCCGGCCGACTGGGCCGATCTGCTGAAGCCGGAATACGCCAACGCCGTTGCGCTGGCAGGCGATCCGCGCGCATCCAACCAGGCGATCCAGGCGGTCTATGCCGCCGGCCTGTCTAAGGGCGCGGCAGCCGGTGAAGCCGCCGGCACCGCCGGTCTCGAGTTCTTCAAGGCGCTGAACGCCGCCGGCAATTTCGTGCCGGTCATCGGCAAGCCGGCGACGCTGGCGCAGGGCCAGACGCCGATCCTGATCAACTGGGATTATAACAATCTGTCGGGCCGCGACACGCTGAACGGCAACCCGCCGACGGAGATCGTCATCCCGACGACAGGCGTCGTTGCCGGCGTCTACGTGCAGGCGATCAGCGCCTACGCGCCGCACCCGAACGCAGCCAAGCTGTGGATGGAATATCTCTATTCCGACGAGGGCCAGATCGGCTGGCTGAAGGGCTATTGCCACCCGATCCGCTTCAACGACCTGGCCAAGAGCGGCAAGATCCCGCAGGATCTGCTCGACAAGCTGCCGCCGGCGGCCTCCTACGAAAAGGCGGTGTTCCCCTCGCTCGAGGAGCAGGGCGCAGCCAAGGAAACGATCACCAAGAATTGGGATACGGCTGTCGGCGCCAACGTCCAGTAAAAGGCTGATCCGACCGGGCGGCGGCAATGCCGCCCGGTCTTTCTCATGATGGGCGTCTGATGACAGATATCGGTGTTTCCGATCCGGCCATTGCCGGCAACAGCGCGCCGCCGGTTAAGGCGGGGAGCATGCGGCTGCCGACCCATTGGCTGGGCATTGCGCCGTTTGTCATCTTCAGCCTTATGTTCCTCATCCTGCCGACCGCCTATCTCATCCTGGGCGCGTTCCAGAATGAAGCCGGCGAGTTCACGCTGGAGAACCTGGCGGCGCTGTCGCAGCCCTCCATCGTCGCCGCCTACTGGATTTCCATCAAGGTCAGCCTGGCGTCATCGCTGATCGGCGCTTTCGCCGGCCTGGCGATCGCCATCGCCATCGTGCGCGGCGGACTGCCGAACTGGATCCGCTCGGCGACCCTGACCTTTTCCGGCGTCGCCTCGAACTTCGCCGGCGTGCCGCTGGCCTTCGCCTTCCTGGCGACGCTCGGCCGGCTCGGCCTCGCCACAGTGCTGCTCAACACCGTGTTCGGCATCAACATCTATGCCTATGGCTTCAACATCCTGTCCTTCTGGGGCCTGACTCTCACCTATGTCTATTTCCAGATACCGCTGATGGTGGTCATCATCGTGCCGGCCATTGACGGCTTGAAGAAGGAGTGGGGCGAGGCCGCAGCGACGCTGGGCGCCACGCAGGCGCAATACTGGCGCATGGTGGTCATTCCGGTGATCTGGCCGAGCTTCCTTGGCACGGTGATCCTGTTGTTCGCCAATGCGTTCGGCGCCATCGCCACCGCCTATGCGCTGACCGGCTCGTCGCTCAACATCGTGCCGATCCTGCTTTATGCGCAGATACGCGGCGACGTGCTGCACAACGCCCATCTCGGCTACGCGATCGCTTTCGGCATGATCTTCATCACCGGCCTCGCCAACATCTTCTACATCTGGTTCCGGACCCGGTCCGAGCGGTGGCTGAAATGAAAACGGGACGCTTCTGGGCCTGGGTCACGTTCATCCTCGGCGCCGCCTATTTCTTCATCCCGCTGATCGCCACCGTCGAGTTCTCGATGCGGATGCGGCGCGGCGCCTATTCGTTCGACGCCTATGCCATCGTGCTTGGCGATCCGCGTTTCCAGGCGACGTTCGGCTATTCGGTCGTCGCGGCGGTCTTCACCATCATCCTCGGCGTCCTCATCGTCGTTCCAACCGCTTACTGGATCAGGCTTCGCCTGCCGCATCTGCGGCCGATCGTGGAATTTATTACGCTCTTACCGCTGGTCATTCCCGCCATCGTCATCGTCTTCGGCTATATCCGCATGTACGGCTCGAACTCGCCGCTGCCGTTCCTGGCCAGCAACACGGGCACCAACGCGCTGCTGGTGATCGGCTATGCGACGCTGGCGCTGCCCTATATGTACCGCGCCGTCGATACCGGCCTGCGGACCATAGACGTCAAAACGCTGACGGAAGCGGCGCAGATCCTTGGCGCCGGCTGGACGACGATCATCGGCAAGGTGATCCTGCCCAATGTGCTGATCGCGGTGCTGTCGGGCGCATTCCTCACCTTCGCCATCGTCCTTGGCGAATTCACCATGGCGAGCCTGCTGAACCGGCCGGCCTTCGGTCCGTATCTGCAGAACATCGGCGCAAACCGCGCCTATGAACCGGCGGCGCTCGCCATCATCGCCTTCGTCATCACCTGGGGCTGCATGTCCGTCATCCAGGTCCTGTCGCGCTTCGCGCCGAAATCCTCGAACCGCCCCAATTGAGAAGAGAGCGCAGCTCATGCCAGACACGTTTCTCTCCATCCAGAATGTCCGGAAGTCCTTTGGCGCTGTCACCGTGGTCGACGATTTCAATCTCGATATAGAGCGCGGCGAGTTCGTCTCCTTCCTCGGCCCTTCCGGCTGCGGCAAGACGACGGTGCTGCGCATGGTGGCAGGCTTTGAGGACCCGACGGAAGGCAAGATCGTCGTCGCCGGCAAGGACATCACCCGGCTAAAGCCGAACCAGCGCAATGTCGGCATGGTGTTCCAGGCCTATGCGCTGTTTCCGAACCTGACTGTCGCACAGAATGTCGGCTTCGGGTTGAAGATCGCCGGCATGGCCCGGGCCGATGCGGACAAGCGCGTGGCCGAGATGCTGGAACTCATCAAGCTGCCGCTGGCCCAGTTTGGCGATCGCTATCCGTACCAGCTTTCCGGCGGCCAGCAGCAGCGCGTGGCTTTGGCGCGGGCGCTTGCGCCGAAGCCGAAGCTTCTGCTCCTCGACGAGCCGCTGTCGGCGCTCGACGCCAAGGTGCGCGTGTCGCTGCGCGACGAAATCCGCATGATCCAGCGGGAACTCGGCATCACCACCATCTTCGTCACGCACGACCAGGAAGAGGCGCTGTCGATCTCCGACCGCATCGCGGTGATGTATGGCGGGAAGGCCGAGCAGGTCGGCACACCGTTCGAGATCTACAATCGCCCGGCGACCAAGTTCGTCGCCAATTTCGTCGGCACGCTCAATGTGTTGGAAGGCACCGTCAGCGATGCGGCGACCGGCAAGGTGCGAGTCGATGCGCAGGAGATCGGACTCAAGGGCAAGCTCAACGGCTCGAAGTCCGGAGAAACGATATCGCTGGCGCTGCGTCCGGAGGCGATCACGCTGGGGCCGCGCCCCGGCCACGACGCCAGCCTGACCGGCGAGATCCACGACGTTCAGTTTCTCGGCTCGGTCATCCGGGTGCGGGTCGGCGTCGGCGGCAGCCGCGTCTCGCTGGATACGTTCAACAATCCGTCCTCGCCGCCGCCGCAAGCCGGCGAGAAGACGACGATCAGCTTTGCCTCCAATGACGTTCTGGTACTGCACTGACGGATCGATGAAAAGACTGCGAGCCGGCTAGGTGCGCGTGAAGGCATAGACGCTGCTCGGTTGTGACACCGCCGCTTCGCCGAAATCCAGGACTGCATAGTCGGCCAGCCATAGAAGCCGTTCCCGGGGCAGATGGGCCCGGCCGGGGTCGCCGACGAACACCTCGATGCCGGCGCCGGCGCAGCGGTCGAGAAACGCGGCAACGCGCCGGGCGAGGCGCTTTTCGTAGAACAGATCGCCGACGGCGACGAGATCGACCGCCGGCGGCGAAGCGTCGAGCAGGTCGGTTGCGACCGTCTCGATCAAGACGCCGTTGGCGGCCGCATTGAGCTGCAATGCCGTTAACCCCAGCGCGTCCGTCTCGGCCGCCAGGACGCTCGCCGCGCCGGCCTTGAGCGCGGCGATGCCGACAATGCCGCCGCCGGCGCCGAGATCGAGCACACGCCGTCCGGACACCGTTTGCGGACGGTCGAGGAAGAAGCGGGCCAGCACGCTGCCGCCCGCCCACGGATAGGCCCAGTAGGGCGGAGCGCCACTGTCCACACCAAGCAGCCGCCGCAGGCCGCTGCCGGGATGCGCGGTATGAAGCCGGATGGATTCAAGCCCGGGCACCGGCCGCAGCGGCAGGTTGAGCTCGATGAATCGGCGTGGATCGGATGCGGCGGACGGTGTGCGGAAAGTCATCGCGCCAGTCTACCCCAGTGAAGCGGCGCCTGCGCCGGGTTTCCACCGCTTTCCGTGTTTCTGGCCCAAAAGCATCGGTGTCTTCTGGGCATTGCGGGCGCAACCATAAACAGGTACCCGCTTGATCAGAAACTAAGCCGATTAAAAAGCGCTCCCTGCCGCGTCCGCCGCCGGGGCGGGTTCGAGCCGACCATGACGCCATCCGTTTTCCTCGCCGTGCTTCTGGCTGCCGCCATGCATGCGACGTGGAACGCCTTGGTCAAAGTTCATCTCGACCGGTTCCTCTCGGTGACGCTGATGACCGTCGGCATGGGCATCATGGCCTTGCTGGTGGCGCCTTTCATAGCGTTTCCGAAAGCCGAGGTCTGGCCATGGATCCTGGCGTCAGTGATTTTCCACATGGGCTATAAATTGTGCCTGATCGCCGCCTACAAGGCCGGCGACATGTCGCAGACCTATCCGCTGGCGCGCGGCACGGCGCCGCTGCTGGCGGCTCTGGGCGGCATATTCGTCGTATCGGAAGTGCCGGCGCCGCTGGCGATTCTCGGCATCCTTCTGCTTTCGCTGGGAACGCTGGCGCTGTCGTTGCGCGGCGGTGCGCGGCTTGAAAAACTCAATCGGCACGCGGTCGGCTTCGCGCTGGCGACATCCGTCTTCATTGCCAGCTACACGCTGTCGGACGGCAGCGGCGCGCGCGCCGCCGAGACGGCGTCGAGCTACGCGGTGTGGCTGTTCATCTGCGACGGGCTGTGGTCGTTGGGGCTTTGCCTGATCCTGCGCGGTCGGGCCTCGTTGCCGGCGATGGCGCGTGACTGGAAGGCCGGCCTGCTCACCGGCGCGCTCGGTGGCGCGGCCTACTGGATCGTGATGTGGGCGATGACCAGGGCGCCGATCGCATCGGTAGCGTCGCTGCGCGAGACGTCGATCCTGTTTGCGATGCTGATTTCCGTTTTTGCACTGGGTGAAAAGATGACCGGCTGGCGCGGGGCTGCCGCGCTCTCCATCGTCGCCGGCCTCGTCGCATTGCGGATGGGATAACGGACCACCTTGTCATGCAAGCTCACAACCCTGCCGCACGGAAAGGTTGACTGTCCTGCCAAAAACGCTTAGGCGGTTCGCCAACAGCGAAGTCCTTGAGTCTGGTGTATCGGCAAGGACTGTAAATCGTGAAAAATTGCCATCTGCCCTGGAGCATCGATTGACGAAGCGCACGCCCTGACGGTGCGCGGCGGTAGCAGCACGGAGAGACGAAAGATCATGAACATTGTTCCCTCGAACATTGTACAGACCACCGGCTTCCACTACGGCGACGTTATCATCGAAAGAGCCAGAAAACTCGATCACTGCTTCTGCCTCGGGCTCGATCCGCATCTGGCCATGATCCCGGCCGCTTTCCGGCGCGGCGACATGAAGCCCGGCTCGACCGAGACGATCGAGGGCATCGAGGAATTCCTCATGGCGGTCATCGACCGTACCGCCGACAAGGTGGTTTCCTACAAGCCGCAGAGCGCTATGTATGAGCGGCTCGGATCCGCCGGCATCGCACTGCTGGAACGTATGGTCGCCTACGCGCATGAGCGGGGAACGCCGGTCCTGCTCGACGCCAAGCGCGGCGACATCGCCGCCACCGCGGATGCCTATGCGGAGGCGTATCTGGCACCGGACAGCCCCAATCCCGTCGATGCGCTGACGGTGAATCCCTATATGGGCATCGACACGATCGAGCCATATCTCGAACTCGGCAAAAAGCACGGCAAGGGCGTGTTCGTGGTTTTGCGCACCAGCAATCCCGGCGCCGGCGCGTTCCAGGATCTGAAGGTTGGAAACCGCACCGTCTATGGCACCATCGCCGATGCGCTGCGGCCGCTGACCGAGGAGGCTATCGGCGAGACGGGCTGGTCGTCGTTCGGCGTCGTGGTCGGTGCCACCTATCCCGAAGAAGCCATGCATATCCGCTCGCTGCTGCCGCGGGCGCTGTTCCTGTTGCCGGGCTACGGCTACCAGCAGGGCGACATCGCCCGGATCACCGGCGCGCTGGTGCCCGGACCGCGCAAGCTTGAAGGCGGTCTCATCAGTTCCTCCCGCGCCACCCTGTTCCCACAGGCGGGAGCCGACGGTTCCTTCGACGCCTGGAAGGCGGCCTTCGACGATCAGCTTGGCCGGCATATCGGCGCGGTGGCTGAAAACCTCTGATCAGCGGCTTCACTAAAACGATTTGAGGACTGCACTAAAGTCGAATACTGCTACGTCCTGACGCACTGGACGCGTCGGACCGTAGTTGCTCTATTCATTCAAGTTCACTTAAATAAAAATGCCTGTGACCTGACTCACGCAAGCGCCGTACGGGGGTATCGGAATGAATGCTCAGCCCTGGTGGGAAACCAGCTTCGAAAATCTGGAAACGAGCACATTCGGCAAAGTGACGGCGGAAGTCGAGATTCTAAACCAGCACCTCGCTCCAGGTTCGAAGATCCTCGACCTCGGATGCGCCGATGGCCGGCACGGCATTTACCTCGCCGAACATGGTCACGATGTGGTGATGGTCGACATTTCGGCCAAGGGCATCCGCAAGGTCCAGCATCGGGCGGAGGTGCGCCGGCTGCAGGTCACCGCGCTGGAAATGGACATAAGGGATTATGTGTTCGACCAGCAGTTCGATGCGGTGCTCGCCCATGGCATCCTCATGCTCGTCAAGCGCGAGGAATGGGCTCCGATCCTGCGCAACATGCAGGATTTCACGAAACCGGGCGGTTTCAACCTGGTCGCGGTGCTGACAGACTCCGAGCCGCCGCCGGAAGACCTCAAGGATTTCCTCGTCGGGATTTTCCATGAAGGCGAGTTGAAGACACTTTACGAAGGCTGGGCGGAGCTGTTCTGGGAGCGGAAACGCAAGATCGACCGCGATCAGGCGACAATCGACCGCGGTCAGGCGAAGGAACGGATCCTGACGCTCAACAAGATCATGGCGCGCAAGCCCGCCTGATTCAGGCAGGCAATTTCACAGCAAGCCTGCGGATTCAGCCGCGCAACTGACCAACGATGGCGCGGACCTTTTCCAGGCTGACGCGGCCGCCGGCCTGCTTCGGTTCCTTCAACGACGTGCCGACGATGAAGCCGCCGGCGACCTCGGCCAGCGTCTTGATGTTCTTTTCCGTGATGCCGCTGCCGACGAAGACCGGAGCGCTGGTCGCGCCGGTCAGTTCGGCGAGGTCGGAATCGGCGATCGCCACGCCTGTTGCCGGGCCGGTGACGATCAGCGCGTCGGCATGCGAGCGCGCCACCAGGTCCATGGCGTCGGCCTTGATCGAGTATACCGACGACAGTGGGTAGGAATGCTTGATGTCGACATCGGCGAAAATCTTGACCTTGGCGCCCATGCGGGCGCGGTCGCGGATCAGCTTCGAGGCGGCGCCCTCGATGACGCCGTGGTCGGTGACGCGCGGCGAACCGAGCACGCAGACGCGGATGAATTGCGCCTCGATGCTGTGCGCGATGGCGAGGCCGGCGCGGGCGTCGTTGCGCAGGACGCACACGCCCATCGGCAGGTCGATGCTATCGCGCACCAGGCCGCCAATGCGGCTCATCCAGGCGATGGTTTCGCGCGGCACGCGATCCGGGAAGTAGGGGGTATCGCCGAAATTCTCGATCATCACGGCATCGACGCCGCCCTTTACCAGCGTGTCGGCGTCGGCCAGCGCCTGTTCCTTGATCAGTTGCGCGTTGCCGTCGTAATTGGGCGAGCCGGGCAGCGGGCGCAGATGCAGGACGCCGATGATCGGCTGCTTGTTGGCGAAACCGGGAAGATTTTCCTGCATGGCGGGGTTCCTTGGGCTCTCTTCGGGAGACGCTATCTCATTGGGACGATGAAGGCGATTGGCGCGCCGCCTGCAGCAGTTCCCATATCTGCGGCGGCGACAACGGAAGATCGCGCGGCTGCACATTGAACGATTTCAGCGCCGCCGCGACGGCGTTGCCGATGACGCCGGCGACCGAGAAGATGCCACCTTCGCCGCCGCCCTTGGCGCCGACCGGGTTCATCGGCGAGGGGTGATTGCCCATGGGGATGCCGCGGACCTTGGGGAAGTCGCTTGCCGTGGGCAGCATGTAGTCGGCCAGCGAGCCGGTCAGCAACTGGCCGTTCTCATCATACTTGAAATGTTCAAGAAAGGTGCCGCCCAGCCCCTGCATGATCGAGCCGACGATCTGGCCGGCCATCGTCAACGGGTTGATGATGCGGCCGACATCCTCGACGGCGATATAGTCCAGCACCTCGACATGGCCGGTCTCGGCATCCACCGCGACGTGGGTGGCGTGCGCGCCATAGGCCCAGGACAACCGCTTGTTGATGAAACTGCCCTCGACGGAGAGACCGGTTTCAGCGGCCAGTTCGGCCAGCGCAATCGAGCGGCCGCCCGGGCCGATGGCGGTGGCTCCCTCGACGATCTCGACGGCGTCGGCGCTGCAATTCAGCCGCCTGCCTGCCTCGGCGCGGATCATGTCCTTCAGCTTCGCTACCGCATCCAGGATGGCCGAACCGCCCATGACGGTGGAGCGCGAATGATAGGCGCCGAAGCCGTCGCTGACGTTGCGGGTCGATCCGTGGTGGACGCCGGTGATCCGGCTCATCGGTACTTCCAGCGCGTCGCCGGCGATCTGGGCGAAAACCGTCTCGATGCCCTGGCCGACAGCGGCCGAGCCGACATAGACGGTGTAGTCGCCGGTCTTCTCCAGCGTGACGCGGGCGAATTCCTTGGGACCGGCGCCGCCGGCCTCGACGAAACAGGCGATGCCGAGGCCATGGTAGCGGCCGTCGATTTCCTTGCCGTTCAGCGCGGCTTTCTCGTCCCAGCCGATTTCGGCAAGGCAGCGATCCAGCGTTTCTGAATAATCGCCGCTGTCCAGTTCGTCGTCGGCGTCGAAGGGCGTGATGCTGGCCATGCGATAGGGCATCTCGGCATGGGTGACGAGATTGCGGCGGCGGATTTCCACGCGGTCGATGCCGAGATCCTCGGCGATCATGTCGAGCATCCGCTCGCGGAAGAAATCGGCTTCGAAGCGCCCCGGCCCGCGATAGGTGCCGACCGGCGTCTTGTTAGTGACGATCATGCCGACTTCGTAGTTCATGTTCGGCACCCGGTACGGACCGGAGATGAACTGCGCGATGTTGCGGGCGCCGACAGCGCCGTTGGTGCGCATGTAGGCGCCGATATCGACCACGCCACGGCCGCGCAAGCCGAGGATTTTGCCCTCCAGGTCGCAGGCGATCTCGACCTCGCAATCGCATTCGCGCGCATGGTTCATGGCCATGAGGTTTTCGCGCCGGTCCTCGATCCACTTGATCCTCTTGTTGAGGTGGCGGGCGGCGAAGGGCAGGAGGAAATCCTCGGGATAGAACTCGCCGCGCGGCCCGAAGCCGCCGCCGACGTCGTTTTCCACCAGCAGGATCTGGTCTTCGGCAAGGCCGATCAGCCTGGAGAGAATGCGCCGGTTGAAGAACGGCACCTTGGCCGCCCCCCACATGGTCAAATGCTGGCGCTCGGCATCCCATTCGGCCAGCAGGCCGCGCGGCTCCATCGGCACGGCGGTATGGCGCTGGACGGTGAAACGCTCCTTGCGGGTGTAAGGGGCGGTGTCGAAGATTGAGACGTCGCCGCGATAGCCCCTGTATCCGAGCACCTCGTTGGTGCCCTTCTTGTCGAAGAGCAGCGTTTCGCCGCTTTCCGCCTGTGGTTTCGTCATCACCGCCGGCAGAGGCTCGATCTCGACTTCGATCGCATCGACACCGTCTTCGGCGATGGCGGCACTATCGGCGACGACGAGCGCGATGGGCTCGCCGACATAGCGGACCTTGTCATATGCCACCACCGGTTGCCAGAATGGTTCGAGTTCGGGCAGCGGATGCAGGCGCATGGGAATGTAGGGAATGACATCGCCAAGGTCTGCGGCGGTGAACACCGCATGCACGCCGGGGATGGCGAGCGCGGCGGACGTGTCCACCGAGATCAGCTTTCCGTGCGCGACCGGGCTGCGGAAGACGGCGGCGTGGAGCGTGTCGTCAAAGTTGAGGTCGCCAACATATTGGCCGCGCCCGCGCAGGAAACGCAGGTCCTCGACCCGCTCGATCGGAGAGCCGACCAGTGCGTTGGCGACGGTCATGCGCGATCCTCTTCGGCGTCCGTCCGGTAGGCGGCGCGCGCTTCCAGAACCGCCTCGACGATGGAGACGTAGCCGGTGCAGCGGCAGATGTTGCCGGACAGGACCTCGCGCACCCGGTCGGCATCGCAGTCGGGTTCATTGGTCAGCAGGGCATGAGACGTGGTGAGCATGCCCGGTGTGCAGTAACCGCATTGCAACCCATGGTTTCGTCGAAATGCCGTCTGCAGCGGCGTCAGCCGATCCTCGTGGGAAAGGCCCTCGACGGTGGTGATGTCGGCGCCGTCAGCCTGGACCGCGAGCATGAGGCAGGAGCGCACCGCAGCGCCGTCGACGATGATGGTGCAGGCACCGCAGACGCCATGCTCGCAGCCGACATGGGTGCCGGTCAGGCCAAGCTTGTGGCGAAGGCAATCGGCCAGTGTCAGCCGGGCCTCCGCCTCGACTTCGACGGACTTTCCGTTGACTGAAAACTGTACCTTCATTGCGCCTGTCGTCCGTTCACGCCGCCGCACTCTTCAGGGCGCGCTTGACCATGGTGCCGGCGAGCGAACGGCGGTAAGCCGCGCTCGAATGGATGTCATCAAAGGGTTCGACGGATGCGGCCGTCGTCTTTTCGATTTCCGCGATCATTGCATCGTCTACAGCCGAAGCGCCGTTCAGGATTGCTTCCACCTCAGGCAGCCGTACCGCCCGGTCGCCGATGCCGATGACGCCGACATGGGCATTGGCGATCAGGCCGCCGTCGTCGCGGTCGAGGAAAACCGCCGCGCCAGCCATGGCAAAGTCGCCGCGCCGCCGCGAAAATTCCTGGAAACCCCACCGGCGCGCGGCCGGCCATGCGGGCAGGCGGATCTGCGTGATCATTTCGCCCGGCTCCAGCGCTGTCGTCAGAGGGGCAATGAAGAAATCGTCGGCGGCGATGACGCGCGTGCCGGATTCACCGAGAACGGTAATCTCCGCATCGCAGGTCACCAGGATTCCCGGCGTTTCGGCGGCCGGATCGGCATGGGCGATGCTGCCGCCGACGGTGCCGCGATTGCGGATCTGATAGTGAGCGACATGTTCTATCGCGGCGACGAGCAGCGGGTGCGCGGTGCGCAGGCGTTCGTCACCGAGGATGTCGCAATAGCGGACCATGGCGCCCAGCCGCACACCATTCGCATCAATTTCGATCCGGTTGAGACCGGGCAGCTTGCGCATGTCGATGACGAGGGAAGGGCTGGCGATGCGGAAGGCCATCATCGGCATCAGGCTCTGGCCGCCGGCCAGAAGTCGTGCCTCGCCATTGGAGGAAGCGAGAAGCGAAATCGTTTCTGCCAGCGTCGTGGGACACGCATAGTCGAACGCCGGCAGTTTCACTTAACGAATGCTCCGACTTGGGATTGAATAGCCTAGTTGGACGGAATCGAACTAACACCGAACGCGCCTGCCGGTCAACGCCGGCGAAGCATCTCGATAAGCGAACACGTTTCCCAAAAATGCGACGTTCCAGGGTTTTATGGGATGAAGGGCAAAAATCGGGATGTGCTTGCGCTTCTGATAAAAATCGGCTCATCTTCCGCCGACATTGGAAAAACGCGAGCGTCAGACATGAGCGACAAAGAGTTGGCAGCCGGCGACTTCACCACCGAAGAGGAGCCGCTGAAGCTCTTCGCCAAATGGCTTGCCGATGCGACCAAAAGCGAAGTGAATGACCCGGAGGCGGTTGCGGTGGCGACCGTCGACGAGGACGGTCTGCCGAACGTGCGCATGGTCCTGCTCAAGAGCGGCGACGAGAACGGGTTTCTGTTCCACACCAATTTCGAGAGCGCCAAGGGGCGTGAAATCCTGGGCGCGAAGAAGGCGGCCATGTGCTTCCACTGGAAAAGCCTGCGCCGTCAGATCCGCCTGCGTGGCCCGGTCGAAGTCATTCCCGATGCCGATGCCGACGCGTATTACGCCACCCGTCCGCGCGGCAGCCGCATCGGCGCCTGGGCGTCGAAGCAGTCGCGGCCGCTGGAAAGCCGGTTCGCTTTGGAAAAGGCAGTAGCCGAATACACGGCCAGATACGCCATCGGTGAAATTCCGCGGCCGAAATACTGGTCCGGTTTCCGCCTTATCCCGCAGACCATCGAATTCTGGCATGACCGCTCGTTCCGCCTGCACGACCGCGTCGTCTTCACCAGGCAGCCCGGCGGCGGCTGGACGAAGCAGCGGCTTTATCCGTGACGATATTCGCGGCTGGTCCTCCGGCCGCAACGCACTTGAGTTGCGGTGGGGTCAGGTGTCTCAATCGTGAGATTCCATTTGACAACCGATCTACCCACGCGTTTACTGCTCCAATCCTCGATTTAGCCCTACAAGTTTTTTACAGAGCGCCAGAAAGACAGCAAAAATATCGCTATAAGTCCTTTCAAGCTATCAAGTTCCCTTGAAGAATTCGTGGGCGGATGTAGAGGAAAACTGTCAATACGGCGGCGAAATGAATCTACAATTATCGCAAGACAAGACGATTGATCTCAAGGTTCTGATTTTCGACCAGAGTAATATTGTCTGCGACGGTGGATCGCAGATAGAGGGTTTCGGCACGAAAAGGTCGGACTATGACCTCTATCTGATTTTCGATGCCGACCAGCGCGAAGCCAATGGCATTCCCGACACAACGTTCGACTACCACATGCCGGTGGGGGAAATCGACGGCCGGACGGTCGATATCGAACTGATGTCGAAGCAGTATCTTTCCAATCTTGCCGACACAATCAACCAGCTTGAAGGCAAGCCGAACAACAAGATCGTCAACATCAAGCTGGAACGGCTCAACACCTATTACCGGATGTGCATCGCCAGGGCGCTGTACAATGGCGGCGATTTCGCGCCGATCCAGGCAAAGTTCGACAAGGAACGCTTTCGTGGCTTGTTCGCCCTGTGGTGCGAATTGCACACGGCCCGCACCAAGCGTGAGGGCAGGGCGCAACTCGATGCGGGCGAGGACGAAGCCGCTTTCGAGACCTACCGCGATTGCTACCAGTTCGCGACGGACAGCCATCTTGCGAAGCATGGCGAGGCCTTCACCAGCCGCAAGTACCGCTTTTCCAAGCTGGCGCGGCGGTTCGGTCGTGATTCAGAGGTTTTCCAGCGCTGCTGGGGGTTGAAGTCGCTCGGCAACCGCTCCATCGCCGAGTATGTGCGCGAGGTCGAGACGCTCTGCGACGATTTCGGCCTCAAGGCGGACGTTGCCGCGGAAGAGCGCGTCCAGATGGCGCGGGCGCGCAAGGCCTTCACGCCTTTCCGTGTCGGGCAACAGCATTATCTGGTGGAAAACCGGACGCATATGGTGCCGGTCCCGGCGGACGCGGTTGCGCTTTGGCCGGAACTCGATGGCAAAGCCGATCTCGACCAACTGACAGCATCCTTTGCAAAGCGCGAGAAGATCGGCGCGGATGCCGCCGGTCAGCGCGTCCGCGCTGCCCTGGAGGCGCTGGAGAAGGTCGGCGCCTGCGCACGTTCCTATGCACCGCGCCACAGCTGATCGCCGAAGATGCCAGACGAGATGACGGAAACATCATGAAGACCGGTTCAAGCAAGTCAGGCAGCGTGGAAAACAGCGGAAGAAACCAGCTTCCGGCTCCCGAGTTCGTCCAGGCCCAGGCGCGCGCGCTGTGGCTGACGATGTCCAACTACAAGACCATTCGTTCCAACATCGAGGGAGCCCTCGATGAAGACGAGTATGAACTTGCGGCCCTGCAGGCCCGCTTCGGCCTTCAGATCGGCATCCGCTCCGTCATCGCCCGCCGCGGCCTCTACTATGTCGACAAGGGGCCGTTCGAGGTGATGCGCAGCCATTTCGCCGAAGACGATCCTGTCCGGGTCAAGGGTTTCGCGCTGGACAGGGCCAACCCGATGAGCCCCGACGAGGTCATCGCCTATTGCGGCGAGTGCCATCATTTCGTCGAAACGATCTGCGGTGTTGCCGCATCGACGCTGACGGATGCCGTCTCCCGCGACGACCAGATCGAGGCAGCCATCGGCCTGATGGAAGACGTTACGGGTCTTGCCGATTATCTGAACGTCCATCTGCCATGGCCTGGCGAGGACGTTGTCATCCTCAGGATGCTGCGTTCCAAGCTCAAGAGCGCGCAACAGAAGTCGCAGAGTTCGGTATGACGAAGCCTTTCAACAAGCGTGGTCTGCTGGTGGCGTTGTGCGGCCTGGATGGCGCCGGCAAGACGACGCAGCTCGAGCGCATAACCACGAAGCTTGCCGCAACGCGCAACATCTACAAGACCAAGCAGCCGACCGACTGGTTCCGCGAGATGGAACTGGTGCAGAATTTCAAGAACCTGCTCGGAGACCAGTCCGAACTGCTGCTTGCCGAACTGGCTCTGCTTTCCGCGACGGACCGTTTGCGCCACCACCGGCTTGAGGTCGAACCGGAGCTGGCGAAAGGCAATCTGGTGCTGACCGATCGCCACATCGTGTCGACATTCACCAGCTTCCTTGCCAGCGGCTTCACCGACGTCGAGTGGCTCAGGAGCATCAACCGCTACTCCTTGATCCCGGATCTGGTCGTTTTTATCGACGTGCCGCCGGAAACGGTCATTGCGCGTGTCAAGACAAGGACGGAGATCAAGAAGCAGGAGATCGACCTCGATCTTGTCATAAAGACCCGGCAGGCTTTTCTGGATCGCCCCTGGGGCGACGATCTCATTCCCAATTACCACGTCGTTGACGGAACCGCGCATCCGGACGAGGTTGAGAAGAACATTCTGGCGCTGATCGATCAGGCGGAGGCCCGCAGCGCCCCTGCATCGATGCATGAAATGGTCAATTGAACTCCTCGAACATACGAAGGGATGGAGTCATGGGTACGACGCTGAACCAGGATAACAGGTTCTTGAAGTTCATCGAGGCGTTGGAGGATTTGTGGGAGCGCAGCGGGCCGCCGGCCAAGCTGGCCGATTTCGACGCGATCCTCGAGCTTTCACGCGAACTGACCAGCACGCAGGCCGACCGGGTCCGCCTCTGCGAGGACAGCGCGGACTTCATCCAAGCCGACCAGCATCCGCGCGGCATGTCCTACAAGCATCAGCACGGCTTCAGCAAGCTGTCGCTGTACCGCTCGCCGAAGCATCAGTTCAACGTCCGCACCCATATCTGGTGGGACAGTGAACTTTCCGATGAATCGCCACACGAGCACCGGTGGCCGTTCTGCTCGACGCTGCTTTCGGGCGCACTGCGCGTCGCCAATTTCGTCATCGCCGAAGAAGACGGTCCCAATTCGACGGCCGGCGAAACGGTGCCACACGTCCAGCACAAGTTCTACGACGCCGACAAGGCCGGCGATAAAGCCGTGGAAATCGTCAAGCAGGTGGAACTGATGTGCGCGGCCAAGGTGCGCATCGTCGCCGGCTCCCAGCACATGCTGTGGCACGATCAGCCGCATCAGGTGTTCGGCGAAGGCGGCGAAGTATCGGCGACTTTCCTCATCACCGGTGCGGCCTGCCGTGAGTTTTCCAATGTCTATCGCGGCATGAGCTTCGAATCGAAGAAGCGCGAACTGGCAGGCAAGCACATGACAGCGGACCAGATCGCGGATGAGCTGCGTCTTTACGCCCGTGAAATCGAAAAGCCGGGCCAGAAGCAGGCAAGCGCCGCTTGATCGCCAGCCGCTGGCCTGAAAACGCTGACAGGATAGACAGCCTATGCCGTCTTTGAAGCTTATCGACCATCCGGGGCCGGGAAGTTTCCTGGTGTTTTGCGGCGTGGATGGAACGGGCAAGTCGACAGTCGTCGACCTTGTTCGGCAAGGGTTGGAGCAACGGGGTCAGGTGACCCAGATGATCAAGCAACCCAGTCCCTTCATTCGGGAGTACAAACCTTTCCGCGACCATGTGGAAGGGCGCAATCGTGAAGACTACGCCTATTCGGCGATTTCCATGATCGTGCAGGCGGACCGGGTGCAGATGTCGGCACAGGTCATCGGGCCGGCCATGGCGGAGGGCAAGGTCGTCATTTCCGACAGATATGTGCTGTCGGGTCTGGCCCGGCTGATCCTGGCGGGCGAAACCGAGACGGAGTGGTTCTACGCGACCAGCCGCCTGATGATCAAGCCGACGCGGACCTTCCTTCTGCATGCCGACCCGAAGGTAATCCGCAAGCGGCTCGACGCCCGCGATTTCGAGGTCACCGACGATCAGCAGTTCGAGGAAATCGTGACGCAGCAGGAGATCATGCTGAAGCTGGCCAAGGACATGGATGTGTTGACTATCAACACATCCGATATCCAGGCCGAGGAAGCGGTCGCCAGGGTGTTCGAAAACCTTCCCAATCTGTCGTCTTCAGCGGCCCCAGCCGAGCTTGGCTGGAACAGCCCGGCCGCGGTCTCGCCCTGATCTTCCGACAGGCATGTGTGAATGCCGGCGCATAGGGCGCTTGAACAGAATTTGAATCCGTGAGGTCAGACGATGGCGCAGAAGGATCGGTCGGCAATTGCACGCGGCCTTTGGGAGATAAAGGCCGTGCATGTGCGCTTCGACAGTCCGGTGACGCTGCCGCACGCGCAGCCGTCGCCGCTGTTCATCGACAACCGCCGCGTCTTTTCGGAGCCACCGCTGCGCCGCTTGATCGTCGACAGCATGATCGAAGACATAAAGGCGCCTGGCGGGGAGCCGGTTCGCGTCATCATCGGCGATGAAACCGCGGGGATTCCACTGGCTGCCTGGGTGGCCGACAGGCTGGATCTTCCCTTGACCTATGTCCGCAAGAAGCCGAAAGGCCACGGCCTGCCGAACCTGATCGAAGGTGGCGATGTCGATGGCAAGCCGGCTGTCCTGATCACCGACCTGATCAATGTTGGGGAATCCATCCTGCCCGGCCTGCGGCAATTGCTGGAAAAGAATGTCAAGATCGAACAGGTTATCGCGATCGTGCAGCGGTCCCCCAACCGCGCTTATCAGCCCTATGCCCCGATGGGGATCCACGTCAGCGGGTTGATCCATGTGACGGACCTCGTCGCTGCCGGGCGCGATGGCGGCTATCTGTCGGCGGAAGCCGCTGACCGGTTGCTGGCCTATCTGGACAGCGCTTCGAAAGAGCCGGTTTATGCGGAAATGCTGAACTCCACCGCGGTTTGAATACAGCGCGGCTCATCTGAATCGTTGGTGACAGACTGCGATGATCCGCGGCGTCACCTATTCCCACCGGGGTGATTTCCGGCGCCAGGATGCCTGTATCCAAAGGATCGGGCTGCGGCACTGGCTAGAATCGATTATTTGCGCAATTATGGGTTGTCTGCACGCAGCAGACGACCCTCGAGACTGGGCCATGCCATGGGAAAGGCCGAGACTAGTCGATTGTGCGATATAATTCTGGCATGAGATTGTATTCTGCCGATATGAAAAAAGTTTTACAGCCCACGCTTGCCGCCTATGATGCCGATCTTGATGAGGCAAATCGAGATTCGTTGGCAGGAAGCGATGTGATAGATCCAGACGTAAATCCGGTTCATTTCAGCGACATTGGAGCGCGGCTGCGTGCCTATCGGCTGGGAAAAGGACTGACGCCCGATGCGCTGGCTAAGAAGCTGGGTGTTTCCCGTGCTGCGCTCTACCGCGCAGAAAAAGGCGAAATCCGCAAGATCGAGACGCTGACGCGCGTTGCCGACGAACTCGGCATCTCACTTCCGAGCCTGATGGGTGTCGGCGTTGAATATGTCAGCACCGCAACCGCCTTTTTCGAGCGCATGCGGCAGCTGGAGGAAGGCTGTCAGCAGGTGATCGGCCTGTTCAGCCCGATTTCCTATCTGCTGACCTCCGACGAATACGACAATATGCTGAGGCAGGTCCTGAAGGAATCGATCCCGGATGGGACTGATCTCGACGGCGAGGCCTCTCGTGCCGTCGATACGATGATCGAGATATTGCTGGCGAGAAAGAAGACATTTCGTCTGCGCCGGCCGTTGATCGTCAGCCTTGTCTCCTCCGCCGACCTGGAGCCTTTCCTGCTGCACGGACTGGTCGGCCGCCACGATCTTCCGGCGGATACGATCAAGCAGCGCAGGCATATGGCGCGGCACGAGGCCGAATACATCGTCGAGCTGATCCGCGACCAGCCGATCGGCATCCAGATCGGCATCGTGCGCGAACCGGTGCCGGCGACGAGCTTCCAGATCTTCCGCCAGACGAACCGTTCGGTGCTCGCCATCAGCCCCTACCGGCTGGGCGAACAGCCCAATGTCAGGCTCGGCGTCGCGCTCATCACGTCGGCGCCGGAAGCGATGTCGCTGCATGAGGAAATCGCCGCGCGCCTCTGGGGCGAGGCGCTGAAGGGCGCCGAAGCGGTCGCCCACCTGGAAGCGACAATCGCGAAATACGGTATCTGATCGTTTCCGGTCCGGAAAAGCGATCATCTCAAGGCGGTCGTCGACGGATTTGGACCGAGCTTGCTCGGCGCCGGCTAGAGGCAGGCCCGGCTGTCTTCAGGCCTTTCGGCGCGCCGACGTGTCGGCGATGCCGTACTGCTCGATCATCGCCTCGAGATATTCGATGGCCTCGGCGCCCTTCAGCGCCTCGCCCCAGAGGCGCGCGGCGATTTCCTCATGCAGCGACATCGCTTCCGGCGCCGACGTGATGAGCGCGACGCCGAGCCTGACATTGGGCTGCTCACCCAGCCGGTAAGGGCTGATGGCGAGCACCGAACGGTTCGTCTGGCGGAAGATCTGGAAGCTCGTCGCCGGCACCGGTTCGCGCACGATGCCGATCTGGATGCCGATCGGCTGGTCGCGGATCAGCTCGACGATGTGCTGGGTTTCACGGCGCGCCTTGCGCCGCCGTTCGTCCACCACGCGCTGGGGCAGATCGTGACGGCCGACCAGTCCGTGCAACAGGAAGCGTTCGAGATCGGCGGAGGAAATGAGGCTGGCGATCAACGGCCGGCGCAGCCTGAACGAGCTTTTCCGGTTCACGAGGATCTCGAGCATGGCGTTGATGGCCTTGGTGGCCGACCCGTCGCGGTCCTGCTCCTGGGGAACGGATTCCTGCAATACCTCGCGCAGCATGTCGTCGTAGTCGTTCGATGTCAGCAGGTAAGATACCGGGCTGAACAAGCCGACGATCTGCTGGCAGTCTTCTTCCAATTGACGCATGCGTTCGAAGAAGGCTGTGGCGGTGCTGACATATTCGACGCCGACGCCCATCAGGCTGGTCAGCGAAACGCCGAGTTCGTCGGCGACGCTCGTCAGCATTTCAATCTTGCGGATCTGCCCCTTTTCCGCCCGATAAAGCGCCGCGCGGGAAATACCGAGCTTTTCGGCCAGCATTTCGGGTGTCAGCCCCTTGCCGATGCGGTGCGCCCGCAAGCGCGAGCCTATGTCATTGAATCGTATCGATGTTTCCATGTATTTGGCCGGAAACCATTTTTTGTTGGTTAAATTTGGGTTATTTATGGGCAGGGGTGACTTGTCAAGGTAACCAGGGGTTCGAGACCGGTTTGAAGGCCTGTAACTTGTGAATTTCGATAATTTTACTCAAAGTTTTCTACCGCCGACGTGAATCTGGCGCGAAAAGCGATCTGTTCGTTGGGGTTGCAGTTCAGCAATGCTCTGCACCTATTGCTGGTGAGTCGATGCTCTCAGATGAGCTGTGGAAAAAATGATTGCGGATGATTCATCAATAATTAATGACCATTGACAACATCTCGTCAATTTGAAAAAGTCTCAAAAAATAGACTTTTAAGACAACAAAGGGGAACTGACTTGATCAATCGTCGTACACTTCTGAAAGTCGCTGGCGGGGCTTCGGCCGCCGCTGTCATGGCGCGCGGCGCCTTCGCGCAAAGCTCGGCCAAATTCGCCGCCAAGATCGCTCACTTGGAGTCGCCGGCCCAGCCTCGTCACAAGGGCTTGGAGCAGGTTGCCGCTCTGGTGAAGGATCGCACCAAGGGCGAAGTCGAATTCACCATCTATCCGCTATCCCAGCTCGGCAATGCCCGCCAGATGATCGAAGGCACGCAGTTCGGCGCCATCGAGTGCACTGTGCAGCCGGCTGCCTTCCTTGGCGGTTTCAATCCGGTCGTTTCGGTTCTGGACGTTCCTTACGTCTATCCGACCGACCGTGCGCTCAGCCAGAAGTTGCGCGAAGGTCCGTTCGGACAGGCTCTGCTCAAGAGCTTTGAAAAGCGCGGCATGGCCCCGCTGACGATCTGGCCGAACGGCCGCAAGAGCCTGACCTCCAACAAGCCTTTGGACGATCTGGTGAAGCTGAGCGGGCAGAAGTTCCGCGTCATGGATTCCAAGGTTCTGATCGACCAGTTCGCGGCTGTCGGCGCCAGCGCTGTTCCGATCAACTTCGGTGAACTCTACACCTCGCTGCAGACCGGTCTGGTCGATGGTGAAGAGAACCCGTTGGACACGATCACCACGATGAAGTTCCACGAAGTGCAGAAGTATCTCGTGGTGACCGAACACGGCGCCATGGAAGACTTCGTGCTGTTCAACCCGACCTGGTGGAGCTCGCTGCCTGAAGGCCACAGGGAAATCATCAAGACCGCCTTCGACGAGGTTCGTCCCGAAGTGGAAAAGAACAAGGAAGCGGCGCAGCAAAAGTCACTCCAGATCATCAAGGATGCCGGGCTGAACGTTCGCACGGCCGATGAAGCGGAGCGCAACAAGCTTCGGGATGCAACCGCAGACGCGGCGCGCAAGGCTTACCTCACCCTGGCCGGTGACGAAGGTAAGGCTGTGCTCGCGGTATACGACGAGGAATACAAGAAGCTCGGCGCATAGCGGTCAGTTCGAGTCATGGCAAAAGTTTACGCTGCAGTGCAATGGGTGCAGACGACGCTCCTTGGCGCGCTGATGTTCGTCTTGACTTTTCTCTACACGTTCAACGTGGGGGTTCGGGAGTTTCTCCCGGCCCTCGCGCCGAATTTCGCCTGGATTGACGAGATATCTCTTTTTGGCCTCGTCTGGATGGTCTTCCTGTCGCTGTCGCTGGCCCTTGAGGCCGGTCGACATATCGGGATGCCGATGCTTCTGAACCGGCTTCCGCCGGCCCCGCAGAAATGGGTAAAGCTCGTCATCAACCTGCTTGGGCTTGCTTTCAGCCTTTACCTGGTCAAGGTCGGCGTCGAAATCACCAATTTCGTGGCCAACAGCGGGCAGCGCAGTCCGGTGCTGGAAGTCTCGGTAGGGTGGCTCTACTTCGTTATGCCGATCGGCTTTACCCTGCTGGCCATCCAGTACTTCCTCGAACTCGTCACCTCAGCAGATCGATATTCCAAGGAAATCGATCCAACCCATCACATCTGAGTTCATCTTATGATCATTTTAGTGCTGGTGGTGTTGGCCGTCGTTCTTTTGGCGGCTGGTGCCGAAATTTTCATGGTCCTGGGCATTCCGGCGATCCTGACCAAATATGCGTCGTTCCCGATGATGCCCGATCTCATCGTCGGGCAGCGGCTGGTCGGCGGTGTCGAAGTGGTGACGCTGCTCGCCATTCCTTTCTTCATCTTCGCCGCCGATCTCATGGCGCGGGGACGAATGGCGGCGCAGCTGGCGACCCTTTTCGACGTGCTGGTGGGACATTTCCGCGGCGGCATCGGTCATTCCACGGTGGTGACCTGCATGGTCTTCGGCGCCGCCGCGGGTTCCGCGCCGGCGACCGTGGCGGCCATGGGGCGCATCGCCTATCCGGAACTGCGCCGGTCCGGCTTTTCGGAAAAGTTCAGCCTTGGCCTCATAGCCTCCAGCGCGGAATGCGCGCTGCTGATCCCGCCATCGATCACTTTCGTTGTCTATAGCTGGCTAACCGGCACCTCGATCGCGGCGCTTTTCGCCGCGGGCCTGGTGGTCGGCATCGTGCTGGGCCTGGCCTTCATGGCGCTGGTAGCCATCGAAGCCAGGCGCCTCGGTCTGAAAGGCGGTGACCGGGTCGAGATCAAGATGCGCTGGAAAGCGTTCAGGGATGCATTCTGGGCGTTGCTCATGCAGGCGATTATCCTGGTGGGTATTTTCGCTGGCGTGTTCACCGCCACCGAAGCGGCGGCCGTCTCGGCGGTCTATGCCATCCTGGTCGAGGTTCTGATCTTCAAGTCGCTGCGTTGGCGTGAGGTCTTCGTGATCGCCAAGGACAGCGCAATCTCCACCGGCGTCATCTTCGTCCTGCTGTCGATGGGAGCGCTGCTGGCGTATTTCCTGACGCTTGGAGGCCTCGATCGCGCCGTGCTTTCCTTCCTCCAGGAAAACAACGTCAACTGGGTCGTCTTCATGCTCGGAGTGAACGTTCTGTTCCTGTGCTGCGGCATGTTCCTCGACCCGAACTCGATCATGGTCATTTTCCTGCCGACCCTTTATCCGGCGGCGGTGGCGCTCGGCATCGACCCCATTCACTTCGGCATGGTGGTCACGCTCAACGTCTGCACCGGCATGATCATGCCGCCCATCGGCCTGGATCTTGCCGTGACGGCGACGACATTGAACAGGCCCGTGGAATCCGTGGTGAAAGGGATACTGCCGTTTGTCGCGACAAACATCGTGGTGCTGCTGATCATCAGCTACATCCCACCGTTGTCGACGTTCCTGCCAAAGCTGCTCATAGGATAGGCAGCCGGGCCGATCGGTGCGCCGTGTTAAAGAAACGGGCAAAGGCCGGATGCAACATCCGGCCTTTTCCCGTCCCGGTTTCTCGCAAGAGTTTCAACGGACAGGCTTTTTTCTGCCGGAAATCGAATTTCGAGACAGAAGACAGCCGAATAGCCAGCAGCGCGATCGCGCATCCGGAATCGTTCGGCGACTCAAGATTTTGTCCGATTGGCCAAACCGGCAAAAAACCAGCATTTCCGCATAGATAAAACTTTGCGCATTGTCGCTTGGAGCAGACGTTAATATCAATTATTGGACAGTTTTGGAAATCTATCTCAATTTTGGGATTTTTATTGACAAGAGCGGTCCTTAGGCTCTTGATTGCGAGTGACTATATAGGAGGCATGGGTGGAGGTGTTCGCTTTTCCCGGAATGATTGCATCGGGCGTTTTGAACAGACCTGTCCATTTTTCGGGATCGATTTCGAGATGACGATGTGGAGTTGTGTATTGGGGAGCGTGAACATGCCTCTAACGGCAGGTGTGAGAGGGGTAGGTTTGCATCGCTTTGCGGGCATGAGAAACGAGGTGTCTGAATGACCCGCGTCCATGTCATGCACGCGAATTCAAATCGCGACCAAAAGGTAGCCGGCGTTTCGGAACTGGATCTCCGCATCAAGAGCAACGAGCCTGTGAACGGCGAGTACCGCAAGCTGGTGCTCGATGCTCCAGTCGAGCTTCTTGAGCGCTGCCATGCCGGGCAGTTCTTTCATCTGCTCTGCCCTCATATAGGTGGCGAGGCGCCCTATCTGCGCCGCCCGATGAGCATCTACGGCTTCTATCCCGAACTGGGAGAGCTTCACTTCCTCTATAAGGTTACAGGCGAGGGAACGCGGGCCTTGGGCTTCCTGGAGGAGGGGGGCACGCTCAATGTGCTCGGCCCGCTCGGCAAGCCGTTCGCTATCGAGGCGAACTGGAATCATCTTGTTCTGCTGGCGCGCGGCGTCGGACTGGCGACACTTGCGCCGCTGGCGCTCGAAGCGCGGCGTCTCAACAAGCGCATGACGGTGATCTGCAGTGCGCGTTCGCCAGAGCTTTTGATGTCGGTAGATTATTTCAAGGATCTCGGCGCCCGGGTGATCACGGTCACCGATTCCGAGGGCACCTCCGCCACCAGCAATCTGGAAACCATCATCGAGGGCCTGATCGCCGACGACGGTGTGGACGCCTTCTACACTTGCGGATCGAACAGGATGCTCAAGCTGCTGCAGCAGCTGGGCCGCCGCCACGATGTTCCCGGCCAGATTGCACTCGAGCAGCAAATGGCTTGCGGTTTGGGCATGTGTTACTGCTGCGTCCGACCCTTCCAGAAAAACGACAAGGTCGTGCAGCTGCGCGTATGCCGTGAAGGCCCTGTGTTCGACATTCAGGAAGCAATGACATGGTAGATCTATCGGTCAATATTGCGGGTCTCAAGCTGAAGAACCCGATCATGCCGGCATCGGGGACCTTCTCCGAGGACCTTGCCGACGTCTTCGATCTCGACAAGCTCGGCGCCCATGTAACAAAGACGATCACCAAGGGCTGGCGCGACGGCAATCCGACGCCGCGCGTGTGCGAAGTCGGCGGCTCGATGCTGAATTCCATCGGCATCCCCAGCAAGGGCTCGCGCTACTTCCTCGATAACGTCGTGCCGTTCTACCAGGCCTACAAGACACCGCTGGTGGTCAGCATTTCCGGCAACACGGCGGACGAGTTCGCTGCGTTGTGTTCGGAAGTCAGCGTCGATGGCGTCGAGGCGATCGAAGTCAATATCTCGTGTCCGAATATCGAGGAGGACGGCAAGGCGTTCGCCATAAGGCCGTCGTCGACCTATGAAGTCATGCGCAAGCTGCGCAAGGCCACCAAGCTGCCACTGTGGGCAAAGCTGACGCCGAACACCGGCGAGACGCCCGATGTCGCGCGCGCCGCCGAAGAGGGCGGGGCCGATGCGCTGGTGGTGGCAAACACCGTCCTGTCGATGGCCATCGATATCCGCTCGCGCAGGCCGAAGCTCGGCAATCTGCTGGGCGGTCTTTCCGGCCCGTCGATCAAGCCGATCACGCTGCGCATGGCCTATCAGTGCGCCAAGGCGACCAACATTCCAGTCATCGGCTGCGGCGGCATCTCCACTGTCGAGGACGTCATCGAATATCTGATGGTCGGCGCCAGCGCCGTACAGGTCGGCACGGCGACCTTCATCAATCCGACGGTGATGGTTTCCATCATCGACGACCTGAAAAAGTACCTGACCGCCGAAGGCATCTCCTCGGTACGCGACCTGATCGGAACGATCATCGATGAGGAGCAGGAAGACCGTGTCGTGTTCATGGAGGCTGCTCCATGACAGCGGTACGCAAACTTTCGGCCGACGACGAAGTCGGCGATATCGACGTCGCCAGGTATTTGCTGGAGACCATCGCCGACAGAACCAGGGATGTGGAGGGTTTCAGCCGTCCCGCCTTTTCCGATATCGAGACGCAGACGCTGAAATTCCTGGAGACGTTCGCGCGCAAGAACGGCCTCGCCGTCTGGTATGACGACGGCATGAATGCGAATTTCAGCCTGCCCGAAGACAAGGATGCCAAAAGCTTCGTCGTCGTCGGCTCACATGTCGACAGCGTGCCGTTCGGGGGCAATTTCGACGGCCTGGCCGGTGTGGTCGCGGGTCTCGTCTGCCTGGTTCGCGCCAAGAGGGAAAAGCAGACTTTCGAACGGCCCGTCCATGTTCTGGCCATGCGCGGCGAGGAAAGCGCCTGGTTCGGGCCTTGCTACATCGGTTCGAAGGCGCTTACCGGCACGCTGGGCGCCAAGGAAATCAAGGCCAAGCACAAGGCCGACGGTCGCTCGCTCGGCGAGCACATGGCTGACATCGGAATCCCGATGCCGAAAGTGAAGCGCGGAACGCCACTGATCGACCTGAAGGCGATCGAGGCTTATCTCGAACTGCATATCGAGCAGGGGCCGCTGCTTGTCGGCAAGAAGATTCCGGCCGCGGTCGTGACCGGCATTCGCGGCAATTTCCGCCACCGCGCGATCCGCTGCATCGGCGAGGCCGGCCATTCCGGCGCGGTGCCGAAAGCCTATCGCCGCGATCCTGTTCTGGCGCTGGCCGATCTGCTGGTGCGGCTGGACGACAGTTGGACAACCATCCTGAACAAGGGCGACGACCTTGTGCTGACCAGCGGGGTGGTGATGACCGATCCAGACAAGCACGCGATGTCGCGCATTCCCGATTCGGTAAGCTTCAGCCTGGATGTCCGCAGCCAGAGCAAGAAGACGCTGGACGACATGCGCAAGCTGCTCAAGACCGAGATGAAGCAGATCGAAAAGGAGCGCAAGGTTCGCTTCGAGATGGACGAGGAAATGACCGTCGAACCGGCGATCTGCGATCCCAAGCTGGTCGATGGCCTGAAGGACGCCATGAAGCGCGTCGGCCAGGAGCCTTTCATCATGCCGAGCGGCGGTGGCCACGACGCGGCGGTCTTCGCGGAGGCCGGCGTGCCTTCGGCGATGGTTTTCGTGCGCAACCGCAATGGTTCCCACAATCCAGACGAAGCGATGGAGTTGACGGACTTCGTCGCCGCGACCGATATTGTCTATGAATTCCTCAAAGGAAAATCATGACAAGCCTGACAATCAGGAAGCCCGACGACTGGCATCTGCATCTTCGTGACGGTTCGGTTCTGGAAGGGGTGCTGCCACACACGTCGGCGCATTTCCGCCGGGCGATCATCATGCCAAATCTCGTTCCGCCGGTGGTGACGACGGCGGACGCCAAGGCCTATCGCCAACGCATCGTGGCGGCGCTGCCTGCGGGCGACGATTTCACCCCGCTGATGACGCTCTACCTCACCGAGGGCACCGATCCTGACGATGTCGAGGCCGGTTTCCGGGAGGGCGAGATTACCGCGGTCAAGCTTTATCCGGCGGGTGCGACGACGAATTCCCACGGCGGCGTTCGGGATATCACCAAGGTCTATCCGGTGCTGGAGCGGATGGCCGAGATTGGTCTGCCGCTTTGCGTCCATGGTGAAGTGGTAGATCCGAAAATCGACATTTTCGACCGGGAGGCCGTGTTCATCGAGACCGTTCTCGATCCGCTGCGTCGCCGGATACCGGAACTGCGGATCGTGATGGAGCATGTGACGACCCGCGAAGGCATCGACTACGCCCGCTCGCAGGCGAGCAACACGGCCGCCACCATCACCACGCATCACCTGATCATCAACCGCAACGCACTGCTGGCGGGCGCCATCCGGCCGCATTACTACTGCCTGCCGGTGGCCAAGCGGGAAACACACAGGCTGGCGCTCCGCGAAGCCGCGACATCGGGCGATCCGCGCTTCTTCCTCGGCACGGATTCGGCGCCGCATCTCGATCCGCTCAAGGAATGCGCCTGCGGCTGCGCCGGCATCTTCTCATCACTCAACACGATGTCCTGTCTCGCCGAAGTGTTCGAACAGGAGGAGGCGCTGGACAAGCTCGAGGGCTTCGTCTCGCTGCACGGTCCTGCGTTCTACCGGCTGCCGGTGAATGAAGGCCGGATGACGCTTCAACGCGAAGCGGAGCCGATCAAGTTTCCCGCCAGGATCGACACCGGAGCCGGCCCGATCACGGTTTTCGACCCGATGATGCCACTCCATTGGAATGTCGTGGCTGGAACCTCCTAGCCTGTCAGCAGAACAATAGAAGAAAGCTGGAGCGGCGCGAAAGTGTGGTTTCCAGAAGCAACTTCTTTTTTCCACGCGGAGCGATATCAACGGCGGTTGGTGAAAGGACATCATGTTCGATACGCTGGTGAAGACATTGGATGAGCAAGGTGGCAGCGTACGTGCCTATGATGCATGCGCGCGCGCCGCCCGCGCCCGGATCGTCTCCGAGCCTGAAAACGCGGCTGCTTTGTTCCTGATTTCCTATGCCGCGCAGCGCTTCGTCGATGCCTATGACGATCAGCCCCTGACGGCGAAGGCGGCAGCCGAGGAGTTCGAGCAATTCCGCGCGTTGGTAGGCAAGCTGGAAAACGGCTTTGCCGGCGCCAATGTTGAAGGCAGGGTCGGCGCGCTCAATGCGGTGGCCGCGCAATTGGGCGTGCCGAAAGGCTGAGGCGCGGCTGTTGCCGAGCAGGCATTCGGGTGATTTGACTATGCCTTGCGGTCCGCGGCGGTGTCGCGCCGCGTTTTCGAAGCGGAGAGGCAGTTTGGCTTCAGCGGCGGCTTCCTATCTTGAACATGAGGTGCGCAAGGTCACCGGCCGCGCCGACTACGTGTCGGACCTTGTGCTGCCGGGCATGGCGCACGCCAAGCTGCTCCGCAGTCCTCTCGCCCATGCGCGCATCGTCAGGCTGAACAGCGATGCCGCGGAGGCTATGCCTGGCGTGATCGCGGTCGTCACGGCCCGCGACCTCGAAGGGCTTGATCCATATTACGGCATGTTCGTGCGCGACCAGCCGCTGATTGCCATCGACAGGGTCCGGCACATCGGCGACCCGGTGGCGGCGGTGATCGCCGTGGACGAAGCGACCGCCTATGCCGCGCTGGCAAACATCGAGGTGGAGTACGAGGCGTTGAAGCCGGTGCCTACCGTCGAGGATGCGATGGCGGCGGATGCGCCACTGTTGTTTCCACAGCGTTCGGGGACGCAGACCTACAATCCGGGCGTCGGCGGCTTCATGGAGCCGGAGGGCAACGTCCTCTACCGCTTCGAACACAGCTTCGGCGATCTGGAGGCGGCGTTTGCCGCGTGCGACCACGTCTATGAAGACGCGTTCGAATTCTCCCGCATGGCGCATTATCATCTTGAGCCGCTGGTTGCGATTGCGCGGGCTGATGCCGCGAGCGTCGAGCTGTGGAGCAACACGCAGGAGCCGTTCGAGATCAAGCGCGAGATCGCCCGAGTCTTCGGCATGGCCGAAGAGGCGATCCGGGTTTATTCCGGACTGATCGGCGGCGGCTTCGGCGCCAAGAGCCATTGCAAGATCGAGCCTCTCGCCGTGCTTCTGGCGCGCAAGGCGGGATGCCCGGTCCGGCTTGCGCCCGGCATGGACGAGGCGATGCTCAGCCTCAGCCAGCATCCGGCGACCATGCGGCTTCGAACCGGCGTCTCGGCCGACGGCCGGCTGATCGCGCGTGATTGCAAGGCCTGGTTGAACGGCGGCGCCTATGCCGACGCCAGCGTGCTTGTCGCCTCGCAGCTCGGCTATTGCTTTCCCGGTCCCTACAAATGGGAGGCCGCGCGCATCGAGGTTTCGGTGCTGCGCACGACCACCATCCCATCCGGCTCGTTCCGCGGCTATGGCAGGCCGCAGGCGACATGGGCTTCCGAGTCACAGGTCGACATGATCGCGCGGCGGCTGGCGCTCGATCCGCTGGCTATACGCCGCAGGAACCTGGTGGCCCGCAGCAAGGACTACCTGCCGGAGGACACGCCCATCGATTGCGATTTCATCGGCGGGCTGGAAAGCGTCGCCGAGGCGATCGCTTTCAAAGCGCCACGTCCGGCCAACAGGGGCGTCGGGCTGGCGGTCGGGTTCAAGAGCGCCGGCGCGCACGGACGGCGTTCCGAGGCGCGCATCAGCCACGATCCGCATGGCGAGACGGTCGTCGAATTCGGCACCGCCGAAATGGGGCAGGGCGCGCGCGCCGTTGCCGCAAGGGTGGTCGGCGAGGTGCTGGGCATCGCGCCGGAACAGGTGCGGATCACCGGCACCGATACCGACGTGACGCCCTATGACGACGGCACCAATGCCTGCACCGGCGTCGTGCTCGGCGCCGGTGCGGTCGAGCGGGCGGCGCGACACGTGCTGGAGCAACTCAAGGCCGGCAGTAACGCGCCGATCGTGGTCGGCAGCGGCGAACAGGCGCATGCCCGCAAGGCGGGCATCAAATTCGGGTCGAACCCGCTCTACTGGCAGCCGGCCTGGGCGGCGGCGGAAGTGGAGATCGACGAGATCACCGCCGCGATCAAGGTTTGCAAGCTGGTCGTGGCGGCCGATGCGGGCCGGGCTATCGATCTGGCGAAGTGCAAGGGGCAGATCATCGGCGCGGCGATCCAGGGCTACGGACAGGCGCTGTTCGAATGTCTGCGCTTCGAGGGCGCGGATGCCGTCAACGCCACCGGCCAGCGCTATCGGGTGCCGCGAACCGTCGATCTGCCGGACGAGGTGCAGGCCATCGTGCTGGAGACCGGCGGCGGGCCGGGGCCGTTCGGCGCCAAGGGCATCGGCGAGGCCGGCATCCTGCCGATCGCGGCGGCAATCGCCAACGCTATCGACGATGCGGTCGGCGCGCGGCTGACGGCGTTGCCGATGACGGCGGCGGATCTGTTCAAGGCGCTGCAGGGTTCCCGGTCGGCGAATGGGGTTCAGAAGTGACCACAGCAGGGCCATCATCGCCTGCGGAGCTGGTCGGCAGCCATTCCGGCTTCCGCATCGCGCACTTCGAACTGGCGCGGCCTTCCACGGTGGACGAGACGCTGGCGCTGATGCGCGAAGGCGCAACCGTGATGGGCGGCGGCCTCGATCTGGTCGACCGCATGAAGGCCGGACTTTCGCCTCGCTGCATTGCGAGCCTGTCGCGGGTCGAGGCGCTGAAGGCTGTGTCTTTCGACGGACAGACACTCAGGATCGGCGCTGGCGCCACGCATCGCTGCGTATCCTCGGATACGCAGGTGAACGCGGTCTTCCCCGACCTGGCGCGGATATGGAGCGGGATCGGCAATGTGCGGATCAGGGCGCGCGGCACGGTGGGCGGCAATCTGATGGCGGCCATGCCAGCCTATGAGGCGGCGACCATTCTGGCGGCCTGTGGGGCTGAGGCCGTGTTTGGCGATGTCGATGGCGGCGCGCGCCCGGTGCCCGCAGGGAAGGCGGTCGATACCAGCGGTCTCCTGCTGCATGTGGCCATAGCGGAGCCCGGAAAAATCCGGCTCAGCATCTACCGGTCGTTGCGGGATTATGCACTGGTCGTGCGCGGCGACTTCGCCGACGGGCGCGTCATCGTCGCGCTCGGCGGTCTCGGCCGCAATCCGCTGGTCGCGGTCGGCGACAAGGCCGAAATTCCTGCCCTTTCGGGCTCCCACGCCGACTATCTGTCAGCCGTGCTGCCGCGGTTGCTGGAAAGGATGCGCCGTGGTTGAGATCAGCTGCACGATCAATGGCGAGGCCTGGAGCGGCGAGGTCGAGGAAAGCCGCGTGCTTGTCGATTTCCTGCGCCGTGAGCATCAGCTGACAGGCACGCGCGTCGCCTGCGACCATGCCGCGTGCGGAGCGTGCACGGTGCTGCTGGACGGCCTGCCGGTGGCGGCCTGCGCGACGCTTGCCTTCGAGGCCGATGGCGGCGCGATTTCGACCATCGAAGGGCTGGCGGATGCCGATGGCCGGCTGCATCCGCTGCAGCAGGCGTTCCTGGACGAGTCGGTTTTCCAGTGCGGGTTCTGCTCCAGCGGCATGATTATGCTGGCGACAGCGCTTCTTGACGCGAAGCCCGACCCGAGCCGGCAGGACATCATCGAGTGGATGGGCGCCAATGTGTGCCGATGCACCGGATACACCCAGATCATCGACGCAATCGCGCACTGCGCCGGGAAACAAAAGAGGTTGCCTTGACTTTATCGCATCGAAAATCATCCGTCGCGGCGTCGCACAAGCGCGTGGTTGGCCGTGCCCTGCTTTCGGTCTCGGACAAGACCGGCATCGTCGAGTTCGCCCGCGCGTTGTCGGGCAGGGGCATTCAGCTGGTGTCCACCGGCGGCACGCGCAAGGCTTTGACGAATGCCGGCCTGACCGTACTGGACATCGCCGAATTGACCGGCTTCCCCGAGATCATGGACGGGCGCGTCAAGGCGCTGCATCCCAAGGTGCATGGCGGCCTGCTGGCCAAGCGGGACGATCACCAGCATCAGGCAGCGATGCGCCAGCACGGGATTCCGCAGATCGACCTTCTGGTCTCCAATTTCTATCCGTTCGAGGAGACGGCGCGGTCCGGCGCCTCCTTCGAGGATTGCGTCGAAAATGTCGACATAGGCGGCGTTGCCATGGTCCGGGCGGCTGCCAAGAACCATGCCGATGTCGTTGTCGTCGTCGACCCGGCTGATTATGCCGCCGTGCTCGACGATCTCAGCGACAATGATGGCGATACAACGCTAAAGCTTCGCCGCCGCCTGGCGGCCAAGGCGTTTGCGCGGACCGCCGCCTACGATGCGGCGATTGCCGGCTGGTTCGCCGATCAGGTCGATGAAAAAACGCAGGACTGGTTGACCGTCGGCGGCACGCTGGCCGAGACCTTGCGCTACGGCGAGAACCCGCATCAGAGCGCCGCCTTCTATCACACCGCCGAAAAGCGCCCCGGCGTCGCCACGGCGCGGCAGGTGCAGGGCAAGCAGCTTTCCTACAACAACATCGTCGATGCCGACGCCGCCTATCAATGCGCGGCGGAGTTCGATCCGGCGCGCACAGCTGCCTGCGTCATCGTCAAACATGCCAATCCCTGTGGCGTGGCGGAGGACGAAAGCTTGCTCGGCGCATACCGGAAGGCGCTGGCGACCGATCCGACCTCAGCCTTCGGCGGCGTGGTGGCGATGAACCGGGCGATCGACGCGGAGACGGCGCGCGCGATCACCGAGATATTCACCGAAGTCATCATCGCGCCCGACGCCAGCAAGGAAGCGATCGCCATCATCGGCGCCAAGAAGAACCTGCGGCTGCTGCTGGCTGGCGATCTTCCCGATCCGCGCGGCGCCGGCATCACGTTCAAGTCGGTAGCGGGCGGCATGCTCGTCCAATCCCGCGACAATGCGGTGGTGGAAGACATGGACTTCAAGGTGGTGACGAAACGCCAGCCGACCGAAAAGGAACTCGACGACCTGCGCTTTGCCTTTCGGGTGGTCAAGCACGTCAAGTCGAACGCCGTTCTCTATGCACGCGATGGCGCGACGGTGGGGATAGGCGCCGGCCAGACCAGCCGCGTCGATTCTGCCCGCATAGGCGTGCTCAAAGCCGAGGACGCGGCGAAGACCGCGCAAGCGTCCGGTTCGCTGGTCAAGGGATCGGTGATGGCTTCCGATGCTTTTCTTCCCTTTGCGGACAGCCTGCTTGTCGCTGTGGAAGCCGGCGCTACGGCGATCATCCAGCAGGGCAGCTCGGTTCGCGACGAGGAGGTGATCAAGGCCGCCGACGAGCATGGCATCGCCATGGTGTTCACCGGCATGAGGCTGTTTCGCCATTGAACGGAAGCCTGGGCCGATTTTGCCGGCACGGCAGTTTGTGATGCATCAGCACCTTGCCCCCGCGCGCCAAGGTGTCCATTATGAGATTAGAAATTCGTATCTATTCTGAGACAAAGAATGACTGAATATCACGTTGGCAATATCGATGATATCGAAGAGGGCGGACGCAAGCTGATCCAGTGCGGCGAGGACGAAATCGGCATCTTCAAGCTCGATGGCGAACTCTACGCCTGGCACAATGAATGCGCCCATCGGGGCGGACCCGTATGCCAGGGCGTGATCATGAAGCGGGTGCTTGAGCCGTTTGGAACGGACGGCAAGGTGCGCACGTTGCAATATCATGAGCATGATACCCACGTTGTCTGTCCGTGGCATGGATATGAATACGATATCAGGACCGGCGCGCATCCCGGACATTCGGGGATCAAGCTGCGCAAGGCCGACCTGGTAGTCCGCAATGGAGAAGTTTATGTTGAACCCGAACGATCCGCGGCGGAATGACGAATACGCCTGGGTCGACGAAGCAGCGGCAAAACTGCTTGCTTCAAGTCGGGATCTGGTCGGAAAGGGCGAGGCTTCCCGCATTTCCGACGAGGCAGTCGCGCAGTTGATGACGGCCGCGGTGCGGCTCTACTACGCCAAGTCCGACGGCGAGGAGAGAACGTTCAAGCCGGTTGCAGGGCGCGGCGACGAGGAACTGACCGCGACCGAAGTGCTGACGGCTGTGGCCGAACTTTTGCGGGCCCTGAAACTGGGACCCATGGAACTCGCGCTCTGGTATCGCAGGCGTCCGGACGAGGACACCTATCGCGACGATGAGCAAGGCTGAAGGTAGAAGACGATGAACGATGCGACCCCGCTTTCCCGCCCTGGGGAACCCATGCCGGTTCAAACCATCGGCATCCACACCGATACGCGCGACATCCTCGACCATGCCCGCAAGGACGCCAAGAAGCGCGGCTTCGAGGATTGGCTGATCTGCGACATCGACGCCCACCATATCGAGTCAATATCCTGGCACGAGATCATCCAGTACATTGAAGATCCGGTCGTGAAGGACAACGCCATCCGCTACTACAAGCAGCGCATGGGTGCGCCGCCCTATGGGCTGAACGGCGATTTCGGCCTTCGCTACCAGTCTGTCGGCGGCCGCATACCGATGAGCGACGACCGGCGCGAGACCGTCAGCGAGACGGATGTGCATCGCGACGTCGTGCTGACGCAAAGGGCGATGAATTCGCTCGGCATCGACTATATGGTCGTGTTCCCGACGCCGATGTTGTTCCTTGGCATGCATCCGCAGCCCGAGATGGAGGTGTGGCTGGGCCGCGCCTACAACCGCTTCATGATCGAGCGCATCCTGGCGGCGGACGACCGCATCAAGACGCTGGCCTATATCCCGTTCAACACACCGGAAGAGGCGGTGCGAACGGTCAGGGAGGTTGGCCACCACGACAGCGTCATCGGCTTCTGCGTCACCAGCACGCGGTACAAGCCGGTGCATCACAACGACTATATGGAACTCTATTCGGTGATGCAGGAATTCGACAAACCGATCGCGTTCCACTCCGGCTACCACTGGCAGGACCCGTCGCTGATGACCGTCAACCGGTTCCTCGGCATGCACGCGCTGGGCTTCGTCTGGTGCAATATGGTCCACATGACGAACTGGATCCTGAACGGCATTCCGGAGCGCTTCCCCAGGCTGAAGTCCATATGGGTGGAGAGCGGTCTGGCCTGGGTTCCCTTCCTGATGCAGCGACTGGACGATCAGTACCTGATGCGCCAGTCCGAAGCGCCCCAGCTCAAGAAGTTGCCGAGCGAATATATGCGGCAGAACTGCTGGTATACGACGCAGCCGATGGAGACGACGCATCCTGATGCGCTGAAGGTGACGCTCGACATGATCAATGCCGAGACGCAGCTGCTGTTCGCTTCGGACTGGCCGCATTTCGACTTCGACCTGCCCTCGACCATCTACGACCTGCCGTTCCTGTCCGAGCAGGCCAAGCGCAACATCCTTGGGTTGAACGCGGCGCGGATCTTCAATCTCGACCCCACGCCACGCAAAAAACTCTGACCGGCGGGCGGCGCCTGCTGCCGCCCGACAAATCCCGCCGCGTCCCGGTTTGGTCGTTGACAGTGATTAGCCGTGTTCCTAATCTGCGAAAAATCGCAATAATGCGACAGGCTCAGAAACGGGTGTGGATATCGTAATGCGGGCAGGACCAGACGCTTCGACGCTTTCAGCCGGACCAGCACCCAGTTTTTCTGAATTGCGGTCGGGCGATGAGGGATGGTCGGTTCGTGTCACGTCTGCAGCACGCCTCAGCTTCACGCTGATCGATCTGAATGGTGAAATGGGCCGCAAGAACGGCATGGCTTCGCTGGCCGTCGCCGCGCCGAGTTTCCGCGTTCTGGCCACGCCTTCCAAGAAGATGAGTGTGGTCACTGACGACAACGCGTCGGACTACAAGGAAATCTTCGAGGATTACCTGCAGCGTCTGCGCCGGGGCATCAAGGGCGATCCGGCCAAGATCGTCGTCGAGGCCGGCTTGCCCCGCCACAGCGGCTTCGGTTCCAAGACCACGGCGCTGCTCAGCATCGGCAAGGCCTACGCCGCGCTCAACGAGCGCAACATGACGACCGAGGAGATCGCCATCTATGCCGGCCGCGCCGGCACCTCCGGCGGCAGCGTCAACCTGACGGACCGCGGCGGCTTCATCTGCGACGGCGGCCACCGGGTGACCAACGATTTTTCCGACGATCCGAAGAAGTATCTGGTCCCCAGCCGCTTCGCGCGCGCCGGCCGCAAGCCGCCTGTTCTGGTTTCCACGGCGTTTCCGAACTGGCCGATCCTGATGATCATGCCGGCCGGCGAGCATATCCATGGCCAGCCGGAAGCCGACTTCTTCCGCAAGGAACTGCCGATCCCGCTGGTGGAGGCGCGCAAGACCGCGCATGCCGTGTTCATGGGGTTGGCGCCCGCCGTGGTGGAAGGCGACTACGAGGCGTTCTGCATCGCCTTCAACCGCATCACCTTCGACACCTACTTCAAGCAGAAGCAGATCGGAATCCAGAACCCGAAGGTCCACAAGGTTCTCAACGAGTCGCGCAAGAACGGCATCGACGCGATCGGCATGAGCAGCATGGGTCCGGGCTGCTTCAGCTTCACGCGCAACCCATCGAAGGCGGTGGGATGGCTGAAGGAAATGAAGCAGGAAGGCACCGTCAGCGACTACTGGTTCACGCGCGCCACCAATACGGCGGCGTCTGTGGAGCGTGTTCCAGACTGGGCTTTTGCGTCCAAGTAACAGTCAATCGCGCCATATTCCGGCGCCAGTAACGAGTTGCATATCCGGCCATGCCAAAAAAGTGGTCCACCAAGAATTTAACCGTCGTGCAGGCGCCGACCGATAATGCCGAGGGTATCGGCATTTTCGATTTCACCGACGATTATTCGATTTTTCATTACGGCAAGATGCCGGACAAGATTCCCGGCAAGGGCGAAGCGCTTTGCCGCATGGCGGTCGCCAATTTCGCTCTTCTGAAAGAGCATGGCATCCGGACGCATTTCCTGCGGTTCCTGCCGCCGAACCGTATAGAGTTCCAACTGCTGCGGGTGCTCGATCCGGCCGATGGCGCACTCTACCGCAACGCCCGCAACTGCCTGATCCCGTTGCAGGTGATCTTCCGCAATTCGCTGCCGCCCGGATCGTCGGCTTTCCGCCGCCTCGACAGCGGAGAAATCTCGCTGGAGTCGCTCGGCCTGACCAAGATGCCGAAGCCGGCCGACCGGTTGCCGCGCCCGGTGATCGAGTTCACCACCAAGCTGGAAGAGATCGACCGGTTCATCACCGAGGACGAGGCGAAGGATGTCGCGCTTCTTTCGGACGCGCAGATGGATCGGGTCAAGCAGCTGACCATCCAGATCGACGATGTGCTGACAAAGCACGCGTCCAAAGTCGGCCTCGACCACAGCGACGGGAAATTCGAGTTCGGCATCGCCGCCGACGGGGAGATCATTCTTGTCGATACGGCGGGCACCGCCGACGAGAACCGCTTCCTGCTCGGCGATTTCCACGTCGGCAAGCAAATCCTGCGCGACTATTACGCCCGTATCGATCTCGGCGGCCAGGTGCGCCATTGGGCGGCGACGAAGGTGCCGCGCGACAGCTGGCCGAAGATGGAAAAGGCGCCGCCGCAGCTGATCCCGCCGATGACCGCGATGTACCGGGCGCTGACCGAGCGCTGGACCGGCGATCCGATCTGGAAGGAAGCCAGTCTCGAGGACACGATCACTTCGGTGAAGCGGGTCCAGGAAAGCATTTAAAAGAAACCCGGCCGCTGCGATAAAGCGCATGGCCGGGTGTTTGAACTAAACCGATTAATAACAGCCAGCGGCAGAAATGCGGCCTGCCGCGGCTGGTGTGACGGGAATTATCCCAACGCCGCCCGGGCTTCTTCATGGAAGCGTCGAACCAGGTCAAAATCCTTGCGGAACGAACCGTCATTGCGGTTCGTCTTGGAGAAGGAGTCGACGCCGAAAGGCCTGACCTTGCGTATGGCCTCGGCAACGTTGCCGGGGTGCAGGCCGCCGGCCAGGATTACAGGGGTCTTCACCTGTTCGACGATCTTGCGGCTGACATTCCAGTCGTGGGTGACGCCGAGGGCGCCGAACTGGCCGTTGGCGGCGATGCTGTCGAGAAGCAGGAAGTCGGCGATGTTTTCATAGCTCCTGGCGATTTCGATGCTTTCCTCGCCGGTCATGGGAATGCTGCGCATCAGCTTGGTGTTGGGCAACTGGCGCTTGAGCGAGGCGACATCGGCCGGCGTGATCTTGTCGGCATGCGCGCCCAGGTGAAGGACAGGCGCCTTCAGACGAGCAACCCAGTCGGCGATGAAATCGACATTGCTGCTCATGAAAAGAGCCAGGAATTTCGAAGGCCCCTTGATTTCCGCCGCAATTTCCCTGGCCTGATCGAACGGAAGTTCGCGCGGATACTCGCCGGATCCGATGATCAGTCCGACGTGATCGAGGCCGATCTCGCACATGCGGCGGGCGTCATCGGGCGTGGCTGCTTCGTAAACCTGCGTCAACATGAAAGGGGTGCCTCATAGCGGTTGGATGACGTCATGCGAAAATTTGCATGACGCGGTTATGGGGTAAGGCGGCCGAAGCCGCGCGCGGACCAATGTGTCTGAGTTTCAATGTTAAAAAAAGTATCGGAACGCTTCAACTCGGTCAATCTAGCGGATCAAAAAAGAGAGATTGGGGTCCAGCGGATCAAAAAAAGGAGCCGAGATCAAAAAAGAGCTTGCTTATCAAGGAAGAAAGTTCTCAAATTTGACAGAGGCATGACATCTTTATGAAGAGGGTTGCTTAATGAACGACAAAATGGCGGAAGTTAGTAAGGCGCCAAGCGCCGATAGGTTGTCGAACACATGGCTCGAGAGCCATAATCTTAAGACCGTGGCCGACACTGTCGGCACGCCGGCTTTCGTCTACAGCGAAGCCCATCTGATCAAGAATGTCAGGCGCATCAAGCACGCCGCCCTCGCGGCCGGAATCGACAAAAGGGTGGAGCTTTTCGTTCCGTTCTTCCCGAATTCCAACCCGCATGTCATCAAGCCGTTCCAGCAGCTCAATGTCGGCGTCCTGCTTCAGCTTCCGGCAGAATACAAGCTGCTCAAGAAGCAGCATGGCTTCGACAAATTCATCATCTCGCCCGGCCACGTCTCCAATGCCGACATCGACTTCTGGGCGCCGACCGGCGACCCGATGTTCCTGTCGAGCCTCGACGAGATTTCCTACCTGATCAAGAACCATCCGAAGGCCTCGATCAACGTTCGCCTGGACAGCCTTGGTTCCGGCAAGCCCGGCATCAAGTACAGCCAGCTCAGCGAACTGCGTGCGCTGCTCGACAAGAGCAACCGCAAGCTCGACTGCTTCGAACTCTATTGCGGCAGCGGCAATTCGCTTGGCGGCATGGTCGGCATCCTCGAGCAGGTCTTCATGATCCACAAGACCTACTTCCCGGAGGCCTCGGCGATCAACTTCGCTGGCGGCTATGCCTTCAGCTACGAAGAGCTCGAAGAGGAAAAGAAGCACTTCGAGTGGGACGAATATTTCGTTCGCCTGCGCGAAATCGCCAAGAATTACGGCGTTGGCGAGCACGTGAAGTTCTGGTTCGAGCCGGCCCGCGACCTTCTCGGCGATTGCGCCGCGCTGTTGCTGAGCATCAAGCGTGAGCCGATCAAGAACCCGGGCAACTACCAGGTCCTGACCAACGGTTCGCGTGTGCTCATTCCTTCGGCTCAGTACAAGGAACGTCACCACAATGTGAAGTTCCTCGACAAGAACATGAAGGAAATTCCCGCCGACAAGGATGCGATCGATGTCGCCATCCGTGGGCGCGGCATCCTGCGCCACGACTACGTTCTGCCGGGCGAATATACCGCGCCGAGCACCGTCGGTCCGGAGGATTTTGTGCTTGTCATGGACGTGGGGTGTTACTGCGCCACCCAGCACATGGAATTCCTGAACATTCCGCCTGCCGCCGAGGTCATCATCGACACGGCAGGTGAAGCGAACCTTATCACTTCACCTGGTGGTGAAATGGACAAGTGGCGCCACGTGCTGCCGGAGAAGAAGCCTCTCTGAGGCTTCCGATCCCAACCGGTTCTCTTTTCTGGGATGCTTCCGCCGATTTTCGGTGGGAGCATCCCAGATGGCTGACCGGATATCGCGGCTTGCTTGCGGCAGATTTGGTGAATTCTTGAACCTTGCCGTTGTCCTTAAGTTGGCCGGCAAGGGTTTTCATTTTCGGGATCGGCTGTTTTCGCCGGCCTTCGTGGCGGGTAAGGCTGTAGCCTGGACCGTGACGAATCCCAGGAAGCATCCATGCGCATAGTCTCTCTCGAAGAACACGTTCGCTTTTCGTCCTTTACCGACCGGATCGATCCGGCTGCGAAGGAAAAAAGAGGGTATTCCAAGCAGGCGCGCCAGCCCGGCATAGAAAACTGGGTTCGCCAGCTCAACGACATGGACGACGAGCGCATCAGGCTGATGGACGAGAGCGGCATCACCGTGCAGGTGCTTTCCGTTCTGGGTCCCGCGGCCGACCTGGTCGAGGGCGAGGCGGGCATTGCGATGGCCCGCGAATACAACGACACCGTCGCCGAGAAAATGAAGGCCCATCCGGGCCGTTTCGCGGCGTTCGCGCATCTGCCGATGACGAGCCCGCAGGCGTCGGCCGACGAACTGGCGCGCACCGTCAACGAGTTCGGCTTCGTCGGCGCCCTGATAAGCGGCCTGACCGACGATCTGTTCCTGGATCACGAGTCCTTCGAGCCCATCCTCGCGCGCGCCGAACAGCTCAAGGTGCCGCTTTACATCCATCCCGGCATTCCGCCCAAGGCAGTGCGCGACGCCTATTTCAGCGGTTTGAAGCCGCCGGTGAACATGCTGCTGGCGATGGCCGGTTTCGGCTGGCACGCCGAGACTGCGATCCACGTCTTGCGGCTGATCGCTGCCGGCTGCCTGGATCGTCACCCCTCGCTGCAGCTCATCATCGGTCATATGGGTGAAATGCTGCCGATGATGCTCGATCGCTGCGACGAACTCTTCGTGCCGGATTTCGTCGGCATCGAGCGGCCGCTCCGGCAGACGATGCTCGAACAGGTCCATCTGACGACCAGCGGGGTTTTCAGCCAGCCGGCCCTCAAGGTCGCCATCGATACGTTCGGCATCGACCGGGTGATGTTTTCCATAGATTACCCCTTCAGCAGCAACGAAGAAGGCCGGCATTTTCTGGACAAGATCGCGCTGGCGCCTGCCGACGTCGCCAAAATCGCACATGGCAATGCGGACCGGCTGCTGGGACTGACCTGAGAGACGCATGGCGGAAACGACGCCATGCGCAGTATTGGAGGACCTGAAAGATGAGCGAGGCCGCGAAAGCAAAGCTCGATTCGACAGGTGGCCGGATATACGAGTTTCTTGGCGGCCAGCTCGTGGTGTCGGAGCAGGAGATATTCGAGCGGGCCTGCGCGCTGCCGGGTGACATGGTTGTGCTTTCCGGCACTCTGGTCGAGGGGATCGGCAACAAGCACTCGGACATCGATCTTTACGTCATCGGCGATGAGCTTCCCGATGCGCAGCGTGTGGGGCCGCGGTCTTATATCGCTCATGACGGCGGCAGGGTCCGCGCCTATTACGACTATCTTTCCGCGGGAGGTTTCGGTTTCGACGTCGAGTACCTGACGCGCGCGGAAGTGGAAGGCTGGAAGGACGAGGTTCTTTCGCTCTATGAGCGTGCCCGGGCCAGCACCAAGATCCTGCGCCAACATCTTTCGGACGGAGTGGGCGATGGCCTGCACAAGCTCAGGGTCGGGCGCTGCGTCCAGAACGCCGACGAATATGCCGCGTTCTTCGATGAGGACTTCTGGAACAAGCTTGCTTTTATCTTCTACAGCAACAGGAAGGGCGGCTATCCCGAGTTCAAGGACATCATGGGCGCGTGGGGATCGGGCGACTACGACACCAGCCTCCACATCATGCGCGAGACGATGCGGTTCGAGCTGGCGGCCCTGTGTCATCTGCACGGCATGACCAACGGTCGCACGAAATGGCTTTTCCAGAATTACAAGCGCCTGCCGGAGCGCTTCCAGGGGCTTGTGAGAGAGGTGATGACCTGGCTGAATTCGGAGCGGCTTACCGACGAGGCGAAGCGCGATTCCATCCTGGCCGGCTGCGATATCATCGACCGCATCTACCGCGCCGACGCGATCATGCTTCGGGAAAGGGCGCCGCTTAGCTACACGCCCGAGGAAGCCCTGAGAATGATCGAGGAGGAGTATGCCCGCGAGGTGGTGCACGATCGCCAGACCATTGCCGAGTACGAACACCGCCGCCGTGTGTTTACGACAGCCGTGCCGGACATCCGCTCGCTGTTCCTGGCAAGCGCCTGACCGCGATGCGACCTAACCAACTCGGTTTCTACTATGCGGCCCTTGCCCTCACCAATGTAACGCGCGGCGCCTGCATCGTCGCCCAGGCGTGGTCGGCAGCCATGACCGGGGCCGGACTTGCCGCGGTCGGACAGATTTTTGTCGTCAGCCACGCCGTCATCATCCTGTGCGGTCCGTTCGTCGGCGTGATGATCGACCGCTACAGCCGGCGGCACCTGGCGATCATCGGTCAGCTGTTGATCGGCTGTGCGACGCTTATCCCGTGGTTGTGGGTTTCGGCCGGCTGGCCTTTGAGCCTGTGGGCGCTGATGTTCGTCGCCGCCGGCGCGTCATTGGGCTATGTGGTGATGTCCGGCGCGCTGGATGCGATCCAGCAGGCGGTGGGCGAACGCAAGGACCAGCCGCGCATCAGCGCCATGGCCGGCAGCATCCGCCAGGGCTTCATGATCGCGGGTTCGGGCATTGCCGGACTGGGCATCCACTATTTCTCGCCGGCCGCGGCCTATCTGTTCTGCTCGCTTTTTTGCGTCATCGCCGCCGGGCTGATCTATTTCCTGCCCGATGCGCGGGTGAATGCGGCGCGCAGGGGCACTGTCTTCACCGAAGTTATCATCGGCCTGCGCGAGCTCAACGCCATGCCGGCGGTGCTGCGCATCGGCCTTCTGACCGCGATCGGCTTTTCGGTCGGCCAGCTTTCCAACGTGCTTTTGCCGAACTTCGTCAAGGACGAGCTTGGCGGCGACAGCCGCCTGTTCGGTATCGTCGATGCCTTGTGGTCCGTCGGCGGCGTGCTTTCGCCGCTGCTGCTTGCGCGCTTCATCGGCCTGCACAGGCTGTCGAACGTGGAATACTGGTCGGCGATCCTGCTCGGGCTGGTGACGGCGCTCGTCTGGTCGGTGGAGCGGCCGGCATCCCTGATGATCGCCTATTTCTTCCTCGGCTGCCTGTTCTCGATCACCAAGGTCGTCTGCGACGGGCGAGTCCTGGAGATTTGCGCCGGGGAGGTGGTGGGCCGGGTGCGCACGCACATCCAGTCGCTTATCAGCGTCGTCGGTCTCTTCATCTATCTGTCACCGTCGATCCTGCCGATCAGGACGGCGTCGGCGTCCTATCTCCTGTGGGGCAGCCTGGTGGCGCTGTGCGCCATCGCCCTGTTCTGGACCGATACCAAGGCGCGGGCGCGAGAAGGCGGTCTTCAGTCGGAGCGGACGGGGTGAAAGCGGGCAGCGCCCGGACGCGGGTATTTTGGCTGCCCGGACCATGTCAGGTCGCTTTTCAATGGCACGGTTTCGTGCTCGATATGTCTTTGTGCAACGGGATTTCATCATGAACCTTGACGCTAGCAAATTTGGCATCGGCCAGCCGGTTCAACGCGTTGAAGACCCCCGGTTCATGACCGGACGCGGCAAATATGTCGCCGACATCACACTCGGGCGGCAAGCCTATGCGGCCTTCGTCTATTCGCCGCACGCCCATGCCGACATCAAGTCGGTCGACGTGTCCGCGGCTCGCGATCTGCCTGGCGTGATCGACGTGCTGACCGGAGCCGACTGGCAGGCCGACGGGCTGGGCGCCATCGAACCGGAAACCATGCCGGAAGATATGGGCGGGCCGAAAGGGTACCGCACGAGGCGGTGGCCGCTCGCCTTCGACCGCGTCCGCTATGTCGGCGAAAGGGTGGCGGTGGTCATCGCCACCACTGAAGCCGTCGCAAGGGACGCGGCGGAACTGATCGAGGTGAATTACGATATCCTGCCGGCGGTCATCAGCGCCGCCGACGCGGTGAAGGCCGATGCGCCCCAGCTCTACGAGGGCGCGCCCGGCAACACGTCCTTCAGGCTGATGATGGGCAATAGCGGGGAGATCGAGAAGGCGTTCGCCGCGGCGCATCACATCACAAGGCTGGAACTCTTCAACAACCGCGTCAACGCGTTTGCCATGGAGCCGCGGGGTTGCATCGGCGATTATGACGAGGGCAACGGCCGCTATACGCTCTACACCAGCACCCAGAACGTGCACGGCCTGCGGCAGACGCTGAGCATGCGCATCCTGCGGGTGCCGCAGGGCAAGATCCGCGTCGTGGCGCGCGATGTCGGCGGCGGCTTCGGCATGAAGACGCAGGTCTATCCCGAAGACGCGGCGGTCGTTTGGGCCGCACGCAAGCTCGGCCGCCCGGTGAAATGGGTGGCGACGCGATCAGAAGCGCTGATGGGCGACAATCACGGCCGCGACCAGACGGTCACCGCCGAGCTGGCGCTGGCGGCGGATGGCAAGTTCCTGGGGCTGCGCTGGTCGGCGCTGAACAATGTCGGCGCCTATATCGAAGGCGCCGGGGTGGTGCCGCTGATCATGGCGCTGAAACTCGGCCAGACCGTCTACGACATTCCCGCCGTGTCGGTCTCGACATCCGCCGTCTTCACCAACACGGCGCCGACCGTTCCCTACCGGGGGGCGGGCCGTCCGGAAGCCGTCTATACGATCGAGCGGATCGTCGAGCAGGCAGCGCGCGAGATGGGTATGGACCCGGTCGAGTTGCGCGCCAAAAACCTCATCACCAAGTCGGCGATGCCTTATTCCAGCAAGACGGGCTGGACCTATGACAGCGGCGATTTCATCACCGCGCTGGAAAAGTGCCAGAAGAATGCAGACTGGGATGGCTACGAGGCCCGACGCGCCAAATCACAGGGGGTGGGCAAGCTGCGCGGCCGGGGCCTGACCTACTACATCGACAATACCGGCATGTTCAACGACCGCATGGAGATCAAGTTCGATCCCAGCGGGACGCTGTCGGTGGTTTCCGGCCTCGTCTCGCACGGACAGGGGCATGAGACCGCGTTTGCGCAGATGGTTTCGGAATGGCTCAACGTGCCGCTCGAAAGCGTGCGCCTGGTGCAGGCCGATACGGACGAAGTGCTCGTCGGCCGCGGCACTTACGGCTCCCGCAGCATGATCGTCGGCGGCAGCGCGCTGAAGGTGGCGGCGGAAGACGTCATCGAGCGTGGCAAGAAGTTCGTCGCCCATTTCATGGAAGCGAGCGCGGGCGATATCGTCTTCGAGGAAGGCCAGTTCAGTGTCGCCGGCACCGACAAGACGATGTCCATCGTTCAGGTGGCGCAGAGATCGTACATGCCCTTTGGCCTGCCGAACGAACTGGGCGTCGGCCTGCACGGCTCGGGAACCTTCTCGGCGGATGTTCCAAGCTTCCCCAATGGCTGTCATATCTGCGAAGTCGAGATCGATCCCGAAACCGGCGTCGTTGCGCTCGACCGCTATACGGTTGTCGACGATATCGGCTTCATCATCAATCCGCTCACCTCGGCGGGGCAGATTCATGGCGGCATCGTGCAGGGCGTGGGCCAGGCATTGATGGAGGACATCGTCTATGACGAGTCCGGCCAGTTCGTCACCGGGTCGCTCATGGACTATGCGGTGCCGCGCGCCGATATCATGCCGGATATCGGCGTCGATTTCAGCCTTGTGCCAAGCTCGACCAATCTGCTCGGCGTCAAGGGCGTCGGGGAGGGCGGCACTGTCGCCGCCACACCGACAGTCATCAACGCCGTTCTCGACGCCTTGGCCCCCGTTGGGGTCACCGACATTGCCATGCCGGCGACCCCGCTGAGAGTGTGGGAAGCCATTCAGGCAGCCGGGCCGCGGACTGCCTGAATGCGGAACAACGCCGAAGTCGTCAGGCCTTCGGCGTTGCCGCCAGGCGTGCTGCCACGGTATTCAGGGCGGCGATCCGTTGTTCGGCGGAGCCGGTGGCGTACGCGTCCCCAAGCAGCGTGATCAAGGAACCGATCTGATCGAATTCCTCGCCGGCTTTTTCGACGGTCAGCGGCTGGTCGTCATAAGCATCGACGAACCGTTGCGCGGCGATCGCGATCAGCAGGAATGCTGCTGCCTTGTCGGGATGGGCAACAGTGTTGTTTCGCGCCGTGCGTGCGCATGCATCGTAGGCGCGCACACCGCGGCCTTGCTCGTCCAGGTTCTTGAGAAGTGTGTCAAACATCGTTCCTGTCCTTTCCACTTCAGCTGGGCAAGCTGGAAACGCCGCCATGGTTGGCCGACCATTTCACGGGTTCGTTTAGAAATGACTCCACTTCAACGAGGATCTCCGGGGAAAAGCGGTTCTGTTCCTTGCAGACCTTAAGGATATCCCTCCACGTTGCCAGATAGTGCAGCCTCATCCCGGCGGCTTCAAGCTTGGCCGGCGTGTCAGGAAAGATGCCGTAGTAGAAAACAGCGAAGGTGTCGGTGACGCGCGCGCCTGTCTTGGCGACGGCCTCGGCGAACTTGATCTTGCTGCCGCCGTCCGTCGTCAGATCCTCGACGAGCAGAACGCGGGCGCCTTCGGCGAGCGTTCCCTCGATCTGTGCGTCGCGGCCGAAGCCCTTCGGTTTCTTGCGGACATACTGCATGGGCAGGCCCATGCGGTCGGCAAGCCAGGCAGCGAACGGGATGCCCGCGGTCTCGCCGCCCGCGACGGCGTCAAACTGCTCGAAGCCGACATTGCGGAAGATGATGGAGGCAGCGAAGTCCATCATCGCGGACCGGATGCGGGGATAGGAAATGAGCTTGCGGCAGTCGATGTAGACCGGGCTCGTTAGCCCCGACGTGAATGTGTAAGGCTGATCGGCGCGAAAATGGACCGCGTTGATCTCGAGCAGCATTTTGGCCACGGTTTCGGAGATCACCGCGCGCTCGGGAAAGGTGTTGGTGAACATGGGGTCCCCCTGATTGTTGACGGAGGCTCCTCGCTATCAACTTTGACGCCGCGTAGCCAGCCTTTAACCGCAATTTTCGGTGGATCGGTTTCCCGGGCCTGAAACTGCCGACAGCACCGCCGTTTCAGGTCCGGCAAAACACAATTTCCAAGCCTCAAGTAGCGAAAAATGCTACTCTCCTGTTGGGAAAACCGATTGTTCATATGCTGGGTGATGGACAATCAGTTTGTGTTTGACTTAAACGATTATACCTGCGAATTTTTCGCATTAATTAGACGAGAATGGGGATTTGTCGAAAAATTGGAACACGTATCGGTAACACCTCAAAGGACCGCTTTGGTCAAAGCCAACGGGGTCACCAAGATTTTCCGCTCGCGCAATGGCGAGACGGTTGAAGCCCTTACCCCGACGACAATCGATATTGCAGAAGGTGAATTTTTGAGCCTCATCGGCCCCTCGGGCTGTGGCAAGTCAACTTTCCTTCGTATTCTCGCAGGTCTGGAAACGCCGACCGCGGGCAGTCTCGAATGGCGCGACGGGGCGCCGTCCAGCGGCTCCGATATCGGCTTCGTGTTCCAGGAGCCGGTGCTGTTGCCATGGCTCACCATCCTCGACAATGTGCGCTTTCCGCTCGACGTCCTCGGTGTCGGTAAGCAGGAAAGCACGGAACGGTCGAAGGCCATGCTGTCGCTTGTCGGCCTGGCGGATTTCAACAAGGCGCTGCCGAAGGAATTGTCCGGTGGCATGCGCCAGCGCGCCGCGATCGCGCGTGCCCTGGTCTACAAGCCGCGCATCGTGCTGATGGATGAGCCGTTCGGCGCGCTCGACCTTCTGACGCGCGACCGGCTGAACGACGAATTGCTCGGCATCCATGCCGAAACCGGATCGACGATCGTGTTCGTCACCCACTCCATTGAGGAAGCCGCCTATCTGTCGGACCGCGTCGCCGTCATGTCGGCGAGGCCGGGCCGTATCCGCACCGTTCACGAACTGGGCTTGAACCGCAAGCGTTCGGAAGCGCTCAAGGACGATCCGGAATTCCACCGCTGGCTTGCCACGCTCAGGAAAGAACTGAAATGAGCGAGCAGCAGCTTCGAGTCGTTTTCGGGCTTGCCACGCCGCTGGTCCTTCTGGGTGCGTGGTGGGGCTATGTGGTAGCCTTCAAGGTTCCCCCGTTCGTCCTGCCGCCGCCCGATGCGGTGCTTGCCGAAGTCGTCAGGCTTTTCGTCGACGGGACCATATGGCCGCATCTGGGGCATACGGTCGGCGTCATCGTCGCCGGGCTTCTGATCGGCTCGGTCACCGGCTTCCTGCTGGGTGTTCTGCTCGGCAAGTCGCCGCGCGTGGAGCGCGCCATCGGTCCCTATCTCTTCTTCTTCCAGACGGCGCCGAAAATCGCGCTGGCGCCGCTGTTCATCCTCTGGTTCGGTCTCGGCCTGACCTCCAAGATCGTGCTGACCGTCTCGCTGGTGTTCTTTCCGGTCATGGTCGGCACGGTGATCGGCCTGCGTTCTGTGCCGGCCAATCTTCATTCGCTTTGCGCGATCCTGAAGCTTGGCGGGACGAGCAAGCTGGTGCGGGTGGAACTGCCCTCGGCGGTGCCGGAAATCTTCGCCGGCCTGAAGGTCGCCGCCGTGCAGGCGACGATCGGCGCAATCCTGGCGGAGTGGCTTTCGGGCGGCACCGGTCTCGGATACCTGATGGTGTTTGCCGGAACGACCTACAAGACGCCGCTGCTGTTCGCGATGGTGCTCATCACCTCGCTGCTCGGCATTTTCATCTATCAATCGCTGGCGACCACTGAAAGATGGCTGCTGTCATGGCGGTGATCGAACGCAGCGCGATTTGGCCATGGCGCGGCAACATTCCGCCGCATGTGCCGTTGCCGGACGTCGTGCCGAAGGCTTTTCTGTTGCCGGGAGATCCGGCGCGGGTCGATTTTGCCGCCGCTGTGCTCGACGATTTCCGCATCGTCGGCCAGAACCGTGAATTCCGTATGGGATATGGACAGTATGGCGACAAGTTGATCGGCGTCTGTTCGACAGGCATAGGCGGGGCTTCGACCGAAATCGCCATGGTCGAGCTTGCCGCTCTCGGCGTCGAGGTCGCCATTCGCACGGGTGGCTGCGGTGCGTTGGCCGAGGATTTGAACCTGGGCGATTTCCTGGTGATCGACGAAGCCATTCCCAACAGCGGTGCGGCGAAATTCTATACCGGTCCGGCCGAGCGGGCGTGCGCCGACAAGGGCGTCGTGGCGGCGCTCGAGGCGGCGCGACTGGCGCGGCAACTGCCGGGCCGTGTCGGCAAGTGCATCACGGCAGACGGCTATTATCGGGCACAGGGCAGGCCATCCAGCCCGGGCGGTTCCGGTGAGCCGACGCTCCTCGACCGGTTCGCGGCACGCGGCGCGGACACCGTCGAGATGGAAGCGGAAGTCATCCTGGCGGTCGGCCGTGCGCTGGGCGTGCGGGCGGGCGCGGTGCTGGCCGTGCATGCCCACCGTCGAAGCGACGGCTGGCTGGAGGATTACGAAACAACGCAACGCGACGTGCTGCGCATCGGTGCCGAAGCCGCAGCCGCCGCTTGCTCATGAATTGCGGCAACAATACCAACCAGAAACCAGGAGTAGCAAAATGAGAATAATGAGGGGAATAACCAGCGCGGTGAAAGCGCTGGCGCTCGTAGCCATCATGGCAGTGGCGGCAACCGCTGCCCGCGCTGAAAAAGTGACGATCCAGATCGACGGGGCGGCGGTCCCTTATTACCTGCCGCTCTTCGTCGCCGACAAATACGGATACTTCAAGGAGCAGGGGCTTGAGGTTGAATTCCTCTACGCCAATGCGTCCGACATTCTGAACAACATTGCCGCCGGCAACGTGCAGTTCGGCTTCCCGAACGGCGATTCCGTCATCTCGGCGCGCGCCAATGGCCTGCCTGTCAAGGTCGTCCACTCGACCTACCAGCGCGGCATCGGCGCCACCCTGTTCAAGAACTCCAGCGGCATCAAGACACCTGCCGATCTCGTCGGCAAGAAGGTCGCCGTCACCAGCTACGGCAGCCCGAACTACATCCAGCTGCAGGTCATGATGAGCCAGATCGGCAAGAAGATCGAGGACATCAACGTCCAGATCGTCGGCACCGGCGCCATCATCGACGCCCTGAAGTCGGACCAGGTTGACGCGGTCACCTTCTCGGCCCTGCGTTACTACGCGCTCAAGAACGACGGCGTCGATGTCGGCATGATCGCTTCGGACGATTTCATGCCGAGCCACGGCAACGTGCTGGTGACTTCCGATGCCTATCTGGCTTCGAACAAGGCCCAGGTGAAAGGCTTCATCACCGCGCTCGACAAGGCGCTGAAGCACATCATCGACGGCGATCCGGCGAAGGAAGTGGCGATGGTCATCAAGGACTACACGCCGACATTTGCCGGCCAGGAGAAGCTGGTCACCGAGATCATCAAAGAGGTCTTCATCAAGACTCTCTGGCAGAGCCCGGACACTGAAAAGAACGGCTTCGGCTACGGCAACCTCGCTGACTGGCAGAAGAACATCGACATCGCCGTACAGTACAAGGTCATTCCGACGACCTTCGATGCCAAGGATATGGTCGTCGAAAAGCCGGCCGATCTCTAGTGCAGGTCGCCCGGAAGTGCGCAGCGCTTTTGGGAAAACGACATGCATAAAACAACGACTAAAGTGCGTCGTCTGAACCCATTTGACGCGACGTGCTTTAGTCTCAACTGAACGCAACAGCGCCCTCCTCAGGCGGGCGGACCCCAGAAAAAAGCAGTAGGCAAATTCATGTTTCGTGCTGTCCTGTCGATAGGGATCTTCGTCTGCCTCTGGTGGGCGCTGGTTGCGTTGTTCCAAGTCCCTTCCTACCTGGTGCCGGACCCCTGGACGCTTGCCCAGAAGGCCTGGTTCCTGACGACCAAGGCCGGGCTTCTCGGGCACATTCCTGTGACGCTCTATGAAATCGTTCTCGGCTTCGTGATCGGCACGGTGATCGGCGTGCTGACGGCGGTTCTTTTCGTGCGCGTTCCGGTCATCGAGATCGTGATGAACCCGGTCATCATCTTCATCCAGACCGCGCCTAAAATCGCGATCGCACCGCTTCTGCTGCTCTGGCTCGGTCTCGGCGCCACGCCAAAGGTCGTGCTGGTCGCAATCGTCACTTTCTTTCCCGTGCTTTCAAACATGTTGAGTTCATTGCGGTCGATCGATCCCAACCTCCTGGCGCTGGCCAAGATCCTGCACATGAATCCGCTCAAGCGGCTGCTGCGCATAGAGCTGCCGCAGTCCCTGCCGCTTCTTTTCACCGGCATGAAGGTTGGCGTGACGCTGGCCGTGACCGCCGCGGTCATCGGCGAACTGATGGGCGCGCGCGCCGGTCTCGGCTACCTTCTCAATCTCGGCCAGGAAACCGCCGACGTCGGTATCGTTCTGGTGTCGGTCATTCTTTTGTCACTTATCGGCTATCTGCTCTATCTGCTGCTTGCGATCGCGGAGAAGCGCTTGCTAGGCTGGCATGAAAGCCGCGCCGCAGTGGAATTGTCGCTCGAGTGACCGGCCCACTAAGACTGTCAGCGTTCCAAAAACGGCAGTTTCCATTCAAATCTAAAAATATGGACACGTCTCAGGAACGCCGTTAAGCTGACTTGATTGGTCGGCGTACTGGTCGGCACTGCAAGTAAAAAAGGTGAGCAAATGACATCGAATATGCGTGAGCAAGCCGACGTTGTAGTCATTGGCGGCGGGCCCGCCGGAAGCGCCTTGTCGATCCTGCTGACGAAAGCAGGACGCTCCGTGATCCAGCTTGAACGTGAAACGTTCCCACGTGAACATATTGGCGAAGGCCTTATTCCCAGCGCGATTCCGGTCCTGGAGCGCCTTGGCATCAAAAAGGAACTCGACAAGCGTGGATACAACCGCAAACGCGGCACGACGTTCGTGTGGGGCGACAATGCCGAACCCTGGACGGTTTATTTCGTCGAGGGAAATCCAAGCGCGGGCTACTCCTACCAGCTCTATCGTCCCGAGTTCGACGACCTGTTGCTCAATCTCTCCGCAGAGAACGGCGCCCGCGTGTATCGCGAGCACGAGGCTCTGGAGCCGATCATGGATGGCGACCGTATCGTAGGGGTCAACGTCCGTTGCCGGAAGACAGGCAACACGTTTGAAGCCCACGGGCGTTTCGTCATCGATGCAAGCGGCCAGTGGCGCGTGCTGGGCGAGAAGTTCGGCGGCCGCGAATGGGATCCGCAGATCCGCAATATGGCCGTCTATGGCTATTTCGAGAATGCCGGACGTCTGCCGGGCATCGATTCCAGCAATACGCTGGTCGAAGGCTTCGAGGATGGCTGGTTCTGGGCTATCCCGCTGCATGTCGGCCTGCTCAGCGTCGGCGCGGTCCTCGATCTCGACGAGTACAAGCGCCTCAAGGATGGCGACTGGACCGAGGCCCTGATGGCCAAGATCGAAAAGACCCACAAGGTCAAGGAGCTGGTCGAAGGCGCCACGATGACCAGGGGGCCCTATACCCTCCGCGACTGGTCCTACAAGAGCGAGCACTTCTGGGGTCCGGGCTTTGCGCTGCTCGGCGATGCGGCTTGCTTCATCGATCCACTGTTCTCGACAGGCGTGTTCCTCGGCATGCAGCATGCCGAGATCCTCAATGCCTGTATCAACTCTGTCTTCCGCGGCGATTGCACGGAAGAGGAGGCATTCAACCTCTATGAAAGCGAATATCGGGCAGAGTACGAGGATCTGCGGCAGATCTGCATGGCCATGTACAGCGGGGCTTCCGCGCCGCGCAATTCGATCTTCTGGAATGCGCGCCGCATTCAGAAGCTTCCGGATCGCGTCTCCGCACGCTCTGCCTTCGCCCGGCTGATTTCCGGCCGCGAGCGCCGCGGCTTCGAAGTCAACCCGCTGACCCGGCTCGATCTGCCGGACCAGATGTCGGAAGACCTGAAGGACTTCGAGAAAAGCCTTCGCGCCCGCATCGCCGTCATCGACGACCATGAGCTCCAGGGAGCGGCCAGCCGTATTCTCAAGGAAAGCAACGTCATCGACGAACGGCATGCCTTCCTCGACGCGGTGCTGGTCATGGGTCCGGATGTCACGAGCGAGGAACGCCTGCTGGTAAAGGGCGATTTTCTGCGACGCGGATTTGTGATGAACACCAGGCTCAATCCACGCGGTGTCTCATCCAGTTCGGCGGTTGTCGAAAAGATCGTTCCGCTTGTGGATGGCGTGCGTACGGTCCGTGAAATCGCCGATCAGGCTGTTGAAAACGATCCGCAGATCGAACGCAATTTCGTCATTCGCGAGCTTGCCAACCTTTATTGGTATGCCGGTTGCGAACTCGTCAACGACGTGAACGAAGACGATATGATCCACAAGCTGCGTGGTGACGACGTTTCGATCGTGGTGCCGCAGACAGCATAATCGCGCGATCAAACGAAGCAGACCAGGACCGGCCCTGACCTTTCAGGGCCGGTCTTTCTTTTGCATGAACGGGAAGCAATGGCGGCGAAGCGATAGGTCCGCAGGGCGAAACTGGAGCGCTTCAATCCAACCCTGAAGCGCTCCAGAACGGTCTTCGATCAAATTCCTCGGCGATCTTCGGTCGCCGCGTCAGTTTGCGTCGGGATTGTCGACGAGGCAGCCGGCGCCGTGGCACCCTTGGTAGTTGCCGTGGGTATCGAAATTGGGCTCGCCGTTCCTGTCGAACTGCGGCCTGTCGTCGATTTCATCCGGATTGTCGACTTTGCAGCCGATGCCATGACATCCGTTGTATTTGTCGTCAGCGCGGTAATTGCTCGTCGTATGGCGATGGCCGTGCTTCTTGTCGTCCGCCATCCCCTCGATGATGGCGCCTAGAACGGCTCCGGCGACAACGTTTCCGAGATCATGTCCATGATGGTCATACATCCTGGCGTTCTTGTCGAAGTCGTCACCACGACCATGGTGGTAGCCGCCGACGTCTGCAAAAACCCCAGCGCAACCCTGGGCGACCCAGATATACCTGCTTTTAGGGTTGTATCCCCATGTCCGGTTCAAAATGCAGGGACTGCCCGACATTTGATGGATCAGCTGCGGTTTGACGAGCGGGCCGGCAAAGCACTCGTCGTATTGATAGTGCCGTGAATGACACTCGACCGTCGACTGTGCCTTGGCCGGCTGCACGAATGTCGGCGCGCTCATGGCGAGCGCCAACGTGATCAGGTATCTAAACATAGGCCTACCCCCAAGTTCATTCAGTCGTTGATCGCGGTGACTTTGATCTTCCCGGTTTCGCCAATGCCGGAAAACCAAACCTCGCCGTCGCCAATCATCACGCCCTGCCAGTTGGCGAAGAGCGTCGCATAGGTCTGGTTCGCGACCGCATGCTTCACCTTCGGCGTCATGATCTTTTCGTAGTCCGCGATGAAATGGGCAGCGTCCCTGAGCTTGGTAGCCTTGTCGTTGATCCGCGCCTGAAATGGATAATCGATCATCGCGGCAACGGCTTTCCTGTCGTCGGCCGCGACTGCCTTTTGCAACGTTTCAAGAAAGTGGCGATAGGGTTCGTGAGATCCGAAGATTCCATCAAGAGCGGCGTCGGTATCTGCCGCGGTTTGGGCCAGGGCCTGGCCGGCAATGGCAAAACTGGCCCCGATGGCCAATGCAAAAAGCAATTTCCGCATGATTTCCCTCCATCTTGCGCGTCGTCAGTACACTGTACGAGACATTTAATGGGCAGGACGTGAAGACTTTTCTTCCAGAGCCGCAACAAATTTAATTGTATCAACCGGTTAGATTGGCGACGCAGCTCTGGTCCGGGCTAGCGTTCTTCAGGAAGTTGACGTGCCTCGCGCGCCTGCGCACTGCAAAGCAGGTCGAGCCCGTCGCAACTGTACAGGAGGTGGGCGCGCAATTCGACGCTGGCGGACCAGACCTGCAAAGGATCGTACCTCTCGCGAGGTGACGGGATCTTTTCTGCGATTTCAAGGAGTTGGATGGTGGGCGTGACAGGGATTGAACCTGTGACCCCTGCAATGTCAATGCAGTGCTCTCCCGCTGAGCTACACGCCCATCCGAAGCCGCGCATACACCATTTTTGACCTAGCGCGTCAATAGCGGAAGCAGCAAACAGAAGCTGGAAAAATCTTCCGCGAAATCGCCGTCAGGCCGCCTGCAGCATCTTCTCGACCTCGTTGACGAGATCGCGCAGGTGGAAAGGCTTGGACAGCACCTTGGCGTCCTTCGGCGCCTTGGAATCAGGGTTGAGGGCCACGGCGGCAAAACCGGTGATGAACATGACCTTGAGGTCGGGATCGATCTCGGTGGCGCGGCGGGCGAGTTCTATGCCGTCCATCTCCGGCATGACGATGTCCGTCAGCAGCAGCGAGAAAGGCTCCTCGCGCAGCCGCTCATAGGCACTGGCGCCATTGTCGAAATCGCTGACCTGGTAACCGGCGCGCTCAAGCGCCTTGACGAGGAAGCGGCGCATGTCGTCGTCGTCTTCCGCCAGAAGAATGCGTGCCATTTTGTCCCGTCCGAATCAGGCCTCAAGGCTGCCAACAAGCAGCCCCGTTAACCATCCTGTATATGAATAGAGGACGGTAAACATCAAGTGAACGCTTCGTACGATCTGTTGGGCATGCAACGTCTTCAACGCCTGTGAAACGCTGGACATCGGCAGGCCGTGGTGGCACCCTTCTAACATGGAAAAGTGGCTTGTGCGGATGCGTTCACGTTGAAACCGGCAACGGAGGATTTTTCGGCCGTCCCGCCTTTCGAGATTCGCTCAGGCGCAGAGCAGCGCGTTCCCTTCATCTTCAATTCTCCGCACAGCGGCCGGTTTTATCCCGAACGCTTCCTGGCGATGGCGAAGCTGGACAGCAAGGCCATACGCCGCTCGGAAGATTGCTATGTCGACGAACTGTTCGGCGGCGCCGTGGCGCTTGGAGCACCGATGCTGGCGGCCAATTTTCCGCGCGCCTATCTCGATGTGAACCGGGAGCCGTGGGAACTCGATCCGCGCATGTTCGCCGAACCGGTTCCCTCCTACTGCAACATTCGCTCGGCAAGGGTCGCCGGCGGCCTGGGCACCGTGCCCAAGCTGGTGGGCGAGGGGCTGGAAATCTATTCGGGCCGCTTGCCCCTGGCGGAGGCGGTGACGCGGATCGAGACGATCTACAAGCCGTACCATGGAACGCTGAAGCGGCTTCTGACGCGCACCCATGCGGTGTTTGGCTTTGCCGCGCTTATCGACTGCCATTCGATGCCGGCAAGCATCCGCGTAGGGGATTCCGGCTTCAGGCCGGATTTCATTGTCGGGGACCGTTTCGGCACCTCGGCTTCCCCGGCGCTCACTGAAACGGCGATCAGTCTGCTGTCGGCAATGGGCTATTGTGTAGCGCACAACAAGCCTTATGCGGGCGGCTTTATCACCGAGCACTACGGACGCCCCGCGCGGCATCTCCATGCGCTGCAGATCGAGGTCAACCGCGGGCTCTATATGAACGAACACACGTTCCAGAAATCCTCGGGTTTCGATGCGCTGGCCGACGATTTGACGCATTTCTGCGCCGATCTGATGGCGATTCCCGATCATCATCTGGTCGATTTGCCGCTCGCGGCCGAGTAACGCGCCTTCCGGCATAGCCGTAAAATTTCCGCCCGAACTCACGGCTTAAAAAAAGACCGCATCGTTTGCACGACGCGGTCGGAGTCTAGGGAGGAAACGCCCAAGGAGGGCATGGACAGGAGAACCTGTCCGACAATCAGCCTATTGTGCGCTGCACAAATGTCAAGCCGACTGCCGATGTTTTCAAACATGGCGATGGCCGGGCCGTCTTCCTGAAGCTCCCGTGACATTCCCATCACAGTTTACTAACTTGACCCGAATGTCCTCCCTGCTTGTATTCGGGATTTGGAGTTGTGCGATGGAAAATGCTGTCCTCGGCTATATCGTCGCCTGGATACCCGTCATCCTGATGCTGTGGATATTTGGATATTTCGTTATGAAGCTGGTTCGTGTCCAGCGAGGCTCCGTTGCCGCTCTCGACCGCATTGCCATGCAATTGGAGATGATTCAGCGACGCTTGGCGGACAACGAATTCGACCATAAATCTAAATTAGATGCCCCAAACTAATGATCTTAAAGGTGATTTTGTGAGGAGGAAATGGGTTTGGCTATTTCGAGGCCTTCTTGTGGGCGTCGTTCTGTCAGCTTTTCAAGCTGCCTCTGGTCTTGGTCAACCATACTACGAGTGGGCGACCGCCACTGATGAGATGCGCGGTATGAATATCGGGAATGCGATTGCACCTCCGATTATTTTTTCTATTTTGGGTTTTCTTGCCGGGATCTTGCGGGACCGTTGGACAAGGCGACGGTCAGGAATAAGCGACTGTCCGGAACAGTATATCGGTTAAGACGCTTTACCTTCACGGGCAGCGAAATTTTGGCTGTATCGCATAAGCTGCGTTTGGTCATTCGTCGGCGGTGACATTCCGAACACATTTTAATATGGATGCGCCAGCCGACTCCCAAACCGGCGACCATCGGGAGAATGATCTTGGAGATTTCGGCAGAATTCATGCGCAGGCTTGCGCAGGTCGCGGCGGCCGAGACGCTGCCGCGCTTCCGCAACCAGGGCACCGTGTCGAACAAGCTTTCGGCGGGCTTCGATCCCGTGACGGAAGCTGATCGCGAGGCTGAAAGCGCAATCCGTTCGGTGATCGGCGCAGAATTTCCTGACCACGGGATACTCGGCGAGGAACATGGCAACCACAATATTTCAAGCCGCCACGTGTGGGTCATCGATCCCATCGACGGCACCCGCGCCTTCATTTCGGGCATACCGGTGTGGGGCACGCTGGTCGGGCTGACGGAAGATGGCGAGGCCGTGGCCGGAATGATGTCGCAACCCTTCACCGGCGAGCTTTTCTACGCCAATGGCTCGGGTTCCCACTATGAAGGTCCCAGCGGATCCCGCCGGCTCGCGGTGCGCCAAACGACACGCGTTGAGGACGCTACACTGTTCACCACCACGCCGGCTTTGTTCACCGGCGAGATGCGCGGCCGCTATGATCGTTTCGAAAAGCAGGTCCAGCTCGTCCGTTACGGAACGGACTGCTACGCCTTCGCCATGCTGGCGGCGGGCCATGTCGATATCGTTGTCGAGCCGGGGCTCAAACCCTATGACATCGTGGCTCTGATCCCGATCATTGAAAAGGCCGGTGGCGTGATCACCACGTTCGAGGGCGGGCCGGCGGAGGCGGGCGGCGATGTCATCGCGGCCGCGACGCCCGAGCTTCATGCGGCCGCCATGGCTGCGTTGCGCGGCTAGGAAGTCTCTTCGGTTCCGGGAACGAAGGCGAAGAAGGCGGCGAGGAACTGCTCGCGATAGATGTCGGCCTCCTGCAGGAGTTCATGGCGGGCGCCGGGGATGAGCACCAGAGAGCCGAGCCGCATGCGTTCGGCGTATTCGGCCACCGCCTTGGTCGACACGACCTCGTCGGCGCCGGCCGCGACGATGAGCGTCGGGATGGCGATTTTGGCGATGAATTCAGGCTTCCGGACGGTTTGCGAGGCGACCGCGCCAGCGTGAAGCCACTGAACGGTCGGGCCGCCCAGCGCGAGCTGCGGGAAGGATTCGTAGATCAGCGTGTTGCGCCTGTAGCGTTCCGGATCGGTGGTCAGCTTGTTGGTGTCGAAGGGCGCCGTCTGTTTTGGTCTCGGTCCCCAGGCGGCGTAGCGGCGTCCAAAGCCCAGGAAGCACAGGACGGCGGTGACCCAGCGGACCGTCCGTATCGAAACGGGTTGGCCGGGCAGTTCCAGGAAGGGCGCGATCAGCACCATCCGCCGGATGCGGTTGGCGAGCAGGGGCGCCGCCAGAAGCGCAACGGTCGCGCCAGCCGAGTGCGCCAGCACATGGTACGGGCCGCGGCAGTCAGGCAGCACGATCTGTTCGAAAAGAAGTTCGAGATCGGCGACATAATCGCCAAAGCTTTTCACGTAGCCGCGCTGGCCATCTTTAAGGAAACGCCCGGATGCGCCCTGGCCGCGCCAGTCGAGCGTGGCGACACCGAAGCCGCGCGCCGTGAGGTCGCGGATGGTCTCGAAATATTTCTCGATGCATTCGTTGCGCCCCGGCAGAAGGATGATCGTTCCCTTGAGCGGCCTGGCGGTGGCGGCAAAACAGGCGTAGCGGATCTTCCTGCCATCCGCGGCCGTCAGGAAGCCGCCGGTCGCGTGTTCCGGTTCGGGATTGCCCGGCGTGTGGTGGAAAAGGTCCGTCATTGGCGCTTCGATGGCTTTATCCGGTGATAGAAGCAAACGCGCCAAATGCAAAGACCGTACGGAAAACAGGAAAGCCGGAAGCCGCCCGATGCGCACTTCCGGCCTCTGTCGATCCGGGAGGAAGGGACGTTACACCCGGTTCGCTTCTGCAGCGCACTGGACGCTGCTTTGTCCATGTTGGCCGCAGGATAGGCGGACGCGCCTGAATGGGGGCCGAAGCGTCGGTTCATCTCCCGTTCATCGAGCAGGGTGGGTCCAGACGCACAAAAAGTCTTGAAACGACGGCGAGCCGGACCCAAATGTCGGATGCGGCCGCCGATGTCGGGGCCGCTGGTCTGTCCGGGATGCCGTCAGGATTCCGTCGGGGCCAAACGCAAACCTTGTTGCTCACAGGAGAACACATCATGCGTCATGTCGATTTTTCCCCGCTTTATCGATCCACCGTTGGTTTCGACCGTCTTTTCACCATGCTCGACTCGCTCGCGCAGCCGGAAGGCGGCCAGAGCTATCCGCCCTACAACATCGAACGCACGGGCGAGGATTCGTACCGGATCTCGATGGCTGTTGCCGGCTTTGCCGAAGACGACATCTCGATCGAGGCGCACCGCAACGTGCTGACGATCAAGGGCGACCGCAAGGACGAGACGAACGGTGAAGGCAGCGAAGTGCTTTACCGCGGCATTGCCGCGCGCGCCTTCGACCGCCGCTTCCAGCTTGCCGATCATGTCGACGTCGTCGGCGCGGCGCTGAAGAACGGCCTGCTTCACATCGATCTGAAGCGCAACATCCCCGAAGAGCTGAAGCCCCGCAAGATCGCGATTGCCGCGACCTCCGCGAAGGCCAAGCAGATCGAGGCGAAAACCGCGAACTGAACTGGTCTCCCTCCCGAGACGGAAGCGGCGCCGCAAGGCGCCGTTTTCTTTTGTCCGCCGCTATCCCTGCCCGCGATCGCTTCCGGGCGGAACGACGAGCAGATGGTCGAGCTGTCGGGTGCGGCAGCGGTCGGCAAAGGAGGCGGCCGCCTCTTCGTCATGCAGGAAGCGTTCAAATTCTTCCGGCGTGAGCGCGTAATATTCCTCATAGTCCGCAAGGCGGTTGCCGACCGGTATCGACAGGTAGAACTGGCCGGTCTCGTCGTTGCTGCCCAGGGAAAACCGGTGGCGGTGGCTGATGAAGGCGTCCCGGGCCTTCATGGGCCTCTCCGCAGTGATTTGCAGGCGCCGGTATGCTGCTTCGCTGTCGTGGCGAACTGACCGGGGCATGGCTTACGCCGCACGTTCCGAACCCAGTATGGCGGCGAATTGGGCAACGTCCTGCGGTTTCGTGGCGAAGGAGGTGACGAAGCGATAGAGCGCTTCGTCCTCGGCGATGTTGCCATCAAAACCTTGCGGCTTCTGCCAGTCGTAGAAAGCGGCGCCCGCCGCCTTCAGTTTCCCGGCTGCGCCGGTCCTGATGATCGCAAACACCTCGTTCGACTGCGGCCGCCACGCCAGCCGCGATACCGGCGATTGTTCAAGGACCTCCGCGAGCCTGGCGGCCATGGCATTCGAATGATTGGCCGTTTCCAGCCAGAGGCCGTCTTTCAGATAGGCGTCGAACTGGGCGGCGACGAAACGCGATTTGGAGAAAAGCTGGCCGGCCCGCTTGCGCAGGAAGGCCATCTCACGCGCGAGGCCGGTGTCAAACAGGACGATTGCCTCGGCGCACCAGCAACCGTTCTTGGTGCCGCCAAAGGAGAGGATATCGACGCCGCGCCTCCAGGTCATCTCGGCCGGGGTGGCGCCAAGCGCCGCCAGCGCGTTGGCCAAGCGCGCGCCATCCATATGCAGCGGCAGGCGGTGCGCCTTTGCCAATGCGGAGATCGCTTGGATGTCGTCGAGCGCGTAGACCGTGCCGGCCTCCGTCGACTGGGTGACGGTGACGGCCATCGGCCTGCCGGCATGAACGGATTCCGGCTCATAGCGGCGCAGCGCCCGCTCCAGATTGCCGGGGTCGATACGGCCGAGGTTTCCATCGACGGGTTGCAGGCGGGCGCTGCCGAGATATTCCAGCGCGCCGCACTCATCTTCGATGGCATGCGCTTCGCGGTGGCAGAAGACAATCCCGCCCGGCCTGTTGTAGGCCGCCAGCGAGAGCACATTGGCCGCCGTGCCGGTGGCGACGAAGAAGACGGCGACCTCGCGCTCGAAGATTTCGTTGAACCGCTCGGCCACTGCCTTGTCCAGCTCGCCATTGCCATAAGCCGCTGAGAAGCCGTTTGAATTGGCGGACAGGGCATCCGCTATGGCTGGATGAACGCCGGCCCAGTTGTCGGAAGCGAAGAACATGGATCATCGATCTGTTGCAAAGATCGGCGAGGTTGACCAGCTTCCGGCACATTTAGCAAGGGCGGCACATGGCGAGAACGAGAGCCCGAAAACAGCGCGGCACTGCCCATAAATCCCAAAAAGCGAACAGCATGCTGGTGGCGCATGAAAAATATCGAGAGTCCAATTTTTGGGACATTTTATGTCGTGAGAGGGGCGTGATTTTTGTGAATCGGTCTTGTAGCAAAGGGTGAATTCTGCAATATGAATTTAGGACAGCAATGCTGTCTTATTTAGCGTGCTGGATCGCGCCGGGATGGTGTACGACACCTGTCCGGCTTTGCCGTGAGTGCTATATGGACCGAAGATCGCTGCTCGGGAGCGGCGCGACGCCCGGCCCGGCAGTCTGGGCAGTGATTCAGCAGAACGTGCATGACAGGACGTGGGAAGCATTCGTTTCCCATTGAATGCAAGCGCCTGAATGGCGCGGAACGGAGGACAGGACGATGACGGAAGCGACGCCATCTGTGACGACGGATCTTGTGCCGGCCGCGCAGACGAAAGCGACGGCCGTCAAACGTATCCTGCGAACCGAAAACGGCTTTGCGGCGCAGGGTCTCTACGATCCCCGCAACGAGCACGACGCCTGCGGCGTCGGCTTCATCGCCAACATGAAGGGCGTGAAGTCGCACAGCATCGTCGAGGACGGGCTGTTCGTGCTCGAGAACCTCACGCACCGCGGCGCGGTCGGCGCGGATCCCTTGATGGGCGACGGCGCTGGCGTTCTGGTGCAGATACCGGACCGGTTCTTCCGCGAGGAAATGGCCGCCCAGGGCGTCGAGTTGCCGAAGGCCGGCCACTATGCCGTCGGTCACTGGTTCATGCCGCATGACGCCGACGTGCGTGCTCATGTCGAAACAATCATCCACGAGGCGGCCCAGTCGGAAGGCATGCCGGTCATCGGCTTCCGCGACGTGCCGGTCGACAATTCGTCGCTGTCCAAGGCGCCCGATATCGCCGCATCCGAGCCATTCCATCAGCAGGTCTTCTTCGGCCGCCCGCCCGAGATCGACAATGACGACGAGTATGAGCGGCGGCTCTACATTCTGCGCAAGGTCATTTCCGGCCGCATCTACGATGAGCACGACAAGCGCGACATCGGTTCCTACTGCGTGTCGATGTCGTCGCGCACCGTGGTCTACAAGGGCATGTTCCTGGCCTACCAGGTCGGCGCCTACTACAAGGATCTGAAGGACCCGCGCTTCGAAACGGCGCTGATCCTGGTGCATCAGCGCTTCTCGACCAACACCTTTCCGTCATGGAAGCTGGCGCACCCCTATCGCATGGTCGCGCACAATGGCGAGATCAATACGCTGCGCGGCAACGTCAACTGGATGGCGGCGCGGCAGGCGTCGGTCGATTCCGAACTGTTCGGCAACGACATCTCCAAGCTGTGGCCGATCTCCTATGAAGGTCAGTCGGACACCGCCTGCTTCGACAATGCGCTCGAATTCCTGACACAGGGCGGCTACGGCCTCGCCCATGCGATGATGATGCTGATCCCGGAGGCCTGGGCTGGCAACAAGCTCATGGATAACGACCGCAAGGCTTTCTACGAGTATCACGCGGCGCTGATGGAGCCGTGGGACGGGCCGGCCGCGGTCGCCTTTACCGACGGACGGCAGATCGGCGCGACGCTGGACCGCAACGGTCTGCGGCCGGCGCGCTACATCGTCACCGACGACGACCGCGTCATCATGGCTTCCGAGGCCGGCGTGCTGCCGGTGCCGGAAGAGAAGATCGTCAAGAAGTGGCGGCTGCAGCCGGGCCGCATGCTGCTGATCGACCTGGAAAAGGGCCGCATCGTTTCCGACGAGGAGATCAAGTCGGAGATCGCCACCAAGCATCCCTACAGGAAGTGGCTGTCCAACACGCAGCTCATTCTCGAGGACCTCAACGCCGTTGCACCGCGCGAGCTGCGCCGCGACGTGTCGCTGCTCGACCGGCAACAGGCCTTCGGGTACACGCAGGAAGACGTGAAGCTCCTGATGTCGCCGATGGCGACGACGGGACAGGAAGCGGTCGGCTCGATGGGCACCGATACGCCGATCTCTGCCATGTCGGACAAGTCGAAGCTGCTCTACACCTATTTCAAGCAGAACTTCGCCCAGGTCACCAACCCGCCGATCGATCCGATCCGCGAGGAGCTGGTGATGAGCCTGGTCTCCTTCATCGGCCCGCGCCCGAACATTTTCGACCTGATCGGCTCCTCGCGCCGCAAGCGGCTGGAGGTGCGCCAGCCGATCCTGACCAATGGCGATCTCGAGAAGATCCGCTCCATCGGCCACACCGAAGACCGTTTCGACACCAAGACCATCGACATCACCTACAGCTCCACCGAGGGCGCCGGCGGCATGCAGGGCGCCATCGACCGGCTGTGCGAACGCGCCGAAGCAGCGGTCGCGGGCGGCTACAACATCGTCATCCTGTCCGATCGGCAGATCGGCCCGGACCGCATCGCCATTCCGGCGCTGCTGGCGACCGCGGCGGTTCACCACCACTTGATCCGCAAGGGCCTGCGCACGTCGGTCGGCCTCGTCGTGGAATCGGGCGAGCCGCGCGAGGTCCATCATTTCTGCTGCCTCGCCGGCTACGGCGCCGAGGCGATCAATCCCTATCTCGCCTTCGATACGCTGCTGGACATGCACAAGCGCGGCGAGATGCCGAAGGAAGTCGATGTCTCGGAAGTGGTGTCGCGCTACATCAAGTCGCTCGGCAAGGGCATGCTGAAGGTGATGTCCAAGATGGGCATCTCGACCTACCAGTCCTATTGCGGCGCGCAGATTTTCGACGCCGTCGGGCTGCGGTCGGATTTCGTCGGCAAGTACTTCACCGGCACGGCGACGCTGATCGAAGGCGTCGGGCTGGAAGGGGTCGCTGAGGAGACCGTGCAGCGTCACGCTTCCGGATTCGGCGACGATCCCGTCCTGCGCAACGGGCTGGAAGTCGGCGGCGAGTACATGTTCCGCATGCGTGGCGAAGCGCATATGTGGTCTCCCGATGCCGTAGCCTCGCTGCAGCATGCGGTCCGCCAAGGATCGTGGAGCACCTTCAAGGAGTATTCGCAGCAGATCGACAGCGAGACCGCGCGGGCGCAGGCGATCCGCGGCCTGTTCAGGATCAAGACCGCTGGTGAGACTGGCCGCAAGAAGGTTGCACTCGACGAGGTGATGCCGGCGGCCGACATCGTCAAGCGCTTCTCCACCGGCGCCATGTCGTTCGGGTCGATCAGCCGCGAGGCGCATACGACGCTGGCCATCGCCATGAACCGGATCGGCGGCAAGTCCAACACGGGCGAGGGCGGCGAGGAGCCGGACCGCTACCTGCCGCTGCCCGGCGGCGGCGCCAATCCCGAACGCTCGGCGATCAAGCAGATCGCGTCGGGACGTTTCGGCGTCAGCGCCGAATATCTCGTCAATTCGGACATGATGCAGATCAAGGTGGCGCAGGGCGCGAAGCCCGGCGAGGGCGGGCAGTTGCCCGGCCACAAGGTGGATGCGACCATCGCCAAGGTGCGGCATTCGACGCCCGGGGTCGGCCTGATCTCGCCGCCGCCGCATCATGACATCTATTCGATCGAGGATCTGGCGCAGCTGATCTTCGACCTGAAGAACGTCAACCCGGCCGCCGATGTCTCGGTGAAGCTGGTTTCCGAAGTCGGAGTGGGCACGGTGGCGGCCGGCGTGGCCAAGGCGCGCGCCGACCACATCACCATTTCCGGCTATGACGGCGGCACCGGCGCGTCGCCGCTGACCTCGCTCAAGCACGCGGGCAGCCCCTGGGAGATGGGGCTTGCCGAAACGCATCAGACGCTTGTTCTCAATGGCCTGCGCTCGCGCGTGGCGCTGCAGGTCGATGGCGGCTTGCGCACTGGACGCGACGTCATCATCGGCGCGCTGCTCGGGGCTGACGAATTCGGCTTCTCGACCGCGCCGCTGATCGCGGCCGGCTGCATCATGATGCGCAAGTGCCATCTCAACACCTGCCCGGTCGGCGTCGCGACGCAGGACCCGGTTTTGCGCAAGCGCTTCAAGGGCACGCCCGAACACGTCATCAATTTCTTCTTCTATGTCGCCGAAGAAGTGCGGGAACTGCTGGCCGAAATGGGCTTTACGCATCTCGACCAGATCATCGGCGACAGCGACCTTCTGGAGAAGCGGGACGTCATCAGCCACTGGAAAGCCAAGGGGCTCGACTTCTCGAAAATGTTCCACAAGCCGGACGCGCCACCCGAGGCGACCCGCTGGACGGAGCGCCAGAAGCATCCGATCGACGACGTTCTGGACCGCAAGCTGATCGATCTGGCCATGCCGGCGCTGGAGACGCGTCAGCCGGTTGAGATCGAAATGCCGATCCGCAATGTCGACCGCTCCACCGGGGCAATGCTGTCGGGCGAGGTCGCCAAGCGTTACAAGCACAAGGGGCTGCGGCAGGACACGATTTCGGTGAAGCTGACCGGCACGGCCGGCCAATCGTTCGGCGCCTTCCTGGCGCGCGGAATCTCGTTCGAACTCGTCGGCGCCGGCAACGATTATGTCGGCAAGGGCCTTTCGGGCGGCCGCATCGTCATTCGCCCGCCCGAAGAATCCAAAATCCTGGCCGAGGAATCGATCATCGTCGGCAATACGGTGCTCTACGGCGCGATCGAGGGCGAGTGCTACTTCCGCGGCGTCGCCGGCGAGCGCTTCGCCGTGCGCAATTCGGGCGCCGCCGCCGTCGTCGAGGGCGTCGGCGACCATGGCTGCGAGTACATGACCGGCGGTATCGTCGTCGTCATCGGCCAGACCGGCCGCAACTTCGCCGCCGGCATGTCGGGCGGCGTCGCCTATGTGCTGGACGAGGCGGGCGATTTCGCCGAACGCTGCAACATGGCCATGGTGGAGCTCGAGCCGGTGCCGGAAGAAGACGACCTGATGGAGAAGCTGCTGCACCATGGCGGCGATCTCGATCACAAGGGCCGTGTCGACGTTTCCGGCGACATGACCAGCCATGACGAGGAGCGCCTGTACCAGCTGATCTCGAACCATGTTCACTACACGGGCTCGACGCGGGGCAAGGAAATCCTCGAAAACTGGGCCACCTACCGGCCGAAATTCCGCAAGATCATGCCGGTCGAATATCGCCGCGCGCTGCAGGAGATGGAACGCTCGCGCATGAACGTGGCGGCCGAATAGCTCGACGCCGCCGCAAGCCAGGGCTTGCGGCAGCGTTCTTACCGACAACACTTCCAGCGCCCGACCGGCAAGGTTGCAACAGCGGCCTTATGGAGATAACGGGTGCGGCGGCAAGGCCCGCCCCAGGATTGCAGGAACTGACTATGGGCAAGGTTACAGGTTTTCTCGAGATCGACCGGCAGGTTCACAAGTACCAGCCGGCCTCAGACCGCATTCGCCATTTTCGCGAATTCACGTTGCCGATGTCGGATAAAGAGGTCGAGAAACAGGCCGCGCGCTGCATGGATTGCGGCATTCCGTTCTGCCACGGGCCGACCGGCTGTCCGATTCACAACCAGATCCCCGACTGGAACGACCTCGTCTACAGCGGCGACTGGGACGCGGCGATCCGCAATCTGCATTCGACCAACAATTTTCCCGAATTCACCGGCCGCATCTGCCCCGCGCCTTGCGAAGAGGCCTGCACGCTGAACCTCGAGGACATTCCGGTCGCCATCAAGACGGTCGAGCAGGCGATTGCCGACAAGGCCTACGAGACCGGCCACATCCGGCCCTATCCACCGGAGAAGAAGACCGGCAAACGCGTCGCCGTCATCGGCTCCGGTCCGGCTGGCATGGCCGCGGCGCAACAATTGGGGCGCGCGGGCCACGAGGTTCATGTCTACGAGCGCGAAAGCCGGCCGGGCGGGCTGATGCGTTACGGCATTCCCGACTTCAAGATTGAAAAGCACTATATCGACCGGCGCGTCGAGCAGATGAGCGGCGAGGGGGTCACCTTCTTCTGCGGCGTCAATGTCGGGGTCGACAAGCCGGTGGCGGAATTGCTCTCGGACTACGACGCCGTGCTCTATTGCGGCGGTTCCGAAACGCCGCGTATGGCCGGCATTCCGGGCGACAACCTGCAAGGCGTTTACGATGCGATGCCCTATCTGGTGCAGCAGAACAAGCGCGTCGGCGGCGAGGATATCCAGTCCGTCGCATGGCCGTCGAAGCCGATCGTCGCCGGTGGCAAGCATGTCGTCGTGGTCGGCGGCGGCGATACCGCTTCCGATTGCGTCGGCACGGCGTTCCGCCAGGGCGCGGTGCGCGTCACCCAGCTGGACATCCGCCCGCAGCCGCCGGAAAAGGAAGACAAGCTCGCCGTGTGGCCCTATTGGGCGACCAAGATGCGCACCTCGTCCAGCCAGGCCGAGGGCGCGGAGCGCGAGTTCCAGGTTGCGACGCTGGAATTCATCGGCGAGGACGGTGAACTGACCGGCGTCCGCTGCTGCGAAGTCGACGACAAGCGCAAGCCGGTCGCCGGCACCGAATTCGTCATCCGCGCCGACCTCGCCTTCATCGCCATCGGCTTTGCCGGGCCGCTGGGCAAGGGTATCCTGTCGGAACTGGAAGGCTCGCTGGAGGTCGCCACGGACAGCCGCCGGTCGAAGAATGTCGGCGCCAACGACCTCGACTACAAGACCAACGTCGAAAAGCTCTACGCCGCCGGAGATGTGCGGCGCGGTCAGTCGCTCGTGGTCTGGGCAATCCGCGAAGGCCGGCAGGCGGCTCGCTCCATCGACGAGGCGCTGATGGGGGCATCGGTCCTGCCGCGCTGAGCAGCAGCAGCTGATTCCTCTAGCGCTTGATCGCCGTCGTCTTGTCGCCTGAAGTGGCCGCCGTCTTCGCAGGCGCTTGCCTGGGCGGCCAGGAAAAATCGTCGGCGCGTCCGGGCGAGGGGTTTTCGGCCAGCTTTTTCGCCGGCGTAGGCTGTTCGGTCTTGCCGGCGGGTTCTGCGCCAAGCAGTTCGGCGCCGCCGTCCAGCGCCGGATCGTTCAGGGAAATCGGCGGCGTGCGATCAACCGCCGCGGGCACGAATGGCTCGGCAGGTTTGCCGGTCGGAGAAATTTCCGGAAGCGCTGTTGCCGCGCCAGCCGGCGCCGCAATTCCCAACAGTTTCATCAACGGTTTTTCGGCGTAGAAGGCCAGCTTGCGCTTGCCGGCGCGGGTCATGTTGATGCCGTCGTCGGAACGCAGCCGCACCGGCTGGCCGTTGACGTCGGGACCGGTGCTGACGAAGACGCCGTCCTCGTCGACGAAGCCATCCCAGACATCGACGAACTCGCCGCCGGCGCCTTCGGCGGCGGAACGGTAGATATCGTTGAAGGCCAGCATGTCGGATGTCATGGTGCCGACCCTAAAGGCCGGCATGCCGACCCACAGATAGGGAACCTTGGTCGAGGCAATCGCCTCGCCCAGCGCTGCCGCGCGCGTTTCGTATTCCTTGGTCCAGCGCTCGCTGCGCGCCGGCTCGCGCGCATCGCCGACCTTCATCTGCTGGCGGTCGTTCGAGCCGACCATGACGAGGACGACGGCCGGCTTCTCGGCCTCGATCAGCGCCTTGACGCCGCCCGGCCAGTCATAGACATCCAGCCGCACCAGGCCGGACGAGCCTTTGCCCTCGTCCACTATCCGGATAGCGGGATTGTCGGCGAAAACGGCGTCGAGCCCCTCGGCAAGACCGCTGGCCATGAAGTCGCCGACGACGAGCACTGTGCGGGCGTCCGCCGCCTTTTCCACCACGGGAATTTTCGGTTCGACCGGCGCTGCCTTGCGGACCTTGGCCTTGGCTTTCGGCCTGTAAGGGGGTGGCGGTTCCGGAAATTCGTTTCGGTTCCTGAAGAGGAGGTCGCGCAACGACCAGGGACGGTAATAGTCACGTTCCTGGGCGAATGCAGAACTGTCGAAAGCAGTGAAGGCGGCTGCCACCAGAACGGCAGTGGCGAACAGCAGGATCGGCACGCGAAATGCGATTTTTCGGATACGCGCCGATCTCAAACAGTTCCTCCCTCAGCCGTGGCTATTTTTTCCGCAGCCACTTGAGCACTTCCATGCTCGGATGCCCATCCTGGGTCAAGCCCGCCTGCGCCTGGAAGGACATGATGGCGGCTTTCGACCCTTCGCCGATCTTGCCGTCGAACTTGCCGGTGTAATAACCATGGTCGGAAAGACGCTGCTGCAATTCCTGCTTTTCGACGAAGGTCAGCTTGGTGAAAGGCCGGCTCCAGTCATTGACCAGTCCACCGTAACCGGCGATCTCGTCGGCAAGAAGGCCGACGGCAAAGGCATATTTATCGGCGTTGTTGTAGCGCTTGATGACCGAGAAATTCTTGATGACGAGGAAGGCCGGACCACTTCTGCCGCCGGGGAGTTTCAGCTCGGCGCGGTCGGACGAGTGCGGAAAAGCCTTGCCGCTGACTCGGGTCAATCCCAAGGCCTGCCATTTGGCCACCGACATCGAGCCGGACGGGAATTTCCTTCCTTCCGGAAGCTTGACCTCGTAGCCCCATGTCTTGCCGGCCTGCCAGCCATTCTTGCGCAGAAGGTTGGCGGCGGTGGCCAGCGCATCGGGCACCGAGTTCCAGATGTCGCGCTTGCCGTTGCCATCCATATCGACCGCATAGGCCTGATAGCTCGTCGGAATGAACTGGGTGTGTCCCATGGCCCCTGCCCATGAGCCGCTGAGATGGCTTTCGTCTATATCGCCACTCTGGAGGATTTTCAGGGCTGCGATCAACTGCGTGCGCGCGAACTTTGCCCGCTTCTTGTCCGCATAGCCGAGGGTCGCGAGCGAGCGCACGACGTTGCGCATCACGTCGTCGCGCTTAAGGATTTCGCCGTAATTCGATTCCATCGACCAGATGGCGAGCAGGACATAGCGGTCGACGCCGAAACGCTGCTCGATCCGGTCAAGCCATGGCTTCCACTTTCGCGCCATGGCGCGGCCGTTGGCGATCGAATCCTCATGCACGCGATTGTCGAAATAGTCCCAGGCCTCCGCCTTGAATTCGGGCTGGTAGCGCGCCTTTTCGAGTACTTCGGGATCGACATCGCTGATGCCGCGGAAGGCGCGGTCGTAGATCGCGCCGGAGACGCCGCTCTGCATGGCGGTCGAACGGAAGCTGGCGATCCAGTTGCGGAAGCCGGCGTCGGCCCGGGCGACGCCGCTCGGCAGGACGAAAGCGAGCGACAGACCGGCGGCGACTAGAATGCCGGTCAGGCGCTGAGCGGCGGTGCGAGCGGACATTTTTTCCTCCTTCTTCATCGCAGGAAGATCATTCATCGCCTATGCCGGTTAGCAATTGGTTTACCATGGTGTTCCCCGGAACAAAAAGCGCGCTCACGCTTTTGTCGCCTGCAAGATATCCATTGTGCATTCGCTATTCCTCAATTTCGGCGTGATAATGTCCCCGAATTCGGGTTGCCCCATAACAATATCAAACGGATAATTGGCTCATGAAAAAAGTTCGCAAGGCAGTTTTTCCCGTCGCAGGCCTGGGAACGCGGTTCCTACCCGCCACCAAGGCCATTCCGAAGGAGATGCTGACCGTCGTGGACCGGCCCGTCATCCAGTATGTCGTCGACGAGGCGCGGGAAGCGGGCATCGAGCATTTCATCTTCGTCACCGGCCGCAACAAGGCGGTCATCGAGGATCATTTCGACATCCAGTTCGAGCTCAACCATACGCTGTCGCAGCGCGGCAAGACCGACCAATTGGCGAAGCTGCAGGGGTTGCAACCGATGGCGGGCCAGACCAGCTTCACCCGTCAGCAAGAGCCTCTCGGCCTCGGCCATGCCGTATGGTGCGCGCGCGAACTGGTCGGCAACGAACCGTTCGCGCTTTTGTTGCCGGACATGATTACGTTGCCCGATCATGGCTGCATGAAGGATATGGTCGATCTTTACGACAAGACCGGCGGCAGCATCATCGCGGTCGAGGAGTGCGATCCGTCCGAGACCCACAAATACGGCATCGTCGGGCGTGGCGAGGATGCCCATACGGGCTTCAGCATCACCAAGATGGTGGAGAAGCCGGCGAAGGGCACGGCGCCGTCCAATCTCTACATCAACGGACGCTATATCCTGCAGCCGGAGATTTTCTCCATTCTCGAAAGCCAGGAGAAGGGCGCCGGCAACGAGATCCAGCTTACCGATGCGATGCTCAAGCTGCACCAGCAGCAGGGCTTCTACGGCTACCACTATCAGGGCAGGACCTTCGACTGCGGGTCGCCGGAAGGCTTCGTCGAAGCCAATGTCGCCTTCGCGCTGTCGCGCAGCGACATGAACCATAGCATGGCGGACGTCATCCGCACGCTGCTGAGCGAGCTGAAACCGGAAGGGCGCAAGTCCGCGGCGGAGTGAGCAGCGGCTGCTAGCGCTGCAGCTTCATGCCGACGAAGATGCTGTTGGTGGTGGCGTCGCGGTCCGGCAAATTGCTCTTGAGCCGCTCATGCCGCGCCCGCGTCGTCAGCCCGACATAGCGGTTGATCCACCAGGTCAGCCCGGCCTCGGCGCTCAGCGTCAGATCATGGCCGTTGGTGCCGACATAGTCGCGCCAGTCGGCGCCGAGAATGGCGGTTCCCGTCAGGTTGGCGCGAATCTCGCGTTCCACGGAAAGGCGGCTGGAATAGAGGATCGAACCGCTCTCGCCGGCGCTGGTGGTGCCCTCGACCGTGGTGGTGCCGTTCAGGCCGACCGTGGTGCCGCGTTGCGGCGACCAGCGCAGATCGGCGTTGAGGGTTGCTCCGGCGACTGGATCGAGCCTGTCGTCATCCAGCGTTTCCCGGAGCCAGCCGGCGGAGAATTCGCCGCCGAGCTTTTCACCCATGTCGAGCTCGATGCCGGCGCGGCCGCCGACACGGGTGGCCGAGCGTTCGTAACCGTTGAGGTCGGTGCGCATGTCGTAGACGCGGCGACCCAGCTCCAGTTCGGCGAATGGCGTGATGGCCGGGGAAATCTCGTATCCGCCGCGCAGCCGGGTCGAATAGAGCGTGAAGTTTCGTTCTTTCTGGGAAAGCGTTCCGCCCATTGAAAGCTCGGCGTCGCCATAGTCCTCATGCTCGACCGCGCCGGTGATGCCGAAGCGCGCTTTGCCGACATTTTTTTCCAGCCCGAGGCTGCCGTCGAAGGTCTGCCGCAGCGGCTGCGAGGCCGTGCCTGAAATGATCACCGGCGACGAGGCGGATTCCGGCGCGCGCTCGTAACCGAGCTTGGCGATGGCGCGGAGCTCCTTGTCGAGATCGATGTTCAACGTGCCGTCGATGCGGCCTTTCGTTTCCTCGATCTCCTCGCCAGAAAGCGACTTGCGATATGTGCCGTAACCGCTGATGAGCGCGGAATTCCGCTCCCAGTCGGATGCGGCCTCGAAGCGCAGGGTGGATTCCGAAAGAACGCCCGGCTTGCCGCCATAGCTGGAATTGGCGTTGGAGCTGACGGTGATGCCTTCTTCCAGCGTCGGTTTCAGGATGAAGCTGCCGAACCTGATGCCGACGGGCGCGAACGGCTCCTCGTCGCGCTTCGCCGCCCTGCCATCGATCGAACCGGTGCGTTCGGCGCCCGGATCGAGCGGCTCGCGCAATTCGGAATCCACCGTTGCGGCGCGCAGATTGCCGTTTTCGTTTTCTTTTTCCTCCGCCGCAGCGGAGGCGGTATTGGCATCGACGGTCGTGTCGGCGGTGCTGGCCGTCGTGTCCGCTTCGTCAACCGCAGTCGTCGAATTGCTGGCGCGCGCGGCAGAACCGGGGCGGCGTTGGGGAATGGGTGCGGCAGCGCCGGCATCCTCGAACGCCGCCAGCGGGTCTTCGGGCGCTGCCGCCGTTGCTGGATCGCCGGTTGTGTCGGGCGTCGCGCCGGGGCTGCTTGGCTGATAGGCCGGCGCTGCCATCGTGCCGGGCAACGCCGGCAGCGGATCGACCGGCGCGGCCTGTGTTCCGGTCGGCTGCCTGCCGTAGAGCCGCAGGGGGTCGGTCATCGCGCCGCGCAGGCCGCTGTCCTGAGCATAAAGCAGCGAAGGCTGCGCGAGCGCAAAAGCGCCCGCTGCCAGCAACAGCACGCAGGGCGCCGAGCCGTTTCGACCGCTTTTGTGTTCAGGCTGGGCCCGCGACATGTTCACCACTGCTTCGGCGCACGCGCCATACTTACCGAACCGTAAACGGCGATGGTTAACGGAGCGTTGAAAGCTGTTGCCGGTCGTGGCGGCGGGGCGATAGAGTTGGACAGAAAGCGGCTGAGGCGGTAAGCGCAAACCATGCATGCTGGATCGCTGAAGAAGAAAAAGCCGGATGGCCGCGCCTCGATCGAGTCGGGCCTGAGGACGGTGTCGATCGAACGCACCGGGCTGGATGCGCTGGTGACCGCCCTGGAAACGGGATTGGCCGAGCCATTCGCGCAAGCTGTTGAAATCCTCGCCGGCATCGACGGACGCGTTATCGTCACCGGCGTCGGCAAGAGCGGGCACATCGGTTCCAAGATCGCGGCGACGCTGGCCTCGACTGGCACGCCGGCCTTCTTCGTCCATCCGGCGGAAGCCAACCATGGCGATCTCGGCATGATCGCGAATGACGATGCCATCATCGCGCTGTCATGGTCGGGCGAGAGCGCCGAACTGAAAGGCATCATAGCCTATTCGCGGCGCTTCTCGATTCCGCTGATCGCACTCACGGCGGGCACGAAATCGGCGCTGGCGCGCGCGGCCGATGTCGTGCTGGCCCTGCCGCGCGCGCCGGAAGCCTGTCCGCACGGACTGGCGCCGACGACCTCGACGCTGCTACAACTTGTCATGGGCGACGCGCTGGCCATCGCGCTGCTGGAGGCGCGCGGCTTCACGCCGGACCACTTCCGCACCTTCCACCCCGGCGGCCAGTTGGGCGCGAACCTCACTCAGGTCCGTGAGGTGATGCATACAGGCGATGAGGTGCCGCTGGTCACTTTGGGCACCGGCGTGCGCGCGGCGATTGAAGAGCTTTCGCGAAAAGGCTTCGGCTGCGTTGCGGTGACGGCCACCGACGGCTCGCTGGCCGGCATCGTCACCGACGGCGACATCAGGCGGCAGATCGGGCGTGATCTGCTCAACATGTCCGTGGACGAGATCATGACCCGGAAGCCCAAGGCCATCGGGCCTGAAACACTGGTGGCGACAGCGCTGCAAACGATCAATGCATCATCGATAACAACGCTGATCGTCGTCGAGGAGGGGCGGCCAGTGGGCCTCGTCCATCTGCACGACCTGCTGCGGATCGGGGCGGCCTGACGGCTTCGAAGCCAGTCGTAACGCCGGTTAGGAAATCGCTTCCACCGTCAACTCTAGATCGGTTTCGGCAGCCCCGGTGACTCGCACGCGGGCGCCGGCAGGCAGGTCGGGACCAGAAACCCGCCACAGCGTATCGCCAAGCTGGATACGGCCACGGCCCTCACGGATGGGCTCCGCAAGCGTCGCCGTCCTGCCGATCATCTGTTCGCCGCGGCGATTGAGGAGAGGCTGGTCGGAAACGTCTCCGCGCCCGCGGATGATCTTCTTGCCGACATAGGCCGATATGAGGGACAGCAGCAGGAAGGCGACGACCTGCACCTGCCAGGCCCAGAAAGCGGTGTCCCAGATCAGCATCGAAACGGCGCCGATCAGCAAGGCGGCTATACCGATCCACAGCAGGAAAACGCCGGGAACGACGATTTCCAGGATCAGCAGGATAAGGCCCAGGACCATCCAGTTCCAGGGACCGAGTTCGGTGAACAGACGCTCCAGCATGGTGCAGCCCCGGCCTGTCAGCTTTCGCCGGAGCGAACGACGGGTGGACGGCCCGCCGCTCTCTGGCCGCTGCCTTGCCCGTCGCCCTTGAACACTTCACGGGCAATTTCGCCGATGCCGCCAAGCGTACCGATCAGCGACGAGGCCTCTATCGGCATCAGCACAAGCTTGGAATTGCTGGCCGAACCGATGCGGGTCAGAGCCTCTGTGTATTTCTGGGCGACGAAGTAGTTCAAAGCCTGCACGTCACCCTTCGAAATCGCCTCCGAGACGACCTGTGTGGCGCGGGCTTCGGCTTCCGCCGACCGTTCGCGGGCTTCGGCGTCGCGGAAGGCGGCTTCCTTGCGGCCCTCGGCCTCGAGAATCTGCGACTGCTTGAGACCTTCCGCTTCGAGGATCTGCGCGCGCTTGTTGCGTTCCGCCATCATCTGGCGGCCCATGGATTCCACCAGATTTGCCGGCGGATTGATGTCCTTGATTTCGACGCGGGTTATCTTGATGCCCCAGGGATGCGCAGCCTCGTCGACGACGCGCAGCAGGCGCTCGTTGATGGCGTCGCGGTTGGAGAGCAGTTCGTCCAGATCCATCGAACCCATGACCGTGCGGATGTTGGTCATGGTGAGGTTGAGGATGGCGTTCTGCAGCCCGGCGACCTGGTAGGCCGCCTGCGGCGCGTTGAGCACCTGGTAGAAAGCGACACCGTCGACGGCGACGATGGCGTTGTCGCGGGTGATGATCTCCTGCGTGGGAACGTCGAGCACCTGCTCCATCATGTTCATCTTGGCGCCGATGCGGTCGATGAAGGGGACGATCAGGTTGAGGCCGGGCTCCAGCGTCTTGGTGTAGCGGCCGAAACGCTCGACGGTATAGTTGTAGCCTTGCGGCACCGTCTTGACGCCGGTGAAGAGGATAAGCAGGACAAGAACGACAAGAACCGGAATGACGACATCGTAACCGGTGAAATCCATCTGCTTCTCCCTCGATCGCAGCGCCAAGCCCATCTTCGCGTCCAAAAACACTTAAGGATGTTTCCGGGGCGTTACAATCGGGGACCAGGCGGTTTGTTGGATGGGTCTCAGCGGTTGAAGCCGAAGAGCGCGGCGTCGGCATCCTCGACGCCATCGAGCGCCGAAGCGAGGACTTCCGATGCGATCTGTGAAAAGGTGATGCCGTTGCCGCCATAGCCCATGACGGCGTGGATGCGCGGATGGCGCGGTATGGCGCCGATATAGGGCAGACCGGTGGTCGTGGTGCCGAACGCGCCGGCCCAGGAAAATTCCGGTTCGGTGTCCAGCCCCGGAAAGAGCCTGGAAAGCTTGGCTGCGATGCGGGCGCTCTTTGCCGGGATCAGTCTGTCCCGTTCCTCTTCGTCGGAAAAATCCTCGTCCTCGCCGCCGCAGATGACACGGCCGTCCGCGGTCGTGCGCATGTAGAGATAGGGGTCGGACGCCTCCCAGATGAACGCCTCTTCCGGCCAGACCGCCTGCTTCTGCGGTCGCGTGGCAATGGCCCAGGTGGAGATGATCTGGTGCTTGGCGCGCGGCACCATGTCCATCAGTTCATAGCCGGTCGCCAACACCAGATGCCTGGCCCGGATCGTCGGTCCGGACTTCGTCGCCACCGTCACGCCGTCGCGGTCATCCTCGAGGGCGGCGGCTTCGACGGGGGCGTAAAACCGCGCGCCGCGTTCCAGCGTTTTCAACAGCAGGCCGGCGGTCAGCATGCGCGGTTCGAGCGCGAGATTGTCACGGCTGAGGACAGCGCCCGGTCGTTTGATGCCGAAGCGGTCTTCGAGGGCTTTGCGGGGGAGATAGAATGCGCCAATGCCGGCCTGCCGCCGCGCTCTGGCCTCGGTTTCCAACTCGCTGGAGCCCATGACATCGCCGGCCAGATAGAGCGATGGCCGGGCCACAAGGCGGCAGTCGATGCCCAGCTCGGCAATGCGGCCCTGGAGATTCGAGACCGCGAGGCGCGAACGCCGCCACGCCTGCATGGCCTTTTCCTTGCCGATCATGCTGGAAAGCGTTGTGAGGGGCTGGTCGATCTCGAACTGCACGAGCGCGGTCGTGGCAGAAGTCGAACCCTTGAGAGGCCCGCGGCGATCAATGCAGACCACCGCATGGCCGCGCGCCGTCAGCGCTTCGGCGATCATGGCGCCGCTCACGCCCATGCCGACCACCAAAACGTCGGTCTTGATGTCGCGCGTCAGCTTTTCTGTGGGCACGGTTGCCGCACGGTATGCGAACCAGACCGGGCGGCCGGTCCTGAGGTCAAGTTTTCGTTTCATCGAGGTCCTCGCAAAGGCCCTCGTCAACGTGTGTTGGAACCTTCGGTTCCGAGCGCTCGCCCTAGGCCCAGCCGGAAAGCTCCCGCCGCACCAGGGCTTCGATCACCGCCATGCCCCCGGCGCTGTCGTTGAGGCAGGGGATATGAGCGAAGTTCTCGCCGCCTGCGTGCAGGAATTCGTCGCGTACTTCGCGGCCGATCTCGTCCAGCGTCTCGATGCAGTCGACCGAAAAGCCGGGATTGACGATGGCTATGGATTTGACGCCTTCCCTGGCCAGCTTCTCGACAGTCTTGTCCGTATAAGGCTGCAGCCACTCCTGCGCGCCGAAGCGCGACTGGAAAGTGGCGATCAGTTTCTGCTCGCTCCAGCCGAGCTTCTCACGCAACAGCCGCGTCGTTTTCTGGCAGTGGCAGTAGTAGGGGTCACCCTTCTCGAAATAGGGCTTGGGGATGCCGTGATAGGAGGCGATGACCACTTCCGGTTCGAACGCCAGCGTGGCCAGATGCGCCTTTATCGAATTGGCCAGCGCGTCGATATAGGCTGGCTCGTCATAGTAGGGCGGGACGGTGCGCACGGCCGGCGCCCGGCGCATCGTCATCAGCGCGCGGAAAAGCTGGTCGTTGGCAGTGGCTGTCGTGGTGGCCGAATATTGCGGATAGAGCGGGAAGGACAGGATGCGCTCGCAGCCTTGCGCGCGCAGCTTCTCGGCAACGCTCGCGGTTGACGGGTTGCCGTAGCGCATGGCCCAGTCGACGACGACATCCGGCATATCGGCCAAGGCAGCGGAAAGCTTCTCGGCCTGGCTGCGCGTGAAGGTTCGCAGCGGCGACTCGTCGCGCTCGCGGTTCCATATCCGGTCATAGTTGGCGCCTGATTTCTTGGGCCGGGTCGTCAGCACCAGGCCGTAGAGGATCGGATACCAGATCGCCTTGTTGAGCTCGATGACGCGCGGATCGGACAGGAATTCACGCAGGTAACGCCACATCGGCGTGAAATCGGTGCCGTCCGGCGTGCCGAGATTGAGCAGCATGACGCCGACCTTGCCGGTTTTCACCGGCGGGTGAGCGGCCGGCAGCTCGGCGGGGACCTTCGACCGGGATGCGGGAGAGCGTGCGGGCTTCACCTGGGTTCTATCTGCTGTTCCGTTGGGCATGGCCGGAAACTAGCGATCCGCGGAGGCATTTCAATGCCACCTGTAGCCGCACCCGGAAGAGAAGCGTGGAACGAAAACACCCTCCCGGTCTGTGTGGGCGGGTGCCATTTCGTTGAAAAGCGGCCTCAGTTCGCAGCCGGAATCTTCAGGTCGACGCCGACCGGCAGGTGGCGCGGCTGATATTCCGGATTGGCTTCCGAGATGCGTTTCCATTTCGCGCCGTCGCCATAGGCCTGCTCGGCGATGTCCCAATAGGTATCGCCCTTGACGATCGCGTGCGTTGTCTCCGCTCCGGAGGCAGGCGCTGCCGCGTCCGTTGCTGGCTGGGCTGGCGGTGCCGCATTGCCGGGCTGGTTCGCGACCGGTGCCGGAGCGGCCGACGCGGGGGCTTTGGCAGGAGCGGTCGGCGGCGTCTTGGCGATGTCGGCGGAGCCGGCCGGCAGGTCGGGCAGTTTCGGCGCGGGCGCAGCCTCGGTCGCAGCCGGAGCGGGCTGTGCTGGCGCCGGTGCAGGGGCTGCCGTCGCTGGAGTTGCTGGAGCAGGAGCAGGAGCCGCGGGAGTTGCTTCGGTTGGTGCCGGGGCGGCAGGCGCTGGAGCCGCCGGAACGGGAGCAGGGGCCTGTGCCGCGTCAGCCGGCTTGGCGTCAGCCGGCTTGGCTGGTTCTGCTTCGGCAGGCTTGGCCGGTTGTGCCGTGGTGGCAGCCGCTACCTCGGTGATGCGGCCCTCAACCTTCGGCTGGTACGGGCTGTGGGCGCTGATGTAGTCGGCCACGACCTGTTCCAGGCCCGGACCGTAGTCATAGGCGTTCTTGGCCTTGTCGGCGAAGACCTTGTAGCCGTCGCCGCCCTGGCGCACGTAGTTGTTGGTGGCGACCAGATAGTCCTTCTCGGGATCGATCGGCTTCCATTCGCCGCCATCCATCACCTGGACATCCTTGACGCGGCCCTGGTTCGGCGCGACCGACTTGTCGAACGAATATTTCAGCCCGGCGACCTGCGGGAAGCGGCCGGCGCCGTCCTCGAGCTGGCTGACGCCGCTCTCCAGCCCGGCGACGAGATCCTTGCCGGCGATCTGGAAGGTGGCGACGGTGTTCTGGAAGGGCAGCACGGTCAGAACTTCGCCCATCGTCACCTTGCCCTGGTCGATGGAGGCGCGCAGGCCGCCGCCGTTGGAGACGACGATGGAGACGCCCTGATCCTTGACGCGGTCGAGAATGGCGTCGGAGACGAGGTTGCCCATCTCGCATTCGCGCGCCCGGCAGGTTTCGCGGCTGCCGTCGACCGGACCGGAGGTCTCGCCGACTTCCTTGTTTTTCAGCTCCTCGATCGGCGCGCCCAGTTCCTTGATGCGGGTGAGCGCGGCGGCGTCCGGCGTGATCGACTTGTCGAGATAGATCGGGTCGCCGCTGGCTTCCTTGACGACGCCATTGTCGTCGAAGACGACCTTGAACTCGCCGAGATATTTCGAATAGGACGCGGCCTGGGTGACCGGCACCTTGTAGCCGTCGGGATTGTCGATCATCGTCGGATACGGGCCTTCGGCCTTGGCGTCGGTGTTCGACAGCAATGAATGGGTGTGGCCGCCGACAACGATGTCGACGCCGGGGATCCTGGCGATCATCTCCTTATCGCGCGGATAGCCGACATGGGTCAGCGCGATGATCTTGTTGACGCCTTCGCCCTTCAGCTTCTCGACTTCGGCGGTGATGGTCTTGACGTCGTCCTCGATGGTGATGTTGGGACCCGGCGATGCGATGTCCGGCGTTTCCGTGGTCACCGCGCCGACGATGCCGATCTTCTGGCCGCCGACATCGAGCACGACGGAGGGCTTGATGCGGTCGCCGATTTTGGCGGCGGCGCTGGCCTTCACATTGGCCGACAGAACCGGGAACTTGATGACATCCAGGAACGGCGCCAGCGCGTCTTCGCCGTCGTCGAACTCGTGGTTGCCGACGGTCATGGCGTCGAACTTCATCTCATTGAGGAATTCCGCTTCCACCTTGCCCTTGTAGGTGGTGTAGAAAAGCGAGCCCTGGAAATTGTCGCCGCCATTGAGCAGCAGCACGTTCTGGCCGTCGAGTTTCTTGCGCTCCTGCGCGATGGCGGTCAGCAGCCTTGCCGCGCCGCCGATGCACTCGCCCTTGGTCTCCTCCTCGGCAGAGCAGGTCGATTCATACTTGTTGTTGCTTTCGATGCGGCTGTGCCAGTCGTTGATGTGGAGAATGTTCAACGTGTAGTCGGCAAAGGACGCGCCCGTGCCCATACCGAGCGTCGATGCCGACAGAGCGGCGATGGCGGCGAGTTTCTTCATTGCATTCTCCCGATGGATCGCTTCAGGCGTTTAACCGCCTTGTTTGACTGGCGTGTAACGGCTTTTCTGGCAGCCATGTTCACACCCCGGTTTTATGGATGCAAGCGGAATCGCGGCTCGGTTTGCCGGCGAAGTCGGGGCAGGCATCCGGCGCCTGGCGGAAATGCCTTTACGGATAGATGCAGCCGGTTGACGCAAACAAAAGGGCAGCGGCGAGCCGCTGCCCTGGATTGAAATGCCCGTGGTCTCAGACGCGCCGCGTCAGAACGAAATTCTGGCCGGAGGCGCTGGTGCAGTTCATCTGGTTGGTCGAAACAAGCAGGCAGTTGAAGCTGATGCCCGACTGGCGGATCAGCGATGTGCCGTTGATTTCAACGGAGGCTGCGCCCGTCATCGTATAGCTGCCGTCGGACAGTTTCTGGCCTGTGTCGGTGGCAACGGTCTGGAAGCGTCCGCCCGCCAGTGTCGACAGGCCGGTGCCCTTGGCGTCGATCCACGAGCCTTCGACGCCGCTCGGCGCCTGCTGGCCCATGGACGGCTCGGGCGGGCCGCTGGTGGTGCAGGCGGCAAGCATGACCGCCAAGGCGGCTGCGCAACCAGCCGGAAGCATTTTGCGCGCTGTATTCATCAATGAAGTCCTCTCCTCGATCCGCTCCATTTCAATCGCCCGATTTCCGGGCGATTGCAAGGCGTCGAAAGGGAGGGGGGCTGGCGCTATCTGACCAGGATGTTGCGGAACTGCCACGGGTCTTTCTTGTCGATGTCCTCGTGGAAAAGCCCCGGCCTTCCCTCGAGAGGCGTCCAGTCGGTGTAGTAGCCCTTGACCGGCCCCAGATACGGCATCTGGATTTCGAGGCAGCGCCGGTAGTCCATCTCGTCGGCCTCGACGATGCCGGCCTCCGGGTTTTCGAGCGCCCAGACCATGCCGGCGAGAACCGCCGACGTGACCTGCATGCCGGTGGCGTTCTGGTAGGGAGCAAGCTTGCGGGCTTCCTGCAATGAAAGCTGCGAGCCGAACCAGTAGGCGTTCCTGGCGTGGCCGTAGAGCAGCACGCCGAGCTCGTCGACGCCGTCGACCAGCTCGTTCTCGTCGAGAACGTGCTGCACCGGCTGCGCCTTGCCGGCTGCGCCGAACATCTCGTCGAGCGAGAGCAGGGCATCGTTGCAGGGGTGGTAGGCATAGTGACAGGTCGGGCGGTAGTGGACCTTGCCCTTCTTGCCGCGCACCGTGAAGAAATCGGCGACGGAGATCGCCTCGTTATGGGTGACGAGGAAGCCGTATTGCGGCCCCGGCGTCGGGCACCAGGTGCGGACGCGGGTGTTGGCGCCGGGCTGCTCGAGATAGATGGCGGACTGCGGACCATGCTTGTACTGCCTGGCGTTCTTGGGCATCCAGTCCTCGTGGGTGCCCCAGCCGAGTTCCGCCGGCTGCAGGCCCTCGGAAATGAAGCCTTCCACCGACCAGGTGTTCCAGAACACGTTCATCGGTTTCGGCTTCTTGGCGCGCTGGGTATCGCGCTCGGCGATGTGGATGCCCTTGACGCCGGCCTGCTGCATGAGCCTGGCCCAGCCTTCGCGGTCGCCGGTCGCGGGCTCGGAGAACTCCAGGCCGAGATCGGTGGCGAGATTGACCAGCGCCTGCTTGACGAACCACGAAACCATGCCTGGATTGGCACCGCAGCACGAAAGCGCGGTCGTGCCGCCCGGGTTCTTTTCGACCTCTTCGCGAACAGTCTGGCGCAACGCATAGTTGGTGCGCGAGGCGTTGTCGGCCTTGTCGTCGAAATAGAAACCGAGCCACGGCTCGATCACCGTATCGATGTAGAGCACGCCGAGCTTGCGGCAGAGCTTCATCAGCTCCAGCGACGAGGTATCGACCGAAAGATTGACGCAGAAGCCCTGGCCGCCGCCTTCGGTGAGAAGCGGGGTCAGCAGCTTCTTGTAGTTCTTCCTGGTCACCGCTTCCTGCATGAAGGTGATGCCGCGGTCATCGAGCAATTTGCGGTCGATGTCGCGAGGATCGATGACGGTCATGCGCGACTTGTCGAACTTGAAATGGCGCTCGATGAGCGGCAGCGTGCCGCGGCCTATCGAACCGAAACCGATCATCACGACGGGACCGGTGATTTCTCCATGGACGGGCCAGGATTCATTCGCCATTTTTTAGCCAACTCCTCGAAATTGTTTCAAAATCTACGACTTTTCAGGGCATCAGTCAGGGCGCTAAACCATAGATCATTGTCACAAACCAGCACAAACCGCCAATCGGGCCGGCGGTTACCGTGCGGCAGGAGCCGGATTTTTGCGAATGGCGCCGGGGTCAGTCCAATGTGGCCGGGATCAGTCCGCGCAGCGAATTGCCGACCAAAATCGACTTGGCCGAGCGGAGATCGGCAAAGGAAAAAACCGTCTCTTCGGCCTTGTGCCCATCGAGCAGTTCAGCGCGCAGGACGCCGGGCAGCAAGCCGCAATCGAGGCGCGGCGTGGCCAGGATGCCATCGCCGAAATCGGCGAAGATGTTGGTGATCGTCCCTTCGCACAGCTCGCCGCGTTCATTGGCGAGGAGCACCTCGTCCGCCTGCTGCGCCAGATATTCCGAGCGCGCATGGACATAGATCGCCCGCCGCGTCGTCTTGTGCCGCAAAAGGATATCGCTCGAATCGAGACGCGTGCGGGCAAGCCGCAGCCGCCAGACCTTGCCGGGGGAAAGAGGCTCGTAGGGCTGGGCGGCGGCTGAGACATCGCCGGTCCGTGCAAGCACGAGACGCACACGCAGAGCCGCGCCGGATTGCCCGACAGCGCTTTGCAACGCCTGGCCGATTGCTTCCGGCGCACAGGCGAATCCGAGTTCCGCCGCCGAGCCATAGAGACGCGCCAGATGCCGTTCGAGACGGATAAAGCCCGCGCCGGGCTCCCAGCGCAGGGTCTCGATCAGGTCGAAGCCGGTGTCGTCATCGCGAAGCGTGTTTTCAACAGACACTCGTCGTACTCCTCCCGCGCGCTGGAATCGAACACGACGCCGCCGCCGACATTGTAGACCGCCTCGCCGTCTGCAAAGAGCGAGATCGTTCGGATCGCCACCGAGAACCGCATCGTGCCATTGGGAGCGATCCAGCCGATGGCGCCGCAATAGACGCCGCGCGCAGTGTCCTCCAGTTCGCGCAGGATTTCCATGGCGCGGATCTTCGGCGCGCCGGTGATCGAGCCGCAGGGGAAGAGCGCCGCGAAAATCTGCCGTATCGACAGGCCGGGCAGAAGGTTCGCCCGCACCGTGCTCACCATCTGGTGGACGGTCGGATAGGTCTCGATGCGGAAAAGCTCCGGCACGTCGAGCGTTCCGACCTCGCTGATGAGGGAAATGTCGTTGCGCAGCAGGTCGACGATCATGCGGTTTTCGGCCTGGTTCTTCTCGTCGTTGCGCAGAAATGTTTTGAGCCGCCGGTCTTCGGCGGGCGTAGCGCCGCGTGGCGCGGTGCCCTTCATCGGATGGGTCTCGATCCAGCCTTGGGCATCGATTTTGAAAAACAGTTCCGGCGAGCGCGACAGGATCGTCGGGCCGCCAAGTGAAATCAGCGCGCCGTATTTCACCGGCTGGCGCGCGGTCAGCGCATTGAAGGCGGCGAGCGGATCGCCGGACCATTGCGCATCGACCGGGAAGGTGAGGTTGCCCTGATAGCAATCGCCCTTGCGGATATGGCCATGCAGCCGGTCGAAGCGTTTCTCGTATTCCTGGAAGGACCATCCTGCGCGGGCATCGAAAATGGGTCCGTTGGTCGGCGCCGGCGCTGCGGCCAGCCCATGTTCCGAGGGTCGGTCGAACACGCCGAGGCAAAACAGTGGCACGCGGCGCCTGGGCGGCAACAGCGGCGCAAGCTTCGGCTCGAGCAGATACCCAGCCTCGTAGGAGAAATAGCCGGCCAGCCATTTGCCGGCGTCGTGGGCTGCCTGGATATGCGCGAACGCGGTTTCGAAATCGTCGGCGATCGTCGGCGCGATGATTTCGGAAGGCCGTTCGAACAGGACCTCGCGTCCGGCAAGATCGTCGCGGAAGAGGGCGAAGGAGGAGGCGGCGGTTTTACCCTCCCCCTTGTGGGGAGGATCGGCGAGTGGGCGTTGCTCGGCAACGTCCACGAGACGGGGTGGGGGTGAAGAAGTTGGTGCCACGTTCTTAGTACCCCCACCCCGATCCGCACAACGGATCGACCCTCCCCACAAGGGGGAGGGTAAGGCGCCTCAATCCAGCGCTTCCAGCTCGTCGATCAGCCCGCTGATGACGCCGAGGCCGATCTGCCAGAAGGCGGGGTCGGAGGCATCCAGCCCGAATGGCTTCAGCAGTTCCGAATGATGCTTGGTGCCGCCGGCGCGCAGCATGTCGAAATATTTCTCCTGAAAGCCGCGTTCCGCGTTCTGGTAGACGGCGTAGAGCGAGTTCACCAGGCAATCCCCAAACGCGTAAGCGTAGACGTAGAAGGGCGAGTGGATGAAATGCGGGATGTAGGTCCAGAAGGTCTCGTAGCCGTCGCGCAGCCTGATCGCCGGGCCTAGACTTTCCGCCTGCACCTGCAACCAGAATTCGCCGAGCCTGTCCGAGGTCAGTTCGCCGTTGCGGCGTTCCGAATGCACCCGGCGCTCGAATTCGTAGAAGGCGATCTGGCGCACGACCGTGTTGATCATGTCCTCGACCTTCTGCGCCAGCATGGCCTTGCGCTCGCGGCGGTCCTTGGTGTTGTCGAGCAGCGAGCGGAAGGTCAGCATCTCGCCGAACACCGAGGCAGTCTCGGCAAGGGTGAGCGGCGTCGAGGCCATCAGCGCGCCCTGGCCGCCGGCCAGCACCTGGTGGACGCCGTGGCCGAGTTCGTGCGCGAGCGTCATGACGTCGCGCGGCTTGCCCATATAGTTCAGCAGCACATAGGGATGAACGGACGGCACGGTCGGGTGGGCGAAGGCGCCCGGCGACTTGCCCGGACGCACCGGCGCGTCGATCCAGCGGCGGTCGAAGAAGGAGCGTGCGATATCCGCCATCTCCGGCGAGAAGCGGTTGTAGGCGGAAAGAACGGTGTCCTTCGCTTGGTCCCACGGGATCGTCGCCTTCGGCGTTTCGGGCAGCGGCGCGTTGCGGTCCCAGTGGTTCATGGCGTCCATGCCGAGCCAGCGCGCCTTCATCGCATAGTAGCGGTGTGACAGGCGCGGATAGGCTTCACGCACGGCGGCGGCCAGCGCATCGACGACATTGCGTTCGACCCGGTTGGCGAGATGTCGGGAGTCGGCGATATCCTGGAAGCCGCGCCAGCGATCGGAAATCTCCTTGTCCTTGGACAAGGTGTTGGTGATCAGCGTGAAAGTCCGCAAATTCTTGCGGAAAGTCGCGGCCAGGGCCTCGGCCGCCGCGCGGCGCACCTCGCCGTCGGCGTCCTGCAGCTTGTTCAAGGTCGGCTCGAGGGCCAGCTTCTCGCCATCGACCTCGAAACGCAGGTCGGTCATCGTCTCGTCGAACAGGCGGTTGAAGGCGCCGCGCCCGGTGATCGATTTTTCATGGAAAAGCTGCTCGATGCGGTCCTCGAGCTGGTAGGGCTTGTCCATCCTCAGATCGAGCACCCAGGGGCGGTAGTGGCCGAAGGCCGGATCGGCGGCGAGCGCGCTTTCGATCAGCGCATCGTCGACGAGGTTCAGTTCCAGCGCGAAGAAAAGCAGATGCGCGCTGGCGTCGGTCATCTTCTCCTGCACGTCGCCATAGAGCTTGGCGCGCTGGGGGTCGGACGTGTCTTCGGCATAGACCAGGCCCGCATAGGAGCCGATGCGGCCCATCAGCTCTTCCAGCGCTTCGTATTCCTTCAGCGCGTCGCCCAGCCGGCCTTCGGCGCCGCGCGCCGCTTCCACGGCCAGCGTGCCCTTCCAGCGGGCTTCGAAGCGCAAGGTGTCGGCCGCCGCCTTCTCCATATCGCGCTTCAATTCCGGCGCTTCCATGCCGGAATAGAGATCGGCGAGGTTCCATTCCGGCGGATCGCCGAAATCGGCAGCGCTCTGGGAAGAGGCCGGCGCGGCGAACAGCCGGGAAGACTTCACGTCCATGCAAACACCTTCCGGAAAAGCTTGCCTGATCCTGATGCCGATCAAATCCTAAGGATTTCGTTCACCGGCTTTTTTGAAAGCTTATTTAGAACCCTGTGCCAAGATGATCCATAGGGCAGGCATTCTACGGCAACAAATTCGAAACACTCATGACAGGTTCCATACTCATAGTCGATGACGACCCGGTGCAGCGTCGGCTGCTCGAATCGGCGATAACCAAATTCGGCTATGACGCGATCGTAGCCGATGGCGGTGAGGCCGGCCTTCGGCATATCGACGGTCCGGCGGCGAGCGACGTGTCGGTCATCATCCTCGACCTGGCCATGCCGGGCCTCGATGGCATCGGGGTGCTCAAGGCGATGCGCGAGCGCGGCATCGACATTCCCGTCATCGTCCAGACCGCGCAAGGCGGCATCGAGACAGTGGTGTCGGCGATGCGCCACGGCGCCTTCGATTTCGTCGTCAAACCTGCTTCGCCGGAGCGGCTGCAGACCGCCATCGCCAATGCGCTGAAGACCGAGGCGATCGGCAACGAGGTCAGGCGCGCGGCGCCGCGCGGCGGCGGCACGTTGACGTTGAAGGATCTGACCACCGGCAGCCCGGCCATGGAGAAGGTCATCCGGCTTGGTCAGAAAGCAGCCGCATCCAACATACCGGTTCTGATCGAAGGCGAATCCGGCGTCGGCAAGGAGATCGTTGCGCGGTCCATCCAAGGCAGCGGCGATCGCCGGTCGAGACCGTTCGTGACGGTGAATTGTGGCGCGATCCCCGATAATCTGGTCGAATCCATCCTGTTCGGCCACGAAAAAGGCTCGTTCACCGGCGCGACGGAAAAGCACGCGGGCAAGTTCGTCGAGGCCCACACCGGCACGCTTTTCCTGGACGAGATCGGCGACCTGCCGCTCGACGTCCAGGTCAAGCTATTGCGCGCCGTTCAGGACGGCGAGGTCGATCCCGTCGGCGGGCGCGCTCCCGTGCGGGTGGACATACGCCTGATTTCGGCGACCCACCGCGATCTGCTTCAGCAGGTGAAGGACGGCAAGTTCCGCGAGGATTTGTTCTACCGCCTGAATGTTTACCCGATCTACGTGCCGCCGCTGCGGGAACGGCGGGACGATATACCGCATCTGGTCAGGCACTTCATGGCAAAGTTGGCGGCTGCGGAACCGCGCCGCCGGCTGCGCGGCATGTCGGCCGGTGCGCTTGCCATGCTGCAGGCCTATGACTGGCCCGGCAACATCCGTCAGCTGGAAAACGCGGTCTACCGGGCGTCTGTCCTGTGCGATGGCGATATACTGACCGAAAATGAGTTCCCGCAGATCCGCGCGCAGGTCGAAGGCATCGTCGATCTCGGCGCGGCGGATGCCGCACCCGACCCGCAACAGAATCAGGCTTTCGGCCTGGACAAACCAGCGACGACAGACCGGCGAAGGCAGGAGCCCTTTGACGTACGGGGAACCCTGCGGGCGCTGGACGAACGCGGCAACGTCCGTTCCCTGGCGGCGGTCGAGCTGGAGATGATCAAGCTCGCCATAGAACACTACAATGGCCAGATGAGCGAAGTGGCGCGACGGCTTGGCATCGGCCGTTCGACGCTCTACAGGAAGCTCAAGGAATATGGAATCGAGCCGGATACAGGTCGTTTCGACAGACTGGCTTCCTGAGACGCACCGCAAGCCCCGCGACAGTTTTCCTCTCTAAACCAGCGGTTTACCAAGAAGCATCGCGTTGCATTTTTGCCGGGATATCGCCATGGTGTTACCGCATTTCGACTTCAATAAGTGACGATTAACCATTAGGATCGATATTCGGGTGTACGTGGACAACATCCGTTTGGTCAAATCCGGGGACAAACGGCAGCCTACAAGGCCTTTGATTTGAACAGAATCGAACGACCCAGTAACGGACGGCTATCCCAATCGATCGTCTGGCCGAAATGGCTGACGGCCGCGGCAGCCGCGGCAGCTTTCCTTGCATCGATGGCGACAGCCGCGAGCGCTGAAACCCGCTCGTTGAAGTTCTATCATCTGCATACGCGGGAAAAAGCCGAGATCGTCTACAAGCGCAATGGCCGCTACGATCCCGAGGGTCTTAAGAAGATCAATTACATCCTGCGCGACTGGCGCCGCAACGAGCCCGTCAAAATGGACCCGCGCCTCCTGGACATGGTCTGGGAAGCCTACCGCGTCAGCGGCGCCAATTCCTACATCCAGGTGATCTGCGGCTATCGCGCGCCGGCCACCAATTCGATGCTGCGCAGCCGTTCCAGGGGCGTGGCGCAGAAAAGCCAGCATATGCTTGGCAAGGCGATCGATTTCTACATTCCGGGCGTACCGCTGAAGAAGCTGCGCGACATCGGCCTGAAAATGCAGGGCGGCGGCGTCGGCTATTACCCGACTTCGGGCTCGCCCTTCGTGCATCTCGATGTCGGCAATGTGCGCCATTGGCCCGGCATCAGCCGCCAGGAACTGGCGCGCGTCTTCCCGAACGGCAAGACTCTGCATGTGCCGAGCGACGGCCGGCCGCTGCCGGGCTACGAGCAGGCGGTTGCCTCCTACAAGTCACGCAAGGCGAACGGCTCAACAGCCATCGCGCTGGCCAGCATGGGCGGTTCCTCCAAGAAGTCGGGCGGTCTGCTCGCCGCGTTCTTCGGCGGTGGCGCCGACGAGGCGGACGACGAAGCCGATGTCGTAGCCGCTGCGAGCGAGCCCAAGCCGAAGGTCAAGCAGGCGAAGCCGCCGCTGCCGGGCATCACCATCGTGCCGCCTGACAAGGCGGAGCGCGCCAATATTCCCGCGGTCGAGGACGCCCCCGTGGCGGAAGAGCCGAAGGAAGAGACTCCGGAAACCATCATCGCAGCGCTCCCCGCGCGCAGCGTGCCGCTCCCGGCCTTTGCGCCACGTCCGAAGACAGATGTAGGCGAGAAGACCCCGGCAACGCCGGAAACCGTGCCGTTCGGCGTGGCTGACGCGGCTGCCGAGAACGGCGAGGCCGTGCAGGTCGCCGCGGTTGAGCAGACGCCGACCAACGTCCCCTTCAGCACCGCCGACGCCACGGCGCTCGCAGCCTATAGCGAGCCGGGCGCTTCGACCGGCGTGCCGGTGCCGACATGGCGGCCGGAACATGGCGTCGCGGCCAAGGCCGACGGCCAGCAGTCCGTGCTGATGGCGCTCGCCGAAACGGCGCAGGGCGGGCCCGACAAGGTTTCAGTCCTGCCATCGCAGCGGCCCGACGAGATCAGGGCGGTTCTGGAGCAAACTGCCTCCAGCGAGGTTGCGACGGATGCTTACCAGGTGGCTTCGCTTTCAATGCCGCGACTGGCTCCGCGTTCGGCCTTCAACGATCCGGCTGTCGATTCGGCCACGCCTCGCCAGGCTATCGCGGCGCTTCCTGCAGGGTCAGATCCCGCGGCGGCGATCGGCGGCAGCGTCAAGACGACCCGCAAGGAAAGCCGCGCCAGCGCCATCGACGCCAAGCCGGATCCGAAGGCTGTGGTGACGACGGCCCAGCCGAGCGTCGCGCGCTGGGCGATCCACAGCACCGACTATGTCGCCACGGTCAAGAATTCCACCACCGCGCCGAGCTTCGCCTACAATCTGGTGCGCACGGCGCCGAAGGAAGTCTACACGGCAGGGTTCCAGTCCGAAGACCAGGTGGCGAACACCAACAAGTTCTCCGGAACGGCGGTCAAGTTCCTGTCGGTTGCCCGGTTCGGCACCAAGTAGGGCAAACTCCACTCCAGAAAAAACCGCGCCGTAACGGCGCGGTTTTTGTTTGTGAGGCCGCAATGGATCGGGCGTCGAACATGACGCTTCCGGTCATCAGTTGTGGCGCAGCGTGCTCGCCTCGCGGGCCAAGGCTTCGATGGCGTCCCATTTGCCGGCTGCGACCAGGTCGTCCGGGGCAACCCAGGAGCCGCCGACGCACACCACATTGGGCAGGCTGAGATAATCCATCGCATTCTTTGCGCTGACGCCGCCGGTTGGACAGAACCGGATATCGGCAAGCGGCGAAGCAAGCGCCTTGAGGAACGCTGCGCCGCCGGCCTGTTCGGCCGGGAAGAATTTCAGGAAATCCAGCCCGGCTTCCCGCGCGGTCATGATCTCGCCCGGCGTGATGGCGCCGGGAAGCAGCGGCACTTCGCTCGCTTGGCCGGCGGCGAGCAATTCGCGCGTCAGGCCGGGGCTGACGATGAATTTCGAACCCGCGGCGGCGGCTTCTTCGAACTGCCGCGCCGACAGGATGGTGCCGGCGCCGACAATGGCGTCCTCGACTTCGCCCGCCACGCGTCTGACGGCCTCCAGCGCCTCCGGGGTGCGCAGCGTGATCTCGATGACCCGCAGGCCGCCGCGCGCGAGGGCGCGCGCCAGCGGCACCGCATCGGTTGCCCTGGCGATCTTCAGCACTGGAATGACCGGCTGGCCGCCCAGAAGCGAAAGGAGTTTTTCGGTTTTGTTCGACATGGCGCGTCCTGTTCCAGCTCGCTGCAATTCAACCGATTTAATACAGCTATCGATTAGCGGCCGATCTAGCAGAAGCGCGAATCCGAGTCCACGCGTGAGCGTCACGACCGGCCGAAAAGTCGCGCCAGCCATGCCTCCAGAACGGACCAGAATCCCGGCCCTTTGGCAGCCTCGGGCAAAGCCAGCGTCAGCGCGGCGAGCGTCCGTGGTCCGGCGATGCCATCGGTATCGAGGTCATTATCTTCCTGGAACGCGAGCAAGGCGATTTTCGTTAGCGGACCGAAGATGCCGTCGGCAACAACCGGATAGCCGAGCGCGGCGAGATCCTGCTGCAGCTTCGCAACCGCGTCGCCCCTGGAGCCTTGCCGGAGCAACCCCGAACCGTCGGGTGCATCGGCGGGGGCCGCATCGCCGTCGTCACCGCCCGCATAGCGGCGGTAGGCCGCGGCTATCTTGGCGTCATAGGCGTTCTGCTTGTAACCGGGACCGTTGTATCCGCGGGCAAAGGCTGCCCAATCGCGCTTGCGCAGCGCCTCGGTGAGCCCGGCCTTCTCAATATACTTCAGCATCAGCCCTGCCTGACCGGCGACGCCGGAACGGGCGTCCGCTGCCAGCGCGTCGACGCTGGCGTAGCCAAGCCACGCCCAGTGTGAGCCCATGACCTGGCCGAGACCCCAGGAGACAGATTCGAACGCGGCCTTGGCGTCGATGGCGGCGGCGGCCTCCACCATGCGCCAGCGGGCGGCCTGGCTGGCGGGATTGGCGATGGCGCCGGCCTCTGGCGAGGCAAGGCCCTTCCGGCGCGCAAGGGTTCGCTTTTCTTCATCCAGCCGCCGATCGAAATAGTGGCCTTCGAAGCGGATCAGCGGTTCGCGCCTGCCCTTGACGACCGCGAAGGCCTTGCCGGCGCTTTCCACCTCGGCAACCGCCAGCAACAGCGCCGGCTCAAGGCCGAGATGGGCTGCGGCCTGCGCGATCTCGCGGACGACGTCATCGGTGAACATGAAACGGTCTCCCTTCTGGGCGATCATTGTCGTGGTTGCCCGATGGGCGTGGATGGAGCCGCTAAGACTTCGCCCCGAAATTCGTCACCCGCCAAATCGGTCTTCGCCTAAACTATTGAATAGGCGGATAGAACAAGCCCGGCTTGAAAGCCTCGTTTCCAGACTATAGTGGCTTTCGCGATGAACCAGTCCACATCTCCGCAGGAATTCCGGGTCGCAGCGCTCTATCGCTTCTGCCGGCTCGAAGCGTTCGAGACGTTGAAAGCGCCGCTGGCGGCATTCTGCTGCGGGCGGGGCATCAAGGGCACTTTGCTTCTGGCGCCCGAAGGCATCAACGGTACGGTCGCGGGCAGCGAGGCGGCGATCGGCGAACTGATCGCGCATCTGGAAGCGATCCCGGCTTTCACCGGCCTCGAGGTGAAATACAGCAAGGCCGCGACGATGCCGTTTCATCGCATGAAGGTGCGGCTGAAGCGTGAGATCGTCACCATGGGCGTGGAAAGCATCGATCCGCGCCGGAGCGTCGGCACGTATGTCCGGCCCGAGGACTGGAACGCGCTGATCGCCAGCCCCGACACGCTCGTCATCGATACGCGCAACGATTACGAGGTCTCGCTGGGCACGTTCAGCCATGCGGTCGACCCGAAGACGAAAAGCTTTCGCGAGTTCCCGGCCTGGGTGGAGGAACACCGGGCGGAACTGGACGGCAGGAAAGTGGCGATGTTCTGCACCGGTGGCATACGCTGCGAAAAGGCGACCGCCTACATCAAGTCGCTCGGCGTCGAGGACGTGTTCCACCTCAAGGGCGGCATCCTCAAATATCTGGAGGAAGTGCCCGCCGATGAAAGCCTGTGGGAGGGCGAATGCTTCGTGTTCGACGAACGCGTTTCGGTGACCCACGGCCTTGAGGAAGGCGATGCGGAACTATGCCGCGCCTGCCGCCACCCGCTGGGCAGAGAGGAGCGGGCCTCGCCACTCTATGTGCCGGGCGTCTCCTGTCCGCACTGCCATGAGGCGCGCTCCGATGCGGACCGCGCGCGTTATGCCGAGCGGCACAAACAGGTGGAACTCGCCGGCCGGCGCGGCAAGCGCCATATCGGCAGCTAGCCGTCTACGACGTCAGTCCCGTCGCCGTCTGCGACATCGGAACTGCCGCCCGTCATTGTAATGTCGCTTTGCCGGGCCTACTTCACCTGCAGTCCAACCTGCCCGCACCGGGCCAATTGTGGAGGTTTTGATGCTCGACCCCAAGAAGCTGCTCGACGATCTTCTGGGATCCAACATACCGGGGACCACATCCACGGTGCGCGAGAAGGCGCAGCAGGCGACGCAGCTTGCCAAGGATAATCCGCTTGCCGCCGGGGCTATCGCCGCGGTGCTTCTGGGAACGGGCACCGGCCGTCAGGTCACCGGCTCGGCCCTCAAGCTCGGTGGGCTGGCAGCAATCGGCGGCCTCGCCTACAAAGCCTATCAGAATTACAAGCAGGGCAGCGCTCCGCAAGCGAGCCAGTCGGCCGAGCCCGAACTGCTGCCGCCGCCTGCCGGCACCGATTTCCATCCTTCCCAGGCGCCGCAGGGCGAGGATGAATTCGCGCTGACGCTGGTGCGGGCGATGATCGCCGCCGCCAAGGCCGACGGACATATCGACGAGGAAGAGCGTCAGAAGATCGGCAACAAGCTCGGTCTTTCCGGTATCGGCGCCGAGGCCGAGCAGTTTCTGAAGAACGAACTGGCCGCTCCGCTGGATCTCGACGAGATCGTGGGGTCGGCAAAGACGGAAGCGCAGAAGGTCGAACTCTACACCGCCTCGCGCCTGACCATCGATCCCGACACGCGGGCCGAACGCGGCTACCTCGATCTGCTGGCGGGTCGCCTGGGCCTGCCGGACGCTCTGGTCGATCACGTCGAGGCGACGGTTTCTTCGGTCAAGACGCCGGCGCCGGTGCCGGCAGGGACGTCGCCGAACCCACGCTGGTGATGGCGCGATGCGCCGTTAACCATTGGTTAACCCAGCAAGCGCATCATTTTCATCAGTCGGATCGGCTATCCTCCTCCCAAGCCGGTTCCATATTAGGGGCGGTCCTATGCGGACCGCCCTTTTTTGTTTCCGTATTTAAGTCAAGCGGTGCAACTTTTTCGACCACGCCACGTTTCTATAACATCAACTCAGGAGGACGTGATGAAGAAACTTGTGCTCGCTATTGCTGGTATCGCCATGATGACTGGCGTTGCATTTGCTGAAGATCTTGCGGCTACCGTCAAGAGCTACGATTCTAGTTCGCATCTTCTTACCCTCGACGATGGTAAGTCTTTCACGCTCGATGAACAGGTTGCCGTTCCGGAAGGCCTTGCCGCCGGCAAGAAGGTGACCATCCAGTTCGACAGCAACACGCCGACTCGCGTGCAGAACATCGTCATTACCGACAAGATGTAAAATCTCATACGTCGGATGATTTCGAAAAGCTCGCCCTTCCGGGGCGGGCTTTTTACGTTTCGGCTGCATTTTTCTTGTTCAAGAATTCTTTTATTCGATCCAGCGCACGCAGGATGTTTTCTTCCGAATTGGCATAGGACAGGCGCAGATATCCCTCGCCGAGAATGCCGAAATCGGGTCCGCCGATCAGGGCGACACCAGCATCCTCCAGCAGGGCCGATGCCAGCTTCTTCGCTTTCCAGCCGGTCTTCTCGATGTTTGGAAAGGCATAGAAAGCGCCCTTCGGCGTTATGCAACTGACCTGCGGCAAGGCATTCAGCCCTTCGACGACAAGCTTGCGGCGCCGGTCGAAGGCCTTGAGCATGTGCTCGACCTCGTCCTGCGGACCATCGATCGCGGCAATGCCCGCATACTGGCTGGGCGCGTTGACGCAGGACCAGCAATTGACGGCCAGCTTGCGCACCTTGTCGTACAGATGCGCGCCTTTCTCGCCGTTCGGCCAGATCGACCAGCCCATGCGCCAACCGGTCATCGCCCAGGTCTTCGACCAGCCGTTGAGCACGATCAGCCGATCCCTGATCTCCGGGAAGGTGAGCAGCGACGTCGCCGTCTCGCCGTCATAGGTCATGACGTCGTAGATCTCGTCGGACAGGATGGCGACGTGGGGATGGGCCTCGACGCCCTTCACCAGTTTCTCTATTTCAGCTTTCGGCGTGACGCCGCCGGTCGGGTTGGCAGGTGAGTTGAGGATCAGCAGCCGCGTTTTGGGCGTGATCAGCGATAGCGTCTCCTCGGCCGAGAAGGCAAAGCCGTTGGCTTCGCGGATCGGCACCGGCACCGGCGTTGCGCCAGTGAATTCGATCATCGAGCGATAGATCGGGAAGCCGGGATCCGGATAGAGGATTTCCGTTCCCGGCTCGCCGAACATCAGGATAGCGGCGAACATCGTCGGCTTGCCGCCCGGCAAGATCATCACCGTTTCAGGCGAAACCTCGACGCCGGTGGTGGCAAGCGTGCGCCGCGCCACCGCCTCGCGCGTCGCCAGCAGGCCGTTTGCCGGCGTGTAGCCATGATGGCCGTCGCGCAACGCCTTGATGGCGGCCTCGACGATGTGCTCGGGCGTGCGGAAATCCGGCTGGCCGATGCCGAGATTGACAATATCGCGGCCCTGATGGGCGAGGGCGGTGGCCCGCGCCAGCACGGCGAAGGCGTTTTCCTCGCCCAGGCGGTCGAAAGCGGAAATGGTGTGGAGCATTCTCTTGGTCCAGATTGGTGCTAATGAGGGCAGGGCGTTTTTGGAAGGGTGCGCGGCAGGTGTCAATCCAAAGGGAACCGGTGTGAGCGACGATCTCAAGAACTGGCAGAAGCGGCCGCTGCCGCAACGCAAGGTCCTCGATGGCCGGTATGTACGGCTGGAGCCGCTGGATGCCGCCAGACACGGCGACGATCTGTTCGAGGCGTCGAGCATTTCGGATGCGGCTGGCCGTTTCCGCTGGCTGTTCGAGGAAGCGCCGCAATCGCGCGCCGCGTTCCAGCAATGGCTGGAAAAGGCCGAGGCAAGCGCGGACCCTCTCTTCTTCGCCGTCATCGACAAGGCGAGCGGCAAGGTCGCTGGCCGCCAGACGCTGATGCGGCACGATCCGGCCAATGGTGTCATCGAGATCGGCAATATCTACTGGGGGCCGCTGGTTTCCCGCCGTCCCGCGGCGACAGAGGCGCAGTTCCTGTTCGCTCAATATATCTTCGATGAACTGGGCTACCGGCGCTACGAATGGAAATGCAACAACCGCAACGAGCCGTCCAAGCGCGCGGCGGAACGCTTCGGCTTCACCTTCGAGGGGATTTTCCGCCAGCACATCGTGGTCAAGGGCGAGAACCGCGACACGGCCTGGTACTCGATCATCGACAAGGAATGGCCGGCGCTCAAAAAAACTTATCAGGGCTGGCTCGACGCGGACAACTTTGATAGGGATGGCAACCAGAAACGGCGCCTCGAAGATTTCCGTAAGTGATTGGCGCGTAAGGTTATTTCGTCACATGGGTTCGCAATGACGCACGATCATGGCGCCGGCCACAGCGGGCATTCGCACGGCGTCGACGCCTACAAGGACACCAACAAGACCCGGGTTCTGATCGCGGCGGTGCTTACCGGGGGCTTCATGGTCGTCGAGGCGCTGGGCGGGGTGCTGACCGGCTCGCTGGCGCTGCTGGCCGATGCCGGGCACATGCTGACGGATTCGATCGCGCTGGTTTTGGCCTGGTATGCCTTCCATCTCGCCGAGCGGCCGGCAACAGCCCGCATGACCTACGGCTTCGGCCGGGTAAAAACCCTCGTCGCCTACACCAACGGCATCGCGATCTTCGTCATTGCGCTGTGGATCGTCTATGAGGCCTGGCGGCGGTTCCAGGATCCGCCGCAAGTGCTCGGCGGACCGATGCTCGTCGTGGCCGTCATCGGGCTGATCGTGAACATCGCCGGGTTTCTGGTGTTGCATGGCGGCGATCGCAGCAGCCTGAACATGCGTGGAGCGATCGTGCACGTGCTGGGGGACATGCTGGGCTCAGCGGCGGCGATCGTTGCCGCTTTGGTCATCCTTTATACCGGCTGGACGCCGATCGATCCTATCCTCTCCGTGCTGGTTGCCGTGCTGGTGCTTTCGACGGCGTGGGGGCTCATGCGCGATGCTGCCCACCTGCTGCTGGAAGGCGTGCCTGCCAGCCTCGACCGCGACGGCATCGCCAGGGACATCGAAAATTCGGTTCCGGGGGTGCGCGAGGTGCATCACGTGCATGTCTGGAGCCTCGACGGCACGAAGAACATGGCGACCTTGCATGCGTGTCTGGACGAGGGCGTCGATGCGCATGGCGCGGTCAGCGCCATCAAGGCGCGGCTGGCAGCCGATCACGGCATCACCCACGCGACGGTGGAACCGGAATACGGCCATTGCGCCGATGCCAAAGGACATGACCACCAACATGACCATGACCATGACCATGAGCATGGGCACGACGAAGCGGATCACGCGCATGGTGCGCCGACCGATCCCCGCCACTATCATTGAGCGCTGAGATCCGGGCGCGTTGCCGGACAGTCTTATTCTCGATCGGAGCAATGTATTGGACCGCGACAGCAAGAACGCCGCCATTGCCGCGCTGTGCATCATCCTGGTCTTCGGGGTAGGGGCCTACTTCATGCCGACCCTCATGCTGGCGCTGGGCAAGGTTTCGACCGTTCTGGCCGGCGTCGTCGCGGTCGCCTTTGTGCTGGCGTTCTTCCTGCTGTTCTGGCTGCGCGGCCGCAGCCGGCGCGACAAGGCGGACTGAATAGACGCTAAGCGCTCAGACTGGCGGACAGCAGAAGTACCCCGAACAGGAATACGAAGGCGGCGCCGCCGATCTCGACGGCGGAGTGGATGCGGTTGCCGAGGCGACCGTCGCCGGCCATCGTCACGGCCCAGTTCTTGGCCGTCACCGCGATGGTCGCCAGCGCCGAAACGGTGATTGCGGTGCCGACCGCCATGGCGAGCACCGACAGGACGCCGCCAACCCACAGGCCGTTGAGAAAGGCGAACGACAGCACGATCAGCGCGCCCGAGCAGGGACGGATGCCGACGGCTACAACCGCCGACCAGGCCGTGCGCCAGTCAAAGCGTTCGCCGGAGAGCAGCGCAGGGTCCGGCGCATGCGAATGGCCGCAGGTTTCACAGACCTCGCCGACGGCGTGCATATGATGGTGGTGAGCCGCGCCGTGGTGTGCGTGCTCGCGATGGTTATGCTCGTCGGCATGATGGGAATGCGCCTCATGCAAATGGGCATGTGCGTGGCCGGAAAGATCGTGCGCATGGTGGTCGTGTGAATGATGCCCGTGTGAATGACCGGCATGGGTCTGCGCGGCGGACAGGCTGTAGGCGGGGCCGGCGCCGAACAGGCGCAGGATCGACGGGCCGGCCTTTTTCCACAAAAGCCAGGCGCCGAAGGCGGTGACGAAGACATAGCTGGTGATTTCCAGGAACCAGGCCGCATCCGTCATCGAGATCGCCGTGCCGCGCAGGACGAAATAGGCCAGCGTCATCACCGCGATGGCGGTGAAGGCCTGCAGGAAGGCCGACACGAAAGACAAAAGAATGCCGCGACGCAGCGCCACTTCGTTGGCAACCATGTAGGACGAGATCACCGCCTTGCCGTGGCCGGGCCCGGCAGCATGAAAGATGCCGTAGGCGAACGACAGGCCGATCAGCAGCCATAGCTTGCTGCCGTCCTCGCGCATCGCCTTCATGGCGGTGGCCAGTGAACGGTAGAACGCCTGCTGGTGCTGGTTGATCCAGATCATCCAGTGCGAAAACAGCCCCGTGGACGGAACGATGGCGTCGTTGGTGCCGATGCCGAGCGAACTTTGCGCATGGGCGATCCCGGCGAAGTGCGGTGCGGCAAAGCCGGCCAGCAGGAGAACGAAGGCCATACGCGATAGCGTCTTCATGCCGGTGCCTTCCTTCATGATGCCTGGCAGTTCAGTTCGAGCTTGGTGGCGAAGATCTTGCTCATGTCGGTGCCCGTCGGATCGTTGAAGAACGCTTCCGTCAGCGTCTTCTGGTTCTGCGAGATGGCCTGGTCCGGGTCCGGGCGGATAACGGTCCTGGTGCAGGTCGCCGGCAGTCCGTCGACCGCCATGTTGGCGTCCTCGGTGAAGTCGATGGAGGTGTAGAAGCTTGGATCGTAGACGCCGAAATCGACCTTGCCGGCCAGCTTGATCGGCGTTTCCGGTTCGGATTCGAACAGGACGATGAGCTGGTTGTTGTCGAAGTTCGCCATGATGGAGGTCGGTGCCTTCATCTTGACGTCCTTGCCATCCACCGTGACGAGCTGGAAATAATCGTATTCGGCCAGCGAGGCGAAGATGGTGTCGCCGACTTCCTTGAGTTCGGCGTCATCCAGCTTCAGGTCGGAATTCTTGTCGAATTCCATCATCACCGTGCTGGAGAACAGATCGTCGAATCGCCACAGATGCCGCAGCGCCTTGACGCTCTGGTGGTCCGGATTGAGAACGACGTCGAGCCGCGCCTCGGCAAAGACGTGCGGATGTACCTCAGCCGGCAGGGCCGTGGCGAGGAGCCCAGCCAAGGCCAGTGACGACGTGCAGATCGATTTTCTCAAGCTCATCGTCGGTCGCGGATTCCATCGAATTCGGGCATGGCCGAAAACTACCAGAAAGCGGGCGAAATTGGGACCGCCACAGGCATGATTGCCGGCAAGCACAGGCCGTTCACGTGTTCTTGAACCATTGCACCAGGAAATCGACGAACACCCGCACCTTGGCCGGCAGGTAGCGGCGGTGCGGATAGACGGCGAAGATGCCGCCGCCGGACAGGATGCGGTCGTCCAGCACGGGCAGCAGCCTTCCGCTGGCGATCTCGGGTGCTGCGATGAAATCGGGCAGCAGGCAAAATCCCAGCCCGGCGACGGCGGCGGCGCGCGCGGCCATCGGGCTGTTGACCTCGATCGGACCGGAAACCGAGACGCTGATCGTGTCGTTCTCGTCGCCCCGGAACGGCCAGTTCGACAGCCAGCGGCCGTTGGTGTCGATGATGCAGGGTGCGCGCGCCAGGTCCTGCGGCCGGACCGGCATTCCGTGCCGGGCAATCAATTCGGGCGAACCGCAGACTTTTACGGAGAAAGGCGCCAGCTTGCGCGCGATCAGCGAGGAGTTCTCCAGCCGCGAGATGCGCACGGCAAGGTCGAAGCCTTCTTCGACCAGATCGACGAAGCGGTCGTCGAGATGGATCTCCAGAACGATCTCGGGGTGCTGTTTGGCGAAGTCGATCAGCGATTGGCCGATCGGCGCATCGCCGAAGGTGCGCGGCGCGGAGAGTTTGATGCGGCCGCGCACGTCGCCGGATGATTCGCGCACCGCGTCGGCCAGATTGTCGACTTCGCGGACGATCTCGGAGGCGCGGCGATAGTAGGTGTGGCCGGCTTCGGTCAGCGAGAACTGCCGGGTTGTGCGGTTGAGCAGCAGGGCGCCCAGCTCGTCCTCGAGCTCGCGCACATATTTGGATAACAGCGCCTTGGAGCGGCCGATCTTGCGCGCAGCGGCGGAAAATCCCTCCGCCTCGACCACGTCGATGAAGGCGCGCATGCGTGTGAGCGTGTCCATGGGGATCGGTTCCTCGTCGCGAACGTCGTTCACTCGATGAATACAATAGGTTCGCCATTGTTCGCAGTCCTAAAAATTTTCCCGCGGGACGAGATTTTAATTGATTGTGAAGGCGCATGTCCCTATATCGCGCTTGCCCAAAGTCGCACGTGCCTGTGGGTGTCCGCCGATCCCTCGAATGGCGAGGAAATCGGTAAGGTAACTGGAGCTAACCCCTCCAGTCGGTTTCACGGCCAACCGCGAAATCGAGGACACCTTGAAGCAACGACGGTGCGGGCCTTTCTGGTTCTCTTCCGGTTCGTCCAAAGACCGGGGTTACTGAAGAGGCACACCATCATTGCCGGCAGTGCGGTTGGGAACTCCCATCCAAGCCAAGGCAGACAAAGCGAGCAGGAGCCGGGCAAGGCTTCAGCTCATCGCCGCGAGACGGCATTTCATGGTTCCGGGGTCTCCACCGGCTGGTTCCATGAGGGGTCGTACCGCCTTTGTCCATTCGCGAGAAGCGAGGCCGAGCGCCCGTGGATCGCAGCCTTAGTGCGCGCCGCAAGGCGCATTGGGAGAATAGCATGGCCACTCAGCGCATCCTCGATTTCCTCTCCACCCGACGTCCGTCCGGCCCCTGCCTCGTCGTCGATCTCGATGTCGTGCGCGACAATTTCGTCGCCTTCGAAAAGGCGTTGCCGGACTCCAAGATCTATTACGCGGTGAAGGCCAACCCGGCGCCGGAAATCCTGCGCCTGCTGGCTGCGATGGGCTCGTCCTTCGACACCGCGTCGGTTGCTGAAGCCGAGATGGCGATGGATGCCGGCGCGCCGGCCAGCCGCATCTCGTTCGGCAACACGATCAAGAAGGAGCGCGACATCGCCCGCGCCTACGAACTCGGCATCCGCCTGTTCGCCGTCGATTGCGTCGAGGAGGTCGAGAAGGTCGCCCGCGCGGCGCCCGGCAGCCAGGTGTTCTGCCGCGTGCTGACCGATGGCGAAGGCGCCGAGTGGCCGCTGTCGCGCAAGTTCGGCTGCGTGCCGGCGATGGCGGTCGACGTGCTGCGCCATGCGCGGAAGCTCGGCCTCGACGCGCATGGCGTGTCGTTCCATGTCGGCTCGCAGCAGTGCGACCTGTCGGCCTGGGACCGCGCGCTCGGCGACGCCAAGCAGGTGTTCGCGACGCTGGCCGAGGAAGGCATTGTCTTGAAGATGGTCAATATGGGCGGCGGCTTCCCGACGCGCTACCTGCGCGACGTGCCCGCGGCCCAGGCCTATGGCCAGGCGATCTTCTCGGCGCTGCGCAAGCATTTCGGCAACCGCATCCCGGAGACCATCATCGAGCCGGGCCGCGGCATGGTCGGCAATGCCGGCGTCATCAAGTCGGAAGTCGTGCTGATCTCGAAGAAGGCCGACAACGACAATGTGCGCTGGGTCTATCTCGACATCGGCAAGTTCGGCGGTCTGGCCGAGACGATGGACGAGGCGATCCGCTATCCGATCGTCACTGCCCGTGACGCCGACGAGAAGACCCCGTGCGTGCTCGCCGGCCCGACCTGCGATTCGGCCGACGTCATGTATGAAAAGACGCCGTATCCGCTGCCGCTGTCGCTGACCATCGGCGACGAGGTGCTGATCGAGGGCACCGGAGCCTACACCACCACCTACTCGGCGGTGGCGTTCAACGGCTTCGAGCCGCTCCGATCCTACGTGATCTGACGCTCGAAAGAGCGTCGGATCACCCCGTGCGCCGGCGTCATGCCGGCGACGGTTCGCTTGTGGACTTTCTCCGCTCGTGAAGGATCGCGGATATGGAACTTGCATACACCCTGCCGGAAGTCTCCCCGGCCTTGCTTATCACTGCTGAAACCGCCGGCGACGTGCCGGCGCGCGAAGCGCTGCTCGACCGCGCCATGGGGCCTGGGCGCAAGCGCAAGTCGTCGGAAAAGCTGCGGCGCGGCCGCCGGCCCGCCGAGGGGCTCGCCTTCGCTGTGAAGGAGGAGACTGGTTTGTTGGTTGGAACGGTTCGCCTGTGGAACGTCTCGCTGGGCGAAGGCGGTTCCGAGGCGTTGCTGCTCGGTCCGCTGGCTGTCGATCCGTCGTTGAAAAACGCCGGCCTCGGTTCGGCGCTGATGCGGCATGCGATCCAGGAGGCCGCGCGCCTCGGCCATCGCGCCATCCTGCTGGTCGGCGATGCGCCTTACTATGCGCGGTTCGGCTTCTCGGCCGACAAGACCGGACAGCTTTCGATGCCCGGTCCTTACGAGCGCCATCGCTTCCTGGCCCTGGAACTGGTCGATGGTGCGCTGGACGGCGAGCATGGCACGCTGCGGCCCACGGGCCGCAAGGCAAAGGCCGAACGGCTTTCTCTGGCCGCCTGAGTCAGGCTGAGCCAGGCCGGACAATAAAAAGCGCCGTCTCGGGACGGCGCTTTTTCTTTGTCTGCTGTCGCTGGCGTCAGCCGATCAGCGACGAAAGCTGCATGGCGACCGTCATGTCGCCCTCGACCTTTATCTTGCCGGTCATGAAGGCCATGGTCGGGTTGAGGTCGCCGGCGATCAGCGATTCAAGATCGTCGAGCGAAAGCTTGATGGTGCAGTCGGTCGGCGCGTCCGCGGTGGAGATGGTGGCGCCGTCGATGACGATGACGCCGTCCGAGCCGGTATCGAACTTGACCGAGCGGTCGAAGCCGGCGCTTGCGACCTGCGGCTTGAGTTTGTCGGCTATTTCCTGAACACCCATGTCGATCTCCTCGTCCGTTTGCTGTCAGCCGGAATTCCGCGCGGCTTTTGCCCGGTGCATCCATGCACTGCGCGATCCTGCGTCTCAACAGCCATATACAGTGGTTGACGTTTACGTCAACGTGATTTGGCTGAAAACCTGCCGATCCTGGATTCGGACTTGGCTGTCCGGCTTCCGGATTTCAAGGCCATGCCGGTCGTCATCGGCGGCTGCCGCGGCGGACTGCTTCAATGCCCGCTAGCGGGGGTGGCGAAAGCCTTGGTCATTTCGGATGCGGTCGAAGGGCCGCTGCGCCGCCGCAGGGCATTGTCGCGGATTTCGTCCTTGGAAAGGAAATCGAGCTGATCGATCAGCACCTCGCTGACGAGATCGACGCCGACGCGCTTGTTGACGGCCTCGCGCAGCTTGGTGCGTAGTGCCTCGACATCGATCGTGTCCTGCCGGGTGAAATCGATCTGCGGGTTGGAATAGAGGTAGGAATAAATCTCGTCGGTGAAAAGCGCGTTGGCGGGAACCGACAGCTTGGCCATCTGCGCCGGCTCGACCGTATAAACGAGCTTGGCGATGAAATAGCCTTCGATCTTGGAATTGCGCATCAGCGGTATGGAAAGGGTGCCGGTGTTGACGTAGTCGAGCCCGCCCAAAAGCGGCTTGGTAGCGACTTCCTCATTCCGGGCGCCAGTGGCCTGGAACGAATAGAACACGGCGCCGACGGTGGCGGCGCAGATCCACAGCGCGGCGACGATGAACTTGATCAAGCGCCCGCCCGCCCGAATTCGCCGGCGGAATAGGTGCCGTCGGTCTCGGCGTTCTGGATGGCGTCCCGCATCAGATTGGCGACTTCGCTGACGGCGTTCAGGTGGGCCAGGATCGCGGCCTCGTTGCGCGCCAGCTTGTGGCGCAGGCGCAGCAATCCCTCGCGGTGCTCTTGCAGGAAGTCGGCCTGGTTCACGCCCTTCATGGCGCGGTTGAGTTCGTAGAGGTAGCGGCTCTTGCGTGCATTCGAGGCCTTGAGGTCGAAGCCGGTGGTGGTCCGGATGCCGGCCGTTTCGTCTTCGACGGCCTCCTCGATGCGTCCCATGATGGCTGCCAGATTGCCGGGCCTGACCGCGGAGGGCGATGCCTCCACCGCAGTGCGGGCGGGCAGGTTCGCCGTGAATTCCGAGTACTCGCTCATGCCGGACTTTCCGTTTTCGTTGCGGTGACTGCCCGTTCCTCGCCCAGTGCGCGCGCGATCCTGAGCTGAATCTGCTGAACCAGCGATTCCGACAGGCTGCTCTGCTCGTCGAGTTCTGTCTTCCCCGGTCCGCCCGAAACGGGCCCGACGGGCACCTTGCGCTTGCCGTCCATGTAGTGGTCGGCGAGCATGGATTTGGCGATGCCGATGCCGCCGCGCTCGGCCATGACATCGGCCAGCCGCTCGGCAAGCTGCGATTTCCACATGTCGCCGGCCAAGCCCTTGCCATAGACGCCTTCGGCGTCCTTGGGCAGCATGTTCTGGATGAAGGTCTGCAGGACCATCGCCTCGAAGCGCTTGAACTTGTTGTCGGCCGCCGGCGCTTCGGACTGCCGCGACAGGCCGGTCTCGCCAATCGAGAAAGTGGCGGGGGTTCCACCGGCGCGTTTCAGCAATGCGGCGCGCGCCGCCTCGACGTCCTGCGGCTCCGCGGCGCGGGCTACATCGAGTACGATGTCGCTGGGTGGTGAGATCGCCAAGAAGGACGGCCTTCTGCCATTTCGTTAGAAAGGATCATGCCGCAACAAGCTTGTGGCAGGCTTACGGGCTCGGCTTTGGGGCAGTCAGTCGCGATGACGCTTCTGCTCGATGAGTTCCAGCCGGTCGCGGTCGGATTTCTGCCGCTCGTCGTCGCGGCGGGCGCTGCGGTAAGCGCGCTCGACCATGTTGGTGCGCGCCGTCGCGGAAGCCAGCAGGCCGGCTTCCTGTTGCGCGCTTTCGAGGTTTTGGGTCTGCCGGTCGGCGGCCTCGGCAATCCGGCGATGGTAAAGTTCCGGAAACAGGCTCGACAGCGAGCCTTCGGCGTCGAAGCGCTGCATCAGTTCGGCGGTTTCCTGCCCGGCCGCCGAGGCAGCCGCGAGGAAGCCGGCGCGCCGCGTTTCGTGCAGGGCTTTCAGCTGCTCCTGCACTTTCACCAGTTTCTTGAGGCGGTCCTTGCGTTCGGTCATCGTCTATCGCGCCAAGGTCAGGTCGACATAGCCGTCGACGAAAAGCGAGAGCAGCGTGCCGATGGCGAAGTAGAAGATGATCAGGCCGCCGGCGATGACGAAGGGAAGGGAGATGAAATAGACCGGGATTTGCGGCGTCAGCTTGTTGACGAAGCCGATCGTCAGGTTGACCAGGATGGCATAGGCGATGAACGGGCTGCCGAGCCTGATGACGAGGAAGAAGGTTTCCGACACGGTGTCGGAGATATCGACCAAAGCCGCCTGGGGATTGAAAAAGACATTCACGGGCGCGACCGCGTAGGACGACACCAGCGCCCGGATGATCTCGTGGTGGAAGTCGAAGACAAACAGCAGAAGCAGCGCCGAGAACGAGATGATGGCGGCGAGCGCCGCTTGCGGATCCGGCTCCTCGATGGCGGGACCGCCGGCGCCGCCGTAGCCGATCAGCATGGCGATGGCCGAACCCATGAAGCGCAGCGCTTCCATGTAGAGCCGGGTCATGGCGCCGATCAGCCCGCCGACGAGAAGTTCGGACAGGATCATCGGAACAAGGATCTGCGGCTGGGGGCTGACAAAGGGGTAGATGCGGTCCCACAGGAAGGTCAGCAGGCCAACGGTTATTGCAATCGCCAGGAACAGCCGCACCTGCAGGGGCACGCGCACGCTGGACAGGCCCGGCATGATCATGAAGCAGGCGCCGATGCGGCAGAAGGCGAGAAACGCCGCAAGGATAACGCTCTGGGAGAGGGCCGAAAGGGGGATCATATCATCACGAGATGGTGCCCAGCACCCTAATCTCGACGCCCTTGGCGATCTCCACATGGCTCAGCACCGGCAGGGTGGCGAACAGGCGTTCGATGATCATGCGCACATAGGGCCGCGCATCCGGTGCGGTGACGAGGACAAAACGTTCGCCGGCCTCAAGGTGCTTGCGGATCGCCTTGGTGGCGTCCTGGCCAAATTCCTCGAGTTGGCGCGGGTCGATGTCGAACTCGCGGATTTCGCCCTTGGAGTCGCGCTTGAGGCTTTGATGGAAGGCGAGGTCCCACCGGTTGCCGAGACGCAGCACCTTCAGCACGCCGGCTTCGGTCAGGTCGCCGCAAATCTGCTGAGCCATGCGCACGCGCACATGCTCGACGATCTGCTCGGTGCGGCGCACATGCGGTGCGATCTCGGCGATGGCTTCGATGATGAGATGCAGATTGCGGATCGAGACGCGCTCGGCCAGCAGCAGTTTCAGCACCGCCTGCAGGCCAGGGTAGGAAATGTGCTGCGAGCAGATCTCGTCCGCCAGCTTGCGGTATTCGGGGTCCTGCCGTTCGAGCAGCGCCTTCATGTCCTTGTAGGACAGAAGCTGCGGCAGGTTGTTGCGGATCACCTCCGACAGATGGGTCAGCAGAACCGACATATTGTCGGCAAAAGTAAACTGTTCGCGTTTCAAATCCTCGGTGAAGGCTTCGAGAACCGAATAGGCGCGCATTCCGAAGGCCGGCTCGCGAACCTCCTCGCCGGGAATTTCCGGAACCTCGCGCGTCCCGAGCAGAACCATCAATTCGCCGACGCGCATCTGGTGCTCGGCCACTACTGTGCCGTGGATCTTGATCTGGTAGCTCTTGGGCGGAATGGCGAAATCGTCGGTGAGGCGCACCTCCGGCACGACGAAGCCATATTGCGTGGCGAACTTCTTGCGCATCTTGCCCATGCGGAAGGCGAGTTCCTGATGCGAGGTGAGCAGCTTGGTGGAAAGCTGCTTGCCGACCAGCAATTCGACCTCCGCGGTGGCGAGTGACGACTTGACGGAGTTTTTCTCTTCCTCGACCTTGGTCGCGGCTTCCTGTTTCTTTGTTTCTTCGGCTTCAGCCACGCGCCGGTTGTGGCGCATCGGGATGATGTAACCCAACGCCGCCATCGCCGCGGCAAGCGTGATGAACGGGAACATCGGCAGGCCGGGCATCAGCGACAGCAGCGTCAGCAGCGCCGCGGCGACATACAATGCGCGGGGATAAGCGCCGAGCTGTCCGAACACTGCCTGGTCCGCCGAGCCGCGCGTGCCGCCCTTCGAAACCAGCAGGCCGGCGGCGAGCGAGACGATCAGCGCCGGTATCTGCGTGACCAGGCCATCGCCGACCGACAGCTTGATGAACACGTCGGCCGCCTGGCCCATGCTCATATCATGGCGCAGATAGCCGATGGCGATGCCGCCGACGATGTTGATGGCGGTGATGATCAGGCCGGCGATGGCGTCGCCACGGACGAATTTCGAGGCGCCGTCCATGGAGCCGAAGAAGGAGGATTCCTCCTCCAGTTCGCGGCGGCGAAGCTGCGCGGTCTTGTCGTCGATCATGCCGGCTGACAGATCGGCGTCGATCGACATCTGCTTGCCGGGGATGGCATCGAGCGTAAAGCGGGCGCCGACTTCGGCGATGCGCGTCGCGCCCTTGGTGATGACGATGAAGTTCACCACGACAAGGATGAGGAAGACGATCAGGCCGATGACGAAGTCGCTCGACATGACGAGCTTGGAAAAGCCCGAAATGACGTAGCCGGCAGCGTGGGTTCCCTCATTGCCATGCGACAGGATCATGCGGGTGGTGGCGATGTTGAGCGACAGCCGCAGCATGGTCGCGATGAGCAGCACAGTCGGGAAGGACGAGAAATCGAGCGGCCGCTGGATCCACAAGGCCACCATCAGGATCAGCACGGACAGTGCGATGGAGAAGGCGAGGCCGACGTCGATCAGGAAAGCCGGGATCGGCAGGAACAGCACGGCCAGGATGACGACGATGCCGAGCGCGAAGAAGATATCGCGGCTGTTGCGCGGCAGCGGCGTCGCCGCGATGCTTTCGCTGATGGCCATTTCGTCTCCAAACGCCAGCCGGCCGCGAACGGCGACCCGAGACGCAAACCTAGCGGACCAAGCTTGCGCGAAGGTGGCACGTCCGCGGTCAATGCGGCATCGGCTGGATGGCGGATTTCAGCGGTTGCCATCGACAAATGCCGGGCGTATCAGAACATTGCGACCGAGGCAGACTTGCCTTTCCGACTGTCGATCCCTGCGAGCCGCCCGTTGCTTTCTGCTGAAAAACTGCCCGTCCACGCTCGCCGCCTGCGGGCGCTGCTGATCCGTTCCATTCCCATTCTCGAGGCGCGCGGCATCGCCGTCGTGCTCCTGGCAGGACTGGTGGGCGTGATCGCCGGCATCCTGGTCACCGCGATGAGCGCCGCCGTGCAGGGGTTGCATGGACTTCTCTTCGACGTCCAGCCGGGCGGCAGGCTGTCGGGCATGTTCTCGCTGCAGCATCCCTCGCAGGCGGCGTTGCCGGCAATCGGTGGCATCCTTTTGGGCTTGAGCATCATCTGGCTGCGCAAACACAAGTTCCGCACGCCCGTCGATCCGATCGAGGCCAACGCGCTCTATGGCGGACGCATGTCGCTGACCGATACGTTCATCATTGCAGCGCAGACCATGCTTTCCAGCGGCTTTGGCGCGTCCGTCGGCCTGGAGGCAGGATACACGCAGGTCGGTTCGGGGCTGGCCTCGCGGCTGGCGCGGTTTCTGCGCCTGCGCCGCAACGATGTCCGCATCCTTGTCGGCTGCGGCGCGGCCGGCGCCATCGCCGCCGCCTTCGACGCGCCGTTGACCGGGGCGTTCTATGGGTTCGAACTCGTCATCGGCATCTATTCGGTGGCCAATGTGGCGCCGGTGATGACGGCGGCCATCTGCGCCGCGCTGACGGCCGAGATTTTCGGCGGCGTGCCCTTTCCGCTGGAACTTGAGGGTCTGCCGGCGCTGACAGCAAGCCAGTATCTGCCATTCCTGCTGCTCGGCCTGATCGGCGGCGGCGCGTCCATCGCGATCATGCAACTGGTGTCGCTGGTCGAGCGCGGCTTCGCGCGGCTGACCATCGACGCATCCGTGCGCCCTTTCCTCGGCGGATGCCTGGTCGGGTTGCTGGGCCTGGTGACACCGCAGGTTCTGGCCAGCGGCCACGGCGCGCTGCACCGCGAATTCGCCATGAATTACGGTCTCGGCGTCGTGGCGACTGTCTTCCTGCTCAAGCTGGCGGCTTCGGCCATCTCGCTCGGCTCCGGCTTTCGCGGGGGGTTGTTTTTCGCCTCGCTGTTTCTTGGCGCCCTGCTTGGCAAACTGTTCGCCGGCATTATGGCGTTCGTGTCGCCGGCCACCGGGATCGACGCTGGCGTTGCCGCCGTCGTCGGCATGACCTCGCTGGCGGTGGGCGTCGTCGGCGGACCGCTGACGCTGACTTTCCTGGCGCTGGAATCCACCGGCGACCTGACGCTGAGCGGCGTGGTGCTGGCGGCGTCGATCATGTCGGCCATTCTGGTGCGGGAAACCTTCGGCTATTCCTTCTCCACCTGGCGCTTCCATCTGCGCGGCGAGACGATCCGCAGTGCGCACGATGTCGGCTGGATGCGCAGCCTGAATGTCGGCCTGATGATGCGCAAGGATGTCCGCACCATCGGGGCGTCGACGACGCTGGCCGAATTCCGCAAGACAGTACCCCTTGGATCGGCGCAGCGGCTCGTCGCGCTGGACGGCGAGGGGCGCTATGCCGGCGTCCTGATCGTCTCGGAGATTTACAGCGACACATCCAACCCCGAAAGCACGGTGCTGACGCTGGCGAAGTACAAGGATGCCGTGCTGGTGCCGACCATGAACGTGCAGTCCGCCGCTGAAACCTTCCAGCGCGCCGGCGCCGAGGAGCTTGCCGTCGTGGCGGACTTCACCGACCGGACCGTGGTCGGTCTTTTGACGGAAGGCCATCTCATGCGCCGCTATGCCGAGGAACTCGACAAGGCGCGGCGGGACCTTTCGGGCGAAGGCTAAGTCGCGGCCAAGGCTTAGTGTTCTTCCTGCCCTCTGGGCGACATCATTGCATGAGTCGATCGCTCGATCATGCGGCGCACGCGCGGGCGTTCGGGCCCGGCATGGAGCGCCCGAATGCGTTCCCAGATTTCCGCGTCGGCGTGCGTCATGCGCTTGTTGTGCCGGATATAGTCCAGCCAGGTCGGCGTATGGTAGGTCTCGATCCAGATTTCCGGATGCTCCAGGTCGCGCGCCAACACCCAGTTGCGGGCGCCGTCGCGGCGGCGGATGCGGCTGCGTTCCGCCATCACGGCCAGGAACTCCTTTATGTCTTCGTCCCTGATGATGTATTCGATGGTGATCGCGATGGGGCCGCTGCGCGGCTTCAGGTCGAGCGCCAGCATCGGTTCGGTCCAGCGGTCCAGCGGGTCGAGGTTGGGCATGGCGTGCTGGGGCAGCGGCAGGAGAAATCCAATCGCGCCGCCGAGCAGGAGAGCCACGCTGACGAACAGCAGGGCGGTGTCGACGCCGTTGCCGTCGGCAAATACGCCCCAGATCCAGCTCCCCAGGGCAATGCCGCCGAAAGTCGCCATCTGGTAGATGGATAGCGCGCGTCCGACGACCCAGCGTGGGGTCGACATCTGCACCGTGATATTGAAGTGCGACATCGCCAGCACCCAGCAGGCGCCGCCGACAAGCAGGCCGAGCGCGGTCTGCCAGGCCTGCGTGCTGATGCCGGCAACGAAGGCACAAACGGCGAAGCCCGCGAAGGCAAGCCTTACCAGCGTTTCGCTCGGCAGGATCTGGCGCATGCGACCGCTGATGAGCGCGCCGCCGACCGCGCCGACGCCGAAAGCGCCGAGCATGACGCCATAGGTCAGCGGACCACCCTTGACGAGATCACGCGCCACCAGAGGCAGCAGCGCCAGCACCGCGCCGGCGGTGAAGCCGAAGGCAAACCCGCGCACCAGGACCTTGCCGATGTTCGGCGACATGGCGACGTAGCGCACGCCGGCGAACATCGCCGCGCCCAATGTTTCGCGCGGCAGCGGCCGGGCCGGCTCCTCGAGTTTCCAGCGCATCAAGACGATAATGAGCGCCACATAGCTCAGTGCATTGGCGGCAAAGGCGGCCGCGGCGCCGGCCGCCGCGACGATGACGCCGCCTATGGCCGGTCCAACGCTTCGAGTCAGGTTGAAGCCCATGGAATTCAGCGCCACCGCGGCAGGCACTTTCCGGCGCGGCACCATGTCGCCGACCGACGCCTGCCAGGACGGGCTGTTCAAGGCGGTGCCGCAATCGATCAGGAACGTGAAGGCGAGCAGCAGCCATGGCGTCAAGAGGTCGAGATAGGTGAAAGCCATCAGGAAGCCTGAGACGACCAGCATGAAGGCCTGAGCGACCAGCATCACCTTGCGGCGGTTGAAACTGTCCGCGATAGCGCCGGCGACGAGGGCGAAGAGCATGATCGGAAGCGTGGTGGAAGCCTGCACCAATGCAACCTGGTAGGACGACGTAGCGATCTGGGTCATCATCCAGGCGGCGCCGACGCCCTGGATCAGGCCGCCGAGATTTGAGACGAGGCTGGCGCTCCAGACCGCACGGAAGATGCCGTGCTGGAAGGGCGAGAGGGCCGAGACGCGTTGGCCTTCCGCGTCGTCGTCGATGGCGTGTCCGCTGTGCTGCGGCATCATCTGATCTCGGGTCTTTCTGCCGTTTCGTCCGCCTGTCGGCAAACTAGACGAGTGATCGCAAAAGGCGAACGCCTTTTTGCGAAAAAATCATGGTCCACCAACAGGATAGTCAGCCGATTACGTCTACGCGGACGATCCGCGGACCGTATTCGTGACAAGGCGGCTCCAATACCTCAGAACCCGGTCTGGATGCGCTCGAAAATGACGTTGGTGAAGGCCGATATCTGTCCACCCATGAAAGGCCCGGTGAGCGCCACCACCAGCATGATGGCGACGATCTTCGGCACGAAGGTGAGCGTGATTTCCTGGATTTGGGTGAGAGCCTGGATCAGCGCGATGCCGATGCCGACCACCATGGCGACAAGCACGACCGGCGCCGACGCGGTCAGCACCGTCCACACCGCAAACTGCACGATGTCGAGCGCATCGGCCTCGTTCACCGAACCTTCTCCCCGTGACGTTTCGCGTGTTACTTGATGGTCACGCCACTGCCGATGGCGACTTCCGTGCCGTCTTCGAGAACGGCGATGAGACCGCTGCCTGCAAGACGAACTTCCTCGACCTTGCCGCTGGTCTTGCCGTCCGCCGACGCGATGGTGCGGCCGATCAGGCTGTCCGCCTGCGACAGCGCCGATGACTGCAGCAGCTGGTCGAGCTTGGAATTTGTCTGCACCGACTGTTCGACCTGCGAGAATGTGGCGAGCTGGGCGACATATTGCGTCGAGTCCATCGGCTTGGTCGGGTCCTGGTTCTTCATCTGGGCGATGAGAAGCTTCAGGAAGGACTGGTAATCGACCGCCGTCTTCGAGGTCGCCTTGGTCTGGTTGGCGCCTGCCGGCACCTGGGTCGTCATGTCCACGTTCATCAGCGTGCTCCTGCCGCCATAAGCGGCGCCGGTTGCAGGGAATCGTTTTCGTCTTCCAGCGCAAGCCGCTCCAGCGGGTATAGCGAACGGATCGCCTTCAGCGCCTCATAGACATGGTCTTCGCCGACCATGCGATCGACGTTCTTCAACGTCGCGCAAATCCGCTCGTCGTCGAAGCTCGCCAGCATAAGAGGCAGCGAGCGGCGGAACATATCGCGCGCCTCGGCCGCGCTCTGCGGATTGACCAGCATGACCTGGACGATGAAATAGAGCTGGCGCAGCGGCGTTGTCGCATCCTCGGCCTGGAGCACATGGCTCTCCAGCAGGAACTGCACGTCGTTGAGCAATTCGATCGTCACCTTTCGGTCGACCCGGACCACCGCGCCGTTGATATAGATTTTCTCGTTCGGCTTCAGCGACAGCTTGAGGGTGTTGGTCATTGGATACCGTCCCGGATGATCTGCGAGACCTCGATGAGGCCTTCGAAATTATCGGTGCGGCCCTGGCGGATGTCCTCGGCCTCGCGCAACAGCCACAGGCCGATCGAGATCAGATTGGCGCGCAGTTCCTTCGGCAGCGCGTTGTCGCTCGATCCGAGGTCGTCGACAAAGCTCGTCCACACCCGGTTGGTGAAAAGCAGCGCTTCGACCGCTTCCTGGGACTGGTGGCCAGCCACGGACGCGGCGGTCAGCATCTCGATGGAGCGGGTCAGCAACTGGCGTTCGCGGTCGCGCGCGTCGGCCACGGAGTCTGTCTGGATGTCGGCGTAGGAGAATTGATACATCGCTGGCGGGTTCCGGGGCTCAGGTGAGGAAATTCAACAGGCTCAGTTGCTGGATGCGCGCGGTGAGGGCGAAGGAGGTCTGGATATGCGAGACCAGATCGTTGACCCGATTGGCGGCCTCGTAGGGATCGACGCCTTCGAGGTCGAGAATGTGCCGTTCGAACAGGTCGACCTGCTTTTCCATGCGTTCGCTTGCGTCGGTCACGCGTTTTTCGACGATGCCGGTCTGCGCCTGCAAATGGCCAAGGCCGCTGATGACCTCGCCGGTCAATGAAAGCGCCTTCTTCGCCACGGCGCTCTTGGCGTCCTGGCTGACGTTGGAGGCAAAGAACTCCGACATGATCGTAGCGGCCATGGCCATCTTGCGCATGGGATCATTGTTGCCGCTGACGGATGTTTCGGCGGTCTCGTTCAGCGCGATGCGGCTGACGATCTGCTGGTCGGTGGCATTCGACCAGTTGGCCTCCCAGCCAGCGCCCATGAATTGGGGCATCACGTCGTTGTCGATGAAATCTTCGATATCTCCGGCCGGGATATTGGCGGCTGCCGGATCATTCTGCGTGAAGCCGAACCGGGCGACGAAGGCCGCGTCAAACGCCACCTTCGCGGGTGAGGTCGCGGTATAATCGTTCAACGGCCTGATGTCGGTGTTGGTGCCGGCGAACAGGTACTCGCCGTTGATGCTGGTGTTCAGCACCGAATTCAGCGCGTCCAGCGTTGCCTTGCCGCTATCGCTGGCGATGGTGTTGGATATGTCGCCGGACTGGGCGCTGGTCAGCGTCGACAGAAACGATTGCGCGGTCTCGCTGAGACTGCTCATGCCGTCCTGCGTTGATTTCAGCCGCGAGGTCACCAGCGCATTGGAATCGACGATGACGTTCAACCGGTCGAGATCGCGGGCGAAGGTTACAGACTGTGACGCGCGCGCGCCCAGCGCCAGCCCGATGTCGGCCACCCTGCCGGTGTCCATTTCCTTCTGCGCCTTGACGAGATCGACCTGCATGCGCATCTGCGAATAACGCATGGCGTTCGAGATGGCGGAGGAGGAGACGGAGAAGGTCTTCATGGCGCTAACCCACCGCTTCCATGAGAGCGTCCAGCATCTGGTTGACGCTGGTCATGATCCGGGCGGAGGCTTGGTAGGTATGCTCGAGGTCGAGCAGCATCGACATTTCGGCATCGACGTTGACGCCGGTCTCGTTCGACAGCGCCTCGGCGGTGCGTGAGGCCAGGGCTTCCTTGGAGTCGGCCTTCGTGGCCGTCTGCTGGCGCACGCCCTGGAACCAGCCGATGGCGCTGGCCGAATAGCCGGTGACGCTGGCGGTGGTGACGATGCCTGCCTCCGAACTGAAGCTCATCGGCTTGTCGAGCCGGTCGCCATAGGCGATCAGCAGTTCGGCATAGGAAGCGCCGCCGCCGGTGTTCACGACATAGGCCGCACCATTGGCGCCGCCGTCGCGGAGCAATTCCGGGCTTCCACCGACGGATGGGTCCATCGCGGCGTTGACGCTGATCGAGGCAGCCAGACCGTCAACGAGCGTGCCGGCGGCCGGAATGGCCGGTCCGCCCGACCAGGTGAAAAGGCCGGTGGCGCTTGGCAGCGGCGGCGCGGTTTCGGCGAATGCCGTGACGAGGCCGCGCGCGATCTCGTCGAGCTGGCTCTGCATCGTGTTGGCGACGCCGTCGCGCAACTGCAGCATGCCGGCGAGCTTGCCGTTTGCTTCGCCCTGGCCGGACAGGGGCACGTTGTCGATATAGATCGCGTTGCCGTCGGCGCCCGGCGCGTAGCCAGCGGAACCCTGGAAGGAAACGGATCGCGGGATGGTTTCGAACAGCGTGGTGCCGTCCCTGGTGGTGACGACCATGTCGTTGTCGCCGCGCGTGAAGGTCGAAACCGGCACGTATTCCGAAATCTTCTTGAGCAGGAGATCGCGGCGGTCGAGAGCATCGGACGTGTCGGCGCCGTTCCTGGTACCGATGATCACCGCCTTGTTGGCGTCTTCGAACTGGGCCAGCAGCGAGTTCAGTTCATCGACGGCGGTGCCGATCTGGCTGTCGGCATCCGTCCTGAAAGCCTGGATGGCCGCGCTGCCCTGGTTCAGGCTGTTGGTGACCTGACGCGCCGCCTCGATGACGTTGGTGGCCAGCGTCTTGTCGGAGGGCGATGTCGCGTAGAGCTGCATCGCCTCCTGCAGCTTGCCGATGGCGGTCGCCGCGGAGGAGGCGTTGTCGACGCCGTTCACGGCGAGATCCAGCCGGTCCAGCCCGCTGGAAAGCGTGCTCTGCCCGCTCCAGGCGGATAGCGCCGAAAGGTTCTGCCGGAAGAGCAGTTCGTTGGTGGCGCGCTGGATGTAGCTGGCCTTGGCGCCGGCATCCATGGACACCAGCACGGCGGTGCGGCGGGCGTAGTCGGGATTGGAAGCGTCGGCAATGTTGCGCGAGACGACGCTGGTCTGGCGCGACGTGGCCAGAAGCGAGGATTGCGCGATACTCAATGCGGACGTCAGGGACATAATTGTCTTTCAGGTGCCGCCTCGATGCGGCCTTTCTCTATCTCTTCAGGTTGACGAGGACATCCATGAGTTCCGAGCCGGTCTGGAACACCTTGGAGTTGGCGGTGTAGCTGCGCTGCGCCTCGATCATGTCGGTGAGTTCTTCGGCGATATCGACATTGGAGTTTTCCAGCGCGCCGGAGACGATGCCGCCCAGCCGGCCTTCATTGGCGAAGCCGATGCGGACGTCCCCGGAATCGGTGCCTTCCTGATAGACGTTGCCGGCAAGCGCGGTGAGACGGTCCGGGCTCTGCACGTCGGCGAGCGGAATCTTGTAGAGCGCCTTGCTCGAGCCGTCGGCATACTGCGCGTAGATTGTGCCGTCCTGGCTGATCTGGATCTTCTCGATCGAGCTCGGAGCATTGCCGTTGACGGCCGCGTCGGTAACGGTGAAGTCGGCGCCGAGCTGGCTCAGCTTGGACAGGTCGAGCGTCAGCGGCTGACCGTCGGGCACGGTGAAGGAGAGGCTGTCGACGGCGCCGGTGAGCTTGCCCGTCGTGTTGTCGAAGGTCAGCGTCGCCGAACCCAAGGCGCCGCCCGTATACGGGAACGAGGTGCCCGGCGTCGCCTTCGACTGGTCGAAGACCGCGACTTCCCAGGTGCCGGCGCCGGTCTTGGTGAAATAGGCGTCGACCAGGACCTTGTTGCCGAGGTTGTCGTAGGCGACCATCGACGATTTGGCGGTGTATTCGGACGTCGCGCTGTTGCTCGAGGGCAGGGGGCCGGCCGGCACTTCGGCGCCGCTCGGCAGATTGCCGGTGAAGTAGCCTTCGGTGCTGGGCGTCGCGGTCATTTCCTGGTCGCTAATGACGACCGGGACGAGCCCATCGAAGCCGTTGACCGTCGCAGCCGGCACGCCGTTCTCGTAGCTGTAGGCCATGAGCTGGAAGCCGGCCGCATTGACGAGACGGCCTTCGCCATCGGGCACGAAAGCGCCGGCGCGCGTCATGTAGGGCGTGCCGCCGGCGTCCTGTACGACGAAGAACCCGCTGCCGTTGACGGCAAGGTCGGACACCGAGGTGGTGTACTGCAGCACGCCCTGCGCGCTGATCGAGGAAATGACGGCGGTGTTGACGCCGCCCGAATTGTAGTTGCCGCCGGTGTTGGGAAGGACGAGCGTCGAGAATTCGGTCGAGGAGCGCTTGTAGCCGGTGGTGCCGGAATTGGCGATGTTGTCGGCAACGGTGGACAGGCGGCTTGCCTGCGCATTCATGCCGGAAACGCCGGTTCGCATCATTCCATACAAGCTCATCGAAACGTCTCCTGGTTCCCCATGCGGTCGTTCATGAGGATAGACGTTCTGTCTTGCGTGAAACTGGTGGAGCCGGGGGCGGCATGGCCGTCGCGCATCAGGCGACGAGCCGGTAGCCGAGAAACCGTTTGGAATCGATCGGGTCGTGGCCCAGTTTCTCGCGCAGCTTCTTGCGCAGTTTGCTGATATGGCTTTCGACCACGTTCTCTTCGACCTCGTCGTCGAAGATGCCGTAGATGGCGTTGAAGACCTGCGTCTTGGTCACGCGACGGCCGCGGTTGCCGGCCAGATATTCGAGGATGCGCCGTTCGCGCCTTGGCAAGGGCAGCGCCTCGCCGTTGATCTCGGGATCGCGGCCATCCAGGAAGATGCGCATCGCGCCGATCTCGGTGTAGTTGGCTTCTTCCTGTGCCCGGCGGCGAATGGCGGTTATGCGGGCCAGGATCTCGCGGATGTGGACTGGCTTGCGGACGACATCGTCGACACCGGATTCGAACAGCCGCAGCGTGTTCTCGAGCGAGTTGTGCTCGCTCAGCGCAATCACCGGCGCTCCGGTGCGGTCGCGGATTTGCCGGGGCGAGACGCTGCCTTCGCGGCAATCGCCGATCAGAAAGGCGCGCACCGATCGAAGGTCATCGTCGGCCGCGGTCGAGACCCAGTCGTCAAAGTCGGTCGGTGCGAAGCCTGCACAGGCGACGCCCTCCCTGTCGAAAAGAGAGTTGTACCCCTCCGTCACGAGCTCACGCTCGTCCACGATCACGATCATCGGCCCCGCCTTCCGAATCAGTTCTAGTTTGCCCACGGAAACGGGTAGCGGCAGGCGGGAATCCTGACTAACCGTCATTTCTTGTAGCTGCTTTCTTGGGAGTCTGGAATCGCCATGGTTGCATCGGCCGAAAACGTGGCCAACAGGAGCGGGCCGCCGGGTTTTTTCAGGGGCTTCGAGGACCAGCGGCAACGCCGTTCCGCGGCGATTTCAATACAACCTGTGGATTGCAGAAACTGCGGGCGTTCGGCGTCCATTTCCCGAAGCCGACGGCGACCATGTTGGTGATGACGCGGCAGACATAGGTTTTTTGCGCCGGGTCGTTGTTGGGGCCGGCATGGTAGCGGGCGACCGCCATCGACCATGTTTCATGGCGCGCATGAAGGCTGACGAGGAAGCGCGCCGCATAGTCGACATTGCGGTGCGGGTCGAGCATGTCGGAGACGCTGGCGAATTCGCCGCCATGGTAGTGGTGGTTGATCTGCATGCAGCCGAGATCGATCAATTTCTTGCCGCTTTGCCGGGCCGTTTCGAAGGCCGCCAACGCGCCCGCACGGCTGGCAGGAAAGACGGCTTTTCCTTCTATATTCAAAGCGTTGGGCTGGAGGCTCCCCTTGTTTCCGGTCTCTGTCAGACCGACGGCATAGAGAATGCCGGCCGGGATCCCGTAGCGATCCGCCGCCCGCAGGATTTCCGCCTCGCACGGGTTCGGCGCGGCCTTCGCCGCGACGATTGCGAGGCTAGATAAACAGATCGCCGCTGCCACGCTCGCGAACAGGCGGAGCGCTACGGGCGGCTTCCTGAGCGTCATGATTGCGGTTCCTTCCAGATTGCTGTCCGGCCGATCCATCGCCGCGGCCGTCCGATCCGCCCGGCTGAAACGACGACTGATCGCGGCCGGCCGGGTTCATGGAGGCTGGCCCGTCCGCGCGCGCGGCAGCGGTGACAGCTACCGGAGGTTGCAGGATTGTCACGCTGTCGATGTCGAACCCGAGACTGCGCAGCGACTTGGTGAGCGCTTCCGTATCGGCGGAAAGACGGCGATGCGCCTCGTGGGTTTCGGGCTTGATTTCGACCGAAAGTTGCTGGCCGGAGAGGCGCAGGCTGGCAATCACCGAACCCAGCTCGGCGGGGTGGAGCTCGATCTTCAATATGTGTGCCGGAACAGCAACGGTTTGGGTTTGCTGAAGCAGCGCCGCGTGGCTCGCGGGGGCCTGTCGCAAGCCGTTGTCCAGGGCCGTGACAAGAGCGGCGGCGGTGGTGCTGATCGGCTGCGGGCCAGGGGCGGGGAACGATTGCTGGCCCCTGACGGTGAAGTCCGCCGATGCCGCGTGTTTGTCAGCGGCGCTGCGCGGCTCCGGCGCGATTTTGCCTGAGATTGCCTCGCCGCCCAGCAAACCGGAAAGCCCTTGCCTTGTGCCGCTGGGCATTGTCTTGCCTGGTACATCAGTGGCGACAGTTTCATCCGGAGCCTGGCTGGTGTCGGGCAGGATTTGAGGCTGTACCGATTGCTCCGAATCCTGGCCGGCCACGCTGGTACGCAGATCGAGGGAGACCGGGTTTTCCTCAAGCGGCAACGTTGATGCCGCCGCCGATTGCGCCGAACGCGTCGCCGTGTCGTTGGCGGCCTTGCCCCGGCTGACCTGCGGGGCCTGGTTCGGCTGCGCCGGCAATGCGCCGAGCTGCTGCAGGGAAATCAGTTCGGGAAGCTTGTCACGCGGCTGCGGTTGTTCTTCGCGCGCGGAAGAATCGTTGGCGTTCCGCGCCTCGGCTTCTTCGGCGATTGCCGCTTTCTTTCCGATCAGATGGATAACGGACAAGAGATCGGCATCCTCCGCCTGTTCGGCATCTGGCGGGCTCCCTGCCGCTTCGTGTTTTGCAAGTGCCGCCTTCTTGCCGTCGCCCGTGGGTTTCGCCTTGGCTGACAGCAACTCGGCAAAGCCGCCGCCGGGCTGCGGATCCTTCTCGGCGCCCGGTTCCGCGCCGTCACGGGTGAAGGCGGTCGCGGGGAAGGTCTGGCCGACGCTCATGGTCATTGAGGCGATGCTCCGAGCAACTGGTCGATGGCGTTCAGTCGGCGTTTCGTATCGGCGATCGCCTTGTCGGTCTCGTCGACCAGAGCGGCCGCCTGTGGCTTCGGCAGTCCGGCGGCAAGCCGCGGGGCGGCTACCGGCTGCGGCAGCGCCGGCGGTTCGGCAGCCACGACGGTTTCAGCACCGGCTGCCGGGCGTTCGGACGCTATGCCTTCGACCGGCGGCAGATCAGAAGTGTCCCCGTCCGGCTCCACGGCTTTTTCCGCCACGGCTTTCCCGTCAGGCGCGGCAATGGCAATGGGTGGCTTGGGTGTCACGGCAAGATGCGGTTCCACCGCCGCTTTTGCCGGCGCCGTCACGATCTCATGGGTGACCGCGCGGGCCGCGTCGAACAGGTCACGATCGCTTGGGGAAAGCTGGCTGCGGTCGATCCGGCCCAGCTTTTCGCGCAGCTCGGCCACGGATGCGGATGTCATCGAGGAAAGGCTGGCGTAAAGCAGCGCCCTCGGGTCGTCTTCATTGTCCTTGCCGTTACGGCCTTCCTCGGCCTTGCTTGCGGCGAAGGCGGACAGGTCGTTGAGGCCGTCTATCGCCGCGCGTCGCGCGATGCGCAGGTAGATCACTTTCTCCCGCTCAGGGTCCATCATCGAGACGATGTCGGCCAGCTTGTCCTGGCTGACCGCCATGTGCAGCGCGATCACCCCGGAAGCAAATGAATCCGCGAACTGGCTGGCATAGGGCGAATGGAGGAAGCGTTCGACATATTGCGTCGAGGCCAGCACGAAACGGGCCGCATCGCCTTCGGCAACGGCAATCCCGACCGAGCGGCGCAGCGCCGCTTCCTCGACAAGTGTTCCGGGACTGAGCAGGCGCGCCTGATCCAGAAGCGTCAGCGCTTCCTTCGGCTTTTCCAACGCCAGAAGCGATCCCTTGACCAGCGCGACGAAGGCGCCGAGGTCGGGCGATAGCCGCATCGGGTCCATCGGTTCAAGCAGCTTGATCGCTTCCGCCGGGCGGCCGCCGAGGTAGGCGACGATTCCGGCGGCGATATCCTTGTTCACCGCGTCGAGTTCGATGCGCGCCGTCGCGGCGCCGACCGTCGACGGGTTACCCCCGCTCATGCCGTAGACCAGCAAGGCGCGGAAATTCTTCGGATCGGCAAAATCCTGCGGACTGGCGCTGCGCATCCGGGCATCGATCAGTTCGAGGAGCTTGCCCTGCATCGGCAACGCCGCATGGTCGCCGGCGGCGATCTTGTCCTGAACCAGTTGCAGGGAGCGGACCAGCTGATAGGGCTGCAGCGGCTCGGCCGCATGGGAGGCCGTCGCAAGGCCAGCACCGCCAAGCGCGATGCCGATCGTAACGCAGAGCCTGACCGCGCGTCTCATCCGCCGGTTTCCAGCAGGATTTCGATGCGCCGGTTGACGGCGGACATCGGGTCGGCCTTGTCTTTCGGCAGGCGGTCGGCGAACCCGGCCACTTCGCGAATGCGCTTTTCGTCGACGCCGCCGCGTACCAGCATGTAATAGGCCGAGTGCGCGCGCGCCGTCGAAAGCCGCCAATTGTCGTATGTGGCGCTGCGGAACGGCCGTGCGTCGGTGTGGCCCTGGACGGACACCACACCCTTCTGGCCATTGATGATCTTGCCGATCTTTTCCATCGCCAGCACAAGCTCGCGGCGCGGCACGGCGGAACCGATCTCGAACATGCCGAAATCGAACTGGTCGGTGATGGAGATGACGACGCCCTTGTCGGTCGCCTCGACGGAAACGCCGTCATGCATCTTGTCGCCGGGCTTGAAGGCTTCGGCCAGTTGCTGCTTTACCTGTTCGGCGGCTTTCAGGGCATCCGGGGCAGGGGCCTTTTCCGCAGGGCTTTCGACAGGCTTGTCGTTTGTGGCCGCTGCTTGCACCGCGGTCTTGTCCTGCCCTTCGGCTGTTGCGGATGCGGCTGGCGGCGGCGATGCCTTGACCCGGGGCGTTGCTTCTTTCGCTTCCTCGTCGCCTGGCTTCAGCGGGTCTCCCTCGATCCGCGTCCGCTGGGCGCTGGCTTCGGCGCCGGGCGCGGTCGCCTGCTGCGACCAGAAATCCGGCGAGAAGGGATCCCGGTACGATTCTCCGCCTTGCGCCCCGCTGGAGGGTCCGGCGGTCTGCGCGCCGCCTTCGCCCTTCTGGCTGACGTTCTGCATCACGCCGGTGTCGGTGGCGATCTCGGACAGCACGGCATAGGGGTCGGCGAAAAGGTGCTCGTCGGAGTTCTGCGTTTCCTGGGACGATTTCGTCTCTTTGTTCTGCTCAAGCGTTGTGCCGGGATTGCCGTTGCCGTTCTGGCCGGACCGTTCGGCGTTTTCCTGCGGCGAATCCGCGGTCAGGCCCACTTCGGCGGGACCGTCACCCAGATCCTCCAGGCCCTTTCGGCTGGCGTTACGGTCAATCAGCTTGATCGGGTTGAAGTAGCTGGCAACGGACGCTTTCGTCTGTTCATTCGCCGCATTGATCAGCCACATGACCAGAAAGAAGCACATCATCGCCGTCATGAAGTCGGCGAAGGCGATTTTCCACACGCCGCCATGATGGCCCTCATCATGATCGTCGTGGTTGCGGCGTACGATGATGATTTCGTGCCTGGGTTCGCTGCCGTTGATAACACTCATTGCAGCACCTCCGCGAGCGCAGCGGACCATTCGGCCATGCGGGTTTCGAAGACGGTGTCGTCGACGAGCAGGGAAAGATCGAAGCCGGGCGCTTCCGTGAAATGAAGGTTGTCGGCGCGCGCGCCCAGCGCGGTCCTGAGCGGCTCGAAGAGCGCCAGCGGCCCGCGGATTTCGATGCGCGACGCTTCGGCATCGGCCGTCGCCGCGCGCACGGCCTGAGCCAGCGCCGCCAGCGACCGTTTCTGCAGATCGTCGCTCAAGATGCCGCCGATCATGCGGGCAACGGAGTCACTCACCAGGCGCGTGACGCGCTCCTCCATGTCACCGACGCGATCAGCGACGGTGGTGCCGACATCGGCGCCCAGTGTCTCGAGAAACGCCCTTGCTTCCTCGGCATTGGCCTGCCGCTCCGCTTCCAGCTCGCTCTGGTGAGCTGCATTGAGGCGCGTTTCGAGCGCCTCTTCGGCGCGCGCGACGGCTTCGGCGATCAGGCGCGTGGTGTCCACCTGCTCGCTCGCCGCCGCTGCGGCATGGATCGGCGTCGGACTGGCTTCGGATCGCGAGGCGCGCGGCCCGAAATCCGGCAGCAGGTCGGAAAGCGCCGTCGACCGCATCAGCCTGCCGCTTCCGGCGCGGCGGCCCATTTGCGCAGGATCAGGGCGGTGCGTTCCTCGTTCAGGTCGACCATGCGGGCGAGCCGGTCCTGCGGGGCAGGCCGCAGCTTCTGGCGCAAGTCGTCAAGCGGCGTCGCGGCGCTTGGCGAGGCGCCGGTCAGCGCCGCGGGAGATGCGTCGGAAATCGCCCCCGTCTGGTCGGGGGTGGGCAACGAACGCTGCACTTCGTCGAAACTCGGTCCGGCGATGGCAGGCCTTGCCGTCAGCGCGCTCGCCATCGGGCGAAGACCGAAGAAGGCGACCAGGAAAACCACGACGATGAAGGCGCCGGCATTGATGAGGCTGCCGGTGTAGCGGCCGAGCGATTCCAGCATGCCGGGCGCGGCAATCTCCTGGCCATCGAGGCCGTCGATGAACTCGACTGCCGACACGTCGATGATGTCGCCGCGCTTTTCGTCGAAGCCGGTGGCCGACGCCACCATCTTCTGGATGTCGGCGACGCGCGCCGCGATCTGGTCGGCGGGCGCATCCTTGCCGAGGATCGCCATCAGCCGCTGCTGGTTGACGACGACGGCGATCGACATCTTGTTGACGGAATAGCCGTTCGAAACGGTGGCGATCCGCTTGGAGTTGATCTCGTAGTTGGTGATCTCTTCCTTGCGGTCGTTCTGCGAAGTCGATTGCGGGCCGTCCGTCGCGGTCGTCTGCGCTTCCGGCAGGTTCTGCTCGACGGTCGCCGGCGTCGACGCCTGCTTCTGGCTGTTGTTCTCGTTGGCGCGCACCGACTGCACCGAGCGTTCGACCCGCGAATTCGGATCGAAGATCGTTTCCTCGGTCTGACGGGTGTCCGTGTTGACGTCGGCCTTGACGCTGGCGCGGAAATTGTCCGGGCCGAGATAGGGCGACAGCGCGCGGCGGATGTTGTCTTCGATCTGCGCCTCGACTGTCTGTTCGATGCCGAGCGATCGCGCCGCGCTGGAGTTCGACGGGTCGTCGCCGGCGGCGAGCAGATTGCCGGCCGAATCCAGCACCGTCACCTTGTCGGCGGAAAGCGCCGGCACCGCGGCGGCGACGAGATGGCGGATGGACATGGCTGTCTTGTCGGCATTCATGCCGGCGAAGCGGATGACGACGGAGGCGGAAGGCTGCTGCTCGTCGCGCCGGAAGGAAGCGCGCTCGGACATGACGATATGGACGCGCGCGGCCTTGACGCCGGCAAGCGATTGAATGGTGCGGGCGATCTCGCCCTCCAGGGCCCGCACGCGGGTGATCTGCTGCATGAAGGAGGTCAGGCCGAGCGACCCGACATTGTCGAACAGCTCGTAGCCGGCGTTGGCGCTGGTCGGCAGCCCCTTTTCCGCCAGAAGCATCCGCGCCTGGGCGGTGTTGCCGGCAGCCACCAGAACGCTTGTGCCATCCGAGCCCACGTCGAAGCTGATGCCGGCCTCGCCCAGCACCATGCCGATCTGGTTTACATCGGATCGTTCCAGCCCAACATAAAGCGTCTCGTAGGCGGGACGGTTGAGGTAGACCGAGCCGACGCCGATGACGGCGAGGACCAGGGTCAGGATGCCGGCAAGGATCATCAGGCGGCGGGCGCCGAAACTCTGAAGATTGCTGACGATGCTTTGAATCTGTTTCGGCACGGATCGACGGCTCCCGCATGATTGGCCGTCGCGAGACTAGACGCCGAAGCTTGTGCGAAAATGAAATCGGGCCGCGATGAGACGCGGCCCGATGAAATTATGGAAAGTGTTAGCCGGCGGTCAGCCCTTGAAGAGCGAAAGGATCGACTGCGAGTTGCCATTGGCGATGGCCAGCGACTGGATGCCGAGCTGCTGCTGGACCTGAAGGGCCTGCAGGCGGGTCGATTCCTTGTTCATGTCGGCATCTACGAGCTGGCCGACGCCGCGCTCGATGGAGTCCATCAGCTTGCCGACGAAATCCTTCTGCAGGTCGATCCGGGCCTTGCCGGCGCCGAGTTCGGAGGCCGCCGTGGTCATCGCCGCCAGCGTCGCTTCCACATCGGTCAGCAGGTTGTCGAATTTTAGATCGTCGGTCGCACCGGTCGCGCCGGTGAGCGTCTCGACATCGAGGTTCAGCAGCGACCGCGTCGAAGCAGTGCCGGCCTTGTCGAGAATGCCGGCGCTGGCGGCGTTGCTGTCGATCAGACGGATGTTGGCATAATCGATGTCGATGGAGCCGGTGACAACCGCGCCGGTGGCGTCGCGATTGTAGGAGGAGATGATGTTCAGCGTCGTGTCGGTGGAAGTCGAGTCGGTTTCCAGCAGGTTCGAGCCGGCATAGCTGGCGCCGCCGATCGTGTCCTTCAACTGGTCCTGATAGGTCTTGATCTCGCTCTGGATCTTGGCGCGGTCCGCTGGGCTCGAGGTCTTGGCCAGCAGGACCTTCTGTTTGATCTGGTCGACGACCTCGATGGCGCTGTTCATGGCGGTGTAGGCGGTATCGACCTTGCCGGCACCAAGGCCGAGCGCGTCCTGGACGACGGAATTGGCCTTGTTGTCGGAGCGCATGGTTGTGGCGATCGACCAGTATGCGGCATTGTCACTGGCGGTGGCGACACGGTAGCCAGTCGAGATGCGGCCCTGGGTGATGTCGAGCTGCTTGTTGGTTTCGTTCAAGCTCTGCAATGCCGTCATTGCAGATGCGTTTGTCATGATGCTCGCCACAGGTGTCGCCCCTTCTTGACTGTCCTCGGGCTGCGCGCCGGCATGCCGTTGGAGACGATCGGTTAACCATGATTAGGAGTTCATGGTTAACATCAGATTAAGGGGGAGCCGTTTGTACTCTAGGCAAAACGGAAAGGCCGCGCCTCCGGAGAGGCGCGGCCTTGTTCGGTGACTGTCGGTCAGCCGAGGATTGCTGTTAGCGGAAGAGCGACAGGATCTGCTGCGAATTGCCGTTGGCGATCGACAGCGACTGGATGCCGAGCTGCTGCTGGACCTGGAGGGCCTGCAGACGGGTCGATTCCTTGTTCATGTCGGCGTCAACGAGCTGGCCAACGCCACGCTCGATGGAGTCGCTGAGCTTGGAAACGAAGTCCTTCTGCAGATCGACGCGGGCCTTGGCGGCGCCGAGCGAGGCCGCGCCGGTCGCCATCGACTTCAAACCGGCTTCGATACCGGTCAGCATGTCGTCGAAGTCGGCCGAATCCAGCGTCGCGCCGGTTACGTTGAGGTTGAGGATCGTCGCAGTGGCTGCGCCGGCGCCGGTCGTGGTGAACTCGGTATCGAGGATGCCGGCGTTCGCGCCGCCCGAATCGATGAGACGGGTATCGGCATAGTCGACGTCGATCGTGCCGGTGGTGACCGCGCCGGTCGAGTCGCGATTGTAGGACGTCATGACCGTCAGTTTGGTGTCGGTCGTCGACGTCGAGTCCGTCTGCAAGAGGTTCGAGCCGGCGTAGTTGGCGCCGCCGATGTTGTCGGTCAGCTGCGCCTGGAGCGACGTGATTTCGGACTGGATCTTGGCGCGGTCGTCGGCGCTGGAGGTCTTGGCGAGCAGAACCTTCTGCTTGATCTGGTCGACGACCTCGATCGAGCTGTTCATCGCGGTGTAGGCGGTGTCGATCTTGGCGGCGCCGAGGCCGAGCGCGTCCTGCAGGACGGAGTTTGCCTTGTTGTCCGAACGCATGGTGGTGGCGATCGACCAGTAAGCGGCGTTGTCGCTGGCGCTGGAAACACGATAGCCAGTCGAAATGCGGGCCTGGGTGGTTTCGAGCGCTTTGTTGGTGGAGTTCAGGCTCTGCAGCGCGGTGAGCGCCGAGGCATTGGTCATGATGCTAGCCATGGATACACGTACCCTTTTACACACAAAATTTTGGGGGACATACCGGGCTGACCGGTATGACGGTACGGCATCATGCCAATGATCTTCTAAACCCGATCACCCGCCATCGAGTGGGGACTATGCCCGCCACTTCCTACCAAACAGATAAGGCGGACGGTTAACCGGAAATTTTTGCTCAAAATTTGGGCGGGGGGCGCTGGACCGCACGCGCGGCCGGGCTGGAAATCCGTGTCAGGTAAAGGAGCGCACCAGGCTCCCGACCAGCAGGTTCCAGCCGTCGATCAACACGAAGAACATGATCTTGAACGGCAGGGACAGCACCGTTGGCGGCAGCATCATCATGCCCATGGCCATGGTGATGGTGGCGACGATCAGGTCGATGACGAGGAAGGGCAGGACGATGAGGAAGCCGATCTCGAAGCCGCGGCGTATTTCAGAGATCATGAAGGCGGGGACGAGGATGCGCAGATCGACCGTTTCGCGCGAAACGGTCTGGCCACGCTCGCGCGCCAGATCGGCGAACAGGTCGAAATCCTTGTCGCGCACGTTCTGCAGCATGAAGCCGCGGAACGGCTCGGAAATCCGCTCGAACGCCTGCGTCTGGGTGATCTGGTTGTCCATCAGCGGCTTCACGCCATTGTTCCAGGCCTGATCGAAGGTCGGCGCCATGACATAGAAGGTCATGAACAGCGACAGCGAGATCAGGATGAGGTTGGCGGGCGTGGATTGCAGGCCGATGCCGGCGCGCAAAATCGAAAAGGCGATGATGAAGCGGGTGAAGCTGGTCACCATGATGAGCAGGCCCGGCGCGACCGACAGCACGCTGATGAGCCCGAACATCTGGATGATGTAGGCGACGGTCGTGCCATTGGCCTGGGCGATGCCGCCGAGGTCGATCTGCTGCGCCGAAGCCGTCGAAACGGCGAGGGCGGCCATGGCGAGGGCGAGAAGGAAGCGTTTCATTCGAACAGCAGCGTCCTGATAAGCACGTCCTTCACATGGCCCTGGCTGCGGATCGAAGCCCGCTCCTGCAGGTCGGCCTTGAGGTGCTGATAGCCGCTGGCGCCTTCGACCTGGTGCATCTTGACGGTGCGCAGGAAGGCCAACAGGTCCTGGTGGATGGCTTCGACCAGTTCGGGCGGCTGCGGCGCGTCCAGAACCAGCGAGGCATCGAGGCGCACCCAGATTTCAGCCGGCGCGGCGAGATTGGTGGTGAGGGGCGCGAGCTCCACCAGGACCAAGGCTCCCGGTGCGTTCGAAGCGCCGTGTGGCGGGGCCGCGCCATCATCGGCACCGCCGGCGTGCGCCGCCCTGGGTGGGGCGGGGTTCTCCGAATTTTTCAGGTATGCCCCGGACAGCCAGCCGACAGCCAGCGCCGCGACCGTGAGGCCTGCGAACAGGCCAAGCTGAAGAACAAGGGAGGTCCCCTTCGGCGCTTCGGCGGTCTGCTCGACATTGGCCATGATCTGCTTTCCCCGGCCTAGAAAGGCAGAACCTGATCGAGGATCTGCTGGCCATAAGGCGGCTGCTGGACCTCGGTCAGGCGGCCACGGCCGCCGTAGGAAATGCGGGCTTCGGCGATGCGTTCGTAGGAGATGGTGTTCTGGCCGCCAATGTCGGACGGACGCACGATGCCGGCGATGGTCAGTACCCTGAGTTCAGCATTGACCCGGACTTCCTGGGAACCCTTGATCATCAGATTGCCGTTCGGCAACACGTCGGTGACGACGGCGGCCACGTTCAAGTCGATCGATTCCGAACGCTCGGTGGCGCCGGCGCCGGCCGTCGATGTCTTGGAGCCGACGCCGGCATCGAGGGCGCCGCCGGTGCCGACGCCTTCCCATTCGGCGTCGAGCGAACCGGTCAGCGTGCGGTTGGTGGTGCGGCTGCGGTCGGACTCGTTCTTGAAGCGGGCGCGGTCGTTGATCCGGATCTTGACCGTCAATATGTCGCCGGTCTGGAGGGCGCGCGGGTCGGTGAACAGACGGCTCTGCTTGTCGTCCCACAGGGAAAAGCGCTTCACCGGCGCAGCCGGCGTTTCCGGGTAGCGATAAACCGAGGTGCTGCCGTTTTCGATGCCGGAGCCGACGGGCGACAGGGACGGCTCGCGGCCGATCTCCTTCAGATTGGTGCCGCAGCCGGAAAGCGTTGCCACGGCCAGGAGGATGGCTGTTCTTCGGATCATGTCGGGTCCACCCTGCGGGCCGCGCTCGCCATGATGCCGGTGAGCATGGCGGCTGCCTTCTGGTCCATTTCGTTGAGGATGACGCCTGCCTTGCGCGAATCCAGCTTCATCAGGATCGCCGCGGCAAGGTCGGCATGGACGATGGCCAGCCGTTCGGCGGCGGCGTCCGGTTTCATGTCTGCGTAGATCTTGACGACGCCGTCCTCGGCGCGGGCGAGGAACACCTCGCGGCGCTTGAGCCATTGCTCGTATTCAGCGCGCTTTTCCTCCAGCGCCTTGATGCGATTGTCGACATCGCTCTGGAGCTGCTTCAGCTCGGCGGTCTGCAAGGCGTAGCGGCGGTCGCGGGCGGCGTCGGCGATGTTGGAGCAGAAGCGCTGGATTTCGCTCTCCTCGCCGGTGGAACCGGTGATGCTGGTGGGCGAAGGCGCTGCCTCGCGCGCCAGCGTCTGCTGCTCGGGCACAGCCGGCGCACCGGGCAGGACCTGGCGCACGCCCTCGGTGCGGGCGGGTCCGATGCCGGCCATGACAGCCGCCAGCGCACAGGCCGCGAGCAGGCGCGGGTGGCGGCTACGGTTGTGGTGGTGGAAGGCGGGATGCAGCATCGTCAGAACCTATTGGAGAACCAGATCAGCCTGCAGGGCGCCGGCCGATTTGATGCCTTGCAGGATTGCGATGATGCCGTCCGGCTTGACGCCGAGCCGGTTCAGCCCCGAGACGAGCGTTTCGAGATTGGGTCCGTCGAGCACGGCGACCCGCGCGTCGGGCTGGGTCGCATCGATGGCGGTGAAGGGTTCGACAGCGGTTTCGCCGCGCGAGAACGGCTCCGGCTGGACGACGCGCGGCGCTTCGGTGATGCGGACCGTCAGCGCGCCGTGGCTGATGGCGACGCGGGAAATCCTGACCTGGTTGCCGATGACGATGGTGCCGGTGCGCTCGTCGATGACGACCTTGGCCGGCGTGTCGGACTCGACCACGAGGTTTTCGATCTCGGCGTAGAAGCGCGCGGCGGCGATGTTTTTCGGTTTCTTGATGGAGACCGTGCGGGCGTCCCGTTCGGCCGCGACGCGCGCGCCGAAACGCTGGCGCGTATAGTCGTTGATGGCGTCGGCGATACGGACCGCCGTGGAGAAATCCGGGTTGCGCAGTTGCAGGGTCAAAACCGACTGGTCGCCGAACTCGGCATCCACAGACCGCTCGACGATGGCTCCGTTCGGAACCCGGCCCGAGGTGGGCACGCCTTGCGTCAATTGCTCGGCCTGGCCCTGGGCGCTGAATCCGGAGACGATGACCGAACCCTGGCCAACGGCATAGATCTCGCCATCCGCCGCCTTGAGCGGCGTCATGATGAGCGTGCCGCCCTGCAGCGAGGTGGCATCGCCCATGGACGAGACGTTGATGTCGATGCGCGCGCCCGACTGCACGAAGGGCGGCATGTTGGCGGTGACGATGACCGCCGCCACATTCTTGGCGCGCGCGCTGCCGCCTTCGGTGGCGATGCCGAGGTTTTCCAGCATGGCGCGGATAGACTGCTCGGTGAAAGGGGAATTCCGCAGGCTGTCGCCGGAGCCCTGGAGGCCGATCACCAGGCCGTAGCCGACAAGCTGGTTGTCGCGGGCGCTCTGGAGCTGGGCGATGTCCTTGATGCGGGATGCGACCTGTCCGGGCGGCAGCGAGGACGGGCCCGACGACACCTGGAACATGCGCGCCGATGTCTTGGGGTCGTAGTCGGGCTCGTTGAAGGCGCCGCCGTCACGCGTCGCCAGCTCGCGCTTGGCCTTGGCCGTCAGGCCATCGGCCCATGCAGGCTGTATAAGCAGCGTCGCGATGAGGGCGAGCGACAGGCCAAGCCTCATGATGCACCGACCCTGATGGTGCCGTCGGCCATGACGGTGCCGGAAAAGATCTTGCCGCTGTCGACATTGCGGACCTTGACCAGATCGCCCGCGGCTCCCGGCTGCAGCGTCACGGCGCTGGCCGAGATGGTCAATGCGCCGGCGACGAACGTCACCTGCACCGGGGCGCCCTGTTCGACCAGCCAGGCCTCGCGCAGCGCATTCGCCGGAATATAGCGGCCGGGCAGCAGCGTGCGCTTGGCGATCTTGCCGTCGAGTTCCTGCGCGGTCGTCGCCACGGCGTCCGGCTTGTGGCGGCCGGGCTGCAGGGTCACTTCCTTCAATGCGGCGAGCGCGATGGTCTCGCCCGGATAGATGACGCGGCTGGGGATGAGCACGATCTCCTCGGCAAACGCCTGGACGCCGCCGCAGGCGACAGCGGCGGCGAGAGCCAGGCCCCGTAAAAAGGCGCGGAGAGCGTGCGCGGCCATCGTCGTCACCTGATATTCTTGGAGACGACGGCGGCCATCTCGTCGGCGGCCTGGATGACCTTGGAGTTCATCTCATAGGCGCGCTGGGCCGAGATCAGCTCGGTGATTTCCTTGACCGGATCGACGTTGGAATTTTCCAGATAGCCCTGTTCGATGGTGGCGTAGCCCGGATCGCCCGGCACGCCGACATTGGCGGGCCCCGACGCGGTGGTTTCCTGGAAGAGATTGTCGCCGAGCGGCGCGAGGCCGGCCTCGTTGGCGAAGGTGGCAAGGGTGAGCTGGCCGAGCTGCTGCAGATCGGCCTGTCCGTCGATGCGCGCGAACACCTGCCCGGTCTTGTTGACGATGACCTCCACCGCATCGGCCGGAACCGTGATGGCGGGAACGACGCTGGCGCCGTCAACGGTGACGAGCTGGCCGGTGGCGTTGGTGTTGAAGGCGCCGGCGCGCGTGTAGAGCGTGCCGCCGTCGGCGGACTCGATCTGGAACCAGCCCTTGCCGGTCAGCGCCATGTCGAAGGCGTTGCCGGTGCTGGTCAGGCCGCCCTGGATGTGGACGTTGCGCACGGCGGAAGTCTTGACGCCGAGGCCGATCGACACGCCTTCCGGCACGATCGAGGCGTTCGAGCGGTTCGGCACGCCCTGCGTCCGGTCGACCTGATAGAGCAGGTCGGAGAATTCGGCGCGGGCGCGCTTGTAGCCGGTGGTGTTGATGTTGGCGATGTTGTTGGCGATGACTTCCAGGTTCGTCTGCTGGGCGTTCATGCCGGTGGCGGCGATGGAGAGTGCTTTCACGGGACGTTCCTCAGATGCTCATGCGGCTGATGTCGAGATAGGCGCTGACGATCTTGTCGCGGATGGCGACGGCGGTCTGCAGCGCCTGCTGCGCGCTCATCACCGCGTCCGCGACCTGGCGGGTGTCGGCGTCGCCCTGTAGCGCCTTGATCGAAACCGCTTCGGCATTCTGCATTGTATCGACCGTTTTCGTGGCGGCTCTTTCAAGCGCCTCGGTGAAGGAGGCCGGCGTGACGCCGCCGGTGGCCGGCGCCGATGGCTGGAGCAGCCCTGTCGCGGCATCGGAGCCCCCAACTGAGGGCGTGAGCTGTATAGCGCCGAGGCCGCCGATCATTACTGGTTCCTCATCAGGTCGATGGTCATGGAGATCAGATCGCGCGCCTGCTTGATGACCTGCAGATTGGCTTCGTAGGACCGGTTGGCCTCGGTCATGTCGGCCATCTCGATCAGCACGTTGACGTTCGGCATCTTGACGTAGCCGTTCTCGTCCGCTGCCTCGTTGCCGGGCTGGAATTCGACGGGGAACTGCGACGGGTCGCGGTCGATCGAACCGACCTCGACCAGCGAGCCGCCGGAGGCGCGGTCGAGTTCGGAGACGAAGCTGATGGTCTTGCGCCGGTACGGGTCCGAACCCGCGGCAGTGCCGGTCGACTGCGCGTTGGCCATGTTTTCCGAAACGACGCGCAGCCGTTCGGATTGCGCTCCGAGGCCGGAGGCTGCGACCTTGAGGGCGGCTGACAACGCGTCCATCAGCTCTTCACCGCCATCATCATCATCGTGTGGAAAGCCTTGACGATGGCCGTGTTGAGTTCGAAGGAGCGGCGGACTTCACCAGACTTCACCAGTTCGTCTTCCAGCACCACCGTGTTCTTGGAGGGAAGGACGACACCGTCGTTCTCCTGCTGCTTGACTGCGAAGGCGGCGCTGTCGCCGCCGCCGAGATGACCCGCCTGCGTGGCGCGCAGCGAAACCAGCGACCGGTCCAGAACCTTCTCGAAAGGCTCGACGTCGGTCGCCGTGTAGCCCGGCGTGTTGGCGTTGGCGATGTTGCCAGCGATCGACGACTGGCGCACGGCCAGCCATTGCGACTGTCTGGAAGCAAGGTCAAAAAGGTTGACGGGTCCCATCACGATCTCCGGGCATCTTCGCGGAGACTAGTGCGCCAGTCTTGCGCGGGCCTTGCGCAGGACTCTAATTGGAAATCTCGACGACGCGGTCCTTGCTCGTCACCAGCACCCATTTGCCGTTGCGCTGCTCGATGGCCGTGACCTGGCTGGAATCGGGAAGCGTCGAGCCGCGCTGGACGATCCACAGGCCGGCATCGTCCTCGATCATGGCGCGGCCATTGGCGACGTGAACCAGCCGGTATTCGACCGGCGCGGCGGGGAAGGGCTGCTGGTCCGGTCCCGGCGGCTTGTCCTTTGCCTTGTCCCTGTCCGGCAGCGTACCGGTGGAAAACAGGTCGACGTCGCCGGCCTTTTTCTCCGGCCCCCCCGTTGGCGCCATCTCGTTCCCGGCCGAGCGCTCAACGGCGACGCGGCCGGCATTGGCGCCACGGCCGCCGAACTTGATGCCCTGGACGCCGAACTGCTCCGGGTTGAAGAAGATGTACCACGGGAAAACCGCGCAGATCAGGCCGAGCGTCACGCCCAGCGCGGCGATCATCAGGTCGCTGCGCCGGCTCTCCTTCGCCTTCGAGTATGAGGTGAATTTCGGCGCGCTCGCGGCAAAAAGCTCGTCCAATGGATCGGAAATGCCGTCGCTCTTCCGCTTCCGGCGGAAAAGCCGCGGGGTTTTGAAGCTGAAACGCGACAATGACGACGCCAATGGCTTGCGCCGGGCCTGCACCGTTTCCTCGGCCTGCTTCTGCGCCAGCATCTCGCGCAGCATGCTTTCCGCGTCCTGGCGTTCACTCTCCTGCATCGGACGTCAGCCTCTTCAGATGCCTTGCAAGGTCGGAGAAGGGGTCGGCCGACGGCCTGTCCCTCGGGGTCTGGATGAGCGCCTCGTAGATCAACGGCACCTGGCGCACCGCCATGTCCAGTTCGGGATCGGCGCCGCCCTGATAGGCGCCGAGCAGGCGGATATCGCGCGTGTCCTCGAAGCGGGCGATCATCGACTTGAGCCGCGTCACCAGCGTTTTCTGCTCTGGCGACCAGGCCTTGCCGGCAAGCCGCGAGATCGAGGACAGCGGGTTGACCGGCGGATAGCGGCCCTGCTCGGCAATGGCGCGGTCCAGCACCACATGGCCATCAAGGATGCCGCGCACGGAATCGGCGACCGGATCGTTGTGGTCGTCGCCGTCCACCAGCACCGAGATGATGGCGGTGATCGATCCGGTTCCTTCGGCGCCGGGACCGGCCCGCTCGAGCAGTTTCGGCAGATCGGTGAAGACCGATGCCGGATAGCCGCGCGCCACCGGCGGCTCGCCGGTGCCGGTTGCGACTTCGCGCAGCGCGTGGGCGAAGCGGGTGATGGAATCGAGGATCAGCAGGACGCGATGGCCCTGGTCGCGGAAATGCTCGGCGACGCGCATCGCCGTATCGGGCGCGCGGCGGCGCATCATGGCGCTTTCGTCGCTGGTGGCAACGACGGCGACCGTCTTCGCCATGGAATGCCCGATCGTGTCTTCGAGGAACTCGCGCACCTCGCGGCCGCGTTCGCCGATGAGCGCGACGACGACGGTGTCGAAGGCGTCGGCCCCGGCGAGCATCGCCAGCAGCGTCGACTTGCCGACGCCTGAGCCGGCGAAAACGCCCAGCCGCTGGCCGAAGCAGAGCGGCGTGAAGATGTCGATGACCCGCACGCCGGTCATGAAGGAGGTGCCGACACGCTGGCGGGCGAGCGCGCCCGGCGTCTTGTCGTTGCCGGCGGCGATGCCCCGCGCGAGCGGCGCGCCGCCATCAATGGGCCGGCCAAGGGCGTCGATGGCTCGCCCGCGCCACGATCCATGCGGGCTGACCGAAAGCGGTCCGCGCCGGAACACCGCGTCGCCGATACCGGCGTCGGCGCTGCGCTCGAAGGGCGCGATGGTCACCTCGTCGCTGCTTATCTTGACGATCTCGCCGCGGCTGTTGCTGGTGTGGCCGCGATGTTCGACGAGGTCGCCCAGACGCGCCACGTCGGAAAGCCCACGAACCTTGTAGTGGGTGGCGCTTACCTCGTTGACCCGGCCGCCGCGCTTGAGAGCGGTTGCGTCATCGGAAAAACGCCGCCAGAGCTGCTCGAGCATTTCGAGCCGGCCGGGTTGCGCTGCGCCAGGCTCCATATCGCCGGCGCGGATCAGCGACTGTCCCTCGCTCACTTCGAACCGAGCGTCTTGATGGCTTCGGTGGTGGACGATTCATTTTGCCGGATCAGCGCCGCGACATTCTCGAAGGCGCGCTGCACCTGGATGAGCCGCGTCATCTCCAGCACCGGGTTGACGTTGGACTCTTCGACGAAGCCCTGCGCCACGCCGATATCGGCGCGGTCGGTTATCGGCTCCGGCTCGCGGGCGGGAACGACGCCGGAATTGCCGTAGCGGACGAAGTTCTCGCCCGGGTCGAAGGCGAACAGCCCCATGGCGCCGACAAGCTGGTCGCCCTGCCGCAGCGAACCGTCGGCGCCGGCCGTCGGCGTGCCGTTGCGCGGGTCGAGCTGGATCGGTGCGCCGCCGGCATCGAGGACGGGATAGCCCTCGATCGACATCAGCTCGCCATTCTCGTTCATGGAGAAGCGGCCGTCGCGCGTCATCACGGTCCCGACCGGCGTCTCGATGCCGAACCAGGCATCGCCCTGGATGGCAAAGTCGAAAGGATTGCCGGTTTCCGTCAGCGCGCCATGCCCGCCCGACAGGAAGGTGTCGCCGGAGGAGGCAAAGGAAACCGCCTTGGGACCAGAGCCGGAAACCATGTCCTCGAACTTGACGCCGGTGGCCCGGAAGCCGACCGTCGAAGCATTGGCGACATTGTCGGCGATGGTGTCCAGCCGGCGCTGGAGCGCGATCTGCGAGGAAAGAGCGACATAAAGGCTGTCCTGCATGGAGATCAGAACCTCAACTGCTGCATGGCCATAAGGAGGTCGGTGGAGACACCGATCGTGGTCGGCTGGGAGAACAGCACGCTGACCGATGTCTGCGCCGTGGATGTCGGGTTCTGGATCTCGTAGAGGCTGGTGAAGCGGGTCATGAACTCACCGAGTTTTTCGGGATCGGCGAAATCGGTGATGTCCATCTTTGATTCGAACAGCTTGACCTGCTTGTCGATGTCGGCGCTGGCGAAGGATTCCGGCAGGCCGAAGGCGGTGCGGATCACGGTTGCGAGCGCCTTGTCTGCCAGCACTTCGTACCAGTTGGTCAGGGCGGGGGCCTTACGCTCGAAGTAGAGCGCCAGCCGCACGCCTTCATTGGTCTTGCCGGCGTCCTCTTCCAGCGTCTGGCGCATGTATTTGTCGACGACGGGCTGGTGGCTGGCCCGATAGGTGGTGGCGTCCTCGCCATAGGCCTCGAAGTTGAAGGCGGCCGCGAGGCCCGCATAGGCCTTGTTGGCAAGCTTGTTGGCGACGCTTTCCGGGTCGCGGATGCCGCCTTCGAGCGCGCTGCGGATCAGTTTCGGGTCCTGCTTGCCCGGATCGAGCCCATAGCTCGACAGGACATAATTGTAGAGCCGCTTGTCGGCGAAGAGATCGTCGATCGATTTCACGTCGCCGACATGGGCGAGATAGTAGCTGGTTTCGGCCGCGACGTAGTCGTCGCCCGGCTTGATCAGGCCGAGCGACGATTTCGCCGTGTAAAGCCTGGTCGTGTCCTTCAGGACGCTGTCCTGGCTGGTCGCCTGATCGCCAAACTCGGCGAAGTTGAAGGCGGCGGCGAACTCGGCATAGCTCTTGTCGGCGAGCTGGTTGGCCGGGCTCAACGGATCGCTGACCCCGCCCTCCAGCATCTTGCGGATCGTCTTCGGCGTCTCGGTCGAGGCGTCGAGGCCATAGGTGGCCATGGCGTAGGTCAGCAGGCGCTTGTTGGCGAGCAGGTCGGTGACGTTCCTGACCTTGCCGATATTGGCCAGGAAATAGTCCGTCTCGCCCTTGATGTACTCGGCGCTGGGCTTGATCAGGCCCATGCCGGTGGCGTTGACATAATTTTTCGGAACGCCGTCCTGGACCTCGGTGCGGGAGGTGGTGTCCGCGCCGTGCTGGGCGAAATCGAAGATCGTCACGAACGCCGCATAGCGCTTGTCGGCGAGCTGGTTGGCAGGGCTTTGCGGATCGCTGACGCCGCCTTCCAGCATCTGCCGCACCGTGGCCGCCGGCTCCGTCTCGGAATCGAGTCCGAATGTCGCCATGGCATAATCGAGAAGCCGCGGATCGTTCAACAGATCGTCGACCGACTTCACATTGCCGATGTTGGAGATGTAGTAGCTTGTCTCGGCTTCGGTGAAGGCGAAGCTCTCCTTCACCACGCCGAGATCGACCTGCAGGGCATAGTTCTTCGGCACGTCGGTCTGGGCGCCGTTATAGGTGGTGGCCGCGTCGCCCAGCTTGGCGAAATTGAAGGCCTTGACGAATTCGGCGTAGCGCTTGTCGGTCAGCTTGTTGGCGAAGCTGTCGGGATCGGTGACGCCTTCCTTGAGTGCCTTCACCATGAAAGCCTTGGCATAGGACATGTCACCCAGCCCGAAGGCATTCATGGCGTATTTGAAAAGCCGGTCGTTCTTGACGAACTCGTCGATGCTTTTGACGTTGCCGATATTGGCCAGATAGTACTCGGTCTCGCGTTCGACGACGGGCTGGTTGCCGATCCGGTCGAGGGATTTCGGAATATCCCTGGCAATGAGCTGATAGCTCGCATAGGTGCTCAACAAGACGTGCCTCCGGCCGAAGCTAGACCGTCACACTACTCCAGCTTCCTTGCGCGAAACTGAATCGGGGTTCGCCTGCGATTCAAGCCTCACACAAGGCACGAAGCGTATTCGTGCTTGAGATGTGAAGTCGGAAGGAATTTGCGTGGGCATTCTGATCGGACTCGTGGTGACGCTGGGCTGCGTGCTGGGTGGCTTCATGGCCATGGGCGGGCACCTGCAGGTGCTGATGCAGCCCTGGGAAGCGGTCATCATCTGCGGCGCGGCGCTCGGCACCTTCCTGGTGGCCAATCCGATGAAAACCGTGAAGGACACCGGCAAGGGCATCATGGAGGCCTTCAAGCAGGCGGTGCCGAAGGAGCAGGACTATCTCGAAACGCTCGGCGTGCTGCACAGCCTGATGCGCGAACTGCGCACCAAATCGCGAAGCGAAGTCGAGGCCCATATCGACAACCCGGAAGAATCGGCGATCTTCCAGGCTTTCCCCACCGTGCTGAAGAACCACGATTTGACGCATTTCATCTGCGACTACTGCCGCATCATCATCATCGGCAATGCCCGTCCGCATGAGATCGAGGCGCTGATGGACGAAGAAATCCAGACCATCCGCGCCGACAAGATGAAGGCCTATCATGCGCTCGTCACCGTCGGCGACGGCCTGCCGGCGCTCGGCATCGTCGCGGCCGTGCTCGGCGTGGTGAAGGCCATGGGCGCGCTCGACCAGTCGCCCGAAATCCTCGGCGGCCTGATCGGCGCCGCGCTGGTCGGCACCTTCCTCGGCATCTTCCTTTCGTATGCCGTGGTCGGTCCCATCGCCACCAAGATCAAGACGGTGCGCGACAAGAAGAACCGCCTCTACGTGATCGTGAAGCAGACGCTGCTCGCCTACATGAACGGTTCACTGCCCCAGGTAGCGATCGAGTTCGGGCGCAAGACGATTTCCTCGCATGACCGTCCCTCCATCGATGCCGTCGAACAAAGCACGATGAACACCGGCTCGGCCTCGGGCGAAAAGAAGGCCGCCTGACGGATGTCGCGATCCTCCAGCCGAAAGCCGCAAGCATGAGCAGCCCCGGCAACCCGGCGGAGGCGCGCGCGCTCATCATCGAGCGCCTGGTCGGCGAAAGCGGCGACGCCTCCGACGTGACGGGGGCGGCGCAGTCCCTCGCGGAGCGGGTTTTGCCGCTGCTGCAAAAGAGCCTGGCCGAAGGAATTGGAACGGCTGTCGCCGTCGATCTTTCCGCCGTCGAGGTTTCCCGCGTGGCGGACGCCCGGGCCGGGGCGGGCGAATCCTTCGCGATGACGGTAGTCGCCTCGCCATCCTCGCCGGACACGCTGACTATCGTGATGGACGCTCAGGCGATCGCCGTCATGGTGTGCCTGCTGTTCGGCGGCGATGCGGACATGCCCGCCGCACCCATCAATCGCGACCTGTCGTCCATCGAAACGGAGGTCGCGACGCTGTTGTTCCAGCAGATCGCCGAGGCTTTCAACGGCTCCGGTTCGCGCGGGCTGAACCTGCGTCTGCCGGTGCCCGCGGCCATGTCCGGGGCCGAGGCGCAGCGGCGCGTCCTGCGCGACGGTCCGGCGGCCCGCATCGTCTTTTCCCTGTCGACGCCGGCGGACAGCGGCACCATTGCCGTGACGGTTCCGCAGCGGGTGCTTCTGGCCGAGCGCGGCAACGGTTCGGGTGCCGAGGCATCCACGAGTTCCACCTGGCGGCAGCGCTTTTCCGAGGAAGTGATGCGCTCGGCGGTGACGCTCGAGGCGACAATGCCTTTGGCCACGCTGACGCTCGGGCAGCTCGCCGGGCTGGAAGCGGGACAGGTGATCGAGATCGAGGAAACGGCGCAATCGCAGGCGCGGCTTTCGAGCCGCAACAAGACGCTGTTCGTCTGCGAATTCGGCAAGCTCGGGCAAAACTATACGGTCCGCATCAAGCATCCGTTCGACGCGGGCCAGGATTTTATCGACGGGCTCGTGCCGCATTGAGCGGCAGCCCTCCGGAGACGACGCATGACCAAGACCAACGCAGAGCCGGCTCTCGATGCCCAGGAAGAGCAACTCGACCGCGCCATCGAGGAATTGCGCGGCGTGTTGCGCGACGAGGAGAAGCGGCCGGACGTTCCGTTCCGCGATTCCGCCTCGCTCAACACCGGCGTCATCATGAACATACCGGTCGAGGTGCAAATCGTTCTCGGCAGCGCCCAGATGCCGGTGTCCGACCTGATGGCGCTGCAGAAGGGTTCGACGGTGGCGCTCGACCGGCGCATCGGCGAGCCGGTCGACGTGATCGTCAACGGCCGCAAGATCGCGCGCGGCGAGATCACCGTGCTGGAGAGCGATCCGTCGCGCTTTGGCATAAGGCTGACCGAAGTCACCGCCGGGAAGAACGATTGATGATGCGGCCAGCCGCCAGCGACCAGCAGGAAGGGACAAGAGCATGACGGCGCCGGTGACCCTGACGCGCGCGCAGAAAGCCGCCGCCATCCTGGTCGCGATGGGCAAGCCTTCCGCGAGCCGGCTGCTGAAATTCTTCAAGCAGGAGGAATTGAAGGCGCTCATCGAGGCCGCGCGGCTGTTGCGCACCATCCCGCAAAGCGACCTCGAGCGGATCGTGGCGGAATTCGAGGCCGAATTCACCGAAGGCGCCGGGCTGCTCGATTCCGCCGACAAGATGGATACGATCCTGGAATCGCTTTCGCCCGAGGAAGTCAGCGAGATCATGAATGGACGGCAGGTCGAAACGGCGCCGGAAGGACCGCCGCCGATCTGGCCGGAGCTCGAGAAGCTCGAACCTTCACGGCTCGGCCGTTTCCTGGCGGGCGAGCATCCGCAGACGTCGGCCATGGTTTTGTCGAAGCTGGCGCCGCAGGCGACCGCCAGCGTCCTGCTGACCATCGACAAACCGCTGCGTGGCGAAATCATGAAGCGGATGCTGACGCTTTCGACGGTGCCGGAAACGGCGACCCGCATCGTCGAGAACCAGTTGCGCACCAAGGTGCTGGCCGAGACGTCTTCGAAGGACACGTCGGCCGGACAGGCGCGCCTCGCCAGCGTCCTCAATGAGATGGACAAGGGCCAGCTCGACGAAGTGATGGACGATCTCGCCGCCGCCGGCACCCCCGATCTCGACGGGGTGCGCGCGCGCATCTTCAGTTTCGACGATATTCCGCTGCTGACGCAGAAGGCCCGCGTGCAGATTTTCGACGGCTTGTCGACCGAGGTGGTGACGCTCGCCTTGCGCGGCGCGCCGCCGGCCCTCACCGAAGCAGTGCTGTCCTCCATCGGCGCGCGCGCACGGCGCATGATCGAATCCGAGCTGAGCTCGGGTTCGGAAAATGTCGCGGCCGCGGACATAGCGCAGGCGCGCAAGACCGTCGCCACGACGACGATCCGGCTGGCGCGTGAAGGTGGGTTCGACCTTCCGGCGGCCCAGACCGCCGATGCCGCCTGATATCGTGATCGGCTGACCGCACCATGGCCGACGCGGTCGACAAGGATTCCAAAACAGAAGAAGCGACCGAGAAGAAAATCCGCGACACGGTCGAGGAAGGCAAGCTGCCGCACTCGAAGGAAGCGGCGATCTTCACATCCTTCGTCGCCATCCTGCTTTTCACCGTCTTCTACGCCAAGGACGCCGTGACGAACCTCGGCATTTTCCTGGCGACCTTTCTGGAAAAGCCCGAAGCGTGGCCGATGGACACCGAGACCGATGTCATCACGCTTTACAAGGTGGTGCTGGCCGAGATCGGCCATGCCGTGACCAGCCTGCTCGTCCTGCTCGTCGTTGCCGGCGTCATCGCCTCCGTTTTCCAGAACCTGCCGCAGTTCGTCGCCGAGCGGATTCGGCCGCAAGCCTCGCGCATCTCGATCAGCCAGGGCTGGAAGCGGATATTCGGCGTCCAGGGCTTCGTGGAGTTCATCAAGTCGCTGGCCAAACTCGGCTTCGCCATTCTGGTCCTGGTGTTCGCCCTGTCGGAAGATCACCAGCAATTGCTGGCAGGCATGATCACCAACCCGTTCGAGTTCGGGACCGTGATCCGTTCGATGGCTGTCGATATCCTCGTCGCCGTGGTGATGGTGATGGCCGCCATCGCCGCCGCCGACTTCATCTGGTCGCGCTTCCACTGGAAGCAGGATCTGCGGATGAGCAAGCAGGAGGTGAAGGACGAGTTGAAGCAGTCCGAAGGCGACCCGATCATCAAGTCGCGGCTGCGTTCGCTGGCGCGCGACCGGGCGCGGCGCCGGATGATGACGAACGTGCCGAAGGCGACGCTTGTGATCGCCAACCCGACGCACTTTTCCATCGCGCTCAAATATGTCCGCGAGGAGGATTCAGCGCCCGTCGTGCTTGCCAAGGGACAGGACCTCGTCGCGCTCAAGATCCGCGAAATCGCCCGCGAAAACAACATTCCGATCTTCGAGGACGTGGCGCTTGCCCGCTCCATGTACAAGCAAGTTTCGGTCGATAGTGTCATCCCATCGCAATTCTACGAGGCCGTCGCCGAACTGGTGCGGGTCATCTACGCAAACAAAACGCAACGCCGACAGGTGTCATGAACCGCCAGCCGCACGCTCTCTCACGCGAAGCCATCGTCGCCGACGCCATCGAACAGGTGGTGCGCGAACTGCGGCTGATCGATGTCGCCGACTACATCGCGTTCATCCGGCTGGAGCATTTCGCCTGCCTGTCCGATCTGGTCGAATCGGCCAGCGAGCTGTTCTTCATGCCGGGAACGCTGCGCTTGGGCCATGGCGGAGAAGCCTATGTGGACTGGAGCGGCGCACCGCGCATCGTGCTCGACCTCGAACTCAGGCTGCCGGGCGTGACCGTTTACTTCCAGTTGACGATGACCGAGCACGAGGCATCGGTGGTGATGAACTATGTTTCATTCCAGACGCCGCAGGACGATCCGGACGTGAACACGGCGCTTCTGAGCCGGGTGCTCGACGAAGCCAGGATCCGCCGCACTGAAAAGATAGGGTAGATAAGCGCCTTCGGAAGCTTCAGACGGCTCTGCCTATTCGATCAGTCCAAGCCTCAACGCCTTCGCGACCGCCTGCATGCGGTTCACGGCGTTCAATTTCTGGGTGGACTGGGTCAGGTACTGGTTGGCGGTATGCACCGAGAGCTTCAGGACGCGCGCTATGTCTTCGCTGGTGCAACCGCTGGCGGTCAGCTTCAGGCATTCGAGTTCGCGCTTCGACATGGCCTTTATACGGCCGGCGTCACCCGGCCTGATGCGCGCCACGGCGGTGAAAAGCGAAAAGCAGCGCGCATGGATTTCGTAGAGCGCATCCTGCGGCAGTGAAATTTGTGTGCCGGTGAAAACGATCAGGCCACATTGCCCGCGCTCCGCCTGCACCGGGAAGGCAATTCCACTTGTGCCGGGCACCAATGCATCGGTCGGTTCCGCCCAGTGGAGATGCCGAAACACCGCGTCGGAGCCGGGCATGCCGTCGTCGGCCCACCATCTGGGCTGGGTGGAGGCGCGGCAGTGTCGGACCATGTCTTCGCCGGTCGCGCCCGACAGGAATTTCGAAGCGACGGACACACCCGGATAGTCGGAGTCGAAACAGGGAACCAGCCGCGGGCGCTCGGGCGAGGGGCTGGCGAAATAGAGGCCGAAACCGGTCGCGTTCAGATCGACGGCAATCCATCGGCAGCGACGGACGGCGTCGGGAATCGATACGGGATGATGCGTTTCGGAACCGATCGTAAATGCGCCGAAAGGGTTGCGGTGCTGGTCGAAAAGCGCTTCCGCGGCCTGCCTGACTTGTGCGTGTTTCAAATGATGCCGCTCCTGATCGCCGTCGCGATGGCCATCGCCCGGTTCGAGGCCGAGAATTTCTGGATGGCGTGGGTGATGTAGCTGTTGACCGTGTTGGACGACACGCCGAGGATCACAGCAACCTCGTCGGTGGTCTTGCCCTCCGACACCCAGAACAGGCATTCGCGCTCACGGTCCGACAGCGGGTCCTGCATGGTGGCCGCGGCGAGAAGCTGCGGGATCTGGGAAAGTGCATAACAGCACTTCATCTGCGCCTTCATCAATCCGGGCTGGTCGATGCTGCCGGTTTCGGCGCTTGAGAACAGGCCGAAAAGACGTTGCCGGCCGATATCGAGCCGCAACGAGTAAATCTCGGCATGGCCGAGGACTTCGAGCAGTTTCGCTTCTTCACGGTTGATCAGCGTGCCGGCGTCCGGGGATTGCGACGCCACGAAAGGGCGAGGACGCACGCCAGGGGGCGTCGCCAGCGGTCCCTGGGCGAACGCCGCGATGAGCTTCTTGCCGGCCAGCTCGACAGCGTCGAAAATCCAGTTCGACGCGAGGATGCGGGCTTCGCTGCGCACGCCGTCATGGACTGTGGCCAGCAGCATGTAGTTGTCGGCGCCGATTTCGGCGGCAAGCTGCATCAGGAAGGTGGTGAGGTCGCCCCGGGACGCCAGGCGCGACGCCACCGTTTCCGATGGACCGGGTGAAGGGATATTGGGTGAGGGAAGCGGAGCGGAATCGATCATTTCATCTTGAAGGCTGGAATCGATGCTCATGCCCGGCGCTAAAACGGCGCCGAACGCGAAACGCGTCACTTCACTTAGGAACACACGGCGCTGAACTGCGCCTTTGAACGGACGAATCCGTAAGGGAAACGCGAAGCCGGCCGCGCCTTGCACCCGGGAAAATCCGGGTCATCGGACTTTTGCTGGTTCGCCGAGCCCCCCAAGGACCGGCTGATTCGGGTCTAATCTATCCCCAGAAGAATCCGACATCAAACGGGAATTGACAAAAAACGAATCTGCGGACTCGCAGCGACTCACGAGCCACCATTTTCCGCGTTTTTCCAGCCGCTTCAGCCGCGAGGAAATGGCCGCCGCCGCCTGGCGTCCTTCGCTCAAACGATAGGCCAACAGGCAATTTCGTTTGATTTTTGCCGCCTTCCGACGGATAAGCCGCCAATCCCCAATCGCGAGGAGGCGGGTCATGGCCGGCGACAAAAACGCATTCGTCTGGAACGATCCTTTCCTGTTGGAAGACCAGTTGTCGGAAGACGAACGCATGATGCGCGACGCCGCGGCGTCGTTCGCCGCCGACAAACTGGCGCCGCGCATCGAAGCCGCCTACGCCGAGGAAAAGACCGATCCGGCGATCTTCCGCGAGATGGGCGAGGCAGGACTGCTCGGCGTGACGGTGCCGGAGGAATATGGCGGTCTTGGCAGCAGTTACGTCACCTATGGGCTGATCGCACGCGAAGTGGAGCGGGTGGATTCAGGCTACCGCTCGATGATGAGCGTGCAGTCGTCGCTGGTGATGTATCCGATCCACGCCTACGGCACGGAGGAGCAACGCAGGAAGTATCTGCCGAAGCTGGCCTCGGGCGAATGGATCGGCTGCTTCGGCCTGACCGAACCGGATGCCGGTTCCGATCCCGGCGGCATGAAGACGCGCGCCGAGAAAACGGCGGGCGGCTACCGTATTTCCGGTTCGAAGATGTGGATTTCCAACGCGCCGATCGCCGATGTGTTCGTCGTCTGGGCCAAGCTCAAGAGCGCGGACGGCAAGGACGACATCCGTGGCTTCGTGCTCGAAAAGGGCATGAAGGGGCTAACGGCGCCGAAGATCGACGGCAAGCTGTCGCTCAGGGCCTCGATCACCGGCGAGATCGTCATGCAGGGCGTCGAGGTCGGGGCCGACGCGCTGCTGCCGAATGTCAGAGGCTTGTCCGGTCCGTTCGGCTGCCTCAACCGCGCGCGCTACGGCATCTCCTGGGGTGCGATGGGCGCGGCGGAGGATTGCTGGCATCGGGCGCGGCAGTATGGCCTCGACCGCAAGCAGTTCAACAAGCCGCTTGCCGGCACGCAGCTTTACCAGAAGAAGCTTGCCGACATGCAGACGGAGATCGCCCTCGGGCTGCAGGGGTCGCTGCGGGTCGGGCGGCTGATGGACGAAGGCAAAATGGCGCCGGAGATGATCTCGCTCGTCAAGCGCAACAATTGCGGCAAGGCGCTCGATATCGCCCGCCAGGCCCGCGACATGCATGGCGGCAACGGCATCCAGATCGGCTATCACGTCATGCGCCATGCGCAGAACCTCGAGACCGTCAACACCTATGAAGGCACGCACGATGTGCATGCGCTCATCCTCGGGCGGGCGCAGACCGGTTTGCAGGCGTTTTTCTAAGTTCTCCTGACCGCACGGAACCGGCGGCGCTTTCGAGGATTATCGGGGAGATTTGCACCCCGGAGACACCATGCTCGACAAGACCCGTGCCAAGGCCGCTCCGGCAGCCAATGCCGGCCGAACAAACGGCGGCGAGGCGGCGGCCGAGCGGGCATCGCTCACCTATGTCAGCGACACCGAACCCGGCATTCGCCGCAAGGGCTCGCCCAAGCGGTTCTACTATGTCGACGCCAGGGGAAAGCACCTCGGCGAGGGCCGCGACCTCAAGCGGATCCGCGCGCTGGCGATCCCGCCCGCCTGGTCGGATGTGTGGATATCGCCCTCGGCCAATGGCCACATCCAGGCCACCGGCCGCGACCTGCGCGGGCGCAAGCAATATCGCTACCATGCCGATTGGGCGGCCGAACGCGACGGCGCCAAATTCTCCAGCCTCGTCGCCTTCGCCGAAGCGTTGCCGGCTTTGCGCGAGCGCATCGACGCCGATCTGCGCCGCCACGGCCTGCCGCTGGAGCGGGTCGTCGCCTCGGTCGTCTGGCTTTTGGAAAATTCGATGATCCGGGTCGGCAACGCCGCCTATGCCCGCGACAACAAGAGCTTCGGCCTGACGACGCTGCGCGACCGCCATGTCGATATAACGGGCTCCAGCCTGCGGTTTTCCTTCAAGGGCAAATCCGGCCAGGAGTGGAAACTGAAGCTCACCGACCGCCGCATCGCCGGCGTCGTCCGCGGCGCGCAGGACCTGCCCGGGCAGAAGCTGTTCCAATACCTGGATGAGGACGGTCAGCGCCGCCCCGTGCGGTCGGATGACGTCAACCGCTATATCCGCGAAGCCGCCGGCGAAGCGTTCAGCTCCAAGCATTTTCGCACCTGGGGCGGCACCATCAACGCCGCCAAGCTTTTCGCGCAGACGGAGCTTCCCGAAAGCGAGGCGCAAAGGAAGCGGGTCGTGAATGCCGTCATCGACAAGGTGGCGGAGCGCCTCGGCAATACGAGGACCGTCTGCCGCCAATGCTACATCCATCCCGCCGTGATCGAGTCCTGGCTGGAAGGCAGGCTGCTGGACGAAATGACCGCCGCCAACAAGCGCAAGCGCGCCATCGCCGGGCTGGACGAGGAGGAGACGCTGGTGCTCAACTGGCTGAAGGCGCGGCAGGGCTGACGTCCCCGTTCTTGGGCAGCAGCCGCTTTTAGCCGGACCGACATTTTTATCGGCGCATTGTCGGGATATATGTCTCTCTTTCGTCCTATGACCACAGAAAGGGAAACCATGCTCTACGCCGTTCTCTGCTACGCCTCCGAAGATGTCGTCTGCGCCTGGAGCAAGGAGCAGGACGACGCCGTGATGGCAAAGCTTTCCGAGGTGCAGGATAAATACGCCAGGGCCGGCAAGCTCGGCCCGGTGGCGCGGCTCTTGCCGACCACGGCGGCGACGACGCTGCGCAAGGTCAAGGGCGAGTCAGTCATCTTCGACGGGCCGTTCGCCGAGACCAAGGAACAGTTCCTCGGCTTCTACACCATCGATTGCGCGAATCTCGACGAGGCCGTGGATTTCGCCAAGGAGCTTTCCGAGGTGAATCCGAGCGGCGGTTCCTATGAAATCCGGCCGGTGGGCATCATCAATCCAACGGGCTCGCATAATTTTCAGGCAGGCTAGAAAGCTCCCTCCATGACCGACCCGAACTGGATCGCCTCGACCATCAGCGCCGCCCGCCCGCAGGCGATGGGCGCGCTGCTGCGCTACTTCCGTGATCTCGACACGGCCGAGGAGGCTTTCCAGGATGCATGCCTGCGCGCCATCAAGAACTGGCCGCAGAACGGCCCGCCGCGCGATCCGGCGGCGTGGCTGATCTTCGTCGGCCGCAACAGCGGCATCGACGCGGTGCGCAAGCGCAGCAAGCAGGCGCCGATGCCGGAGGAAGACCAGGTCTCCGATCTGGAAGACGCCGAGAGCGACATGGCCGAACGGCTCGATGGTGCGCATTATCGCGACGACATCTTGCGGCTGCTGTTCATCTGCTGCCACCCGGACCTGCCGCAGACGCAGCAGATCGCGCTGGCGCTGCGCATCGTGTCCGGCCTTTCGGTGAAGCAGATCGCCCGTGCGTTCCTCGTCGGCGAGAGCGCCATGGAACAGCGCATCACCCGCGCCAAGGCGCGCGTCGCCGATGGCAGCGTTCCGTTCGAAACGCCGGGGCCTGTCGAACGCTCGGAGCGACTGGCGGCGGTCGCGGCGATGATCTACCTCGTCTTCAATGAGGGCTATTCCAGCAACAGCGGCGAAGCGCAGGCGCGCGCGCCGCTGTGCGAGGAAGCGATCCGGCTGGCGCGGCTTTTGCTGCGGCTCTTCCAGGCGGAGCCTGAAATCATGGGGCTGGCGGCGCTTATGCTGCTGCAGCATGCGCGCGCTCCGGCCCGCTTCGACGCCAATGGCGAGATCGTGCTGCTGGAAGACCAGGACCGCTCGTTGTGGCGCTCCAAGATGATCGAAGAAGGGCTGGCGCTGGTCGACAAGGGGCTGCGGCACCGCAAGCCCGGTCCCTATCAGGTGCAGGCGGCGATCGCGGCGCTGCATGCCCGCGCTGCCAAGGCCGAGGACACCGACTGGCAGGAAATCGACCTGCTCTATGGGTTGCTCGAACAGATGCAGCCATCGCCGGTCATCACGCTCAACCGGGCGGTCGCGGTCTCCAAGGTGCGCGGCGCGGAAGCGGCGCTGGCGATGGTCGAGCCGCTGGAGGACAAGCTGGCGGGTTATTTTCATTTCCATGGCCTGCGCGGCGGCCTGCTCATGCAGCTCGGCAGGGCCGACGAAGCGCGGGAAGCCTTCGACCGCGCCATCGCGCTAGCCAATACGGCTGCCGAGGCGGCACACATCCGCACGCATATCGACCGGCTGATGAAGGAAGGCGCGCAGCGCACCATCGGCAAGGCTGGATGAGGCGATAACCCTCCCCCTTGTGGGGAGGGTTAGATCGCACCGGCCTCGTTTCGCCGGGGATGACGAAGGTGATGGCGCGCTTCGGGACGACGAAACGACATTCCGCGCAAAAATTTTTGTCCCCACCCTCGGAAGCTCATCAATACTTGGCCCCGCCAACAGGAGGCCGGAATGGAAGAATGGGAGATGGATGGGAGCCGCGGGGTGCTGGAAAGCATCGCGATGCTGCTGTTCTCCCTCGCCGGGCTGGCCGAGCTTGCCGCCGGTCTTCCCGTTCTTCGCCGCCGGCATGTTCTCGGCATTCTCAGCGTCGGCGAGGCGGAGGCGCATGCCTTTCTCATCGGCGCCGGTACGCCGATCTCGGCCGCGGGGCAGGATACGGCCCGCGATGCTTTGCGTCTCGCGGCGCGTTTGCGCGTGCTGGCGCTGCTGCTTGTCCTTCTCCTTTCAAGACGGTTCGTGATTCCCGGCATCGCCGGTCCGCGCGACGACCGGGGCAGGCCTGTCGGGCCGGCGGGCGGCCGGGCGACGTTGTCCGTGCCTGACACGTCTTGAGGAAGGGTCGGCGGTGCGAGGCCCGCGCCCGCTTGCCGGCGTCGCGGCTTCTCATCCTGTTGTGCGAGCAAAGCGAGCCTCGAAAATGACAATGGCCAGACGGCGGACAATCCGGGCGTGGCGAGGCGGAGGCGCGCGCGGCGGTCGACCTCCCCCTTGTGGGGAGGTCGCGCCGCAGGCGCGGTGGATCAGCGATGATTGGGAGCATCCCCACCCCGTCTCACAATCTTCGCTTCGCTGCGGCTGCTCGCCGACCCTCCTCACAAAGGGGAGGGTGGAGCGCCGCGCCCTTCGACCTGCTCTCCCCGGAAGACGAACGTGCGTTGCTGACGCGGAAGCCGTGCCCTGCCGGGATGTGACGACCGCTGGCTCAATCCACGGCCTGCCGGCTTGGACCATGTCCGGGTGGCGAAATCGATCTGGAAGAGGTATCCCATCCTGAAAGGCGACGTGATGCGCGACAGCCGGAGCACCGCCGGCCATCCAGAGGAATTTGACATGACCATTGCCACTGAAACGGCCGACCTGCTTGCGAAACTCGGCGTGGACAAGGCGACGCTTTCGGGCGGCGACATGGACGTCCACAGCCCGGTAACGGGCGAAAAGATCGCGGCGCTGAAGTCGATCTCGGCCGCCGAGGCCGGCAAGGCGATCGACGCCGCGCACGAGGCCTTCAAGGCGTGGCGGCTGGTGCCGGGGCCGCGTCGTGGCGAACTGGTGCGGCTGCTCGGCGAGGAACTGCGCGCGCACAAGGCCGAGCTCGGACGGCTGGTTTCGATCGAGGTTGGAAAAATCCCGTCCGAAGGGTTGGGCGAAGTGCAGGAGATGATCGACATCTGCGACTTCGCCGTCGGCCTTTCCCGCCAGCTCTACGGCCTGACCATCGCCACCGAGCGCCCCGGCCACCGCATGATGGAGACCTGGCATCCGCTGGGCGTCATCGGCGTCATCTCGGCCTTCAACTTCCCGGTCGCCGTCTGGTCGTGGAACGCTGCGCTGGCGCTGGTCTGCGGCGACGCGGTGGTGTGGAAGCCGTCGGAGAAGACGCCGTTGACGGCGCTGGCCTGCGAAGCCATCTTCAAGCGCGCGGTCAAGCGGTTCGGCGCCGACGCGCCGGACAATCTCGCCCCGGTGCTGATCGGCGACCGCACAGTCGGCGAAGTGCTTGTCGACCATCCAAGGGTGCCGCTGGTGTCCGCCACGGGCTCCACCCGCATGGGCCGTGAGGTCGGGCTTGCAAAACGTTTCGCCCGCGCGGTGCTGGAACTGGGCGGCAACAATGCCGGCATCGTCTGCCCGTCGGCCGATCTCGACATGGCGTCGCGCGCCATCGCCTTCGGCGCCATGGGCACCGCCGGCCAGCGCTGCACGACGCTGCGGCGGCTGTTCGTGCATGACAGCGTCTACGACCAGATCGTGCCGCGCCTGAAGAAGGCTTATGAGAGCGTTTCGGTCGGCAATCCGCTGGAAACATCGTCGCTGGTGGGGCCGCTGATCGACAAGGCTGCGTTCGAGAATATGCAGAAGGCGCTGAAGGAAGCCGTTGCCCATGGCGGCAAGGTGACTGGCGGCGCGCGTGCGGAGAACGGTCACAAGGAAGCCTATTATGTGCATCCGGCGCTGGTCGAGATGCCGGAGCAGGTGTCGCCGGTGACGGAAGAAACCTTCGCGCCGATCCTCTATGTGATGAAATACAGCGATTTCGACGAGGCGCTGGAACTGCACAATGCGGTGGGCGCCGGCCTGTCATCCTCGATCTTCACCCGCGATTTGCAGGAGTCCGAGCGTTTCCTCGGCGTTGACGGTTCGGACTGCGGCATCGCCAACGTCAATATAGGCACGTCGGGCGCGGAAATCGGCGGCGCGTTCGGCGGCGAGAAGGAAACCGGCGGCGGCCGCGAGAGCGGCTCCGACGCCTGGAAGGCCTATATGCGTCGCGCCACCAACACGGTGAACTATTCCAAGGCGCTGCCGCTGGCGCAGGGCGTGTCGTTCGATATCGACTGAAGCACGTCGCGTCAAAAATGGATTCAGGTGACGTGCTTTAAGTCTTTGTTTTTATGCATGTCGTTTTCCCAAAACCGCTGCGCACTTTTGGGCGACATGCATTAGTCCAGCAGGAAGCGGTAGCCGACGCCGGGCTCCGTGACGATGATCTTCGGATCGGCGGGGTCACGCTCGATCTTGGCGCGGAGATGGCCGATGAAGACGCGCAAATAGTGCATGTCGTCGGCATGCGCCGGCCCCCAGACCGATGTCAGCAGCGTCTTGTGGGTGACGACGCGCCCGGCATGGCGCGCCAGCAGGATCAGCAGGTCGTATTCCTTCGGCGTCAGCTTGAGCGCCGCGCCGTCGCGCTCGACGATGCGCCTGACGGTGTCGATGGTCAGGTCGTCGACGCTGATCGTCGTCAGCCCGCCTTCTGCCTTGACGCGATGGCGTAGCGCGCTGCGCATCCTTGCGGTCAGTTCGCCGATGCCGAAGGGTTTTTCGACATAGTCGTCGGCGCCGAGATCGAGGGCGGCGATCTTCTCGGTCTCGTTGTCGCGGGCCGACAGGATGATGATCGGAACCTGCGACCAGGCCCGCAGGCGCGAGATGACATCCTTGCCGTCCATGTCGGGCAGGCCGAGATCGAGGATGACCAGCGCCGGCGCCGCGGTGACAGCTGCCTTCAGCGCCTCGGCTCCGGTCGTCGCCTCGACCACGTCGTATCCTGCGGCTTCGAGCGCCAGCCGCAGGAAGCGCCGAATGCGTGGCTCGTCATCGACCACCAGGATGCGATCCATGCTCAAATGGTCTCCATGGCGGTCTCGTCCGTTTCCGCAGCGGGAAAGCGCAGGGTGACCCGGGTGCCGCGTTTGCGTACCGCCGGGCTCTCGGCCTTGATCGTTCCGCCCATGGCTTCGACGAAACCCCTGGCGATTGCAAGGCCCAGGCCGGTGCCGGGCACACGTCCGTCCGGCTTGCCGCGGCGGAAGAATTTTTCGAAGATGTGATCGAGGTCCTTTGCCGCAATGCCCTTGCCGAGATCGGTGACGGAGATGACGACCTCCTGCGCCTCGCTGCGGGCGAAGATGCTGATCGGTTCGGCGCCAGCATATTTGACCGAGTTGTCGACCAGATTGAACAGCACCTGTCCGAGCAGCACGCTGTCGCCGCGGATCAGCGGCAGGTCGGCGGCAATGCTGCGCTCGATGGCGCGGTTGGGAAAATAGCGGGCGGCGCGCTGCAGCGTTGCGTTGATGACATCGGCGACATCGACCCAGTCGCGCTGCGGATCGACCGAGCCCGCTTCGATCTTGGTCATGTCGAGAAGATTGGCGACGAAGCGGGTCAGCCGGTCGCTTTCCTCCTCGATGGAGGTCAGGAGGGCGGCGCGGTTGGCAGGCTTCATCTTGCTGCCCAGTTCCCGCAGCGTGGAGACGGCGCCGGTGATCGTCGCCAGCGGCGTCTTGAGGTCGTGGGAGATCGAGGACAGCAGCGCCGAGCGGAACCGTTCGCCTTCGAGCCGCGCGGCGTGGTCGAGGCTTTCCCTGGAAAGGCGCGCGCGGTCGATGGCGATGGCGGTCTGATCGAGGATGGCGCCCACCACTTTCTCCTCGCCCGCCTCGAGGGACTGGCCGGAAAGACGGAAACCGATCACGGCGGCGACGCCTGCGGGCGCGCCCAGCGGGCGGAACTGGAAGGGGCTGTTGGGCAGCGTGCCGGTGCCGTTGCCGGCGGGCTCACCCTTGTCCATTGCCCAGCGGGCGGCGGTGAAATCGGTCACGTCGAGGTCGGCGTCGGGAGGCCACGCGGCGGCCAGCGTCAAATCTCCAGCAGCAGTCGACAGCAGGACCACGTCGCGTTTCAGCGACGCCTGCATCTGGGTGACCGCCGCCCAGGTGACGTCGTCGGCATTGACCGTGCCGGAGAGTTTTCGCGAGAAGTCATAAAGCGCCTGGGTCGATGTGGCGCGCTTGCTTGCGGTCGTCGCCTGCTCGCTGACGCGTGAAGCCAGGCCGCCAGCGATCAGCGCTGCGATGATGAAGATCAGCAGGCCGAAGACCTCGTGCGGCGAGGCGATGGTGAACGTGCCGAGCGGCTGGATGAAGAAGAAATTGTAGGCCAGAGCCGAAAGGATCGCCGCCACAAGGGCCGCGGTGTAGCCGCCATAGACCGCGGACAGGAGAACGCCCAGAAGATAGAGCAGCGACACGTTGGGCAGGTTGATGAAGCGCTCGATGGTGAGGCCGAGCCAGGTGGCCGCGGCAACCAGAATGGCGGGCAGGCCGATTTCCAGCCTGGCGTTGTTGAACCTGATCCAATCCGTACGGTGTGGAAGCCAGGAACGGCTTGGGTTCGGCTCGTCGCCGGTGACAATATGGATGCCGACGCCGGAAACCTTTTCGATCAGCGCGTCGGTCAGGGATTTGTGCAGCAGGCTGGCGAGGAAGGACTGGCGGCGACCGCCGATAACGATCTGCGTGACATGTTCGCGCCTCGCCGTCTTCAGGATCTCCTCGACGAAGTCCCGCCCGGTGATCCTGCGTGTCTCGGCCCCCAGGCTCTCGGCCAGCTTGAAGGTCGCCTCCAGCCGCTGCACCGAAGCGGGCGAGGGCGGCGAACGGTCGGCGCGCTCGGTTGTGACGACGAGCCACGGTGCGTTCAGCCCGGACGCCAGACGCGCCGCGGTGCGAACGACTTTTTCCGACAGGGCATCCGGCCCTACGCAGACCAGCAGCCGCTCGGCGGTTCGCCACGGGCCTTCGATGGCGTTCTGGCGCAGATAGTCCACCATCTGGTCATCGACGCGGTCGGCTGTGCGCCGCAGCGCCATTTCGCGCAGCGCCGTCAGATTGCCGAGGCGAAAGAAGCTGTCGGCGGCGCGCCGGGCGTTTTCCGGCAGGTAGACCTTGCCGTCCTTCAGCCGCTGGATCAGCTCGGCCGGTGCGAGATCGACGAGAAGCACATCGTCGGCGCGCTGGAGCACGGTGTCCGGCACCCGCTCGCGCACCTGCACGCCGGTGATCTGGGCGACGACGTCCGACAGGCTTTCGAGGTGCTGGACGTTGATCGCCGACCAGACGTCGATACCGGCGGCAAGCAGTTCCTCGACATCCTGATAGCGCTTCGGATGGCGGCTGTCCGGCGCGTTCGTGTGCGCAAGCTCATCGACGACCATGATGCGCGGCCGCCGCGCCAGGGCCGCGTCGAGATCGAATTCCTCGATCGCGTGGCCCTCATGGTCGATCCTCCGGCGGGGGAGGATTTCAAGGCCGTCGAGGAGGGACGACGTTTCGCCGCGGCCGTGCGTCTCCACAAGGCCGATGACGATGTCGATCCCCTCGTCGCGCAGCCGGCGGGCGCGGGACAGCATGGCGTAGGTCTTGCCGACGCCGGGCGCCGCCCCCAGGAAAAGCGTCAGCTTGCCCCGCCCGCTGCCGCCGGCGAGCGCCAGCAGGGCATCGGGGTCGGGACGGGCGTCTGCGTTTCTTTCCGCCATGCGCGATCAGGATTTCAGTTGGTCAAGCGCCAGATTGAGCCGCAACACGTTGACACGCGGTTCGCCGACAATAGCCGCCAACCTGCCTTCGGTGAAGCTGTCCACCAACGCGGATACTTCCGCATCGGACAAACCGCGGGCCTTGGCGACGCGCGCCGCCTGCGCCCTGGCGAATTGTGGCGAGATGTGCGGATCGAGACCGGAGCCGGAGGCCGTCGCGGCATCCGCGGCGACCGGCGATGCGACGCCGCTGGCCTTCAGGCGCTCGACATCGGCCTGAACCCGTTTTGCAAGCGCCGCCGAAGTCGGACCGAGATTGGAGCCGGTTGAAGCGGCGGCGTTGTAGGGCGCGTCGGCGGTGACGGAAGGACGCGGCCAGAAGTAGCGGTCGGACGCGAAGTTCTGGCCGATGAGCGCGGAGCCGATGACGGTGTCGCCGTTGCGGATGAGGCTGCCATTGGCCTGCGCCGGAAAGGCGAGTTGCCCGATGCCGGTAACGGCCAGCGGATAGGCGAGCCCGGTCAACAGGATGAACAGGACCGTCAGGACGAGTGCGGGACGAATGTAAGTGAGCATGATCATACCAGATGAAGCGCCGAGACGGCGATGTCGATGAGCTTGATGCCGGCGAAGGGCAGGACGAGCCCGCCAAGGCCGTAGACCAGGAGGTTGCGACGCAAGAGGGCGGCGGCGCCGACCGGGCGGTAGGTCACGCCCTTCAGGGCGAGTGGAATCAGCGCGATGATGATCAGCGCGTTGAAGATGACCGCCGACAGGATCGCCGATTGCGGCGAGGCGAGGCCCATGATGTTGAGCGCAGCGAGCGCCGGATAGGTGGTGACGAACAGCGCCGGGATGATGGCGAAATATTTCGCCACGTCGTTGGCGATGGAGAAGGTCGTCAGCGAGCCGCGCGTCATCAGGAGCTGCTTGCCGATCTCGACGATCTCGATCAGCTTGGTCGGGCTGGAGTCGAGGTCGACCATGTTGGCGGCCTCGCGCGCGGCCTGCGTGCCGGATTGCATGGCGACGCCAACATCGGCCTGGGCAAGCGCCGGCGCATCGTTGGTGCCGTCGCCGCACATGGCGATAAGGCGGCCGCCTTCCTGCTCCTTGCGGATATAAGCGAGCTTCTGCTCCGGCTTGGCCTCGGCGAGGAAATCGTCCACGCCGGCTTCCGAGGCGATCGCCGCGGCGGTCACCGGGTTGTCGCCGGTGACCATGACGGTGCGGATGCCCATGGCGCGCAGCGCGGCGAAGCGTTCCTTGATGTCCGGCTTGACGATATCCTTCAGGTGGATGACGCCGAGCAGGCGGCTGCCGTCCACGACAGCCAGCGGCGTGCCGCCGGTGCGGGCCACCTGATCGACCGCGCGCCGGAATTCGTCCGGTGCGTCGCCGCCGGCGATGCCAGCGAATTTCAGCGCCGCGTCCACCGCGCCCTTGCGGATGCGCCGGCCATTCAGGTCAACGCCCGACAGCCTTGTCTCCGCAGCGAAAGGCACGACCGTCTGGATGCTGCTCTGCTCTGGTGCCTTGCAGCCGAAATCCCCGGTCGCCAGCGCCACGATGGAGCGCCCCTCCGGCGTATCGTCACCCATGCTGGCGAGCAGAGCCGTCTCGGCAAGATCGGACGGCGAGACGCCGTCCACCGGCAGGAAGTCGCTGGCCATGCGGTTGCCGAAGGTGATGGTGCCGGTCTTGTCGAGCAGCAGCGTGTCGACGTCGCCCGCCGCTTCCACGGCGCGGCCGGATGTTGCGATGACGTTGAAGCGCACCAGCCGGTCCATGCCGGCGATGCCGATGGCCGAGAGAAGACCGCCGATGGTGGTGGGGATCAGCGTGACCAGAAGGGCCGCCAGCACCACGACGGTCAGCACCGTGCCGGAATAGCCGGCCAGTCCCCACAGCGTGACAACGGCGATCAGGAAGATAAGCGTCAGTCCCGACAGGAGAATGGACAGCGCGATCTCGTTCGGCGTCTTCTGCCGCTCGGCGCCCTCAATGAGGGCGATCATGCGGTCGACGAAGCTCGAGCCCGGCGCCACGGTGATGCGGATCTTCAGCCAGTCGGACAGCACCTGCGTGCCGCCGGTGACGGCCGAGCGGTCGCCGCCGGATTCGCGGATCACCGGCGCGGACTCGCCGGTGATGGCGCTTTCGTTGACCGAGGCCACGCCCTCGACGACTTCACCGTCGCCGGGGATCAGTTCTCCGGCCTCGACGATGACCATATCGCCGATCTTCAAGGCGGTCGCATCGACCTCGACGGCTTCGATGCCGTCCGGCTTGAGAAGCTTGCGCGCCATCAGTTGCGACTTGGCGCGGCGCAGGCTTTCGGCCTGGGCCTTGCCGCGTCCCTCCGCCACGGCTTCCGCGAAAGTGGCGAACAGGACTGTGAACCAGAGCCAGACCGCGATCTGGCCGGAGAAGAAGGCTTCGCTGTCGCGGATCAGCAGGTCGCGCAGGAAGAACAGCGTCACCAACGCCGCCACGGCTTCGGTGACGAAGATCACCGGGTTGCGCATGAGCTGACGCGGGTCGAGCTTGAGGAAGGCCTGACGGACCGCCGGCAACAGGATCGCCGGGTCGAAAAGGCTGTGGGCCATTGCGGGTGACTTGGACATGATGAGACCTCAGAACGTCTGGCCGGCCAGCATCGCGAAATGCTCGACGATTGGACCAAGGGCCAGGGCCGGGAAGAACTGCAGGCCGCCCAGGATCAGGATGATGCCGATGAGCAGGCCGACAAACAGCGGCGTGTGGGTGGGGAAGGTGCCGGCGGAAGCGGGGACGCGTGTCTTGGCCGCCAGTGAGCCTGCAATCGCCAGCACCGGCACGACGTACGCGAAGCGTCCCAGCAACATGGCGATACCCAGCGTGGAATTGTACCAGGCGGTGTTGGCCGAGAGGCCGCCAAAGGCCGAGCCGTTGTTGCCGGCCGCGGACGTGTAGGCATAGAGAATTTCCGAAAGCCCGTGCGGTCCGCCGGTTCCGATGCTTGCGACGGCCACAGGCAGCATGGCCGCGATCGCGGTGAAGCCCAAGATGGCAAGCGGCAGGATGAGCACAGCCAGCATGGCGAATTTCATCTCGCGGCTTTCGATCTTCTTGCCGAGCAGTTCCGGCGTCCGGCCAACCATCAGGCCGGCAACGAAGACGGTCAGGATGGCGAAGACGACCATGCCGTAGAGGCCCGAGCCGACGCCGCCGGGCAGGACCTCTCCCAGCTGGATGAGGAACATCGGAACCAGTCCGCCAAGCCCGGTGAACGAGCCATGCATGCCGTTGACGCCGCCGTCGGACAGGCCGGTGGTCACAGCGGCGTAGGCCGCAGTCATGGCCTGGCCGAAACGGACCTCCTTGCCTTCCATATTGCCGAGCGCCGGATCGACGCCAAGCGCATGGATGATGGGGTTTCCGTAACTCTCGGCCCAGTAGATGGTGGCTGTGCCGGCGAGCAGCAAAATTGCGGTTACGGCGAGAAACGCCCAGCCCTGGCGGCGGTCGCCGACCATCTGGCCGAAAGCGTAGACGAGCGCGGCGGACACGCCCAGCATGGCTACGATGTTGAGATAATTCGACAGCGCGGTGGCATTCTCGAACGGGTGCGCGGCATTGACGTTGAAGAAGCCGCCGCCATTGGTGCCGAGCTGCTTGATGGCTTCCTGGCTGGCGACGGGACCCAGCGCGATGGTCTGCTGCGCACCTTCCATGGTTGTCGCGGTAACCGATGCGTCCAGCGTCTGCGGCAGGCCCATCGCCACGAAGGCGACAGCGACGACGATCGCCAGGGGTAGCAGCACATAGAGCGTGGCGCGGGTCAGATCGACCCAGAAATTGCCGACAGTCCTCGCGCCGGAACGGGCAAAGGCGCGGGTCACGGCGAGCGCCATGGCGATGCCGGCTGCCGCCGACACGAAATTCTGCACCGTCAGCCCGGCCATCTGGCTGAAATGGCTGAGCGTGGTTTCGCCGCCGTAGGACTGCCAGTTGGTGTTGGTGACGAAGCTGACCGCCGTGTTGAAGGCGAGGTCCGGCGTCATGCCGGCGAAGCCCTGCGGGTTCAGCGGGAGATAGGATTGCAGGCGCAGGATCGCGTAGAGCGCGATGAAACCCGCTATCGAAAAGGCCAGCATGGACAGGGCGTAGGCCAGCCAGCTCTGTTCGCTTTTGGCGTCGACGCCGGCGGCACGGTAAAAGCCGCGCTCGACGGGTTCGAGCACGGGAGACAGGAGGGTGCGGCGTTCGGAAAAAACCGACGCCATATACAGGCCGAGCGGTTTGACCAGAGCCGCAACGATCAAAAACAGGAGGCCGATCTGCAGCCAGCCGACAAGTGTCATGGGAATTGCTCCAGCGTGGATCAGAACCGCTCGGGCCTGATCAGCGTGATGACGAGATAGACGCCAAGCGCGAGCGCCACGGCGAGGCCGATGAGGGGTTCGATCATGGCCGAGCCCCTCAGATGCGGCTCAGCGCCCGCGCGTAGAGCGCAAGCAGGCCGAGCGTGCCGATGCCGATGGCGAGATAGATGAGGTCAGACATGGATTGGTCTCCGAAGCGGATTGAGCTTCGGAAGATAGGTTCGGACGGCGTCAAATCTCGATTGCGAAAGCCGTGCGGGGAGATCAAGAAACCGTAAAGAATGTGGTGCAAAGCGGCCAAGCTGGAGGGCGCCGCTTCCTCGCTTCCACGACACTCTTGCTGAACAGGTTCGGCGGCGGCTGGCGGTCGCCGTCGCAATCTTCGCGGCCTGATCACGCGGGGATCAGCGGAGAGAGATGGTAGCGGGAAGTGGACTCGAACCACCGACCCCAGGATTATGATTCCCGTGCTCTAACCAACTGAGCTATCCCGCCAGGGAGACGAAAACCTGCCGCCCACATAGGTGGTGGATCGACGGCTTCGCCAAGGTCGCGCGGATATAAGGTTGACGGGCCGGGCCTGTCAAGCGCGTCGGGAGAGGCCATGTCTCTTTCGTTCCGCTGCCGCCTTACGGTCGGCAAACCCGATCGACGCAGGTTCTTCGACAATCTTCGCCTTGAACATCCATTCCGTCATCGGGGTTGAGTTCGAGCAGGCGCGCCGCTATGTCTCAGCCACAAAAATTCTCGAGTTTACAATAGATGAAACCGCGTATTGCAGTTCTGGGGTGCGGTTACTGGGGCTCCAACCACATCCGCACCCTCAAGGGGCTCGGCGCCCTTCATGCGGTTTCCGATGTCAATTTCGCCCGCGCCGAAGGCTTTGCCAGCGAGCAGGACTGCCTGGCCATCGAGCCGGAACAGCTTTTCGCGCGCGACGATATCGATGCCATCGTCATGGCGCTGCCGCCGCAATTCCACGCCGACATGGCGGTGCGGGCAGTGACCAACGGCAAGGACGTGCTGGTCGAAAAGCCTATCGCCCTGACGGTTCCGGACGCTGAGCGGGCAGTACAGGCGGCGAAGGACAATGGCCGCGTCTTCATGGTCGGGCACGTGCTGCGCTTCCATCCGGCGTTCGAAAAGCTGAAGTCGCTGGTCGACGAGGGCGAACTCGGCACCGTCCGCTACATCCATTCGCACCGGCTGGGCCTCGGCAAGTTCCACACCGAAAACGACGCGCTGTGGGACCTGGCGCCGCACGATCTCTCGATGATCCTGGCCATTACCGGCACCGAGCCGGTCGAGGTGCGCGGCGAAGGCGCGGCGCTGCTCGACCATCTCAGCGATTTCGCGCATCTGCATATGCGCTTTCCCAACGGTCTGCGCGGCCATCTGTTCGCGTCACGGCTCAATCCCTATCGGGAGCGGCGTTTGACGGTGGTCGGCGAAAAGGCCATGGCCGTGTTCGACGATGTCGAGCCATGGGAACGCAAGCTCGCCGTCTACCGTCACGCGGTGTGGCAGGACAGCGGCCACTGGGCGTTCACCGCCAACGAGCCGGCCTATGTGCCGGTCAGCAACGGCATGCCGCTGACGCGCGAACTGGAGCATTTCATCCAGTGCATCGAAACCCGCGCCGAACCGCGGACCGATGGCGAGGAGGCGATCCGGGTGCTGCGCATCCTGACCGCCGGCACCGTCACCCACGACCGTTTCCGGCAAGGCGAATAGCGCTCATCCTATAGAATTATTCCGCAGGAACCTGCGGCGCACGACCGGCAAGCCGCGAAAGCATGGCTTCGGCTTCGGCGCCGCGCTCCGACCGCTCGATGAAGCCGCCGCCGAAGACGCGAGCTTCATTGTCGCTGCCGGAATAGAGTACGCAGGCCTGGCCGGGCGCGATGCCGGATTCGCCGTCGGCCAGTTCGACCCAGGTCGAACCGTTACGATGATGCAGGACGGCGGGGCGCGGCGGACGCGTCGAGCGCACCTTGGCGAAAAGCTCCATGCCGGCCGGCACGAGATCGCTCAGAGCGCCGTCGCCCAGCCAGTTCATGTCGCGCAGATAGATTTTGTGGGTTTCCAGCGCTTCGCGCGGGCCGACGACGACGCGCGAGCGCTCGGCGTCCAGATGCACGACGTAGAGCGGCTCGCCCGATGCGATGCCGATGCCGCGGCGCTGGCCGATCGTGTAATGCAGGATGCCCTCGTGACGTCCGAGCACGCGGCCGTCGATATGGACGATGTCGCCCGGATTGGCGGCGGCCGGCTTCAGCTTGGCGATGATGTCGGAATATTTGCCCTGCGGAACGAAGCAGATGTCCTGACTGTCCTGCTTGGCGGCGACGACAAGCCCCATCTCCTCGGCAATCGCCCGGACCTCCGGCTTGGAGAGGCCGCCGAGCGGAAAGCGCAGATAGTCGATCTGCGCCTGCGTCGTGGCGAAGAGGAAATAGCTCTGGTCGCGGTCGGCATCGACCGGCCGGTAGAGCGCGCGGTGGGCGCCGTTGGCCCGCGAGCGGATGTAGTGCCCGGTGGCGAGCGCATCGGCGCCCAGTTCCTGCGCCGTGGCGAGCAGGTCGGCGAACTTGACCGTCTGGTTGCAGGAGACGCAGGGAATAGGTGTTTCGCCAGCGACATAGCTTTCGGCGAACGGATCGATCACCGCCTTGCGGAAGCGCTCCTCGTAATCGAGCACATAGTGGGGAATGCCGAGCGTTTCGGAAACCCGGCGGGCATCGTCAATATCCTGGCCGGCACAGCAGGAACCGGCGCGATGGGTGGCCGCGCCATGATCGTAAAGCTGCAAGGTCACGCCGACGACGTCGTAGCCTTCGCGCTTCAGAATGCCGGCGACGACGGAGGAATCGACGCCGCCCGACATGGCGACGACGATGCGGGTGTCTTCCGGACGTCCGGGAAGGTCCAGGCTGTTCATTTGCTCATTCCGAAATCGTGACGGCATCAAGTCAGGACTTGATGCCAATTTTGGACAATATAGGTCAAGGTTTGCGGCCGCACCAGCATGAGCGGCCATTCCTGCCGTCGTCCGGCCCGTCGGCGCGCCTGTTTCAAATGCCGACGAAAAACCTAACGCGACATTCACGAACCTTACCTACCCATTAGGGACTGCTTAGGCAATTTTTAAAGCTGTGGCGGTACTGTGGCGGGGATTAGGTCTGTGAGTTTTTAGTAGAGAGTACAATGACCGATCTGGTTAGACCGCGAGTCAAGTATGTTATCGGGCCTGACGGCAGCCCGCTTACGATTGCCGACCTGCCGCCAACGAACACCCGACGCTGGGTCATCCGGCGCAAGGCGGAAGTGGTTGCTGCCGTGCGTGGCGGACTTCTCAGTCTTGAGGAGGCGTGCCAGCGCTACAAACTCACCACCGAGGAGTTTCTGTCCTGGCAGGCCTCGATCGACGAATATGGCCTGGCCGGCCTGCGCACCACGCGCATCCAGCAATACCGGCACTGATCGGTTTCCGGCATTCAATTCAAGCCGGCATTCCTATCGCAAAGCATTTGAAGGGCGCCTTTGGCGCCCTTTTCTTGATGGGGCGGGGGATAAGGTTCGCCTGTCGGCGGTTGGAAGCCATTCGCCGCCTATCGCCCTACCGATCAAAAGATGTTGCGTGTGATGTTGCTGCGCGATGCCGCCAGATGCCGGAACGTCTGTCGTTCATTCTTCGGGGGCCGGGCAGATCTTCTGGTCAAGCCAGGATGATGAAGCCTACCGATCGCAACATGGCGACGGAGTGGCGGGAGGGTTCCCGATCAGCCGATCATGGCGCTGCGGTTGACGGTTTCAGGCTCGCGCACCTTGGTATCGCGCGATTCCAGCATTTCCGCCTTGGAAAGCTCCGCTTCAGCTTCGGCGAGTAATGATTCGGCTGCGCTTCGCTGCTGGGCGAGATCGGTTTGGGAATTCCTGATGTTGTCGCGGCGCAGGCGGGCTGCTTTGGCAAAGGTCGGATAGGCGAAATGATTCAAATCAGTGATGCCGGCCTTCTTCTCTTCGGCGACGATCTGATGTTCCAGTTCGCCCGCCATCCGTTCGAATTCGGCGATCATCATGTCGAGCTGCAGCAGTTGCCGACGCTTCTCGTTCACCTGAAACTGCTTCAGCCGAACCAGGTTTTCACGTGACTTCATGATTCGGTACTCCTGCAAACACACACTCGCACATATCGTCCCAACGGTCCTTGCGGCGCATTCCTGCCCGTATTCCCCGGGCTTTGTCCCGTTTATGGGAAACAAAATCCTAAAGTTTTTCGCGCCCGGTAACCATTCGTTTACGGGCATTGTTAATCATACAGGCGAGGACTTAAGGCCCGGTAAAAATTTCGGCTTCGGTCGAAGCGGCGGTCGGCGAGTCCCATGAGTCGGTTAGTTCAAATTCCTAATGTGATGCATTAGGAATGGAGGCTGATGATTCATCATTGGATTCAAGTCTGTGTAGAAAGGGGTTAAAAAATCTGGTATCGCTTCGTTGGCGGAATTAGGTTTTGTTAACCATTAAGTGGCAGCTTTGGTTCAGGCAATTCACTGCTCCGGTCCCGGATGGCTTTTGAGGCGGACCGGCAGCAGAAAAGGGGAATGAGATGCGCGTTCTGCTGATAGAAGACGACAGTGCAACCGCACAAAGCATCGAATTGATGCTGAAATCGGAAAGCTTCAACGTCTATACGACCGACCTCGGTGAAGAGGGTGTCGATCTGGGCAAGCTTTACGATTACGACATCATTCTCCTCGACCTGAACCTGCCGGACATGTCCGGCTACGAGGTGCTGAGGACATTGCGCCTGTCCAAGGTGAAGACGCCGATCCTGATCCTGTCCGGCATGGCCGGCATCGAGGACAAGGTGCGCGGCCTGGGCTTCGGCGCCGACGATTATATGACCAAGCCGTTCCACAAGGACGAGCTCGTCGCCCGTATTCATGCCATCGTCCGCCGCTCGAAGGGCCATGCGCAGTCGGTCATCGCCACCGGCGACCTGATCGTCAATCTCGACGCCAAGACAGTGGAGGTCGGCGGCCAGCGCGTGCACCTGACCGGCAAGGAATATCAGATGCTGGAGCTGCTTTCGCTGCGCAAGGGCACCACGCTGACCAAGGAAATGTTCCTGAACCACCTTTATGGCGGCATGGACGAGCCGGAATTGAAAATCATCGACGTTTTCATCTGCAAGTTGCGCAAGAAGCTCGATGCGGCTTCCGGCGGGCAGAATTATATCGAAACCGTCTGGGGCCGCGGCTATGTGCTGCGCGAGCCGGAAGAGATCCGCGAAAGCGCCTGATCCTGCTTCATCCAGGAAACAAAAACCCGGCCTTGCGCCGGGTTTTTTCTATTCGGACGAGCAATTCGGGCGAGCGTCAGGCGGCGACGTCGAGGCTGCGAAACCGCTCCAGCAGTTGCGGACGATTGAACGGCTTGAGGAGATAACCCTGCGCGCCGGCTCGCTTGGCCCGCATGATGGCGCCGATATCGACTTCGATGACGGAAATCAGGACACATGGCTTCACGACGCTGGGAATGGCCAGCACTTCGCGGATGAAGTCCACCGGCTGCATGTCGGGAAGCGCGATGTCGACCACGATGATGTCCGGCATTTCGGCGGCGCACATGGCAAGCGCGTCGGCGCCGCTTGCGGCATCTATGACCAGCATATCGGAGCCGCCGAGAATGCGCTTGGCCACCGTACAGATGACGTTCGAATGGTCAACGAACATGCAGCGCTTCATTACCGCTTCCCCTGACCGCCACCGGCCCAACTCACGATGTCATAATTGAGCAGACCTTATGCCGAACCGGTAAAAAAGCCGAAAAGCCGTTAGGTAAAATTTTCGGAAATACAGTTTTTCGGCGAGTTCATCTCTAAAATGAACTATGCAACCATAGCGGGCATCAGAGAAAAGAGAATGAGGGAAAGTATTTCCCAATAGACAGCCCGTTTCGACGTTTCAGGCAGCTGTCAGCACGATCTCTTCGGCGGTGGCGTGGATGGAAATGGTCATCCCGGCTTCCCGGGCCAGCAACAGCGTGTAGTAGGGCTGAACCGAATGGGCGTCGATTGGCTCCTCCGGCTTGTTGCCGGAATGAAGTTCGAGGAATTTGGGTGGCACCCGCAGCATCGGGCCGCTCGCTGAAAATGTGAAGCGCGGCTGCGTTTCCAGGTCGATGAGCGTGATCAGCAGCTTTCCGCCGCGCGGAATTGCGGCGCCCGCGACCAGTATGAGGTTCAGCAGCAGCTTCACCTTGTTCTTGGGCAGCAGGGCGCGCGTGCCGTTCCAGGTCAGCTCGGGCTTTTCGTTCTTGAAAAAGGCGATCGCCACCTGTTCGGCATCGCCGGTGTCGATCAGCATTCCGGCCGAGCCGGCAGCGCCAAAGGCGATGCGCGCAAATTGCAGCCGGGCGGACGCGTTGCGTGCGCTCTGGCGGATGAGGTTCATGGCGTCCTCGTCGGCGCCGCCCTCATCGAGCAGCTCGAGGCCGTTGTTGATGGCGCCGACCGGCGAAATGATGTCGTGGCAAACGCGGCTGCACAAAAGCGCCGCAAGATCCGTGGCGGAAAGGGTGAAGAGATCAGCCATCGACGGATTCCTGTAAAAGCCTCGATAAAATCAACGACATATCGCAACCGTGCGAATCAGACAGTTTATTGCCGGATTCTGGATACACAGCGCATAAAGCTGCGGCAACAAACCCGCGATTGTTTTCATTGCAAATCAGCAGGGTTGGGAGCTCAAATAATATGCTTTTGATGGCTGGATCGGTCATCGATCCGCCATCTTGGCGCGCGAGCTTAAGAGTAGGAAAAGGATTAGGGCATAGTTTGCCCGAAGCATCGGATGCGGCCGCCAAGAGCCGTGAGGTGCGAGGCGTCGGCGAAAGTGCTCCGTGACGGAGATTGGAAGCATGTTTTCCCGATTTTTCGACCGGACTTTGTTCCGTGTCATCGCCATGATGGCGGCTCTCGCCGGCACAATCGCATTTTCAGCCTCTGCTTCGCAGGCTGAGGAATATACGGCGCAGGAGATCGTCGATTCCGGACACCGGTTTTTCGGCTCGACCTCCGGAGGTCTTGCGACAGTGGTGGAGAAAGTCTTCGCATCCTACGGTCTGCCGAATGGCTATCTGCTGGGCGAAGAGGGCTCCGGAGCCTTGGTCGGCGGCCTGACCTATGGCGAGGGCACGCTTTACACCAAGAATGCGGGCGATCATAAGGTGTTCTGGCAGGGGCCGTCGCTTGGCTGGGATTTTGGTGGCCAGGGCTCGCGCGTGATGATGCTCGTCTACAATCTCGATGACGTCAGCGGTCTCTACACCCGGTTCGGCGGTGTCGCCGGTTCGGCCTATGTCGTGGCCGGGGCCGGGTTCAACGTGCTCAAGAACGGCAATATGCTGCTTGTTCCGATACGCACGGGTGTCGGTGCGCGGCTTGGCGTCAATCTCGGCTATCTGAAACTGACGCAGCAGGCGACCTGGAATCCGTTCTGATCCGGTTCACAACCCGACGCCGTGCGTCCCCCTTGCCGACGCGTTGGATTTCCGTCATGCGCCGTATAGGCTGATGCCGATCAGGCGCATGTCGGCCTGCTTGGGTAGGTATTCTTGGTTCAGTCGGCTCTGTTCTTCATCCTCGGTTTCCTGTGCGCGGGCTTTCTGGCCGTGCTCTTGGGGCCCGCCATCTGGCGGCGGGCGGTGCGGCTGACTCAGCGACGGGTCGAGGCCTCGCTGCCCATGACGCTTGCCGAAATCCAGGCCGACAAGGATCGTGCAAGAGCCGACCACGCCATGGCTGTCCGCCGGCTGGAGGTCACCAACAAGGCGCTGCAGGAGAAGGCCGCCACCCAGACGGTCGAGATCGCCCGCGGCCATGAAGACCTCAAGGCATCGAAGGCGTCGCTGACAGCCAGGGAAGAGGCCGCTTCCCAGCTCGAGGCCCGGATCGCGGCACTGGAAGCGGAACTGGGCCACCGCGAGGAGCAGATACAACTCGGCTCCGAGAAGCTGGCCAAGGCCGAGCAGGCGCTCAAGCAGCGTGAAACCGCGTTAGGGGAACTGGAAAAGCTCTACGACGAGGCTAGTTTCTCATCGAGCAACCGGCAGATCGAACTGGTGGCGCGCGAATCCCAGATCGACAAGATTTCCGGCGACGTTTCCCAATTGCGCAGCCAGCGCAAGGATGCTGACCGACGCTACCAGCTGGCGCTGGAGGAAACCCGCAGGGCACAGGATGAGCTGAAGGCCGAGAAGACGAAAAGCGGCGAACTGGACAAGAAACTGGAGCGGCTGCTGGCGACTCTGGCCGATCGGGACGACAAGCTCGAGCGCCGCGAGAAAGATTTGCAGCGGCTGCGTGAACGGACCCCGGGTGCAAATATCATGACGAACGACGGCGGAGAGCCTGTATCGACTGCTGACGATTTCGCAGCCGTTGTTACGCCAGCGAACGACGCCGATCCGGCGCAGGCCAAAGTTGAGGCGGACCGTCGGCGGCTGGAGCAACGCCTGACGGTGCTGGCGCGCGAGAACAAGCGGCTCAGAAGCGAATTGGCGGGAGAGGGGCAGCGCGAGACGCTGGCGGGTGACGCGGAATTGCGCGAGCAGATGAGCGAACTCGCTGCCGAGATCGTGAACCTGACCATCCGACTCGAAGGCCCGGAATCGCCGGCAGCCAAGATGGTTGGCGGTCCGACCAAGAGTGGCGTCGATGGGTCCCCGAGCCTAGCCGATCGGATCAGGGCGCTGCGCGACGGCGCCGCCGGATGACGCCGTACTAGCGCTTAAAATCGGCGAAGCGATGAAGCGCTATGGCCGAGGCGGCGGCGACATTGAGGCTGTCGAAGCCGGCAGACATGTCGATGCGCAGGGTCTGCATCCGGCTCATCAGCTCTGCCGGCAAGCCTTCTCCCTCAGTCCCCAGATAGAGCGCCGTGTTGCCATCGCGCCGGACGTCACGGATGTTGAGGGCGCCGGTGGGCGACAGCGCGAACTGGGAGAAGCCTCTGGCGTCCAGGCGGGCGATGAAATCGGCGGCGTCGTCGAACACACTGAATGGCAGGCGTAGCGCCGCGCCGACCGAAACCCGGATTGCCTTGCGATAAAGCGGATCGCAGCAGGTTCCATCCAGAAACACGGCGTCGGCCGCGAACGCGGCTGCATTGCGGAAGATCGCTCCCATATTGTCGTGATTGGCGATGCCGATCGGTACGACCACAAGAGCCGATTCCGGCAGAGTGTCGAGCAGGGCTGCCGTATCCGGCATTTCGCCCTTGTGGCCGATGGCGAGAATGCCGCGGTGCATATGGAAGCCGGCGATCCGGTCCATGACCGCGCTGGTCACGACATGGACCGGGAGGTCGGACGCTGCGTCGCGCAAGGTTTCTTCGAGACCGGCAAGCCGGTTCTCCAGCACGAGCACTGATTCTGCCCTGAAGCGCGCCGATTTCAGCAGGGCGCCGAGCACAACCTTGCCCTCGGCAACGAACCTGTCGCGGCGCCCGACCAGATCTCGTTCGCGGATGTCGAGGAAAGACGCCACCCGCGGATCTGCGGGATCTTCGATGCGGATGAGGTTCATGCACTTGCTTAAAGGCACCCGCCACAGGGGCGTCAAGGGGCTCTATTTATTTGTTTTTTTCGCATTCCAGCCGGACACGATGCTCGGTCGGCGACGCTGCGTTTCCATCGGCCTTCCCCCGAGGGCGCTCGCCATAGATAGACCTCAGCACATTCAAAAGGTCGGAAACGGCCGCGCAACTACAGGAATAGTAAATCGTCTGGCGTTCGCGCCTAGTCTGGACAAGGCCAACGGCCCGCAGCTTGGCCAGATGCTGCGATAACGCCGACTGGCTGAGCGATACCATCTTTGCAATCGTACCGACGGACAGCTCGTGATCGACCAGATAGGTCATGATGACGAGCCGCTTTTCATTGCCCATCACCGCCAGAAATTCAGCTGCCAAGCCAACACCCGCAATAAGCCTTGTCGAAGCAAGGGCTACCCCTCCCGGTTCGGACGCTATAGGGGTCATTGGGTGCATTTTTATATCTGCATCGTACCTACGGGTGCGTAAAAAATCTTAGAACATCTTTTCCAAATATCAAGGACAGACTTACTTCCAGTTGCAGACGGTTGGTTTATTGGCACTTATGCCGCGCGTCCGGCCTTCGCCATGGCGACCAGAACCGTCCTGAGGTCCTGCGCTGCCGAGAGCGGTTGCGGGAAAAACACCCGACCGATTCGGTCGCCGCTGGCGAGGTCCATGCCTTCGGCGTCGAAGCCGGTGAGCACCCAGCCATTGCCTTCCGCCTTGGCGTAGTGGCTGGCATAGATGGCGATCGCTTCGAGATGATCGGCGTTCATATGCTCGAGCGCGGGCTGTTCCGCGGCCGCGAGCTGCGCGTTGATATCACCTTCTATCAGAAGGTCGGCGCGATCGAGCAGGTAGGCCTTGCCGAAACCGCCGTTCAGGCTGGCGCGCCGCGGCTCCAACCGGAAAAAGCTGAAGTCGCCGAGCCCGACGTAGAGCTTCGCCTTGGGATTGCGGTTCAGATAGCGTCGTTCGGCCCGCTGATGGTCCGGCGTGTCTTGGTCCAGCCGGTTGGCGGCGCAGATCAGGCTGAGGCGCGGGTGGGCCAGCGGGTCGCCTTTGCCTGGCTCGCCAAGCAGAAGCGAGCAGCGGGCATCCGCCATGAGCGCCCTGGTGTGAGCCGACAGCCCGGACACCAGGATAAGCGGCGCGCCATCCATATCGGTGGCGACGCCGACGCGGCTGACGAATGGCGCGCCGGTTTCCGGCTCCAGCACCGCCAGCGCGCCGAAACGGGCGCTGCGAACGAGCGTCCTGGCCAGCCGGATCGCCACGGCGTCCGTTTGGCGGATGACGTCTTTCTTGCCGTCTGCCGGTTCGGTCATCGTTGCAAGGCCCAGCCGGCAATCACTTTGGCGCCATGCGGATGGCTCCATCGAGGCGGATGGTTTCGCCGTTGAGCATCTGGTTTTCGATGATATGGAGCGCCAGCGCCGCATATTCCGAAGGTTCGCCCAGCCGGGGCGGGAAGGGCACCGCCGCGCCGAGCGAATCCTGCACCTCCTGCGGCATGCCGGCCATCATCGGTGTCTTGAAGATGCCGGGCGCGATGGTGCAGACGCGGATGCCGGAGCGGGAGAGGTCGCGCGCGACGGGAAGCGTCATGCCGACGACGCCGCCCTTGGATGCGGAATAGGCCGCCTGGCCGATCTGGCCGTCGAACGCGGCTACGGAGGCGGTGTTGACGATGACGCCACGCTCACCGCCATCGAGGGCTTCGAGTTTCGAAGCGGCGTCGGCGAAAAGCCGGATCATGTTGAAGGTGCCGATCAAGTTGATCTCGACAACCTTGCGGAACTGGTCCAGCGGGTGGGGGCCTTCCTTGCCCACGGTCTTCGATCCGATGGCGATACCGGCGCAATTCACCAATATGCGGGCCGGGCCGAGCTTCGAAGCAGCTTCTGCGACGGCCGCGGCGCCGCTTTCGGCGCTGCTCACATCGCATTTGACCGCCGCGCCGCCGATCTCCTCGGCCACCTTGGCAGCGCGATCGATGCCGAGATCGAGGATGGCGACCTTGACGCCCCTGGCGGCAAGCGCGCGTGCCGTCGCCTCGCCGAGACCCGAGCCACCGCCGGTGACGATTGCAATCTGACCGTTCGGATTCATGCGTTCCCTCCTCCTGCTGCAATTGAAGCGACCTGTCGCAGGATAAAGATGCCCCACAGCACAAATGTCGCCCGACAAATATAGAGAGCGTATTTGCGCTCCGGCCCGCAATAGGCCGCAACTTCCGCGAGCGTCAAGCCGCCTTTATGCCGCCGGATGCGATAGCTTCCGCCCCGCCCGCATGAGCGATCTCGCCCGCTAGTTTTGCGACCCCGCCCGGCATGATCTCATGCGCCAGCAGACGGTTGAAATCCACCGGGCGCGGCATGGAAACCTGGCCGGCCGGTATCCGCTGGAACCCGAGCGGGCCATAGTAGGGCTCGTCGCCTACCAGAACCACGGCGGGCCAGCCGGCCTTGGCGGCGGCTTCCAGGCACATGGCGACAAGATGACGTCCGATGCCGAGGTTCTTGAAGGCAGGGCGCACCGCCAACGGTCCGAGCAGCAAGGCGCGGCCCTTGCCGGCGGTGATGCGCGTCATGCGTACGGAAGCGATGACGGCGCCGCCATCGACCGCGACGAAGGAAAGGTTCCGCTCATGCGGACCGCCTTCCCTGATCTTGTAGGCGGCACGCGCGAAGCGTCCCGGCCCGAAGGCTTCTTCGTTGATGATGTCGATTTCGGGATCGTGGGCCGGGCTTTCCGGCAGGTATTCAACGTCGGCAAGGCTCATGGTCTTAGCGTTCCGGATAAGAAGAAAGGTGCTGCAAACGGCAGCGTTCGCCAGTCAGCGCTTCAAGCGCGGGCGGCCTTTCGTCGTCGGTCGAACCGGACATTTGCCAGGAAATCCATCATGCGCGTTCCGCTAGCATCAAATTCGGACCCCGGCAATCGTTCTTCCGCGCATTTCGATCTGTTGACGATGCGTTCATCGCAAAAGCTTTGCACGCGAAGATTTCCGCCTACATAGAGCCAGTAGAAACGGGGACTGTACGATGGGTTTGCTTGTCGACGGAAAATGGCAGGACTGCTGGTACGACACCAAGGAAAGCGGCGGCAAGTTCGTGCGGGCGGAATCACAGTGGCGCGACTGGGTAACCGTCGATGGCCAACCAGCTGAGGGCCGCCAGCGCGGCTTCAAGGCCGAACCCGGCCGCTACCATCTCTACGTCTCGCTTGCCTGCCCGTGGGCGCATCGCACGCTGATCTTCCGGGCGCTGAAGCGGCTGGAAGATGTCATTTCCGTTTCCGTCGTCCATCATTTCATGGGCAAGGATGGCTGGACGTTCCTCGCTGAGGATGGCGCCACCGGCGACACGATCTATGGCCTGCGGTTCCTGCACCAGATCTATACCAAGGCCGACTCCAACTTTTCGGGCCGGGTGACGGTGCCGGTGCTGTGGGACAAGCAGGAACAGACCATCGTCTCGAACGAGTCTGCCGAAATCATCCGAATGCTGAATTCGGCCTTCGACGCATGGGGCGACGCCCGCGTCGATTTCTATCCGGCCGCGCTGCGCGAGGAAATCGATGCGGTGAACGCGCTGGTCTATCCGGCGGTCAACAACGGCGTCTACCGCGCCGGCTTCGCGACGACACAAGCGGCCTACGAGGAAGCGTTCGGCGAGTTGTTCGCGGCGCTGGACACTCTGGAGGCACGCCTGTCGCGGCAACGCTACCTTGCCGGCGACGTCATAACGGAGGCGGACTGGCGCTTGTTCACCACGCTGGTGCGTTTCGACCCGGTCTATGTCGGCCACTTCAAGTGCAATCTGCGCCGTATCGCCGACTATCCGAACCTGTCGAATTATCTGCGCGAACTCTACCAGGTGCCGGGCGTGGCCGGCACGGTCAATCTGCACCATATCAAGGCGCATTATTACGGGAGCCACGCGACCATCAACCCGACCGGGATCATCCCCGTTGGGCCGGAGATCGAGTACGCCGCCCCCCACGATCGCGCGCGTCTGGCGAAGGCTGCGTAGTTACCAGTAAGGCGAGGGAACCGCGCCGTCGAAGACTTCGGCAAGGCGCCGGCGTGTCCCGGGGGTGAGTCCATCAGGCAAGGCATCGAGCGGGAAAAATCCCGCCTCGGCGATCTCATGGTCCGCCAGCTTCGGGCCGCTCTGGCGGAAGGCCTCGATCAGATAGAAGCCGACATGGTCGCGCCGGCTGGTGCCGCGGTTGAAATGTACGGATTTCAACAAGGGCGGCGCGGTGAAGACGATGTTGCCTTCCTCGGCAAGCTCACGCTCCAGCGCCTCGCCGAGGGTTTCGCCGGTCTCGACGCCGCCGCCGGGAAGCTGCCAGCCGGGCACATAGGTATGGCGGATGAGGAAGACGGCATTGGCCTCGCGATCATGGACGAGACCGCGCACGCCCAGCGTCATCGGCCGTTTGACCACAAAGAAAAGATGGAAGAGCTTCGCCCGCAAACCGGCCCAGCCGGTCTGGCGAAACTGCCTGTCCGGGTCGGCAATGCTCATGGCGCGCCAAAGCGTGAGTGGAAAGCCGCGCAATCCTCCCGTAAGAAGAAAACATGTTCAGGCTTGCGCATATCTCCGACATCCATCTGGGGCCTCTGCCCGATGTATCCTATCGCGATCTCGCCTCCAAGCGCGTCGTCGGCTACGTGAACTGGCAGCGCAACCGCCGCCGGCACATGCATGATGTGGTGATCGATACGCTTGTCGCGGACATTCAGGCCAACGCGCCTGACCATCTGGCGGTGACCGGCGATCTGGTCAATCTGGCGCTCGACGGTGAAATCGAGATGGCGCGCCTTTGGCTGGAAACGCTGGGGCCGCCGCACGACGTATCGGTGGTGCCGGGCAATCACGACGCCTATGTGCCGGGCGCCTTCGACAAGATCTGCCGGTCGTGGGCAGCCTGGATGGCGGGCGACGGCGCCAACGCGACGGTCGGCCGCCATTCCTTTCCCTATCTGCGGGTGCGCGGCAATGTGGCGCTGATCGGCGTTTCCACCGCGCGCGCGACCGCGCCATTCATGGCCAACGGCTTCTTCGAGGACGGGCAGGCGACGCGCATGGCCAGGATTCTGGAGGAAACCGGCAGGCGCGGCCTGTTCCGCGTCGTCATGATCCACCATCCGCCGGTGCGGGGCGCGGTGCCGCAGCACAAGCGCCTGTTCGGCATCGGGCGGTTCCACAAGACAGTTGGTACGCACGGCGCTGAACTGGTGTTGCACGGCCATTCGCACCTGCCGTCGCTCTATTCGATCGGCAGCGGCAAGGCGAAGATACCGGTCGTGGGCGTCGCGGCAGCGGGCCAGGCGCCGGGCGGAAAGCATCCTCCGTCGCAGTACAATCTCATCGAGATCGAAGGCGAGCCTGAGCGTTGGCAGGTGCGGCTGACGCGCCGCGGCCTGACAGGCGCGGCCATGCCGCCGTCGGACATCGAAACGGTCGAATTGCGGTCGGATACAGCGTCGGCGCTGGTTAGAAACTGATCCTGATCGCCGAAATGCGGTCCCAGAAGAGGACCGCCGAGACCGCTAGCCCTGCGAGCGCGCCGGCGGTAATCAGTCCGAGCACCGAGAAGAAGGCAGACCAGCGGTCCGGCCGCGAGACAGCCTTTAACGGCGGCTCGGCTTCCTGGACGGCCGGGCGTTTCAAATCGACAATGGCGGGCTCGACACCGCCTTCCATCATCCGCTGGCGTTCGACGATGCGCTCGGCGACGTATTTGGTGACCTGATCGATCACCGGCTTCATGTCCGTCGATTCCGCCAGCACGACGCGGCCGATGCGAGTGTCCTTCAGGAAGCGATAGGTACGCCGGTCGCGGCCCATGGCGACGTGGCTGACGGCATCGATCCACAGGCGGGGCTGCAACCCGGACGATACGGCGAAATCGAAACTGTCGATGTCCGCGGGCACGTCGGCGAAGACCGGCGCCAGCTCAGCCGCCAGCAGGTCCAGCCGCATGCGATGCGCCTCGCGCATGTCGACGACGACATCGTCGCGGTCGGCCAGCGCGTTCTTCACGTCCCTTATGGCGTCGGTCAGCTTCCGCGACGTGTCAGGCAGAGCTGTCGTATCGTTGGCTTCCTTCATCGGAGGCGCCCCAATTATGGTAAATACCCGGTTAACATAAACGGAAGCAGAATGCATCCGGCCTTGTCATCGCAAGGGGCGTGCGGGTCGAATGCCGGCGAGGATAAGCTCCGTCACGGTCTCGGGGGCTTCCGAGACAAGCATGTGTCCGATACCGGGAAGTCGCCTGATCTTAAAGTGCCGCGGCAGGTTTTCGGTTTGCTTGAAAGGCAGCACAGGGTCTGCGTCGCCCCAGGCGACCGTGACCGGCATGAGAAGCGCCGCCAGCATTTCGCCGGGGATGACGCCCTGCCGCCCGTCGCGGGCGATCATGCCGACGATGTCCAGCAGGATGGCGGTCTGGCCGGGTTGCCGCCGCATCTCTCGGTAGGGGTGGAGCGCGGCATCCGCGATTTGCGCCTGCGGTCCCGACATCGCAGCGAGGCACTGCCGGATTTCGTCGTCATCGACCGCAGCGGCGTAACGGCGCAACAGGGCGCCGTTGATTTCCTCGCCCACGCCGCCGGGGGCCAGCAGGGTCAGCGACGCAACGCGTTCAGGTTCGGCCACGGCCATGAGGGTGGCGATGGCGCCGCCCATGGAATGACCGACCAGATGAGCGCGCTGAATATCGCGGGACGCGAGGTCGGCTAGAATGGCGGCGGCGGTGCGTCGGGCGGAGCCTGCGCCGGACCCCGTCAATGATTGGCCGTGACCGGGCAGATCGTAAGCCAGCATTCGCGCAGAGCTGGCCAAACTGCGGATGATATCGCGCCATATGGCATGGCAGCCGCCGAATCCGTGCAGCAGAACGACTGGTGGTTTGTCGGTCTGCCTGTCGCCAGTTCGGCCACTGCCGTCCTGCTCGGCGGCAAAAAGCCCGGAATTGGTTGTCGAAGGAGTGTCAGTCATTTGCGACCGCCACTGTGCTTCGGTCTTTCTTGGAAGGCAATCATCGGGTCACTGCGAATGCAAAGCTTGGGTGCCCGGCTGATCGGATTGATCAAGCCGGGCAAGCATTGCGTTCAGCTGCCAGCCTTTGCGGCTATGCGGTTGGCGGCGGACACGACCGCCTCGAGCGAAGCGGCGACAATGTTGGTGTTGATGCCCGCGCCGAACAGTTTGCCGCCGGGGTACTCCATCTCGACATAGGAGATCGCCGAGGCATTGGAGCCGCGCTGGAGGGAATGCTCGGAATAGTCGAGCACCGACATGTCGATACCGAGATGACGGGAGAGCGCATCGACGAAGCCGTCGATCGGGCCGGTCCCGCTGCCGCTGATGGTGATCTCCTTGCCGTTGTCGAGGATGATCGCCTCGACAATGCGGCGGCCCTTCACCCCGGTGTCGGGATAGGTGTGATGGTCGAGGAACTTGAAGCGCCCGCCCGGCTGGTCGACATAGACCTCGACGAAACGGTCATGGATGCGCTTGACCGGCACTTCCTTGCCTTCGGCGTCGGTGATCGACTGGATTTCCTGGCTGAACTCGACTTGCAGGTTGCGCGGCAGGTTCAGCCCGTAGTCCGCCTGCAGTACATAGGCGATGCCGCCCTTGCCGGATTGCGAGTTGATGCGGATGATCGCCTCGTAGCTGCGTCCGACATCCTGCGGGTCGATGGGCAGGTACGGCACTTCCCAGAGTTCGGTGTTGGCCTTCTTCAGCGCCTTCATGCCCTTGTTGATGGCATCCTGATGGGAACCGGAAAACGCCGTATAAACGAGTTCGCCGACATAGGGATGGCGCTCGGGAATGCGCAGCTGGTTCGAATATTCGTAGACATCCTTCATGCGCGAGATGTCCGAACAGTCGAGCAACGGGTCGACGCCCTGCGTGTACATGTTGAGCGCCAGCGTGACGATATCGACATTGCCGGTGCGCTCGCCATTGCCGAACAGCGTGCCTTCGACCCGGTCGGCGCCGGCCATCAGGCCGAGTTCGGTCGTCGCCACGGCGGTGCCGCGATCGTTGTGCGGATGCAACGAGACGATCAGGTTCTCGCGGTTGTCGAGGTTGCGGCACATCCATTCGATGCGGTCGGCATACGTGTTGGGCGTTGCCATCTCCACCGTGGACGGCAGGTTGACGATGAGCTTGTTGTCAGGCGTCGGCCGGACGATCTCGGCCACCGCGTTGCAGATCTCCAGCGCCACTTCGAGCTCGGTGCCAGTGAAGCTTTCCGGCGAATACTGGAAGCGGTATCCGCCGCCGGCCTTGGCCGCCATGTCGGTGATCATCTTGGCGGCGTCGGTGGCGATGCGCTTGATGCCGGCGACGTCCTTGTCGAACACGACGCGGCGCTGCAATTCGCTGGTGGAATTGTAGAAATGCACGATCGGCGTCTTCGCTCCATCGAGCGATTCGAAGGTGCGCGCGATCAATTCAGGGCGGCACTGCACCAGCACCTGCAGATCGACGTTGTCAGAAATGTTGCCTTCCTCGATGCACCAGCGGGTGAAATCGAAGTCGGTCTGCGAGGCGGACGGGAAACCGACCTCGATTTCCCGAAAACCCATGTCGAGCAGGAGCTGGAACATGCGGGCCTTGCGGTCGTGGCCCATCGGGTCGACCAGCGCCTGGTTACCGTCGCGCAGGTCGACCGAGCACCAGACCGGCGCTTTCTCGATCCTCCGTGAGGGCCATGTGCGGTCGGACAGTCCGACCGTGGGGTAGGGCGCATATTTGCGCGGCGCGTCCGGCATGCCCTTGGCCGTGGCGGATCGTACGTCTGTTCTTGCGTTCATCGTCTCATCTCCGGGCGCCCCGGCGGACCGCGTCGAGCGATCACGCGCCAGGCGGCGCCTCTATCCGATTGTCGTTTCCAGAATGTGATTTGCCAAGGAGCAGGATGCCAGCCGGCGATATCGATCGCCGGGCGCTCCTTCAGCGGGCCCGGCGATCGCCGATAAGGCCGAGAAGAAGAAGGGTCGAGGCAAGCGCGCGCAACGTCTCGCCGGCAATGCCGGACGCAGTATGTGCGGTCGAGGACGGGCGCATTTTCATGGCGGCTTTCTTACAGGAGGTGCCGAGACGTGGCAAGTCCGTCTTGCCGGGCCTCGCGCTTCAAGCTCTTCGCCGCAGCTTCATTCCTTGACAGCCCGCGCAACCAGCTTGGCCAGGCTGGGGCCGAGCAGCAGCACGATCATGAAGCGCACTGTCTGCAGCGCCATGATGAAGGAGATGTCGACGTTCTGCGATGCGGCGGCGATGATGGCGATGGAATCCATGCCGCCCGGACTGGTCGCCAGATAGGCAGTCAGCGGATCGATGCCGAGCAGATGGCTGATCAGCCAAGCCATGCCGCCGCAGAAGGCGATGAGGGCGAGGATCGAGCCGACGACCTGTGGGAGGGCGCGGGCGGCGTGCAGCAGGATCGCTCGGGTGAAGTTCAGGCCGATCGACCAGCCGACCAGCGCATAGCTGAGGGCGAGCAGCCATTGCGGCAACTGAAAAGGCACGCCGGCGCCGAGATGGAGCGCAGTGCCCAGGATCATCGTGCCGAGCAGATAGGGCGAGGGGAGCCGGAGCAGGTGGCCGGCGACGCCGCCGCCCGCGATGATGGCAAGGGTGCCGGCAAATACGGGCAGATCGAGGGGCGGAAACCAGACAATGGCGGGCGGTTCGACGCCGGTGGTGTCGACCCACATGCGGGCGATGAGGGCCGCCGCCATGGAGACGAAGATGACACGCAGATATTGCATGAAGGCGACAAGGCGCTGGTCGGCCCCGAAGGCGCCGGCCATCAGCACCATGGCGGTGGCGGCGCCGGGCGCCGACCCCCATACGGCGGTCGTGCCGGGCAGAATGCGCCAGCGACTGATCAGCCAGCCGAGAAGGCTCGATGCGGCGATGGTGGCGAAGACGGTAGCCGCGAAAAGCGGCCAGTCGGCATAGAAAACGGAAAAAATGCCGGGAGATATGGAACTCGCGATCAGGCAGCCGACCACGGACTGAGCCGCGGCGAAGGCAAAACGTGGAACGCGGACGGTGGCGCCATTGGTGCCGGCGACGATAGCCGCGAACATGGGACCGAGCAGCAAGGCGGCGGGAAGTTCAGCGAATTCCAGCGCGCCGGAGAAAAGCAGCGAGACGACAAGGATCAAAAGCCATTGAATTGCGGGCGCAAGACGGGCCAATGGCTCGACGCGGGACGGTTCCGGCATACTATCCATCGCCGCCTGTTAGACCCGAAGCGGTAAAAAGCGAACCCTGCCGGACGAAAAAACCGATATGTCGTCGTTTTTTGTGTGCCAGACGGCGTGCCTACTAGGCAGCGGGCAGGCCGAAGCCTCCGACCGGTTCGGTTTCGATCTGGAACTCGAAACCGGCGATCATCGGCCGCGCCCGGGTGATCGCCTCCTGTACTTGCGGCATGGACAGCGACGCCTTGTGGCTTTCCCGATCGGTCCAGACCTCGGTGACCCAGATGGCCGTCGTATCGGCGGGGTCGCGCGCGATGAGATAGCTCAGGCAACCCGGCAGCGCGCCGGTGGTATCCAGCAGAAGGTCGATCAGCTCGTCGCGTTTGCCGGGCAGCGCCCGCATCTTTCCGATCAGGCCGTACATTCAAAACCTCCTCTGCCGGTCCCGCCGCCTGACGACAAACTTGGCCGTTCCAGGCGCGCTGTTCAAGTCGCGAATGCGCCTAGGGCCGGAGATAGGCGTAGCCCTGCGCCTGCAATTCGGCCAGCCGCACCACGCCGCCGGCCTCGGCGCTGGCGAAACCCTCGAAAAGATCCGGCAGGCCGAGCGACATGCCATTCATGGTTTTGGCGCAGGCCTGAACGGCAAGCCCCTGCTTCCTCAGCCCGGCGAAACGGCTGGAAATGGCGGCTGAAGCGCCGTTGCGCCTGAACGCCGACAGCGCCGGTCCGTGCACGACGAGCACAATGTCGACATTGCCGCCAGTGCCCTCATAGTGGTTCTTGATATTGCCCAGTACGAAACCGACCTTGGCGACCTCGTTGAGATGGTAGGCTACTTTCTGCCTCGCTGGCGCGGTCGCCGCCCGCGCAGCGCCCAGACCCAACAGCGCGCTTCCTCCGGCAAAAAGTCCACGAAACATGTCTCGACGCAGCACCGCTCCCTCCTGTTTCGGGTCATCGCCAATTGACGTGGCGCATTCGGCATTCTTAGCATAAATTCCATACAGGCAGGTCCCGTGCGGGAGAGGGCGTATGGCACTTTTCAAAGTCATTACTTTGGGACTCGGCTTGGCGGCTGTCGCCGGCATGGCGTCGGCGCAGGAGAGCGGTAAGCCAGCCGATGCCGAGGCTTGCTACGGCCGCGTCTACAGCCAGTCGCACCTGCAATCCCACCCGGACCAGAAGGTGGCGCGCATTTTCTTTTATTCCGGCAAGGACCCGGTCAGCCGGCCGAACGAAGAGCCTGTGAACAGCGATGCCGATGCAGGTTACAACGGCTTCATGACGACGACGGTTCGCGGTTCGGCAAAGCCGGAGTGGGTTAGTGGCTGGTGCGGCAGCTTTGCCGAAAACAGCGACGGCGAGGTCCGCTGCGGCATGGAATGCGATCGGACCATGGCCTCGCTCAAGCTCGACGGCAAGGACCACATCATCGTCAACGATCTTTCACGCGATCTCTACCTGGATATCGGCGCTGAAGATGAGCTTGGCGCCGCCGAGTATGAGAAACGGGCGCTTGGAAGCGATGACAACGGTTTCAGGCTGGAGCGGATGCCGGCGCAGAGCTGTGTGGCGGAATTCGCCAGGATAGACCCCGTCGATCCGTCGTTGGGGGAGCCGCTGCGCGAAAGGCTGAAGCCTGACCAGCCTTTCTGCTACGGCCGCGATTATGACGACGCCCACATGAAGTCGCATGCCGACCAGATGACGCAGACCATCCGCGTTTTCCGCGGGCAGACGGAACTTGCTTCCTTTGCGTCGTCCGGCGATCCGCAATATTGGCCGAACGATGCCGACGTGTCCGTCACGGTCACGACCAAGCAGAATGCGGCCAAGGCCACGCAGACCTATTCCTGTCAGGGTGAGGGCGACCAGTGGCGCTGCTCGGCCACGGGCGGCAAGGGTGGCTCCTCCTGCGATATTTCTCAGAAGGAGATATTCCTGCGCCGCGGCGCGAACGGCACGATGATGCTGGCCAATCCGAACAGCAGCCTGCCGATCGTCGATCTTTGCTCGGCAGCGGCGGAAGGCAAGACCGCATCCGACGATGCGGTCTACCGGCTCGAACCGATGCCGCAATCCGCCTGCGCACCGTGATCCAGAGTTGAGCCTGAACTAGTCCTCAGGCAAACGGGACAGCGGTGGTGCCTTTTGGCAGCTTCGCCTCGTCGTCGGGCTCGACATGGATGGTGACGCGCACGGAGGGGATTTCCGCCCTCAGCGCGTCTTCGATCCGGTCGCAGATGACGTGGCTTTCGCCCACCGTCATGTCGGCATCCACCACCATGTGAAACTCGATGAAGGTGGCGCGCCCGGCAATGCGCGTCTTGAGGTCGTGGACCTCCATCGCACCCTTGCAATTGGCGGAGATGATGTCTCGGATGCGGACGTGCTCGTGGATGTCCACGGCGCGGTCCATCAGGCCGTTCATGGACGACCCGATGACATGCCAGCCCTGCCAGAGGATGTTCAGCGCCACCAGAACCGCCAGCAGCGGATCGAGTATCTGCCATCCTGTCAACACGGCCCCGACCAGGCCGATAATGACGCCGACCGAGGTCACGACGTCGGTCATGATGTGCTTGCCGTCGGCGACGAGGGCTGGCGATTTTTCCGCGCGGCCGGCGCGGATCAGGGTGAACGCCCATGCGGCATTGATGAGCGAGGCGACGCCGTTGACGGCGAGTCCCTGCCAAGGCTGTTCGATCGGAACAGGAGCCTGCCAGGAGCGCCAGACTTCCGCGATGATCAGCAGCGCGGCCAGCACGATCAGCACGCCTTCCAGCACAGCGGAGAAGTATTCCGCCTTGTGGTGACCGAAGGGGTGGTCGTCGTCGGCCGGCTTGTGGCTGACGCGGATCGCCCAGAAGGCGGCAAAGGCGGCGATGACGTTGACGGTCGATTCCAGCGCGTCGGAATAGAGAGCGACCGACCCGGTCATCATCCAGGCAACCGCCTTCAGGCCGAGCACCGCGAACGCGATAAAGATGGTCCACAGCGCGAGCGTTGTAACACGGCGCTTCGAGGTCGAAATTTTCGGTTGGATCGTAGTTGCCACAGCCTCGCTAAGCCGCCTTGTCCTTCGCCTTGCGCGGCAGATGCGCAACGATGTTTTCGATGATCCGCATGCCGGCGTTGTGGCCAAGCGTCATGATCGATTCCGGATGGAATTGCACGGCGGCAATGGGCTCCTTGCGATGTTCGAAGGCCATGATGACGCCATCTTCCGTTTCGGCCGTGACGATGAAGTCGTCGGGCAGCCGCACCGGGTCGGCGAAGATCGAATGATAGCGGCCAACCGTTACTTCCTTCGGCAGGCCGGAGAAGATCACGCCGGGCTTGGAGACGCGGATGCGCGAAGGCTTGCCATGCATCGGCACGTGCAACTGGCGCAACTCGCCGCCATAAGCTTCCGCCAGCGCCTGCAGACCGAGACAGACGCCAAAGATCGGCAGGTCGCGCTGCCGCGCATTCTTGATGGTGGCGGCGCAGTCGAAATCCTTGGGCGTACCCGGTCCCGGCGAAAGCACGACGAGGTCCGGCTTCAGGCGGTCGAATGTCTCTTCCGGGACCGGCGAGCGCACGGTCGAGACATTGGCGCCGGTCTGGCGGAAATAATTCGCCAGCGTGTGGACGAAACTGTCCTCGTGGTCGACCAGCAGGATGTTCACGCCCTCGCCGACGCGGGCGGTAGCGCGTTCGACGGCGGCGGAGTTTCCGGTCTTGGCGTCGCGGATGGCGGAGAGCATGGCGGATGCCTTCAGTTCGGTTTCGGCTTCCTCTTCCTCGGGCACGGAATCGAACAGCAGCGTCGCGCCGGCGCGCACTTCGGCGATACCGTCCTTGATGCGGATGGTCCGAAGCGTCAGCCCGGTGTTCAGGTCGCCGTTGAAATTGACCATGCCGATGGCGCCGCCATACCAGGCGCGCGGCGATTTCTCGTTCTGCTCGATGAAGCGCATGGCCCACAGCTTCGGCGCGCCGGTGACGGTGACGGCCCAGGCATGGGACAGGAACGCGTCGAACGCATCCATGCCTTCGCGCAGCCGGCCTTCGATGTGATCGACGGTATGGATCAGCCGCGAATACATCTCGATCTGGCGGCGGCCGATGACGCGAACGGAGCCCGGCTCGCAAACGCGCGACTTGTCATTGCGGTCGACGTCCGAGCACATGGTGAGTTCGGACTCGTCCTTCTTGGAATTGAGCAGCTTGAGGATCTGCTCGGAGTCGGAAATGGCGTCGTCACCGCGCTTGATGGTGCCGGAAATCGGGCACGTCTCGACGCGGCGGCCGTTGACCCGCACGAACATCTCCGGCGATGCGCCGACGAGGAATTCGCCTTCGCCAAGGTTGATGAAGAAGGAGTAGGGCGAGGGGTTTATGGACTTCAGCTTGCGCGAAATCTCGGACGGCGCCGTCTCGCAGCGTTCATAGAACATCTGGCCGGGCACGACCTCGAAGAGGTCGCCGCGCTTGAAGCTCTCCTTGGCCTTTTCGACGATCTTGGCGTATTCGCCGGGTTCGTGGTCGCCCCGCGGCGGGATGCGGTCGGCAGGCTTGAATGGCTCAGCCTCGGTTTCACGCGGCAGGCCCTCGGTGGAAAAGCCGTCGCCGGAAAAGTCGTAACGATCGGTCCAGGCCTTGGCCGAATAGTGATCGACGACAAGGATCTCGTCGGGCAGGTACAGGACCAGGTCGCGCTGGCTCTGGCTGCGCTCGAGTTTGTGGTCGACCGGATCGAACTGAAAGGCAAGGTCGTAGCCGAAAGCGCCGTAAAGGCCGATGTTGGCGTCGTCGCTCGTCTTGAACAGCGCGGTGATGGCGCGAAGCACGGTGAAAACCGAGGGAACGCGCGAGCGCTCTTCCTCGGTGAAGACGCGCCCCGGTTCGGCGACCGTCAGCGCCAGACGGCGCCTGGTCGTCTGGGTGAGCGTCACCTCATCGACGGCCAGCAGCATGCGGGCGATGGCCGGCAGCATGGCTTCGCCGCGCTGGTTCAGAGCCTCGATGCGCATGGCGCGGCCGCGCGCCGAGATGACAAGAGGCGGATCGATGATGGCGGTATCCCAACGCGTGTAGCGGCCTGGGTATTCGTAATTGGAGGAGAACACCGCGCCGCGGCGCGCGTTAAGGCCGTCGATATAAGCTTCGATGGCGCCGTCATAGGGTTTGTCGTGGCGCTCGCGCGTGATGGAAATGCCACCCGCCGTGACGAAGCGTTCGGCTCCGTTCTCCAGAATTTCCACCGTCATTGCCATCTCCTTGTTCGCCGCTCGGAGGCTGGGGCACTTCTGGAAAACAAAAGGCCGCCGGACTTCTCCTGCGGCCACTCTCTGATTTCTACGCACACGCGTTTCGAGGGGCCGCTACTCGCTGGCCCACCACCAAACGGTCTTGATCGAAAGCATGTTCATGGCGAAACCTTTAGCGACGATTGCGATGCCGCGCAACCGGATTTGCACGAAGGCTGACAGGCAGCCCGGGCAACCACCCGTCAGGCCAGCGGCTTCATTTCCTGTGCGATCGTCGGCAGAAGTTCAGCCACGTTAGGATGGATGTGCACGGCGCGCCGCAGCGTCGTCACCGGCGCCCTGGCGTACATCAGGTCGAGCACGCAGTGCACGGCCTCGTCGCCTCCGGGACCAAGAACGGAGCAGCCGAGAATCTCGCTTGTGTCGGCATCGGCCAGTATCTTCATGAACCCCTGCGTCTCGCCCTTTTCGACAGCCCGGCCGACGCGGGTCATAGGCCGCTGGCCGACCAGCACGTTGCGGCCGGATTTGCGCGCCGCCGTCTCGGTCATGCCGCAGCGTCCAAGCGGCGGGTCGATATAGAGCGCGTAGGCTTCGATGCGGTCGCTCACCCTGCGCGTGCCGCCATCCAGCAGGTTGGCGGCGACGATCTCGTAGTCGTTGTAGGAGGTGTGGGTGAAGGCGCCCTTGCCGTTGCAATCGCCCAGCGCCCAGATGCCGGGCAAACTGGTGCGCAGTTCGTCATCGACGGCTATGAAACCCCGCTTGTCGGTTTCGACACCGGCTTTTTCCAGTCCGAGATCCTCGGTGTTGGGCACGCGCCCAAGCGCCAGCAGCACATGCGAACCGACAGCCGGCGACTCACCGGCGGAAAACGTCACGGCGATGCCGTCGCCCTCTTTGGCGAAGCGTATGTCATCCGCGCCGAGATGAATTTTTATCCCTTCGTTTTCGAGGATGGAGAGGATTGCGGCGGATACATCCTCGTCCTCGCGGCCGATCAGGCGAGGGGATTTTTCGATGACGGTCACCTCCGAGCCGAAGCGGCGGAACATCTGCGCGAATTCGAGCGAAATGTAGCTGCCGCCGACGACGACGAGATGGCGCGGCAGCACGTCGAGGTCCATCATCGAGGAATTGGTCAGATAGTCGATGTCCTGGACGCCCGGCAGGTCCGGCACGGATGCGCGGCCACCGACATTGATGAAAATCTTTTCAGCGGTCAGAAGATCGTCGCCGACCCGGACCGTGTTCGCGTTCTCGAAGCGGGCATGGCCGCGAAACAGCGTGCAGCCCGTCATGCCGGCGATCCAGCCTTCCAGGCCGGCGCGGGCGTCGTTGGATACCTTGTCCTTGCGCGCCTTCACCGCCCTCATGTCGACGCCGACCGGGCCGGAAAGCGTCACTCCGTATTCAGCGGCGCGGCGGGCGAGGTGGGCGGCATAGGCGCTGGCGACCATCGTCTTGGTCGGCATGCAGCCGGTGTTGACGCAGGTGCCGCCGACCAGCTTGCGCTCGATCAGCGCCACCTTCATGCCGGCGGCGCTGAGCCGTCCCGCCAGCGGCGGGCCGGCCTGGCCGCAACCGATGACGATGGCGTCGAACTTTCGCGCCGTCATGCGACGGCCGCGACAATCAGCAGCGCGCCGAAGACGGCGACGGCATCCTCGACAAGCGCGGCGGGCAAATCCCGTCCGAACGCTGCTGCAAGCCGGCCGCGAATTTCAGCGCCGCCCAGCGTGCCGATGATGGCGCCAACGACGCCGCTCGCCAGTCCGCCCAGCGTCAAGCCGCCAGCCGCGCCAATGACTGCGCCGCAGAGGGCGCCAAGAAGGATGCGCGCAACGAACTGCTGCGGCACCTTGCGGCTCGGCGTCGAAGGGAGCTGGTCAGTCACGAGTTCGGCGAGGGCAAGGACTGTGAAAATGCCAACCGTCGCCCAATGACCCATGAAGCTCGCCCAGGTGCCGGCAATCGGCAGCCAGCCAAGCCAGGCGCCCCAGGCGACAGCAGCGGGCGCGGTCATCGCCCGCAGGCCGGCGATGACGCCGATCAGAAGTGCAAGCAGATAAAGCATGTTGATCCCCCTCAAGATCGGACAGCAAAGGCTGCCGGGGGCAGGCTATCACAGCACAGTGCTTTGAACAGGTGCCAGCCGCGAAAGGGCGGCACGCGGATGCAACGGGCATGAGCATGCGAGCGGGGCGTTGCCATGACCAAAGTGGAAAAGCCTGAAGGGGTGGAGCCTTAGAACAATCCCTCGATCTGGCCCTGCTCGTTGAGGAATATCTTTTCCGAGGAGGGCGTCTTCGGCAATCCGGGCATGGTCATCACCTCGCCGCAGATGATGACGACGAAGCCAGCGCCGGCGGCGAGACGCACCTCGCGCACCGGCACGGTGTGACCGGTCGGCGCGCCGCGCAGGTTGGGATCGGTCGAGAACGAATACTGCGTCTTGGCCATGCACACCGGCAGATGGCCGTAACCGGCCTGCTCCCATGCGTGGAGCTGGTCGCGCACCGACTTGTCGGCAATCGCCTCGTCGCCGCGATAGATGCGCTTGACGATGGTGTTGACCTTGTCGAACAGCTTCATGTCGTCGGGATAGAGCGGCGAGAATTGCGAGGTTCCGCTCTCGGCCATTTCGACCACTTTCCTCGCCAGTTCCTCGATGCCGGCCGACCCTTGCGCCCAGTGCTTGCACAGGACCGCCTCGGCGCCCTGCGCTTCGACGAAGGCCTTCATGGCCGCTATCTCGGCATCCGTATCGGTGGTGAAATGGTTGATGGCGACGACGGCGGGCACGCCGAACTGCTTGACGTTCTCGATGTGGCGGCCAAGGTTGAGGCAACCCTTCTTCACCGCCTCGATATTCTCGCCGCCGAGGTCTTCCTTCTTGACGCCGCCATTCATCTTCATGGCGCGGACAGTGGCGACGACAACGGCGGCGGCCGGTTTCAAGCCGGCCTTGCGGCATTTGATGTCGAAGAATTTTTCGGCCCCGAGGTCGGCGCCGAAACCGGCTTCGGTGACGACGTAGTCGGCAAGCTTGAGCGCCGTCGTGGTGGCGACCACTGAATTGCAGCCATGCGCGATGTTGGCGAACGGGCCGCCATGCACGAAGGCGGGGTTGTTCTCCAGCGTCTGCACCAGGTTCGGCTGCATGGCGTCCTTCAACAGGACAGCCATCGCGCCATCGGCCTTGAGGTCGCGGGCGTAGACCGGGCTCTTGTCGCGGCGGTAGGCGACGATGATGTCGCCGAGGCGCTTTTCCAGGTCCTTCAGGTCGGTGGAAAGACACAGGATCGCCATCACTTCCGAGGCGACTGTGATGTCGAAGCCGGCCTCGCGCGGGTAGCCGTTGGCGACGCCGCCGAGCGAACAGATAATCTCGCGCAGCGCGCGGTCGTTCATGTCCATGACGCGACGCCAGACGACGCGGCGGGTGTCGATGCCGAGGTCGTTGCCCCAGTAGATGTGGTTGTCGATCAATGCCGAGAGCAGATTGTGCGCGGTGGTGATGGCGTGGAAATCGCCGGTGAAATGGAGGTTCATGTCCTCCATCGGCACGACCTGGGCGTAGCCGCCGCCGGCAGCGCCGCCCTTGACGCCGAAGTTCGGCCCGAGCGAGGCCTCGCGGATACAAACGATTGCCTTCTTGCCGATCCGGTTCAGTCCGTCGCCGAGACCCACAGTGGTGGTGGTCTTGCCTTCACCGGCGGGGGTCGGGTTGATGGCGGTGACGAGGATGAGCTTGCCGTCCTTCTTGCTCTTCACCGACTTGATGAAATCGGCCGAGACCTTCGCCTTGTCGTGGCCATAAGGCAGCAGATGCTCGGACGGAATGCCGATCCTGGCGCCGATCTCCTGGATCGGCTTCTTCTTCGCCGCGCGCGCAATCTCGATATCGGACTTGAATTCAGCCATGCCGCACTCCCATTGCTTCGATGCCTGAGCGAGGCGCATAGAAGCGCGACAGACGCCGCTTCCGCCGTCCCAAAACAGCCGCGCAATACGCGAAAAGCGACAGGGGCGCCGGAGTGGCTACGTCTGTCTACTGCGCCAGCACGTTCGAGATTTCGACCATATTGGAGCGGACCCGGAGCACATAGAAGCCCATCGTCGTCAGGTGCGTGGCGAAGATGCCGGTCTCCGAGCTGTTGGCGATCAGCCACGGCTGGATGCGCAGCGCCGAGACGAACTGGTCGTCCATCGTGTCCCACAGGCTCTTCAAATTCTTCTGCTTGATGACCTCCTCGAAATCGGCCTGCGCGGCCTTCATCAGCCCGTAATAGGCATAGAGCTGGCCATAGGCGAACCAGAAGCGGTCGTCGGCGCGCGGGTCGAAGAAGCCGTAGTCGTAGTTCTCGGCGCGATCCTTCAGGATGGCCGAAGTCGAGCCGATGTCGGAAGCGATGCGATCGACATATTGCTTGAGGTTGTCGGCGCGGGCGTCGAACACCGCCTGGCAGGTTTCCAGCCGGCTGTTGAAGGCGCGCAGCTTCGTCACCGCCGAGCGGTAGTAGCTCGGCGTTGGGGTCTTCGGTCCGAACGGGCGCAGGCCGAAATACCAGGTTTCCTCGTCGAACTGCAGATTGCCGCGTGCGTCCTGCAGGTCGCCGTCGATCTGCGAGGTGGTGCGCACGCGGCCCATATTGTCGGCCAGTTCGGTCGAGGTGCGGCGCACCGCCTGATTGATGCCGCGCTGGAACGAGGCCTTGTTGTCCATGAACGGCGTGTGGTCCCAGTCGATGCCGAACAGGCCGAGCTTGTAGAGCAGGGTAGAGGATATCCAGGCGTTCTGGTTGACGTTGAGATCGGTCAGGTCGGCGGTCACCTGGGCGATGGCCGAGCGGCCGCAGGTCCTTGCCGTATCCGTTCCCGCGCCGGCGGCCACCTGCTCGCCGGCGGAGACGTTGCGGTTTTCGAACTGGTAGCTCTCGACATAGTTGGGATCGAAGCCGTTCCAGACCTGCGTCATGTAGAAGAAGCGGATATAGAAGCCGACCAGCAGCAGCAGCGCCACGCCGACCACCGCCTTCAAGATCCAGCCGCGTTGCGTGTACCAGCGACCAGCCCATAGGAATGGCCACAGGATGACGCCAATGACGAGGCCGATGCCGCGGCCGATCCATTGGAAAATCCGGGTGAAGAAATTCACGATCGGATCGAGCATGGCCGTGTCATCCCCTCGTTCAGTCGGTCAGGCCATACAGGCGGGACCGCAGCGCAATCTTGTCCTTGAGATATGTGGTTTTCAGCATGTCCACAACATGCGATCGCCAGGCTTCGCTGTAGCCTTCGTAGTCCCGATAAAAACCCTGCTTGTTGAAGACATAGCGGGAGATGAAGTCCGAGGGAACGAAATCGGAAATCAGCCGGTTGGTGAGCCAGGCATCCGGGTGGTCGGGACGGGCGCGCACCAGCAGAAAACGCTGCTGCGGGAACACCTCGTCGATCCTGATCTGACCGAACTGCTTGATCTCGCGCTTGGCGGCATTGAGGAAGGGGAAGGCGCCGTCCTTGTTGATCAACTCGGCATGACCGTGGATCCAGGTCTGCAGCCAGACCTTGTCGACCTCGGTCAGGTTGCGGTCCGGTTCCGATTTCCGGATCAGGTCGCGTATGACCATCTCGGCGCGATGCTCGAGATATCCGGACGTTTCGACCCAGGAGGCGCGCGGCAGTTCGATCCTGCCGGTACTGGCGAGAAATTTGAAGACGCTTTCGGCGTCGCGAATTGACAGATAGCTCACCTGCCATGGCCGTGAGCGGCGAAAACCCGGCGCTGAGGGGTCGCTGATGACGGTGGTGACGTCGGGATCGATGAAAACGTAGAGCCCGCCGAAGTGGCTGGTCCAGAAGGCGTTGTGGCGGAAGATGACCTGATCCGGCACGAGAGCGTTTTCGCGGATATCGCCGCAGACCTTGGCAAGCTCGACCATGCGATTGAGCATGGCGTCGTTGCGCCAGGCGTCCGGCTCCTGCTTCAGCCGGTCTACCAGCTTGCCGAGTTCGGCGGCCTTGCCGAGCACGTCCTCGGCCGACAGGACCTTGAACTCGACCTGGTTGATCGAAAGCAGATCCTCGATGTCGTTCACCTCAGAGACCGAATCCTCGATCTCGCCGTAGATCACGTCCTTGATCGTCAGCGCGTTGATGGCGCGCTGGTTCTTCGTCATGAACTCGAACATCAACTGGGAGGTGTTCGAAAAGGCGGTGTGGACCACCGGCAGGTCGATCTGCGACGGGGTCAGGATGATGAAGCGGCGGTTGACGCCATTGGGGTCGAGGTAGTCGTAGTCGCCGCATTCCTCCGCCACCTGCGGCGAGAAGCCGGTGCGGTCGATGTCGAAGCTCTTGAGCTTCGTCGGCTTGAGACCGAATGCGGCCAGCGCCTTGTTGTAGCGCTCGACCAGATGCGGCTCGTCCACCGGCAGCAGGCGGCCGTAGATGAGCTCGTTGTCGCGCAGGAGGTCGGGTTTGTGGGCGGGGCTCACTATTCCTTCTCCCCGTTTACGGGGAGAAGGTGCCCGAAGGTCGGATGAGGGGCGGTACTTACATTCATCATCTTTCCTCCAAAATCGTTGAAGGTAAGAATTTGACATCTGGCGCAATCATCTTTTCTGCCAGTTTTCCGTCAAGTGCCGCAAGAATCGTATCGAGCACCTCCCGTCGATGTTTCAGCACATCTGCGTGCCAGATCCTTAGCACAGACCAGCCATTACGGTTCATCGTTTCGTCACGATACACATCAGACCTTCTCTCGGCGTGCTGGCTTCCATCAACCTCAACGACCAGATTCTTTTCTCTGCAGGCAAAGTCAGCAAAATATGGCCCGATGCGGAGCTGTCGCACGAATTTGTACCCGTTGAGTCGTCTACCCCGTAGCTCATGCCAAAGTTTTTCTTCTGCCTCGTTCTCGACATGGCGCAGTTCGCGGGCTCTCGTCACCTTCTGTTCGTTGCCGCCACGCATACCGCCGCCCCTCATCCGCCCTTCGGGCACCTTCTCCCCGTAAACGGGGAGAAGGAAGATCAACTCCACAGCCCCTTCTTCTGCAATTCCGCCATTTCCCTTGCCGCGCGTTCGCGCAGGCGGGCGTCGCGCAGCAGCTTCTCGACGGCGGAGTCGTCGGACTTGTCGGAGTAGCGGAATTCGCTGTCGGCGTAGCGGTTGATTTCCTGCATGACCATGTCCATCGAGAACGGCCTGCGCAGTTCCTCGACCATCGCTTTCTTCTCGTCGTAGCTCTTGTGCATGAAGGCTTCCGGCTTTTCGAACCATTCGTCGGGAAGCTCGATGTCCATGGCGCGCATCTTGATGGCGTCGGTGACGTTCTTGATGGCGCGGCCGGTGAAGCGCGGCTCCGCCTCCTTGATCATGTGCAGGTAGGTGCCGACATCGGCCAGCGTCTTCGGCTCGCCGCTTTCCTTCAAGAACCGGTCGTAGACGTTCATCAGCCCGTCTTCCCGCGGCTTCTCGTGCTCCTCGTAAGCCTCGGCGATGGCGCGCTGGATTTCCTGCGCCGCATAGAGCTGATGTTCGCCAAGCGGGATCTTGTGGTTCTTGCCGGCAAGCAGGACGAAGATGTCGATGTAGTCGTCGCGCGTCTGCGGCCCGTCAACCAGCCATCGCGCTCCGGCGCGCTGGCGCAGCGCATCGTCGACGTTTTCGGGATAGTTCGAAAACATGCCGAAGGAGCAATTGCCGCGCACCACGGTGGAAGCGCCGGCGAAGGCGTCCATCAGCACGCCGGTGATTTCCTGCTGGCCAGCGGATGCGCGGTCATCGGAACGCTTGGCGGCCACCTGGTCGATGTCGTCGATGGTGCCGAAACCGATGGCGCGCGGGTTGAGCACATCGGTGATGAATTGCCGGCAGTTCTGACCGGACTTGCCCTGATAGGATGAAATCTGGTCGACGCCGAAATTCTCGTAGACGAACTGGTAGCCGGCGACCTTGCAGTAATTGTCGAGCAGTCCGGCGATCATCTGGATCAGCGTCGTCTTGCCGGTACCCGGCGCGCCGTCGCCGATGAAGGTGAACAGGAAGCCGCCCAGTTCCACGAACGGGTTCAACTGCTTGTCGAAATCGTAGGCCATCAGCATCTTGGCGAGCTTGACCGACTGGTACTTGGCGATGTGGTTGCCGACGACCTCTTCGGGCTTCTTGAAGGTCATCACCAGCGGCTTCGATTTCTTGCCCGGCGCAACGTCGAAACCGTCGAGGGTGAAATCGTCCGCGTCGATGCGGATGTGGGTGTTCTCGAAACTGCCCAGTCCGTCGAAGCGGCCCTTGCGCTGCAGCAGGCCATCGACGGCAACGCGGGCGAAGGCGCGGGCCCGCAACATCAGGTCGGCGTCGTCCCTGGCGCCGGCGAGCGCAGTGTCGAGGCCGGCGACCAGCGATTTCACAGCGTCCTGCGGCGTATCGAACAGGAAGGCCGGTTCGGCGACATCATTGGGTGCCTCACCGTCGGAATCGATGAGTTGGAACAGGTAGGAGGCGAAGGAAAACGCCGCGACATAGGCCGAAGCGGACAGGAGTTTCTTGAACGCGGCCGCTTCGTCGCCTTCAAGCGGTGCGCGGGCATTCTTCGCCTGCAGGCTTTCGAGATCGGTGCCTTCGGCGAAGGTATCGGCGATGGCCAGCGCGATCTGCGCGCCGCGACGGGCGCGATAGAGCAGCGTGTGCTGCGGAATGGTCAGCAACTGGTCGTCCGGATGGACGGCCTGCACCGTCTTGGCCAGTTCGACCTCGCGGGTGCGGCGGACCGAGCCAACGGAAACGGTGGAGACGAAGCGGCGGTTGGTGCCGGCGAGCGCCGTGCCGGATTCCCGCGTCGGGTCTTCCATCACGACGACGCGGGTGATGAAGCTCTGCGCGGTGGCGCGATGCTTTTCGATCTCCGCTTCGGAAATGGTGGTCAGGCCGGTGTCCATCTATTGCCCTCGCTGATCTCACACATCGCTGATTACCTGTCCGTTCGACAGGATATGCACCTTGTAGCCCGCGAAAATCTTCTGCACTTCGCCGGCGGCGTAGAGCGCCTGGTAGGCCTCGTGCGGCACCAGAGCGTGGTTTTCATAGCTCGACACGCCCTGGCGGGTGGCTTCGAGGTCGTCGGTGTTGATGTAGAATTCCTGCGTGGTTTTCTCGCTGGAGAACAGGCCGCGCCGGCCGGGCTTTTCGCCCTTGGAATAGACTTCCTGGATGGTCCAGGTCAGCAGCCAGGCATTCTCCGGCTTGCGCACCTTGGCCAGGATTTCCGTGACCGTCGAATTGTTGTCGGTGATGCCGGCGGTGTAGAACGGGCCCAGCACCACGCGGCGCAGTTGCTTAGGGTGCAGCGTCTCGAAATCGCGGTCGAGATTGACGGCAATGGTCATCGGCGCCAGCGAATAGGCGGAGTTCTTCTCGGTGAAATCGTCGAAGCGGTGGGCCAGTTCCGGGTTCAGCAGCCCATCGACGGGCAGGGGAATGTCGATGTGTTCCCTGAGTTTACCTGTATCGCCATCGACGAGCTGGGCGATCATGGCTTCGCTGGAATCCTCCACCGTCACCATATAGACCAGCGGCAGGTTTGCCGTGCCATCGAAGCTCGCCCAGTGAACGAGATAATAGGGCCGGCCGGTCTTCGGGTTGACGGACACCTTGGCGGTCTGCGCCAGGGTGAAAGGGCCGAAAGTCTGCTCGCCCTTGACGTCCTCCAGATAGAGCCGTTCGGCCATCGACTTCTGCAGCGCGCGCGGAAACTCCTTGTGGCGCAGGATGAAGTCGGCCATTTCCTCCCGCAGTTCGCCCGGCAGCGGGATGTTGGTCAGTCGGGCATCCGCCTGACGGCGGTCGTTTTCGAGTTCGAGCAGGTTCTGGAAGACCGGAAAGCCGGATTCCGCCCGCGAAATCCGGAACGCATCCGTGAAGCCGAGACGGTTGCGCCAGCAGGAAAAGGACGTCTCCAAGCGGGCGATGTATTCGGCGACGATCCGGGCGACGATGCCATGCCGGTAGAGCGGCGAACGGTCGTCGCGCATGAACACTTCAAGTCCGCTCAAGGCGGACGAGATGGCGGCGAAGTAGCGGTCGGCCGCATCGGTCTCAGCGGTCATGCGATCCCACCTCGCAACACGCGAGCGTGCCCTGCATCAGCTTACGACGGCTGCACGTAGTTGGCGGAGTTGTGCTTCTTCAGCACGTCGTCGAAGCGCCGGGCGAAAGCGTCGTCGGCCAGCTTCTTGCGGCGCTGGATGTCGGCGGTGGCAACCATGTTCTTCTCGTGCATTTCAAGCAGGTCGCCGATGTGCTTCTGCGCCGCAGCGCCGATGCCGGCCATGGTTTCCTCCGCCGTGTTGTCGACCTGGCTGCCAAGCGTGTTGATCTTGTGGGCGACATCCTGCTGCGCCGCCGTCTTCAGCGAGTCTTCCAGCGCCTTGTAGAGCACGATGCGCTGCTCGGTATCGATGGTCAGCTTGTTGATCAGCGTCGCCTGCGCGGCGATCTGGTTGTTGAGCGAATCCACGAAGGTCTGGAACATGGAGGTGTAGCGCTCCAGCGTCTGGCTTTCGGCCAGCAACTCCTGCTCCTTGGCCTGCTTTTCGTTGTACTCGGTCGCCATCTTGGTGCGCTCGCCCTCAAGCTGGGTGCGCTCCTTCTGGTTGGTCGATGAGGCGATCTTGTTCTCGATGTCGAGCAGCAGCGGATTGAGCTCGACGATGCGCTTCTGCACCGTTTCCAGATTGGCCATCGTCGTCTTGCGACGCTCGATCACCTGGGAAAGGCTTGCCTCCGAGGTCTTGTAGCGCTGATCGAGAACGTCCTTCTGCGCCTTCAGGATTCCGACGATGGTGTCCGACTTGGTCAGCAGTTCTTGTAGATTGCCGGCAAGCGACATGTTGCGGACGCGGTCGGTGCGCATGCGCTGCTGCCGCTGTTTGGAAAACATGCCAATGAAGTTTTCCCAGCCCGTATAGTTCTTCATGCTTTCGAATTCGGCGCCGAAGACGTTGGTGGCGTCTTCCAGCCCGATGATGAGATCGGCGATATTGCCTTCCATCACCTTCTGCTGCTTGAGCACGTCGTCGATGCGGGCATTCTCGATATCGAAATTGGCGTCGCCGATCTTCTTGTCGGCCTGGGCCAGCGTATCCAGCACGGTTCCAGACTGTTCGATCTTGGAGCGCATCTCCTCGACGACCTGCTTCGTCCTGGCAATTTCGGCATCGAAATTCTGCAATGTCGCCATAGGGAGCCCTCCTGCTTCGGCATGCGATCGCGTGTCGCGAGCAGCCGCGAATATAAGAGGGGCATCTGGGGAATGAAAGACGGAAGAAACGGGATGGAAGGAAAAGGAAACGATCGGGTTCCTGCCATGGCCTGGCGACGTGCGGAATCGCGTGGCATCCCCGTCATCAGATGAGCGAGATGTGCCCTGTGAGAGGGAGCACATATCCCAGGCGCGCCGTCCACCATTGGAACAACCCGTTGGCGGGCGGCGCTTCAAGCAGTCAAATTCTTGAAAAAATCAACTTGCCTGGCCGGTGCCTGCGGCACTGCGCGGCGAAGCCGGGCGCGGCTTCTTGATCGGCGCGGCGATGAGGCCTTCGCGAATTGCCAGCTTGCGCGCTGCCTTGCGCGTTCTGCGCACCGCCTCGGCCTTTTCGCGGCCGCGCCGCTCGGAGGGTTTTTCGTAAGCGCGCCGGGCCTTCATTTCCCGAAAGACGCCTTCGCGCTGCAATTTCTTTTTCAGGACCCTGATGGCCTGTTCGACGTTGTTGTCACGTACCAATACCCGCAATGGTCTTCCTTTGTTTTTGTTGATATTTGGGGCGAGAGGGCGGCCCGAAGCGGCCCGTTTCCCCTATATAGGCTCTCTTGCCCGGCATTGACAGGGCAGGACGGCTCATCATCGGGAAGAAGACCGGTCCGGCCCTCTCGGCGCGCCGCTTAGCGTGACGGTTGCGCCTGGCCCAATTTGCGGTGGGATGTTTCGCCGAACAGTGTCAGGAGCGGGCCGGTCATGATGGTTGTCGTAAGCGCCATGATGACAAGCATGGTGAAGATGCGTGGCGACAGGATTCCCATGTCGTAGCCGATATTGAGCGCAATCAGCTCGACAAGGCCCCGCGTGTTCATCAGCGCGCCGATCTGCAGGGACTCACGCCAGCCATTTCCCGTCAGTTTCGCAGCGATCGTGCTGGCGCCGAGTTTACCGGCCGTGGCCACGGTTATGATGACCAGGCACCATAACACGCTCGACCAGTCGTTGAGCAGGTCGACCCTGGTCCTCAGGCCGGTGAACACGAAGAAAAGCGGCAGCAGCAGAACCGAGCTGAACTTCTCAAGGCGATGATTGACATGCTTTCGAAACGAGACGGAGGACGGCATTATTGTGCCGGCAAGGAAGGCCCCGAACAGCGCGTGGATGCCGATGCTCTCGGTAAAGAAAGCAGAGGCGACAATAACCCATAGAACCAGGGCCAATGTGCCGTGCGACACCTCTCCTCCCGAGAGTTCCTGCTTGTCGATGAGGCGTGGCAGCAAATGGCGAACGCCGAAAATCATGATGACGACGAAGATGCCGACCAGCACGATAGTCATCACGACCCCGCCGAGACCGCCGGCGCTGGAAATGGCTACCACGAACGCCATGATCGTCCATGCGCTGACGTCGTCGACGGCAGCGCAGGTCAGCGCCAGGCTGCCCAGTGGTGTGTTGGTTATCCCGCGGTCCTGGAGAATGCGCGCCAGCACGGGAAACGCGGTAATGCTCATGGATATGCCCATGAACAACGCGTAGCTGGTAAAAGTGGCCTTCGGTCCTGCCGTCTCGGCGTAAAGGAAGATCGCAAGTGTCACGCCCATCAGGAACGGGACGACGATGCTTGCATGGCTAACCGCCACGGCGGAGCTTGCCTTGCTGCGCAGATGGGTCATGTTCACCTCCATGCCGATCACGAACATGAAGAGACAGACGCCGATCTGGGCTAACATTTGCAGCGTAGGCAGGGACTGCGGTGGAAACACGAATGCGAAAGCGCCGGGCGCGAGGAGGCCGAAAAGCGATGGTCCGAGGAAAACACCGGCCATCATCTCGCCGATGACAGACGGAAAGCCGAGTTGCGTAAATACGCGTCCAAAAAACTGGACCGCTACGATGATCACCAGCAACTGGACGAAAAGATGCGCCAGAGGGGTGCCGAGATTAACCCCGATCGCCTGATGCAGGGCGTCCCACAGAGATGTGGTCGTGGCAATGCCAACAGGCGCATTTGGCTCAGGCGGCAACATTGTAGCGCCGACGCGCAGGACTACGATAATCGCGGCAATGGAAACCAGAACGACGAAGAAATAGGCAAGAGCTCGCTTCATCGAGTCACTATGTGTCAATCGAGATATGGCAGCAAGATTTTTTTAAGCCGTATAAAAATTTAGACGTTTGCGCTGAAAAGGTGTGAATTGTGGAGATTTGCCTGCAGGAATTCACGCAAATCGTGTCGCTGATCGGCCAACGCACGCCGCCGTCCGCATAGCGCCGCCGCTTGAAACAACATCAAAATGGTGTTTGGCTGGCAAATAGCAAAAATAACATCATCGTCCGCCAAAAGTTCAAATGGGAGATCGTCTATGTCGCGTATGAAACTCATCGCTGCCGGCATCGGGCTGGCGAGCGTTCTCTCCACCGGCGCGGCCTTTGCCGCCGATCCTGAAAGCTGCAAGACCGTTCGCCTGTCCGATGTCGGTTGGACCGATATCCAGGCGACCACCGGCGTTGCGTCGGTCCTGCTGACGGCGATGGGCTACGAACCGCAGGTGATCCAGCTTTCCGTACCGGTGACTTATGCGTCGCTGAAGAACAAGGACCTCGATGTTTTCCTCGGCAACTGGATGCCGTCGATGACCAACGACATCAAGGACTATACCGCCGAAGGGTCGGTCGAGACCGTAAGCGAGAACCTTTCGGGCGCCGGCTATGGTCTTGTCGTGCCGGATTACGTGGCCGAAGGCGGCGTCAAGACGCTGACCGACATCGGCAAGTTCAAGGACAAGTTCGATTCCAAGATCTACGGGATCGAGGCGGGCAATGACGGCAACCGCATCATCCTCGACATGCTCACCAAGCCGGAGAACAAACTCGACGGCTTCGAACTGGTCGAGTCGTCGGAGGCCGGCATGCTGACGCAGGCCGAGCAGGCGATGAAGGACAAGCAGTGGATCGTCTTCCTCGGCTGGACCCCGCATCCGGTCATGGGCGCCATGAAGATCGCCTATCTCGACGGCATGGGCGATTCCGGCTTTGGCGCCGCGACCGTGCACACCAATGTGCGCAAGGGCTACACGACCGAATGCCCGAATGTCGGCAAGTTCATCACCAATCTGAAGTTCAATCTCGACATGGAAGGCGAGATGATGGACGCGATCCTCAAGGGCACCGACGCCAATAAAGCGGCGACCGATTGGCTGAAGAAGAATCCCGACGCCGTCACGCCATGGATCGCCGGGGTGACGACTTTCGACGGCGGCGACGCGGCGGCGGCCATCAAAACCGCACTTGGAAGCTGAGCGGTGAGCTTGGTTTGATTTCAGAGGGCAGCCCCGCAAGCGGCTGCCCTTTTGCATTCCGCGAACCAGACGCCGCAAGCGGCGCAGAGGGGTGAAATGGATCCGATTTCGAAATTCTTCACGTCCTGGAAGATTCCGATCGGAGCGTGGGGAAAAGAGTTCTTCACCTTCCTGACCGACAATTTCAACGCCTTTTTCCGCGGCCTGTCGGGCGGCCTGAACGGGTTGCTTGACGGGGTTGTCGATCTGCTGCTGGTGATCCCGCCCATTGCCCTCATCGCTCTGATCGCGCTGTTTGCCTGGTGGTTGCAGAAATCCAGAGGCCTGGCGTTCGGGGTCTTCATCGGCCTGCTGTTCATCCTCAACCAGGGGCTCTGGAAGCAGACGGTGCAGACGCTGGTCCTGGTTGTGGCGGCGACTTTCTTCTCCATGCTGATCGGCGTGCCGCTCGGCATCTGGGCCGGCCACAAGCCGAAGGTCTACCGCATCATGCAGCCGATCCTCGACCTGATGCAGACGCTGCCGACCTTCGTCTATCTGATCCCGGTGCTGACGTTGTTCGGTCTCGGCAATGCCCCGGGCCTGATCGTCACCATCATCTTCGTCATTCCAACGGCGGTGCGGCTCACCCATCTCGGCATCATCTCGGTGCCGAAGTCGATCATCGAGGCGGGTGAAGCTTTTGGCGCGACAAAGCGGCAGTTGCTGTGGAAGGTGGAGTTTCCCTCGGCGCTTCCGACCATCATGGCGGGGCTGACGCAATCGATCATGCTGTCGCTGTCGATGGTTGTGTTCGCGGCCCTGATCGGCGCCGGCGGCCTCGGCACGGAAATCAACCGCGCCCTCGGCTCGCGCAAGATCGATCTCGGTCTTGAAGCCGGGCTGGCGATCGTGGTTCTGGCCATCGTGCTCGACCGGATGACGCGCATCAGCGCGGGAGGCAAAAAATGAGCGTCGCTGTCGATTTCAAGAACGTCGACATCCTGTTCGGCGAAGACACGCGCGAAGCGCTGGCCATGGTGGACAAGGGCGCAAGCCGCGCCGAAATCCTGGAAAAGACGGGCAACGTGCTTGGCTGCGCCGGCGCCAACCTGACGGTTCACGAGGGCGAAATCTCTGTCCTCATGGGACTGTCGGGCTCCGGCAAATCGACGCTGCTGCGCGCCGTGAACCGGCTGAACGTGGTCACCCGGGGGCAAGTGCTGGTGCGCGACGGCGACAAATCCGTCGACGTGGTGACCTGTAACGCCGCGACGTTGAGGCGTCTGCGCCAGAAGCAGGTGGCGATGGTGTTCCAACAATTCGGCCTGCTGCCCTGGCGCACTGTCGAGGAGAATGTCGGCCTCGGATTGGAGCTTGCCGGCGTGCCGGAGGCCGAGCGCAGGGAACGGGTGCAGCGGCAGCTCAAGCTGGTCAATCTGGACCAGTGGGGCAAGAAATACGCGCATGAGCTTTCCGGCGGCATGCAGCAGCGCGTCGGCCTGGCGCGGGCCTTCGCCACCGAAGCGCCAATCCTTTTGATGGACGAGCCGTTCTCGGCGCTCGATCCGCTCATCCGCACCAAGCTGCAGGACGAGTTGCTGCAGCTTCAGGCGGAACTGAAGAAGACGATCATCTTCGTTTCGCACGACCTCGAGGAAGCGCTCAAGATCGGCACCCATATCACCATCATGGAGGGCGGGCGCATCGTCCAGACCGGCGCGCCGGAAGACATCGTGCTCAAGCCGGCCAACGCCTATGTGCGCGACTTCATCGCCAATGTGAATCCGCTGTCGGTGCTGACCGCCTGGAACGTCATGCGCGACAAGCGCGATCTCGAATCCGCCGGGGCAGGGGGCTGGATCTGGCTCGACCGCCGCGAAACCACCCGCTTCAAGATCGACAAGGACGGGCTGGTTTCCGCGGCCGAGCGCGATGGCAAACCGGCGGTGTGGGTCTCATGCGCCGAAGTCGAGTCGCAGCCGGATGAAACCGGGCAGGTGTTCTGGGCCAATCCGGGAACCCCGCTGAAGACCGTGATGCTTGCCATGCACCGTTCGCAAACCGCGCCGGTGGCGCTTTTCGACGAGCAGTCGCGCTTCGTCGGCTCGATCGGCGTGCGGGATGTGCTGAGCGCGGTGTTGAGGCGGTAGCCTTTTCATCCCGTCCATGGGAAAAGCGGGCAATGCCCGATTTCCTGTTTTCCGGCCCGCCCGATGCGGACACCACGCTGCTTCTTGCCCATGGCGCCGGTTCGCCGATGGATTCCGACTGGATGAGTGCTTTGGCGGCGAGGCTGGCCGAAGCGGGACTGAGTGTCGCCCGATTCGAATTCGCCTACATGGCGCAGCGCCGTCTGGACGGCCGCACGCCACCGCCGTCCCGCACCGAAGCCCTGATGGGCGAATATCGTGCGGCGCTGGAAATGCTGAAGCCGGCGGGACGTCTCCTCATTGGCGGTAAATCATTGGGTGGGCGCGTCGCCAGTATGATTGCGGACGAGGCTTTCGATGCCGGGACCATCCATGGTCTGGTCTGCTTCGGCTATCCTTTCCATCCGCCCGGAAAACCGGAAAGGCTGCGGACCGCGCATCTGGATACGCTGCGCTGTCCGGCGCTTGTGTTTCAGGGAACGCGCGATCCATTCGGTTCGCGCGTTGAGGCGGGAGCCTACCCGCTGTCCACCGCAATCACTCTGCACTGGCTGGAAGGGGATCACGGTTTGAAGCCGAGAGCAGGCGACCCGGTGACGCTCGATGAGAATTTGTCGCTCGCTTCCTCTTGTACGGCGGCGTGGTCGAAGGTCGGTGCGGTGGACCACCCTCTGGCAATCGCCGCACAAAAATCTATCTGACACGGAAGCGCCGGTGATCGAAAATGCTGGCGGCTTTGCAGAACAATCGGAATTTGGTCATGAACGATAGCGGTCCGCGAATGGCCGGAAACGACGACAATGTCGTCAAGCCGAGAACCAGGGTCAAACCGAAGACCGAGCGGCCAAAGCTCTACAAGGTCATCCTCGTCAATGACGATTTCACGCCGCGCGAGTTCGTCGTCACCGTGTTGAAAGGCGAGTTCCGCCTCAGCGAAGATCAGGCCAATCGGGTGATGATTACGGCGCATCGAAGGGGTGTCTGCGTGGTGGCCGTGTTCACGCGCGACGTCGCTGAAACCAAAGCCACGCGCGCCATCGATGCGGCCAAGGCGAAGGGCTATCCGCTGATGTTCACGACGGAACCGGAGGAATAGGCTTTAACGGCCTTCGCGGTACCACATCGAGCCCATCGCCAGCAGCAGCAGGCCGAGGCCGAGGAAGCCGCCGAACAAGGGCACGCGCGAGACGGATTTGAGCACGCTGTCGTTGGTGGTGCGCAGGCCGATCCAGTCGTTGCCGGACGCTTCGCCGCCTGCGCGTATGGGAACGATGGACGGCACCGAGACGCCGTCGCCGAGGCCACCCAATGTCGAGCTTGCGACTCGCCGCACACTGCCGCCGGTGGCGGCGGCTGCTGGTCTTAATTTGTTCGGCGTCGAGACCACGTCGGCGAATTCCGGCGAATTGACCGGACCGACGTGGGCCAGTGCGGTCAGATTGCCGTTGCCGACCTGGTAGAGGCCGATCTCCTTTGTTTCGACAGCTCCGGTGAAAACGCCGGGCTCGGACCTGGCGAGCTTCACGGTCAGCGCCTTGCCGGAAGGGGTGATGACCTGCGCCGATCCCGGATCGTCGCTCATCGTCTGGCGGCGGATTTCGAGCGTCATGCCGCGACCGTCTGCCGTCAGCCGCTCCTCTTCCAATTCGGGCTCCTTCATCAGCCAGTGAGCGACACGGCGATAGAGTTGCACATGGGGACCACCGCCCTCGTAGCCGCGCGCCCACAGCCAGCCCTGGTCGGACAAAAGCATGCCGACGCGGCCTTCACCCTTGCGGTCGAGGACTAGGAGCGGCCGGTCGTCGGCGCCCTTCATGACCACTTCGCCCTCGGGATTCTCGACGCCGATGGTGCGGAACCAGCGGCTCCAGTGCGGCGGCTCCGTGCCGGACCCTTCCAATCCGCGCGTCACGGGGTGGCGCTGGCCGAGTTCGGTGAGTCGCGGATAGAAGGCCTTGTCGATCACATTCCCATCGGGCATCGCCGGCAACGCCGACATCAACGGGGTGCGGGCAATCGTTCTTTCGCTGGCATATTCCGGTCCGGCGGCGACCAGAACCGCGCCGCCCTTTTCGACATATTCGGCGATGTAGTCGTAGTAGAGGATCGGCATCACGTCGCTGTGCTGGTAGCGGTCGAAGATGATCAGGTCGAAATCCTTGATCTTCTCGACGAACAGCTCGCGCGTCGGAAAGGCGATCAGCGACAATTCGTTGATTGGCGTTCCATCCTGCTTTTCCGGTGGGCGCAGGATGGTGAAGTGGACAAGGTCCACTGAGGCATCCGACTTGAGCAGGTTGCGCCATGTCCGCTCGCCGGCATGCGGCTCACCCGAGACCAGCAGCACGCGCAAATTCTCGCGGATGCCGTCGATCAGCGCCACGGCCCGGTTGTTGGTGTCGGTCAGTTCGCCTTCCTGCTTGTCGATGGCCAACTCGACGATGTTGCGTCCGGCTGTCGGAAGCGTCACCTGCAGCGGCATTTCGCGGCCGATGGTGGCGCGCTCCACCGCGACCTGCTCGCCATTGACCGAAACGCGCACGTCGACAGGGTCGGCTGAATTGTCGGTTGAGATGACGCGGTAGGTCATGTCCAGCGGCTTGTCGACAAGGCCGAAGCGCGGTGCCTTGACGAACTGAATGCGCCGGTCCTTTTCCTGGTCGTTGCCGGTGATGAGGGCATGCAGCGGCGCATTGAACTCGCCGGTTCCGAAGGGAACGTCGTGGACCTGCCCGTCGGTGATGAGGATGCCGCCGGCGACGCGTGACGGCGGCACGTCATGCAAGGCGCCGTCCAGCGCCGAAAACAGCCGTGTTTCGGTACGCTCCTCCGCCGCGCCGGCCTTGCCCGCCTCGACGACGCGAACGTCAAACTGTTTGACGCGCTCGAGCCGCTGTTTCAGTTCGGCCAGCGCGGCGTCGGTCTGTTTCGTGCGCTCGCCGATCTCCTGGCTCTGGCTGCGGTCGACGACGACCGCGACGACGCTTTTCAGCGGGTCGCGCTCTTCGCTGAGGAAGACCGGGTTTGCCAACGCCGCCGCCAGCGCCACAAGGGCGGCGAACCTGAATACCGAACCGCGTTGGCGCAGCCACAAGCCGGCCAGCGCCAGCAGCGTCAGGGGCGCCAGCACGGCGACGAGCCAGGGCAGGGACAGCAGCGGTTCGAAGGAAAGCGACCAGGTCATCCTATTGCCCCAGCCTTTCCAGCAGGGCCGGCACGTGAACCTGGTCGGACTTGTAGTTGCCGGTCAGCATGTAGATGACAATGTTGACGCCGGCGCGCATCGCGTAGACACGCTGCATCGGATCGGACGGCACGGTTGGCAGAAGCGGCTCGCCATTGGCGTCGATGGCCCAGGCGCCGGCCATGTCGTTGGCGGTGATCATGATCGGGCTGACGCCGTCGCCGGTGCGGACGGGGCGATTGTCGGTGTTGCTGGCGTCGAGAGAGGCCTCGATCCAGAGGGGGCTGCCGTTGAAGCGTCCGGGAAACTCATTGAGGATGAAGAAGGACTTCGTCAGCACATGGTCCGACGGGACCGGCTCAAGTGGCGGTACGCTCAACGTCGACAAAAGAGAGCGCAGCCGCTGCGTCGCCGGGCTGGCGGAATCAGAGCCGAAACCGGTGGAGAACTGGTCGCGGGTGTCGAACAGCACCGTACCGCCCTGCTGCATATAGGCCTCGACCCGCGCCATGGCAGCGGTGTCAGGCTCCGGCGCGGCGGGATCGATGGGCCAGTAGATGAGCGGATAGAAGGACAGCTCATCCCTTGAAATATCGACGCCTGCCGGTTCACCCGGTTCAAGCGCTGTCTTCTCGATCAGGAAGCGCCGCAGGCCTTCCAAGCCGGCGCGGCTGATGGAATCGACGCCCGGCTCGCCGGTGATGACATAGGCGATGCGCGTCTGGTTGATGGCGTCGATGGCTTCGGCGTCGCCCGGCTTGGCGTCGTTGGCGCGCGCCGTATCCACATGTCCGAACGAGATGGCGGCCATGACGAGCAGGGCGGCTGTCGTTCCCGCCATGCGCGGCCGGCGTCTCCAGCGCGAGAACAGTCCGCCGATCCAGAACACGGCAAGGGTGTCCAGCACCATCAGGAGGATGGCGGCGGCGACCAGCGGCCCCTTCAGGTCGCGGGCTTCGTCGAGCGAGTAATGCAGGTCGGCCACAGGAATGGTCAGTTGCGGTCGGACAATCGGGATCAGCGCCTGTTCGGCCGCCAGAAGATTGTGCGCCACGACGCCTTCCTCGCTGCCATAGAGGCCGGGCGGATTGTCCACCGTCACCGCTGCTTGCCCCGCCATGAGCGGGCGAGCATCGGGGCCGGGTGGAACGATTGCGCCACTGGCATCAATCATGCGGTAGGGCGCCAGCGAGGCAGCCTGGCTCTGCGGCGTTGCCGCAACCGCGCCCTGGTTGCGCGAAAGCTGTACGATGCGGCGCAGCATCTCCACGAAAGAGCCCGATATGGGCAGGTTCGACCATGTCGCCTCGGGCGGCACGTGGAACAGCACCACCATGCCCTTGCCGCGCCTGTCGCCGGTCACCAGCGGCGTGCCGTCGGCCAGCGTCGCCCATGTATGGTCGATCAGATCGGGCGTCGGCTCGGCCAGAAGCTGCCGCGTCACCGTCACGTCGGTTGGGGCAGGCAGGCTGGAAAACGGGCCATTGGCCGGGAATTCGCCGACAGGCTGCGGCTCGGTCCAGGAAAGCGCGCCGCCAAGGCTGCGCTCGCTTCGACGCAGGATGACTGGCAGCAACTCGCTGTCGTCGCCGGCACTCAGCAGGTGGGAGCCTGCGAAGCGCAAAAGCGTGCCGCCATTTTCCATCCATTCGACCAGCGCTGTCCGGGCGGGTTCCGGCACGGTCCCGACATCGGCCATGACGATCACCGCCGGCTTTTGCTGCAGCAATTGCGGGATGGCCTCGCTTATGGCCGGGCTTGTCGGCTCGACAATGTCGGCGAAGGGCTCCATGGCGCGGCGGATGTAGTAGAGCGGCGACAGCAGAAGCCGCGCCTCGTCCACCGGCGTTTCCGAAAGCAGGCCGATGCGGCGGCGCTTGGCGCTTTCGTCCAGCACGCGAACGGCGCCGGCGCTGGCGACGCCATCGAGCGCGATCGAAGCGAAATCGTTGCGCAGTTCGAACGGAACGACAAAATCGCCAGTGGCTATGGTCTGGCCCGGACGGAAGGTAATGGCGGCGTCGCCGATGCGGCGGCCCTTGTCGTCAAAGGCGCCGGCGCTCATGCTGGCGGGGCCGGTAGCGTTCGACGATGCGCGCACGGCGGAAATCGTCAGCCGGTCGAACCCGTTGTCCGCGGCGGTCAGTCCTATCGTATCCAGCCTTTGCGGCGTGCCCCAGATGAAGTTGGCCGGCGGCTTCGTCATCATCGCAGAGAAGGCGGCCTCGTCGCCATCAGCCGCAAGCCCGTCGGTCAGCACCGCGACGGTCGCCGGCGGCAGGTCGCGCAAAGCCTCGCCGACGCGGGCGTAGATTTCGCGGCGATCCGCCGGCACCGGCCGCGGCTTGACTGCGTTCAGCCGGTCGCGCGCCTCGGCGGCGCTGAACGGGCCGATCTGCTGGTTGGGCTTTTCCGCGGTGAAGGCGAGCAGCACCGGCACGGAATTGCGTTCCGCATCGGCGATCAGCCGTGACGCGGTGGCGACACGGCGCTCCCAGTCGTCCGCGCTCGCCCAGTCATTGTCGATGACCAGCGCCAGCGCCTCGCCCTCGGTCGACAGTTTTTCGCGTGGGTTGAAGACCGGTTCGGCAAGGGCGGCGACGATGAGCGCCGCCATCAGCAGCCGCAGCAGCGTCAGCCACCATGGGCTTTGCTGCGGTGTTTCCTCGCGCTTCAGCACGCGCGCCAGGATCCTGAGCGGCGGGAATACTTCCGTCTGCGGCTTGGGCGGCGTCAGCCTGAGCAGCCACCAGATGACGGGCAGCGCCAGCAGGCCCCACAGGACCATCGGCGCGCCGAAGGAGAGCGGCAGCCAGCTCACGCGGCGGTCCTTCTGCCGCTGGGGCCTTCGGCGGTCAAAGCCAGATGGAGCCGCACCAGCGCCTCGGAGGCGAGCCGATCTGTGTGATTGACGGTATAGCTCCAGCCAAGCCGTTTGCACCATGCGGCCAGTTCGGCGCGGCGGGCGCTGTAAAGATTGCGATATTCATCGCCCAGCATTTCGGCGCGTCCTGCCGTCAGCTTTTCGCCGGTTTCAGGGTCGGTGAACTCGGTGCGCCCGGAATAGGGGAAGCTTTCCTCGGCTGGATCCGCGATCTCGACCAGATGGGCGCGCACGCCGTGGCGGGCGAGAACATCCAGCCATTGCATGGTTTCCCCGACGGGATCGAGGAAGTCGCTGGCGATGACGATATCGGAAAACCGCCTTATCGCGGAAAGGTCCGGCTTGGCCGGCAGCGCGGCGGCATGGGCAAGATGCGAGGCGATGCGCTCGGCGCCGTTGCGGGCGCTGAACGGGTCGGTGACGCCGGGCCAGGCGATGCGTTCGCCGCTGCGCGACAGCAGTTCGGCCATGGCAAGCACGATGACCAGCGCGCGCGATTGCTTCGACACGGTCGCGCCGGTGGATTTGTAGAGCATCGAAGGCGAAGGGTCGGCCCACAGCCAGACCGTATGGGCGGCTTCCCATTCGCGGTCGCGCACATAGGTGTGGTCGTCGCGCGCCGAACGCCGCCAGTCGATGTTGGCAATGGCCTCGCCTTCGACGTAGGGCCGGAACTGCCAGAAATTCTCGCCGATGCCGCGCTTGCGACGGCCGTGCCAGCCAGCCATGACGGTGTTGACGATGCGGCGCGCCTCGACCAGCAGGTCTGGCACCAGCGAAGCCCGGAGCCGGCCGCGAGCAAGCGCGTCGCGTGTGCCGACCGGTGCCTGCGCCTCGCCGATATGCGCCATCAAATACCCTTCACGAGCTTGCCCACGACGTCGCGAACGCTCATGCCTTCGGCGCGCGCGGTGAAGGTCAAAGCCATGCGATGCTGCAGAACCGGCTCGGCCAGCGCACGCACGTCATCGACCGAGGGCGCCAGCCGTCCGTCATAAAGCGCGCGGGCGCGGGAGCAAAGCATCAGCGCCTGGCTGGCGCGCGGGCCGGGACCCCATGACACGTGCTTGTCGGTGTCGGCATTGCCCTGGCCCGGACGGGCGGAGCGGACAAGGTTGAGAATGGCTTCGACAACGCTTTCCGGCACCGGCATGCGGCGGATCAGATTCTGGATGTCCTTTAGCCGGGCCGGGTCGAGAACGTTGGCGGCCCGCGCCTCATCGACGCCCGTGGTTTCCAGCAGGATGCGCCGTTCGGCTTCGATCTCGGGATAGAGAATGTCGATCTGCATCAGGAAGCGGTCGAGCTGCGCTTCCGGCAACGGATAGGTGCCTTCCTGCTCCAGCGGGTTCTGCGTCGCCAGCACATGGAAGGGCGCCGGCAGGTCGTGGCGCGCGCCGGCGACGGTGACGTGATATTCCTGCATCGACTGCAGCAGCGCCGACTGGGTGCGCGGCGAAGCGCGGTTGATCTCGTCGGCCATCAGCAGTTGCGTGAAGATAGGTCCGGAGATGAAGCGGAAGGAACGCTTGCCGTTTTCATCCTGCTCCATCACCTCGGAACCCAGGATGTCGGACGGCATCAGGTCGGGCGTGAACTGGACGCGGCTGGTGTCGAGGCCGAGCACGATGCCGAGCGTCTCGACCAGCTTCGTCTTCGCCAGGCCGGGCACGCCGACCAGCAACGCATGGCCGCCGGCCAGCAGTGCCACCAGTGTACGTTCGACGACGCTTTCCTGTCCGAAGATGACCCGGCCAACGCCGTCGCGAACCAGGGAGATGTCGGCCAGCGCTTTTTCAGCCTGCGCGATCATCTGCTTTTCGTCGATCGGGCTTTCCTTGACGATCACGCTCATGCAGGTCGATCCTCTGTGTTGGAAAATACCGGCCGCGCCGAACGCGCCGCGATTCGCACCTGGCGGCACCTTGTAGAAACTTAAATCACAGACTGCGGCTGACAAGCGCGTCAACAGTGACTATTTCGTGACCATGGCGGAAGACATCGGACATAGCAAAGACAGCCTTACCGCGGCCGGCGATGCACGCGGACTGGAGGCGCTGATTTCGCGTGCGGCGCGCGCCGGCAAGGGCTTGCCGCCGGTCGAGCGCTGGGATCCGAAATTCTGCGGCGACATCGACATGGAAATCCGCCGGGACGGAACCTGGTTCTATATGGGCACGCCGATCGGCCGGATGCCGCTGGTGCAGCTCTTTTCGACCGTGCTGCGCAAGGATGCGGACGGAAAGACCTATCTCGTCACGCCGGTCGAGCGGGTCGGCATCCGCGTCGAGGACGCGCCGTTCATCGCTGTCGAGATGGACATTTCAGGCCGGGGTGAAGGCCAGATCATCACCTTTCGCACCAATGTCGGCGATGTGGTCGAGGCCGGGGCGGAGCATCCGCTGCGGTTCGTCGACGAGCCGGAAACTGGCGGCCTTAAGCCCTATGTGCTGGTGCGTGGTCGGCTGGAGGCGCTGCTGTCGCGGCCGGTCATGTACGAACTGGTCGAGCACGGCGAAGAGGTCGATGTCGACGGGCGGCGCATGTTCGCCGTGCGCTCGAACAACGAGGTCTACCCGATCATGCCGGCGGATCGATTGGAAAAGCTTGCCAACTGATGGACCAGAAGACCGTCATTCCATTTTCCGCCGCCGATTTCCGGGCGCGCGCCGCCGCCCAAGCCGACTTCGGCGACGACATTGAGCCTTATGGCGATCATCGGTTCAATCCGGGGCATCCGCGTCTCTTCCTGCGCGAGGGTGCGCTGCGCGACGCGGCCGTTCTCATCCCCGTGATCGACAGCGGCGACGAAGCCAGCGTCATCCTGACCAAGCGGGCCGAAACCTTGCGCAGCCACACCGGCCAGATCGCCTTTCCGGGCGGGCACATCGACGCCACCGATGCGTCGCCCGAGGCGGCCGCGTTGCGCGAGGCGCATGAGGAGATCGGGCTTGAGGCCGATTTCATCGACATAGCCGGCCGGATGCCCGACTATGTGACCGGTTCGGGCTACCGGATCGCGCCGGTGCTGGCGGTGATACGGCCCGGCTTCGTCCTCAAACTGAATGGCGACGAAGTCGAATCCGTGTTCGAGGTGCCGCTGCGGTTTCTCATGGACCCGGCCAACCACGGCCGCGACAGCCGGGTCTTTCACGATCTGGAGTGGTTTTTCTACGACATGCCCTATGAAGGGCGGCGCATCTGGGGCGTCACGGCGGGCATCATCCGCACCGTTTATGAAAGGCTCTATGCTTGAGCGCTCCCGTGACCCTTGCCGGCAAGGCGGACTGGCTGAACGGGCCGGACCTGCAGAAACTGCTGACGATCCTGTCGGCGGATGGCGAGCAGGCGCGCGTGGCGGGCGGCGCGGTGCGCAATGCGCTGTTGGGCGAACCGGTCGCCGATGTCGACATCGCCACCACGGCGCTGCCCCAAGAGACGATGCGGCGCGCCGAAGCCGCAGGCTTCAGGGCGATCCCGACCGGCATCGAGCATGGCACCGTCACCGTCGTCGCACACGGCAAGGGGTATGAGGTGACGACGCTGCGCGCCGACATCGAGACCGACGGCCGCCGGGCCAAGGTTTCCTTCGGGCGCGACTGGCAGGCCGATGCAGAGCGGCGCGATTTCACCATCAACGCGCTTTATACCGAGGCTGACGGCACGGTTGTGGATCTGGTTGGCGGCATCGCCGATCTCGAAACCCGGCGGCTGCGCTTCATCGGCGATGCCGAGACGCGTATCCGCGAGGACTACCTGCGCATATTGCGCTTTTTCCGCTTCTTTGCCTGGTTCGGCGACGGACGACCGGACGCGGAAGGCCTCAAGGCCTGCGCGCGGCTGAAGGAGGGCCTGGAAAGGCTTTCGGCCGAGCGGGTCTGGTCGGAGTTGAAAAAACTGCTTTCGGCGCCGGACCCGTCGCGGGCGCTGCTTTGGATGCGACAGGCCGGCGTGCTGACCAGCATCCTGCCGGAAAGCGAGAAATGGGGAATCGACGCCATCCATGGTCTGGTCAGGACCGAGGCGGATTTCGGTTGGTCGGCAGAAGCCTTGCTGAGACTCGAGGCCATGGTGCCGCCCGATCCGGCGCGGATGAAGGCGCTGGGAGAGCGTCTCAAGCTATCGACGGACGAGACGCAACGGCTGCAGCGCTGGGCCATGACGCCGGCGGTCGAAGCGAAATCGACTGAAACGGCTTTGGCGAAAACGCTGTATCTGGGAGATCGGCGGGGCGTGCTGGATCGGCTGCGTCTGTCACTTGCCGGTGCGCGCGCACGAGCGGCTGAAAACGATGCGGCGATGATGGAGGCCGGCGGCTATTCGCGGCTGCTGGCCTATGCATCAGCGTGGGAGAAGCCGATGTTCCCGCTCAAGGCTGTCGATGTCGGCATGGAAGCAGGACCGAGGCTTGGCAAGGCGCTGAAGGCGCTGGAACAGGAATGGATCGAGTCGGGGTTCGCGCTCGATCGCGGCGCGCTGATCGAGCGCGCCGCCAGATTCAGGGATTAGGCCGCGTCACGGACCTTCTCGATTCGCGAGCGGATCGCTTCGATCATCGTCTCGCGAATGATGGTTTCGCCGTGCGTTTCACGCATATGCTCGACAGCACGGCGCATGACTTCAGCTTCGTCCTCGGCGCGGGTGTGCCACTCGCAGCCAGGGACCAGCGATCCACAGTGAAATTCCTTCATGCTTTCCTCCTTCCTCCGTCTGATTGAGGTCAAGAATAACACAGATATGCGGATTCGGTTGCCGGTTCGTGGGGTTCATCGTTCCACCGAAATGCAAATCCGCTCCATCCCGTTGTTTTGGCGCAATTTTGGACGGAGGACCGTCTCGCATTTTTATCGAACTGTTTCATGCAAAAAGGCGGAGCCGACCTGGCTCCGCCTTTGACCGGCAAGCCGAGCGCCGCTGCTACTTCAGGAGCTTCACGGTCTCGGCAACCTTGTTCTTGCCGCTCATGTCCCATGAGACGCGGACCTTCTCACCGGCGTTCAGGCCGGGGTTCTTAAAGGTCTTGGGCAGCGTGAAGGTTGTTCCGTCCTCGAGCATGAGGCTCATCGCCGTCGCGTCGTAGGTTTTGACCTTGCCGGTGGTGTGGTGCACCGCCGCGCTGGCGATGGAAACGGTGGCGAGGGTGGCAATGGCCGCAGCCGAGAAAACAAGCTTGCGCATGGCAGGCTCTCCTGATGGGAGGCGTTTCATCGGAAACGCCTCTTTCGTCATGGGCCGTCCGGTCGCGTCGGGTCGCGGTCCAAAACCGCCGGCGCTTCCCAGCCCGGCCAAAGAAATATTCCTGTTTTAACCCCGAGATATTAGACGAAAAAGAAAATTTTCTGCGGCTCTTCGGCCATAAAGCTTGCCAAAATTCTGCAATTGGGACCGAATTGGGGTTCAAATCCCGCTCACCGAAATTTTACGGCCATCTCGCCTCCGGCGGCAGGCTGGACAGGATCGAGGCGATGTTGCCGCCGGTCTTCAGACCGAAGATCGTGCCACGGTCGTAGAGGAGGTTGAACTCGACGTAGCGCCCGCGCCGGATCAATTGCTCCTCACGGTCGCCTTCGGTCCAGTTGTCATTGAAGTTGGCCCGCACGAGATGCTGGTAGACGACCAGGAAGGCGCGTCCGACATCCTGCACGAAGTTGAAATCGGCCGCCCAGCCGCCCTTTTCCGCGTCCGAATGCAGCCAGTCGAAGAAGATTCCGCCAACGCCGCGGGCTTCCTTGCGATGCGGCAGGAAGAAGTACTCGTCGCACCAGTCCTTCAGCTTCTGATGGTCTGCGACGCCGGCATTCTTCTCGCAGGCGAAGCGCATAGCGCGGTGGAAGGCCAGCGTGTCGGGGTCGTCCTGCGTGCGCCGCCGGTCCAGAACCGGCGTCAAATCGGCGCCGCCGCCGAACCACTGCCGCGAGGTGACGACCATGCGCGTATTCATGTGGACGGCGGGCACGTTGGGGTTCCACGGATGGGCGATCAGCGAAATGCCGCTGGCCCAGAAGCGCGGGTCTTCCTCGCCGCCGGGCATCTGCTTACGGAACTCGGGCGAGAACTCGCCATGCACCGTCGAGGTGTGGACGCCGACCTTCTCGAACACGCGGCCATGCATCATCGACATGATGCCGCCGCCGCCATTGCCCTCGTCGCGAAGCCAGGGCGTGCGCTCGAACCGGCCGGGCGACCACGAAGCCTGGGGGCCGGAAAGATCGTCCTCCAGCTTTTCGAGGCCGGCGCAGATGCGGTCGCGCAAATCCTCGAACCATGCCCTGGCCGCAGCCTTCCTGTCTTCGATGTCGGCGGGCAGGCCGGCCGGTATTTCGGGTCGTTCCAAGATGCGGTCTCCGCGCGGGCGCGGTCGGCCCGATAAATGACTCGTCTTTTACGGGCGCGATCCCTAATCTCAATAGCGCAAGGGTCAAGGAGTTCTTTCTTGCGCACGCCGGCAAGACCGCCGCTGGATGGCTTGAAGAAAAGGCTGGACCGCAGCCGCGCCGAACGCGAGCGCATGCCGCGCGATGGATTTTTGCGCGAGACCTTCGTGCTGCCACGCACCGATGCACGGCTGAAGGCCAAGGAATGGTTCGACCGTTGGCCGAAGCAGGCCTACTGGACGACAATCGAAAGCTGGTTCGAGCGCCCGGGCGACGTCATCGAGTTCACGATCAGGCGGTTGCCTGCGGCGGATTAGCCCGCCGCAAGCCGGCGTGCCCCCGGTCCATCGCAAGCCAGCCTGTCTTCGCGGTTCCGCAAAGGGCAGCGGTCGATCGACATGCAGCCACAGCCGATGCAGTCGTCCAGGCCGTCCCGCAGCTTCTTCAACCGGGTGATCCTGTTGTCGAGGTCTTTGCGCCAAGCCGTTGAAAGACGATTCCAATCTTCCCTGGTGGGGGTGCGGCCTTCAGGTAAAGAATCAAGAGCCGCGCCAATATCGGCAAGGGAAATGCCGACATCCTGGGCGACCTTGATGATGGCAACGCGCCGCAGCACCTCGCGGTCATAACGGCGCTGGTTGCCGGAGGTGCGGTGCGATCGGATCAATCCGCGTGTTTCGTAGAAATGCAGCGCCGACACGGCAACGCCGGCGCGCATCGCTACGTCGCCTACCGTCAGTTCCCTTGAAGCGACCATCAGACTTTCTCGCTTGACCTCAACTTATATTGAGGTTGTAGCGAAGGCGTCCGAACCTTGCAATGGCAGGACAAGACGATGTGCATGTTTGAAAGATTCGCCCGTTGGCAGGACGCCGTGGAGGCGCCGTGGACAGCCGGCGCGGCAGCGTTGCGGCTAGGCGAGTTGCCGGATGGCTTCACCCGCGACCATGGCCACGGACAGCGCGACGTTGAGGCTGCGCGCGGAACCTTGCATCGGAATGACGAGGCCGACATCGGCGGCATCATGGACCGGCTGCGGCACGCCGGCCGATTCGCGGCCGAACAGCAGCGTGTCTCCAGGGCGGAAGGCGAAGTCCGTATAGGGCCGGACGGCCTTGGTGGACAGAAGCACCAGCCGGCGCCCCGCCGCGTGGCGGTGCTGCTCGAAGGCGTTCCAGTCGAGGTGGCGGGTGAGCGCCGCCATTTCGAGGTAGTCCATGCCGGCGCGCCGGAGGTTGCGGTCGGACAGGTCGAAGCCGGCCGGTTCGACGATATCGACGGCCAGACCCATGCAGGCGGCGAAGCGCAGGATTGTTCCGGTATTGCCGGCGATATCCGGCTGGTAGAGGGCGATGCGGAGACGGTCGTTCATTTCCACGTGCTTTTCGTGCGTGGCGGATCGGTCACACGACGGTCCTGGCTCAAGCGGTTCCTCGATATCCGGGTGGCGATTGGTTTCGAATGCGTGTATAGGGCCGGCATTGTCAACTCGAACCCACGGAGGCGGATATGGATTTCATGATGACCGTAGACATTTCACGCCCCACGCCATGGCTTGCTGCCTGAACGCGGCAACCGGTTCGACGCTTCAACTGACACAATAAGCATATTGCGAAGCATATTCGGGCAGGTCGCCAAGCCTTTGCTTTTCGAAGGTGCATGGCCGCTGTCTCGTGCAAAACCGGGCGATTTCAATCGCCCGCCGCAATCCCGATTTCAGGCGCCCGTGCGGCGTCATCCGACACAAGGTTCTAGACGATGTTCCGCTGGTTTGAAAAAAGGCTCGATCCGTTTCCGCTCGAGGAGCCGGTAGAGCCGCCGAATACGCTGCTCGGCTTTTGCTGGCATTTCACCAAGCCGGCATGGCCATTCGTGCTGCTGGCTGCGGTCCTGATGGCAATGATCGCCATGATCGAGGTCTGGATGTTCGGCTTCCTCGGCCATATCGTCGACTGGCTGTCGGTGCAGAATCGCGAGACATTCCTGCAGACGGAATGGTGGAAGCTGGCCGGCATGGTGGCGGTGATTGCCATCCTCCTGCCAACGCTGGTGATTTTCTCATCGCTCAACACCTATCAGACGCTGTTCGGAAATTACCCGATGCGCATCCGCTGGCAGGTGCACCGCTACCTGCTCAAGCAGTCGATGATCTTTTACCAGGATGAATTTGCTGGCCGTATCGCAACCAAGCTGATGCAGACCGCGCTCGCCGTGCGCGAGACCGTCATCAAGTTCGCCGAGGTGCTGAACTATGTCGTGGTTTATTTCCTCGGCATCCTGATCATCGTCGGCTCGTCCGATTGGCGGCTGGCGGCTCCGATGGCCTTGTGGCTTGTCGGTTATCTGTTCGCTTTGCGCTATTTCATCCCGCGTCTTGGCAAGGTGTCCGAAGCGCAAGCCGACGCCCGCTCGATCATGACCGGGCGCATCGTCGACAGCTATACCAACATCCAGACCGTCAAGCTTTTCTCGCATGGCCGGCGCGAGTCGGACTATGCGCGCCAGGGCATGGCCGAATTCATGCAGACGGCCTACGCGCAAGGACGGCTGATCAGCAAGTTCTATATCGTCGTCTACGCGCTGAACTCGGCGCTGCTGCTGAGCGTTGGTGCGCTGGCCATTGGCCTGTGGCTGAACGGAACGGTGACGGTCGGCGCGGTCGCCGTGGTGATCGGCCTGGTGCTGCGTCTCTACGGCATGTCGCAGTGGATCATGTGGGAAGTTTCCGGCCTGTTCGAGAACATTGGCACCGTGCAGGACGGCATCGGTTCGATCTCACTGCCGCGCGTGGTCGAGGACAGGCCCGGCGCGCCGGATATCGAAGTGGCGCAGGGCGGCATCGCCTTCGAGAATGTCCGATTTCACTATGGCAAGCAGAAGGGCGTCATCGAGGATTTGTCGCTGTCGGTGCGCCCGGGCGAGAAGGTCGGCATTGTCGGGCGTTCCGGCGCCGGCAAGTCGACGCTGGTGAACCTGCTGTTGCGCTTCTACGACATCGAATCCGGCCGCATCGTCATCGACGGGCAGGACATCGCCGCCGTCACGCAGGATTCGCTGCGCGGCGCGATAGGGATGGTCACGCAGGACACGTCGCTTCTGCATCGCTCGGTGCGGGAGAACATTCTCTACGGCCGGCCGGATGCCAGCGAGGAGTTGATGCTGGAAGCGGCGCGACGGGCGGAAGCGACCGATTTCATCGCCGGGCTGGCGGATGCGAAGGGCCGCAAGGGCTTCGACGCCCATGTCGGCGAACGGGGTGTGAAGCTCTCCGGCGGGCAGCGGCAGCGCATCGCCATCGCTCGCGTTATGTTGAAGGACGCGCCGATTCTGATCCTTGACGAAGCAACCTCCGCCCTAGATTCAGAAGTCGAAGCGGCCATCCAGGAAAATCTCTACAAGCTCATGCAAGGCAAGACCGTGATCGCCATCGCGCACCGGCTCTCGACGATCGCGGCAATGGACAGGTTGATCGTCATGGATCAGGGCCGCGTTCTGGAGGAAGGAACGCACGACGCGCTCATCCAGCGCGGTGGACTTTATGCGCAGCTGTGGCAACGCCAGTCCGGCGGTTTCCTGCTGCATGACGAGCCGCACGAGCCTGCCGCCCGCATGGCAGCGGATGTGAGGGAAGAAGCCGTGGAATGATGAACCGCATCTATCGCTGGTTCGAGAACTGGGTCTATCCGTTCCGGGAACCCGCGAATCTGAGGCCGCCTTTTCCGGTTGCAGGCTTCATCTGGCACTATGTCGGCCAGGCCAAGGGCGCGTTCTTCCTGATGCTGGTCATTGGCGGGATCGCGCCGCTGATAGAGGCCGGGCTTTTCTACTTCGTCGGGCGTCTGGTGGATATACTCGACCAGCTTCCCGCCGAGCGGAGCTGGGCCGCCTTGTGGGATGCCGCCGGCTGGGAAATCGTCTTCATGATCGTGGTGGTGCTGGTCCTGCGCACCATCGTGGTGACCTTGTCGGCCCTTGTCGACCAGCAGACGATCACGCCCGGATTTTCCAATCTTGTGCGTTGGCAGGCGCATCGGCATGTCTCGCGCCAGTCCTACACCTTCTTCCAGAACGATTTCGCCGGTCGTATCGCCACCAAGGTCTGGCAGGCGGGGCAAGCAACCGGCGACCTGATGGAAAGCTTCATCGAGGTCATCTGGTTCATGATCGTCTACACGGTCACCACACTGGCGCTGGTGGGTGGATTGGATATCCGTCTGGCTATCCTGGTGGTCGTGTGGATCGTCGCGTTCGCCGTGCTGGCCAAAATCTATCTGCCGGCGATCCGCAAGCACGCGGAGGCGACCGCCGAAGCGGGTTCGATGATCACCGGACGCATCATCGATTCCTACTCCAATGTTCAGACGTTGAAGCTCTTCGCTGCAGACGGCGACGACCGCTATATCCGCAGCGGCTTCGACATCTATCTCGGCGCGCTGCTTCCCTTCACGCGCCGGCTGACCGGCATGCGCACGGCGCTGACGATCCTGTCTGGCGTGATGATCACGGCCATTGCCTGTTTCTCGGTCTATCTTTGGGTGGAGGGGCTGATCACCGTCGGCGCCGTCGCCTTCACCCTGTCGCTGGTGCTGCGGCTGAACATGCTGCTCGGACGCTTGATGATGCAACTGAACAGCATCTTGCGGAACCTTGGCGTGCTGGAAAATTCCAAGGCGCTGATCTCGCAGCCGCTCGGCCTCGTCGACAAGCCCGACGCGAAGGAACTCGACGTCGCCGGCGGGCGCATCGAGTTCAAGGACGTCACCTTCCACTACGGCAAGGGCTTCGGCGTGCTGGACGGCATCGATCTGGTCGTCCGCCCCGGCGAGAAGGTCGGGCTGGTCGGCCCCTCCGGCGCCGGCAAGACGACGCTCGCCAATCTGATCCTGCGGCTCTACGACCTCGAAGGCGGCGAGATCGTCATCGACGGACAGGATATTGCTCAGGTGACGCAGAATTCGCTGCGCGCCAATATCGGCGTGGTCAGCCAGGAAACGGCGTTGTTCCACCGCTCGCTGCGTGACAACATCAGGCTCGGCATGCAGGATGCCACGGAAACCGAGATCATGGCGGCCGCGCGCCGGGCGGAGGCGCATGAGTTCATCCTGTCGCTGCGCGACAACAACGGTCGCGCCGGCTATGACGCCTATGTCGGTGAGCGCGGCGTGAAGCTTTCCGGCGGGCAGCGGCAGCGGGTGGCGATCGCCCGCGTCTTCCTGAAGAACGCGCCCATCCTGGTGCTGGACGAGGCGACCTCGGCGCTGGATTCCGACATCGAGGCGGCCATCCAGGACAATTTGCACAAATTGATGGAAGGCAAGACCGTCATCGCCATCGCGCACCGGCTCTCCACCATCGCAGCCCTCGATCGGCTCGTGGTGCTGGACCAGGGCAGAATCGTCGAGGAAGGTACCCACGACGAACTGGTCGCGCTCGACGGTCTCTACGCGCGGCTCTGGAAGCGCCAATCCGGCGGCTTCCTGTTCAACGAGGAAAGCCCGCTCGAGGAAACGAGGCCGGCGGAGTAGGGATCGATGTCCTTTCGTCCACCATCCAATTTGTCGGGGGCTTCTGCTTCAGACGTCGCATTCGACGCACTCGGCCACGAGATATTGGCAGAAAAGGCGGCGGCGCTGGGTTCAGCCGGGCGCAAGGCCGAGAAATTCCTGACGCGCCTGCAAGAGCATGATGGTGCGGATGCCGGTTCTTCGACCAAAGAGGAACGAGACGCGGTCCGCAATCGGCTGCTGAAGGAGGCCGCCGATGCGGTCTACGCCTGGTTCATCCAGCGAGAACTGTGCGGCTTCCGTCGTCACGAAGGGGTAATCCGCGAGTTCGGGATTCCGCGCGAAGTCCTGATCAGGCTCGGAGCGCGCTGACTATTCCAGCCATTCGGTGACGAATTTCCCGTTCTCGTGGATATTGAGCGACTCCAGCGGACCGGGTCCAAGATTCTCGAATTTGTGCGGCGTGTCGGCGGGTGCGACGACGATTTCGCCCGCCTTCGCTTCGATCCTGCGATCACCAACGGTGAACAGCGCGACGCCGGTGCGGATGACAAAGGTTTCGGGATAGGGGTGCCTGTGCAGGCGAGGACCGCCGCCGGGCCCGTCGATTCGGCTGGCGATCACACTGATGCCGGCGCCACGGGCGCCGCCCTGCCAGGAACCACGGAATATTCCGGTGTCGTTCAGCCAGTCTTCGGCTCGGGTAATCGGGTCGGTCGAAACAGCCATCGGGGCCTCCCTGGCAAGGGCTTCGACCATATTGCCGCATCATCTTCGGCCACTCAAATCCGTTGGCTGGCAACAGAGGCGCGACAATGTGCCCTCGTGCCTTCACCCGACTGGACAAAAACGGTCGTCACGCATAAACCGAAGTCCAAATGCCGGAGGAATTCGCTAGCCTGTTCGCCATGCGCTGTCGGGTCGGCGTGAGTGAGCGGGGACTAGGGCTCGCCTTCGGCACGGAAGAGGCGAAAGGACCAGGCACCCGTGAGCGAAACCGATACCCACGATCCCAATCGCCGCGATTTTCTTTATATTGCGACCGGCATGGCCGGCGCCGTCGGCGCAGCTGCTGTCGCCTGGCCGTTCATCGACCAGATGCAGCCCGATGCCTCGACGCTGGCGCTGGCCTCCATCGAGGTCGATGTCTCGTCGCTGACGCCCGGCATGTCGCTGACCGCCAAGTGGCGCGGCAAGCCTGTCTTCATTCGCAACCGCACGCCCGAGGAAATCAAGGCTGCGCAGGACGTGAAGCTGGAGGATCTCAAGGATCCGCTGGCCCGCAACGCCAATCTGGCCAGTGACGCGACTGCCACCGATGCCGACCGTTCGGGCGGCGAGGGCAAGGAAAACTGGCTGGTGATGGTTGGCGTCTGCACCCATCTCGGCTGCATTCCGCTGGGCCAGCAGGGCGAGTATGGCGGCTGGTTCTGCCCTTGCCACGGTTCGGTCTACGATACGGCCGGCCGCATCCGCGGCGGACCGGCGCCCGAGAACATGGCTGTGCCGGTGTTTTCATTCATCTCCGATACCAAGATCCGCGTCGGCTGAGGCAGGGGGAATTTCGATGAGCGAGGGACACTCCACCTATACGCCGAAGACCGGCGTCGGCCGCTGGTTCGACGCAAGGCTGCCGCTGCCGCGCCTGGTCTATGACAGCTTCATCGCCTATCCGGTGCCGCGCAATCTGAACTATGCGTGGACCTTCGGCGGCATTCTTTCCATCATGCTGGTGGCGCAGATTCTCACCGGCATCGTGCTGGCCATGCATTACACGTCCGACACGAATCTCGCCTTCAATTCGGTCGAGAAGATCATGCGCGACGTGAACGACGGCTGGATGCTGCGCTACCTGCATTCCAACGGCGCTTCGTTCTTCTTCATCGCGGTCTATGTGCACATCTTCCGCGGCCTCTATTACGGTTCCTACAAGGCGCCGCGCGAGCTGCTTTGGATACTCGGCTGCATCATCTACCTTTTGATGATGGCGACCGGCTTCATGGGCTACGTGCTGCCGTGGGGCCAGATGAGCTTCTGGGGCGCCACCGTCATCACCGGCTTCTTCACCGCCATTCCGCTGGTCGGCGACTGGATCCAGCAGCTGCTGCTCGGCGGCTTCGCGGTGGACAATCCGACGCTGAACCGCTTCTTCGCCCTGCATTACCTGCTGCCGTTCATGATCGCCGGCGTGGTCGTGCTTCATATCTGGGCGCTGCATGTGGTGGGCCAGTCGAACCCGACCGGCATCGAGGTGAAGTCGAAGACCGATACCGTGGCCTTCACGCCCTACGCGACCATCAAGGACGCGCTCGGCATGATCGTCTTCCTGCTGTTCTTCGCCTACTTCGTTTTCTATATGCCGAACTATCTCGGCCATCCGGACAACTATACGATCGCCAATCCGCTCAAGACGCCGGCGCACATCGTGCCGGAATGGTACTTCCTGCCGTTCTACGCCATCCTGCGCGCGATCACCTTCAACATCGGGCCGATCAATTCCAAGCTCGGCGGCGTGTTGGCGATGTTCGGCGCCATCGCAATGCTCTTCATCGTGCCGTGGCTGGATACCTCCAAGGTCCGCTCCGCGGTGTACCGTCCATGGTACAAGCTGTTCTTCTGGCTGTTCGCCGCCAACTGTATCATGCTCGGCTGGCTGGGCTCGCGTCCGGCCGAAGGCTCCTACGTCGTCATGGCGCAGCTATGCACGCTGTTCTATTTCGCCTTCTTCCTGATCGTCCTGCCGGTCCTCGGCCTGATCGAGACGCCAAGGCGGCTGCCCAATTCGATTACCGAAGCGGTGCTGGAAAAGAACAAGGGTGGCAGCGGGCATCCGGCGGGCGCGACGGCGTCACCGGAAACCAAGGGCTGACGGCAGAGAATCTCAGGGGATTTCAGTATGAAGAAGATTCTCACCTTGCTCGCCGCGGCCGGCGTCGTTTTCGCCGGTGCAGCAGCCTTCGCGCAGGAAGAGGGTGGCCACAGCGAAGCCAACCCGACGCACTTCCCGATCCATGAGCCGAAGCAGTCGAACTGGAGCTTCGCAGGGCCGTTCGGCACCTACGACAAGGCACAGCTGCAGCGCGGCCTGAAGGTCTACAAGGAAGTCTGCTCGGCCTGCCACTCGATGAACCTGGTGGCGTTCCGCACGCTGGAAGACCTCGGCTATTCGGAAGCCCAGATCAAGGCGCTCGCGGCCGAATACACCGTTCAGGACGGTCCGAACGACGCTGGCGACATGTTCGAGCGCCCCGGTATTCCGTCCGATCACTTCCCGGCTCCATTCCCCAACGAGGCTGCCGCTGCTGCCTCCAACGGCGGTGCGGCTCCTCCGGACATGTCGCTGCTGGCCAAGGCGCGCGGCGTCGAACGGGGCTTTCCGCAATTCATTTTCGACATCTTCACCCAGTATGCTGAAGGCGGCCCGGATTATATCCATTCGCTGCTGACCGGCTTCGACGAGAAGCCGCCGGAGGGGATGAAAATTCCGGAAGGCACGCACTACAATCCGTATTTCGTCTCGGGCGTGTCATTGAAGATGGCCAAGCCGCTTTCGGACGGTCAGGTGACCTACGACGATGGCGCGCCGGCAACCGTGGAGCAGTACTCGCAGGATGTCTCGGCCTTCCTGATGTGGGCAGCGGAACCGCATCTGGAGGATCGCAAGAAGACCGGCTTCCGCGTCATCATCTTCCTGCTGCTGTTCTCGGTGCTGATGTATTTCACCAAACGTAAGGTCTGGGCCAACGTGGCGCACTGAGCGCCAGCCGTCAGCCGATTGAAAAAGGCCCGCTTCGGCGGGCCTTTTTCATAGGGCGGGCGAGGCGCTCATCGCCTGTGCGATCAGCCTGAAATCGGGCTCGCCGATCTCGACTAGGCCGTGGCGGAACGGCGCGCCCCAATTGGGCCTGCCGGCGGTGAATTGGAGCCGGTTGAGCAGCGAACGGATCGGCGTTTCGCGCGCCCGCAGCCATGCGACATCGCGACGGAACGGCGTGAAGCCGCTGCCCATGTCGCCTTGATAGGGCTCGCCATCTTTCACGGTTCCGATCGCCGTGAACGACTGGAGCCCGTCGGTGACCTTCATAACCTCACTCGGCGAATAGTAGATCACATGGTCGCCGGGCCTGATGCGCTTCAACGGCGCGGCCTTGCCATGGTTCACCTGCATAAAGCCGCCTGCGACGCCCCGGCGGACATGTTCGGCCGAGGCGACGCAGATCCAGTTTCGCGTACCGTTCACTGTGGATCGTCCGCGACCGCCAGCACCCGGATCCGGTTGCCGTCGGGGTCGGCGACCACGAAGGAGCGTCCGAAAGCGAGCGTCTCGGGTTTTGCGACGATCTTCGGTTCGGCCTTCGACCATTCAGCAAAGGCGCTGTCGACCGCATCGTAATCAGCGACGCTGACCGCGGTTTCCATGCCTGGTCCGGTCATCAGGGATTCGGGGTCCTTCCAGGCCCACATGCAGAACTTGTGGCCGTCCGGCAGGACGAAAAGAACGAATTCCGGCGACGCGTATTGGGGCGTCAAGCCGAATAGACGGGAATAGAAGTCTGCGCTGGCGGTCGGGTCGTTGACATAGAGCACTGTCTGGTTGGGGGTCGCCATGGTGGTCTCCTTTGGTTGGGAGCCCGAGACTATGACGAGCTGCTGTCAGAAAATGGCAGCATCGAACCGCAATCCGGCCTACCTAACGCGTTTGTCCGGTGGGCCTGCTCAGCCTCTTTCCAGCGCTTCAAAAACACCTGTCGCTTGCCTGGATAACGCGTCTCGGTCGGGCGGAGCGACAGGATGCGGTCGGTGCGGAAATTCCGGAAATCCTGCCTCAATTCGCACCAGCTGATGAGCATGCGCACCCGCTCGAAAAAGCCGAGCGCCAGCGGCCACACGGTGCGCTCCGTCCGCTCGCCGCCGTCCACCGCATAGGCGATTTCCAGCTTGCGTTCGGCCCGGATCGCCCGGCGGATGTCGGCGAGATCGATCCTGTCCGCCGGCGCGTCGACCGACGGGCCGACCAGCAGCCCGTTGGCATCGACCTTTTCGCGCAGATCGGCCGGCAGCACGGCGGAGATTTTCGACAGCGCATTCTCCGCCGCGTCGCCTAGCCGTCGGTCGGCCCGCCGCGCCACCCAGCGCTGGCCGAGTACCAGCGCCTCCAGCTCATCTTCGGAAAACATCAGTGGCGGCAGCATGAAGCCCGGTCTCAGCACATAGCCGAGGCCCGGTTCGCCCTCAATGTCGGCCCCTTGGCCCTGAAGGGTGACGATGTCGCGATAGAGCGTGCGGATGCTGATGCCGAGCTCGTCCGCGAGGGCCTTTCCCGACACGGGCGTGCGATGGCGCCGCAGCACCTGGATCAAATCGAGCAGGCGTTCGGATCGTGACACATCGGCTCCCTTCTGTGGACGACAATAGCACCACTGCTGCCAATTGATGGCAGTTATCGAGGCGCCGCATCCGAATCCGGGGCCCCAGATTTCAGTCGCCAGCCAGCATATGCTCCGGTAGATCAGATTTGGACCGTTCTGTAACACCGGGTTGAAGCGCGACATGAGACACTCCCTTGAAGAAACCCTGCTCGCGGCGATCCGCACCATCCCGGACTACCCCAAGCCCGGCATACTGTTTCGCGATATCACGACGCTGCTCGGCAATGCGCGCGCCTTCCGCCGCGCCATCGACGAGTTGGTGCATCCCCATGCCGGGCAGAAGATCGACAAGATCGCCGGTATCGAGGCACGCGGTTTCATTCTGGGTGGGGCAATCGCGCACCAGCTGTCAGCCGGCTTCGTGCCGATCCGCAAGAAGGGCAAGCTGCCGCACGAGACGGTGCGTGTCGCCTACAGCCTGGAATACGGGCTGGACGAGATGGAGATGCACCGCGACGGCGTGGCGCCGGGCGAGAAGGTAATCCTGGTGGACGATCTCATCGCCACGGGCGGCACGGCGGAGGCGGCGGTCAAGCTGCTTCGCCAGATCGGCGCCGATATCGTCTCTGCCTGCTTCGTCATCGACCTGCCGGACCTTGGCGGCCGCGCCAGGCTGGAGGCGCTCGACGTGCCGGTGCACACGCTGATTGCGTTCGAGGGGCATTAGATTCAAGTGAGGCCGGCCCGCAAATAGCGGTTTCCTGCGCTTCCGGTGCGCACATACTGTAGTACGCTGCGCTCCGGTTCTCGGATCCCACCATTTTCGGCTCAGCCTGACTTTAATTCAGACCTGATCTAGTCGGGGACCGGCATTCCGTGTGGGCGCGTTATTCCACCTTCACCAGCACGGCGCTTTCGAACTCGATGACCTTGTCGCCGGTTGAATCGAAGCCTGCGGCCTCCACCGTGAGCACGATCCAGCCGGGACGGGCGATGTTCGGGCGGATCGCAAGGGCCTTGCGGGTGAAGGTTATCGTCTCGCCGGCATAGACCGGTTTCAGCCACTTCAGGTTCTTGAACCCGGGCGAAGGGCCGAATTGCGGCTTCGGGCCGGGGCCGGACCAGTCAGGCCCGCTGCGTGACGCCAGATTGTACTTCATCCATGTCGCCGCCGTATGCCAACCGGAAGCGCACAGGCCACCCAGCGCGCTTTTCTTTGCCGCCTCTTCGTCGAGATGGAAGGCCTGCGGATCATATTTGGCGGCGAAGGCCTTGATCGCGTCCGGCTCGAATTTATGGGAACCGAGCGTGACCGTGACGCCGATGCCGAAATACTCTTCCAGGGTCATGACGCAGCTGCCTCGCGGGTCAGAAACATCGCGGTGCTCTGCATTTCATAGACGAGGTCATCGCGCTGGTTGAAAAGTTCGCCACGCATGGTGACCAGTCCCAGGCGCGGTTTGGATCGGGACTGGCGACTTCCGACGACGGTGATGCGGCCTGTGAGCATGTCGTTGGCCAGAACCGGCCGCTTCCACCGGACATAGTCGATGCCGGGCGCGCCCTGAGAGGTCGAATCCAGCATGAACCCGTCGCACATCATACGCATGAACATCGAACAGGTGTGCCACCCGGAAGCAGCCAGCCCGCCAAGCACGCTGGCCTTGCCTGCCGCTTCATCCAGATGCATCGGCTGCGCATCGAACTCGGAGGCGAACTCGACGATTTCCGGCGCGGTAACAAGCTTCTCGCCGAGGCCGATCACGGTTCCTTCGGTGAGGTCGTCGAAGGTCCATTTCATCGTGGGCTGTCCGAAATCCTGTTCAAGATTGTACTATCATGAACCAGGCGAAAATGTCCCGCAAGCCGGCAACGGTGCTAGCTGTTAGAGCCAGCCGCGCTGGCGGAAATACCAGAAGGGCAGGATCGCCGAGAGGATCATCAGGCCGAGGGCGAGCGGATAACCGAACGCCCATTTCAGCTCGGGCATGAAATCGAAATTCATGCCGTAGATCGAGGCGACAAGCGTCGGCGGCAGGAAGACCACGGCGGCCACCGAAAAGATCTTGATAATGGCGTTCTGCTCGATGCTGATCATGCCGAGCGTCGCATCGAGCAGGAAGTTGATCTTCTGCGACATGAAGGCGGCGTGGTCGGCCAGCGACAGCACGTCGCGCGACAGTGTCTTGATCCGAGCTTTCGTGTCCTTGCCCATGCGGGTCTGCGTGGCGGCGTGATTCAGGAAGCCGGAGACGCGCTGCAGCGTGGTCAGGCTTTCCCGTACCGAGGAGGCAATGTCCTCCTTGCGGCCGACCGCCTTCAGCAGTGCCTGGAAGTCGCGGTTGCGCTTGGAAGCCTTGCCCTGCGGCGCCTGGAAGATGTCACGCGAAATCGTCTCGATGTCGCGTCCGGCACGCTCCAGCACGTCGGCCAGGCGATCGACGATCGCTTCCAGCAGGCCAACGAGAATGGTGTCGCCGGCGGCACATCCGGTCGACGCCTTTTCGGCCCGCATCGGGAAGGTCATGAAGGCGCGCGGCTCATGGTAGCGCACCGTCACCAGCCGCTTGCCGGCCAGCACGAAGGTCACCGGCGACATGACCGGGTCGTCGTCGGTTTGCGAGGGAAGGTTGGCAGTCATGAAATAGGCGCCGTCCTCGACATAGAGACGGCTGGAAATCTCGATCTCCTCCATCTCCTCGCGCGTCGGCACCGCAACGCCGATCAGGGCCTCGATCTCGGTCTCTTCCTCCTTGGTCGGAGACAGAAGATCGATCCAGACGATGTTGTCCTTATTGTCGGCCAACTGGTCGACGCGCCGCAGGCGGTCGTTCTCCACGACGAATGCCTTGATCATCGCCGGGTCTCCTTGGTTCGAGCCTAGAAGGCGTCCGATAGACGCTTTGATCGGATTGCGCCGGCGAGCGTTCGCTGGAAGTGCTGGCCGAATGCAGCCGCCCTTAGTCCCGTGACAGAAGGGCGTCAAGCCACCCTGGAGGGCGGTCAATTACTCTTGATCGAACGTGTCGCAAACAGCGCCCGGAAAGGAAGAGAAGCGATCAGGTGTTGAACTTGAACAGCATCACGTCGCCGTCCTGCACGACATATTCCTTGCCTTCGTCGCGCGCCTTGCCAGCCTCCTTGGCCGCGACTTCGCCGCCGAGCGTGACGAAGTCGTTGTAGGCGATGGTCTGGGCGCGGATGAAGCCGCGTTCGAAGTCGGTGTGGATGACGCCGGCCGCGCCCGGCGCCTTGGTGCCACGCTCGATGGTCCAGGCGCGGGTCTCCTTCGGACCGGCGGTGAAGTAGGTGATGAGGTCGAGAAGCTCGTATCCGGCACGGATCAGCTTATCGAGACCGGGCTCCTCCAGGCCCATCGAGGCAAGAAATTCGTGCTCTTCCTCGTCGGGGAGCTGGGCCACTTCCGCCTCGATCGCCGCCGAGATGATGACAGTGCGGGCGCCCTGCGGCGTCGCCATCGATTCCACCGCATTGGTGTGCTCGTTGCCGGTGGCGGCGTCAGCCTCGGCGACGTTGCAGACATAGAGCACCGGGTGGGAGGTGAGCAGGTTGAGGCCGTGGAGGATCGGCAGGTCCTCGTCGGAAATATCCTGCAGCAGCACGCGCACGGGACGGCCATCCTGCAGAAGTTTGAGCGCCTTTTCCATGATCGGCAGCACGCCAAGCGCTTCCTTGTCCTTGCCCTGGGCGCGTTTGCGGATCTGCACGATGCGGCGCTCGAGGCTTTCCAGATCGGAGAGCATCAGCTCGGTTTCCACCGTCTCGGCGTCGGCGACGGGGTCGATGCGGCCTTCCACATGGGTGATGTCGTCATCCTCGAAACAACGCAGAACGTGGACGATGGCGTCTACCTCGCGGATGTTGGCGAGGAACTGGTTGCCCAGGCCTTCCCCCTTGGATGCGCCACGCACCAGTCCGGCGATGTCGACGAAGGAGATGCGGGTCGGGATGATTTCCTTCGACTTGGCGACGGCTGCGATCTTTTCGAGCCGCGGGTCCGGAACCGCCACCTCGCCGGTGTTCGGTTCGATGGTGCAGAAAGGATAGTTGGCGGCCTGCGCCGCGGCCGTTCTGGTCAGCGCATTGAAAAGCGTCGACTTGCCGACATTGGGCAGGCCGACGATGCCGCATTTGAAACCCATGATGATAAAGCCTTATCGAGAAACAGATTTGCTCAGGGCTATGGGCGAAAGCGGAGAGGATCGTCAAGCCTTTCGCTGCCGATCCCTCAATCCTTGCCGAACAGCTTCTTCAGCATGGCTGCCATGGGGCCGCTCTCTGGCAGCTTGGCCACCGGCGGCTGCGGACGCGCCTGGCGGATATGACTCTGGGCGCCAGGTTTTTTTTTACGCGGTGGCGCATCATCGGGACCGGTCGGCTGCAGCTTGTCGCGCAGTGCCACGGTCACCCTGTTCATGAAGCCTGCATCATCGCCTTTGGCAAGCAGGTCGGCGCTATCGGCGATGGAGTCCAACAGCACGTCCAGCCATTCGCGGTCAGCTTTGGAGAAGTCACCAAGCACATGGCCATGCACCATTTCCTTGATGCCCGGATGGCCGACGCCGATGCGCACGCGCCGATAGGCATTGCCGATGTGCTGGTCGAGCGAGCGGATGCCGTTATGGCCACCGGAGCCGCCGCCGACCTTGACCCGCACCTTGCCCGCCACGAGGTCGATCTCGTCGTAGAATACGGTGACCGCGGACGCATCGAGCTTGTAGAAGCGCAGCGCCTCGCCGACCGACTGGCCGGAGAGGTTCATGAAGGTCTGTGGCTTGATGAGGAGAACGCGCTCGCCGCCGATCTTGCCTTCGGCGATCTCGGCCTGGAACTTGCGCGACCAGGGCGAAAAGGAATGGCGGCGGGCAATCGCGTCCGCCGCCATGAAACCGACATTGTGCCTGTTGCCGGCATATTTCGTTCCCGGATTGCCGAGACCTGCGAACAGCAGCATCCGATCGGCCTCCCGTTATGCCGAAACTATTCTTTCTCTTCTTCTTCCTCGGTCTCGGCCGAAGCCTCGTCCTCGGCCGCTTCAGCTTCCGCGGTCTCCTCGGCTTCCGGCTTCATCGCCGAAGAACCGGCAATGGTGGCGATGGTGAAGTCGCGGTCGGAAATGACCGGCTTCACGCCTTCCGGCAGCTTCACAGCCGAGATGTGGAACGAGTCGCCGATCTCGGCGCCGGCCACATCGATGGTGATGAATTCCGGGATTGCGTTGGCCGGGCAGTGGAATTCCACTTCGTGACGAACGATGTTCAGCACGCCGCCACGCTTGATGCCGGGGGACTTCTCTTCATTGATGAAGTGAACCGGCACGTTGACGTTGACTTCGGTGTTCTTGCCGACACGCAGGAAATCGACATGCATCGGGAAGTCTTTGACCGGGTCCAGCTGGTAGTCCTTCGGCAGAACCTGGATTTTCTTGCCGCCGACATCGATGGTCGCGATGGTGGTCAGGAAACCGCCGCCGTGAATCTTGTAGTAGATTTCCTTGTACGACAGAGCGATCGCCAGGGGAGGCTGCTTTTCGCCGTAGATAACTGCAGGCACTTTACCATCGCGGCGAACTGCACGGGCGGACCCCTTACCGACCTGTTCGCGCGCTTCGGCTTTCAGCTCATAAGCGTCGTGGCTCATGGCATTTCCTTTCGCGTGTTACTGGAGCATTTCCGGGCGCCGGATGCCGGGTTCCGAAAATGTCGAAAGCCGCGGTATCCGCGGCTCCCGTCCGCGTTGCCTCCAAGGGTGTCTACGCGGGTGGCGGCTCTATAGCCGAAGGCAGCCGGCTCTGCAAGCCGGACGCCGGGTCTCAGGCCGTTACTTCCTTGGGCTCCCGGATGTTCGGCAGGAAGATTGTCAAGAGACCGATCAGCGGCAGGTAGGAGCAGAGCTTGAAGACGAACTCGATGCCCTTGGCGTCGGCGACGACGCCGAGCACCGCAGCCGCGATGCCGCCGATGCCGAAGGCGAAGCCGAAGAAGATTCCGGCGATCATGCCGACGCGGCCCGGCACCAGTTCCTGTGCGAACACGACGATGTTCGAGAAGGCCGAAGACAGGATCAGGCCGATAATGACGGTCAGGATCATGGTCCATTCGAGGTTGGCGTAGGGCAGGGCCAGCGTGAAGGGCAGGACGCCGACGATCGAAAACCAGATCATGGTTTTCTGGCCATAGCGATCGCCGAAGGGACCGCCAAGCAGGATGCCCAGCGCGGCCGACCCTAGGAAGAGGAACAGCATGACCTGCGACATCTGCACGGAAACGCCGAACTTCTCGATGGAGTAGAAGGTGTAGTAGCTCGATATGCTGGAGATGTAGGCGTTCTTGCTGCACACCAGTATGGCCAGCACGGCGAGCGTCGCGAGAATGCGGTTGCGCGAGAAGGTCCGTGCGGCGGGATGTCTGGCGGCCTTGGGCGCATTGGCGCGGCGCCGGCTGTACCAGCCTCCGACCTGCCAGAGGATGATGATACCGGCGAGCGAGGCGACAGAAAACCAGGCGAGGCTCTGCTGCCCCATCGGCACGACGATGAAGGCCGCCAGCAACGGGCCGAGAGACTGGCCGAAATTGCCGCCGACCTGGAACAGCGACTGCGCCAAGCCGAAGCGGCCGCCGGACGCGAAGCGGGCGATGCGCGAGGATTCCGGATGGAAGATGGCCGAGCCGATGCCGATCAGCGACGCGCCGATCAGCAGCAGCCAGTAGTGTCCGGCATAGGCCAGAACGATCAGGCCGATCAGCGACGCAGCCATGCCATAGGGGAGCGAATAAGGCATCGGCCGCTTGTCGGTGATCGCGCCGATGGCCGGCTGCAGCAGCGAGGCCGTGAGCTGGAATGTGAAGGTGAGCAGGCCGATCTGCCAGAAATCGAGCTGGTAGTTCGTCTTCAGCAACGGGTAGATGGCGGCCAGAAGCGACTGCATGATGTCGTTGATGCAATGGCAAAGGCTCACGGCCAGGATGATGGCGAAGGTGGTCGCTTCGGCCTGGCTGCGTCCCGCTGTCGTCGTCGTACTCACTTTGGTCTCCGGTCTTCTGGCGTCACTGTGCCGCGCCGCGCTTATAATCCGGTTGCGATACTACTGCTTTCGTGGTTTGGTCCATTTATTACGCGAGTGGGCCATGTCTTCGACGCAGTGGATTTCTTTTCTTGAGGGTCCTTCGACCAATCTGGTGCGCCAGCATTCCGACAGGCTGGCGTGGCTGGAGCAGGTCGAGGGTCCGATCGTCGGCTTGCCGTCGGAATATCCGGATGGTTATGAGGTGCCGGAACACCGCCACAGCCGCAGCCAGTTGCTTCATGCGTTGACCGGGGTCGTTCTGGTCAAGACGCGCTATGGGAGCTGGATGGTCCCTCCTGATCACGCCATGTGGATACCGGCCGGTATCGCTCACACGGTGAACATGCTGGGCCGGGTCTCCATGCGGTCGCTCTATGTCGATCCCGAAGCCATCGACGGGCTGCCGTCCGGGCTGAGGGTCGTCGGCGTCAGCGCCCTGATGCGCAGCCTGATCATCGAGGCGGTGGCGCTTCCGGATGAGAAGCCTTCGGCGCGCAACACACTTCTGTTGACGCTGATGCTGCACGAGATCCCGACCATGCCCGAACGCCCGCTCGGGCTGCCGTTTCCGGCCGATGCGCGCATCGCGGCGCTGTGCCGGCGCTTCGTGGCGTCGCCATCGCCCCACGCGACGATCCACGAATGGGCGGAAGCCGTCGGCATGAGCCGCCGCACATTCACTCGGGTCTTCCACCGGCAGACCGGATTGTCGCTGTCGACATGGCGCCAGCAAGCGTTGCTTTTCGCCGCCCTGCCACGCCTTGCCGACGGCGAACCGGTGACGCGCGTGGCCCTCGACCTCGGCTATGACAGCGTGCCCGCCTTTACCACCATGTTCAAGCGAATGCTGGGAACCTCGCCGCGGGCGTATCTGCGCGGCAAGGGCGAGGCGGTGTAGGCATCGACCAGCCCGTAATGGGCGTCGGTCAATTCCGAGGCAGCAACCTTTCCACCGCTTTCCGGACAAGGGCAGGAACTGCCTTGGCGTCGTCCAGATAGGCGCTCTCCAGAAGGCCGTCTGAAACCGCCACGAGAAGAGCGGCCGTCAGGGGAGGGCTGGGATCGCCGTCCTCGGCAAGCAGGCGCCGGAGGGTGCCGTGATACCATGTGCGGCGCGCCTCGATGGCCCGTCGCACCGGGCTGGCCGGATCGGGATACTCGGCCGCCGCGTTGAGGAACGGACAGCCCCGCCATGGCCCCGCCACAACCGCCTCGCCAATGCGGCCTATAATGGCGGCGATCATCTGCCTTGGAGGCTGTTTCGGGAGGGATGCGACGGCCGTCCGTCCGAGCCGGTCCTGCTCCTCGATGTAGGCGAGGACAAGTTCATCCTTCGACGGAAAATGGTTGTAGAAAGTCGCCTTGGCCACGCCGGCCTCCGCGATGATGCGATCGATGCCGATGGCGTGGATGCCTCCCTCATAGAAGAGGCGGGTCGCGGTATCGAGCAGCCGACGTCGTGGCGTCGTTTCGGTGGCAGTCCCGGAGATTTTTCGCTTCATGCTTGACGTTAACAGACAGGTCTGTATATTGCAATGGATAGACAGACCTGTCTGTCCATTGTTTGGAGGAAATCATGCAGACGAAAGAGACATCTGAAATTATGCGTCGGTTCAATCAGGCGTTCCTTGAACACAATCCCGCCATCCTCGAAGACCTGGTCGCGCCGGATTGCGTGATGGAGTCCATCCAGCCGGCGCCCAACGGTACGCGCTACGAAGGCTACGACGTCTGTCTGGCTTTCTGGCAGGCGCTCGCGGCCGACAGCGTTTCCTATTTCGAGGTGGAAGACACGGTGGCGATGGATGACCGGGCCATCATTCGTTGGCGCTTCAATTTCGGCGACGGCGGGTCGGTTCGCGGCGTCAATCTGATGCGCGTTCGTGACGGCCGGATTGTAGAAGCCCTGGGCTATTCCAAATCGCCGGGTCAGGCCGCGCCCCTGCCTGCGTGACCGTGCAACGCTTCATCGCCCTGCGGTTCTCCGCAGGGTGCGGACAGATCAATGCACGGAAGGAGGAGGGATCATGATCATCATAGCTGGATACTCGCGCACCCAAAGCGGCAAACGCGACGCTGCCGTGGCAGCGTTCGCCGCCATGGTCGGAAGAGCGAGACAGCAGGAAGGCTGCCTCGACCTGTCGATCAGTGCGGACCCGGTCGATCCGGAACGGATCAACCTTTTCGAATGCTGGCGTGACCAGGAATCCTGGCAGGCCTGGCGCAAAATCGCGAAGGGGCCGCGGATTACCCTGCGGGATTCTCACGTCAAGCTCTACCGTAGCGACAAAGCGGAACGTCCAGTCTAAGCGGTCGGGCGTCGCCGTTCATGAGAGGTTGGACCACGACGGGAGCATCGGAGATGCCTCGGTCATGACCCGCGCGGCGCTCAGTCGAACAGGCTGGAAACCGACTCTTCCGTCGCGGTGCGGGAGATTGCCTCGCCCATCAGGTCGGCGATGGAGACGACGCGGATATTGTGGGCGTCGAGGACCGCCTGGGTCGGCTGGATGGAATCGGTGATCACCAGTTCCTGCAGCTTGGAGCCGGCGATGCGCGCGGTGGCGCCGCCGGACAGAACGCCGTGGGTGATGTAGGCGGTGACGCTGGTGGCACCCTTTTCCAGCAGCGCGTCGGCTGCGTTGCAAAGCGTGCCGCCGGAATCGACGATGTCGTCGATGAGCAGGCAATCCTTGCCATGCACGTCGCCGATGATGTTCATCACTTCCGATTCGCCGGCGCGCTCGCGGCGCTTGTCGACGATGGACAATTGCGCATCGATGCGCTTGGCCAGCGAACGGGCGCGGACAACGCCGCCGACATCGGGCGAGACGACCATGACATTGGCAAGCTGCTTGTACTTGGCCTTTACGTCGCGGGCCATGACCGGCACGGAGAAGAGGTTGTCGGTCGGAATGTCGAAGAAGCCCTGGATCTGGCCGGCGTGCAGGTCGAGCGTCAGTACGCGGTTGACACCGGCGCGGGCGATCATGTTGGCCACCAGCTTGGCCGAGATGGGCGTGCGGCCGGAGGCGCGGCGGTCCTGTCGCGCATAGCCGAAATAGGGCACCACGGCGGTGATGCGGCGGGCCGAAGAGCGCATGAAGGCATCGACCATGATGAGAAGTTCCATCAGGTGGTCGTTGGTGGGAAAGGATGTTGACTGGAGGACGAAAACATCCTCGCCGCGCACATTTTCCTGGATTTCGACGAAGATTTCCTGGTCGGCGAAGCGGCGGACGGTGGCTTTTCCCAGTGGGATGTTGAGATAACGAGCGACACCTTCAGCCAGCACCCGATTGGAATTGCCCGCGAAAAGTTTCATGCACCGATCCCGATAGAAGGATTTTCAAGGCGCTTTTAGCTGGCTTGGTCGGTATTGCAAGCACCGCGATGCGGATTCACGCGGGAATCCAAATATAAGGTGTATCGGCGCGCCTTGGTCAGCCGACGGTGCCGGCCAGCCAGGTGCTCAACTGATCTATGGTGGAGTCGGCGATTGTCTGCATGACGGCGGGCGATACCGCGGTCCAACCCTCCGCGCCGTTGGCAGAAGGGGTCTTTTGCTGGCCGCTTATGCGGTGCAGGCGATTTCCCGCCGGGTCATAAACATCCCAGACGTAGATGACCGTCGTGTTCTTGCCTTCGCTGAGGACGGAGAAATAACCCTTCATCGCATGCGTCGCCGAACGGTCGGAGCCGCCGGCAAGCTGGATGCCGCGCTCGCGGGCACGCGCCGCCAAGCGTTCGGTGAGCGGCGTCGCCGCTTCCACCGATGCGCCGACAATGGGGGCAATCTGCAGCTTTACCCTGGTCAGGGAGGCGACTTTCAGCGCCGTTGCAGGGTTTGTTGCCGGCGGCGAAGCAGTGGGATTTGCAGAGGTCGCCGGCGTGACGGGGGTCGCCTGCGTCGATGGGACGGGAGTCGTCGAGGCGGATGGTGGCGGAGGCAACTGGGCCGACTGGGCGGTCGTCGGAGAGGGCTGGAGCACGTCGTTGGCGCTGTTGCACGCCGATAGTGAAATCACCGCGAGCAAGGACATGGCTGCCGCGTGCGATCGCCTCATCTGCCCGGTTGCTCCTGACTCTGGACGCCCTCGCATCCTTACCAACACGGATTCACCGCACGATCAAGTCTACATCATGGCGGGAGAGGGGTTTGGGCTGGGATTCGGTGGTGAGGTAAGTGCGGCCAAGCGTCATTGCCGTTTCGGCCTCGGAATCCAGGATGATCATATGCGCGAACAGCGTCATGTTAGGCGCGATCGGCTCCGGATTGTCCTGGTAGAACATTGGCAAATCCATCCAGGATGGCGCAAAACGAGCGCCCAGCGAATAGCCGCAGGCATTCAGCCTGTGGCGGGTCAGTCCGTGGGCTTCCATGGTGCGGGCATGCGCATCGAACACGTCGCCGAAGGTGTTGCCGGGCACCATCGCCTTTTCCACCGCGGCGAGCGCATCACGCGCCGCATCGAACAGTTCCTGATGGCGTTTGGACACCTTGCCGGTCAGCGCCGTGCACATCATGGCGGCATGGTAGTGGTGGAACACTCCGGCCCATTCGAGCGTCAGCTGGTCGTTCTTGTTCAGCTTGCGGCGGCCCGCTTTGTAGCGGCAGAGGAGGGCGTCCACGCCTGAACCGATGACGAATTCGTTCGCCGGATAGTCACCACCGCCTGCAAGGACCGCGCCTTGCATGGCGGCCAGGATGGCGGCCTCGTCGGCACCCTGCTTGATCAGCTTGAGCGCGGCATCGAGCGCGTCGTCGGCAAGGGCGGCTGCCTTCTCCGCCTTGACGATTTCGGCCGGGCTCTTGAACAGCCGCAGCCGGCTGACCATGCCGGAGGCATCGGCGATCTGGCCGAAGGTCTGCAACTGCTCGTCAAGGCGACGACCGTTGAGGGCGGTCAGCCCATGCGTGTCGTATTCGACGCCGATGCGCGCACCGAGCAGGTCGAGTTCGTTCAAAAGGTTGCGCAGGTCGATGGCCGGATTGGCGTCGGCGCGATCGGTCCAGACGACGATGTTCTCGATGGTCGAGGTGTGGCGCGCCTGGCGCAGATCGGCCGAACGGGTCAACAGCACCATCGACCCGTCCGCCTTCATCACCAGACACTGGAAGAAGCAGAAGCCGAACGTGTCGTAGCCGGTCAGCCAGTACATGCTTTCCTGCGCAAACAGCAGGATGGCGTCGAGCTTCTTGTCGGCCATCTCGATCATCAGCCGGTCGCGGCGGGCGTCGAACTCCGACTTTTCGAAATGCAGCGCCATGGTCAGTCCTCCAATGCGATGGCCGATATCTGGCGGCCATAATCCGGTTCACGGCGGTGGGTGGTGCGGCGGTAGGAATAGAACAAATCCTCCTCCGCATAGGTGCAGCGGTTCAGCGCTTGCGCCATCACGCCTGCCTGTACGAGACGGTCCACCGTATAGCGGTTGAGATCGAACATGGCATGACCGGTCTTCGCCGACGGCACGAAATAGGCCTGGTTGCGCGCATCCGCCTCGACGAAGCGTGCGACGAACTCGGCGCCGACTTCATAATTGTCGGGACCGATGGCCGGGCCAAGCACGGCCACGATGTTTTCGCGGCGAGCGCCGATGCTTTCCATGGCCGCCACGGTGTTTTCCAGCACGCCGGTCAGCGCGCCCTTCCAGCCGGCATGGGCGGCTGCCACGACGCGCGCCTTGGCATCGGCGAACAGGACCGGTCCGCAATCGGCGCTGGATGCGCCAACGGCGATGCCTGGGCGATCGGTGACGATCGCATCGACCTGTGGCCGCTCAGTGAAAGGCTCGCGGACGATGACGACGTCGGGCGAATGGATTTGGTAGGCGCTCAGGAGATGGCTTGCGGGCACGCCCATCCATTCGGCGACACGACGGCGATTTTCCCCTACCAACTGCGGGTCGTCGGCCGAACCGATGCCCGTATTCAGGCCGCTGTAGATGCCGTTCGATACGCCACCCACGCGCGTGAAATAGCCATGGCGGATGCCATCTGCCCTGGCCTTTTCGAGCAAATCGGAGCGAACCGGGTCCGGCTTGGTTTGATTCGACATTGCCGCTTTGTTGTTCCCCAAAGCTGTTTCGTCAAGCATGGCATCGACCCGTTTGCGGTGGGCGACAGTGCGGCAGGGCGGCGCGAAAAGTCAATTTCAAAGGACAGAAGGATCGATCAGGGACGGGAAGGGCGGGACGCCGACGCCGCGCGGCAACACGGCGAGAACCTTGAACAGGTCGCCCATTGCGTCAGGTCCGGCAAGGCGTTCGACTTCGCCGGAAATGCGTTCCCGAACGGCGTCGTCAGCCGAGGCGCCAAGCTGGCCGGCACGCTCCAGCAGCCCCATGGCAAGCAGGAATTCGCCCTGTGTGATGGCATGGGGATCGAGCCCGCAAGCGCGTGCGGCAGACGCCAAGGCGGCGAAATCGACATGAGCGGTCAGGTCGGCCTCGCCGGGACTGGCGAGCACGTCCTCCGGCGCATGCCTGCGGACGGCCTGCAGCGTGTCGCCAACGGCCGGGTGCAGATAGCCATAATCGATGAAGAGGCCGGCGCCGCCGTCCGCGGCGATCCGCTCGGCGATCTTCTGCATCAGCGCCGACCGGGCCGGTGCGAGTTCGACGATGGCGCCCGTTGGGGCGGTGGCCGCGTCGTCCGGCAGCAAGGTTGGGTCGACCGAGCCCGCGCCGGCAAAGAAGGCGAGGTCATCGTCGTCATTCAAACCGACCACGCGTTCGCGCCAGCCCTTTTCGGTGCGGACATACTGGCGGAGCTGCAGGGCGTCGAAAAGCTCGTTGCCGACGATCAGCAGCGGCTGGCGCGGCAGGTCCGAAATGTCCCTATGCCATTCGAAACGGCCAGCCGAGCCTTCCAACGTGCGCGCCTGAACCTGCGATAGTCTCGCGCTGGTTTCGACCAGCGTGAAGCCGGCGGAGGCGGCAAGATCGGGTTCGATCTTCGCCAGCGTGCGGGCAATGTCCTTGGTCAGAGTGCCGCGGCCAGGGCCGATCTCGACGATGAGCGCATCGGCGGGACTGCCGAGCGCGCGCCAGGCTGACGCCAGCCAGACGCCGATCAGTTCGCCGAACATCTGGCTGATTTCGGGCGCGGTGATGAAATCCCCGCCGCTACCGAAGGGTTCGCGGGTCATGTAGTAGCCGTCCTGCGGGTCAGACAGGCAAAGCGCCATGTATTCGCTGACCGGGATGGGGCCCAGCGCCTCGATCAGTTCGACGATGCGGCGTTTAAGCCGTGTCATGCCGATTGCGGGTCGGCCCGCTGCTGCTGGGTGACAGGCCGGGCGGTCGCCATCGCCCATATGCCGGCCAGAACCATCGGCGTCGACAGCACCATGCCCATGGTCAGCCAGCCGGTGCCGAAAAGGTATCCCAACTGGGCATCCGGCTCGCGGAAGAACTCGACGAAGATGCGTGACAGGCCGTAGCCGCAGATGAAAGCCCCGCCGACGAAGCGCGGCGTGCCGAGCTTGAGACGCGAATGGGTGAGCAGCCGCAGCACCAGGAACAGGACGAGCCCTTCCAGCAGCGCCTCGTAGAGCTGACTGGGGTGCCGGGGGAAGGGGCCGCCATTCGGGAATTCCACCGCCCACGGCACGTCGGTGACGCGGCCCCAGAGTTCGTCGTTGATGAAGTTCGCGACGCGCACGAGGCCAAGCCCGACCGGCACGCCGGCGGCGACGACGTCGAGGAGCGACCAGGCATGGATGCCGCGCGAGCGGGCAAACAGCACCATCGCCAGGGTGGTTCCGAGCATGCCGCCATGGAAGGACATGCCGCCCTGCCAGACGGCGAAAATATCGAGCGGATTGGCGAGATAGCGGGGCAGGTCGTAGAACAGGATATAGCCGGTGCGGCCACCGACAACGACGCCGACGGCGGCCCAGACGATGAAATCGTCGAGGTCTTCCGGCTTCATCGGCAGGATTCCCTGTGGCCATAGCCGCGTGTTGGTGATGAGCCGCTTGGCATACCACCACGCAAACAGGATGCCGACGATATAGCCGACACCGTACCAATGGATCGCCAGCGGCCCGATCTGGACGATGACCGGATCGATCTGCGGAAAGGGTAGCGCGGCAAGCGGCAGAAGCAGATATTCGCTCAAGATGGTCTCCGGGCGGGCGTTCGGCGCGGACCATGCGGCAGGCTTTTGGCGCGGTCAAGGCACGCGGAACTTGCAATCCGGCCCGCTGGCTACTAGGTCATTTCCATCAAGCGAGGATTTGCCATGTCGACCGGACCGAACCGCATTCTCGATGAATTCGCCAAGCTGGTTACCGACGCGGCAGGCGCCGCGCAAGGTGTGAGGCGGGAAGTCGAAACCGCCGTCAGGGCACAGGCAGAACGCATCCTTGGCTCAATGGATGTCGTGCAGCGCGAAGAGTTCGAGGCGGTGCGCGACATGGCGACGAAGGCGCGCGAGGAAAACGCCAAACTGGCGGCCCGCATCGAAGCCTTGGAAGCGCGGCTCGCAGGACAGGCTGGAACGGCCGAAAAGACCAGCGCCACGGACTCGCCGAAACCACGCGCCAAAAAATAATCCTTAAACTTTTCCACAAAGCCCGATCCTGAAAAGCGCTTTCGGCTGAATCGCTTAGACCTGTTGCGTGAATCTCCGCCGCAGCGGTTTCCACACGTGAATTGCACCATGCGAAAAATTGGGCTGGTCACGCGACTCCCGATCAATAGACTGAATTTGCTGCATGATTCGAAGCGCGGATCATGCACCGGGCGGTGGGATCGATCTGGGGTTGATGCGTCGAGCAGTCAGTCCATGCCGTCCGAGTTCAGGAATTTTGTTCGTCGTGTGCCTTCCACGGAGCGTGGCGGCGCTCCACTCGAACGACAGAAAGCATTTCATGGAACTTCTCGAACTCGAATTTTCCCGCGAGATCCATCCGGTGGACGTCATCGAGCAGGTGGCGCACAACAACGACTGGTCGTTCGAACGCGCCGGCGACGACGAGATTTCGATTTCGGTGGCCGGTACCTGGACCGAATATCAGGTCTCCTTCTCCTGGATGGAGGACTTCGAGGCCCTGCATCTGGCCTGCGCCTTCGACATCAAGGTGCCCGAAGCGCGTGCTCTCGAAGTGATGCGGCTTCTGTCGCTTATCAACGAACAGATGCTGTTCGGTCATTTCGACCTGTGGGAACAGGAAGGCGCGATCATGTTCCGGCAGTCCTTGTTGCTGGCCGGAGGCGTCGAGCCTTCAAGCCAACAGGTCGAGGTGCTGTTGTCATCGGCGCTCGAGGCCTGCGAATGCTATTTTCAGGCGTTCCAGTTCGTCGTCTGGTCCGGGACGTCGGCCAAGGACGCGCTGGCCGGTGTCTTGTTCGAGACGCACGGCAACGCCTGAAAGCCTGAGCTGAGACGGGTGATGCCGGGCTGCAAATGGCATTTCCCTGCGCTCCGGTGTTAACGTACTTCATGTACGCTCCGCTCCGGTGCTCGGCCAATTCCATTTTCGCTCCGGCCTGACTCGCTTCATGGCAGGCTTGCAGTGTTCCAAAGAGGTGATCCGCATGAGTTCGGACAGCCAGCGCAAGGCCGAGATCAGTTTCGCGGATTTCGACAAGGTCGACATCCGCGCCGGCACCATCGTCGAAGCGGAGCCGTTTCCCGAGGCACGCAAGCCGGCAATCAAGCTGAAGATCGATTTCGGCCCGATCATAGGCGTCAAGAAATCCTCGGCGCAGATCACCAAACACTACAAGCCGGAGGAACTCATCGGCCGTCAGGTTTTCGCGGTGGTGAACTTTCCGCCGCGACAGATCGGGCCGGTCATGTCCGAGGTGCTTACGCTCGGCTTTCCGGACGACGAGGGGGCGGTCGTGCTCGGCGCCATCGATCTCAAGGTGCCGAACGGCGGGCGGCTGTTCTAACCGATTTCGTGATCTTTGACGGGTTCTAACCTGCCGATTGCACCAACGGGCGGTCTGTGTTCCGGAGGTGCGCTTCCGCTCCGGTTGCCAGGGCCTCGTGAACCGTCGTCATGAACATTTCGGCGCAGGTTTTCCACGAATAGCGCAGGGCGCGCTCGCGCGCTTCGCCGCGGTCAACGTCCAGCGCTGCAAGCGCGGCCGCCCGAAGGTCGTCCGACACAACCCCTCCAACCCCGTCGCCGACGATATCGATGGGGCCGGTCACCGGATAGGCCGCGACCGGCGTGCCGCTGGCGAGTGCCTCGATGATGACATTGCCGAAGGTGTCGGTCCGGCTCGGGAACACGAAGACGTCGGCGGACGCATAAATCTCCGCCAATCGGGCGCTCGGCTGATGGCCGAGGAAATGGGCGCCGGGATATTTTGCCTTCAGCCTGGCGAATTCGGGTCCGTCGCCGACGATGACCTTGCTGCCTGGCAGATCCAGGTCAAGAAAAGCCGGCAGGTTCTTCTCGACGGCGACACGGCCGACACAAAGGAAGATCGGTCCGGGGAAACCCAGATCGCGGCGCTTTTCCGGTTTGAAATGCTCGATATCGACGCCGCGCGTCCATGGCCTCAGCTTGTTGAAGCCTTTCTCGGCGAGATCGTCGGCCAGCGATTGCGTGGCGACCAGCGTGCCCTGCCCGGAATTGTGGAAGTTGCGCAACCATCCATAGGCCCAGGCTTCCGGGACCGGCAGGCGGGCGCTCAGATATTCCGGGAAGCGGGTGTGGTAGCTGGTCGTGAACGGCCGGCCTACCTTGCGGCAATAGCGGCGCGCCATCAGGCCGAGGGGGCCTTCGGTGACGATATGGATATGATCGGCAGCGGCCCTTTCGATGAGGCGCGCGACGTTGCCGGGCGTCGTCAATGCCAGCCGGATGTCGGGATAGGTCGGCAAGGGCAAGGTGTGGAAGATGTTCGGGGTCAGGAACTCGGTTTCGATGCCGAGCCCCTGGAGCGTCTCCGACAGGCGCTCCAGCGTGTGAACCACGCCGTTTACCTGCGGCTTCCAGGCATCGGTGACCATCAGTATGCGCATGACAACCGTCTCCTGCCGGATCGGCACGCGAATCGTGGAGATTCAGCGCTGCATGTGCGCTGTTCATCATGCTTTCATGACGGGCGGATGAAACCGGCGTGACGGATCAGGCCGGGACCTTGATCAGCGCGCGCAGGCCGCCCAGAGGGCTGTCCTCAAGGGTTATGTCACCGCCATGGCTGCGCGCGATGTCGCGGGCAATGGAAAGACCGAGGCCGGTTCCGCTGGCGTCGAGATTGCGCGCCTCGTCCAGCCGCACGAAGGGTTTGAAGACTTCGTCGCGCCTGTTCGCGGGAATGCCGGGGCCATTGTCATCGACGGTGACGGTGAGCGTGCCGCCGCTGTGATCGGCGTGAATGTCGATCTTTTCGGCATAACGGAAGGCGTTGCCGGCGACGTTGCCGAGAAGCCGGGAAAAGGCATGCGGGCGCACATGGACCTTGCGATCGCCCTTGACGGAGGTCGACAGCTTGCGGCCGTGGAGCTTGGCCTCCTCGCCGAGTTTCTGGAAATAAACGCCGAGATCGAACTCGCCAGTGTCTTCCGACGCTTCGCCGCGCGCGAAATCCAGATAACCCTGCAGCATCGACTGCATGTCGTCGATATCCTGGTTGAGCGCCTTGGCATCCGCTTTGCTGCCGCTCAGCGCCAGTTGCAGCTTGAAGCGCGTCAGGATGGTGCGCAGATCGTGGCTGACGCCGGTCAGCATGGCCGTGCGCTGCTCGATCTGCCGCTCGATGCGTTCGCGCATCTGGATGAAGGCAAAGCCGGCCCTGCGAACCTCCTCGGCGCCGCGCGGGCGGAAGTTCTGCGGCATCGGCCGGCCCTTGCCGAAGCTTTCCGCGGCCTCGGTGAGCGCCAGGATCGGCCTTATCTGGTTGCGCAGGAAGGGAATGGCGATGAACAGCAGGACAAGCGACGTACCGACCATCCAGATCAGGAAGATGTGCGTGTTGGAGGCGTAGGCCTGGCTGCGCCGGACGAAGACGCGCAGCACCTTGTTCTCCAGCTGGATACGAACCTCGACGATGTTGGAATTGCCGACGGTGTCGATCCAGAAAGGCCGGTTGATCTGCCGGGTTATCTCGGCCGACATGGTCTGGTCGAGGATGGAGAAAAACGGCTTTGGACCTGGCGCGGGCAGGGGATCCGGCGGCAACAGATCGACCTTCATCTGCATGCGGTCCTGGGCGATGCGGATGATGTTGGCGTAGTCGGCATCGTGCGGATAGGTTTCGACCAGGTCGATGACGGCGGCGATATCGCGCGTGACGGCCTGCGACAGGCGTTGCGTCACTGTCTGCCAGTGCTTTTCCATGAAGACGAAGGCGATGACCGATTGCAGCAGGATCATCGGCGCGATGACGATGATGAGCGAGCGCGCGTAAAGCCGCTTCGGCATATAGAGCGAAACGAGCCGCCAGAAGCGGCTCCAGTTGCGCGGCAGGCCCTTCACCGCACGCATGATGCGTGCGCCGAGGTCGGTCGGCTGCGGGCCCTGCAATTCGCTTGTCGCCATTGTCCTACCGTTGGCGGAACATCCGCCGGGAAGGCGGTGGGTCTATTCTATTCCACGCTGAGGCGATACCCAATACCGCGCACGGTCTGCAGCCAGACCGGGTTGGACGGGTCGCGCTCGATCTTGCGGCGCAAGCGGTTGATCTGGACGTCGATGGTCCGCTCGCCGACCTCGGAATCGTCGCCGACCAGCTCATGGCGGGGTATGGTTTCCCCGGCCCGGGCGGCGAATATCGCCAGGATTTCCTGCTCCCGGTCGGTCAGCTTCAGGGCCTCTCCGCCACGCTTGAGCTCGCGCTTGGCGATCTGGAACGTGTAGGGCCCGAAAACAAGCTGCTCGACCTTCGGCGTCGCCGCCGGTCCGCCGCGGCGCAGGATGCTGTTTATGCGCAGGATCAGCTCACGCGGATCGAAAGGCTTCGGCAGATAGTCGTCGGCCCCGGCCTCCAGTCCGGTGATGCGATTGTCCGTCTCGGAAAGCGCCGTCAGCATCAGGATGGGGACGTTCTTTTCCGTCCGCAGCGACTTGGTCAGGTCGACGCCGCTTTCGCCCGGCATCATGACGTCCAGCACCAGCAGGTCGAAGTCGAGCCCGACGAGCTTGCGGCGCGCGTCCTCCGCATTGCCGGCAACGGTGACGCGGAAGCCGTTCTCGCTGAGATACTGCTTCAGAAGATTGCGGATACGGGTATCGTCATCGACCACGAGCAGATGCGGCGCGTCGTCGTCAGGCATTGACGGATGCTCGATCCTGTCACTGCTTTCCATCGTTTCGTCCTGATCCTGCATTTCAACCTGCATTCTTCGGCACAATGTCGATCTGGGCTCTTAGTTCTGGATTGACCATAGCTTTGAGGAAGCGCTCGATCGAGTCCCTCTGTCCGGCACTCGCCTCCTTCAATGCAGCATGGATGCGGCGCGACTGTGGCTTTGCCAGCACCAGGGCCAGCGCCCTGCCCTTGGCGGTAGGGTAGAGTTCACGCTGGCGGCGGTCCTTGGGACCTTGCAACTGGACGACATGTCCGGTGTCGATCAACTCCTTCAGGACGCGCGCCAGGGACTGCTTGGTTATCTTCAGCACATCCAGGAGCTCGGCTACCGTCAGCCCAGGCCGGCGGTTGACGAAGTGAAGCACCCGGTGATGGGCGCGGCCAAAGCCATAATCCGTGAGGATTTCGTCGGGGTCGGACGTGAAGTCGCGATAGGCGAAGAAAAACAGCTCTATGAGGGTGAAATCGATTCCGTCGTCGTCGGCTACCGCTGTCCTGATCGGGGTGGCAACTGCGTCTGTTTGGTCGCTCATGGGTTTCCTGCGGCACAAAATATGTCAGCATTATTGACATATTTTTCGGGCACTGGTAATTTTCGTCAAGCTTTAGGGCCGATTGCGAACGAAAAGGCAAGCCAGCGTTGCTTTTTCAGAACATCGTGAGGTTCCGTTTCGCCGCCTGTCCTTGTGCTTGGCCAGCCGCGCAGGCGACTGAATCGAAACCGGGAAAATGCGGGCGGCGCCCGCGGGAGGGTTATCATGGCAACAGGCTTCGACCAGCGTGAAGGCTTCATCTGGATGAACGGTGAGTTCGTCAAATGGGCCGACGCCAAAATCCACGTTCTCACGCACGGGCTTCACTACGCCAGCGCGGTGTTCGAGGGCGAAAGGGCCTATGGCGGGGAAATTTTCAAGCTGAATGAGCATTCGGAACGCCTGCATGAGTCAGCCCGCATCCTCGGCTTTGAGATTCCGTATTCGGTCACTGAACTGAACGACGCCTGCAGCGAACTAGTGCGCAAGCAGGGACTGCAGAACGCCTATGTGAGGCCGATCGCCTGGCGCGGCAGCGAACAACTGGGCGTCGCGGCGCAGGAGACGCGCATCAACTGCGCCGTCGCCGCCTGGGAATGGTCCAGCTATTTCGACCCGGCGCAGAAGCTGAAAGGCATAAGGCTCTGCATGGCGGAGTATCGCCGTCCGGATCCTCTCACCGCGCCCTCCAGGTCGAAGGCCTGCGGCCTCTATACGATCTGCACCATCTCCAAACATGCGGCGGAAGCGAAAGGCTACGCGGACGCCTTGATGCTGGATTGGCGCGGCCAGGTCGCAGAAGCAACCGGAGCGAACATCTTCTTCGTCAAGGATGGGCAACTGCATACGCCGACGGCGGATTGCTTCCTTGACGGCATCACCCGCCGGACCATCATGGGATTGGCCCGCGATCGGGGGATAGAAGTCCACGAGCGCGCCATCATGCCGGAAGAACTGGAAGGTTTCGAGCAGTGCTTCCTGTCGGGAACCGCCGCCGAGGTCACCCCTGTGTCGGAGATCGGTCCGCATCGATTCGTCGTGGGTGAAATCGCCAAGACTTTGATGAACGATTACTACGCCATCGTGCAACCCAAGCATGCGGTAGCTGCGGAATAGCACAAATCCGCCATTTTTCGGGGTTTTTGGCGGCCTTTCGGCCGCCTGCTTTTCTTGTCCACTTCTGTATTTGACTTTCGTCGAATTCGGCGTCTCATGTGCGCACCGGCCGAGCCGGCTGGTGGCTATGGAGGGACTACTGAAATGGACATGAATACGCTTCTTCCGATCATCGTGCAGATCATCACGGGTGTCATTGGTGGTCAGGCCGTGGGCGCCGCGATCAAACAGGCGGCCATGGGCCAGCTTCCCAAGATTCTCAGCGGTGCGATCGGCGGTGTGGGCGGCGCTGCAATCCTCGGCAGCCTGCTTGGCGGCGGCGGTGTCGATCCGGCCGCGGTTGCCGCGGCAACGGACGGCATTGGCAGTGCACTGAACCTGAACAATATCGTCGGTGGCGTTGGCGGCGGCGCGATCCTGACCGGCATCGTCGGCGCGATCATGAACGCGATGAAGAAATAATCCTACAGGTTTCCGGATTGAAATGGGCGGCTTCGGCCGCCCATTTCGTTTCCATCCAACCCTGAACCGCTCTAAATGACGAAAGACGCAAACGAGAGGTTTTTATGGGTCAGCTCAATGCCGGTATCGTTCCGGTCACGCTCTTCCAGCAGAACTGTACGATCCTGTTCGATCAGGACGAGAAGACCGGGGTCGTGGTCGATCCGGGCGGGGATCTGGACAGGATTCTGCCGGTGCTGGAAGAAAACGGCATCAAGGTGGAGGCGATCTGGATCACGCATGGACATATCGACCATGCCGGGGGGGCGATGGAACTGAAGCGGTTGCTTGGAGTCGATATTATCGGACCACACAAGGCCGATACGTTCCTGCTGGATACGCTCGAGGACGACGCCAAGCGCTATGGCGTGCAGGGCCCCATACTCAACTGCGTACCGGACCGTTTCCTTGTCGAAGGCGACACAGTCTCTTTCGGCGACCATGTTTTCGAAGTTCTGCACTGCCCGGGCCATTCACCCGGCCATGTCGTGTTTTACAACCGTGCGGCCAAGTTCGCCCATGTCGGAGACGTGCTGTTTCGGGGTTCGATCGGACGCACGGACTTTGAGGGCGGCAATCACGCCGACCTGATTCATTCCATCAAGGAAAAGCTGCTGCCGCTTGGAGACGACATCGGTTTCCTCTGCGGACATGGACCGGGCGGCCGTTTCGGTGAAGAGCGCCGCACCAACCCGTTCCTGCTCTAAACGGCAAAGCGCCGCCTGGGGGCGACGCTTTGCGAGCTGAAATCCTGCTTCGGGAGCGGATCGGTCAGTTGGCGACGCAGAAATGCTGGGCGCCGTCATAACCGGTGAAGGTGCCGCTGCGCGCGTTGAAGCTGCGGTAGCGGTCCGAGCAGTAGTCATACCATTCGGGGCTCCAGGGCTCGAGCGTGCCGGCGTAGGACGTCGGGTAATATTGACGCGCGGGAGCGCGGCGCACCACATAACGCGGTTCGTAGTAGTCGGCGCGGGGTTCGTAATAATTGGCGCGCGGCTCGTAATAGTCGGGCGACGGCCGGCTCAGGGCGCTGCCGATCAACGCGCCGGCCGCAAGGCCGACGACGCCGGCGGCGAGGGCATCACCGCCGCCGCGATGCGAATGGCTATGCCGGCGCCAGTCGCGAGCGTTGGCGGCGGAAAGCGGTGCCAGGACCGTCGCTCCGACGGCGACGGAAAGAATGGCAGTCTTCAAGTATCGGTTCATCACAATCTCCTTCGTCCCGACGCGCCCCTTGCGAAGAGGAGGCGGTTTCGGGTTGATGACGAGAACTATTAGGCGACCGTGGCTGAACGGTGGCTGAACAAAATTGCCGCTTCGTTCAAAGCATTTAACAGACCGACATTATCCTTCACCCCTTCGGGGTGTTCGGCCGGTTGAACGCCAAAGATCGACTGACCGGCGAGAACCGGGACGATGCTTTGCTCAGCCGACCGAGAGATTGACCGCCTTGGGGCCCTTGCCGCGCTTGTCTGGTTCGGTGTCGAAAGACACCTTCTGTCCATCCTCAAGGCCGGTAAGGCCCGAGGCCTGCACGGCGGAGATATGGACGAAAACATCCTTGGCCCCATCGTCAGGCGTGATGAAGCCGAAACCTTTGGCATGATTGAAGAATTTGACAGTGCCGGTCTGCGGCATGGGAAGCTCCTCTGATCCCATCGGTCGTATTTGTCGGGCCGGCAAATGCCCGAAGGGGAAATTTGTCCTTTATTTTAGCGCTATCGGCAAGCGAAACTTTTCGCGGGTCTCGGAGCGTTTTCATCGAGCGCCAAACGGCTCCAATGCCTGCCGTCCGCGCTGCACGGCCGTTTCGTCAGCCCTGCATCTGCACAAAAGGAAGGGCGCGGCGAAATTCGCCGCGCCCTTCAAACTTTGTCGGTAGCCTCAGCCTTTTCAGGCAGCGCTCAGATTGACCGCCTTCGGGCCCTTGCCCATGCGGTCCGGCTCGACGTCGAAGCTGACCTTCTGGCCATCGACGAGGGTGCGCATGCCGGAAGCCTCGATGGCGGAAATGTGGACGAAAACGTCCTTCGCGCCGCCATCAGGCGTGATGAAGCCGAAGCCTTTGGTTGCATTGAAGAATTTGACGGTGCCGGTCTGGGGCATTGGGGAACTCCTTCACCCGTTCAGTCTTTGGCCCTGGCCGCCGGCTGGCTCCGGCGAAAAGGTCCGGTGGTTTCCTTCGGCGATCATGCCTCGAAGCATGACTAAACCCCCCGCCGAAGAACGGGGCGTCAGAGATTCAGACTATCGGGGAAAGGGTCGTGCAAAACGTTCCAGTCTCCGGGTCACAAATGCCCGAACTGGAAAATATATCGCACGAAAATGTGATTGTTGCAAGAGAACGGCGCGGGTCGCGATTCACGCGCGCACCCACGTCGCGGGTCGGGTACGCCCGCACAGCAGAAAGGTCATCGGCCACAGAGCCGCAAGCATAGGTACAGCGATCCTGAATGGGCAGGTGCGGCTGTTGCATTTGCAGGCGGAATGGGGAGGATCGAGCCAAGGCGTGGAGGGAACGCCGGGGGAAGGGGCAGTTTGGAGAGGGACTCATGAAACTGTTCGGCATTCTATTGTCGCGGCATGGCGTGGCAGCACTGTTTTTGTCGATGCTGCTTGCCGCCTGTACGGTCGTCGTGGATGACGGTCCGCGTCCGCGCCCACCGAGGCCAGATTCGCAATTCTGCACACGGGAATATCAACCGGTTTGCGCGCGCCGGGGCGGTGATCGCCAGACCTTCGCCAATCCATGCCTGGCGGACAGGGCCGGTTACCGTGTCGTCAGCCCCGGCCAATGCAGGGATGGCGGCGGCGGCGGTGGCGGGCCAGCGTTCTGTACGCGTGAATATGCACCGGTCTGCGCGACACGGCGCGGTTCGGCGCGCACATTCCCGAACGCCTGCGAGGCACGCGCCGCGAACTGGCGTATTGTCGACAACGAGCCCTGCTGATCGATCCAGGCCCCGGTTGGCGCCGGGGCCTATTCGCTGACGCCGGGATAGTTTTGTTTGAGCAACTTCGCGAGATGCGCTGCGTTCGACGCCGCCATCTTGATCATCGACGCCACGGCTTTCGGGGTGCCCGGCAGGTCGACATAGTTGACGTCGCCCATTGCTTCCCCGACCCAATAGAGGCCGCCATTGGCCGGGATGGTGAAGCCGACATCGTTCAGGGCCTGGAAGCATTCGGCATGGCAGTGATGTGCGCCATCCTCATTGCCGACGATCGCGACCAGCGCCACCTTGCCGGCTGCCGGCATACGCCCCTTGTCGTCCGTTTCGGCCAGGAAGGCGTCCATGCGCTCCAGCACCCGTTTGGCAACGCTCGAAGGCTGGCCCATCCAGATCGGCAGGCCGAGGATGAAGATGTCCGCCGCCACGATCTTCTGGCGAAGGTCCGGCCATTGGTCGCCGTCACCGACGTCGGACAGCACGCCGGGTTTGATGTCGTGGTCGAGCGCGCGCACGATCTCGCCTTCGACGCCGTGCGGCTTCAACGCGGCCAGCACGTCGGCAAGCAGCCGGTCCGTCGAGGATTTCTCCTCGTCGTCGGACGATTTCAGGGTGCAATTGAGGGCAAACGCTTTGAGTGGCACGAGCTGGCTCCTGTCTTGGCTGTGCAGGAGCAACGGCGCAGCGATGCGGAGGTTGCAGGCCGCCGCGCCGATGCGCGGCAGCCAAATCGGTCAAAGCTCCAAGAAGCTTTCGAAACCACCGAAAATCATGCGCTTGCCGTCGAAGGGCATGGATGCCATGTCCATCGAAAGCCGCGGGTCCTCCATGACCTTCTTCATGATTTCGTCGCGATCCTGCCGCGATTTGTAGGTGATCCAGGAAAATATGACGACCTCGTCGTCCTTGGCCTGAACCGCGCGGGGAAACGAGGTCAACTCGCCATAAGGCACGTCGTCCCCAATGCATTCGACATAGGAGAGAGCGCCATGCGACATCCAGACGTCGCCGCCGGTGCGAGCCATCGCCTTGTACTCGTCAATCCTGTCCTTCGGCACGGCGAGGACAAAACCATCCACGTAAGGCATCTGGACCTCCCTATTTCGCTACCGGCGCATTCATTGCCCAATGCACGCCGAAGGGATCCTTCACCGCGCCCCATCGATCGCCCCAGAACATCACCTGAAGCGGCGTCGTAACTTCGCAACCGGCATCCATGGCGCGCTGGAACCAGTCTTCGATCTCGCTGTCTTTCAGATGAAGCTGAAGCGTGTAGCCGGCAGCCGGCTGGTGCGGATGGCCATGTTCAGGAAACGGATCGCCGATCATCAGCGTCGAGCCGTTGATGTACAGATGAATGTGCATGGTCCGCCCCTGCTCGTCAGGCGGATAGGCGAAGACCTGTTCGGCATCGAATGCCTTCCGGTAGAATTCGGCTGCCTTGGCCGCGCCTTCCACTTCCAGATAGGGCGTCAGTCCGCCAAGCACTTTCGGGGCCGGCTGGGCATTGGTCTGTTCGGTCATCGCAAGTCCTCCTCAATTTAAACTGACAGGTTACGTGCCAAGGACGTTCGAGGCATGGCCTTGCCGACAAGCCCTCGGAAAAATTTTCCGCCTTTCACCGGACGCTTCTGGATCCGGTCGCGGGTCATTGCTGCGGTGTGCCGGTTCAGCAGAAGATTTCGGGGCGGCGGTTGCTGGTCTCATCGGTGGCTTCGAGCCAGCCGATATCCTTGCGCAACTCGATTGGCAGCGAACGCAGGATGCGTTCGGTGCGGTAGCGGGCGCGCGTGGCCGAGTATCGGGTCGCGATGCGACCGATGGATGACAGGATCGACATGGTGCATTCTCCCTTGAGTGGCGGCAGCATCATTGCGCCGACACCCCAAGGACGGGCGAAGCAAAGCGGAGCCGACAGAGGAAAGAAAATTATCTGCGTGCGCGGGGCTGCGATCGAGAGCCGCTATTTCCTGCCTTGCGGATAGATCGTCTCACCGCGCTTCAGCATGTCGACAAACGTCGCGATCTTCTTGCCGCGGCCCGCCTCGGTTTTCATGTTGTGCGTGCGGAACGCCAGCGCGAAGCGGTTCTGCGCGCTCAGCCTTGCCAGCATCGCCTTTGCTGCCGGCTCGGCGTCGATCGCGGCCTGCAAATCGTCCGGGATCTTCATTTCCTTGCCGCTCTTGTAGGCGCGGTCCCAGCGGCCATCCGCCTTGGCGGCCTCGACCTGCCGCAAGCCGTGTTCGGTCATGCGGCCTTCCTCGATCAGTCGGGCGACATTGTCGACGTTGATCTGGCTCCAGGTGCTTTTCCTGCCGCGCGGGGTGTAGCGCTGCAGAAAGCTCTTGTCGTCATGGCCCTTGCGGATGGCATCGATCCAGCCCCAGCACAGCACCACCTCGATCGCTTCGGCCGGGGTGATGGATTTGAGCCCCGAATTCACCTTGTGGACTTTGATCCAGACCTCGTCCTCGCTGTCATGATGCCGGCCGAGCCAGGCATAGAACGCAGAGGCGTCGGCGAATTCATGGACTTTCGCGGGGTCGACTTTGACTGGGGCCATGGGCGAAGGCTTTCAAGGCGGACGGATTATTTTCCCGGCCGGCCAGTCTTGCCCGGTCGGCGTTTCTGGCGGGCCTGATCGGCAGGGTCTTCATAAGAGCCAATGCCGGCACGCTCGCGCAAGATCGGCTTCACCTCGTCCGGCTTTGCCGGCTTGGCGCCTTCGACCGGCTTCTCGGTGCGGCGCACCGTCATCTCGTCGAGCGAGTTCTTGCGAAACAGCGTTTTCTCGTTCTCGCCGGGGAGGCCGAAGTCCGATCCATGCGCCTCCTGCGCAGACTGCTTCCTGAACAGCGACCGATCCACTGCCTTTGCCGGTGTGGCGAAATCGCCGGAGCGGCCCATATCGTCGAGAGCCGGCTTGGCGAACAGGTTCGGCCGCGCGGCTTTTGCGGCATCCTCCTCGGCGCGGGCGGCGTCGAGCTTGCGGAACCGCTCCTGTTCCTCGGCCGTCCGGTGTTTCGCCACACCCTTGTTGTGCTTGCCCTTCTCGCGGCCCGAAGCCGGACTTTCCATGTCGGCATATTTCGCCAGCGGATCGTCGGAAATCGCCAACTCCATCTCGCGCAGCCGCTTGATCTCGTCGCGCACGCGGGCCGCTTTCTCGAAGTCGAGATTGGCGGCGGAATCACGCATCTGCTTTTCCAGTGCGTCGAGGTGCGCCTTGAGATTGTTGCCCATCATGGCGCCGGCGCCGTCGGTGAATTGCGAGATGTCGGCGCGGACGTGGTCTTTCTCGTAGACCGAATCCAGAATGTCCGAGATGCGCGACTTGACGCTTTCCGGCGTGATGCCGTTGGCCTGGTTGTATTCAAGCTGCTTCTCGCGGCGGCGGTTGGTCTCCGCCATGGCGCGCTCCATCGAACCGGTGATCTGGTCGGCGTAGAGGATAACCTTGCCATCGACGTTACGCGCGGCGCGGCCGATGGTCTGGATCAGCGAGGTCTCGGAGCGGAGGAATCCTTCCTTGTCGGCATCGAGGATGGCGACGAAGCCGCATTCGGGAATGTCGAGGCCTTCGCGCAGCAGGTTGATGCCGACCAGCACGTCGAAAGCGCCGAGGCGCAGGTCGCGCAGGATTTCGATACGCTCCAGGGTGTCGATGTCGGAGTGCATGTAGCGGACGCGGATGCCTTGCTCGTGCAGGTATTCGGTGAGGTCCTCGGCCATCCGTTTGGTCAGCACGGTGCAGAGCGTGCGATAGCCCTTGGCGGTCGTTTCGCGGATTTCGCCGACGACGTCGTCGACCTGGTTCTTGGCCGGGCGGACCTCGACGGGCGGGTCGATCAGGCCGGTGGGGCGGATGACCTGTTCGGCGAAAACACCGCCGGACTGCTCCATCTCCCAACCGCCCGGCGTTGCCGAAACAGCAACGGAGAGCGGTCGCATCGCGTCCCATTCCTCGAAACGCAGCGGCCGGTTGTCCATGCAGGAAGGCAACCGAAAGCCGTATTCCGCCAGCGTTGCCTTGCGGCGGAAGTCGCCGCGATACATGCCGCCGATCTGCGGGATGGTGACATGGCTTTCGTCGACGAAGACCAAGGCATTGTCGGGCACGTATTCGAACAGCGTGGGTGGCGGCTCGCCGGGCGCACGGCCGGTGAGGTAGCGGGAATAGTTCTCGATGCCGGCGCAGGAGCCGGTTGCCTCCAGCATTTCCAGATCGAAGCGCGTGCGCTGTTCAAGCCGCTGGGCTTCCAGCAAGCGGCCAGCCTTTTCAAGCTCTTGCAGGCGATGCTGCAGTTCCGACTTGATGGACTTCATGGCTTGATTCAACGTCGGGCGCGGCGTGACGTAGTGCGAATTGGCGTAGATCTTGACGCTTTTCAGGTCGCCGGTCTTGTTGCCGGTCAGCGGGTCGAACTCGGTGATGGACTCGATCTCGTCGCCGAAAAGCGAAATGCGCCATGCCCGGTCCTCGAGGTGGGCCGGGAAGATTTCGATCGTGTCGCCCCGCACGCGGAACGAGCCGCGGACGAAGTTGATGTCCTGGCGCTTGTACTGCTGGGCAACGAGATCGGCGAGCAGTTGGCGTTGGTCGAGGCGGTCGCCGATCTGCATCTGGAAGGTCATGGCCGTATAGGTTTCGACCGAACCGATACCGTAGATGCAGGAGACAGACGCAACGATGATGACGTCGTCGCGCTCCAGCAGTGAGCGCGTCGCCGAGTGGCGCATGCGGTCGATCTGCTCGTTGATCGAGGATTCCTTCTCGATGTAGGTGTCTGTGCGCGGAACGTAGGCTTCCGGCTGGTAGTAGTCGTAATAGGAGACGAAATACTCCACCGCATTGTCGGGGAAGAATTTCTTGAACTCGGAATAGAGCTGGGCTGCGAGCGTCTTGTTCGGGGCCAGGATCAGGGCAGGGCGTTGGGTCTCCTCGATTACCTTTGCCATGGTGAAGGTTTTTCCGGACCCGGTGACGCCGAGCAGCACCTGCGTCCGGTCGCTGTTTTCGACGCCCTCGACCAGATCCTTGATCGCCGTGGGCTGGTCGCCAGCCGGCTCGAAATCCGACACCATCTTGATGGCGATGCCGCCTTCGGACTTTTCAGGCCGGGCCGGGCGGTGCGGCGTCCAGAGTTGGCCGTCCTTGTGCAGCGGATTGCCGCTCTCGATCAGCGCCGACAGCGCGGCCACGGTTGCCGTGACGCCGCTGTTGTTCAGCGTCTCGGCATCCTCGAGCGAAATGTCGAGACCGGCGACCGGGTTGAGGCCGGCAGCCGTTCGTTCCTTGGCCGACGCCGCGCCGCCCATGGAGGTGCCACGCGCAGTGCGGGTGGGCGAGGCGGAGCGCTCAGGCACCTTTTTCGATGCCTTCGCGGCCTTGCCTTCGCCCCTGGCGACCTCGCGTCCTTCCTGTTCGGCCTCGCGCGAAATCTGCTCGGCCCAATCCGAGACCGAGCCGCTCAAGGGAGTGCCGGTAAATTCAGCCTGTGGCGCCTCTTCAAAGCCAGCACCATGCAAAGGCTCGGAGGCGTCGAGGAAATCGGTCAGAGGACTACGGCGCTTCGGCGCCGAAGCGCGGTCGTCGCTCGCCGGCGCGGACGGCGCTCTTTTCTCCGGGGTTTTGACCATGTGTCGAATATGGGCAAAGTCCGTCCAAATATAAAGACCCCGGAGGCGGAAAGCCCGCCTCCGGGGCCGGTCGGTTGCGGCCTGCTGACATCAGGCTGTCAGGAGGTGGTCAGCGCGGGCAATGGAAGCCGGGTGCGATCTTGCAGTTGCCGCCTGGACGCGGCGGACGCGGCTTGGGCGGGCGCGGCCGGTGTGGCGGTCGATTCCAGTGCGGCGGACGGTTCCAATGCGGCGGACGCACGACGATCCGCGGCTGGATGACGACGGCCGGCGGGCGGCCGACATAGTTGGTCAAATAGTTGGCGGACACCCAGCCGCCGAGGCCGGCGCCGCGGACATTGCACCAATTGTCCTCGCAGCCGCGCAGGTCGACCCGAGTGCCGGCGGGCAGCGTGCCGACGCGGGCATAGCCGGTTCCGGGACCGGTGCGCACATTCACGTCGCCCGTGGTGCGGGCACCCGCGGCCATTGCCGGCGCGGCAAATGCTAGCCCCGTCAGCAGGCCGGCGGCCGCCAAAAGTTTCCCAAGCATCTTCAGAATCCTCCGTGTCGCGCTGAGAACAACGAAAGAATAAAGCATGCTTTGCCCGCATCACCAGCACCGTCTGCCGGTATCGTATATGCCATGATAACGAAGACCACCGATTTTTCCCTTTGCAAATGCGAACTTACCCGTGTTTCCACGGCATCCGCCGGACGGGGCGTCGAATGCGAGCGGCAATATACGCTGGTCGCGACACGCCGGTAGAAATCGCTATCATGGGCCGCCTGTGCAGCGGAGGGTGGCGATGGATACTGCGGATTTCATGCCGGACGCGGCGGTGGTCGCCGGCATCCAGTCGGACCTGCAGTCCTATGAGACCAGGCGCGCCGCCGTTCAAAGGCAGGTCCGGTGGCGGGTGCCGCTGTTCATCGGCCTGGTGCTGATCGCGACGGTCTTGCTGGCGCTGCTATTCAACAGCTTCGCCGATCCCTACGAACAGTGGTTTTCGACGCCGCACGTGTTTCTCTACATCGTTGGAATCGTCGCAGCTGTTTTCGCCTATTTTTCGGCGGTGAAACCCGCCACTGACCTGCGGCAATCGTTTCGCGACAGGCTGTTGCCCGTCATCTTCGGCTTCATCGAGGGCGTCAGCTATCGCCGTGGCGAAAAGCCCGATTCCTTCGACAGGCTGCCGGCGGAGACGATCGGTTCGTTCGATCGCGAATATTTCGACGACGCGATCTCAGGGCGGTATGAGGGATTTTCGTTCGAACTCTACGAGGCGCGGCTGGAGCAAAAGACGAGCAAGGCGGTATCCTCGGTCTTCAAGGGCATCGTCATCGCTTTCGAAACCATGACGCCGTTCCCGGGCGTGCTGATCGCGACGCGCAGGACAAACAAGGTCATGGGGTTCTTCCAGGGCATTTTCGGCAGCCGGATGGAGGAAGTGCCGAGCGGGATACCGGCGTTGGACGAGGACTATGAATTCCGCACCGACAATGTCGAGGCCGCCCGTCCGCTGGTGACCGGGCGGCTGGCCAAGGCGCTGCAGTGGCTGGGCGAGGCATGGCCAGACGAGCCGGCGCGTGTGGCACTGACCGGAAGCGAAGGTTTCCTCCTGCTGCCGCATGACAGGAACTTCTTCGAATTGCCGGATATCGACCAGCCATTGGACTACAAGGTCCATATCGAGCCGATGATCGCCGATCTTGCGTCATTGCTGGCGACGGCCTCGCTGGTGCGCAAGGCGGGTGCGGAAGGCGAAACTGGAACGACGGGGATGCCCGATCAGCAGTCGAAACCATAATTGGTCCGGTAATTGTCGGCTTCTTCCCTCGGCATCTTCTTTAACAAGACGCAGACCGTAAAGCTGCCGACCTGACGGCCGTTTCGAGCATAGCCCCAATCAGAGATGTCGTCGCGGCTGAATGTGATGTTCTGACCGTTCACGACGTTGTGGACGGATTGCGGCTCGTTCGCCAGGGCACCCTCGAAACCGTCAGCAGTCCTGTAAAACGGCATGACCCAGAAATGCTCTTCGGCGTCACCATCGCGGACTATGACCTTTAATCTGAAATCGTCCGTGTCGGCCGGCGGCGTATCGGATATCGCCAGAAATTCATCAAGACTGGCGCGAGCCTGCTCGATCGCTGTGGTCATATCCGGATCGTCGCTGGCCACACTGACGACCTTGTCGTCATTCTGGGCAGTCTGCGCAGCGGCTAAGATCGGAGCGAGCGAGAATGTGCAGGCAAGCAGCCAACCAGACCAGAATTTCATGCCGCGGCGCCCCACATGACCCAGCGCCATGGAGGTTGCACGTTTTCAGCCGTAGCGCAATTTCAGGCCGACGATGGTGGCGATCAACAGGAACGACACCGTGTTCGCCATGATGACGGGCAGCGAGCCGATGGCGATGCCGTAGACGATCCACAGGAACACACCCGAGGCCAGGGCGGCCGTGGTGACGAGGGAGATGTCGCGGGCCTGACGCTCGCGCAGGATTTTCATGATCTGCGGCAACCAGGCAAAAGTGGTGATGCACGCGGCGACCGAGCCGACGATTTCGAAAAGGGGATGCAAGGCGGCAACTTTCTGAGAACGCACATTGTGCGGTGCGAGATATGCCAGATTTGCCAGCGGCTGTGAAGCGGCATCGCGTCGCTGGCCCGGCAAGGAGAAGGCCCGGCTTGGTCCAGCCGTTTTCTCCGACCGCCGGCCGTTCTGCGATGCGCGCCGGGGCGAGGTTCCGAAAACAGTCGGCGCCGGGATTTCTCCCAGCGCCTCCCTGTCAGATCAGGACCTGGTCGCGGCGGCAACGTCCCTAGAGATGTCGCGCCATGCCAGCCTTGATTTTGACGGTCCTGCCAGTCGTTGCCCGAGGGCAACGTCCGTTCCAGACCACACCTGTCCCACCCTCACGGGCTTTTCAAGTGCGCCACCGAAGGACTTGTCCGGCCTTCATGGCTGCATCGGCCCGCCGTTGGCGTTCGCACGCTTTCCGCGGCCCCGTAGGTCTCGGCATCCTTCTCTTCCGGCGGCAAGCCGCTGTCGATCCGGGCCGTACGGGCCTCAGGAGTTCCGCGTGGTCGTCTCGTCTTTCGACGGGGGCGATCCGTGGCCGCCTGAGATGGGTTAAACATAGGCCTGAACGGCCCCGAACGAAACCGCCGAGGCCCTGTGGATACCGGGGTTATCGGGTATATCGGGTGGCAAGGATGGTTTTTTCGGTTAACAAGGCCGGTTCGCATCGGGCCGCTTGAGTAGCAAACATTCGGCTTGTCCGGGGAGCCTGCGCACGCTTCAATGACAGGGTGGATTCGAAACCGCGTATCGGGGGAGGGCGCAGGTTTGAAGGTCGGCGTGATCCTCAATCCTGTTGCCGGCGGCGGCAGGCTCAAGCAGCACTGGCCCGATGTGGCGGCCGGGCTGACGCGGCATTTCGGTGAATTCGAGTTGCGCGAAACCCTGGCCGAAGGCGATGCCGAGAGACTGGCGCTGGAATTTGCGCTCGATGGTTTCGGGTTGGTCATTGCCGCCGGGGGCGACGGCACCGCCAGCGAGGCGGCGGACGGGCTGCTGCAGGCGCGGGACGAGGGCGCCGGGGCAGTGGAGCTGGCGCTGCTCCCTTGCGGCACGGGAATCGATTTCGCGCGCGGTCTCGACCTGCCGCGCGATTTCGACCTGCTGCTGGAACGCATCGCCACGGCGCAGGCGCGCAAGGTCGATGCAGGGCGCATTTCCTATGTCGGCGACGACGGGGCGCTCGCCAGCCGCCATTTCATCAACATTGCAAGCCTTGGCCTTTCCGGCGCGACCGACCGGGCAGTGAATGCCGACAAGCGCAAAGGCCGCGTTTCGGCAAAGGCGCTGTTCTTCTGGAGAACGGTGCGAGAGTTCATCCGTTACCGGTTCCAGACAGTACGCGTCAGCGTGGACGACGCCCCGCCGTTCGAGGCGCGCATCGCGCTGGTCGCCGTCGCCAATGGCCGCTTCTTCGGCGGCGGCATGATGATCGCGCCCGATGCCGCCCTGGACGATGGCGTCTTCGACATCGTCGTCCTGCGCGCTGCCGGCAAGCTGGGGCTGATCCGGGACCTGCGGCTGCTCTATGGCGGGCGACACCGCAACCATCCGGCAATCACGATCCTGCGGGGTCGGAAGGTAACGGTCGAGCCGGTCAGCGGCGCGGACGCCGCGCTGGTGGATATAGACGGAGAGTCGCCCGGCCGGATCCCGGCTGTGTTCGAGATACTGCCGGGCGCGCTGACGCTCAGATATTGAGTCAGGATATTGACGGATTGATTCCGGCCATGTCGCCAAACTACTGATTTGTAATTTATTTGTGACTCGAACGACGCGCAATAAAACTCTTCAGGGCAGCAGCGGCTCCTGCTTCATCTCCAGGTGCAGGTCCGTGCCTTTCCAGGGGTGCGCTTCGCAGACGGCCTCGTCGAGTTCCACGCCGATGCCGGGTTCCTTCGACGGGATCACATAGCCGTCCTGCCATTCGATCTTCTTCTTCAGAAGCGTGGCGTGGAAGCCATCCCACTGCTTGAGGGATTCGAGGATCAGGAAATTCGGCAGCGTCGCCGCGAGCTGGATGTTGGCGGCGCCGACGATCGGACCGCAATAGCAATGCGGTGCTATCTGGATGTGCCAGGCCTCGGCCATGGCGGCGATCTTCTTCGTCTCCAGGATGCCGCCCGAGCGCCCGAGGTTGGGCTGCAGGATGGAGGCGGCGCGCTGCTCGATGACGCGGGCAAACTCGAATTTGGTTGTCAGCCGTTCGCCGGTGGCGATCGGCATCTTCGTGCCGCGCGCCACTTCGGCCATCACTTCCGGCATGTCGGGAGGAACCGGCTCCTCGAACCAGAGCGGGTCATAAGGCTCGATGGCCCTGGCCATGCGCAGCGCGCCGGAGGCGGTGAACTGACCGTGCGTGCCGAACAGGATGTCGGCTTTCGCACCCACCGCCGCGCGGATCGCCTTCATCATGCGGGCCGACAGATCGATGTCGGCAAGGCGCGGCTGGTGCCCGTCATAGACAGTGTAAGGCCCGGCGGGATCGAGCTTCACGGCGGTAAAGCCCTGGGCGACATAGGAAGCGGCGCATTCGGCCGCCATGTCCGGGTCGTTGTAGACGTTTCTCGGCGCCACATCGCTGGTGTGGACGCTGCCCTCTTCGGGATAGAGGTAGGTGTAGGTGCGCAGGCGCTCATGCACCTGCCCGCCGAGCAGCTTGTAGACAGGCTGGCCGGCTTCCTTGCCGATAATGTCCCAGCAGGCGATTTCGAGCGCAGAGAAACAGCCCATGGCCGAGACGTCCGGGCGCTGCGTGAAGCCCGACGCGTAGCAGCGGCGGAATAGCGTCTCGATGTCGTGCGGATCGGTGCCGATAAGGTAGCGTTCCGCCATGTCCTCGATCATCCGGGCGGTAATGTGGGCGGAGAAGGTGGCGCTGTAGGCCTCGCCATAGCCGACAACATTGGAATCCGTCGTCAGCCGGACGAAGATGAAATAGCGCCCGCCAATGCCGGGCGGTGGGTTGCCGACGACCCAGGTTTTGACGTCGGTAATTTTCATGCCTGTTCCTCCAGCACCATCTCCGCGCCCTTCCAGCCGGTCATGATCGACGCGGCGTTGGTGTTGCCCGAGATATTATCCGGGAAAATGGAAGCGTCGATTACGCGCAACCCATGGATCCCATGCACCCTTAATCGGGCATCAACGACAGAGCGTGCGGGGTCCGGGCCCATGCGACAGGTCGAGACCGGGTGATAGACAGTGCCGCTGCGGCGGCGGAAGTCGGAGATCAGGTCGTCATCGGACTGGATCGACGGACCGGGCAGGATTTCCTGCTCTATGAATTCGGCCATGGCAGGCATGGAGGCGATCCTGCGCACGAATTTCACCGCCGCCAGCATTTCCGCCACGTCGGCATCTGTGGAGAGGGCGTTGGCGACGATGCGCGGATGCTCGTGAGGACTGGCCGAGCGGATCATGATCTCGCCCCGGCTGGATGGGCGGCAGTTCGAAAGGCCGATGGAAAAACCCGGCCATGGATCGGGCGTCAGGATCGGCCGCTCGCCATTGCGCGGAATGACGGTGGAGAATGCCTGGAAGTAAAGCTGCATGTTGGGCAGTGGCAGCGACGGATCGGTGCGGAAGAAGCCGCCGGCGTTGTTCATGGACAGCGAGAGCGGGCCGGAGCGCAGCAGGAGATAGCGCGCGCCGACCCATGCCTTGCCCCACCAGGGACGGAGGATCTGGTTCAGCGTCGCCTGGCGGCCCCTGAACGTATAGTTGATGCCCACATGGTCCTGCAAATTGGCGCCGACATTGGCGTTGTCGCGAACTATCGGAATGCCCAGCTGCCGCAGCAAGGAAGCCGGGCCTATCCCGGACAGCTGCAGAAGTTGCGGCGAGTTGACCGAACCGGCCGATACGACGATTTCTCGTGCTGCGCGCGCGGTTCGGTTTTGTCCATCTTGCAAATATTCGATGCCGATGGCGCGAGTGCCGTCGAACAGGATCTTCGTCGCCAGAGCGTTCGTCTCGATCCGGACGTTGGGGCGTTTCATGGCTGGCCGCAGGAAGGCGCGAGCGGCGGACATGCGCCTGCCGTTCTTCGTTGAAATCTGGTAGATGCCGACGCCTTCCTGGCGTTCGCCGTTGAAGTCGGAATTGAACGGCAAGCCGGCCTGCTGCGCGGCGGCGAGGTAGCGCTTCGTCAGCGGATGGACGGCTGGCGAACAGTCGGAGACATGCAGCGGCCCGCCGGTTCCGCGCCATTGGTCCGCGCCAGCCTGGTTGTCCTCGATCGCCCTGAAGGCGGGGAGCACGTCCTCATAGCTCCAGCCGGGATTGCCAGCCGCCGCCCAGGCGTCGAAATCCTCCTTCGCGCCGCGCACCCAGACCATGGCGTTGATCGAGCTCGAGCCGCCCAGCACCTTGCCGCGCGGCCAGTGATCGGCATTGCCGGCAAGGCCGGGGTCCGGCTCGGTGCGGTAGTTCCAGTTCACGGCGGGATCATAGAAGGTCTTGCCGTAGCCGAGCGGCATCTGGACGAAGAAGCGGCGGTCGCTGCCGCCGGCTTCCAGCACCAGGACGGAAAAGCGGCGGGAAGCGGAAAGCCGCTCCGCCACAACCGAGCCGGCCGAGCCGGAGCCGACGACGATGAAATCATAGGTCTGCATGGCGGAAAGATGCGATCCTCGAACTCCAGACGCAGCCTAGACGCGCGCGGAGCCGGCGTCACCGCAGCTTCCGGCATGGCTTGTGAAAAAAGCGACCGGGTTCGTCGTTTGGATCCGGACCAACGGGCAGACCGGATCGTTGACGCCATCCTGGCATGAGGATAGGCCTTTGAGTCAGGTATGGGGAGCTATGCATGGTGCAATATGCGGACGGAAAGAAGCCGCTCGGCGAACTGACCTTGCGGACGCTGGCCATGCCTTCGGACGCCAATGCGGCAGGCGACATTTTCGGCGGCTGGGTGATGGCGCAGATGGATCTGGCCTGCGGCATCCGCGCCGCCGAGCGCGCGAAGGGCCGCGTCGTGACCGCCGCGGTGAAGGAAATGTCCTTCGCGAAACCGATGAAAATCGGCGACACATTGTGCATATATTCGCACATCGAACGCGTCGGGCGGACCTCAATGACCCTGAAGGTCGAGGCCTGGGCGCAGCGTTATCTTTCCGACCTGATGGAAAAAGTCACTCATGCCGACTTCATCATGGTTGCACTGGACAGCGATGGCAAACCCAAGGCCGTGCCGCCGGAATCCTGAACTGTCAGGAAATCCGGTCCGCGTCGAAGCGCTGGCGCGCCTCGTTGACACGGGCGATGTTGTTGATCGCCCAGTCTGACAAGCCTTTGACGGGACACAGCAATTCCTTGCCGAGCGGCGTAAGCTCGTAATCGACCCGTGGCGGGATGGTCGGGAAAACGGTGCGGGTGACGAAGCCGTCGCGTTCAAGCGTGCGCAGCGTCGTCGTCAACATCTTTTGCGAGATGCCGCCGATCGCGTAGCGCAGTTCGTTGAAGCGCATGGGGCCGCCGCCCAGCCGGCTGACCACCAGGACGGACCACTTGTCGCCGATGCGCTGGAGGATTTCGCTGACCGCGCGGCAATCCTCGCTGGCATGCAGGTGCCTCGGTTTCAAAAAAGTGCCTCCTTGCAAACGGCAAACCCAGTCTCTCATATAGCGCAGGTATCTAATCGATACCATAAGTTTTCAAGGAGAGACCAATGTCCAAACCCAAGATCGCGATTGTTGTCGGCTCGACGCGCGCGGCGCGCTTCGCCGACAAGCCGGTCGAATGGATCGCCAGGATCGCCCGCCAGCATGCGGATATCGATGTCGAGATCGTCGATCTTCGCGATTTCCCCCTGCCTTTCTTCGATGAGGTTGCCTCATCGGCCTGGGTGCCTTCGCAGAACGAAGTTGCGCAACGCTGGCAAAGGAAGGTCGCTGAGTTCGACGGCTTCATCTTCACCGCCGCCGAATACAATCATGGCCCAACGGCCGTGCTGAAGAACGCGATCGACTACGCCTCCAACGAATGGAACAAGAAGCCGGCCGGCTTCGTCGGTTATGGCGGTGTCGGAGGTGCGCGCGCCGTCGAGCAACTGCGCATGCATGCCGTCGAACTGCAAATGGCGCCGGTGAAGTCCGCCGTCCACATCACCTGGGGCGACTTCCTGGCTGTCCGCGAGGGCCAGAAGAAGCTCGACGAACTCGAGCATCTGAATCAGGCCGCGCAGGCGCTCATCAACGATGTCGCATGGTGGGCCAAGGCTCTGAAGAAAGCCCGCGAGGCAGACATCGCCGAGGAAGAAATCAGAGCGGCGTAGAAATCACGGAAATCCTGCGAGAAACAGGATGGGGCGGCCTCCGGGTCGCCCCTTTTATTAAAGATGCTAGCGGACGATCTCGCGGTGCGCGCCGGGCAGGCGGGCGGCGATGACCTTGTCGATGCGCCGTCCGTCCATGTCGACAACCTCGAAGCGCCAGCCTTGGGCATCGACCGTCTCGCCGGTGGACGGCAGATGGGCGAGATGCGACAGCACGTAGCCGGCGACCGTCTCGTAGTCACGGTTTTCCGGCAGGACGATGCCGAGAACGTCGCCCATCTCGTCGGCAGGCATATAACCGGCGAGCAGCCAGGAGCCGTCGTCGCGCTGCACGGCGCTTTCGTTTTCATCGCCGGCATCGAGATCCGAACGGAAGACGCCGGTTATTGCCTCCAAGATGTCCGCCGGTGTCACGACGCCTTCGAAGTGGCCGTACTCGTCATGGACCAGCGCCATCGGGACATCGGATTCCTTCAGCCGCGCCAGAACGTCGAGCGCGTCGGCCTGGTCATGGACGATCGGGGCATTGCGCACATATTTGCGCGGATCGAGCGTGCGGCCACCGAGCAGCGCCGCCAGCACGTCGCGGGTCTGCACCACGCCGATCATGGCGTCGACGCCGTCGCCGGCGGGCAGGCGCGAATGCTGGGTCTCCATCAGCAGTTTGCGGATGGTGGCGTCATCGGCCTGGAGGTTGATCCAGTCGACATCGGTGCGCGGGGTCATCACGGCGCGCACGGCGCGGTCGCCCAGCCGCATGACGCCGGCGATCATGCGCCGTTCGTCGGATTCGATGGTGCCATGATGCTCGGCCTCGGCCACCAGCATCTTGATCTCCTCGTCGGTGACCTTGTCGTCGCTTTTGCCACGCTGGCCGAGCAGCCACAGGATGAAACGGCCGGAAATATCGAGCAGGAAGACAAGCGGCAGCGCTACCTTGGCGAGAATGGTCATGGCAGGCGCGACGCGCACCGCCACGCCTTCGGGATCGCGCAGGGCGATCTGCTTGGGAACCAGTTCGCCGATGATAAGCGAGCCATAGGTAATGACGGCGACAACGATGCCGACGCCCAAAAGGTCGGCGACCCGCTGGCTGACGCCGGCGGCAGCCAGCGCGGTGGCCAGGCGGTCGCCCAGCGTTGCTCCCGAGAAAGCACCGGAAAGCACGCCGACGAGCGTAATGCCGATCTGCACCGAAGAAAGGAACTTGCCAGGGTTGGAGCCGAGCATCAACGCGCTGGCCGCACCTCGCACCCCACGGTCGATCATGCCCTTGAGACGGGCCGGACGGGAAGAAACGATGGCAAGTTCGGACATCGCCAGAAGGCCGTTCACACAGATGAGCACGACCACAATGGCTATTTCAATGTAAAGCATCGGCGTTCAATAGCATCCGGGATGCAAGGTCGGAAGGCGCGATTTACACCTTTGCAAACACACTTGCCCACAGCATCCGCCGCGCGTCAGGTCGCCGGCCGCAGCATTCCGACCGTTGCCTTGCCGTCGGTAAAGTAGGGATCGCCGCCGCCGTTGCGACCATTTTCGGTGGCACCCACACCCTCAATCTGCATGGATGATTCGAGCATGCCCGCCTCTGAGAGGCTTTTGATGAGATAGCCGCGTTCGGCATCGATATCCGGGCCGATGTGGTGGGTGACGGCGCCTGTGTCGTGGCTGACGCCGACGCCCATGTCGAAGCTGGCGGAACCCAGCCACATCAGGCGGCCGTCGGTGCCGACCTCGGCCGTGCGCCACAGCCGCACATGGTGACGCCTGTCGGCGCTGTCGCCGACCGGCTGCTCGAATGCGAGGTCCTGCGGTCGCCCCTGAAAGAGCAAGCGGCTTACCGGGGCGTCGGGGTAGGGGCGATCGAAAAGGACGCTTTCACCGATCTCGATGGCCGTCCTGAGCGTCACGGCGTCGGCTGTGTCCCATTTGGCGATGGCGAAGGCGTGGAGTACGTCCTTTTCGGTGCCGACGAGACCGACATTGATGGGATCGCCCGCTATGCCCTGCGGGGTGCGCGTCAACATTGTGCCCTTGGAGGCAGCGCCGCGGTCGCGCAGCGTCCACAATTCCGGCGCGACGAAATAGGCTATCCCAAGATAGGCGCCGCAGAACAGGGCGAACCAATGTCCGGCGCGCCGCGTAAAGCTCCGTTCACTCATGTGCCACCGCCAAAACCCCCGTGCGATTCTAGCCGTCGCTTGGCGGTCGCGCTAGCGGCAGGCGCGGTAGCCGTTCTTGCGGCTTTTGATGTCGAAGTGGAAGTGATTGCGGTGGTCGTAATTATAGCCGGGCCCCAGAACCGTGGTGAAATACTCGCAGCCGTCAGCACGCACGGTATCGAGGAAGCCGCGGGCACGGAACGAGAACAGGCCCTGCTTGCGCACGTCGATGTCCTTGCCGTTGTTCAGTTCGATGCTCATGACATCGAGCGCGTTGCCCTTGCCGTGCTCGGAGAGCACCCCTTCACCGGCGATCTTGCGGCAGGAATAGCTCGAGCCCTGATGGATCGCCTTGACGCCGGACATGTAGCGCCAGCGGGCGGCGGGAACGAGTTCGCGTTTGGACCAGCCCGCGAATGTCGCGGCCATGTTGCAGGTGAGCGTGGCGGCCGGCTTCATGGCGATGCTGCCGATAGAACTGACCTTGACCGGATACGCTATGCCGCACTGGCCGCCTTCGCCTATGGGCGCGAGGTCGGTGTAGGAAACGCCGAGACGGCGCAGTTCCTGCCGGCATTCGATCTCTTCCGCCGGCATCTGTTCGGCCGGAGACGACATCGGCTCATCCATGCGGGGATAGGCCGCCGTGGTCAGATAAGGATCGGAAGGAACCAGCTTCTGCATGCCGCTATAGGCGGGCACCGCGGCAGTCTGCGTGCCGACATCGACTGCCGGCTGCAGCGCGAACACGTCGCCGGTGTTGCAGGCCGATAATGCGGCAAGGGAAAGCAGGCCGCCAACCTGGATGGCTGCAAGACTGGACTGCCGCCGGCGCGGCCTGGCGGCATTTGCGGTGCGAAGGCTGGTTGCCATCGGACTATCCCTGTCCCTCGAAGAAACAGAGTTTAGTGCCCAACAGTAAAGGAAAAATCAGCGCCGCCGTTTACAGCTGCGGCCAAATTGAGGCACGGCTTCCCGCGCTTGGTATGGGCAGGGAATCATTGGCAGAAGGTGCCGCCGTTGCGTCGCGGTTCGAGGTCGAAGTGGAGATGCAGGGCGTGATCCGGGTCGCTGCCCGGTCCCAGCACCGTCTTGAACGGGCCGCATGCGGCCTTGCGAACGGCCTGCAGAAATTTCTCCTGCTTCTCCGGCGGGGCGGGCTTCACATCGACCTCGGTCCCATCGGCTAATGTGAAACGGGCGATGTCCAGCGCATTGCCGAAGGCGTGTTCCGAAATCTTCTGGCCATTATGGCGCGGACGGCAGACATAGGCCGATGCCTGGTTGATCGATTTGATCTCCGATCCCAATTCGGCCTTCGCAGCCGGCGACGCCACATCAGTCATGAATTTCGCCGCGGCTTCGGCCATGCCGCAATTCAATTCGGCTTCGGGAGCGAGGTCTATGGTCCTGGTCAGTTTTTTCATCATGAGCGGATACGGAATGGAACAGCCGATATCCCCATCATGCTCGGCCTTGCGGTTCTCGAATTCAGCTCCCATCGCCTGCAAGCGCTGGCGGCAAGCGATTTCTTCGGCCGGCAATTTGTCCTGCGGGACGACGTTGACGCGCGGATCGAGCGGCCGCTTCGGTGGCTTCTTTTCCGTGTCTTCAGGTTTCCCGGTCTGCCGACCGGCTGCCGGCTTTTCAGCCGCCCCAGCATCCGCAGGCTTTTCAGGCGGTTTGGGCGCAATGGGCGGCGGCTGCGGTTCGGAGTTTTCCGATTTGCCGCCATCTTTCGCCTCGGCCGGTTTCGGCGCATCTGCGGGCCGCATTTCAGGCACGGGCGGCTTGGCGGGTGCCACGGGCTCGGCCTCCCGTTGCAGTTCGGGAAGCGGCGCGGTTCGCGGCAATTCGGGTCTGGCTTCAGGGGATTTCGCAAGGAGCGGTCCTGCGGCCAGCAAGGCCGCCACCGATGCCAATCCAACAAGACGAGAAAATCTGCCTGCCCTCATGGTGCGATAACGGCAACAAGGCAGGGGAGGTTGCCTCGAGGCGAAACGGGGCGCTTCACAATGCGTTACGCCGTTGTCACGCGCCACTGACGCGCTGGTTGCAATGGCGTCAGGCGCCGATGGCTTCCAGTCCGTCCTCCAGCCAGTCGGCCAGCATCGGCATGCCGAGAAGATATTTCGCGGTACGCTTGCCGGTGCGTTCCCGCGCCGCTGTCACGGCCTCGGTCCATTCGGATGCCTCGTAGTCGCCGCGCCCGATCCAGGCCAGGGCGATGAGATCGGATGCCTCATCGACATTGAGGTCGGCGATCAGCTCGCGCAGTTCCACCTCGGTGAGGTTTTCGCTTTCTTCTTCGGCCAGACCGTCATGGTGATGCGTGTCCTTGCGGTCGCCGTCGAACTCGACCTCGTGCTCGGCGCCGTCGGCATAGTCCTCGTTGATTGCAGCGGTGAGTGTCTTGGCCTTTTCGATGAACAGGCGCACGGTGTCGGGGCCGATCGAAAGCTCCCATTCCCTGTCCTCATGCCGCTTCACCGGCCATCCCTCCTGTTCGCCTGGCGGGGATGATAGCGGATTTGCGAGGGCTGTCACGCCATGCGCCACGCCGACGATTGACAGACGAGAAAGCTGGCATGAAATGGTGTCTCCCTCCTTCGATCGGTTCCCCCAATGATGACGATTTTATCCTCGCCCAGGATACTGCCCATCCTGATGCTGATTGCCTCCAACGTATTCATGACGTTCGCGTGGTACGGCCACCTGAAATTCAAGGCGTCGCCGATCTGGCTGGCTGTGATGGCCAGCTGGATGATCGCGTTTTTCGAGTACTGGCTGGCGGTGCCGGCCAACCGCATCGGCAGCCAAGTCTACTCGGCAGCGGAACTGAAGACCATGCAAGAGGTCATCACCCTGTCGGTTTTTGCTGTGTTCTCAGTGTTTTACCTGAAGGAAGCTCTCACTTTGAATCATGTACTCGGCTTCGCGCTGATCGCCGGTGGGGCAGCGCTTATCTTCCGCGGTTAGGTCGTTGATTTTTCCAGGATGAATTTTGCCTCCGGCAGCGTTAGTCTCTTATCGTCTTGCGGAGGAGAATTTCGATGCACAAAGGATTCCCGGTTCATTTGATGTCAGCGTTGGTCGCTCTGCCGATGCTCGCACTACCTGCCTATGCGGCTGGTGACGGCGGCAGCGGCGCCAGCACGCCCAGCTGTGCCAAGGGCGAAGTCTATGACGATGCCCAGAAGAAGTGCGTGGCGCCCAAGCAAGGAATGCTGAAGGACGACAATATCTACGAGCAGGGCCGGGCGCTTGCGATGGCCGGACGCTACGATGAAGCAATTGCCGTGCTCAGCCTTGCCGCCGACAAGACGGATCCGCGCATCCTCAACTATCTCGGCTACTCGCACCGCAAGTCCGGCCGCGTCGTCGTCGGCCTGGGATACTACGAGGAAGCGCTGAGGAACGATCCGGGCTACACGCTGGTGCGCGAATATATGGGCGAAGCCCACTTGCAGCTCGGCAATCTCGCGGCAGCGCGCGAGCAGCTTGACCAGATTGAGAAACGGGCGGGCAAGAGCTCGCGCGAATATGGCATGCTTTCCGAACAGATCGACCGCTTCATGCGGAGCTGACCGAAGGCGCTTTTGCGACAATCGCGACGGACGCGGCTGTCGCCTTTTTCACATGGCGGAGGTGCGTCTGCATTTTTGTCGTGAAAAACGCGCAGAGCTTGCTATATTTCGATAATCCGAGGTGAGACGGTTCCGTCAGTCCCAAGCTGCCGGGCCGTTTTCTTTTTGTACCCAACGAAAGGGCCGTCCCCGAAAAGACGGGGCTGGCGGCACGAAAGGTTATGCTATGAACAAGGTGCCGATGACAGGCGAAGGATTTGCTGCGTTGAAGGAGGAGCTGCGCTGGCGCCAGCAAGAAGAGCGGCCGCGCATCATCGAGGCGATCTCCGAGGCCCGTTCGCATGGCGACCTTTCCGAAAACGCCGAATATCACGCCGCCAAGGAGTCGCAGAGTTTGAACGAGGGCCGCGTCGGCGAGCTTGAGGATCTGATTGCGCGCGCCGAGGTGATCGACATTTCGAAACTGTCGGGCGAGAAGATCAAGTTTGGCGCCACTGTCGTTCTTGTCGATGAGGACACCGAGGAAAAGAAGACCTACAAGATCGTTGGCGATCAGGAGGCGGACGTGAAGTCGGGCCGCATCTCGATCTCGTCGCCGATCGCACGGGCGCTGATCGGCAAGGAAGTTGGCGACGCCATCGAGGTCAATGCGCCCGGCGGCGCGCGCGGCTACGAAATCGTGCAGGTCCAGTTCATCTGAGTGGCCGGTTAGCCGGATCGGTCGCAGCCATGACAAGGGCGCCTTATCTCGATGCTGACGAAGTCGAGGTGATCGCGCCGAACTTCAAGCGGCGGCTCTCCGGCGTCACCTCGACCATCATCCAGCTTGTGCCGATGCAGCGCAGTCTGGGGCTCGGCATCGCCGTGCTGGGGCCGGGCCTGCCGTCCAGCCTTCCCCGGATACGATCACGTGACCTTTGGAAGCTGTGGCGGCGGCTGCCGGACGGCAGACCCCGCGTGTGGCACGCGCGCCGCAATGTCGAGATGCTTGGCGGATTGGTGCTCCGCTCGCTGGGCGCTCCGCTCAAGCTGGTCTTCACCTCCGCCTCGCAACGCCAGCACAAGGGGTGGACGCGTTTCCTGATCCGGCGGATGGATCACGTCATCGCAACCAGCCAAAGGACTGCCGCCTATCTCACTGTGCCGCACAGCGTGGTGATGCATGGGATAGACACGGCCAAATTCTCGCCCTCTGCAGACCCTGCCGCGGCGAAGGCGGCGCTCGGCCTCGACCCGGCGCAGCATTATGCCGGGTGCTTCGGCCGGGTCCGGCATCAGAAGGGCACGGACGTCTTCGTCGATGCCATGATCGCGCTGTTGCCGGCCCATCCCGGCTGGTCTGCCATCATAGCTGGCCGCGCCACCGCGCAGCATGAAGGTTTCGAACGCGATTTGAAGCAACGCGTCGCCGATGCGGGGCTGGCGGACCGCATCCTCTTCGCCGGCGAGCACACGGATATCGAACGCTGGTACCGGGTTCTGTCGCTGTTCGTCGCGCCGCAGCGCTGGGAAGGTTTTGGCCTGACTCCCCTGGAAGCCATGGCCACCGGCGTGCCGGTCGTCGCCACCGATGTCGGGGCTTTTCCGGAACTTGTCGAGGAAGGGGTTACAGGGGCGATCATACCGCGCGGCGAAGTCCAGGCTATGGTCGACGCAGCGAGGGGGTACATGGCGGATGACGCGGTGCGCGGTGTTGCGGGCCAAGCGGCACTGGATCATGCCCAGGCAAATTTTCCGCTCGAACGGGAAGCCAGGCAGCTTATCGAGATTTATGCCAGGCTTACCCAGCAGTCTCGATCAGTGTGAAGCCTCAAGGCGGGTCCTCGCGCTCAGCATGATCGTCTTGTGCTCATGCACATGCGGCTCGAACCCCTTGTCCTTCAGCGCCGCCATCATGGCCGCCACCTGTTCCTCGCCGGTGATATGCGGGTGGATTTCCACGATGATATGCTTGACGCCTGCCAGAGTTGAGCCGCTGAGCAGGTTGATTTCGGCGCCTTCGACATCCATGATGACGACGTCGGGCCTGTGCGTGGCCAATACATTGTCGAAACGGTCGCTTTCCACCTTTACCTTTTCCACATCACCCCCTCGCTCCAGGGTCGAGGAGGAGACAACATTGTCATTTCGAAAAAAGGTGATCGGATTTCCGTCCACGGTTATCGCGCGCATGTGCAAATTGGGGGTCAGCCCGTTAAGCGCATAATTTGAACGGATGATAGGTTCGAGGCGAAGGTTTGCCTCGTAGGAGAGGACTTTTTCAGCGCCGCAAATCCTGGCGCAGACCAGCGATACCAACCCGATGCCAGTACCGATTTCCAGAACACGGTGCTCCGGCTTGAGAAAGCGCCGCACAATCTTGCGCTCGTGGCTTTCGTATGTGCCCTTGAACAAGGCGGACCGAACCGAGCGTGGCGTCGTCTGCGAATCTGTGGAAATGCGAACCCCGTCCAGGGTGATCTGGCGCGTATCCGCAATGCGATGCCAATTCAGCATCAGGCCGCGGAACGGATTCTTCATAAGCCGACCTCTGTCACTTCGTCGCGGTGATAAAATATCCCATCGCTACGCCGCAAATGCGTTCACCCCGTTTGCCTGAATAAAGGCCCTCGTTACGGGAGAATGCGATCCTTGCATAGATCAGGTCCGCGAGATGGGAGAGATGGAACCGCGTGCGCTTGAACAGGCCACGATAGCCACGAATGCTTGCGGCGCTGGTGTAGCGGCCCCAAACCAGGGGCTGCAAACTCACCTGGGAAAATCCGGCGCGTTTCAACGTTTCCCGCCACCAGCTTGGTGTTGCCCTGAAGAAGTCGTCCGGATGGCCGTGGATGCGGAAAATGAACGGCACCGTTATGTAGACAAGGCCACCGGGCGCCAGGACCCGGTGGATTTCGTCAATCACAAATTTCGCATCGTAGATGTGCTCGAGTGTATTGAGGCATAGACAGGTAGCATAGTGATTGTCTTGGACAGGAAAGGTTCCGTCCGGCTGGACCAGATGCGTTGGTTCGATGGTCGGATCTATGTTGACGGATTCATAGCCGACATGGCCCGGGAGCAGATCTTTGTAGAGAGAATTGCGACCGCCACCCACATCGAGCAACGGTGCGGCAAGCGGCACTTGGCCAAGCCTCTCGTACTCCATGGCCCGGAGGCAGCTGATGCCTTTTTTTTGGGTATAGAGACGTCTCCATCGAAAAATTGAAGGTAGCGGCGGCGAAATATATGTGTAATCCATGAAAATAACTCTCTTTGCCAATAAAAACAGTAGGAAACCTCATCAAAAATTTTTGACGACGGTAATTCTGTTTACTCAGTGCAAGGAGGAAGTTCTTTCGCGCAATTTCTATTTTCTAAATAAAAAATTGTAATTTCACTATCTTTATAAAATCTATCAATGTTTCTATTGATCTTAACGTCGGCAACGGCACATCGTATCTGATGTGCATATCTCGAAAAAATTCTAGGATAATCGTTCGTTTGGACTGCTCCCCCAAGCAATTTACAAATAAACGAAACTGCTGCGGGGTGAAAGGGCCTACTTGCGGCGCGGATTGCATTTCCGCCGACGGGATTCTAATGCTCCGGCTGACGATCTGCGGGTAGGGTACTGCGGTTTGTGAACCGCGCGGCGGAAGGGATCCCGGCTTGGCTACAGAGGTTTCAAGAGCGGAAGGCGCGCTTGCCCTGTCGGCATTCATCATCTGCCTGAACGAGGAAGCCTATCTCGGCAATTGCATCGAAAGCCTCGATGTCTGCAGCGATATCGTGATCGTGGATTCCGGCTCCACCGATGGCACGCTGTTTCTGATCCAAACCTACATTGAACGAGGCTGGCCGATCCGGCTGTTTTCCGAACCATGGCGCGGCTATGCCGGGCAGAAGCAGTATGCGCTGGAGCAATGCCGCGAAGACTGGTGCTTCAACATTGATGCGGATGAGCGGTTCGACGAGCCGCTCAAGGAAGTGCTGCCGCACCTGCTGAAGGCCGAACCCGGTATCGTCGGATGGCGCATCGCGCGGCGTCCATATTTGATCGGCTACGGGTATACGCCGCGGCGGGTGCATGAGCGGCGCAATCTGCGCCTTATCCGGCGCGGTCATGGAAGCTACGATCTCTCGCAAAAAGTCCATGAGGGCATTCGGCCAGACGGAAAGGTCGAAAACGCCCTTCAGGGGAGCCTTCTGCATTTCCGCCCGTTGGTCATGGACGAGCAGATATTGAAAGAGAACAAATATTCGTCTTTGAAGGCAGACCAACTGGTCGCGGCAGGGACGAAGCCTCGCAGGATCAAGCTTCTGTTCAATCCGCCGGTGTATTTTCTGCGGCTCTATCTGCGCAACGGTCTTTGGCGGTGCGGCTTTCCCGGGTTCATCGAGGCCATGACAGGGGCGGTCTATTCATTCCTCACCGAGGCCAAAATATACCAGAGCAACGCTTTGCGGGATCGGCCGTCGATGGACGCGATGGACCGCGCCGACAAGCCCGGACCGAAGGCAGGCGCATGAAGGTTCTGCATTTCCATTTCGGCAAGGACGGCGGCGCCGAGCGGTTTTTCGTTCATCTCCTCAACGGCTTCGCTGAACGTGGGGTCGAGCAGAAGGTCATCATCCGCCCGGACCGGACGTGGAAACCGCTGATAGATGGCTCGGTCGAGGTAATGGAGAGCCATTTCCGCACCTTTTCGCTTGACCGTCTCATGCTGCCGCTGCGTGTCAGCGCGCTGATAAGGCAGTGGAAGCCCGATTGCGTCTTCGGCTGGATGCCCAAGGGGGCAAAGCTGGTGCCGGCAAATCCGGAGCCGTTGCGGCTGGTTCGACTTGGGGATTATCCGACCACCCTGAGCAAATTCCGCAACATCGATACGGTGGTCTGCAACACGCCGGGGATAGCTCGCCATGTCCGCGAAATGGGCTGGAAGCGGGGCGTGGAAGTCATCTCCAATTTTACCAGCATGGAACGTGTGGCGCCGTTCGACCGCGCCACACTCGACACGCCACGGGATGCATTCCTTATCGCCTCCATGGGCCGTTTCGTTCCGCGAAAGGGATTCGATGTGCTGGTGCGCGCGCTCGCGCTGCGGCCCGACGCCTATCTCTGGCTGATCGGGAATGGCGAACAAGAAGCCAATCTGCGCGATCTCGCGTCGCAATTGAACGTTCTGGAGCGGGTTCGCTTTCTCGGCTGGCGGAAGGATCCAAGGCCCTATGTCGCGGCCAGCAATTGCTTTGCCATGGCGTCAAGCCATGAACCGCTGGGCAATGTCGTTCTGGAGGCGTGGGCGCAAAGCGTTCCCGTCGTTTCAACACGGTCGGAAGGCCCGGCATGGTTCATGCGGGACGGTGAGAACGGATTGCTCGTCGACATCGGCGATCATGAAGGGTTTGCCGCAGGCTTTGCCCGGATCGAGAAAGAGGACGGTCTTGCCGGAAAGATCATAGACGGCGGTCTTCAAACCCTGCAGACCACGTTTTCGCGCGAAGCCGTTGTCCAGGCCTATCTGGATTTGTTCGCTTCGCGAGCTACGGGCGCAGCCGGCGGCAACATCAAATCACCACCAGCCCCTCGTCCTTGACCCGGCGGATGGTGAGCGCGGTCCGCACCGTATCGACGTTCGGCGCCGAGGCCAGTTCCTCGATGACGAAGTTCTGGAAGCTGCCAAGGTCACGCGTCACGCAATGGAGAAGGAAGTCGGATTCGCCCGACACCATCCAGGCGTCGCGGACGATCGGCCACAGGCGGGTCCGTTCGGCGAAAATCTTGAGTTCGGCGTCGGATTGGTGGTTGAGCCCGACCAGGCAGAAGGCGACCACGTCCATTCCGAGCGCCGGGGCGTTCAGCAGCGCCCGGTATTTGCGGATGATTCCGGTTTCCTCCAGCCGCCTGACCCGCCGCAGGCAGGGCGGCGCGGAAATGCCAACACGCCGCGACAATTCGACATTCGTCATGCGGCCGTCATCCTGCAGTTCCTTGAGGATCTTCCAGTCGATGGCGTCGAGGTCGGCCTTGACGGGCATGTGCGTTTTTCCGCGGCGTGAGTCTGCTTTTAATTAAACGAGTTTCGGCGCTGCGCCACCCGTCACAGGCACAATTCGCCGGAACGGGCGGTTGACCTCACATTGCTGGCGGCAGCTTTCCGGGGACACTTCTCAACTGTCCTTGCTGGGTTCGCGGCCAGCACTTACATTACGCAGGCATCGATCTTGTCTGGCGCCATGGCGGCGCTTCTGCAAAGGCTGTTCCATGACGGTAAAGCATGCCCCTGTCCTGATTATCGGTTCCGGCCCGGCGGGCTACACGGCTGCGATCTACGCGGCGCGCGCCATGCTGAAGCCGATGCTGGTGGCCGGCCTGCAGCAGGGCGGCCAGCTGATGATCACCACGGATGTCGAGAACTATCCGGGATTCGCCGACCCCATACAGGGGCCGTGGCTGATGGACGAGATGCTCAAGCAGGCCGTGCATGTCGGCACCGACATCGTCAACGACATCATCGTCGAGGTTGACGTGAACGTCCGGCCATTTGTCGCCAAGGGCGATTCCGGCACGGTCTATACGGCCGATACGCTCATCATAGCGACGGGAGCGCAGGCCAAATGGCTTGGCATCCCGTCCGAACAGACGTTCATGGGTTTCGGCGTTTCCGCCTGCGCGACCTGCGACGGCTTCTTCTACCGCGGCAAGGATGTCGCGGTGGTCGGCGGCGGCAATTCCGCGGTCGAGGAGGCGCTCTATCTGTCCAATCTGGCCAGGACGGTCACCGTCATCCATCGCCGCAACGATTTCCGCGCCGAACGAATCCTGCGCGAGCGCCTGCTGGGCAAGGAAAACGTCAAGGTGATCTGGGACACGGTGGTCGACGAAGTTACCGGCCGTCCGGGCAAGACGCCGCTGCCGCCTTCGGTCGAAGGGCTGAAATTGAAGAACGTCGTCACCGGCCAGGAATCCAGTCTCGAGGTCGATGGGGTGTTTGTCGCGATCGGCCACGCTCCGGCGGTCGAACTGTTCGTCGGCAAGCTCAAGCAGAAGCCGAATGGCTATCTGTGGACGGCGCCGGATTCGACGCGCACCGACGTGCCCGGCGTGTTCGCGGCGGGCGACGTGACGGACGACATTTACCGGCAGGCGGTGACGGCGGCGGGAATGGGCTGTATGGCTGCGCTTGAGGCGGAAAAGTATCTGGCCGGGGTAGAGGTGCATCGGGAAGCGGCGGAATAAGCCGTAAAATACCCAAATTTGTTGTTCAAACGCCAACCAAACGAGGGGAATCAATGGCGTTGGATTGGGACAAGCTTCGCGTGTTTCACGCGGCGGCTGAGGCTGGGTCATTCACCCATGCCGCGGAGACACTGCATCTGTCGCAATCGGCGATCTCGCGGCAGGTGAGCGCGCTCGAGCATGATGTCGGGGTTCCGCTGTTCAACCGTCATGCCCGCGGCCTGGTGCTGACCGAACAGGGCGAGATGCTGTTCCGCACCGCGCATGACGTGCTGATGAAGCTGGAAACGATCAAGACCCAGCTGCGCGAAACCAAGGATCGTCCTTCCGGCGTCCTTCGGGTAACCACAACCGTTGGTCTCGGAACCGGCTGGCTGACCGAACGGGCCAAGGAATTCCTCGATCTTTATCCGGAAATCAATCTCCAGCTGGTGCTGACGAACGAGGAACTGGACCTGACCATGCGGCAGGCGGACTGCGCCGTGCGGCTTCGCCTTCCACAGCAGCCCGACCTGATCCAGCGGCGGCTGTTTACAGTGCATCTGCACGCCTTCGCAGCGCAATCTTATCTCGACAAGCATGGCGTGCCGAAATCGGTCGCCGATCTCGACGGGCACCGCATCGTCACCTTTGGCGAGCCGGTGCCATCCTATCTTGCTGGTCTCAATGCGCTTGAAACCGTCGGCCGGCCCGAGGGCGACAAGCGCCCGACGGTGCTGCAGATCAACGATCTGATGTCGGTGCGAAGGGCCGTTCGGCGCGGCATCGGCATCGCCATGCTGCCCGGATATATGGCCGACAACGATTCCGGCCTGGTGCCGATCCTGCCGGAACTCGAAGGGCCGTCTTTCGACACGTTCTTCGTCTACCCGGAAGCGATGAAGAACCAGGCCAAGCTGAAGGCGTTCCGCGACTTCATGTTCGCCAAGGCACGTAACTGGTCCTACTGACGGGCTGGCGTCAACAACTCGGGTGGACGCCCCTGCCGGGGCGGCCCGGCTGCTGATTTCGGCGCCATAAGAGGCGAGGCGATCCAGACCGCTAAACCCTTTCATTGCAGCGTAAATCGGCAAACTGCCTACAAGCTAATCGATTTTTCCCGCATTTCTGGCCCTATTGGCGTCAGTTTGCCTTTGGACCACAGCCTTTGTCTTTTTGCATGCGTGCGATGCAAAATCGATGCTTGTTTATTGGGCAGCCGGCGCTCATATTCAGGTCATCTCCTGGATGCGTTCTCCTCCCATTAGCATCCTGGAGTGTTCCCCTCTGGAGGTTTAGCCCTAACGGGCGCTTCCATCAAACTCAGCCGGGTCTTCTTGATCCGGCTTTTTTGTTTTCCGAAACAGCTGTTCCCTGGTGGTAAATGAAAAAGCGACGTCCATGTCCGGACGCCGCTTTTTGCTGCTTGCCGGCTTTCGTCAGGCCGCCTTGCCACGACCGTTCAACGCCTCGTCGGCCAGCCGACCCGCCAGTTCGGCCATGTGGTCGAAGCTGGCGCGATAGGTAGCGACACCGGCGGTGGCCGAGCGAAGCTCGATGATGAGATCGCCGATCTCGGATTGCGGCATCGTCGCCTCCACGACGTCCCAGCCGGGCCAGTCCGGCCTGGCGTCGTAGCCCAGGATCTGGCCGCGCCTCTGCGGCACCAGGGCGATGATGCGCGCGGTTGCGTCCGACGGCGTGAAGATCTCCACTTTCATCACCGGTTCGAGCAAAGTCGGCGAGCACGCGGCCACGCCCTCTTTCATGGCCAGCTTCGCCGCCATCTGGAACGCCATGTCGGAAGAATCGACCGCGTGATATGAACCGTCCGACAGGTTGACGGCGATGTCGACGACCGGGAAGCCCAGCGGCCCGGACTTGAGATAGTCGCGGACGCCGGTTTCCACCGACTGGATGTAGGTCTTGGGCACCACGCCGCCGGTAATGGTGTCTGTGAACTGGAAGCCCGAACCGCGCGGCAGCGGTTTGATCTGCAGCACGACATCGCCGAACTGGCCATGACCTCCCGACTGCTTCTTGTGGCGGCCGCGCTGCTCCACCGACTTGCGGATCGTCTCGCGATAAGGGACGGCCGGCGCATAGCCTTCGACGGCGATCTGGTTCCTTCCCTCGAGCCGCTCGCGCACGACGCGCAGGTGCATCTCGCCATTTCCGGAGAGGACGGTTTCGGCCGAATCCTGATTGTGGGTGAGGGACAGCGAGGGGTCCTCGTCGGCCAGCCGGTGGATCGCCGCGGACATCTTCACGTCGTCCTTGCGCTCCTTCGGTCTTAAAGCAAAGGCGTAGACCGGCTGCGGCGGCGCCAGATCAACAAGCGGCTTCAGGCCGCCCTTGGCCGAGGTCAAGGTCTGGCCCGTCCTCGCTTCATCCAGCTTGCCCAATGCTACAGTATCGCCGGCCTTGGCGGAGGTCTGCTTGATCTGGTCCTTGCCGAGCAGCTTGTAGATTCCCGACACCTTGACCGTATTTCCGTCCGGCAAATAGAGATCCGAACCGTCGGCAATCTGGCCCGAAAGGATGCGCGAGACCGAAAGCTTGCCGCCATGCGGCGTGTGGAAGGTCTTCATCACCTGAACGACCGTGGCGTTTCCGTCGGGGGCGCCGAGGCGCTTGCGGGTTTCCTCGACGTCCGGGGCGTCGTGGCGGATCGCCTTGAGCAGCCGCAGGACGCCGTTGCCTCTCTCGGCGGTACCGATCAGGACTGGCGTGACAACGCCGCCGCGCAAATCGGCTGCGAGATCGTCGAACACCTCGTCCTTGGGTGGCTCGATCTCCTCCAGCAACTGCTCCATGAGCTGGTCGTCATGGTCGGCAAGCGTCTCCAGCATGGAAAAGCGCGCCTCCGTCTCGCGGGCTTTCTCGTCGCCGGGAATCTCGATGATCTCGCTTTCGGCGTATTCGCGATAGACGTAGGCGCGCTCCAGCGCCAAGTCGATGGAACCGATGACCACGCCATCCTTGCGCAGCGGAATCTGGCGCAGCAGCAATGGCACGGAGCTGGCAGGCTGCAGCAGCTTCAGCGTATCGCGCACGCCGGCCGAGCTCTTGTCGATCTTGTTCAGGAACAGGACGCGCGGCATGCCGAGGTCGTCGAGCTTGCGCATGATGAGCTGCAGCGCCGGGATTTTCTTCTCGTCGGCTTCGGCGACGACGACGGCCAGGTCACAGCCGGCGAGCGCTGGCTCGGCCTCGAAGGAAAATTCGATCGAGCCGGGGCAGTCGACGAATGTCATCGCGTCGCCCATGAACTGGGTGGTGGCGAAGGTCGCCTCGACGCTCATGGCGTGGGCTCTCGCTTCGGGCGAATTGTCGGAAACCGTATTGCCGGAAGAAACCGCCTGCTGGCGGGGGATTGCGCCCGTGCGGGCGAGAATGGCTTCGAGAAGTGTCGTCTTACCGCTTGCGAAGGGACCGACTATGGCGATGCATTTCGGTCCCGTGCGTCGTCCTCCGGCGCGATTGCCCATGGCTTGCCTCCACTCGCGTTGTCATCGAGAGCGATCAGCAAGTGGACTGCGGTTTCGCCGATCGCACTCTGAGCTTCTGGAAGCGGCGGCCGGCCTGCGGCCGTCGCGGGCAGGCTTGCCAGTCTGCCGATCGCATCGTCACACGGGTTCGGGGGCAGGGCAAGAAAAATAGCGCCGGCTCTTGCGAAGCGGGACGCGCTGGCCAAGTGTGCCCGACAACGGAGAACAAAATCATGAAAATCATTCCCGTCGGCAGCGTCGCCAGCGTCATCGCACCGGAGAGCTATTTTACCGGCAGGGTGGTGCAGACGCCGCTGATCAGTACCGAGGCGCCGGCGCGGCTCGCCTCGACGCTGGTGAATTTCGAACCCGGCGCACGAACGGTCTGGCACACGCATCCGCTCGGCCAGACGCTCTACGTCGTTTCCGGCGCCGGTCGCGTGCAGAGCTGGGGCGGTCCGATCCGCGAGATCAGGGCCGGCGACGTGGTGTTCTTCGAGCCGGGCGAAAAACACTGGCATGGCGCCGGGCCGAGTTCGGCCATGGCGCATGTGGCGATGCAGGAAGGCCTTGAAGGCCGCTATGTCGACTGGCTGGAGAAGGTCAGCGACGAACAGTATGCTGGTTGAGCGATTGAAAAAGACCGGTATCGGAGCGGTGCAAATAATGGGCATTTTTTCACTGTACCCGGCGAAATGATGATGCTCGACAATCCCGTTTCCCGATACGTGCAAACGCTGCGGCAGTCGCAGTGGGCATCGGTGGAAGACCTCCAGGAAATGCAGCGGTCGCTTCTGGAAAGGCTGCTTTCGCATGCGATCGCGGAGACGGACGCCTATCCCGCGCGATTGACGCCGGTAACCAATGCACAAGGCCGCATCGATCTTGCCCGCTGGTCCGAGCTTCCTTTTCTACAACGCTCCGATTTACAGGATAGGCAGGATGTCTTCCGTGCCCGAACGGTTCCGGAGGCGACTGGCAGCATTGTGCCGTTCTCAACCTCCGGCTCGACCGGCAGGCCCATTCACTTCGTTAAAAGCGCGCTGCTGACGCATTCTTCCCGTGCCATCGTCGAGCGCGCGCATGACTGGGCAGAAGCAGACCGCGATCTGCCTTATGTGACGATTTCCGTAGACCGGCGGGAAATAGGCCCGCCGCCCGACGGCCAGTTGCGCGCGCGCTGGTCGCATCTCGGGGGCGAAGGGCGGCATGGTTTTCTCTCGATCTCCGCACCAATAAGCGTGCAGGTGGATTTTCTGAACCGCATGCGTCCTGCCTATCTGAAAACCTATCCGACCAACATCGCGGCTCTTGCCAGATATGCTTCAGGGCTCCCCTGGCATTCCAACCTGCGGCACGTGTTCACCTTTGCCGAAACGTTGGCGGATGATCAGGTCGACATTGTGCGAGAGAAACTGGGCGTGGAAATCACTGATTTCTATGCCAGTGAAGAATCGGGCCAGATGGCGACACGATGTCCTCATTCCAACATGTATCATGTTGCCGCGGAATCGAACCTGGTGGAAGTGCTCAAGGACGACAACACGCCGTGTGGCCCCGGCGAAAGCGGGCGTGTCGTGGTGACGCCTTTCTATAATTATGCGTTGCCTCTCATCCGCTATGAACAGAACGACATAGCCGAGCTTCCGACGCAGCCATGTGGGTGTGGGCGCAGCTTGCCCACTATAAAACGCATACTCGGGCGAACCCGTGATATGTTCGTGCTGCCCGACGGAGATCGGGTCTGGCCGCAACTGCGGCCTCCTGCTGTGATGAAATTCCTTCCAGCCCGGCAGTGGCAGGCCGTACAGATCGCCCGTGATCACATCGAGGTGCGCTATGTCGATGATGGTTCGGGCCGGGAGCCGGATCAGCCGGCATTTCAAGACTATGTGCACGAGAAATTCGCGCCTGAGATTGCCTTGACGCTGGTTCAGGTGGACAAGATCGAGAGATCGGCGGGCGGAAAATTCCGGGAGTTCATCTCCTTGGTCGAATAGTCCCGGCGTCAAACGAAAAACCCGGTGCTCAATTCAAGCCACCAGGTTTTTCGTTGTCAGCTACGCAACAGGCAAAAATTCAGCCAGGAGGCGTTGTGCGTCCTGCGTATCAGGTGGGGGCTCCGCCACCTTCCTCAGAACCACCGCCGCCTTCTTCCGATCCGCCACCTTCCTCAGAACCGCCACCGACCGAAGGCGTATTGAAGGCGCCGCCAAGCGCGAAGAAGTCGAGCAAGCGTGTCCGCGGATCGTCTTCGCGGTGTCGAGCGAGAAGCGATTTGCCGCTTTCGCCGAAATAGATGCGCAGACCGGCACGGTACGTCTGGTAGTCGCTGCCGAAATTACCGTCGGCGAAGAGCGCGACGTTGTTGGCGGCGAAGGGAAGCATGGCTTCCGCGCCCACCTTGCCAAAGGTCTCATTGAACTGATGGCCGATGCCGCCGCTGATGCGGAAATTGTCGGTCGCATAGAACGCCGCCGTGAAGTCACCGGAGAAATAGGTCTCGTTGTCCGACGAGCCATCGACAATGTCGGCACCGGCGAACCCTTCGAGGCTGACTCGGTCCAGGTAGATTTCGCCCTCAGCTCCGAGCCGGAAAATATTGGCGTCCGGACCACCGGATGACAGGCGGGAATATTGCGCGTAGCCGCCCAGAAGACCACGATCCGGGTCGCGCCAGAAGCCATGCGCGGCAATGCCTGCGAGTGTCACATCGACCGCGCTGTCCAGACGCGCAAGGCCCGCGTCGACCTGTATGCCGAACTGGTCGCCAAGCGGCGCCGAAAAGGAGCCGACGCCGTATGCGCCATCCGCGTCGTCACCAGAATCGATGTCGGTGTTGATGTAACCAAACTCGATCTTTCCGTTGAAGCCGGAAACTGCTGGCTTAGTCCCCTCGAATTTCTCCTGGAAGTCAGCCGCACTTGCGGCGCCGCCCATCGCCAATGCAATGGCCGTCGTGGCCAATAATCTATTTCGCATAAAAACCCCCGGCGCCAATCTTTGCGAATTGGTATCTGGAGTCTTCAGGACCGCAATAGCGCCTTGCTTGTGCCGTCGATAAACTGTGGCTTTACGTTACGGAATCTTGCATGGAGTGGCTGCAATGTCACACTAGCCTCTATTTCACTCAGCTCAGGCTGGCGGTGAAGCGCTGGATGCGGGTGCAGGCTTCTTCCAGGTTCGCTTCCGACGTGGCGTAGGAAATTCGGAAGTTCGGTCCTAGCCCGAAGGCGCCGCCGAACACGACCGCGACGCCTTCCGCTTCCAGCAACGCGCCGCAGAAGGTCTTGTCGCTGTCGATGACGGCGCCTTCCCTGGTCTTCTTGCCGATCAGCGCCTCGCAGGACGGATAGACGTAGAAGGCGCCTTCGGGCGAAGGGCAAGTGATGCCGCGCGCCTGGTTGAGCATCGAGACGACGAGGTCGCGGCGGCCTTGGAAGATCGCCTTGTTCTTTTTGACGAAATCCTGCGGGCCGTTCAGCGCCTCGACCGAGGCCCACTGCGCCATGGTGCAGGCGCCGGAGGTCTGCTGACCCTGCAGCACGTCCATCGCCTTGATGAGTTCCAGCGGGCCGGCCGCGTAGCCGATACGCCAGCCGGTCATGGCGTAGGCCTTGGAGACGCCGTTCATGGTCAGCGTGCGCTCATAGAGGCGCGGCTCGACCTCGGCGATGGTGCGGAAGACGAAATCGCCATAGGTCAGGTGCTCGTACATGTCGTCGGTCAGAATCCAGACCTGCGGATGCTTGAGCAAGACATCACCCAGCGCCTTCAGCTCGGCCTCGGTGTAGGCGGCGCCCGACGGGTTGGACGGGGAATTCATGATCAGCCATTTGGTCTTCGGCGTGATCGCCTTTTCCAGGGCCCGCGGCGTCAGCTTGAAGCCGTCGGCGATCGAGGTCTCCGCGAACACCGATGTGCCGCCGCAGATCGCCACCATTTCCGGATAGCTGACCCAGTAGGGGCGGGGGATGATGACCTCGTCACCGGCATTGACCGTCGCCATCAGCGCGTTGAACAGGATCTGCTTGCCGCCGGTGCCGACAATGGTCTGGGCAGGCGTGTAGTCGAGGTTGTTCTCGCGCTTGAACTTCTGCGCGATCGCCTCGCGCAGCGGCACGATGCCGGAGACCGGCGGGTAGTTGGTCTCGCCGCGACGAATGGCGTCGATGGCTGCGTTCTTGATGTTGTCCGGCGTGTCGAAATCCGGTTCGCCGACGCTCAGGTCGATGATGTCGCGTCCGGCCTTTTTCAGTTCGCGCGCCTTTTGCGTCATCGCGATTGTCGCGGAGGGTTTCACGCGCGAAAGGGCATCGGAAAGAAAGGCCATGGCAGGGGATCTCCGGGTCGAGAACTGGTCGCGGCGCTTCTATTGTCCCATTGCCCTGCCGAGCGCAAGCATCGTCGAATGGACCAGCTCCGTAAAACGCCAGGCTGCCCATTAACGGGCGGTAAAACGTTCGCTGGTTAGATGCGCCGTTGGCCGGTATGCAGTGAGGAGCCGTGGCGCGCAGTACAGGGCTTGCCCATATTATTCGTCAGGACGACGGCACCTCCACCGGTGTGTGGGGACTCTATACGCTTAAGAGCGCCTTCCAGCCGATTTTCGCCTTCCATAACGGCAAGCTTTCGGTGGCCGCTTTCGAGGGGCTGATACGCCCTTTCCGCGACGGCGAACCGCAGTCGCCCGGAACCTTCTTCAACACCTGTCCCGCCGTCGATCGGCTGCATATCGAGGCGCTGACCCGCACGCTGCATCTGCTCAATGCCGGTGCCTGCCTGCCGCAGGAAGCGTCTATCTTCGTCAATTTCGATCCATCGGTGTTCACGACCCGCGAAATCTCCGATTCGGCCCTGCGCGAAATGCGGCTTGTGCTGCACGAGGCGGGGATCGATCCGCGCCGTGTCGTCTGCGAGGTGACGGAGCAGCGCACCGCATCTGAAGAGGTGCTTTACCAATTCGTCGAGGCGCTGCGCGGCAACGGCTTCCGAATTGCGGTCGACGACTACGGCGCCGACGATTCCGACATCAACCGGATCAAGGAACTGCGGCCCGACATCGTCAAGTTCGATGCCCAGTGGATTACGCATCTGATGGATTCTGGCGCGGGTTTCGCCTTGCTCAAGACGATGGTCTCCAGCTTCGAGGAACAGGGCATCCGCACCGTCTTTGAAGGCATCGAGGAGAGCTGGCAGCTCGACCTCGCCGAGCAGTCCGGCGCTTCGATGGTGCAGGGCTATGTGCTGGCGCGGCCGGAACTCGCTCCGACAAGCTTCCGGGTGTTCAGCACGCCGCGCCCGGTCAATTCGGTCGAGACCGGCGCCGGCGGCATGGCAAGCGAACCGGTGGTGCAGCCGCCCTTGCGGTCCGGCCGCCCGGTCAAGGCCTTCGGCCGGCGGGCGTCGCAATGACGAAGGGTGTGGAGCGCCGGCGCAACGTCCATGACGCCATATTCGCCGACGAAATTGGCATAGAATATGGCGTCGTTGGGGACCACCGTCTGTGGACGGCCTATCAACCCATCTTCGCGCCGCGCGACGCCGTGCTCGATCCGGTCGCCGTCGAAGCCCTGATGCAGCCGCGGCTCTCCGGGGAAGTGGTCCCGGTCGACACCTTCCTGGCCGGTCTGGCCGCTGAAGACAGGCTGTTTGTCGAAACCCTGTCGCGGACACTGCATATCCGGAACTTCCGCAATCTCGACGCCCAAGGCTTGCAGCTGTTCTTCAACTACGACCCTTGCGTCAACGATCATCCGGGGCGGGCATTGGCCGATCTTGCCAATTTGCGCGAGCAGATCGAGGAATGCGCAATGGACCCAGCGGATCTCGTCTGCGAGATCATCGAGAAGGAGGCCGCGGACGACGATCTTCTGGCCGAGATCGTGCAGGAAATGCGCCGCCTCGGTCTGCGGGTCGCGATCGATGATTTTGGCTCCGATCACTCGACAGAGGATCGTTTGCGGCTGCTGCAACCGGATATCGTCAAGATCGACGGCGGCTGGTTCGCGGAACTGTGCCGCCATACGGCGGCGGAACGGCTGTTCCGGGCGCTTCTTTCATTGCTGCACGAGCGGGGGGCCAAGGTTTTGGTCGAGGGGATCGAGCAGCCGCTGCACCTGCGTGTCGCGCTCGATGGCGGCGCCGATATGCTGCAAGGATTTCTGCTTGGCCGTGCCGCGCCTGCCGGAGCGATCTTCGACGAGACGCCGCTCGAACTGGACAGGCTGCTTTATCAGGGCAGCAATGTGATTTCGTTGTTCGGCTAGGTGCGCGCCTGATCCATCAGCAAGGTTGATCCTCGCACAAGAACAAATCACTGGATTGCGACCCTCTCATGCGGCAATGCTCATGCCTCTTTGAGGGGAGTGCGCATGACCACGCTTTATGGAATGGCCGACAGCGGCAACTGCTACAAGCCCCGGCTGCTGATGGCCAAGCTCGGCATTCCCTTCACCAATGTAGAGGTCAGTTCGCACACCGGCGATACCCGCAAACCGGACTATGTGGCGAAGAATCCGAACGCCATGGTGCCGCTGCTGGAACTGGATGACGGCAGACGCCTGGCAGAATCCAACGCGATCCTGCTCTACCTTGCCGAAGGAACGCGCTTTCTGCCCTCCGACAGGTTTGAGCGGGCGCTGGCCTACCAGTGGCTGTTCTTCGAGCAATACAGCCATGAGCCGTATATCGCCGTGCGGCGGGCGCTGCTGACTTTCCCCGAACGCGCCAGGGACGCCACGCCGGAACGGCTGGCGACGACGCTTGAGCGGGGCAACAAGGCGCTGGGCGTGATGGAACAGCGCCTGGCGGCGAGCCCGTTTTTCGCCGGCGGTTACAGCGTCGCCGATATTGCGCTCTATGCTTACACGCATGATGCGGGAGCAGGCGGCTTCGATCTTGGCGCCTATCCGGCCGTCTCGGCGTGGCTGAAGCGGGTCGAGGCCGATCCGGGCCACGTGCCGATGGATTGGCTGCCATGAGCTTCCGTCGGCTGTTTCAAGGAGATCGCCTGTGATCCTGATCGGACAATATGATTCATCGTTCGTCCGCCGGGTTGGCATCGCGCTGACGCTTTACGACCTGCCGTTCGAGCACCGGCCGTGGTCCACCTTCGGCGATGCGGACAAGATCCGGCCGTACAACCCGCTGACGAGAGTGCCGACTCTGGTGCTGGACGATGGTGACGTGCTGATCGAGAGCCATCTGATCATCGAGCATGTCGACCGGCTGGTCGGACCGGAGCGGGCGATGTACCCGGCGGCGGAACCGCAGCGCCATCGGGCGGTGAAAATCGCGGCGCTGGCGATGGGCATGGCGGACAAGGCCGTCAGCCTGTTCTACGAGATGAGGCTGCACAGCCACGTTTCCGACCAGTGGGTGGCACGGTGCAAGGCGCAGATCGACAGCGTTCTGGCGGTTCTGGAAGAGGATCGCGCGGCGCGCGGCACGGACTACTGGTTCGGGGAGCGGATCGGCCATGCCGACATCGCCGTTGCGGTCGCCTTGCGGCACCTCAACGATTCGCATCCGGGGCTCATCGACATGGCAGCCTATCCGGCGCTTTCGGCGCACGCGGCGCAGCTTGAGGCCATGCCGGTGTTCCAGTCGGTGTCGCAGCCCTTCATCGCGCCATCGTAAGGCGGCACTGCTTTTCGTCGCACCAAACCGACCGCTTTGGGCGGCATGCACCAGGCAAACAAAAAGGCGGGCATAGCCCGCCTTCCATTGTCAGGTAGCCTGACCGGGAGTTTTTTGACCGATGCCGGCGGCAATCTGCCGCTTCGGCTTTTCGGACCTTCCACTCCGGCGCGCTTCTCGCGCGGCCATCAGTACATCCGTGACCTGCCGTGCGCCCCGAGCCTTCGCCCGGCGCGCGCCTTGCAGATCAGGCTGCCTTGCTCAGAGACCCAGCGGACGACTTGCCGGTGCGGCGGTCCTGCTCGATCTCGAAGTTGATCTTCTGACCTTCGACGAGCGTCGAAAGACCAGCCCGCTCAACGGCGGAGATATGAACGAAAACGTCGGCGCCGCCGTTATCGGGCTGGATGAAACCATAACCCTTGGTGGCGTTGAACCATTTTACCGTTCCAGTTGCCATGCGATTTTTCCTTACAGTTCGCTTGCTTTGCTTTGACCGAATGAATTCCCGGTCGATTGTATCGAGATTTTGGAGAAAGACGTCAGCAAACGCGAAAATCGCGAGGCGCGGGTCAATCGGCCCGAAATATCAACGCCGTCCATATAAGCGGCTTTAGCGGTAAAAACAAGATAGCGTGATCGAACGGGCGCTTCCAAGACCGCAAACCACGTCCAATGCGACGCAGGCCGCAGCCATGAAACTCTTGCGGCACGGCGTGCGTTGTAGTCGATTGCCGATCGGGCACAGATGCAGCCCGCTGCTGGAGAATGCCGATGAAGACCGTCTTGTTCACTGTTTGCCTTTCGCTGGTAGCGGTGCAGGCACATGCAATCTCACGCTATAATCCCACCCAGATGAGTTGCGACCGGGTGCAGTCAACCGTCGATCGTCAAGGCGCGGTGATCCTGCGCTACACGTCGCCCCGTTCGGGCGTGCCGCTGTACGACCGGTACGTGCGCGACAGCCGCTTTTGTCCCAACGGGCAGATACGAAACCAGGTCTTTGTGCCCAGTGCCGATATCAAGTCCTGCCCGGTTTATAACTGCAAAGAGCAGGAGCGGGACCGTCGTTTCCCTTGGCTCCTTGACGACTAGGCTCCTTTAGGGATCAGCCGGTCACGCTGGAAGTCAGAAACCGAATGATTTCTGCGCCACGGGAGGCGGGCCTAGCCGCACGCCTTCCAGCGCCAGCATCTTTTCCTTGGTGACCGCGCCGCCCGGAGCGGAAAAGCCGCCAATCTTGCCGCCGGCCGCCGTTATGCGGTGGCAGGGTATGACCAGCGGGACGGGATTGGCACCCAGCGCGGCGCCCGTTTCGCGCGGAAGACCGGCATGGCCGGCGCGCTTCGCCAATTCGCCATAGGTCGTGGTTTCGCCGAACCGCAGTTTCCTGGCTTCGCCGTAAATGGCGAGCCGAAACTCATCCACGTCCGACAAATCCACCGGTACGTCGGAGAAATCCACGATTTCTCCGACGGCGTAGGCCTTGATCCCGTTGACCGCGGCGGCGATCCAGTCCGGCAGGTGGCCCTGGCCGGAATCCGTGAAGCCGAGACGCGATAGCCGATGCTCGACCGCGCTTCGGCTGGATTGCGGCAGGCACAGACGTGTCAGCCCCGAGGCGCTCCACGCAATGCCCATGAAACCCATGGCGGTTTCGAAAACCATATGACCGGAGGATGCTATGGCTGTCATGGCCTGCTCCTTGAAATCGTGTACAAATCAGGAACAGAATTGCATTTTCCGTCTGTTCGCACCACCCGAAACTTGCAGAAGGCACGGATTGCGGGGCGAGGGAAGCTGCTGTAAGGAAAACTTAACGTCCGATCAACGGAACCAGACGGCGCTTGGCTTCCTCTCCGATCCTTCTGGCAGTCGCTGCGCGATTGCGCCCACAGCCGCTCTTGGCCATTTTCCTGCTCGCCTGCGGGAGCGTTTCCGGATGCTCAACGACTTCACAGGTCGCGCAGGCGCCGAGCATGGCGCAAACAGCAGGCGCCGCTGCCGGAACGGATGCAGGCTATCCCGTGCTGCCGGAGACGGTTTCGGTTCTGCCTCAGCCGTCCAACCCCGCCTATGCGGGTGGCGACAACGTTGCCGGCGTCGTCGTTCAAGGCCAGATGGTTGCAACCGCGTCCGCGCAGGGCGGCGCGCCCGCGGTCGCGGCGCAGACGGCGGCTTTTGCCGGGCCGACGCCACAGGCTGTGCAGCCTGCCGGCGCACCGATCACAGCACCGGCCGGTCTGGCGGTTGCCATGGTCGTGCCGGAGGCTCCGAGCAAGCCGGCGACCGGCGTGCGCGGCGAGATCGACAAGCTGATCGACAAATATGCCGCTGTTTATGAAGTGCCGGTCGATCTGGTGCGCCATGTGGTCAATCGGGAAAGCACGTTCAATCCCCGCGCCTACAATCGCGGCCATTGGGGGCTGATGCAGATCAAGCACGCCACGGCGCGCGGCATGGGCTATGGCGGGCCGGCGAGCGGCCTGTTCGACGCTGAAACCAATCTGAAATACGCAGTCAAGTATCTGCGCGGCGCCTGGCTGGTGTCCGACGGCAATCCCAAGCGGGCGGACCGGCTCTACCAGACCGGTTATTACTACGAAGCCAAGCGCAAGGGCATGCTGGAGGCGACGGGCCTCGGCGTCGACCGCAAGCGCCGGCAACGCGGACCGGCGCCGGCAATTCCGTCTGCGGAACCGGAAGCCTGATCGCGGCGAAACGCTCGCGCCATCCCGGATTCTAACTGCTTCCTGAAAACCTCCCGACCCTACCGGCTAGCCCAGCGCGACCCGTTCGCCGTGGCGGTACAGCGCCAGCGATCCTGCAAGAACCAGGAACGTGATCCCGCACAAGCGGTCCAGCCAGACGGCGCCTGGCTTTTTCAGGAACCGGACGATCTGCGAGCCGAAACCGGCATAGGCCAGCATCGCCACGATATCCACGATCGCCACGATCAGGGACATTTCCAGATATTGACGGCTTTGCGGACGGCCCGGATCGATGAACTGTGGCAGCAGCGCGGCGAAGAAGAGATAGTTCTTCGGGTTGCTGACCGCGATCAGAACGCCCTTGAGGAAGATCGATTCCGAGCGTTCGGATGCCCGTTTCTCCACGGACGACAATTCATCGCTCAGCCCGCCCGACGCCAGCAATCGGATGCCAAGGAAAGCCAGATAGCAAACGCCGGCCCATTTGAAGATCGAGAACAGAAGTTCCGAGGCGACAAACAGGGCGCCGAAACCGGCGGCGACGACGGCGATCAATATCAGGTCCGCCAGGATAACCCCGGCCATACCGATGCAGGCGCGGCGCACGCCGAAGCGTGATCCGTTGGAGAGGGCAAGCAACATGTCCGGTCCGGGGGATGCGATGCTGATCATGGTAACCAGCGTGAACGCAACCAGGGTCGCGTCATCCATGGCAATCCTCCACATCCATGCGGTTTGCCGGCTTAGCCGCCGATCCGCCTCCTCGCGGTCGGCAACGAGACATGACGTCACGTCATATCAGGGACATCGCATTCTGCGAAAGATTAAGTTGGAAAAGTAGTCTCTGCAATAGGAAATGTCGCTGAAAAAAAATTGTTGACGCATATCTTCAGCTTTGCAAGATTTGTCTCAAAATCAAGACGGTCTACCTCGAGTGTGTTTTCTTAGACGCGAAAGGGCTTTCGAACATGACCAAGGTTTCAGCAACAGAACTTGACAATCCGGCCCGCAAGATCGCTTTGGATCATCTGCAAGCCCAAGGCTACACGCGGCAGGGTCTTCCATTGGACCAGGACGTGGCGCAGGCTTTTGCTCAACTCGCCAACGGCGCCTGGGAACTTCCCATCGACGTCTACTACAAGCCGGGCAACCGCCGGCGTACCATCAACCGCTACCGGGCGGTGGTGACGGAAGACGGCATCGAGATTTCGTCGGCCGAAGACGGCACGCCTTACTTCCAGGACAAGAAATACAACACCACGCTGGGCGGCATGGGCCGGGAATATCCGCCCCTGCCGGCGGCACTTTCGTCCAGCCCCGGCCTGCACAAGGCAATCGCGCACCATCTGGCCAGGCTTCCGCTGTCGGTGCCGGGCCAGCAGTATGACGTGAATTTGCACGTGATGCGGTACTCGGCCCTGCCGGACAAGCCCTGCGACACGAGCCCCTCCGGCTTCCACAAGGACGGCGAGAAATACATTGCCGTCACCCTGTTGGCCTTCTGCGGCGTTTCCGGCGGGGAGGTGGCCATCGCCAACAACGACAAGGTGCAGCAGGACAGCTTTGTCATGCGCGAGATCGGCGAGACCTACACGATCGACGACGAGAAGGTCTGGCACAAAATGTCGCCCGTGCATGTCGCCCCGCACAACGGCTTCGCCTATCGCGACATCCTTCTGTTCGATTTCATTCCGGTAGGCTGGACGGCGACGTACTGAAGAATCTCATTTTCCTTTCCTCAAGATCAACGGCGGGCTCATCATGGATGTTTTCACCTATCTGGAACCCGACAATTACGAGATGGAGGAATGGTCCCGGCCCGACGAGATGGGCATGTTCCAGGGCTTCTGGATGCATGCGCAGGCCGAGCTGGATAGCCTGCGCAAGGCCAGGATCGCGGATTTGTGCTGTGGCACCGGCATGTCCCTGCTTGGAATGGCGTCGCACCCCAACATCGCATCGGCGGTTGGCGTCGATATCGAGGAACGGAACATCGCGTTCTGCCGGTCGCGGTTCCAGACATACAGCAAGGTCAGCTTTGTTCTGGCCGACGTGCTGAAATGGCTGGCGACGGAAAAAGACTACGATCTGCTAACCTTGTCCTCGGCGTTCCACCATATCGACCATCCGCGCCAGCAGCATTTCGCCGACCTGATCTGCGGCGCCCTGAAGCCCGGCGCCAAGGCGATCTTCGCCGAAAACATCGTGGCGCCGTTCGAGAAGGCGCTAACGCCGGGCTACATGAAGTCGGTCACGGCGTTTTATGACGCGGTCCATGACGCGGCCGTGCAGAGCCGTCCGAACATTCCCAACCGGATCAAGAAGCTGATCAAGGAAAATGTCACGCTTGCCGAGCGTGGCGAGGTGGAATTCAAGGTGTGCCGGCCTCACTTCGTGAAGAACATGGAAAACGCCGGAATGAAGCTGCTCTACGAAGACAAGTGCTGGCCCATGGGCCGGACGCTGCCGGGCAATGCCGGCAACTTCGTCTTCGTCTTCGAGAAGCTGTAAGGGGCGGACAGGGAACCGGATTCGCCTGCCACTACCAGGACCCGGTTCTAGAAATAGTCCTGCAGGGGCCGGACCTCTAGGCTGCCGGCTTTCAGCGCGGCAATCGCCTCCGCCACCGCTTCGGCGCCCCACAGCGTGGTGTAGTAGGGCACTTTCTGCATCAGCGCGGCGCGGCGCAGCGATTTCGAATCCGATCCCAGCTTGTTGCGGTCGGTGGTGTTGAAGACGATGTGGACCTGCCGGTTGCGGATGGCGTCCTCAATGTGCGGCCGTCCTTCCTGCACCTTGTTGATTTTTTCCGCGTCGACGCCTTTTTCCTGCAGAAAACGAGCTGTCCCGGAGCTGCCGAGGACCTTGAAACCAAGATCTGCAAGCCGCTTGACGGTGGGCAGGATGCCGTCCTTGTCCTCGTCGCGCACCGAGACGAACAGGGTGCCGGACCGGGGCAGGTCGATGTTGACGCCGAGCTGGCTCTTGGCGAAGGCCATGGCGAAATCGCGGTCCAGCCCCATGGCCTCGCCGGTCGATTTCATTTCCGGCCCGAGCAGGATGTCCACGCCGGGGAACCGGGCAAAGGGGAACGCCGCTTCCTTGACCGCTACATGGCCGGGATTGCGAGGGTCCGGCATGGCGCCATAGTGGGCGAAAGCGTCTTCCAGCTTTTCGCCCGCCATGATGCGGGCCGCGATCTTGGCGATGGGGCGGCCAATCGTCTTGGCGACGAAGGGCACGGTGCGGGAGGCGCGCGGATTCACTTCGAGCACATAGATGATGCCGTCCTTGATTGCGTACTGGACGTTCATCAGGCCGCCGACATGCAACGCGCGGGCAAGAGCCGACGTCTGCCGTTCCAGTTCATCGACCATCTCGCTCGAAAGCGAGTGGACCGGCAACGAGCAGGCGCTGTCGCCGGAATGGATGCCGGCTTCCTCGATGTGCTCCATGATGCCGGAGATGAAGGTGGTCTTGCCGTCGCTGAGGCAATCGACATCGACTTCGACCGCGCCCGACAGGTAGGTGTCGAAAAGGAGCGGATTCTTGCCGAGCAGGGTGTTGATCTGACCGGTCTTGTCGTTCGGGTATTTCTGCTTGATGTCTTCGGGTACCAGACCCGGCACGGTGTCGAGAAGATAGGACTGGAGCTGGCTCTCGTCGTGGATGATCTGCATGGCGCGGCCGCCCAGCACATAGGACGGGCGCACAACGAGCGGAAAACCGAGTTCGCCCGCGACAAGGCGCGCCTGTTCAACCGAATAGGCGATGCCGTTCTTCGGCTGGGTGAGCGACAGTTTCTGCAAGAGCTTCTGGAAACGGTCGCGATCCTCGGCCAGGTCGATCATGTCGGGCGATGTGCCGAGGATCGGGATGCCTGCCTTTTCGAGGGCCTCGGCCAGTTTGAGCGGCGTCTGCCCGCCGAACTGCACGATGACGCCGACCAGCGTGCCGGCCGTCTGCTCGACGCGCAGGATTTCCAGCACGTCTTCGGGCGTCAGCGGTTCGAAGTAGAGACGGTCCGACGTGTCATAGTCGGTCGAGACCGTTTCGGGGTTGCAGTTGACCATAATCGCCTCGAAGCCTGCGTCGCGCAGTGCAAAGGCCGCATGGCAGCAGCAATAGTCGAACTCGATGCCCTGGCCGATGCGGTTCGGGCCGCCGCCGAGGATGACGACCTTCTTGCGCGTCGATACCATCGCCTCGTCGGCCAGCTTGCCGGCGAAGGGAACCTCGTAGGTCGAATACATATAGGCCGTGGGCGAGGCGAACTCGGCGGCACAGGTGTCGATGCGCTTGTAAACCGGATGAACGCCGGCCTTTTCACGAATCTTCTGAATCTCTTGCGTGTCTTTCTTTACGAGTGACGCGAGGCGTGCGTCCGAGAAGCCCATGGCCTTCAGCATGCGCAGATTGGCAGGGTCCTCGGGCAGGCCGTGCTCGCGCACGCGCGCTTCCATGGCGACGATCCCGGCGATCTGTTCCAGGAACCAGGGGTCGATCCGGCACATCGCATGGACGTCTTCGAGCGAAACGCCCATGCGGATCGCCTGCGCCACCATGCGCAGCCGATCGGGCGTCGGCGTTGCAAGCGCGCCGCGGATGGCATTGCGGTGATCATCCGCGTCGCCCTGACCGACGCCGGGTATCTCGATCTCGTCCAGACCGCTAAGGCCCGTCTCCAAACCGCGCAGCGCCTTCTGCAGGGATTCCTGAAAAGTCCTGCCGATGGCCATGACTTCGCCGACCGATTTCATGGCGGTAGTCAGGGTGGTTTCGGCGCCGGGGAATTTCTCGAAGGCGAAGCGCGGGATCTTGGTGACGACATAGTCGATGGACGGTTCGAACGAGGCCGGGGTGGCGCCGCCGGTGATGTCATTTTCCAACTCGTCCAGCGTGTAGCCGACGGAAAGCTTCGCGGCGATCTTGGCGATAGGGAAACCCGTCGCCTTGGAGGCGAGCGCGGAGGAACGCGAGACGCGCGGGTTCATCTCGATGACGACGAGCCGGCCGTCGGCGGGATTGACCGCGAACTGCACGTTGGAGCCGCCGGTCTCGACGCCGATCTCGCGCAGCACCGCGATCGAGGCGTTGCGCATGATCTGGTATTCCTTGTCGGTCAGCGTCAGCGCCGGCGCGACGGTGATGGAGTCGCCGGTGTGGACGCCCATCGGGTCGATGTTTTCGATCGAGCATATGATGATGCAATTGTCCGCCCTGTCGCGGACAACCTCCATCTCATACTCCTTCCAGCCGAGGACGGATTCTTCGATCAGAACCTCTGTCGTGGGGGAGGCATCGAGACCGGACTGGACGATGTCGTAGAATTCGGCGCGGTTGTAGGCGATGCCGCCGCCGGTGCCGCCCATGGTGAAGGAGGGACGGATGATCGCCGGCAGGCCGACGTGATCGAGCGCCTGCGCGGCAATGGCCATGCCGTGGCTGATGTAGCGCTGCTTGCGGTCGCCTTCGCCCAGGTTCCATTGTGTTTCCAGCGCGTCGAGTGCCGTATCCAGATCGGCCGGCGCCTCGGCTTTCAGCGCGGCGCGCTGGGCCTCGTGCTTCTTTCGATCCTCGTCTTTGACGGCCGACGCATTGGCCAGCATCGAACGGGGTGTTTCCAGCCCGATCTTCGCCATGGCTTCGCGAAAGAGCGAGCGGTCCTCGGCCTTGTCGATCGCCTGGGCGTCGGCGCCGATCATCTCGACGCCGTAGCGCTCCAGAACGCCCATACGACGAAGCGACAGCGCTGTGTTGAGTGCGGTCTGGCCGCCCATTGTCGGAAGCAGCGCGTCGGGCCGCTCCTTGGCGATGATCTTGGCCACCACTTCCGGCGTGATCGGCTCGATGTAGGTGGCGTCGGCCAGTTCGGGATCGGTCATGATCGTGGCCGGATTCGAATTGACCAGGATGACGCGAAAGCCTTCCTCCCGCAGCGCCTTGCAGGCCTGGGTGCCGGAATAGTCGAACTCGCAGGCTTGGCCGATGACAATGGGGCCGGCCCCGATGATCAGGATCGACTTGATGTCGGTGCGTCTTGGCATGGGTGGCGGTCCGTCCGGGCAGTGGCTTGCGCAAAAAGCCGGGCGGAGGTTCTCCGTTCGCGCGCTAACGCGCCGCGGGGCCGACCGGTGCACAAGGGTCTAGATCAAGGCTAGACCGGGCTTATAGGGGAGGTTGAGCCACTATGTAACCCCCAAAAATGCGACCTTCTGGTCTCCCCGCGCAGGGCGGGGTTTGCGACGATTTCAGGCGCTTTGAGCGTTCCCGGCTTTTTCCACAGCAGGCGAAGCGAGGTCGCCGGTGCCGGCAAGAACGGAATCCAGCAGACCTGGAAAGCGCCTGTCGAGATCGGCGCGGCGCAGGGTGGTGAAGCGGCTGGTGCCGGAGGCTTCGGTATGGGTCACGCCGGACTCCCGCAGCTTGGCCAAATGGTAGCTCAGATTGGTCTTGGAGCAGATATCAAGGAAGTGGCTGCAGGTGACCGGTCCGTCGTCCTTGCGCGCCAGTTCGGCGACGATGGCCAGCCGCGTCGGATCCCCCAGCACGGAGAGCACATTGGGAAGGCTGATCTGGTCGGTCTGGGGGTGCGGGAGATACATGGGCTGAAATTAAGAACCTTTGCCTGCCTGTTCAACGTGAACGCAATCGCCTGTTTGCCGCGATGCCATCGCCCTCGTGACATCAGGCTGTCAGGAAGGTTGTGGCATAGAATTGACAAAAGGCCAAGCAAGGTCCAATTGTTCAATGAATTTTGAACTAAGGACATTTCCATGGACAAGCGCCTTATCTGGCTGGCGGTCGGATCGTTCACGATTGCGACCGAAGGCTTCGTCATTTCCAGCCTGCTTCCCGACATTGCCCATGACGCGGGCATCTCCATCCCACTGGCCGGATCGCTCATCACGGCTTTCGCGTTCGCTTATGCGTTGGGTACGCCGATCCTGGCGACGTTGACCGGCGACTGGGACCGGCGCCGCGTCATCTTGTGGACGCTGGCGTTTTTCGTGCTCGGCAATCTGATAGCGGCGCTCAGTTCCTCCTTCGAAGTACTGCTCGCCGCACGCATCGTAATGGCGCTGGCTTCCGGCCTGTTTGCTTCCACCGCGCAATCGACGGCGGTCGCACTGGTCGATCAACATCATCGGGCGCGGGCGATCGCCGTCGTCGTCGGCGGCACCACGGTCGCCGTCGCGGTCGGCGCGCCATTCGGCGCGCTTATCGCGGCGATGGTGGGTTGGCGCGGTACGTTCTATGCCATAGCCGGGCTCGGTGCGCTGGCCGGAGCGATCCTGGCGTGGCGACTGCCGCGCGGCATTCCGGGCACCCGGCTCTCGCTGCAGGAGCGGTTTGCCGCCGCTTTCCGGCCAGGAGTACCGGCGATCCTGCTGACGACTGTCCTGGCGCTGATGGGCGCGTTCACCGTCTTCTCCTATATTGCGCCATTGGCGGCGGATACCGGGCTCGGCGCGATGGCGCTGCCGGCGATCCTGCTCGGGTTCGGCGTCGGCGCGGTGATCGGCAACATTGCCGGTGGTCAGGCTGCGGATCGGTTCGGCGCCTCGCGCACGGTCGCCTGGTCAATGGGACTGTCCACCGTGGTCCTGCTTTTGCTGGCGGCGATCCCGGGCCTGCTGCCGGATCGTCTCGCCGGCCCGGCGCTGATCGCCATCATGGTGCCGTGGGGCATTGTCGGCTGGGCATTTCCGCCGGCGCAGGCCAGCCGCATCGTCAAGCTGGCGCCGGACGCCGCGCCGATCGTGCTGTCGCTGAATGCGTCCGCGCTCTATCTCGGCGTGGCGCTAGGCGCTCTGCTCGGCGGCGCCGTCCTCAATTACGGCACGCCGACCGATCTCGGTCTGGTCGGCGCGGTGTTCTCATTCGCCTGTCTGGCGGTGATCCTGGTCAGCGGCCGTCGCGAGGCCCGGCTGGCCGCAGTGCCCGCGGAGTGAACAAGGCCAGTGTTTGAAGGTTGGCCCAACCACTAAAGTCCGACGAAGGTGTCGTAGAGCAGCTTGAAGTTCAGGCTGAGGATCAGCGCCGCTACAATCCACGCCAGGACGACGATGCCGCGTGAGACGGCGAAGTTCCCCATCTTCTTCTTGTCCGAGACGAAGTGGACCAGCGGGATGACGGCGAAGGGCAGTTGCATTGACAGGACGACCTGCGACAGCACCAGGAGTTCGGCCGTGCCCCTTTCGCCATAAATCCAGGTGACGACGACAACCGGGACGATGGCGATGCCGCGCGTCAGCAGGCGGCGGGCCCATTGCGGGATGCGCAGATGGAGAAAGCCTTCCATGACGATCTGGCCGGCGAGTGTCGCCGTCACGGTGGAGTTCAGGCCCGAAGCGAGCAGCGCCACCGCAAACAGGGTTGAGGCGATGCCGAGGCCAAGCAGCGGCGACAGCAACTCGTAGGCCTGGCCGATCTCGGCCACGTCCTGATTGCCGGTGCCGTGGAAGGCGACCGCCGAAACGATGAGGATGGCCGAGTTGACGAAAAGGGCCAGCATCAGCGCGATTGTCGAATCCACTGTCGCCCATTTGATGGCCTCGCGCTTGCCGGCGTCAGTGCGCTCATAGGCGCGGGTCTGCACGATCGATGAGTGCAGGTAGAGATTGTGCGGCATCACGGTGGCGCCGATGATGCCGATGGCGATGTAGAGCATCGCCGGATTGGTGACGATTTCCGAAGAGGGCACGAACATCGAGTGCAGGATCGAGCCGGCCGGCGGGGCGGCGGCGAATATCTGGATGGCGAAGCAGCCGAAGATGATGATCAGAAGCGCGATGACGAAAGCCTCGAGATAGCGGAAGCCCTTGTTCATCAGCAGCAGCACCAGGAAGGCGTCGAGCGCGGTGATCAGCGCAGCGCCAATCAACGGGATGCCGAACAGGAGGTTCAGCGCGATCGCCGTGCCGATGACCTCGGCGAGGTCGCAGGCGATGATGGCAAGCTCGCAGGCGACCCACAATGCGTAGGCGACCGGCCGCGGATAGTAAGCGCGACAGGCCTGGGCGAGGTCCCGGCTGGTGGCGATGCCCAACCGCGCGGCCAATGCCTGCAGCAGGATCGCCATCAGGTTGGAGAGCATGATGACGAAAAGCAGCGTGTAACCGAACTGCGCGCCGCCGGCGAGGTCGGTCGCCCAATTGCCGGGATCCATATAGCCGACCGAAACCATGTAGCCCGGGCCCATGAAGGCGAAGAGCCGTCGGAACCACATACCGGTGCTCGGCACGGGCACGGAGGCGTTGACCTCCGGCAGGCTCGGCAGGGCATCGCCAGTCCGGCGGAAAAAACGCCATTCTTCCTGCGGCGCGGCGAGGGTCTTCGTATCCGACATAGGTTTATCCTGCTGAATGCAATCCGTCCGCAGCCAATGTATGCTGAGGCTGAACATTATGCAATATGCTATATTTCATTGTCTTTGCTTTTTATCGTTGATGCGGCCGGCGTGATTTTTGTTGCAGTTCCACGTTGCATCGGCATAGGCCGTGCCGCCGCCGCGTGTATAAATCGCCACGAAGAATCAAAGCACGTGCTATAAAAGGAATTGGTTCTGTCAGCGGCTTGAGGGAGATCGGTTTGGCATCCAGAAAACCAGTGCTGCGAGACGAGCCTCTGCCGGACGCCGAGGTGCACTCGGAAGGTTTCCGCCAGACGCGGGAAGCCCGCCGCAGTGCATTGGTCGAGGACTATGTCGAACTGATCGCCGACCTGATCGAGGACGGCAACGAGGCGCGGCAGGTCGATATTGCTGCAAGGCTCGGCGTGGCGCAGCCGACAGTGGCCAAGATGCTGACCCGGCTCTGCGCCGACGGATTGGTGTCGCGAAAGCCGTACCGGGGCGTTTTCCTCACGGAAGCAGGCCGCAAGATGGCCGAGGAAAGCCGTGTCCGTCACCAAACGGTGGAAGCGTTTTTGCGTTCGCTCGGCGTCAGCGCCGAGACGGCCCGCATCGACGCCGAGGGTATCGAGCATCATGTCAGCGGCGAGACGCTGGAGGCATTCCGGCGCGCGATGGCCCACCGGACCTGACGTTTTCCAAGCTTGTTGCGCATCTTCCATCGGTTGGCGGAACCGCTGGCGGTGGGCCGGCGTTGCACCGATGTCCGCGACAGACCGCGGCGACAAGGGAGGAATAGCCATGGGCGTCGAACAAGCACCTACTGCCAAAGGCAAGAAGGCGGCACAAGGATTGCGGCAGTCCGCCGCGAAAAACGAGCGCGAAACGGAAGCCGATATGGGCAAGCCGCTGAAGAAGGGCGCCGCACGCTTCGATGAGCGTGCCAGAAGCTCCGATGGCAAGAGCGCCGGAGCCAAGCAGAAAGACTGATCTCAGCCGCTCTTTTTCGCGTCTGTCGTCGAAGCCGGCTTTTCCGAGCAAATGTCGCGAACGATGCCGCGCATCCAGCGGTGTGCCGGATCGGCGTCCATGCGTGGATGCCAGAGCAGCGATATGGTGATGCTGTCCTTTACAAAGGGCAGCGCAAAGCTTGCCATGCCGTCACGCAGATTTCCCGTATAGCGCTCGGGAACCGTGGCGATTAGGTCCGATGCGCGGGCCAGCGCCAGCGCCTCTGAAAAGCCGCCGACGACGGTGACGACAGTACGCTTCAGTCCGAGCGACTCGAGCAGATCGTCGATGCGCGCCAGATCCCGCGGCAGGCTCTCCTTGCTTTGGATGATGACATGCCGCCCCGCGGCATAGGTTTCCGGCGTCGCCGGCGCGCCGGCGAGCGAATGCCCGGCCCGCACCACGCCGACAATGCGGTCGCGGAACAGCGCCTGGGTGCGGATTTCCGGTCCCATCGCGTCAATGACGACCCCGGTTTCCATATCGACCGAGCCATCGCGCAGCGGAGAGCTCTCCCTGCCCAATTTTGGCAGGAAGACCAGCCGCACGCCGGGCGCTTCCGCTTCGACCCGCGCTATCAGGCCAGGCCCGAAATTCTCGACAAAACCGTCCCGCGAGCGCAGCGTGAACGTCCTCGTCAGCTTGGCAAGGTCCAGCGCCTCCGCCGGGCGGAGGACGGCTTCTGCTTCCTTGACCAGTGCGCCAACGCGACCGACAAGCTCGATCGCCCTTGGCGTCGGCACAAGACCGCGTCCAGCCCGCACGAGCAGCGGGTCGCCGGTCGTTTCGCGAAGGCGCGACAGGGCCCGGCTCATCGCTGACGGGCTGAGGCGCAGTTTCCTGGCGGCGCGAGCAACGCTGCCTTCCACCAGCAGGACATCAAGTGTGACCAGGAGATTCAGATCGGGGCGCGTCATGCCTTCAACGTAGCATGAACTTGTTCACAAGACATGGCGTCGCACGCACGAATAGAGTGCAAATTCTGCGTGTTCCGCAATCTTGCTGGAAGGCGTAGGTCTCCGGCAATCAGTTCGGAGCCCGATATGCCAAGTTCTCCAGATATCTCGACCTTGACGTCACATGCGCCCAGCGTGGGAAAACCGGCTTCGCGTCGAGGCGCACTGGTCAGTCTATCCCTCGCCATGGGACTGTCTTCGCTGAGCGCGAGCATCGCGACGATTGCGTTGCCCGCGCTGACGCAGGCTTTTGCAGCGCCGTTCCAGCACGTGCAGTGGATCGTCATCGCTTATCTACTCGCCATCACGGCAGCTATCGTCAGTGTTGGGCGGCTGGGCGACATCGTCGGGCGCCGGAAGCTGCTTCTTGCTGGCCTTGCCTTGTTCACGGGGGCTTCCGCCGCCTGCGCAATGGCGCCGACATTGTGGCTGCTGGTGGCGGCGCGCGGTGCGCAGGGTCTGGGCGCTGCGGTGATGATGGCTCTGACGATGGCGATGATCAGCGAGAATGTGCCGAAGGACAGAACGGGCAGCGCGATGGGCCTGCTCGGCACCATGTCGGCCATCGGCACCGGGCTCGGTCCGTCGCTCGGCGGACTGTTGCTTGCCTGGGCAGGATGGCGGGCGATATTTCTGGTCAACGTGCCGGTTGGCATTCTCGCGCTTTGGATGACCGCCCGCTTCCTGCCAGCCGACAGAATGAGCGCCAGACAAGCCGGCCAGCGTTTCGATATTGAGGGCACGTTGCTTCTTGCCGCAACGCTTGCCGCTTTCACCCTGGCGATGACGGTGGGCAAGGGGCATTTCGGCGGGGTTAACGTGGTGCTGTTGATCGCGGCGTTCGTCGGTATGGGCCTGTTCCTGGCTGTCGAGGGCCGGGTCTCTTCACCGCTGATCCGCCTGTCGGTTTTCGCCGATCTGGAATTCAGCGCCGGCTTGGCGGCGACCGCCGCCTCGATGGTAGCCATGATGACGACGATGATCGTCGGGCCTTTCTATCTGGCAGTGGGGCTTGGACTGGGCGCTGTCGCAATCGGCCTCATCATGTCGGTTGGGCCGGCGATCAGCATGGCGGGCGGGGTCTTTGCCGGTCGAATCGTGGATGCCGTCGGCGCAAGCCTCATTGTTCTCGTCGGCCTGGCGGCGATGGCCAGCGGATCTGTCCTGATGTGCATCCTGCCCCATGTTTTCGGTGTCGCGGGTTATGTCGGTGCGACATTCGTATTGTCTTCCGGCTACATCCTTTTCCAGGCCGCCAACAATGCGGCTATCATGTCGGATGTCGCAGCAGGCGAGCGGGGCGTCATTTCGGGCATGCTTTCCCTGTCGCGAAACCTCGGCCTGATTGCGGGAGCATCCGTGATGGGCGCGCTTTTTGCCCATGCCGTCGGCGCCGCTGGGATAGCGACCGCGGCGCCCGCGGCGGTCGCCGCCGGGATGCGGCTGACATTCGGCGTCGTCGCGGTGCTTCTTGTCGTCGCGGTCGCCTCGGTCCTGGCCGCCCGCCGGTTGGCCCACCGGCAGACGGAACTGAAGACATTGGTTTGAAGTCGAAAAATCTTGTGACTTGCAGCAACCCTTGCGCTAACTGTTGGTTAAAGGCAGACGCTTGAAGCGACGGAACACGAGGAACGCACCATGCTTTGGAAAGGCCGCCGTCAGAGTGACAATGTCGAGGACCAGCGCGGCAGCGGGGGCGGTTTCGGCGGCGGCTTCGGGCGACAGCCCGGACAGTTCCGCATCCCGATCGGTGGCCGGGCGGGCGGCGGCGGTCTCTCGACCATCGTCATCCTGGTGGTGCTTTTCTTCGCGCTGAAGGCGTGCGGCATCGATCCGATGCAGATCCTCGCAGGTGGCGGTGGCGGCGAGATTGCTCCCGGCGGCGGCGGGCAGATCACCGACAACAGCGCCCGTACGGCTCCGCAGACGGACGACGAGATGAAGCAATTCGTTTCCACCGTCCTGGCGGAGACGGAGGACGTCTGGACGGGCGTGTTCCAGGCCAACGGCCTCACCTACGAGCAGCCGAAGCTGGTCCTGTTCAGCGGGCAGATACGCTCCGCTTGCGGATTCGCTTCGGCGGCATCGGGTCCGTTCTATTGTCCGAATGACCAGAAGGTCTACCTGGACACCGATTTCTTCCAGCAGCTTTCGCGCCAGTTCGGAGCATCAGGCGATTTTGCCGAAGCTTACGTCGTCGCGCATGAGGTGGGCCACCACGTCCAGAACCTCACCGGCATCCTGCCCAAGTTCAACCAGATGCGGCAGCGGATGAGCGAGGCGGATTCCAACCACATGTCGATGCAGGTCGAGTTGCAGGCCGATTGCTTTGCCGGTGTCTGGGGCCATTTCACGGCGCAGAAAGGCATCCTTGAGCAGGGCGACCTGGAAGAAGCGCTCAACGCCGCCCAGCAGATCGGCGACGACACGCTGCAGAAGAAAACGCAGGGCTATGTCGTTCCCGAGAGTTTCAACCATGGCACCTCGCAGCAGCGGCAGACGTGGTTTGCCCGGGGCTTCAAGAGCGGCAAGTTGTCGGACTGCGATACGTTCAACAATCCAATCTGATCCTGATGCGCCGGCGCGTTGCAACCAAAGAGTAAATATCAAGCGTAAAATTAGGCATTGCTCATAGGCCAATGCCGAAACGAATTGTTGCTAGCTTACCCGGGAATTTTGGGGTGGCAGGCTGACAATGTATAAGACCGTCAAGCGCTTTTCAGGCGATCGCGCAGGCAATTTCGCTATCCTCGCCGGGGTTCTCTCCCTGCCGTTGCTTCTGGGCGTCGGCATGGCGCTGGATTATTCGACCATTTCGCGAACGCGCTCAAATCTTCAGAACAGTCTCGATACCGCCGTGCTGGCCATCGCCAGGGAAGGCGAACACATCACCGACGATCGCGCCAAGGAACTGGCCGGGCTTTTCGCCCGTGAGAACACTGACTGGAACGTCAAGAACCTGCAGGTCACCCATGTCGGCACGTCCTTCAAGGTGGAAGGCACGGTCGATGCACCAATCGCCTTCGGTCCGCTCTTCGGCTACAAGCAGTGGCCGGTGACCGCGTCGTCGACTGCGGACATCGCCTACGCCTCCTATGAGGTCGGCCTGGTGCTCGATACCACGGGCTCGATGGCGGGCGGCAAGCTCGCCGCCATGAAGGATGCGGTCGACGCCCTCGTTACCGACATGTCCGACCAGGTCAGCAACAAGGAAAAGCTGAAATTCGCGATCGTGCCGTTCTCATCCTTCGTCAATGTCGGACCCGGGTTCGGGCCGTCATTCGACAAGAAGGGTAAGCAGATCGCCGGAACCGGCGCCAATTGGCTGGATTTGAAGGGCGCCAGCAATATCCCGCAATCCGAACTGTCGGCTGGCGCCAGCCGGTTCCAGCTTTATGAAAATCTCGGCCAGAAGTGGTCGGGCTGTGTGGAGACACGCGACAGCACCGACGCCGCGGCCGATCCCTCCAAGCCCGGGACGTTGTTCGTGCCGGCTTTCGCGATCGATGAGCCCGACACTGGCGGTTACTTCAACAGCTACATCACCTCTGATGCAAAGGTGATAGACAAGACGGTGAAGGAAAAGAAGGCGCGCTGGACAAAATATGGCGTGAAACCCGACGGCTCCGGAAATCCAACGAACGGTGGGTTGCTCTACGCACTACTGTCGCCAGTCATAAGCCTGCTTGGCGGAAACACCCACCCGACTGTGCCGATCGATGTCCGTACCGTAGGCGGTTACGGCAAGACCGGCCCTGGTTTCGCCTGCCTCACCGAGCCGATCATGGCGCTGTCCAATGATTACAGCACGATCAAGACCAAGGTCGAAGCGCTGACGGCGAATGGCAACACCAACATCATGGAAGGCGTGGCCTGGGGCATGCGCGTGCTATCGCCCGGCGAGCCGTTCGCTCAGGGCAAGCCCGTGGCGCCTGGTCTGCAAAAGATCATGGTCGTCCTGACCGACGGCAGCAACGTGATGGGAAATGCCTCGAACGCGCTCGGCTCCAGCTATTCGGCGCTTGGTTATCTCGTCGATGGCAGGGTGGGTATCAGTGTCGGCGGCTCCGGCGCCACCAACGCGGCGATGAACACCAAGACGCTGGAAGCCTGCACCAATGCCAAGGCGCAGGGCATTGAGATCTACACGATCAGGCTTGAGGAGCCGAACGTCGCCACCGGCACCATGCTGAAGGAGTGCGCGAGCTCGCCGGAGAACTTCATCGACGTGCCCTCGCGTGCGCAACTCGACGAAGCGTTCAGCAAGATCAAGGACCGGATCTTCACGGTGCGCATCTCGTCCTGATGCGACGCCGGTGAACTTACCGCATCGAGCGGCATCACATACTTGCGCCACCGGTCGCCATGCGGCCGGTGGCGACTGATGTCAGGATGATCCGTGGTCCAGCGTTCAGGCGTTGTTGCCGCAGCGGGGCTCGCCTATAACCGTCGCCCGTCCGTGCCGCCTCTGACCAACGGCCCGGGCAAGCGAACGGAACATGGCCATGATCGACGCCAGGACCACCAAGCGCGGCCTCGTGCTTGTCTTCACGACGCTGCTTCTCGATGTCATCGGCTTCGGCATTATCATGCCGGTTCTGCCGGCCTATCTGCGCGAACTGACCGGCGAAAGCATCAGCGGCGCGGCGATCGAAGGCGGCTGGCTGTTCTTCGTCTATGCGGCGATGCAGTTCGTATTCGCGCCGGTAATCGGCAACCTCAGCGACCGTTTCGGACGCCGGCCGGTGCTGCTCGCCTCAGTGTTCACCTTTGCCATCGACAATCTGATCTGCGCCATCGCGTGGTCGTACCCCATGCTGTTCATCGGGCGCGTGCTGGCCGGCATCAGCGGCGCCAGTTATTCGACGACTTCGGCGTTCATCGCCGATGTCAGCAACGATGAGAACCGGGCGAAGAATTTCGGTCTGCTCGGCATTGCCTTCGGCGTCGGATTCGTCATCGGCCCGGTGCTGGGCGGCTTGCTCGGCACGTTGGGGCCGCGGGTGCCGTTCTATTTCGCCGCCGGGCTTGCCTTCCTCAATTTCGCGGTCGGCTATTTTCTGCTGCCGGAAACGCTGGAACCGCACAACAGGCGGAAATTCGAGTGGAAGCGCGCCAATCCGCTCGGGGCGCTGAAACAGATGCGCAACTACCAGGGCATCCGCCCGATCCTGGTTGTCTTCTTCCTGATGACGCTCGGCCACATGATGTATCCGGCGGTTTGGTCGTTCGTCTCCAGCTACCGCTACGGCTGGAGCGAGCAGCAGATCGGCTTTTCGCTCGGCGCGTTCGGCCTGTGCGGCGCTTTCGTGATGGCGGTGATCCTGCCACGGATCGTCCCGAAGATCGGCGAATGGAGGACGGCTGCCATCGGCCTTGCCTTCACCGCCATGAGCGCTTTCGGCTATGCCTTTGCATGGAAGGGCTGGATGATCTACGCGGTGATCGTCGCCGGTTGCCTTGAGGCGCTGGCCGATCCGCCGCTGCGCAGCCTCGCCGCCGCCAAGGTGCCGCCCTCGGCGCAAGGCGAGTTGCAGGGCGCGATGACCTCGATCTTCTCGATCACGTCGATCATCACGCCGCTGCTCTATACGGCCATCTTCTCATGGTTCACCGGCCCGAATGCGCCGGCCGTCTTCGCCGGCGCGCCCTATGTGGTGGGCGGCGTCTTCCTGGCGCTGTCGCTGCTGGTGTTCATCATGACGGTGGGCAAGCCGACGCCCAAGGAGGTCGAGCGGATGCATGAGGCTGAAGCGGCCAGCGCCGGCGGGCATTGAGGGCTTTATCCTCCCCTTTGTGGGAAGGAGTTGACGCGGAGCGTCGGGGTGGGGGGCGGAGAGCCAGATGTGGTCCTCATGCTCCCGTTTTCGCAATCTCCGCTACGCTTCAATTGCTCCACGACCTCCCCACTAGGAGGAGGTAAAGACCCTTAAGCCCGCTCGGCCAGCGCCGGTTCGCCGCGTTTTGCACGGATCAGATTGACGAAGCGGCGGAAGAGGTAGTGCGAATCCTGCGGGCCGGGTGAGGCTTCCGGGTGATGCTGGACCGAGAACACCGGGCGTCCGGTCAGCGCGATGCCGCAATTCGAACCGTCGAACAGGGAAACGTGCGTTTCCTCGACCGTGTCGGGCAAGGATTCGCTGTCGACCGAGAAGCCATGGTTCATGGAAACGATTTCGACCTTGCCGGTGGTGTGATCCTTGACCGGATGGTTGGCGCCGTGGTGGCCCTGGTGCATCTTCTGGGTCTTGCCGCCGACGGCCAACGCCAGCATCTGGTGGCCGAGGCAGATGCCGAAGACCGGAATATCTGTCTTCAATATATCCTGGATGACAGGCACGGCATATTCGCCGGTCGCGGCCGGATCGCCCGGGCCGTTCGACAGGAAGATGCCATCGGGTTTCATTGCCAGGATCTCGTCGGCGCCGGTGTTCGCCGGCACCACGGTCACCTTGGCGCCGAGACCGGCGAGCAGGCGCAATATGTTGCGCTTGACGCCGTAGTCGATGGCGACGACGTGCATCGTCGGTTCCTGCTGTTCGCCATAGCCTTCATCCCACACCCACGGCGTTTCCTTCCACACCGAGGACTGGCCGGACGTGACGTCCTTCGCCAGGTCGAGACCGACAAGGCCGGACCAGGCCGCTGCCTGCCGTTTAAGATCGTCCACATCGAACTTGCCGTCCGGCGCATGGGCGATCACTGCGTTCGGCATGCCCTTTTCGCGGATCAGGCCGGTCAGGGCACGCGTATCGATGCCGCAAAGGGCGACGATGCCGCGCCGCTTCAGCCAGGCGTCGAGATGCTCCTTCGCCCGGTAGCTGGACGGGTCGGTGACGTCCGCCTTGAAGATGGCGCCGACTGCGCCGGAGCGGGCCGCCGGGTTCAGGTCTTCGATGTCCTCGTCATTGGCGCCGATATTGCCGATATGCGGGAAGGTGAAAGTGACGATCTGGCCGGCATAGGAGGGATCGGTGAGGATCTCCTCATAGCCGGTGAGGGCCGTGTTGAAGCACACTTCCGCGACGGCCGAACCGGTGGCGCCAAGGCCTCGCCCTTCGATCACCGTGCCATCGGCAAGGACGAGCAGGGCGGTCGGGACTTCGGTTGTCCAAGGGGCGGTCGTGGCCATGGCGGCACTCCATCGAGACATTGCTGCGTCGATCTCCGCGGGGAGTTTTACGCAGCAAAAGACACCGGGCGATACCGCCCGTGCCATTCCTGTAACCAAGTGTGGTTGCAAGGCCTTCACATAGGGGAAGGCAAGCACAGCGTCAATCAGGCCGTCCGTTCCGGCAAGCCTGTGACGCTGCGTTGTAGTTGGAGAGTTATACTTGAGTCGTGCGCCTATTCGTTGATTTCCGGCTCGACGAGCTTGGCTAAATTCCGCAATGACTCCTGCCAGCCGAGGTAGCAGGCCTCTTCAGGGATGACGTCCGGTATGCCTGCCTGCTCAATGTTGATCTCGGTGCCGCACGAAACCTTCTTCAGCGTCACGGTCACCAGCATCTCGCCCGGCAGGTTGGCATCGTCGAACTTGTCAGTATAACGCAGGCGTTCGCCGGGAACGAGTTCGACATAGTCGCCGCCAAACGAATGGCTGTTGCCTGTGGTGAAGTTGCGGAACGACATTTTGAACGTGCCCCCGACCTTTGCTTCCAGATGATGAACGGTGCAGGTAAAACCGTTGGGCGGAAGCCATTTGGCAAGCGCATCCGCCTCGGTGAAGGCGCGATAGAGCTTCTCCGGGCTGGTTGTCAGGACGCGGTGCAGGCGGACAGTACTGGGCATCTGGTTCATCCTTTTGATTGACTGAGTGAATGCTCCAAGGACGAACACAGTCTCGGCCATCCGACATCCGCTTGCAAATTTTCCTCTCAAGGGCGGAGCGTCCCGTCCGCCCTTGAGGTTTGTGCCAAAATGCCCTTTATCCATTCGGGGATCAGCAGGAGCAGCGCCAATGCGCGAGAAACTCACCGACGAAGTCAAAACCGCCATGAAGGCGGGCGACAGATCCCGCCTTTCGACGCTCAGGCTCATCCAATCGGCCATCACCGATCGCGATATCGCCAATCGCGGTACGGGCAAGGATGCGGCCAGCGACGACGACATTCTTCAGATACTGGCCAAAATGGTGAAGCAGCGCGAGGAGTCGGCCAAGGCCTTCGAGGATGGCGGTCGCCCCGAACTCGCAGCCAACGAGCGGGCCGAAATCGGCATCATCCGCGGATTCCTGCCCAGGCAGATGGATGAGGCCGAGACCGAAGCGGCCATCCGCGGCGCAATAACCCAGACCGGCGCCGTCGGCGTCAAGGACATGGGCAAGGTGATGGCGGCGCTGCGCGAGGCCTATACCGGCCAGATGGATTTCGGCAAGGCGAGCAGCACGGTCAAGTCGCTCCTCCAATAAGCCCTGGATTTTACCTAGCCGCGCGGCGTTAATTTTTCTGGTAGCGGCGCGGGCTGCCGTCCGAACGGGATTTTCAGCCAGGCGCGTTCGTGCAGGTAGTAAAGCAGCGATTTGGTGAAGACCTCGGTCACGCCTATCGCCGCCGCCAGTTTCACGCTGCCCGTCACCACCAGAGAAATGATGACCGTATCGACGGTGCCGGTGAGGCGCCAGGAGAGAGCCTTGGCGAAACTGCGTGAATGAGTGTCCATGGCCGTCCTCCCGATCCAAGGCCTGGCATTGGTAGCCAACCCGTCGGCGTTGGGCAAAGTCGATTTTTCGATTGGCTGGGTCGCCACCGCAATGAGGTGTCTTTAGTCCTCGAGAGAGGCTGTTGTCTATGACGCTGAGGCTGGGGCAGGCGGCCGCGCGCGGCTGCGTTGTTCCCAGGCATAGGACAGGGCCGCTGCGACCACGGCGACGACCATCGCCACAATGCCGGCAAGCGGCAGGCTGCGATAGCCGTAACCGGCATTGAGCATGGCGGCCCCGAGAGAAGCGGCCAGCGCGATGCCGATGTTGAACCCTGAGGGAATGAGCGACGAAGCAAGGTTCGATGCATCCGCCGTCCAGGTGAGGATGCGGGTCTGGACCGGCGCCCCAATGGAGAAGTTCAGCGCGCCCCAGAGCGTGATCGCGATGACCATGGGCACGGGATAGGGGCTGACGGCATAGATCACCGCGAGCAGCACGCCCTGCAGCGCCAGCATGGCGATCAGCGACGGCATCAGCTTCCAGTCGGCCAGCTTGCCGCCGACGAAGACGCCGATCGTGGCGCCGACACCGTTGAGCAGCAGCACCCAGGGAATGAAACGCGCTTCGATCCCGGTCACTTCCAGAAGGAAAGGGGTGATGTAGGTGTAGAGGCAGAACTGGCCGATCATCAGCATCAGCATGAGGATCAGCGAGGTCCAGACCTGCTGACGGCTGAGGGCGCGGACTTCATCCGCCAGATTGCTGGACCGTTTCTTTTCCGTCCGACCGCTGGGCAACAGGATGGCGATGGCGATCAGCGCCGCGATACCCAGCGCGCACATCACCCAGAATGTCGCCTGCCAACCCCAAATGTTTCCGATGGCCGTGCCGGCCGGCACGCCGACAATGTTGGAGACGGTGAGGCCGGAGAGGATCAGCGCGACGGCCATGCCGCGCTGCCGTTCCGGCACGAGGCCGACCGCCACCACCATGGCGACGCCGAAATAGGCGCCATGCGCCACGGCGACCGCGACGCGCAGCGCCAGCATGGCGGGGAAATCCTGCGCCATTGCGCAGGCGGCCTGGCCGATGGTGAAGGCGACGGTTAATCCCAGCAACAGCGTCTTGCGGGAAATCCTGGCGGTGGCCAGCGTCAGCAGCGGGCCGCCAACGGCGATGCCGATCGCATAGCCGGAGACGAGATAGCCGGCGGTGGGAATTTCGACGCCGAGCCCTTCGGCAACCTCCGGCAAGACCCCGGCTATGACGAATTCGGTAGTACCGAAAGCGAAGGCGGCAAGAAACAGGGCGATCAGGGGAAGCGGCATGCGGCAGAATTTCTCGTTGGTTTGGCTTCCAAGCACGGATCGCGCTATGGCGGCAATCGAGAAATTGTCGATCAGGCTTCAGTTTTATTTCGGCCTGTCAGCTGGCCTTGAGGCGCGAACCCCTGAGCAGCCCTTGTTCCTCAAGCACCGGATAGGCCATTGAGGCCAGCAGCGAGTTGATCTGCTTCAGATCGCGGATGGTGTCGAGGTGAATGGAACTCGTCTCGATGCTTCGCGCCGATCCGTCGCGCAGGCGCAGGAAATGGCTCTGGCTGGTCTCCTTTTCGCGATCGCGCAGCCTGTCCTTTTCCAGCACGAGCTGGCGCGCGGTCTCGGCGTCACGCGAGACCAGCACATTGAAGGCCAGCCGCGCATTGGCGAGCACCGAGGCATGGAAGGCAAGAAGCTCCCGCCATCCTTCCTCGGTGAAGTTGAGGCCATGCTCCAGCTTCTTGCGGACGTGCACCAGAAGGTTGCGCACGATGATGTCGCCGACCTGTTCGAGCTTGACGCAGGCGCCGATCAACTCCTGGCAACGCAGCGCTTCGGCCTCCGTCAGCGGGTTTTTGGTGACTTTCGCGAGATAGAGTTTGATGGCGGCGTGTTTGCGGTCGACACGGTCGTCCAGCGAGGCCAGCGCCTTGATCTTGTCGACGTCGGCATCCTCGTAAAGCTCGATGATGCGCTTGAGCATGATTTCGACGGTCTCGCAGACGCGCACCACTTCGCGGGTGGCGTTGGCGAGAGCCTGGGATGGAACGTCCAGCGCCGCGTCGTTGAGCGCGGAAAGCTCGGCTACCTGCAGGGAGTCGGCGGATCCAGCTTTTGTCCCCAAGGCCACGATCTTTTCCGAAGCACGGTAAACCAGGCCAGCCAGCGGAAGTCCGGCGAGGAGAATGATGACGTTGAAGAGGATGTGAGCGTTGACAATCTGGTCGGATGCGGTCGCCCCGAGGAAATTGACCTGGGGCCTGACGCTCATGAACAGAACGAGCATGACCAGTGAGCCGACGCCGCGCATCAGCAAATTGCCGATCGGGACGACGCGCACGCCGGGCTCGGCATTTCTGGTCAACATAGGCGCAATGATGGACGATCCGAGATTGACGCCGAGCACCAGCACGACGCCCAGTTCGGGGGTTATGAGGCCCCGGCCGGCCAGCGTCGCCATCAACAGCACCGCCGCGATCGATGACTGGAACAGCCAGGTGATGAGCGCCGCAAGCAGGAACGCGGTCAGCGGATCGCTGGAGAAGTAATTGATGATGACCGGCAGGAGCTGGCTTTCCCGCAACGGCTCGGAGGCCTGGCCGATCATCTCCAGCGACAGGATCAAGAGGCCGATACCAACGAGAATGCGGCCGATCTGGCGCCAGTCGCGCCGCTCGGTGGCCATGAACATGACGGTGCCGGCAATGAGGCAAAGCGGAACCAGCAGGGTGAGATCGAAGGTGAGCAGCTTGGTGACAATGGCCGAACCGATCTCGGCGCCGCGCACGGCAAGCTGGCCGGCAGCGCCCGAGACGATGCCGGCGCCGGCGAAGGAGCCGACCAGCAGCGTGACGGCGGTGGAGCTTTGCAGGGCAATGGCAAGGCCCGTGCCGGCGAGGACGGCCATGAAAGGATTGCGCATGGTGGCGCGCAGCCTGTGGCGCAGCACGTCGCCATAGGCACGCTCGACGCCCGTCTTGACCATGCGGGTCGCAAACAGCATCAGCGCGACGGCGCCGGCCAGGTGAATGAGAACGACCGATCCGCTCATCGCAAAACCTGCATCGGGCCGGGCGCGCAAAGAGGATGCCGCGAACGGCAGACCGCTCGCGCGCCATGCATGGCCAGGGGATAGGTTTCAGGGCGAATCATCGACGTCATAGGTTGATAGGCTGCGACTTTACACTTTAGCCGGTTAATAAGTTTTGTCCAAATGTCCCTGCGGTGCAATCGTGTGCAGCGCTTCTGGAACATGGATCAGCCGTGCGCCGGTTGCAAGGCCCCCAACGGACCCGGCCCCGTTCCGAAGCAGGCATGGCCGGGATCTTCGCCGGCGACGCGCATTCGGCTGGCAAGATATGAAGTCTCTTCTCTAAGCGCCGATAACCATTAGAAAATTCATTACAAAAATGTAATCCGGCCATTCAGTTTCGGTTCATGGATCGGGCGCTACTTCTGCGGTCATACCAACCAAGGAGTACCTCCATGAAACGTCTTGTTCTCATCGCCGCCGCCTTTTCGATGCTGGCCGGGACGACCCTGCAGGGTCAGGCCGCACAGCTCGGACCAAGCGTCAAAACCGTTCAGGTCGACTGGAAGAAGCCGGTGCACCGCGACGTCAAGAAGCGCGTGATCGTGAAGCGAAACGGCAATGTGGTCGTCAAGAAGAAGGTCGTCGTTCGCCAGCCCAGGTGGAAGCGCGGCCAGCGCTATGCCGACTGGCGCCGTCACCAGCAGGTTCGCGACTGGCAGCGTCACCATCTGCACCGTCCGGCCCGTGGTCAGGAATGGATCCGCGTCGGCAATGACTACATTCTGGTCAGCATCGCGTCCGGCGTGATCGCCGGCATCATCGCCGCCAATAATTAGGCGGACACGAAGCAGGCAGAAAAGGCGGCCAGGCCGCCGCCTTTTTTCCTGGCTTCCGCCGCTGCCAGCCCCGCGGCTGGCGCCGGGCCCTGTGAAAACCGGGTATCGCCATCTTTAAGAGTCGTGCGTTGGCGCGTGCATGATTATATGAACGGCAAACGAGCCGTACCCAATGCGCTTCCCGCCCACCTTCCTCGACGAGATACGCGACCGCGTGCCGATTTCCTCGGTGATCGGGGCTCGTTTGGCGTGGGATCGCAGGAAGACCAATGCCCCGCGTGGCGATTACTGGGCCTGCTGTCCGTTCCACGGCGAGAAAAGCCCGTCTTTTCACTGCGAGGACAAGAAGGGTCGTTACCACTGCTTCGGCTGCGGCGTTTCCGGCGATCATTTTCGCTTCCTCACCGAACTGGATGGATTGAGTTTTCCCGAGGCCGTCGAGCGCATCGCCGACATGGCCGGCGTGCCGATGCCAGCGCGCGACGAGCAGGCAGAGGCGCGCGAGAAGCAGCGCGCCAGCCTGACCGATGTGATGGAGATGGCGACGGCATTTTTCCAGGAGCGCCTGCAGAGCAGCGAGGGCGCAAAAGCGCGCGCCTATCTGCGCGACCGTGGCCTGACCTCGGCAACCCAGCAGTCATTCAGGCTGGGTTTCGCACCCGATAGCCGCAACGCGCTGAAGGAGCATCTGGCGGCGAAGGGAATCGAGAAGGCGCAGATGGAAGCCTGCGGCCTGACCGTGTTCGAGGACGTGCCGGTTTCCTACGACCGTTTTCGCGATCGCATCATGTTCCCGATCCCGGATTCGCGCGGCAGGATCATCGCTTTCGGCGGCCGGGCGATGTCCCCCGACATCTCAGCCAAATACCTGAATTCCCCTGAGACGGAGCTCTTCCACAAGGGCAACGTACTCTACAACTTCGCCCGCGCCCGCAAGGCGCTGGGCAAGGGTGGGGCGGTCATCGCCGTCGAAGGTTACATGGACGTGATCGCGTTGGCGCAGGCCGGTTTCGAGAATGTCGTGGCGCCGCTGGGCACGGCGTTGACCGAGAACCAGATGGAGCTTTTGTGGCGGGTTTCGGGCGAGCCGGTGCTGTGCTTCGACGGTGACCAGGCCGGGCTGAAAGCGGCATGGCGGGCGGCGGACCTCATCCTGCCTTCTGTCCAGCCGGGACGGACGGCGCGGTTCGCGCTGTTGCCGGAGGGCAAGGACCCGGACGATCTCGTGAAAGCGGATGGACCGGACGCTTTCCGCGCCGTGATCGCGGAGGCGCGGCCGCTCGCCGAACTTCTTTGGACGCGCGAGACAGCGGGCGGCGTCTTCGAGACGCCGGAACGCCGCGCGGAGCTGGAAAAGACTCTCAGAGAACTTACAAACCGCATTCGCGACGAGAGTGTCCGCTTCCACTACAGCCAGGAGATGCGCGAACGGGTGCTGAACTTCTTCGGTGCGCGGCAGCGATCGGGCGACCGGGGGCAGGGCCGCAGTCCCCGCAAGCAGGGCGGCGGCGCCTGGCCGCGCGGTGCCGCCCCACGCGGCGCCATCACCGAGAGCCTTGGACGTTCGTCTCTCGTGAGGCGCGCCGGCGAGGTCATGTCGGTCGGCGAAGCCAGCATCCTGGTGGCGCTGGTCAATCATCCGGCGCTGATCGACGAGAATTTCGCACATGTCGAGTTTCTCGACCTCGCCAACAGCGATCTCAGGAAACTGCATGGGGTGCTGCTCGATGCACTGGCCCATGATCTCGCCACCGATCGTGGAGCGGTCATCGCGGCGATCGAGCGCGCCGGCTGCGGCGACATCTGGGAACGGGCGGTGGCGCTGATCCGGCGGGTGCGGCAATGGCCGGCGCTTGAAAGCGCGGCTATTGAGGATGCACGCGATGCCTTCAGCCAGGCCCTGCACTTGCACCGCAGTGCCCGCACACTACATAGGGAACTGAAGCAGGCAGAGGCCGCTCTCGCCAACGACCCCACCGACGAGAACTATCGGCATCTGGTCGAAATCCAGGCGCAGTTCCGTGACGTCCAGGCAACGGAAGCGCTGATCGAAGGTTTCGGCGTTTCCTCGGGGCGCGCCGGGCGGGCTTGATCCCTGCAGGCAGTGGCGGGATGGTTCCGGCGGCTAATTGATTCGCTTTTTGGACACGAATCATGCGAGAGGCGCTTGACCTTCTGCCAGAATAGCGGAATCAGGACGATTCGAAACAGCAAGCCGCATCCAAAATGGCCGAAAAACACGGGATGCAGGCGTACTGAAGACTGGACGGGCTAGAAATCCGCCACAGATATCAGGGTTAATCTGGACTTAACGCAGATGCGGATAATGGCTTGGCAGAGCGCGGTTTTCGGCTAACGCGCGTGATGTGCCGGTTCGGCAGCTATGCGGCTTTGGCCGCCTGGAGACAATAAAGAATGGCGACGAAGGAAAAGGAAGAGGTCGAAACCGAACGCGAGGGCACAACCGATGGTCCCCTGCTCGACCTTTCCGATGATGCTGTCAAGAAGATGATCAAGGCTGCCAAGAAGCGCGGCTATGTGACCATGGACGAACTCAACTCGGTGCTGCCTTCGGAGGAAGTGACCTCGGAGCAGATCGAGGACACGATGGCCATGCTTTCTGACATGGGCATCAATGTCGTCGAGGATGGCGAGAACGAAGAGACGGAAGCCGGCGAGACCCAGGCCGATGCCGAGGACGACGCCAACGAGCTTGCAGAGCAGACGGGCACCGCCGTCGCCGCCGTCGCCAAGAAGGAGCCGACCGACCGCACCGACGATCCGGTCCGCATGTATCTGCGCGAGATGGGCTCGGTGGAGCTTCTGTCGCGCGAAGGCGAAATCGCCATCGCCAAGCGCATCGAGGCCGGCCGCGAGACGATGATCGCCGGACTGTGCGAGAGCCCGCTGACCTTCCAGGCCATTATCATCTGGCGTGACGACCTCAATGAAGGCAAGGGCCTGCTGCGCGAGATCATCGATCTCGAGGCGACCTATGCAGGACCGGAAGCCAAGCAGGCGCCCGTCGTCGTTCATGTCGAGGAAGACAAGCCGAAGGACGATCCGCGCGCGGCCAGACGCCAGTCACGCGACGAAGAAGACGATATCACCAATGTCGGCGGCGAAAGCCGCGTCGATGACGACGAGGACGACGAGGACGAGGCGAGCCTTTCGCTTGCGGCCATGGAAGCGGAACTGCGCCCGCAGGTGATGGAGACGCTCGACGTCATCGCAGACACCTACAAGAAATTGCGCAAGCTGCAGGACCAGCAGGTCGAGAACCGCCTGGCCGCGGCCGGCACGCTATCGCCCAGCCAGGACCGCCGCCTGAAGGAGTTGAAGGACCAACTCATCACGGCGGTGAAGTCGCTGTCGCTCAACACCGCCCGCATCGAGGCGCTGGTGGAACAGCTTTACGACATCAACAAGCGCCTGGTTCAGAACGAAGGCAGGTTGCTGAGGCTCGCCGAAAGCTACGGTGTGCGGCGCGAGGAATTTCTGAAGGAATATCAGGGCTCCGAGCTCGATCCGAACTGGACCCGTTCCATCGCCAACCTGACATCGCGCGGCTGGAAGGAATTCACCAAGAACGAGAAAGATGCGATCAGGGACCTGCGCGCCGAGATCCAGAATCTCGCCACCGAGACCGCGATCTCGATCCAGGAATTCCGCAAGATCGTCAATCAGGTGCAGAAGGGCGAGCGCGAAGCCGCCATCGCCAAGAAGGAAATGGTGGAGGCCAATCTGCGCCTCGTCATCTCCATTGCCAAGAAGTACACCAACCGCGGCTTGCAGTTCCTCGATCTGATCCAGGAAGGCAATATCGGCCTGATGAAGGCGGTGGACAAATTCGAGTACCGCCGGGGCTACAAGTTCTCGACCTATGCGACGTGGTGGATCCGGCAGGCGATCACCCGTTCGATCGCCGATCAGGCGCGCACGATCCGCATTCCGGTGCACATGATCGAGACGATCAACAAGATCGTGCGCACCTCGCGCCAGATGCTGCACGAGATCGGCCGCGAGCCGACACCGGAAGAACTGGCCGAAAAGCTTGCCATGCCGCTCGAAAAGGTGCGCAAGGTTCTGAAGATCGCCAAGGAGCCGATCTCGCTCGAAACGCCGGTCGGCGACGAGGAGGATTCGCATCTCGGCGATTTCATCGAGGACAAGATGGCGATCCTGCCGATCGACGCGGCGATCCAGGCCAATCTGCGGGAGACGACGACGCGTGTGCTCGCCTCGCTGACGCCGCGCGAGGAGCGCGTGCTGCGCATGCGCTTCGGCATCGGCATGAACACCGACCACACGCTGGAGGAAGTCGGCCAGCAGTTCTCGGTGACGCGCGAGCGCATCCGCCAGATCGAGGCCAAGGCCCTGCGCAAGCTCAAGCACCCAAGCCGCTCGCGCAAGCTGAGAAGCTTCCTCGACAGCTAGCGTCCGAAGCGGGACTTCTGGAACTGAATCGAAAAACCCGGCCAAGTGATTGGCTGGGTTTTTCTTTTTGTCGTTATTGTGCGCTTTTCGGGAAAGCCGGCAGCTTGGCGATGTCGTCGGCGTCGTGCTGGACGACCAGAGTTGCCTTCAGGCTCCTGGCGATTTTTTGCAGACGATCCATCGAGGCCAGCGTTTCAGCCCGGTCTGTGTTGAAGGGCGGTACGCCGCTCGTTTCGAACTGTTCTTCGAAATGGACGACATCGCCGCTCAACAAAACCGGTCCTTTTTTTGCCAGCCTGACAAGAAGCGCGTGACTGCCGGGCGTATGTCCGGGTGTCGCCAGCATGACGACCGAACCGTCGCCGAAAATATCCTTGTCCCCGGCCACCGTCTCAACCGGCGCCTTGCCGTCGAGCCACGGCTTGACCAGATCGGGCTGTGCGCCGAAAGGCAGCGGATCGGCCTTGAAGGCGTCCATGTCCGCAGCGCCGATCATCAGTTTCGCCGTCGGGAAATCGGCGGCCTGGCCGACATGGTCGAAGTGGTAGTGGCTGATGCCGACCGTTTCGATCTTGGCCACGTCAACGCCTATTTCCTTCAACTGGTCTGGCAATGTGCGGGCGAGCGTCGGCGCCATAGGCGCATCCGCGGGCTGGGGGGCGTTGAGCAACGCGGCGGGCAGACCCGTGTCCCATATCATGTAGCTGGCGTCATGACGGATGAGGTAGCAGCTGTCGGTCAGCACCTTCTTTTTTCCGGCGTAACTAAAGGTGTCGGAAAACTGCGAGAGATCGTTGACAGCGATGGCGCCGCAGTCGAGGCGCCATAATTCGACATCCGCTGCAAACGCGGGAGAAGCCGCCGCTGACAGAACGGCGGCGGTCAAAAGGGTCTTCAAAGTCATGAACTGCTCCTGCAAAAGTGAAGGCCATAGGTGGCCATCCGTTGCCGGTCTAACGGTTGAGAGCGACGAATGCGGGCCGGAGTGGATCGCATTTTGTGCCCGAAACGCTCAATCGGTTGCGCCGGTCCAGTCTTCCGGCTAGTCTCGGCGGCATGTCCGATACTTCGCAAACTCTCGCCCGGCAGTTGTTGCAGGCATTGCGCCCCTTCGCACACGACCGGAAGGAAGGCGACAGCCGCGCCGGCGTGCGCCCGCATGGAAAGCAATTGTTCAGCTATTGCTGTTTCGAGACGGAACGGCTGGCCCGTGTCTCGAACGGGAAGCCGGTCATCGGTATCGTTCTCAGCGGCGCCAAGGAGTTCTGGCTGGGCGATGCCGGCCAGCGCTTCGTCGCCGGCGACGTCTTCATTTTCCCGGCGGGGGTAGAGGTCGACGTGGTGAACGCGCCAGCCGAAGGCAATGGCATCTACGAATCGCTGCTGGTCGAGGTCGACAGCGTGCCGGAAGCGATCCGGCAGTTGCGGCCGGCCGGCTCATTCCCGCGCCAGGGGCTCGATATGCGCGTGCCGCTGACGTCCGAACTGGTCGAGGCGCTGACCCATGCTGCCGCCGTGCTTGCGGCATCCGACCATGCGACGGCGCTCGCGCAGCATCGTCTGGCCGAAGTGCTGCTCCTGCTCCGGGCGGTGCCCGCTGCCGCATGCCTCTACGACATGTCGCTGGCCGACCGGGTGGCCTGGGTCGTTCTGCAAGCTCCGGCGCAGCGCTGGACCGCACAAGACATAGGCCGCGCGCTGGGCATGGGCGCATCGACGCTGCGGAGACGGCTGAACGGCGAGGGCACGTCGCTGCGTGATGTGCTGGCCTCGACGCGCATGAAGCTCGCGCACGAGATCCTCACCCGTGGCGATGGAAATGTCACGGCTGCCGCGGGTGCCGCCGGCTATTCGTCACGCTCGCATTTCGGCCGGCAATTCCGTAACGTTTACGGCACGTCGCCGAGTGCGGTGCGCGACCGGGCTGGGTAATTCTCCAGGATTTCAATGAAGGGACGCACATGTCGATCGAGTTCCTGCTGACCACGCTGATCATTGTCGCATCGCCCGGAACGGGCGTCGTCTATACGCTCGCGGCAGGGCTATCGCGCGGCGGCCGCGCCAGCGTACTGGCGGCTTTCGCCTGCACTCTGGGCATCGTGCCGCATCTGATCGCGGCGCTGACGGGGCTGGCGGCCCTGCTGCATACCAGCGCGCTGGCCTTTGAGATCGTCAAATATGCCGGCGTCGCCTATCTGCTCTACATGGCGTGGCAGAGCCTGCGCGAGCATGGGGCGCTGAAGGTGGAGGAGAAGGCCGATCCGCGCAGCGCCCGGCAGGTGGTCATGGATGGCATCCTGCTCAACCTGCTCAATCCGAAGCTGTCGATCTTCTTCGTCGCGTTCCTGCCGCAGTTCATCGCGCCGACCGAGCCGAACGTGCTGGGGCGCATGCTGGAGCTTTCCGGCATCTTCATGCTGGCGACATTCGTCATCTTCTCGATCTACGGCCTGTGCGCGGCGGCGATGCGCGACCGCGTCGTCGGCAATCCGCGCGTGATGGCCTGGATGCGCCGCACCTTCGCCGCCGCCTTCGTGCTGCTCGGCGCGCGGCTTGCCTTGCAGCAGCAGTAGAGGGCAGGGATCTGGCCGGCCGGCAGACCGTTCTGACGCTCGCCACACGCGGCGCCGGGCTCTATGAGTTCACCGAGCAGGCGGCAGCGTTCGTGCGCCAGAGCGGCGAAGAAACGGGCCTGTTGACGGTCTTCGTGCGTCACACTTCCTGTTCGCTGCTCATCCAGGAGAATGCCGACCCGGACGTCCGCCGCGACCTGGATGCGTTCTTCGCCCGTTTGGTGCCCTCGGCGGACGATCCGTCGATGGATTATCTGGTCCATCGCGACGAGGGTCCGGACGATATGCCGGCCCACATCAAGGCTGCGCTTACCGCCGTATCCATTTCCATCCCTGTGATGGCGGGCCGGCTGACGCTTGGCACCTGGCAGGGCATCTACCTGTTCGAGCACCGCGAACGGCCGCACCGGCGCGAAATCGTCCTCCACCTGAGCTGATCACCTGGTTTTCCTTCGAAGGGCAACCACACTCGGCACCACGATACATCGTAAGATATATCTTGACACCGATGGCCGATGCTCCTAATTGAGATATATCGTAAGACATATCACAGGAGTTTTCATGTTTGGACACAGACACACTTTTCGTAGCGAGCATTCTTTCATGGCCGGCCGCTTCGGCGGGCGCGGCGGTTTCGGCCCATTCGGCGGCCATGGCCCTGGCGGGCGCGGCGGCCGCGGCGGCCCCGCCGACATGCTGCGCGCCGGCCGGATGCTTGCCGATGGCGATCTCAAGCTGATCACGCTTGCATTGCTTTCAGAAGCGCCGCGCCACGGCTACGACATCATCAAGGCGTTGGAAGAGCGCACCAGCGGCATTTATACGCCGAGCCCCGGCGTGGTCTATCCGACGCTGACCTTCCTCGAAGAGGCAGGCTATGCCGTGTCGGCGACCGAGGGCGCCAAGAAGGTGTTTTCCATCACCGAGGATGGTGAGGCGCACCTGGCCGAGAATCGTGAATTGGTGGACCGCGTGCTGGAACAGCTCGAGCGCTTCGGCCGCAAGATGGCCAAGGCACGCGAATGGTTCGGCTGGGACGATGACAGCCAGGGCGGACGCCACGGCCATGGCAAAGCCCATCCCGACCTGCGGGCGGTGCGGCACAAGTTGCGCGCGGCCTTGGCCGAAATACTCGACGGACCGGCGGAAAAGCACCAGCAGGCGATCGATATCCTGCAGGACACGGTCGATGCGCTGCAGGCGCTGTCGAAGCGGCAAGACTAGCTCCGCTTGGAGCAACGGCATGCCGGGCCATGGATTCGGTTGTGGCCAGCCGCCCCTTGCTCCATCGCCTTAGGCCCGATACTGACAGTCGTTCGGCGGTGGGATCGCCAACGATTGTCAGGGAGGTCTTCCATGTCGTTCCTAAAGCGTCTTTTCGGCGGCGGCGGTTCTTCGGAAGCACCGGCGGAAGCCGCTTCGGTCAAGCAGGTCGAGCACAAGGGCTTCCTGATCCGCGCCACGCCCTACAAGACCGATGGCCAATATCAGACCTGCGGAACCGTCTCGAAAGAAATCGGCGGTGAAACGAAGGAACACAAGTTCATTCGCGCCGACCGTTTCGCCAATGTAGACGATGCGGCGGACGTGGCGATCCGCAAGGGCATCCAGATGGTGAACGAGCAGGGCGACAGGATTTTCGGCTAGGCCCTGATCCTTGGTTGTTGCGACGAAGGCCGGTTGTTTTCAAACAGACCGTCGATCAGCGCCGCCAGAACTGCGCGGCAGTCCCGCGGCGATTCTCCCGCGTCGATGGCAAGCGCTGCGCGGTCGAAGGCCGCCGCCAGCAATGATGTGAGCGCGTCCGCCGGCAGCTTGCGCATCGTGCCCGACCGCATCGCCGCCACCAGACCCTCGCGCAGGGTGCGGTTCCCATGCCGTTTGTCGATCTCGTCCATGCCGGCGCGGCCGAGAACTGCGGGTCCATCGAGCAGCAGCAGGCGGGTGCGACCGGGTGCCCGCATGGCGTCGAGATAGGCGTCCGATCCGGCCAGCAGCGCGTCGCGCGGAGACTGCGCGTCAGGCGGCGTGGCTCGCTCGATCTCGGCGGCCACCGCTTCGGCTTCCTGTTCCGCGACCGCCCAAAACAGCGCCTGCTTGTCCTTGAAGTGATGATAGAGCGCGCCGCGCGTGACGCCGGCCCGCGCCACGATTTCCGGCGTTCCGGTCTCGGCATAGGATTTTTCCGTAAAAAGCTGCCGGGCTGCGGCAATCAGATCGGCGCGGGTCGCATCCGTCCGGTCGCGGTTCGAGCGGCGTTCGCTTTTCTGTTGCATACATACAGCCTGTATGTTAAATCCATTTACATGCAGACTGTATGTTAATTGCAAGGAGTTGCAAAGCCATGAAAACAACCAGTTACTATCCGGTGTTGATGACCGGCGATGTCGCCGCGACGACTGCGTTTTATGTCGATCATTTCCGTTTCGCGCCGCTGTTCGAAAGCGACTGGTACGTGCATCTGCAGTCCACCGAGGACAAGCGGGTCAATCTCGGCATCGTGCAGGGCGATCACGAGACGATCCCGGAAGCCGGACGGGGCAGGGCCGGCGGCCTGCTGATCAATTTCGAGGTTAAGGATGTCGACGCCGTCTATGAGCGCGTGGTCGATGCCGGCCTGCCGGTGTTGCGCAGCCTGCGGGACGAGGCGTTCGGCCAGCGCCATTTCATCACCAGCGACCCGAACGGCGTGCTGATCGACGTCATCAAGCCGATCCCGCCGAGCGCGGAGTTCCTCGCGCAGTTCGCGCCGGAAGCGGTCGGCAGATAACACCCGTCTGCCGGCGTCTTTGCGATGCGATCGACGGGTCCGTTGAGGCGCGGGCTTGCCATCGACAAAGCGGCAGGCAAGGATCGTTCCGGCAAATCCAGGGAGGTCTTCATGTCGCTCAAGGGCAAGACGCTTTTCATCTCGGGCGGCTCGCGCGGCATCGGCCTTGCCATCGCGCTCAGGGCGGCGAGGGACGGCGCCAATGTCACCATCGCGGCCAAGACCGCCGAGCCGCACCCGAAGCTGCCGGGCACGATCTACACGGCGGCGCAGGAGATCGAGGCCGCCGGCGGCAAGGCGCTGCCGGTGCTGTGCGATATCCGCGAGGAAAGCCAGGTCGGCGAGGCGGTTGCCAAGACCATCGCCGCTTTTGGCGGCATTGACATCTGCGTCAACAATGCTTCCGCCATCCAGCTCACGGGCACGCTGGAAACGGATATGAAGCGCTACGACCTGATGCACCAGATCAACACGCGCGGCACCTTCCTCGTCTCCAAAATGTGCATTCCGCATCTGAAGTTAGCCGCAAACCCTCACATTCTGAATCTGGCGCCGCCGCTCGACATGAAAGCCAAGTGGTTCAAGAACCACGTTGCCTACACGATGGCGAAGTTCGGCATGTCGATGTGCACGCTGGGGATGAGCGCCGAGTTCGCGCGCGACGGGATCGCAGTCAATTCGCTATGGCCGCTGACGGCGATCGATACGGCCGCAGTGCGCAATCTGCTCGGCGGCAACACGGTGGCGGCGATGAGCCGATCGCCGGAGATCATGGCCGACGCCGCCCATGCGATCCTCAACCGTCCATCGCGCGAGGCGACCGGCAATTTCTACATCGACGAGGAAGTTCTGAAGGCCGAGGGCGTGACCGATTTCTCGCACTATGCGCCGGGCGCCAAGGGCGCACTGGCCGGTGATTTCTTCGTACCGGACGAGGCTTTCCAGCGCAGCGACACCGAGGTCACAGGCTTGTTCTGAAGGGAGGACCCTCTGAACGGCATCACAAATCCGGGCCGCCTGCCTTCTTTTCGGATTTTCCCATCACCATGATCCGGTCGATATAGGCGAGCAACAGCGCCGAAACCACGAATGCCAGATGCATGATAGTCAGCCACATCAACTGGCCTTCCGTATAGCTGGCGTGATTGAGGAATATCTGCAGCAGGTGGATCGACGATATCGCCACGATGGTGGAGGCGACTTTCACCTTGAGCGAGCCGACATCGATCGTTCCCAGCCAATGCACCTTGTCTTCATTGTCGAAACGGCTGACGAAGTTTTCGTATCCGGAGATGATGACCATCACCACCAGCGAAGCGACCAGCGCGGCGTCGATAAGGCCGAGAATCTTGAGGATCGTCTCGGTGTCTTCCAGCACGAAGACCGTCGAGGTGAACTCCAGCAGTTTCTTGGCGAAGGAAACCGCGTAGACGGCGAGCGCCAAGGCGAGCCCGACATAGAAGACCACCAGCAGCCAGCGCGAGGCGAGAATCACAGATTCGACGGCAAGTTCGAGGCGTTTCATTCAAGGCTCCTTCTTCGTCCCGGTTTTGCGGCAGGCGGGATTTCTTGGCAAGAGCCGTCAGGCGCATGAGGACATCACAGCACGCAAAAGCCCGGCCGGGAGAACCGGCCGGGCTTCGTTTTTCGTGAACGCGGCGCTACTGCGCGCTGGCTACGGGAGCAACCAGAGGCGTGATGCGGCGGATGGCGACGCGCCTGTTTTCACGTTCGGGGCCCGAGGAATCCACTTTTAGGTAGCTTTCGCCATAACCCTGGGTGGTCAGGTTTTCCGGCGGGATTTCGAACGAGTTGGTCAGTGCCGAAGCGACTGCCTCCGCGCGTTCGTCCGAAAGAGCCAGATTGGCGTTGTCGGAGCCGACAGCATCGGTATGGCCTTCGATGAGGAAGGTTTCAGCCGGGTTCTTCTCCAACAATTTCTGCATGGCGTCTGCCACACCCTGCAGTTTTTCCACCTCGCTGTCCGGTATCGATGCCGATCCGAACTCGAAGTTCAGCGTGTCCAGATCGATCCGACGTGCAATGTCACGGACACGAGCCGAGCGCTTCACTTCATCGACGGAATAAAGGCGTGTGACCTTCTCCACCGGAGGCTGTTCGAGGAACTCGTAGTAGTCCGCCGGTTCCTCAACCGATTCCGAATCGAGAATGTACTCTGCGCGCGGGATGCTCAAGCGCAACGGAGGCAGGTCCTCGCCCGGATCACGCCATTCGCGAACGTTGTCGTAGTAGCTTTCATCGACGTAGTTGAGCACATATTCGCGCCCGCTATCGTCAATGCGCGAACGGCGGATGATGTCGCCATTCGCATTGCGGATGGTTATCACCTTGACGCCATTGGGGCGTTCGATGATCTCGCGGGTACGGCCACGCGGAAGATCCTCGTAATAGACGTCTCGCGCGCCTCTGGTCATGCGCGGCCGCTCATTGCTTTCAACGATCGTCTGATTGTTGAACTGGATGATCAGCCGGTCGCCGATTTCCTTGACGACATCGGCGCCGCGCGGACGTTCGCGATCGCGAATGTCACGGGGACGTTCACGCCGCTCGCCCTTTTCCTCCGTCACCGGAACGATCTTTTCCGGCTGGATGGCTTCCTGCGCGGCTTTGTCATCGGTTGGCGGCGGACCCTGTTCGACAGGTGCTGCAGGCTGTTGCGCCTGGTCTGCCGGCGCGGGCGTCTGGCCACCCTGTTCGCCTGCCTGGCCGCCCTTGCCGCGCTCGCCTTTTCCGCGACGCTCCTTCTGGCTGTCGAGGAGGGGAGGAGCGTTCGGGTCCTGAGCCGGAGCTTGCCCCTGGACGCCGCCATCGGCGGGCTGCTGACCCTGCGCGGGCTGTTCGCCCTGTGCAGGCTGCTGACTTGGTGCGGGCTGTTCCGCCGGTTGTTGACCCTCGGCGGGTTTTTCGGCCGGCTTTAGCAGGTCAGGCTGCGCGGCAGGCTTTTCGCCAGCGGGCGCCGCGTTTTCAGGTTTGGGTGCGCCTTCCTGCAATGTCTGGCCGGGCGCTGGCTGCTCAGGCTTGGCCTCGGGTTTGGGCGCGGCTTCTTCGGCAGCAGCCGGCTTCTCGGCAGGCTTGGGCGCCGCTTCAGGGGCGGGCACAGGCTTTTCAGCCGGTTCGACCTGTTCCTTTTTCTGGCGCAGCAACTTGCGCGGCTGCTCCTGCTCCTGGGCGGGCGCGGCTTCCTTCGGCGCCTCAGGCTGAACTTCTTCCTGCTGCTGACGACGCTGCTTGCGCGGCTGCTCCTGCTCCTGGGCGGGCGCGGCTTCCTTCGGCGCCTCAGGCTGAACTTCTTCCTGCTGCTGACGACGCTGCTTGCGCGGCT
>NZ_JAVDVU010000004.1:0-352234 GCF_031457045.1 Mesorhizobium sp. BE184
GGCTGCTCCTGCTCCTGGGCGGGCGCGGCTTCCTTCGGCGCCTCAGGCTGAACTTCTTCCTGCTGCTGACGACGCTGCTTGCGCGGCTGCTCCTGTTCCTGAGCGGGCGCGGCTTCCCTGGGCGCCTCAGGCTGAGCTTCTTCCTGCTGCTGACGACGCTGCTTGCGCGGCTGCTCCTGCTCCTGGGCGGGCGCGGCTTCCCTGGGCGCCTCAGGCTGGGCTTCTTCCTGTTTCTGGCGGCGCAATAGCTTGCGCGGCGTTTCACCGCCCTGTGCGGCGGCGCATTCTTCCGGCGACTGGCCTTCCGCGCAAGCTGCCTGGACAAATATGACTGGCGCATTGGCCGAGCTGCTTCTCGCAGCCGACATATCGCTCTGCTGCAGCGGGAACGCGCCCAACGGCGCGGATGCCATGAGCAGGCCGAGTGCCGTACCTGCCAAAATCCGTGGTTGGCGTTTCATCCAATTTCTCCTCTTAGGCGCCCCATCGCGGCCCCAATGGTCAGGAACCGGTTTGGTTCCGTCCAAGCCGCATAGACAGGGGTAAAACGGCGACAGGCCGGCCCTTTGGGGGCGAGGGCCGGCATTTTGATGGCGAGAACATGGCCGCGGCCGAAGCCGATCGCAAATTGTCCGGTGCGTGGCTGGAGCGCTTGACCCAGCGCTGCTGGAGCGCCAAATGCGGGCATGGATATGCAGCCATTCTGGAAAACCACGCCCCTGGAGGCAATGTCGCCAGCCGAATGGGAGTCGCTATGCGACGGCTGCGGCAAATGCTGCCTGTCCAAACTCGAGGACGAGGACACCGGTGAAATCTACTGGACGACCGTGGCATGCCGGCTGTTCGATGCCGGAAGCTGCCGCTGTTCGGATTACGCCAACCGGCTGGCCCGGGTTCAGGACTGCGTCGGCCTGACGCCTGAGAACGTGCGGACCATCAAATGGCTTCCCGGCACCTGCGCCTACCGGCTGATCGCCGAGGGACGCGACCTCTACTGGTGGCACCATCTGATATCCGGCAGCGCCGAAACCGTGCATGAGGCCGGGATTTCCGTACAAGGGCGCATCACCGCGCATGAATATGACCTCGCGGAACCGGAAGACTATTTCGACCATGTCGTCGATGGCGAACCCTAGCGCCAGGTGTCCCTCGAGCGGTCGCGGACCTCTGCGGGGATATGAACCGCGAATGAATGGGCGGTTCGAAAATGGTTCAGCAAACGTCGGCTAGGGTCCGCTCCATCGCTTCGGCGAAAAAGCTTCAAAGGAGAGCAACAATGCTGAACAAGATCAAAACCGCCGTTCTTTCCGCCCTTATCGGGATCGGCACACTGGCTGCGGTGCCGGCGACGGCAAGTGCCGATGGCCTTTATCTCAATTTCGGCGGCGACGGCCCGCGTCTCGGGATCCAGGCCAGCGACCACGGCAATCGCCATTGGCGCGGCGATCGCCATGATGAGTGGCGGCGCGACCGTGACTGGCGCCGCATGTGCACGCCCGGCCGCGCCGTCGACAAGGCCGAGCGTATGGGCCTGCGCCGGGCCCGGGTCGTCGATGTCGGACGTCATACGATCCGCGTGGCCGGCCGCAAATACAACCAGCGCGTCGTTGTCGTTTTCGGCAGGGACCGCAACTGCCCGGTCGTCTACCGCTAAGCCGACCGCTTCGAGTAGCAGAGCCCCCGCCTGAGCGGGCGTGGCTCAAACAAAACCCCGGAAGAGCGATCTTCCGGGGTTTTTCATGGGGCGGTCTAAGTGTGTCAGGGTTACTTCAGCTCGAAGGTGACGTTGACCTGCACCTTGTAGGAATTCTCGCCGGCCTCCACCGGAACGGCGGCGCGGGCGGAGTCGAACGACTTGGCGCTCATCGGCATCGGCATTGGCGCCATGTTCTGATCGACGATCTCCAGCACGCGGCCAACGCTGACGCCGGCGGCCTCGGCAAGCGTCCTGGCCTTGGCCATGGCGTCGGCGACCGCCTTCTTGCGCGCCTCGGTGAGCGTCTTGGAGGGATCCTCATTGGAGAACGAGATGCCGCCGCCCTGGTTCACACCCAGCGACACCGCCTTGTCGAGCAGCTCGCCGGTCTTGTCGATGTTGCGAATGCGGACCGTCAGCGTGTTGGTGACCTGATAGGCGACCAGCTCGGCTTCCTGGTTGCCGTCGGGCTTGTTGGTGTAGTTGTAGCGGGGATTGATCTGCAGGCCACCGGTCTGCAGGTCGCGGTCCTCGATGCCGGCGGATTTCATCGCGGCGATGACCGCGGCCATGGCGTCGTTGCCGGCGTCGAGCGCGGCGCGGGCCGTCTTGGCTTCACGCATCACCGAGAGCGACAGCACGGCCAGGTCCGGGGCTGCCGAGGCTTCGCCTTCACCCGAGACGATGATGCGCGGCGGCGGCAGCGGGTCAGCCGCCCGGGCAAAGCCCGGCAAGGCGATTGCGGCGGCAAGCGCCAGCGGTAACAGGGTCTTGGGCATCGAAATTCTCCATCGTGCGAGGGCCTGTGCGACGGCGAGTAGGGGGCGAATATGGGCTGATTTAGGCAGCCATGGCAATTTGTCCGTCTATGCCCGTTTGCGCGATGGACCGGTTTGCGTCGAAGGCCGGGGAGCCGGGCTTGTGCAGCGCGATGAAAAACACTAATCCAGCCGCGTGGGGCCTGTAGCTCAATGGTTAGAGCCGGCGGCTCATAACCGCTTGGTTGGGGGTTCGAGTCCCTCCGGGCCCACCATTTCTTCTATTTTGCAGTGGCGCACGGGATGTTCGCCACGAGCGGCTTGATATGAAGCGTATTTTAGGCGATGCGGACGGAAAATCCGGAAATTCTCGACGACTTGCCCAGTTGAATTGTCGTGGACGTCGGCCGTCATCGAGGGCTGTAAGCCAGCCGGAACCCGACATGCGACGTGGAGGAATCAGTAGGACGGCCCATGCGCGCGGCAATCCGGTAGCGGTGGCAGTAGCTGCGGTGGCACAGGTATGAGCCTCCTTTCAGCAGCCGCTCGCCATCCTTGCGCGCCATGGCATCGCGCTCCTTGCCGAGCGCGCTCAGCGATTTCACACGAAAGGGTTCGACACACCATTCCCATGTGTTTCCGACCATGTTGAAGAGGCCGTAGCCGTTGGGTTCGAACGTTTCCACGGGAGCGGTTCTAGCGTAGCCATCGGCCGCCGAGTTGTAGTCGGGAAATCTACCCTGCCAGATGTTGCACCGGGGCGCGTCGTCGGCGGGATCTTCGTCGCCCCATGGATAGACCGTTTGCCTACCGCCGCGTGCGGCGAACTCCCATTCCCCTTCCGTCGGCAACCGTCCTCCCGCCCAATGCGCGAACGCGGTGGCGTCGGTCCAGCTGACGTGAACCACCGGGTGATCCATGATCGTCTCGATCGATGAGGCCGCACCGGACGGATGACGCCAGTCCGCACCGTCGATCCTGTGCCACCAGGGCACTTCCACCACGCGCCGCGTCGAGGCCTGTGTGGCCGCATCGAGGGCATCCTTGAAGACGAAGGACCAGCCGAACGCCTCGGCTTCCGTCTTGTAGCCGGTTGCATCGACAAAGGCTGCGAAGCGCTCATTCGTGACAGCGGTGCGGTCGATGCCGAACGGTCGGACGTTTACCGGCCGGCGCTCCTCGCCGTCGGCCTTTATGACCACCTGGCTGGTGCCGCAAAAGCTCTTCCCGCCCTCGAGCCAGACGGCATCGTGGGGCGCTGTCATCCCCGGGTCTGGATTGGGAAGACCAACGTCCGCTTGCGAACCGTGCGTCTCGCGAGCCGGGGTACAGCATCCGTCTTTCATCGTGATTCTACTCTATCGCATCGTCATCGGGCTGCGCCAAAGTTCGCTTCGACCGCAGACTTGCCGACTTCTTGCAACTCAACCCGCCGGTTGGCAAGGCGCCATGTGCGCTTCACGGGTCGACATCAATATCGAAAAGCCGCGCCTTATAGATCGAACGCTTGCGCCGATGATGAACCCGGGTTCTGGCGGCCGGGACGGATATTTCGGCGTTCCTCAGCTATTGCTATTTTTCGCGCCTGGAAGCCGGGCGAGGATTTCGCCGACGATCCCGCGCCGGAACACCAGGACGCAGATCATGAAGATGAGGCCGGTCGCGATGGTGACAGGGAAGCCCGAAGTGGCCAGCGTATTCTCCAGCCCGACCACAAGTCCGGCCCCGACAATCGGTCCGACCATGGTGCCGATGCCGCCGAGCAGCGTCATCAGGATCACCTCGCCGGACATCTGCCAGGTAACGTCCGTCAAGGTGGCGAACTGGAAGACGATCGCCTTCACCGCGCCGGCGAGGCCGGCAAGCGCCGCCGACATGACGAATGCGGCAAGCTTGTAATAGGCGACGGAATAGCCAAGCGAAATGGCGCGGTTCTCGTTTTCGCGGATGGACCGCAGGATCATGCCGAAGGGCGAGTTGACGATGCGCCAGACGGCGAAAACGCCAATGAGGAAAATCGCCAGAACGGTGAAATACATCGTCAGCGCGTTGTTGAGGTCGAGGACACCGAAGAGATGCCCGCGCGGCACGCCCTGGATGCCGTCCTCGCCGTGGGTGAAGGGCACCTGCAGGCAGAAGAAGAAGAACATCTGCGACAGCGCCAGCGTGATCATGGCGAAGTAGATGCCCTGCCTGCGGATGGCGAAAAATCCGATGATGGCGCCGAGGACGGCTGCGCCCAGCGCGCCCAGCAGGATGCCGGCTTCCGGCGGCCAGCCCCAGACCTTGACGGCATGGGCGCAGAAATAGGCCGCGCCGCCGAAAAAGGTGGCATGGCCGAAGGAAAGCAGTCCGGTATAGCCGATGAGCAGATTGAAGGCGCAGGCAAACAGCGCGAAGCACAGCATCTTCATGACGAAGATCGGGTAGATGACGAAGGGTGCGGCGATGAGCGCGGCGATCCCGATCGCCACCAGCACCCATTGCAACCTTGCGCCCGACGCCGATGTGCGGGTCTGCGTTGCCTCGGCCATCAGGCGTCCTTTCCGAACAGACCGGCGGGCCGCAAGAGCAGCACAATGGCCATGACGACGAAGATGACGATGCTGGAGGCTTCCGGATAGAAAACCTTGGTCAGCCCCTCCACCAGACCCAGCAAATAGCCGGTGACGATGGCGCCGAGAATGGACCCCATGCCGCCGACCACGACGACGGCGAAAACCACGATGATCAGGTTCGATCCCATCAGCGGGCTGACCTGATAGACGGGGGCTGCGAGGATGCCGGCGAGGCCGGCGAGGCCGGACCCGAGACCATAGGTCAACGTCAGCAACAAGGGTACGTTGATGCCGAAGGCCTGGACGAGACGCGGGTTTTCGGTGGCGGCGCGAAGATAGGAGCCGAGCTTCGTTTTTTCGATCACCAGCCATGTCGTCAGGCAGACGATCAGCGATGCGACCACCACCCAGCCGCGGTAGATCGGCAGGAACATGAAGCCGAGATTCTCTCCGCCGGCCAGCAGGGCGGGAACGGGGTAGGGGTTTCCGGAAACGCCGTAGTAGTAGCGGAACACCCCTTCGATGACGAGCGCCAACCCGAATGTGAACAGCAGCCCGTAGAGCGGATCGAGGTCGTAGAGGCGCGACAACGCGAACCGTTCGACCACGATCCCGACCACGGCCACAACCAGCGGCGCCAGGATGAGCGCGGGCCAGTAGCCGATGCCGAACCAGGCGAGCATCAGATAGCCGGCGAAGGCGCCCAGCATGTATTGCGCGCCATGGGCGAAATTGATGACCCTGAGCAGCCCGAAGATGATAGCCAGCCCGAGGCTCAGCATGGCGTAGAACGAGCCGTTGATCAGGCCGACAAGCAACTGGCCGAGCAGCGCCTGGATCGGTATGCCGAAAACCATCGTCATGGCCGCCTCATACTCCAAGCACCTCGTGCATCTCGTCCATCCTGGACGCGAGTTCAGCCACGGGAAACTGCGACGTCACCCGGCCACGGTCAATCAGGTAGAAGCGGTCGGCGATCCGGCTGGCGAAGCGGAAGTTCTGCTCGACCAGCAAGATGGTCATGCCACGTTTCTTCAGTTCGGCGAGCACTTCGCCGATGCGCTGGACGATCACCGGCGCCAGTCCTTCGGTTGGCTCATCGAGCAGCAGCAGCTTGACCCCGGTGCGCAGCATACGGGCCATGGCCAGCATCTGCTGCTCGCCCCCCGAGAGCCGGGTGCCCTGGCTGTTGCGGCGCTCCTTGAGATTGGGAAACAGCGTGAAGATTTCGTCGAGGCTCATGCCACCTTCCGCGACCACCGGCGGCAGGACAAGGTTCTCGTCGACCGTCAGCGTGGCGAAGATGCCGCGTTCTTCCGGCACGAAGCCAATGCCGGCGCGCGCGGCCCCATGCAGCGGAACGCCCATCATGTCCTTGCCGTCGAAACGGATCGTGCCGGTGCGCTTGCGGATCAGGCCCATGATCGCCCGCAGCGTTGTCGTCTTGCCGACACCGTTGCGGCCGACCAGCGTTATGGTTTCGCCGCGGTCCACCGAGAGGCTGACGCCATGCAGCGCATGGCTTTCAGCGTACCAGGCATTGAGGTCCCGGACCTCGAGAAGGGGCTCCGTGCTCGAGCCATGAAACGCTCTAGTCATCCGTGGTCCCCATATAGGCGACCCTGACACGCTCATCCTGGCTGACCGTGGCGTAGTCGCCGGCGGCGAGGATTTCGCCGCGCTGAAGCACGGTGATCCGGTCGCAAAGATCGGCGACGACGGCGAGATTGTGCTCGACCATCAGCACCGCGCGGTCTTTCGCGATGGAGCGGATGATCTCGGCGACGGCGCCGACGTCCTCATGGCCCATGCCGGCCATCGGCTCGTCGAGAAGCAGCGCCTTGGGGTCCAGCGCCAGCGTCGTGGCGATCTCCAGGATGCGCTTGCGGCCATAGGAAAGATCGCCGGCAAGCCGGTCGCGGGCGTCGGAGAGGCCGACCAGCGCCAGCAGTTCGTCGGCCCTCGGGGTCAATGCATCGAGCGCAGAAAGGCTGCGCCAGAACTGGATCGCCAGCCCGTTCGGGCGTTGCAGGGCGACGCGTACATTGTCGAGCACCGTCAGGTGCGGGAAGATCGCGGAGATCTGGAAGGAGCGGACAACCCCCAGCCGCGCGACCGCGGCCGGAGACATATGGGTGATGTCACGGCCGAGAAAAGAGATCGTCCCGGCACTGCTCGGCATCATCCGCGTCAGCAGGTTGAAGACCGTCGTCTTGCCGGCGCCATTCGGTCCGATCAGGGCGTGGATCTTGCCATGTTCGATATCGAGATCGACATTCTTGACAGCGACGAAGCCGGCGAAATCGCGGCGCAGGCCGCGCGCGGAAAGAACCACGCGCGACCCGCTGTCCGCCTTGTCGGCTTGCTCAGTTGCCTGCACCGTCACTTGACCAGCGGGCAGCCGCTTTCTTCTGGCTTGATGTAGGCTTCGTCGCCAGGGATCGTCGCCAGCACCTTGTAGTAATCCCAGGGCTGCTTGCTTTCCGAAGGCTTCTTCACTTCCATCAGATACATGTCGTAGATCATGCGTCCGTTGGCGCCGACCTTGCCATTGTGCGTGAACACGTCATCGACCGGCATGGAATGGAGTTCCTTGGACACGGCCTCGGTCTCGTCGGTGCCGGCTTTGTCGATCGCCTTGAGATATTGCGACACCGCCGAATAGGTGCCGACCTGGATCATGTTCGGCATGCGTCCGGTGCGATCGAAGAAGCGCTTGCCGAAGGCGCGCGATTCGTCGTTGCGGTCCCAGTAGAAGCCTTCCGTCAGCGACAGGCCCTGGGCGGCCTCGAGGCCAAGCCCATGCACTTCCGCGATGGTGAACAGGAGGGCGGCCAGCCGCTGTCCGCCGGAGACCAATCCGAATTCCGCCGCCTGCTTGATCGAGTTGGCAGTGTCCAGTCCGGCATTGGCGAAGCCGACCACCTTGGCGCCGGACGATTGAGCCTGGAGCAGGAAGGACGAATAATCCGTTGTCGCCAGCGGATGGCGGACGGAACCCAGAACCTTGCCGCCCTGCGATTTGACGAAATTGCCGGTCTGTTCCTCGAGCGAGTAGCCGAAGGCGTAGTCGGCGGTGAGGAAGAACCATGTGTCGCCGCCCTGCTTGACCAGCGCGCCGCCGGTGCCAACCGCCAAAGCGTGCGTGTCGTAGGCCCAGTGGAATCCGTAGGGCGAGCAGTTCTTGCCGGTCAGGTCGCTGGTCGCGGCGCCGGTGACGATATCGATCTTCTTCTTTTCCTGCGACAAGCCCTGAACGGCCAGCGCCACCGACGAGGTGGTCAGCTCCATGATCGCATCGACCTGTTCGGTGTCGTACCACTGGCGGGCGATGTTGGAGGCGATGTCGGGCTTGTTCTGATGGTCGGCATTGATCACCTCGACGGGCGCGCCCTGGACCTTGCCGCCGAAATCCTCGACCGCCATCTTGGCGGCCTCGACCGACCACTTGCCGCCGAAATCGGCATAGACGCCGGACTGATCGTTCAGGATGCCGATCTTGACCTTGCCGTCGGATATCTCGGCCGCTGTTGCCGGGATCGCTGTCGCGGCCAACAGGGCCGCCGATACGAGATGCAAAAATTTCACTGCTGTTCCTCCCCTGACGGTCAGTCCGCGGCATGGCCGGAGACTGACTGCGTCGGCTCTAAAATGGCCCGATGGACTTTCCTCAGATCATGGGACGCTCCTCCGCGTCCCATCGTCTTGAGTGCAAAAATCGCACGATAGCAATCGCATCGAAATAAGCACGGCAGTGAGCGTAACATCGAGCACGGATTGCGAGAACACTTATTTTCGTACAAGTTCCGTACAAAAATGCACGGATAGGACCGGACGTTTCTTGCCGTCCGGGGAGGGACATGATGCCCGGAAACAAAGACGGCGGCGCCTTCTGATGCGGCGCTTCACCTGGGACGATCTGCAATTCTTTCTCGCCGTGGCGCGCACCGGGCAGCTGGCCAGCGCGGCGCGCCAACTCCGCACCAACCATGCCACCGTGTCGCGTCGCATCGACAGATTGGAACAGGCGCTTTCGGCGAGGCTTTTCGAGCGCAATCCTCGTGGCTACATGCTCACTGGCGTCGGTGAGAGGCTGGTGCAGTCGGCCGAGCAGATCGAACGCGAAGCCGGTAATTTTCGCAACGAAGCCTCCAGCGGAGCTTCTCCCGTCACCGGCGTCGTTCGCCTCTCGACGCTGGAAGGCTTCGGAAATTTCTTTCTCGCAGACAGGCTGCCACGTTTCGCGCAACTTCATTCCAACCTGTCGATCGAACTCGTGACGATCCAGCAGATCGTGTCGCTGTCGCGCCGCGAGGCGGACATGTCCATCACTCTGACCTCGCCACGGGCCGATTTCTACCATTATGAAAAGATCGCGACCTATCGGCTGTTCGTCTATGGGACGCGGAGCTACCTGGAGCAGCATGCGCCGATCCTGAAACGCGAGCATCTCCTGGCGCATCGCATGATCGGCTACATCGAAGACATGATCTTCACGCCGGGGCTCGACTATCACCGGGAAATTCTGCCGGGCCTGCGCGCAACCTACCAAAGCTCGAGCATACATGCGCAGCTTCATGCCGTGCTGCGCGGAATTGGATTATGTGTGTTGCCGCACTTCATGGCGTCCGCGCACCCTGAACTCGTGCCGGTGCTGGCGAAGGATATCTGTCTCGAGCGGGATTACTGGTGCGTCTGCCATCGGGACCTGTCGTCAGCGGCGCGTATCCGCGCGCTGATTGACTTCATCAAGACGGAGGCCGGGAGCGCCCGCCGGGAATTTATGGGAGGCGCGTTGGTGGATGGCTAGCCGCGGCACGGCTGAGAAGAATGGCCCTGCCGCGCCCAGGCCCGCTCTGCCGGGGGAAGCGATTTACAGCCGCGCGCCGGTTTCGCGGCTGAACAGATGCACGCGCTCCGGATCGAAACCGAGCCTTATTCGGTCGCCGATCGCCACATCGGGCCGGCCGGCGATGCGCCAGCAGACATCGAGGCCGTCGACATCGACGAAGACATAGGTTTCGGCCCCCAGATTCTCGATAACCTGCACGGTGACCGGCATACCGCCGCTGTCCACCCGCCGCAGATGTTCGGGGCGGATGCAGACATCGATTGCCTTTTCGGACGGCGCAGAGGGCAGCCTGATCTCGAAGCGCTCGTCGCCCGACGATATCGCGGCGCGGTCGCCGTCGGTCTCGGCCGGGATGACGTTGATGGCGGGCGAGCCGATGAACTCGGCGACGAAGCGGTTGGCCGGCCTGTCGTAAAGTTCCAGCGGCGAACCGACCTGCGCGATCTTGCCCTTGTCGAGGATGACGATGCGGTCGGCCATGGTCATGGCTTCGACCTGGTCGTGGGTGACGTAGACCGAGGTCGCCTCCAGGCGCTGGTGCAGCTTGCGCACTTCCGTGCGCATCTTCACGCGAAGCTGTGCGTCGAGGTTCGACAGCGGCTCGTCGAACAGGAACACCTTAGGCCGCCGCACGATGGCGCGTCCCATGGCGACGCGCTGGCGCTGGCCGCCGGAGAGCGCGCGCGGAAGGCGGTCGAGGTAAGGCTTCAGAGCCAGTGAAGTGGCCGCGTCCTCGACGGCGGCGCGGGTGCTGTCGGTGCTTTCCTTCCGCAGCGCCATGGAGAAGCCCATGTTCTTCTCGACGTTCATGTGCGGATAGAGCGCGTAGCTCTGGAACACCATGGCGATGTCGCGCTCACGCGGCTCGAGGTCGTTGACGACGCGCCCGCCGATGGCGATCTCGCCGCCGGAGATTTCCTCCAGCCCGGCGATCATCCGCAGCAGGGTCGACTTGCCGCAGCCGGAGGGACCCACCAGCACGACGAACTCGCCATCGGCGATGGTCAGGTCGACGCCGCGAATCACATCGACAGTGCCATAGCGCTTCTGCACATTCCTCAGCTGGACTTCGGCCATCTGTGCTTTCCTCCTATTTGACCGCGCCCATGGTCAGGCCCTGGACGACGAAACGCTGGCCGAAGAACATCAGCAGCAGCGCGGGGATGGTGGACAGGATCGAGGCGGCGGCCATCTGGCCGTACTGTACCTCGTACTGTTGGGCGAACCGGGCGATGGCGACCGGAACCGTCGCGGTCTCGCGGCCGGTAAGGTTGAGCGCCACGGAGAACTCGTTCCACGAGAAGACGAACGCCAGCACGCCGGCGGCGATGAGGCCCGGCGTCACCAGCGGCAGCGAGATGCGCCAGAAGGCATCGATACGGCGGCAGCCATCGACCATCGCGGCTTCCTCGATCTCCTTCGGCAGTTCCTTGAAGTAGGCCATCATCATCCACACCGTCATCGGCAGATGCAGGGTGATGTGCGTGAGGATGAGCGAGCCCAGCGTTTCGAACATGCCGATCTGGCGGAAGATGAGATACCAGGGGCCAACCAGCGTCAGCGGCGGGATCATGTTGAAGATCAGCGTCCAGCCGAGGAAGAGGTTGCGTATCCAGCCGCTCCAGGCGAGCCGGCTCAGCGAATAGGCGGCGAGCGTTCCCACCACCAGCACGCACAGGGTCGAGACGCCGGCGACGATCAGGCTGTTCCAGATGTTGCTCAGGAAGTCGGAACGGCGCGAGTAGAGCACGTCAACATAGTTGAACATCGTCGGTTCGAAATTCCACGATCCCTGCAGGATCTGGATCTCGTACTTGAACGATTGCAGCGCCACCCACAGGAACGGCGCCAGGATGACGAAGACGCCAAGGCTGAGCAGGGCGATGCCGGCCAGCCGCGAATAACCGCGCAGAACCAGCATCAGCGTTTCTCCAGCGCGGCGCTGGCGCTGCGCGCCACCCACAGGAAAGCGATGGTGGCGGCGATGATGGCGAGCGACAGCATGGCGCCGTAGCCGAGGTCGTTCTGCTGGAAGAACACCTTGTTCAAATGCAGGCTGACGACCTCGGTCGACGTGCCCGGCCCGCCGGAGGTGAGCAGGAACACCTCGTCGAAGACCTTGAAGGCGAGGATGGTGCGGAACAGCAGCGCCACGACGATGGCCGGCATCATCAGCGGTATGATGATCTTGAAGATCAGGTCGCGGTTGCTGGCGCCGTCGATGCGCGCCGCTTCGATGACTTCCTTGGGCAGCCCCTCGACGGCCGCGAAAAGAATGAGGAAAACGAACGGCGTCCAGTGCCAGACATCGACGATGACGACGGACCACAGCGCCAGCGACGGCGATCCTGTCCAGTTGACGGGCGCGAAGCCGATGCCGGTGACGATCTGGTTCAGGACGCCGAAATCGAAACTGTACATCAGCTTCCACATCGAGCCGATGGCGACCGGCGGCATCAGGATGGGGATGATGAGCGCGGTCCGCATGACGCCCTTGAAGGCCGTCATCGAGCCGACCAGGATGGCAAGGCCGAGACCGAGAACCATCTCGATGGCCACCGACGCGATGGCGAACAGGAGCGTATTCCACAAGGCGATGCGGAAGATCTGGTCGTTCAGCAACTGCTTGAAATTGATCAGCGGGGTAAAGGCCCAGATCTCCCCGCCGGACTCGAAACGGATCGTCGAGACCGCCATGACGAACAGGTTGGCGATCGGATAGAGGGTCAGGGCGACCAGCACGATGAGCGCGGGCGCCAGTGTCAGCAGCTTGAAATGGCGATCGATGAAATCGCTGAGGCCCTGCCTGCGGGCAGATGGCGTCGATAGACTCATGACGGGACCCTCCGCAAAGCTGGAATGAGAGGGTGGCCGCCGCGCGGCGGCCACCGGAAGAGATCAGTCGGCCAGAGGCGGCAAGGTGCCTGTCTTGCGGCCGCCCTTTTCGAAGATCGCCTTCATGTCCTCGGCCAGCGTATTCAAGGCGACGGCGGGAGTCATCTCGCCGACCAGGGCCTGGTTGAGCCGAAGGCCAACAGCCTCGCTGACCGCCGGCGCCTCGACATAGCCATAGACCTGCACGCCATATTCGATCTCGTCCAGATAGGCCGGCATCCAGCGGAATTCCGGCTTGTCCTTCAGATCCGAGGTAAAGACGTCGGTGCGCACCGGGATGCCGCCGCCAAGGGCATATTCATACTGCGCCTTGTAGGTCAGGAACCATTTTGAGAAGGCGACAGCGCCTTTCTTGCCCGCATCGGAAGCGTTCTTGGGGATCATGAAGACCCAGCTTCCGATCGCAACGCCGGGCTTCCCCTCAGGCGTGGCACGCGGCAGCGGCGCGGCGTTTATCTTGCCGACCACGGCGGACTTCTGCGGATTGTCGAAATTGGGGAAAGCGGCCACGACGGCGTGCGCCTGCATTCCCTTGCCGGTCTGCAGGAGCTGGATCAGTTCACCCTGGCCGAGCGTGCCATAGTTCTGCGGGCTGCACTTCTTGGCGACTTCGATGAACTTGTCGAGCGCTGCCTTGGCTTCTGGGCTGTTGATCGTCACGGTATAGTCGCCATTGGCGGGATCGGCGACCGGCTTGGCGCCATAGGCGAGCAGGTAGGCCATGAAGTCGTACTGGATGGAATCGCCGCGCTCGCCGCGCTGCAGATAGCCGTAGCTTTCCGGCGGGTTCTGCAAAACGGCGCAGTTCTTGATGATGTCATCGAAGGTGACGGGCACCTTCAGGCCTTTTTCATCCAGCACATCCTTGCGGTAGTAGAACAGCTGCACATTGCCGTTGGGCGTATAGCCCATCAGCTTGCCGCTCGAGCAGATGCGGTATTTCTTGGCTTCGTCCCAGCAGCCGGCGTCGTCCAGTCCGAGAACCTCTTTCGGCACTTCGAAGGACGGGTCGATCTCCTTCATCGGCTCGATGTAGCCGGCCTGGTAGAATTCGGTCGAGTTGGTGGCGTTGACGTTGATCAGGTCGAGCGGGCTGGTGCCGCTGCGGACCGCCGATCGCGCCTTTTCCAGCATGCCGTTGAAAGGTGTCACCTCGAGATTGACCTTGTTGCCGGTCTGCTCCTCATAGAGGCCGACAACTTTTTCGAAACCGTTGTACCAGGGTGAGGCGTTGATCAGGATGGTGATCGGCTCCTGCTTGCCGACATCGGCGAAACTGTCCTGCGCCGAGGCCGGGCAGGCTGATAGGATCAGGGCAGTCGTGGCTGCTAAAGCGAGCTTGGATTTCCAGGCCATTGTGTGTTTCTCCTCCCATGAAACCGCAAGGCTACCGGCTTACGTTCGCGATTAGAAATGATATTAATTCTACATTGCGATAACCGGGGGGAATATTATTTTGGACAGAGAACTGCGCGCGTTCCTGGCTGTTGCCCGGGCTGGAAACCTCACCTCAGCCGCCGGCCGAATCGGGCTGACGCAGCCGGCCCTGACCAAAACCATCCGCAGGCTGGAGCAGACCTTCAAGGCCACTCTCTTCGAAAGAAGCACCAAGGGCATGGTGCTGACGGAGGTAGGGCAGGCCCTGTTCGCAAGGGCGCAGACGATCGAGATGCACTACCGTCAAGCGCATGAGGAGGCGCAGGCGATCAGCGCCGGCTCGGTCTCGAATTTCCATATCAGCGCCGGGGCGGCCTATCACATGCTCGTCGCTCCCTCACTGGTCCGGCATTTGATTGCCGAATTTCCCGAGACCGCCTTCACGCTCGACTTCGATGTCGCCGGCTCGACGCTGGCGAAGCTCGTTGATGGCGAGGTCGACCTGATGCTGGGCGCCTTCCATAGCAACCCGCCGGAGGGCATCGACAGGCGCGAGGTGTTCGAAGTGGAACTGACGGCCTATTGCTGCGCCACCAACCCGCTTGCCGGCAAAGGCGTCGTGCCGCCTGCCGCGCTGGAGGGGAAGCCGTGGGTGATCTTCAAGCGTGATGCGCTGGTCACCCAGTATCTGGATGCCTATTTCGGCCGTTTCAAACTGGCCACGCCGCGCATCGTGGCGGCGGTTGACGATGTCGATTCCAGCTTCTCCATCATCCGCAAATCCAATCTTCTGGCCTTGGCGCCGACCTCGCTCAAGAGCGTGGCGGCGAAGGTGGGGATCGAAAGGCTGACGCTGAGCCAGCCGATCTGGAACTTCACCTCAGGGGCATGGTTCCGGCAGTCCTCGCAGCGCATCCCCATCATGCGGCGCGCACTCGAGCTTTTGCCAAAGATCGCCAGCGCCGAGATCGATTGACCATTCCTGACAGGAATGGCGGACCGGAATTAATATCATTTTTTCTGCCCGACCCGTCCGATTATGGTGGCCCGCATAAAGGCGGCGGACAGGCGTCCGCACCGCGATGTGCCAGGACGCAAGCCATGAAAAAACCCAACGTCATCGTCTTCTTCACCGATCAGCAGCGGCACGACACCACCGGGGTGCATGGCAATCCCATGGGGCTGACGCCGAATTTCGACCGGCTGGCGCGTGGCGGCACGCATCTGTTCCATTCCTTCACCAGCCAGCCGCTCTGCGGCCCGGCGCGCTCGTCCATGCAGACGGGGCAATTCGCCACGCAGACCGGCGTGTTTCGCAACGGCATCCCGCTGGCGGACGATGCCGAGACGATCGCCAAGGTGTTCGCGCGAAACGGCTACTCAACCGGCTATATCGGCAAGTGGCATCTCGGCAGCGAGGACCCGGTGCGCAAGCACCAACGCGGCGGCTATCAAAGCTGGCTCGGCGCCAATCTGGCCGAATTCGTCTCGGATTCCTATGATGCCGTGCTGTTCGACGACAACGATAACAAAAAGAAGCTGCCGGGCTACCGGGTCGACGCGCTGACAGACGCGGCGATCCGCTATTGCGACCAGCATCAGGAGGACCCGTTCTTCCTGTTCGTGTCGTTCCTTGAGCCGCATCACCAGAACCATGTCGATGATTATCCGCCGCCGGACGGCTATCGCGAGGCGATGACGGCCACGCAGTGGACGCCGCCGGACCTTGCGACGCTGAAGGGGACCAGCAGCTGGCATCTGGGCGGCTATTACGGGATGGTGAAGCGTCTGGACGAAGCATTCGGCCGGCTGATCGACGCGCTGAAGAGCCTCGACATGCTCGACAACACGATCGTCATGTTCACCTCCGACCATGCCTGCCACTTCAAGACGCGCAACAGCGAGTACAAGCGCTCCTGCCACGAAAGCGCCGTGCGCGTGCCGACGATGATCACCGGTCCGGGCTTCATGGCCGGCGGCCAGGTGAAGGCGCTGTTCAGCACCATCGATGTCGCGCCGACCCTGATCGATGCGGCGGGGCTGGAGGTACCCGATTCGATGACGGGTCAGTCGATCATGCCGGTGGTCCGCGACGCGCGGCACCTCTGGCGGCAGGATGTCTTCTTCCAGATCAGCGAGACCGAGACGGGGCGGGCGTTGCGCACGCACCGCTGGAAATACGGCGTCACCTCCGAATATGACAAGGATCTGGCCAGTTCGGACGTCTACCGCGAGAGCTACCTCTACGATCTCGACAACGATCCCTACGAGATGGTCAATCTCGTCGGCATGGATGCCTTCCGCGAAGTCGCCGATGGGCTCAAGGGCCGGCTGCTGGCCTGGATCGACGAGATCGAGGGGGCAACGCCAACCGTGCTTGACGCTGCCCCGCGCTATTCGCGCCAGTACCGTCTGAAGGCAACCGACCTGCTTGGCTTCAAGGATCAGGAACGTGACGTCGACGCGGTCAAGAACTGAGAAGGAGAGGGCGGTGCCGAGATGAAACGCTCGATCAGGATCATCATCGCGCGCCGCCTGTCTCGCTTGGTCAACGCGATCCACAAAGATCGCTACCATCCGGAACGGTATTATATGCGTGGCCCGGGTCCGGCCCACGACCGCAAACAGGGTTCTGGCCAAGGCAAGGCGTAGTGTGGCTTACCCGTCATACGCGACGCGAAAGCCTGCATTGCTGGTGGAGGAGTCGGCGCTCATGAAGGAGCGCGCGGCGATCCGGTAGCGGTAGCAGTAGCTTTTGTGGCAGAGGAACGACCCGCCCTTGACCACTTTGTCACCATCGCGAAGGGCCTGTTCGTTACGCTCCTTGGCTTCCCGCCCAACTGAGTGGATGCGGTAGGCGTCGACCGTCCACTCCCAGACATTGCCGGCCATGCCGTAAAGTCCCGAGCCGTTGGGCTGGAAGGCAGTGACGGGGCTGGTGCCGAGATAGCCGTCGGCCAGCGTGTTGAAGCGGGGGAAGCTGCCCTGCCAGATATTGCACAAAACATTGTCGTCGCCGGGTTCGTCGTCGCCCCAGGGAAAGCGGGGGTCGGGCAGGCCGCCACGCGCGGCATGTTCCCATTCCGCTTCGCCGGGCAGTCTGCCGCCGCACCACTTCGCAAAGGCGTTGGCATCGTTCCACGAGACCTGCACGACCGGGTGGTCCTCGCGCCCGGAGAGGTCGCTGCCGGGACCTTCCGGTGCCTTCCAGAATGCGCCGTCGACGCGAACCCACCAAGGCGTCGGGCCGGTGGTCGGCATATAGCGCGCGCCTTGCGGCAGCAGCAGCTTGAACACCGGCGACCAGCCGAACCGTTCGGCTTCCGTCACATATCCTGTGGCGGCGACGAAAGCAGCGAACCGCGCATTGGTGACGGTTGTGGTTTCCATTTCGAACGCCCGGAGCCGGACCGGGCGTCGTGGGCCTTCGCCGTCACCGGCGATGAAGGGTGCGTTGGTGCCCACGAATGTCCGGGCCGGGTCGAAACGAACCCTCGGCACCGTTGCGACCGCCTCAGCCGGTGCCGGCGCGTCGCCGGCCCGGGGGGCGGCAGACGGCAGTTGGTCGCCGCGCGATATCGTGCAGCAGCTCACGCGCGCCTCAGGCCGCCGCCAGCGATTTCAGCCCCGTCAGGACGGCCTCGCTGTCGTGCTGGGGAATGTCGCCGATCTCGGCCATCTTGCGGTCCAGTCTATCGAGCATGCTGGCAAATACCTTTGCGTATTCCGGATCGCCGGCTCGGTTGTGCAGCTCGAACGGGTCCTGATCGCAATCGAAAAGCTCCCACTCCGGCGGCTCGTCGCCGGGATGGGCGCCGAGCTGGTCGAGCGGGTCGTTGTACCAGTAGATCAGCTTGTAGCGGCTGTCACGTACGCCGTAGTGGGCGAAGGCGTTGTGGAATTCGTCCTTGTGCATCCAGTAGCGGTGGTAGGCGACGTCCTGCCAGTTTTCATCCGCGGACCGTTCGAGCAGCGGGCGCAGGCTCGTTCCCTGCATGTAGCTGGGGGTTGTCAGTCCGGCATAGTCGAGGAAGGTGGGCGCGAAGTCGACATTGGTGGCGATGCGGGCGCTGACCGTTCCCGCCTCGATCGCTTCGGGATAGCGGACCAGGAATGGCATCTGCAGCGATTCCTCATACATGAACCGCTTGTCGAACCAGCCATGCTCGCCAAGGAAGAAACCCTGGTCGGAGGTGTAGATGACGATGGTGTTTTCAGCGATGCCTTCGGCGTCGAGATAATCCAGCAGGCGTCCGACATTGTCGTCGACGCACTGGATCGTCTGCAGGTAGCGCATCATGTAGCGCTGGTATTTGAAGTGCGCGAGCTTGTCGGGGTCGGTGAAAACGTAGTTCTCGCCGGTCAGCGCGTCGATCAGCGTCAGCGCCTCGCCCTCGGCGATTTCCGGGACCCTGCGGACGGTCATGCCGGGGATGAGCAGTTCGCCGATTTCCTGGCCGCCTTCCGGCTGGACGAGGCCGAGGTCGCGGTAGGTCATGTCGGATTTGATCCGCATTTTTGCGGCGGCTGCCGCCGCGGCGCGGTTGGAATAGTCGTCATCGAAGGTTTCCGGCACCGGCAGCTTGCCATCCGCATAGAGGTGGCGATGGCGCGGGTGCGGCTCGAAACTGCGGTGCGGCGCCTTGTGGTGGCACATCAGGAAGAAAGGGCGGTCGGCGTCGCGGCGCTGCAGGAAATCAAGGCATTTATCGGTAATGATGTCGGTGGCGTAGCCCTGTTCGCCGTGCGCGCCTTCGCGGTCGATCATGATCGGATCGAAATATTCGCCTTGTCCCGGCACCACCGCCCATTCGTCGAAGCCGGTCGGCTCATGCGCCTTGCCTTCGCCGAGGTGCCACTTGCCGAAGATGGCGGTCTGGTAGCCGGAAGCGCGCAGGTGCCTGGCGACGTTGGGCAGCCGGTTGTCGATATGCGTGTCCAGCGTCGTCACCTGGTTCACGTGGTTGTAGGTGCCGGTCAGGATCGCGGCGCGGCTCGGCGTGCAGATCGAATTGGTCACATAGCACTTGTCGAGCCGCATCCCCTGCCTGGCGATACGGTCGAGGTTCGGTGTCCGGTTCAGACCGGCGCCATAGCATGAGATCGCCCGCGCGGCGTGGTCGTCGGACATGATGAAGAGGATGTTGGGTCGCTTGGTCATGTGCAATTCTGGTCCATCGACGCGGCATGGGGGGCGCGCTTTTCAAATCCGGAGAGCCGCGCCGGCCGCATGGGCCGACGCGGTCTTTGCGTCATCGGGCATCAGCCGCCGGCGTAGAGGTCGCCGAGATAGTAGTCCTTGGGATCGAGCGGATCCTTCAGCTTGCCGAAGCCGACGAACTGGTCGTTCAGGCCCTTGAGCCAGCCGGCCACCGAACCGTCCTTAGTCGCGGCGACGAACTCGGCCGATGTCAGGAATTTGCCGTTCTGGCTTTCGGTGACCAGCGGGTCGGCCGGCACGCCGAGGAATTTGGCGGTGATCTCGACCGAGCGCGGCACGTCGGCGGCGCGGTAGTCGTTGGCGTCCTTCAGCACCGCAATCATGCGTTTGACGAGGTCAGGGTCCTTCTCGGCCACATCGTTGCGGGTGACGAAGGCCGACGGGAAAGAGTTCTGGGGATAGAAATCGGCGCTCTTGGCCACTTCGACGAGGTCCGGGACGGTCTTCTTGATGACGCCGACCAGCGGATACCAGATGCCGGCGCCATCGATCTGCTTGGACGCGAAGGCGGAAACGACGGTCGGCGGGTCCATCTTGATCACTTCCACATCGCCGATCTGCATTCCGGCCTTGGCCAACGCCAGACGCAGCAGCATGTCGCCCGACGTGCCTTCCGGGACGCCGATCTTCTTGCCTTTCAGGTCCGCCATCGTGCTGAAGCCGGCCTGGGCGATGACGCGGTCGGACAGGCCAAGCGCGTTCATGGCGATCAGCTTCGCCTTGCCCGACGCGGGCAGCCACAGGGCGCCCGGACCGACATAGCCGAAATCCAGCGACCCGGCGCCGAGCGCCTGGATCTGGATCGGGCCGTTGGTGAAGACTTTCAGCTCCGGCTCCAGCCCGTGCTTGGCCCAGAGATCCTGGTCGCTGGCGATGGCGGTCAGGCTGGTGCCGAAATAATCGGCGATATAGCCGACCCGCACCGGCTTTGCCTGCGCGAATACCGGGCTCGTTCCGGACAGCACAGCCGGAACGGCTACGCCGGCGGCTGCCGAAAGCGCGAGAAAGCTTCTTCTCGTGACGTTCATCTCAAAATTCCTCCCTGTCAGTGTTTTGCTTCGACTTGTGGTTTCTGGTGATAGACGGCGTGCCAGACCTGATTGCGGATCGCCGCGAACTCGGGCGACAGCCGCATTTCCTCGGTGCGCGGATAGGGCAGGTCGACCGGGATGATCTTGTGCAGGCGTCCGGGACGCGCGGCCATGACGATGACCCGGTTGGCCAGGTAGACCGCCTCGTCGACATCGTGGGTGATGAAGATGACGGTGCGGCGCTCGCGGCTCCATGTGTCCAGAAGCTGGTCCTGCATGTTGACGCGGGTGAGCGCGTCGAGCGCGCCGAACGGCTCGTCCATCAGAAGCATGGTCGGGTTGACGGCATAGGCGCGGGCAATGGCGCAGCGCTGCTTCATGCCGCCGGATAGCGTCTTGGGCAGTGCGTCGGCGAAATCCTTCAAGCCGACGAGATCGATGAAATGGTCGGAGACGCGGCGACGCTCGGCCCTCGGCATGCCTTTGATGCGCAGGCCGAACTCGACGTTCTGGCGCACCGTCAGCCAGGGAAACAGGGCATATTGCTGGAAGATCACGCCGCGCTCCGGTCCGGGACCGGAAACGGATCTGCCATCGACCAGCACCTTGCCGTCGGATGCGTCGGTCAGGCCGGCGGCGATGTTCATCGCCGTCGACTTGCCGCAGCCGGAAGGGCCCACGACGGTGACGAATTCGCCGTCGGCGATGTCGAGGTTGAGCCGGTCCAGCGCCAGAAACGACTTGTCGCCCTCGCCGAAGCGGCGGGTGACGTTCTGGAACGAGATTTTCGGTTGCGTCCCGGCCGTCATTGCGCGCGTTCCTGCCATTGGGTGAGGCGGCGTTCGGTCGCCTGCAACAGGCGATCCATGAGGAGACCGAGGATGCCGATGGTGATGAGGCTGACGAAGATGGTGGGCAGGTCGTAGTAGAGCTGCGCCTGCTGCATGCGGAAACCGAGGCCGGATTGCGCCGCGATCAGCTCGGCGGCGACGACCGTCGCCCAGGCGGAGCCAAGGCCGATGCGTACGCCGACCAGAATGAAGGGGATCGAGGCCGGGATGATGACGCGCGGGAAGATGGTCGAATCCTTCGCGCCGAGAACCCGGGCGGCGTTGATCAGGGTTCGGTCGACGCTGATGACGCCCTGATAGGTGGCGACGACGCAGGAAAGAAACGAGGCGAGGAAGATGACGAAGATCTTCGGCGCTTCGTCGATGCCCATGGTGACGATGGCGAGCGGGATCACCGCCAGCGGCGGGATCATGCGGAAGAACTGCACATAGGGTTCGATCAGCGCGCGGGCGACCTTGTACCAGCCCATCAGGAAGCCGACCGGTATCGCCAGCGCGGCGCCCAGCACAAAGCCGGTCAGCACGCGGCGCAGGCTGGCAAAGATGTCGATGAAGAGCTGACCGCTCCGGATCAGCTCGATGGCTTTCCAGAACACCTCTTGCGGCCCCGGCAGGACGACCGCGCCGGTGGCGGTGATGGCCCACCAGACGGCGATGCCGACAGCGAAGGCGAAGATGTTCAACGCCAGCGGCAGCAGCCGGTTGGATGGCCGTTCCTGCAATTCGGTCTCGGGCGGCGTCGCAGCGGTGCTCAATGCAGTGCCCCCGAATAGAAGAAATGATCCAGCGCCACGGCAGCGCCGCCGATAGCGCCGCTCTGCGCGCCGAAGCTGGTGCGTTCGAATTTCAGGATTTCGCGCATATGCGGCATGACACGCGGCGGCACGTCGGCGCGAAGGCGCTCGAACAGGCTTTCCGGAGCCTGGCCGAGATAGCCGCCGAAGACGATGAGATCGGGCGTCAAGAGATTGACCGCGCTGGCGAGGGCGGTGGTGAGATGCCCGATGACAGTATCCCAGGCCGGACCGTTCTGCTCGACCCCCGCCATGAGATCGGCAGGCGCGGAACCTATAACGCCCGCCGCCGCCATGAGCGCTTTTTCGCAAAGGAATGTTTCCAGGCAACCGCGGTTGCCGCAGGCGCAGCGCGCACCGTCAGGCGTAATCTGGATATGGCCAAGTTCGACGGCGCCGTGGCCGCCGGGACGGAACGGCACGCCGTCCACCACCAGCCCAGCGCCAAGGCCGGTCTTCAGATAGACAAACAGCAGCGCCGGCACTTGCCTGCCGATGCCGTAGCAGCTTTCGGCCAACGCCATTGCCGTCACATTGTGTTCGACCACGGTCGGCAGGCGGATGGCGCGCTCCAGCTTGCCGGCAATGGGGACGTTGCGCCAGCCGACATTGATCGAGGCCAGCGCGGTGCGCCGCTCGAAATCCACCGGGCCTGGCACGCCGACGCCGATGCCGAGCAGTTTGCCGGTGTCGATCTGCACCTCGGCTGCCAGCTTCATGACCATGGCCGCGACGTCGCTGACCACGCGGTCAGGATCGGCCCCGTGGACATCGAACTCGAAGGATGCGGTCGCTTTGGGGGCCGCCTTCAGGTCGGTAATCGCGACCTGGACATGGCCGGCGCCGATATGCACGCCGGCGACGCTGTGCGCGTCGGGCACCAGGCGCACGGCCTGCGCCGGCCGGCCGACGCCGATCGAGCCGCTCGTCTCGCTCTCGAGGACAGACCCGTCGCGCAGGAGATGCGCCGTGACATGGGTGAGGGTGGTCGCGGACAGTTTGGAGCGCCGCGCCAGCGCCGCCCGCGATTGCGGGCCTTCATCGCGCAGGATGCGCAGAATCTGGCCGTGATGCGCGCCCAATGCTTCCTCCCTAATTAATTTCTAAACCTTAGAAAGTAATTACGAAGCGGTCAAGCGGATGCAAAATATCCATTGGGGAATTTTTGAAGGTATGCGGCTGCAGCTTTCGAAAGTGAATCGGGAGACGATTACAAGAGGCTGTTTTATCAAGGATTTAAGTGTCTGTGGTCCTTCATGTGACAGGCCTCGACGATCGGTGTGCTGGCCGATTCCGGACCGTTGCGCCACGGCCGCGGCGGCGGTGCGAAGTCTGTTCGGCGTTCCCTAAAAGCTGAAGCTGTAGAAGCGACGCCTTATTGGCAGAACTGGATTGGGCTGTGCGAAGGCGTGTCAATCAAGGCCGCAAGCTCGCGGGCCGTCGAAAACCTGTTCGAGAAATTTGCGGATAGTGATCGTATCCAAGGCAGTCGTCGTGTCGACCTCGTGAACGGGACCGAAGCGGGAAGGCTCGGCGCGGGATGCGAGCGCGACGAGTTCCGGGACGTATTCGGGGCCGGGGTGCCCCGGTAGCCGGCTGGCCGTCCGGGTGCTGTAACGGTCGCCGATGATCTCCGGCGGCGCCGAGCACCAGATTTCGGCGATCGTGTCGATGCCGGCGGCGTCAATCAGGTCCTGTACGAATTCGCGCGGCTGGAAGCCGAACCATGCATCCATGATGAATGTGGCTCCGTCAGGCGCCTCGCCCAGCACCGCGAACATCGCCTTGAGGCTGGCGCGGCCGAGCTTGCGGTTGAACGGTCGATCGACGGTTTCGATCTCTTCAAGGAACGGATTCTTGATCGTATCGAGCGACAGCACCGGCCAGCCTGTTGCCTTGGCCAAGCCGGCGGCAACGCTGCTCTTGCCGCTGGCCGGGACGCCATTGACCATGACGAGGCGTTTTCCTGCCCGCCTGGAGGGCAGGGCCGCCAGGGCGGCGCCAATGACGCCGGCATCGTCGCCGAGACTGGCCGCGACGAGTTCGTAGCTGAACCAGGACGACTTGTCCGGATAGGGCGACAGCGCGGCGACGGCCTCGCTGCCCAGCCCGCCGCCGAGGACGATCGTCTGTGGATGAAGCGTCGCGGCAAGACTGTCGATTGCGGCGCGCAGCGGCTGCGCCCATGAACGCAGCACCTTGTCCGCCAGCGCGTCGCCGGAAGCGCGCCGTTCCAGCAGGCTGGCCGCCGTGGTCGCTGCCGGAAGACCGGCCTCCGCGATATGCCGGCCGAGCGCCGTGCCCGAACTCATGGTTTCGACGCAGCCATTGCGCCCGCACTTGCAGGGCAGACCCTGAGGATCGACGACGATGTGGCCGAGTTGTCCAGCGGCGCCGGCGCCCCGGAAGATGCGGCCGTCCACAAGGATCGCGCCGCCGATGCCGGTGCCGATGGTCAGCATCGCGGCATCAGAACGGCCGACCGCGGCTCCGCATTGCGCTTCGGCCACCAGCGCCATGTTGCCGTCATTGTCGATGACGACGTTTCGACCGAAGCGCGCTTCGAGCCGTTCGCGCACGGGAACCGCGGATAAGTCGACATACCCGCCCGAGAGGACGCGTCCGCTGGCGAAATGCACCTGACCCGGCACGCCAATGCCGATGCCTTGCACCGTTTCGTCATCGATCCCGGCAACAAGCACCTCGACCCGCTCGATGACCACCGTCGGGTCGGTCGAACTGGCGGCGCGTGCCCGAGCAAGGATTTTACCATCGGCTCCTACGCGCGCGGCGCGTATATTGGTGCCGCCGATGTCGACGCCGATTGTGGTGCGGATCATGTCGACCGGCTTCAATCAGGCGGCTTTCGCCGGTGCCCAGTGCCGGGCGATGATCGCCTGTATTTCGCGCAGCCTCGGAACGGCGATCGTCTCGAGGCGCTGGCGCGTCACGTCGCGGTCGAGCGAGATGCAGTCCTTCCACAGGGAGCGGCCGGCGATGACGCCTGACGCGCCATTGGCCATGGCGGTCTCGACCTGTCCAAGGAAGGTTTCATGATCGACGCCGGCCGACAGCACAGCCCAGGGAACGTCCCCGGCGAGTTTGGTGACCGCCGCGCAGGACTCGGCGGAGCCGGGATAAGGCAGCTTCAGCACTTTCGAACCGACATCCAGGCAGATCTGCGTTCCGCCCTGGATCAGTTCCGGTATCTTGGCCTGGTAGGCCTCCGGGCTTTCGTTCTCCAGCCGGTAGGTGAGGAATTCGACCACCAGCAGCAGATCTTCCCGGGCGAAATCGTCGATGACCTTTTTCAGCGTCGCGATGTTCCGGTCATTCGCAGCCGGCGTGTCGGAGCGAAGGTAGACCATGATCTTGCCGCCATTGCCGCCAAAGGCGCGCACCTGCCGCGCGCCGATGCCTTCGACCAGCTTGGAAATGCGGTAGCCTTCGGGGGACGTGTCCCACCCGGAAGCGTCCAGCCCGATCAGAAGCGCGGTGCCGCGGTCGAGCGTGCCGTCATCCACCAGCTGCGGAACGGCGCAGACCGGATCGACCAGCACGCAGGAAGCGTGGCGGGCGAGGTATTTTGCGATGTCGGCCTTGGTAAGCCCCAGAACATCGTTGCCGATCCTGGCCTGTTCAGCCGGATCGGCGGCCAGCAGCGTGCGCATACCGCCGCGCTGGTCGCAGGCGATCACCATCATGGCGCCGTTGTCGCCGCAAATCTGCTGATAGCCGCGGCGTTCGGCTGTGGTCATGCGTGCCATTGGTCAAGGTCTCCTGCGCACCATGCTGGCCTGATACGTATCTGGATGGAAGTGATTGCGCGCCAGCAAATTTCGGTATAGGATGTAACATATTTCTGAAAGGACTTGCAAGCTGTCGTCGCCATCGTCTCCAACCCCGGCCGTGTCGCGTGCTCTTCTGCATACGGTCGCGAAGCTGCACTACGAGAACGACATGAGCCAGGTCGATGTCGCCCGGCAGGTTGGCCTGTCGACGGCGACCATCTCGCGGCTGCTGCAGCGGGCGCGCGCCGAAGGCATTGTCCGCATCGAGGTGCGGGATCTGGCGGCGCCGGAGGAACTGGCGGCGGCGCTGGCGGAGAGGCTTTCCCTGAAGAGCGCTGCGGTCGTGGAAGCCACCGGCGTGGGCGCTCTGGCTTTCCTCGGGCCGCCCGTAGGCAGTCTTCTGCAAAAGGCCGGATTGTCCGAAGGGTCGGTGGTGGCGATCGGCTGGGGGCGCGCCGTGCGGGCCGTTATCGAAGCGGGGCTGCCGGAAATCTCCGGCGTGCTGACCGTTCCGGCGACGGGCGGTATGCAACAGCACCAGCCGCATTTCCAGATCAATGAATTCGTGCGGCTGGCGGCACTGCAGTTCGGCGGCTCGCCGCGTTTCGTCCATGCCCCGTATCTGCCGTCGCCGGCATCACGCCAGGCTTTTCTGGCCGATCCCGTCGTTGCCGACCATGTAGCGCTCTGGGACCGGGTCGAGGCCGCGATCGTCGGCATAGGCCTTCCCCATGAGACCGTCGACGCCGGTACGGAACATCATCCCGACGCCGCGGGCGACGTCATGCGCCACTATTTCGATGCGGAGGGCGCATTGCTCGATCCCGAAGATGCGAAAAGCATGATCGCCATGTCGGTGGAGCAGTTGCGTCGCGCGTCGCTGGTGATCGGCGTGGCGGTGGGAGAGGCGAAGGCGCGGGCGATCCGCGGCGCCGCAAAGGCCGGGCTGATCTCGGCGCTCGTCACCGATGCGCGCACGGCGGAAATCCTGCTGGATCTGCCCGCATGACAGCTCATCAATTTTTCGGCGCGGAAATTTTGTTGTTTGCTCGCACTAATCTATTGACAGGGATGGCGGGTCTGCGTCTTAATTCGAAGACGTCGAGCGGAGGATGCTGAGACGTCCGCGCCTGAGGGTGCGGGAGGAGGAAAACGACAATCATCGTCCACAACCCCGCGCATCCACCTTCGGACTCGCGGACACGCGCGATGAGGAATCGTTTCAGACGAAATTAATGGCCGGGAGGACCTTGGCCAATCGCCAGGTTCGACAAATGGGCCGACCGCCGGTCGGCACAAAACTCACGAAAGGGAGGAGTTCCATGGAGCGTCGTTCAGTTCTCAAATCCGCGATGGCAATGGCTGCCGTCGCAGCGGTCGGGATACCGGCCAGCACGGCTTTCGCGCAGGAGAAGAAATATTCCATCGCGCTGATTCCGGGCCTCACCACCGATGCCTTCTACATCACCATGCGCAAGGGCGCCCAGGCCGCGGCCGATGCTCTCGGCGTCGAACTGGTCTTCCAGGGCGGGCCGGAGTTCAACCCCGTCGTCCAGGTGCCGGTGCTGGACGCGATCATCGCGCGCAAGCCTTCCGCTATCCTGATCGCGCCGACCGACACGACCCAGCTGGTCCAGCCGCTGCGCAAGGCCAACGACGCCGGCATTCCGGTGATCACCGTCGATACCTTCATCGGCACCGGCAAATACCAGACCGGCGCCGGCGATGCCGACTTCCCGCTTTCCTATATCGCTTCGGACAACGTGCTTGGCGGCCGCATGGCGGCCCGCGCGCTCGCCAATGCGATGGGCGGTGAAGGCAAGGTCTATGTGTCCAACGTCAAGCCGGGCATTTCCACCACAGACCAGCGCGAGGAAGGCTTCAAGGCCGAGATGAAAGAGGCCTTCCCGAAGGTCACCGTGCTCGAAACCCAGTTCAACGAAAACGACGCCAACAAGGCGGCGAGCCAGCTTCAGGCGGTGTTCGCACGCAATTCCGACCTGAAGGGCGTGTTCGGCGCCAATCTGTTTTCGGCGCTCGGCGCCGGCAACGGCGTGCAGCAGGCCGGCCAGACGGGCAACATCAAGGTCGTTGCGTTCGATGCGCCGGGCTCGATCGTCGACAACATCAAGTCCGGCCTGGTCGATGTGGCCATCGCCCAGCATCCGGCGGAAATCGGCTATTACGGCGTGGTTTCGGCCTTTGCGCACCTGACCGGCCAGTCGATCCCGGTTTCGATCGGCACCGGCTTCACGGTCATCGACAAGACCAATGTCGCGGACCCGAACGTCGCGAAATACATCTATTCGGAATAATTGCGAGACAGGCTCCCCGCGCAAAGCGGGGGGCCGTTTCTTCCCCGATCTATGGTCTTCCTGCGGCCCTGACCGCAGGCACCTCGAAGAGGCGCGCCCATGACAACTTCCGATAGCCATGGCCCGGCGGCCGGCGCAGCGAGCGCCGACACCAATGGCCGGCCACAGGCGGATCATGCCGATCGCGCCAAGACACTGGTTCAACGCATAGCCGACCTGCGGGCCTGGCTGTTCCTGCTGGCGCTGATCCTCGGCTTCGAGGCCTGGGCGCGGATCAGCTTCGGCGGCACGTTCATCCTCAATCCGTTCAACCTGCAATCGATCACGATCTTCGCCGTGGCGCCGCTGCTGCTTGCCACCGGGCAGACCTTCGTCATCATCTCCGGCGGCATCGATTTGTCGCTGGGCTTCATCATGGGGCTGGCGGCGGTCGTCGCGGCCCATGCCATCAACGCCTTCACGCCCGGCCTCGGCATGCCGATGGCGGTGCTGCTGGGCTTCCTGATTGCCGTGCTGGTGGCCGCCGTTCCAGGCATCATCAACGGCCTGCTGGTATCGCGCCTGCGGGTTCCGCCGTTCATCGGCACGCTGGGCATGTTCGGCGTGGCGCGCGGCGTCGCCTTCCTGCTCGCCGGCGGCACGACGGTTCCGGTCAACAATTCCTTCTTCGCCACCATCGGCAACGGCCGCATCATGAACGTGCCATACATCGTCATCATTGCCGCCATCTTCGTGCTGGCCATGCACTACCTGCTCAGCCAGACGCGTTTCGGCCAGCACAATTACGCCATCGGCGCCAATGTCCAGGCGGCGCGGCGCGCCGGCATCGACATCAGGTCGCATCTGCTGCGCCTCTACATTCTCTCAGCCTGCTGCGCGGGCCTGGCCGGCGTGCTCTATTCGGCGCGCTTCAATGCCGGCGCTGCCCAGGCCGGCGAGCCGCTGCTGCTCGACTGCGTGGCGGCGGTGGTGATCGGCGGCGCCAGCCTGTTCGGCGGCTCCGGCACCATCATCGGCACCGTCGCCGGCGCGTTCGTCATCGCGGTGATCCAGTACGGGCTGGTGTTCGTCAATGTCGAGCCGTTCTGGCAGTTCATCAGCGTCGGCGTCGTCATCATCATTTCGGTGCTGATCGATCAGGCACAGCGCCGGTTCAGTGGAGGCCGCCAGGATGAATGAGACCGCCCCGCTTCTGGAAGTCAGCAATCTTTCCAAATATTTCGGCGCCGTCCGTGCGCTAAGCGACGTGTCGCTGGTGGTGCGCCCCGGCGAGGTCGTGGCACTTGCCGGCGACAACGGAGCCGGCAAGACGACGCTGATCAAGGCTATCTCCGGCGTGTTCCGCCCGACCTCCGGCGAAGTGAAGCTGAAGGGTGAACCGGTCAGTTTCGGCACGCCGCAGGAAGCCCGCGACAAGGGCATCGAGACGATCTACCAGGATCTCGCGCTGGCCGACAATCTGACCATCGGCGGCAACATCTTCCTTGGCCGGGAGCCGATGCGGCGGGCGTTCGGCTTCCTGCCGGTGCTCGACCGCAAGAAGATGGCCGAGGCGGCGCGGCAGACCATGGCGATGCTGGACTTCCATGTCTCGCGCATGGAAGCGCCGGTCTCCAACTTCTCCGGCGGCCAGCGGCAGGCGGTGGCCATCGGCCGGGCCGTCTACTGGAACGCGCAAATCCTCATCATGGATGAGCCTACGGCGGCGCTCGGCGTGCCCGAGCAGCGCAAGGTCATCTCGCTGATCCACCAGCTCAAGGCGCAGGGGCGAGGCGTCATTTTCATCTCGCACAATCTGCAGGACATTTTTGCCGTGTCCGACCGCATCATCGTGCTGCGCCGGGGCGTCACCGCCGGCGAGCGCAAGATTTCCGAAACGACCCATGACGAAGTGGTCAAGCTCATGGTCGGCGGTTGAGGCCTTGCGCGCCGGACAGTCCTATCGCTCGGCGGGGTTCAGCCCGCGGTCTGCTCTGACGCCGGACGCCTCGTCGTCAGGCGGAGGAGCGCAGGATCAAATCGCCGTCGACCAGCACATGCTCGCCGCGCGGCCGCGGCTTCTTCGCGCCATGGGCCATGTCGATGCGCGCCAGCAGCATGTCGAGCGCCCGCCGGCCCATTTCGGCGGTGTTCTGCTGGACCGTCGTCAGCGGCGGACAGATGTATTCCGACAGCGGCTGGTTGTCGTGGCCCGCGACGCGCAGGTCGCAATCCGGGCCGATGCCGACCTTGCGGCCGGCCTGATGCAGCGCCGCCAGAACGCCGAAGGCGACGCGGTCGTTGCCGCACAGCACGACGCGGGTCGGGAAGCCGCCTTCGTTCAGGATCCGCGTGGCCTCGCCGAAGGCGTAGCGTTCGAAATCCCAATCGCTGGATGGCGTCAGCGGTATGATGATAGGCGTAAGCCCGCGCCGCTGCATCGTCGCGACATAGGCGTCGCGCCGGTCGGGTGCGTTGGAGTTGACCCAGGGCATGTCGAAATAGCAGGGCGGGTCGTCGAAGCGGGTGAGATAGTCGGTGATCAGCGCCATGGACTGGCCGTTGTTGGTGCCGACGAAGTCCTCCTCCTCGTCGAACGGGGCGTCGATGAAGACGACCGGAATGTTCCGCGCCAGCGCCTTGACCTTCTTGCGGTGGCTGGCGTCGCCGCCGACCGGGGCCATGATGACGCCGGCGGCGTTCATCGAGGACAGGGTTTCGAGCGCCTCGGCCTCGAGTTCGGCCTTGCCGTCCGAGGAAAAGACGAAGGGCAGGTAGCCCAGTGCCGTCGCTTGCGATTCAATGCGACGCCGCAGGCCCATATAGAAGGGGTCGAGCGAGTTCGGGAAGATCAACCCGATGATCTTGGTGCGCCGGCGATTGAGGTTGACGGCAAACAGGTTCGGGCGAAAGCCGGTTTCCTTGAGGCCGATCTCGATCTTCTCGCGCAGCTTGGGGCGGACGGAGTCCGGATTCTGGAAATATTTGGAGACGGTCGGCCGCGACAGTCCGATCGCCTCGGCAAATTCCTCCATCGTCCGGATCTGTTTCACTGTCACCGCCGCTCATGCCGCCCGGGGCGCAATCGCCCGGTCCGGCGGCAAAGTGCCATCGCGATCCGTTCGGATCAATCAAATTATCGCGGGACAAGGAAAATCTTGCCGCACATAAAATATAGGAGCTTCTCCCTGTGAACGCCGCGGAGCTAAAAGCCGGCCGGATCGGCTCGATGGGAGAACTTCTGGTCGAGTTCATCTGCGCCGACAAGGATGGCGGCAACCGGCGCGCCTCGACCTATGCCGGGCCTTATCCTTCCGGAGCGCCGGGCATCTTCATTGATCAGGCCGCGCGGGTCGGCGCAAGCACGATCTTCTCCGGCGCGGTAGGCAGCGACGCGTTTGGGGAGGTGTTGCTCGACCGTTTCGCGGCGGTCGGCGTCTCCGATGCGCTGGTGCGCACCGTGGCGGGCATCCCGACCGGATCTGCCTTCGTTTCCTACAATTCCGACGGCAGCCGCGATTTCGTCTTCAACATCGCCCATTCGGCGGCTGCTCAGCTTCCCGTGGGCGACGCCGCCATCGAAGAGTTCGCGGCGTTCGGCCTCAACGCTTTTCACATTTCGGGATCGACGCTGGGCGACCCGAAAATGGCGGCGGCGGCGCTGCAGGTCTGCCGGGCGCTGCATGAAAAGGGCGTAGCGATCTCCTTCGACCCCAACATCCGCAAGGAGCTCGTCGCCGACCCATCCTACATGGAGACGGTGCGCGCGCTTCTCGATATCGCTTCCTTCATCCTCCCCAGCACGGAGGATGCCGAAGTGTTGTTTCCGGGCGAGCCGTTCGAGGCTTTCGCGCAACGTCTGCTCGGCGCCGGCGCGCGCTATGTCGTGCTCAAACGCGGCGATGCGGGCTGCATCGGCGCGGCATCCGACGGGCAGGTCGAAAGTTTCGACGCGCACAAGGTCGAGGTCATCGACCCGACCGGCGCCGGCGATTGTTTCTGCGCCACTTTCGTTGCGCTGGCCGGCCGCTTTTCCTTCAGCGAGGCCATGCGCCGCGCCAACGCCGCCGGGGCGCTGGCGGTCGGCAAGGTCGGGCCGATGGAAGGCAATTCCTCGCTGACGGACATCGAGGCTTTTCTGGAGCGACAGGCATGAGCGCGCTGCTTGACATCGTCGCGGCCAATCAAGCCGGCAAGGGGCAGGGCATCCCGTCCTATTGCACGGCGCACCCGCAGACGCTGCGGGCGATCCTCGCCGCATACCGGGACGACACAGCGCCGATCCTGATCGAGGCGACGTGCAATCAGGTCAACCAGTTCGGCGGCTATACCGGCATGACCCCTGCCGGCTTCCGCGCCTTCGTCGAGGACCTGGCCAAGGCCGAGGGCGTCGAACCGGCGCGGCTGATCCTCGGCGGCGACCATCTCGGTCCGAACCCGTGGAAATCGGAACCGGCCGAGGCCGCCATGGTCAAGGCGCGGGACCTGGTCGCGGCGTTTGTCGATGCCGGTTTCACCAAGATCCATCTCGATGCCTCGATGGCTTGCGCCGATGACGGCCACCTCTCGGAAGGGCAAATCGCCGAACGAGCCGCCGAGCTTTGCGCGGTAGCCGAAAGCCGGGGCCGCGCCGATCTGGTCTATGTCATCGGAACCGAAGTGCCGATCCCCGGTGGCGAGACGGAAGCGCTCGACGCACTGGCGCTGACCGACCCGGCATCGGTGGCCGAGACCTGGGCCTTGCACGAGCGCGCCTTCGTCGCGCGTGGCCTGGCGGACGCGCTGACGCGTGTCATCGGCATCGTCGTGCAACCCGGCGTCGATTTCGGCAACGATACGGTTTTTGCCTTCGACGCAGCAAAGGCCACAGACCTCTCCGCCGCCGTGACCCGGCTGCCCGGCATGGTATTCGAGGCGCATTCCACGGACTACCAGAGCCAGCAAGCGCTGAGCGATCTCGTTCAGGGCCATTTCGCCATCCTCAAGGTCGGGCCTGAGCTGACATTTGCCTTCCGGCTGGCGGTCATGGCGCTGGCTGAGATCGAATCCCTGATGGATGTCGCCAAGCCTTCCAACATCGTTGACGTGTTGCTGTCGGAGATGCGGGCGAACCCTGGCGACTGGCGCGCCTATGTTGCGCCCGGGCCGCGCGAGCGGGAGATGATGCTGTACGGCCTCTCCGACCGGGTTCGCTACTACTGGCCGCGACCGGCGGTGCAGGCGGCGCTGGCGAACCTCTATGCCAATGTCAGGGCGGCAAAGCCTGAACCGGGAATTGTCGCGCAGGCCATTGGAGGTCTGGTCGATCCTGTGCCTGCCTCCGCCGACCTGTCCGACCGCATCGTCCGCCGCATGGTGGGCGATGTCGTGCGGAAATATCGCGCGGCGGCTGGCGAGTAGTCACCAACGACTGTTGACCGCCGGCGGCGTCCGGTGAAGGAGTATGAGAATGCCGAAGAAAGCCGATCGGAGACTGCGCGTCGGCGTGCTGGGATGCGGACCGATCGCGCAGGCGGCGCATTTCGAAAGCTGCAACAAGGCAGCGAATGCCGATCTCTATGCAATCTGCGACGTGGCCGACGATCTGCGCGAGCGGATGGCGGCGACCCATGCGCCGGCAAAATCCTTTGCCGATTACGACGCCATGCTGGCCGATCCGGACCTTGAGGCGGTGATCATCGCGACCTCCGACGCCTTCCATGTTCCCGCCGCCATCCGTGCGCTGGAGGCGGGCAAGCATGTCCTGTGCGAGAAGCCGGTGGCCACCAGCGTCGAGGCGGTTGACGAGCTGAAAGCCGCCGTGGCCGCCAGCGGCAAGGTCCTGCAGGTCGGGCACATGAAGCGCTTCGATGCCGGGCTGCAGGCGGCGCGCGCCTTCATCGACGACGGCATGGGCGAGATGGTGGCGCTGAAAGCGTGGTATTGCGATTCCACCCACCGCTACCCGATGACCGACGCCGTTCAGCCGCTGATGGTGACCAGCGCCCGCGCGCGGAAGCCGGCGGAAGACCCGAAGGCCAACCTCGAACGCTATTACATGCTCGCCCATGGCAGCCATCTGGTCGACACAGCTCGCTTCTTCGCGGGTGACATCGTCGCCGTCGACGCCCGGCTCAGCCACCGCGGCGGCATGCGCTGCTGGTTCGTCGACGTGGAATTCGCCAATGGCGTGCTCGGCCATCTCGACCTCACCGTGGCGGTGCGGATGGACTGGCACGAGGGTTTCCAGATCTACGGCGCCAACGGCTCGGCCGTCGGCAAGACCTATAATCCCTGGTATTACAAATCGAGCGAGGTCGATATTTTCGACGAGGCGGAAGGCGCGTCGCGCCGCGTGCTCGGCGCCGACGGTCATTTCTACCGGCGCCAGCTCGAAGGTTTTGCTTCGGTCATCCTCGACGGCGCCCCGATGACCGGCGCGGACATCGATGACGGCATCGCCTGCGTGCGGGCGATGGTGGCGATCGCGCGTTCGGCCGAGACCGGCAAGCCGGTCCGGCTCGATCAGGTCTGCGGGGAAGTGTGATGCGGCTTGGAATCTTCGCCAAGACCTTTCCCGGAACCGATCTCGCTTCCATCCTGTCGGAAGTCGCAGCAGCTGGGTTCGACACCGCGCAGTACAATTTCGCCTGTTCCGGCCTGTCGGCAATGCCGGACAGGATCCCGTCTGAGGCGGCCGCTGCGATTGCGCGGGCATCGACATCCGCGGGCGTACCGCTCTGCGCGGTTTCCGGCACCTACAACATGGCGCATCCCGACCCTGCGGTTCGCGCAGACGGCTTGCAGCGGCTGGAGGTGATCGCCGGCTCCTGCGCTGCCATTGGCACCCGCCTTGTCACGTTGTGCACCGGCACGCGGGATCCGGACGATCAGTGGCGGCATCATCCCGACAACGGTTCTTCCGAGGCATGGCGCGATATGCGCGCCGAAATGGAGAAGGCCGTGGCGGTTGCCATGCGCCATGGCATCCGCCTCGGCATCGAACCGGAACTGGCCAACATCGTCGATTCCGCCGCCAAGGCGCGGCGGCTGCTCGACGAGATGGGCAGCGACAGGCTGGCGATCGTGCTCGACCCGGCCAATCTTTTCGACAAGGTCGACCCGTCCACCCAGCGCCGGATCGTCGCCGAGGCGATAGACCTGCTCGGACCGGACATCGCCATGGGTCATGCCAAGGACCGCGCGGCGGACGGCGCCTTCGCGACGGCGGGCAAGGGTGTGCTGGATTATGCGCATTATCTCGCTTGCCTGCGGCGCGCCGGTTTCGACGGCGATCTCGTCGCCCACGGGCTGGCGGCGGACGAGGCGAAAGGCGTCGCCGATTTCCTGCGCGGCCATCTGCAATGAACCCCGCCGATCTCACACGTCGTCTTTTGGAACGAGACGGTCTTTCGCTGGCGGCCTACGATTCCGGCGGCGCTGGCCTGCCGGTGGTGTTCCAGCACGGGCTATGCGGCGATATCGGCCAGGTGGCGGAAGCCTTTCCGGATGACGGCAGGTTCAGGTTGATCGGACTGGAGTGCCGGGGGCACGGTGCATCCGAAGCCGGCTCTGCCTTTTCCATCGCGATGTTCGCCGACGACGTCGTCGCCCTGATCGAACATCTTGGCGTTCCGGTGGTGCTGGCCGGCATTTCGATGGGGGCGGCCATTTCGAGCCGCATCGCGGTGCGCCGGCCGGACCTCGTGCGCGGGCTGGTGCTCGCGCGGCCGGCGTGGGTTTCTGCTCCCGGTCCCGACAACATCCGCCCCAATGCCGAGATCGGGGCGCTGCTGTCGCGCTTGCCGCCGGCCGAAGCGCGCGCCGAATTCCTGGCGAGCGAAACGCATGCGCTGCTCGCCCGCGAAGCGCCGGACAATCTGAAGTCCCTTCTCGGTTTCTTCGAGCGCGAGCCGATTGCCGTGACGGCCGGATTGCTGACCGCCATCTCGGCCGACAGCCCGGGCGTTTCCGAAGCTGAGTTGGCCGGGCTTGAGATGCCTGTCTCCATTCTGGCGACCCGGCAGGATTTCATCCATCCGCTCGTTCATGCCGAACGGCTGGCGCGCCTGGTCCCGGGCGCAACTTTGACGGAAATCACGCCGAAGGGCGCGGACAAATCCGCCTATCTGGCGGATTTCCAAGCGGCGCTGCGCGCCTTCCTGAAAGGATTCTGAAATGCCAAGCCCGAACTGGCTCGCCGAGCTTCCACGCAACCGGCTGATTGCCGAATATTCGATGTGGTCGGCCGATCTCATTCGCCTGGCCGAAGACCTTGCCCGCATCGAAGGTCATGCGGACGTCTTGCATGTCGATGTCGCGGACGGACATTTCGCCCCGGCGCTGCTGTTCTTCCCGGACCTCGTCGCCCGGATGCGGAGCGCCAGCACGCTGCCGATCCACGTCCATCTCATGGTCGCAGATGCGGTGCTGGTCGAGCAGGCAGCGCAGTTCGCCGATGCCGGCGCCGATCTCATCAGCATCCATGCCGAGAACGCAGCCGTGGCCGACGAGGCGCTGGCGCTGATCCGAAGCCGCAACGTCGCGGCGGGAATCGTGCTGCGCGTCGAAACGGAGGTCGCGGCTTGCCGGCCCTATCTCGACCGGGTCGATTTCCTGACCCTGCTCGGCACCGCCATTGGCGTGAAAGGGCAGGGGCTCGACGCCACAGCCGGCGACCGGCTGCGCCAGGCTGCGTCGCTGATCGCGGCAAGCGGGCGGCGCATCGTCCTCGCCGCCGATGGCGGCATCCGCGAGAACACGGTGCCGCTGTTGCGCGCCGCCGGCGCGGAGACGGTTGTGATGGGATCGCTGGCGTTCGGAGCCGACGATCTCACTGCCCGCATGCGCTGGCTGCACGCCCTGTAAAACGAGACGATCACGCGTGATAATTTTTACGCGAGACAATATCTTCGTTGACGAGCCGAAGCCTTGTTCATAGTCTGATCGAAGCCAATTTATGGCAGGCATCGTAGAGGAGGAATGCGATGGGGGAGCAGCTTTCAGGCAAGGTCGTGCTTGTCACCGGGGCCAGCTCCGGCATCGGCCGGGCGATGGCCCGCGCCGTGGCGGCCGCCGGAGCGCAAGTCGCGCTCGTCGGCCGGTCGGATGAGCGGCTTCAGGCCGTCGCTTCGGATATCGGTGAGGATGCCCTTGCCCTTGCCGCGGACTTGACCAAACCGGGTGAAGTCGACCGGGTTGTTTCCGAGACGGTTGAGCGCTTCGGCCGGATCGACATTCTTCTTCCCAATGCCGGGCTTTACATTCCGGGCGACGTCGCCGAGGGCGATCCCGATGCCTGGGACGAACTCATGGCGATCAACGTCAACAGCGTGTTCCGGCTGGCGCGCGCCGTGCTGCCGGGCATGATCGAGCGCGCCGGAGGGCACATCGTCATCACCTCGTCGGTCTCCGGCCATCAGGCGATCCACTGGGAGCCGATCTACTCGGCCTCCAAGCATGCGATCCAGTCTTTCGTGCATGGGCTGAGGCGGCAGGTGGCGAGGCACAACATCCGCGTCGGCGAGGTCGCGCCCGGCGTCGTACTCAACGAATTGTGGGGCTACAACGACCCCGCCGCTATCTCCGCCAAGGTGGAAACGCGCGAGGGGCTGCGCTCGGAGGATGTCGCCGACGCCGTGCTCTACATGCTGACGCGGCCGGCCAACGTCACCATCCGCGATCTCGTCATCCTGCCGCAGAACCAGGATATCTGAGCCGTGAGACCGCCCGACCACGCGCCATTCGACTATGTGATCGTGGGAGCGGGCGCCGCAGGTTGCGTGCTTGCCAATCGCCTCAGCGAAGACCCGTCTGTGCGGGTCGCGCTGGTGGAGGCCGGACCCGACCGCAATGCGCGCAAGGCGATCGTGCGCATCCCGCTGGCGATGGTCACCTTCATGGCGCCGGCGCTGGCCTTTCTCGGTGGACCGAAATTCATGTCGTGGTTCGAAACCGAGCCGGAGCCCGGCCTGCAGGGGCGTTCGATGGCGTTGCCGCGGGGCAGGGGCACGGGCGGCAGCACCAATGTCAACGGGCAGATTTTCATTCGCGGCCAGCGCGAGGATTTCGACGGTTGGCGCGACATTGGCAATCCCGGCTGGGGTTTCGACGACATGCTGCCCTATTTCCGCAAGCTGGAGCGGTTCGAGCCGCTGGCCGACCCTGCCACCGCCCGGCGGATACGAGTGGGAGGCCGCTCGTTCTACGAAAGCGTCGATTCAGCCTATCATGGCATCGACGGACCGCTGAACATCGCGCCGCTGCGCAGTGTCAACCCGATGGCGTTCGCCTATCTGGAGGCGGCGCAGCTTGCCGGTTACACGCTCAATCCCGACTTCAACGGCGAGCGTCAGAACGGCGTCGGGCTATACACCTTCACGCAGAAGAACGGCGAACGCGTCACCGCCGAGGGCGCCTATCTCGATCCCGTGCGTCACCGGCCGAACCTGACCGTGATTGCGGAAACACAGGTCACCAGGGTGCTGTTCGAAGGCCGCACTGCAACCGGGATCGCGTGGCGTCGAGGCAGCGAGACCGGCGAACTGAAGACGCGAGAGGTCATTCTTGCGGCCGGTTCGTTCGTGTCGCCGCACCTGCTCATGCTTTCCGGCGTCGGCAAGGCGCGCGAACTTGTCCGTCATGGCATCGCCGTCGTCCACGACCTTCCGGGCGTGGGCGAAAACCTGCAGGACCATCTCGACGTCACGCTGGAGTACCGGGCGAAATCGATCGCGCCCTATGGCCTGTCGCTGAAGGCGATGCCGCGCAACGCCCTCCATCTCGCCGACTGGCTGTTTCGCCGGCGCGGCCTGTTTTCCTCGACGACGGGCGAGGGGGGCGGGTTCGTCTCGACCGACCCGGCAAGCGAGCGGCCTGACATCCAGCTCTTTTTCTGCACCGGGCGCGCCAACACGCAGGCCGCCTCCGGTTTCGGGGGCCACGGCTTCCTCATGCATGTCTGCCAGTTGCGCCCCGGCAGCATCGGCCGCCTGACCCTGAAAAGCGCCGACGCGAACGACAAGCCGTCGATCCTCTACAATTTCTTTCGCGGCGACAGCAGCATGGACGTGCTGCGCAACGGCATCAGGCTCGCCCGCAAGATCATGGCGCAGAAGCCGTTCGAACCGCATCTCGACGCCGAGATCGATCCCGGCCCCGAAGCGCAGGGCGACGGCGCGCTGGACGCCTTCATCCGCGAGCGCGTCGGCACCCTGTTCCATCCTGTCGGCACCTGTGCGATGGGTCGCGGCGAGCAGGCGGTGGTCGATCCGGAGACGCTGCGGGTGCGTGGCGTCGATGGATTGCGCGTGGTCGATGCCTCGATCATGCCGACGATCGTTTCCGGCAACACGGTGGGCGCGACCTATTGCCTGGCGGAAAAGGGCGCGGACCTGATCAGGGCGGCTGACAGGGCCGTCGCCAAGGCAGCCTGAGAGGAGGATGGCATGGCGGATTTCACCGGCAAGGTGGCGCTCGTCACCGGAACGACGGGCATCGGCCGGGCCGTCGCGTTGCGGCTCGCGCAGGGTGGAGCGTCGGTCATGGCGCTCGGCATCGACGATGCTGGAAACGCCGCGCTGGCGGACGCGAACGGCGCCATCCATGTGCGCAGGACGGACGTTGCCGATCCCTCGCAGGTCGAGGCGGCCTTCCGGGAGGTCGAGCGCCGGTTCGGCGGCCTCGACGTGATCGTCAATTCGGCGGCCATCCACCCTTATGGCGACGCGGTTTCCACCGAGCCGGCAACTTTCCTGCGCTGCCTCGCCGTCAATGTCGGCTCTATCCACCTGACCGCGCATTGGGGCGTGCCGCTGATGCGAGCGCGCGGCGGCGGCGCTATCGTCCACATCTCAAGCGTGCAGGGTCACGCCTGCCAGCCGGGCGTCGCGGCCTATGTCGCCTCGAAGGGTGCGATCCATGCGCTGACGCGGGCGATGGCGCTCGATTTCGCCGGCGATAAAATTCGCGTCGTCTCGGTCAGCCCCGGCTCGGTGCGGACGCCGATCCTCGAGATCGCGGCGCGTACATTCGACGGGCCGGATGCCGACATCGACGCCGCTTTCGCGCGCTTCGGCGCGGCGCACCCGCTGGGGCGCATCGGCGAACCGGAGGAGGTGGCGGAACTGGTCGCTTTCCTGGCGTCGCCGCGCGCCGGCTTCATTACGGGTTCGGATCATGTCATCGATGGCGGGCTGATCGCCGGCATCGGTGTGCGCTAGAAATCGGGAACGGGATTCATGGCAAGTCAAGGAAGCCAGCAGAGCTGGGTCGGCACGGGAGGCCCGCGCTTCGTCCAACGCCCGGCGCATCGGCGCTGGCTGCTCGGCCAGGCGATGGGCCTGCTCGATTTCTTCCACTACCGCGCCTTCAACCCGGCTGGCGGGTTTTCGCCGCTGGACGATGCCGGTTTGCCGTTTCCTGCCAAGGACGGACGCGGCGTCGAGCGGCAGATCCACGACACCACCCGCACCGTTCACTGCTTTGCCATTGCTCATCTGCTCGGCCTGCCAGGCGCCGACCGGATGATCGACCACGGCATGGATTTTCTGTGGAAGCGCCACCGCGATGCGGACAGGGGTGGCTACTTCTGGGGCGTTGACGATGAAAAGGCGACCAATCCGACCAAGCAGGCCTATGGCCACGCCTTCGTCCTGCTTGCCGCATCTTCGGCCAAGGTGGTCGGCCATCCGGACGCCGATCGGCTGCTGGCGGATGTGTCGGATGTGCTCAACAACCGGTTCTGGGAGGCGGACGTCGGAGCAACGAGTGAGGAATACGCGGCCGACTGGTCGCCGCTCGGAAATTATCGCGGCCAGAACTCCAATATGCACCTGACCGAAGCGCTGATGGCCGCCTATGAAGCGACCGACGACCGGGCCTATCTGGCCATGGCCGAAAGCATCGCCTCGCTGATCATCGGCCGCCATGCGCGCGAGCAGGATTGGCGCGTCGCCGAGCATTTCACCGAAGACTGGCAGGTCGACCTGGACTATGAGGGCGATCCGACCTTTCGTCCGGCGGGCACGACGCCCGGCCATGCGCTCGAATGGAGCCGGCTGCTGGTGCAACTCTGGAGCCTCGGCAACCGCAAGCATGACTGGCTGATCGACGCCGCGCGGCAACTCTTCTTCAAGACGGTTTCGATCGGCTGGGACAAGGCCGCCGGCGGCTTCTACTACACGCTCGACTGGCAGGACCGTCCGGCGCGCTCGGACCGCTTCTGGTGGCCCTGCGCGGAGGGCATAGGCGCTGCCGCGGTTCTCGGCGCCGTCGATCCCGACCCACGCTTCGAGGAATGGTACCGGCGGATCTGGGATTTTTCGGCCAATCATCTGATCGACCACGACAATGGCGGCTGGTTTCCGGAACTCGATTCAGACCTGAAGCCGGTCAATCGGGTGTTCCGCGGCAAGCCCGACCTCTACCACGCGCTTCAGGCGTGCCTGATCCCGCTCCTGCCGGCCGATGGCAGCATCACGCGCGGCTTGCTGAAAGGCCTGCCGGTTGGAGATGGAGCGTAGCGGATTTCGAAGACCGGCGGAGCGCTATTGCGCGCCGTCTTTGCGGATTTCGTCATTGTCCAGATAAAGCGTGTAGATGCCGGACCCGGCATCGTAGCCGCCGTCGTACAGGATCGTTCCCGCTTCGCCCGCCCAGCAAGGCAGCTCTTTCTCAAACAGGGTGCAAGTGGAGCTGGCCGACGTAAATCCCAGATCGGCGGCGGCCTTGTCGGCATGATCTTTTGCCGGAAGGTCGGCCAGCAGGTCACGCCACTGGACGTATTCGGTCCGATCCTTGCGGGTGATCGTCGCCGTGATGACCGACGGGACATGACCCTCGCCCAGGATGCAGGTCACATACTTTTCGCCCTTGCCGTCGACGATATACTCCCGGCATTTCGGCTTGAGGAGTTCGGTAACCTCGGCCAGCGACATGCCCGGCCGGACCTGCAGCCGGTCCTCGGCATGGGCTGGAAACACCGCTGTGGCGGCAAACAGGACTGACAAAGCGATGCGCATTCCGCCGCTCCTGAACAATGTCGGCCACAACAGCAGACTTGTCGGCGGTAGGCAATGCCCCGCGCGTCGGGCCAGCCAGCAGGCGGCAGGAACGAAGCGCCTGCCTGCCGGCCGGCCTGAAGTTGATCGCCTATTTCAGATCGACGGTCGCCACGTGGTCCTCATAGTCCTTTTTCGGATCACCCATGCCGAGGAACATCTTGACGCCGGCGACGAGGCTGGAGGCGTCCAGCCAGATTTCGGCTTCGGCTGGATCGAAGCGCAGCAGGCGGAGCTTTGGGTCGTCCTTGCCGCCTTCGAACCAGGCCGCGACAAAGCGGTTCCACAGCCGGTCGATCAAGGCGCGATCGTTGTCGACCGCCAGAGTGCCCTGGACGGTAGCGAACAGATCATGGCCCTTGGCGGCGTAAACCAGTGTCGCTTCCTTCGCCTGTGACAGGCTTTCGGCAAGCTCCGTATCGCTGGCGGTGAAGAAGTAGACCACCTTGGCGTCGCCGTCGAACTGCGCCGTCAGCGGGCGCGGGTGGACGTCGGACAGGCCGACCATCGCTGTCATGTCTGAGCGGATCGATTCCCAGAACTTCGTTTCGAACTCTTTGTTGTCGGGCATGGTCTTCTCCTGATGAGAAGGCCTAACGTCCGGCATGAAGCGATGTTCCTACGCTGGGCCGAGTTGCAGGCGCGAACCGGCCTTGCCGGTGTAGTTCTCGGCGAAAGCGGAGGCCGCGGCATCCGACTGCCGCAAATGATCGAACTCGGCGCGCTGCAGCCGGCGTCCGAAATCATCCAGCTCGGGAAGCCGGTGCAGGATCGAGGTCATCCACCAGGAAAACCGTTCCGCGTTCCAGATGTGCAGGAGCGCGCGGGCGGAATAATGCGCGATGCCGGTCTCCGAGCGCTCGCGGTAGAATTCGATCAGCGCATTGGCGAGCAGCCCGACATCGTGGACGGCGAGGTTGAGGCCCTTGGCCCCCGTGGGAGGCACGATGTGCGCGGCATCGCCGGCCAGGAACAACCGGCCGAAGCGCAGCGGTTCGGCGACGAAGGAACGCAACGGCGCGACCGACTTTTCGATTGAGGGTCCGGTCTGCAACCTCTCGGCGGTTTCGGGATCCAGCCGCTGGCGCAGTTCGTCCCAGAAGCGGTCGTCCGACCAGTCCTGCACGCGTTCCTCGACCGGCACCTGCACATAGTAGCGGCTGCGCGTATGTGAACGCTGGGAGCACAATGCAAAACCGCGCTCGTGGTTGGCGTAGATCAGTTCGTCCGATACCGGCGGCTTTTCGACCAGCACGCCGAGCCAGCCGAAAGGATAGGCGCGCTCGTATGTCGTCAGCGCCGTGGCCGGAACGCTGGCGCGCGAGACGCCGTGAAAGCCGTCGCAGCCGGCGATGAAATCGCAGGCGATCTCGTGGCCGACGCCGTCCTTGACGTAACGGACGGTCGGCGATGCGCCGTCGAAGCCGTGGAGTGACACGTCGTCGACCTCGTATATGCTGTGCGCGCCCGAAGCGTCGCGCGCGTCCATGAGATCGTGCGTCACTTCAGTCTGGCCATAGACGGTGACCGTGCGGCCGATCAGCTTCTTGAAGTCGAAGCGGTGCCGTTCGCCGCCGAAGCTCAATTCGACGCCGCCATGAACAAGCCCTTCGGCATGAAGGCGTTGTGCGGCGCCGGCGCGTTCCAGGAGCTCGACCGTGCCTTCCTCGAGCACCCCGGCGCGGATGCGGCCGAGCACATAGTCGCGGCTCTTGCGTTCCAGGATGACGGTTTCGATGCCTTGCAGTTCCAGCAGGCGACCGAGCAGCAAGCCTGCCGGGCCGGCGCCGATGATGACAACCTGGGTCCGCATGGCCGCTAGCCCAAAACTTCTGAGGGGCGGAAGCGCAGCCCGGCCAACAAGGCGTGCGCCTTTTCCAGTCCGGCGGCGGTGGCGACCACCATCTGTGGCAACACCATCCACTCCAGCGTCCAGGCCGCGCCGGAACGCTCGTTCTCATGCACCAGAGCCTGATGCAGCGTGCCGAGCAGTCCGGCATTGAAGCGCGCCAGCGCCACCAGCATCTCGGCCTGCACCGGATTGGACTTATGCGGCATGGCCGAGGAACTGCCGCCGCCTTCCAGGCTCACCTCGGCGAGTTCGGTCTGCGCCATCAGCGCGATGTCCTTGCCAATCTTGCCCAGCAGACCCGAGGTCAGCGACAGCCAGGAGCCGAATTCGGCGATGCGATCGCGCTGCGAATGCCAGCAGGGCGCATCAGAAAGCTTTAGCGTTTTCGCCATCTCGGCGGCGATGGCGTTGCCCTTGCCCTCGAACGCCGCCCGTGTGCCGACGGCCCCGCCGAGTTGCAGCGCGAACAGATGAGGCGCCACTTCCGCCAGCGTTTGCGCCTGTCTTCGCAGCGGGGCCGACCAGCTTTCCAGCTTGTCAGCGGCGGTGAAGGCAAGCGCCTTCTGCATGCGGGTGTGCGCCATCAGCGGTGTCGCGCCGTCGCGTTCCGCGAGGCGCGAGAACACATCGGCCAGAGCGTCGAAATGTTCAGCCAGAATGGCAGCCGCCTGCTTGAGGCGCAGCATCAGCGCGGTGTCGATAATGTCCTGGCTGGTTGCTCCCAGGTGGACAAGTTTGCGATGGGGCTCCTCCGTCTGATCACGCAACTGGCGCACGAGTTCAGGCACGATGACGCCGTCCTTCGCCAGACCCTCGGCCAGGCTCTCCCAGTCGGGTTGGAAACCGCGGCAGGCTTCACCGATCCGCATCGCCGCATCCGCTGTAATGAGCCCCGCCTTCGCTTCCGCATCCGCCAGCGCGGCCTCGACCCGCAGCAGGGCGGCGAGCTCGGCCTCGTTCGAGAACAGGGCTTCGACCGCCCTGCTGCCGGTGAGGGCGGAAAGCAGCGATCTGGACGGCGCGTTGGTCATGCTGCCACCTTAGACGGCCTCAAGTGCGACGGAAATGCCCTGGCCGACGCCGATGCACATGGTGGCGAGCGCGCGCCGCCTGCCGGTCAGCTTCAGCTCCAGCGCGGCGGTGCCGGTGATGCGGGCGCCCGACATGCCGAGCGGGTGGCCGAGCGCGATGGCGCCGCCATTCGGGTTGACATAGTCGGCGTCTTCCGGGATGCCGAGATCACGCAGCACGGCGATGCCCTGGCTGGCGAAGGCCTCGTTGAGTTCGACCACGTCGAAGTCCGATGGCTTGATGCCGAGCCGCGCGCAGAGCTTCTTCGTGGCCGGCGAAGGTCCGAAGCCCATGATGCGCGGCGGCACGCCGGCCGCGGCGCCGCCGGTCACGCGGGCCAGCGGCTCCAGCCCGTATTTGCGCATCGCCGCTTCCGAGGCGACGATCAACGCCGCCGCGCCGTCATTGACGCCCGACGCGTTGCCGGCCGTGACGGTGCCGCCGGCGCGGAACGGCGTCGGCAGCCTGGCCAGCGCTTCGAGCGAGGTGTCGCCGCGCGGGTGCTCGTCCTTGTCGACCACGATCGGATCGCCCTTGCGGCGCGGGATCGTCACCGGGACGATCTCGCGGGCGAGCCTGCCATTCTCCTGCGCCGCCACGGCCTTCTGCTGCGAACGCAGCGCAAAAGCGTCCTGGTCGGCGCGCGAGACTTTGAAATCCTCGGCGACGTTCTCGCCCGTTTCCGGCATGGAATCGACGCCATATTGTTGCTTCATCAGCGGGTTGACGAACCGCCAGCCGATTGTGGTGTCGAAGATTTCCGCCGAGCGCGAAAAGGCGGTTTCCGCCTTGGGCATGACGAAGGGCGCGCGCGACATCGACTCGACGCCGCCGGCGATCATCAGTTCGGCCTCGCCGGCGCGGATCGCGCGGGCGGCGGTGATGACCGCATCCATGCCGGAGCCGCAAAGGCGGTTGATCGTCGTGCCGGAGATCGTGTGCGGCAGGCCGGCCAGCAGCAGCGCCATGCGGGCGACGTTGCGGTTGTCCTCCCCGGCCTGGTTGGCGCAGCCGAGGATCACGTCGTCCACAGCCTCGAAATCCACCCGGGGGTGACGCTCGGCAAGCGCTTTCAGCGGGATCGCCGCGAGATCGTCGGGCCTGACGGAGGAGAGCGCGCCGCCATAGCGGCCGATGGGCGTGCGGACGAAGCCGCAGATGAAAGCCTCGTTCAATTCAATTTCCCTTCTTGCTGCCGTGGGCGAGTTCGGTGCGCTGTTGCAGGTCGCGCAGGGTGGTCAGTTCAAGCTCGGTCGGGGCAGGGGTTTCATCCACCTTGTCGGCGAATCGGACCGGCCAGCCGCAGGTTTCCTGCACCATCTGGCGGGTGACGCCGCGATGCATGGAGACCACGGTGAACTCCTTCGTTTCCGGGTCCGGTTTCCAGACGGCAAGATCGGTGATGAGCAGGGTCGGTCCCTTGGTGGTGAGACCGAGCCGCTGCCGGTGGTCGCCGCCATCGCCGTGGCCGAAGGATGTGTAGAAGTCGAGCTTGTCCACGAAGCCGCGTGGAGCCTGCTTCATGGTGAGGAAGATTTCGCCGCAGGAGGTGGCAATCTCGGGGGCGCCGCCGCCGCCGGGCAGCCGCACCTTCGGCTTGTGGTAGTCGCCGATGACGGTGGTGTTGAGATTACCGAAGCGGTCGAGCTGGGCCGCGCCGAGGAAACCGATCGATATGCGCCCGCCCTGCAGCCAGTAGCGGAACATCTCCGGCACCGGAACCGTGGTCAATGCCGTCTCGCACAGTTCGCCGTCGCCGATGGAGAGTGGCAGCACTTCCGGGGCGGTGCCGATGGTGCCGCTTTCATAGATCAGCGTGATGTCCGGCGCGTGAGTGAGACGCGCGACGTTGCAGGCGGCCGACGGCGCGCCGATGCCGACGAAGCAGACATCGTCGTTGGACAGCGCGCGCGAGGCGGCGATCGTCATCATCTCGTTGGGCGTGAAATCGGAAACGGTCATGGCTTAAAGTCCTTCCACGCGCGCTGCGAACACTTCCGGCCCGACATCGAGCACGTTTTTCTGCATCCATTCGGTGAACAGCGCCCGGTCGGCGGAGACCTTGTCCCAGTCGAGATAGGCGGCGTTGTCGCGGGCATAGTAGCCGTGGGTGTAGGAGGGATGCGCGCCGCCCGGCACATGGACGACGGACGTCACCGCCCAATGCGGCAGCACGCAAAGATTGGGGTGCAGGTCGTTGAAATCATCGACGATTTCCTCGACGGTCACCACCGCGCGCCTGGCCGCCAGCACCACTTCCTTCTGCACGCCGACGATGCCCTCGATCAGGATGTCGCCGCGCCGGCTCGCCTTCTGGGCATGGATGAAGGCGACATCGGGCCGATGCGCCGGGATGGCCGCCAACTTCTCGCCCGTGAACGGGCAGATGATGCTTTTGATGTCCGGGTTGACCTTGGGCAGGTCCGAGCCGACATAGCCCCGGAAAATGGCGCAGGGCAGGCCGGCGGCGCCGGCCGCATAGGCATTGGCCATGGCGGAATGGCTGTGCTCCAGTATCTCGATGGACCGCGGCCAGCTGTTTTCGATGGCGTCGCGCATCCGCCGCAGCAGGCCGACGCCCGGGTTGCCGGCGAAGGAAAACACCACCTTTTTGGCCAGGCCCATGCCGATCATCTGGTCGTAGATGATGTCCGGCGTCATGCGGATCAGGGTCAAATCCTTGCGGCCCTGGCGGATCGCCTCATGCGCCGCCGCATGCGGAATGAGATGGGTGAACCCCTCGAAGGCAACGGTATCGCCGTCGCGGAGGTTTTCGGCAACGGCCTCGCGGAGGCTCTGGAACTTGGCCATGGTCTGCTTTCGGTTCTCTCTTGTTGTGGTCAGACGTCGAAGAAGATCGTTTCCCCGTCGCCCTGCAGGTGAATGTCGAACGTGTAGATGGCGGCGTCGTCTACCTCGCCGCGCGAGGCGATGAGCGTCGCGGCGCGCGCCTTCGACCCGATGCCCGAGAGCACCGGGCATTCGCCGTTGGCGGCGTCCTCGTCGGCGAAATACATCCGGGTATGGAGGCCGAGATTGATGCCGCGCGCGACGATCCAGAAGGAGATGTGGGGTGCCATCAGGCGGCCATCCCGATAGGGGACGCGGCCGGGCTTGATCGTCTCGAAGCGGTATTCGCCGGTCGTGCCGTCTGTCGCCTGGCGGCCCCAGCCGGTGAAATGCGGATCGGCCTCACCGCGCTTTTCCAGCGGGCTGTTGTACAGGCCGTTCGCGTCGGCCTGCCAGATCTCGATCAGCGCATCCTTCAACGGCACGCCGCTGCCGTCGAAGATGCGCCCACTGACAATGATGCGCTCGCCGGCCGTTTCGGCGTCGACCATGGTGCGGCCAAGGTCCTTGGGGTATACGCCTTCGATGTCGCACCAGTTGGGCGTCAGGCCGATATGCACGTAGGGCCCGGCGGTCTGCGACGGCGTTTCCTTCAGCGTATTGGGCCTTGTCATCAGTTGCCCTCCAGACGATTCTCGAACAGGGTCGAGTGGCGACCGCGCAGCACGATGTCAAAGCGGTAGGCCAGCGCATCCATCGGCAGCGTGTTGTCGCGGTCGAGCGCGGCGACGAGCTGTTCGATGGCGGCGCGGTCGGGAATGGCCGAGACGATCGGGCATTGCCAGATCATCGGGTCGCCCTCGAAGTACATCTGGGTGACCAGCCGTTGCGCGAAGGCATATCCGAACACCGAGAAATGGATGTGGGCCGGACGCCAGTCGTTGGGGCCGTTGGGCCAGGGATAGGCGCCGGGCTTGATGGTGCGGAAACGGTAGCCGCCGTCGGCGCCGGTGACGGTGCGGCCGCAGCCGCCGAAATTGGGGTCGAGCGCGGCGACATAGCCTTCGTTGCGGTGCCGGTAGCGTCCGCCGGCATTGGCTTGCCAGAACTCCAGCAGGACGTTGGGGACGGGGCGTGCGTCCTCGTCCAGCACGCGGCCATAGACAATGATACGCTGCCCGATCGCATCGCCGGTTTGAGCGTAATTGCGGATCAGGTCGTTATCGAGCGGGCCGATCAGGTCGTGGCCGAAGCGGGGTCCGGTCATTTCGGACAATGTCGTGTCGAGCGACAGCAGCCGCTGGTTCGGGGAACGCAGCACCGAGGATTTGTACTGCGGCGTCAGCGCCGGCGGGTGCCAGCTCCTGTCGCGCGGCGTAAAGGTCGGTTGGTCGGACATATCGTTTCCTTGTTCGGACGGGTGTACCCCGCCTCTCATTCCTTCGGTGCGGACTGCATGTCCGCATAGGTCTTCTTGGCGATCTTGAAGGCGTGGTTGGCCGCCGGAACGCCGGCGTAGACGGCCACATGCATCAAAAGCTCACGCACATCCTCCATCGTCGCGCCGGTGTTACGGGTGGCGCGAATATGCATGGCGAGTTCCTCATCCTGGCCGAGCGCCGCCAGCAGAGCGAGGGTGACGATGGACCGTTCGCGGGCGGAGAAATGCGGCCGTGACCACACCGAGCCCCAGGCGCCTTCGGTGATGAAGGTCTGGAAATCGCGGTCGAGGTCGCCGATGGCGGCGCTGGCGCGATCGACATGGGCGTCGCCCAGCACCTTGCGGCGAACCTTCATGCCGGTCCGGTAGCGGTCGCTCTCTTCAGCCATGCGACGATCCTTCGAGATGTTCCCGGACAAGGTTCGCCAGGACTTCCGGCTGCTCCACGCAGGGGATGTGGCCGGCGTCCTTGATGAGGGCGAAGCGCGAGCCGGGGATGAGCCTGGACGTGGCCTGCACGAGGTCCGGCGGCGTCGAGCCGTCCTGATCGCCCGCCACGCACAGGACCGGCGTAGCGATCCTGGCGGCGTCGGCCCGCAAATCCGTGTCGCGCACCGTGGCGCAGGTTGCGGCATAGCCGTCCGCCGGCATCCGCACCAGCATGTTGCGCCAGCCGGCGAACTCGTTGGCGCGGCGCTGGCGGAAGTCCGCCGTGAACCAGAGTTCGAGAATGGACTCCGCCACGGAGTCGATGCCGCCGCGTTCGACCGCGCCGATCCGGTTGGCCCAGCTTTCCGGCGTGCCGATGCGGGCGGCGGTGCCGCAGAGAACCATTGCCGCGACGCGTTCCGGCGCGCGCACGGCAAGACGCTGCGCCACCATGCCGCCAACGGAGAGGCCAACGATCGCGGCGCTGGCGATGCCGAAATGGTCGAGCAGCGCCAGCAAGTCGTCGGCATGGTCGTCGATCGTGTAAGGCCCAGGCGGTGCGTCCGACAGGCCATGGCCGCGCTTGTCGTAGAGCAGGATGCGGTAGCGGCCGGCGAGCCGGGCAGCCACCTCTTCCCAGATGCGGAAATCGCTGCCCAGCGAGTTGGAGAAGACCAGCGCCGGTCCGTCAGCCGCGCCGAGCAGGCGGGTGTGGAGCACGATGCCGTTGGCGCGTATGAATTGCGTTTTGGCCATCAATGCAGCTCACCTACGCCGATATAGCGCTCGACCAGCGTGGGATCGGCGCGCAATGTTTCGGCCCTGCCTTGCCAGGCGATGGTTCCGCGCTCGAGAATGAGAACGGTCTGCGCAAACTCCAGCGCGCTTTCCAGCCGCTGCTCGACCAGCAGGATCGTCATCTCGCCGCCGGCGGCCAGCTGCGTGAATGCCGCCATCAGCTCCTCGCAGATCACCGGCGCCAGCCCTTCCAGCGGCTCGTCGAGCAGCAGGACCGAGGGACGGCCGAGAATGGTGCGGGCGACCGACAGCATCTGCTGTTCGCCGCCTGAAAGCTGCCAGCCGAGATTGCGGCGGCGCTCCCTGAGCCTCGGAAACATTTTGTAGGCTTCGGCGATAGCGCTGCGCGGCCTGTCCTTGATGCCGACGAGGAGGTTCTCCTCGACGGTCAGCGACCTGAAAATGTCGCGCGTCTGCGGCACCAGCCCGAGACCGCGCCGCGCGCGTTCGGAACTGCGCAATGCGGCGACATCGTCGCCTTCGAGCAGGATGGCGCCGCCATAGCGCCGGTTCATGCCCATGAGGCTTGCCAGCAGCGTCGTCTTGCCCATGCCGTTGCGACCCAGCACCGCCATGCGCGAACCCGGTGGCACGGCGAAGGACACGTCCTCCAGAACGACCGTCGGCCCGTAGCCGGCGCTCAGCCCCTTCACCTCAAGCGACGCGGCGGGCATCGGCATAGCTCCCCAGATAGGCTTCGCGCACCCTGGCGTCGGCGGCGACGGCCGAAGGCAGGCCTTCGAAAATGATCTCGCCGGCCGCCAGCACGACGACGCGGCGGGCGAAGCGGAAGACCAAATCCATGTCGTGCTCGATCATCAGCACGGCGAGATCTTCCGGCAGGCGCGCCAGCGCCTGTTCGATGCGCGGCGTGTCGGCTGAAGGCACGCCGGCGGCGGGCTCGTCGAGCAGAAGCACATTGGGTTTAAGCGCCAGCGCAATGGCGATTTCGAGCAGCCGCTGCTGGCCGTAGGCGATTTCGCTGACGGGGCGGCGGGCCACTTCGCTCAGTCCGAGTACGGTCAGCACATCCTCGACTTCGTCGGACACGGTCGGGTTGCCGAGGAAGCGCGCCAGGATTGCGGTGGCCTTTCCCTCGCGCTGCAGGATGGCGAGCGTGACATGCTCTTCCGGGGTCATCTCCGGGAACAGGCGCGTCACCTGAAAGGTCCGCACCAGCCCCTTGCGGACGCGCCGGACCGAGCCAAGCTGGGTAACGTCTTCGCTGCCCAGATGAACACGGCCGGCATCCGGCTTGAGCAGTCCGGTCACCAGATTGACGAAGGTCGTCTTGCCGGCGCCGTTCGGTCCGATCAGGGCCAGCCGCTCGCCGGGCTTCATGGCAAGCGTGATGTTGTTGCTGACGGCAAGGCCACCGAAGGATTTGACGAGGCCCTCGACGCGAAAGAGATCGCTCATGGCTTGCCTCTCTCGCGGCGACCGAGGCCGGGCACCTTGTCCAGAAGGCTGGCGAGCCCGCCCGGCGCCACCAGCACGACGGCGACGAGCAAGGCCCCCACCATGGTCAGCCAGTGGAACGGGTTGTAGGCCGAGACGGTGTGTTCGAAGCCCATGAAGATGACCGCTCCGATGAGCGCGCCATAAAGCGAGCCGAGCCCGCCCAGCACGAGCATGACAAGCGCGTTGGCGGATAGTTCGAAACTGATGCTGTCCAGCCCGACAACCTGCGTGGAGATGGCCGCGAGCGCGCCGCCGACGCCGGCCACGGCTCCGGAGATGACGAACATCTTCAACATGACCGGAAAGACCGATGCGCCCATGGCCTTCACCCGCACCGGGTCCTGGCGGATGCCTCGGCACAGCACGCCGAAAGGCGAGGAGACGACAAAGCGAAGCAGCGCGAAGACGACGACAAGCAGCACCAGCCCGAACAGATAGGCGGTGCGTCCCCACAGGTCGAATTCGAAGACCCCGAACAGGGGACTGACCGAGAGGCCGGCGAGACCGTCGCTGCCGCCGGTGTAGCTCGAGAATTTGTTGGCCGCCTCGTGGCCGAGCTGGACGATGGCGATGGAGAGCACCAGCTGCGCCAGTCCGTGGGCGCGCAGCATGATCGCGCCCATCACCAGACCGGCCGCGGCCCCGGCGATAGCCCCGACCAGCACCAGCGTCAGCGGTTCGGTGACGCCGCCATGAACGCAGGCGAAGCCCGCCGCATAGGCGCCGGCGCCGAACATGGTCGCCTGGCCGAGCGATGCGACGCCGCAATAGCCGGTGACGAGATCGAGCGACAGCACCAGCAGCGCGACCGCGATGATGCGGGTCAGCAAAGCGAGATTGTCGGGAAACAGGAAATAGCCCGCCGCGCCGGCGAGAATAATGGCGGCGAAGCCTGCAAGATCGCGCAAGGGATGGCGTTTGCCGAACGGGGCGGCAACGGTGGCGGGCAGGGGGGCGGATTGTGTCATTGCGCCCTCCCGAAAAAGCCGCGCGGAAATGCACTGACGATGGCGATCACCGCCGCATAGAAGAAGAAATTGCCGAACTCCGGCATCAGGTAGCGGCCTACCGTGTCGATGGCGCCGAGAGCCAGACAGGCGACGACCGTACCAAGGATGGAGCCGGCGCCGCCCACCGTCACGACGACCAGGAACAGCACCATGTAGCGCAGCGCGTAGTAAGGCTCCACCGGCAGGAATTCAGCGCCGATCACGCCGCCGAAAGCTGCGAGGCCGACGGCTATGGCGAAGGCGACCGCGTAGATGGTCGGCGTGCGGACGCCGAGTGCATCGGTCATGGCGGCGTTGTCGACCGTGGCGCGCAGCTTGATGCCGAAGGCGGTGCGCTCGATGAGGAACCACAGCGCCGCTGCGACTGCGATGCCGCAGGCGATGACGAAGATGCGGTGCCCGGCCAGCGTGCGGAAACCGATGTCGACCGGCTGCGCCAGCACCGAGGGCAGCGGGATGGTCTTCAGCGTCGGACCGAAGAAGTAATTGGTGATGCCGATGACGCAGAAGGTGATGCCGATGGTCAGGAGGACCTGCAGAAGCTCGGGTTTTCCATAGATGCGGCGGTACAGGAACCGCTCCAGCGGGGCACAGAGCAGGATGGTGCCGGCAACGGCCAGCACGATCGCAGGCGCATAGCCCCAGCCAAGGTCACGCGCCACATAGGAGGCGATGTAACCGCCGATCATGGCGAAGGCGCCGTGGGCGAGGTTCACCACCCGCATCAGCCCCATCGTCATCGACAGGCCGATCGAGATGATGAACAGCACCATGCCGTAGGCAAAGGCGTCGGTCGCGACACTGAGGATCGTCTGCATGACTAGGTGAAATCCCTGGGTTGGAGTATGCGGCCCCCCGACCGCATACTCCGTCCGTTACCGGCTACTTGGCAGCCAGCCCCGGATCCTTCTGGTTCTCGAAGGTCTGTATTTCCTTGTTGATGTAGGTACCGTCGGCCTGCTTGGTCACTTCGCGCAGGTAGATGTTTTCGGTGATATGACGGGTGTCGGCATCGATGGAGACCGGGCCGCGCGGGCTCGTCCATGACAGGCCCTTGACCGCATCGACGGCTTTTGCCGCGTCCTGCTTGCCTTCGGTCGCCTCGATCATCTTGTAGATGACATGCATGCCGTCGAAGGCGCCAACCGATGGGAAGGAAAGCTCGGCCGGATTGCCGATGGCTTTGCTTGCGGCTTCGACGAAGGTCTTGTTCTCAGGCGAGTCGTGCGAGACCGCGTAATGGAAGGTCGTCAACATGCCGGCCGCCGCGTCGCCCAGCGCCGGAAGGTCGGATTCCTGCGTCAGGTCGCCAGGCGCGAACAATTTGGTGCCGGCTTTCTTCAGGCCGGTCTCGTTGAAGGCCTTGACGAAACCCAGCGTCGTCGGTCCGGAGGGCAGGAAAGCAAACACCGCCTCGGCGCCGGAATCCTTGACGCGCTGCATGATCGGGCTGAAATCATTGGTGTTCATCGGCATGCGGATCGCATCGACGACCTGGCCGCCGGCTGCCTCGAAGGCCTTCTTGAAGGCGCCCTCGGCGTCGATGCCCGGACCGTAATCGCTGACGACGGAGATGACCTTCTTCACGCCGTTGTCGATGACGACCTTGCCAAGCGGCGTCGTGGTCTGCGCCGTGGTGAAGGAGGTGCGCACCACCAGCGGCGAGGTCTTCATGATGGCCGAAGTGGCGGCGTTGAAGATGACGAGCGGCGTATTCGCCTGCTCGAGCAGCGGCGTGATGGCCATGGCGTCCGGCGTGAAATAGACGCCGCCGAGATACTGGACCTTGTCCTTGACGACCAGTTCCTGCGCCAGGGCGCGGGCCTGTGCGGGGTTGGCGGCCGGCAGGTCGCGGTAGATCACCTCGACATCGTTGCCCTTCACCGTCTTGCCGTTGAGGGCCATGTAGGCCTCGACGCCGGCCTGGAAATTCTTGCCCTGTAGGGCGAACGGACCCGAAAACGGGCCGATGATGCCGACCTTCACGGTATCGGCAGCGGCAGCGCCGGATCCCAGTAGCAGCGCGCCGAGCGCGGCGCCGAGCAGCTTCCTTACATTCATTGTCGTTACCTCCCACAGGCTGCCACCAGAGCGGCAACTGGATTGTCCGTTCTTCCCCATTTCGGCTGCCGAAATGTTCGTATTGTGAACATTGATAGCCAATACGAACATGTTGTACTATGGTGACCTGTCGAGTCAAGCGCCGGAGTGGGGCTTGGCGGCTTGGAGCGTGCCGAATGAGCAGTCAAATTCCTGCATCGCCGGAACGGGCGGGAGAGGATCGGGATTTCGTCGGCAGTCTTGAAAAGGGACTGGCGGTGATCGAGGCCTTCGACGCCGACCGTTCGCGGCTGACGCTGACGGATGTTGCCAAGCTCACCGGGACGACGCGGGCAGGCGCGCGGCGCTACCTGCGCACGCTGGTCAAGCTTGGCTACGCCGAGTTTGACGGCCGCTTCTTCAGCCTGACGCCCCGCATCCTGCGGCTGGGCTATGCCTATCTCGCTTCGGCCCCGATGCCCGCGCGGCTGCAACCCTTCCTGGAAAAGATATCGGAGGAAACGGGGGAATCGAGTTCGGCGGCGATGCTGGACGGCGATGAGATCATCTATATCGCCCGTTCCGCGACCCGGCGTATCATGTCGGTAGGGCTCGGCGTCGGAACGCGGCTGCCTGCCTACTGCACCTCGCTCGGCCGCGCCATTCTCGCCTACCAGCCGCAGGCCGACATAGAAGCTTATCTTGAACGGGTTCATCTCGATGCCCGAACGCGTTTCACCATCACCGGCAAGCAAGAATTGCTGGCGGCGCTGCGCGAGGTCCACGAACAGGGCTACGCGGCCATCAACGAGGAGCTGGAAATCGGCCTGCGCTCCATCGCTGTCCCGGTCCAGCAGGAGAATGGATCCGTGCGGATCGCCATCAATGTCGGCACCCAGGCGGCGCGTTTCGAAGCAACCGAAATGGTGGAGCGCTTCCTGCCGGTGCTAAAGGCGGCGAGCCAGGCGATCCGCTACACTTTGTAGGGGTTTCGGGTCTCGAACGGAAACTGCCGCTCCGGTTCGGTCGGAACGATACCGCGCCCCACGCATTTTCGCCCTCATAAGCCAATATGAGGGATACAATGAAAATCGCGCATGTCGCGCCGCTCTACGAATCCGTACCGCCGCGGATGTATGGCGGCACCGAACGCATCGTTTCCTATCTGACCGAAGCCCTTGTCGACCTCGGCCATGACGTGACGCTGTTTGCCAGCGGCGACACCGAGACATCGGCCAAGCTGGTGGCGTGCCGTGAGCGCGCCCTGCGGCTCGACCCGCAGCCGCTGAAGTCGGAGATAGCGGCGCATCTTTCGATGCTCGACGAGGTGCGGCAGCGGGCCGCCGATTTCGATGTCGTCCATTTCCATCTCAGCCATTTCCTGCATTTCCCGTTCTTCGAGCAGATGGCCGGCAAGACCGTCACGACGCCGCACGGACGGCTCGACTATGCCGACCTCGCTTCAGCCTATGCGCGCTTTCCGCGCTTCCCGATGATCTCGATTTCGCGAAGCCAGAAGGCGCGGCTGCCCGACGCCAACTGGGTTGGCACGGTCCTCCATGGTTTGCCTGCCGGCTTGTACCAGCCGGAATTCAGCCAGCCGGGGCAGGGCGGTTACCTGGCCTTCCTCGGACGGTTCTCGCGCGACAAGCGCCCCGACCGCGCCATCGAGATGGCCAGGCGAACCGGGCTGAAGCTCAAGCTCGCCGCGAAGATCGGCGATGCGGACAAGGCTTATTTTCACGAGGTGGTCGAACCGCTGCTCGACGGTGAAAACGTCGAATATGTCGGCGAGATCGCGGAAGGCGAAAAGGCGGCGTTCCTTGGCAATGCAGCCGGTTTGCTGTTTCCCATCGACTGGCCCGAACCGTTCGGGCTGGTGATGATCGAAGCCATGGCCTTCGGCACGCCGGTGATCGGTTGGAATTGCGGGGCGGTTCCGGAAGTCATCGACAACGGCGTGACCGGTTTCGTCGTCGACAGTGTCGATGAGGCGGTCGCGCGGGTGCCCGACATGCTGCAACTTGACCGGCGGGCGGTTCGCTCGACTTTCGAAGCGCGGTTCTCGGCGCAACGCATGGCTCGAGACTATCTCGCCGCCTACGCCCGGATGCTGGGTGGAACCCCCGAGGTTCAGGCTTCCTAGCCGGCCACTGCCATCACAAGGAGACACCGTTGAACATTGTCCCCCTCGATGAGCGCACACTCGATCCGGCGGTCGCGCTGGCGTCGCTCGACGATACGGCGCCGCGCGAACCGCATCGCCTCTTTGCGCTCAAGCATGGCGACTGTTTCGCGGTCGCCGACGCCTATGGCGATATCCGCGGCGCGGGCGACGGTTTCTTCCGCGACGATACGCGCGTGCTGTCCGAGTACCGATTGAGCATCGGCGGGCGCGCCACTTCATTGCTCGGCGCGTCGCTCAGCCGGGACAATGTGCTGTTCACCGCCAATCTGACGAACCTGCCGATCAAGAGCCTTGGCGGCCGCGATATCCCGCAAGGGGCGATCCACATCGAACGGGTGCGGCTGTTGTGGGAGGACAGGCTCTATGAGCGCATCACGTTGTCCAATTACAGTCAGGTGCATTCGACGGTGCTGGTGTCGCTCCAGTTCGCCGCCGATTTCCGCGACATGTTCGAGGTGCGCGGCTCGACGCGTGCCAAGCGCGGCGTCGTCCAGGCAGTCGAGACGGACGACCATTCAGCCGTCCTGCGCTATCAGGGGTTGGACGAGCTGGTGCGGACCTCGGTGCTTTCCTTCTCGCAGGCGCCGGACGAGATGCTGTCCGACCGCGCCGATTTCCATATCGCCATAACCAAGCGCAGCAGCCGGACGCTCTATATCGAAGTGGGAGCGGAAGTCGCCGACCGGCCGGACCGCGAACGCTTTCGCGCGGCCAATGCCCGCGCGCGCTTCGCCATGCGGGCAAAGCGCCGGCACGGCGCGACGCTGCACAGTTCCGGCCGGGTGTTCAACGACTGGATCGAACGGGCGCGGGCCGACGTGGCGCTGTTGACCACCGAACTGGAGACGGGGCCCTATCCCTATGCCGGAATACCGTGGTTCTCCACGGCGTTCGGCCGCGACGGCGTCATTTCTGCCCTGCAGATGCTGTGGCTGAATCCCGGTCTGGCGCGCGGCGTGCTCTCATTCCTGGCGCAGCATCAGGCGACCGAGACTTCCCCGTTCAGCGACGCCGAGCCTGGCAAGATCATGCATGAGACGCGCAAGGGCGAGATGGTGGCTTTGGCCGAGCTTCCCTTCGGCCGCTATTACGGCGGCGTCGACACGACGCCGCTCTACATCCATCTCGCCTGCGCCTATGCCGACCGCACCGGAGACATGGCTTTCATAGACGGGTTGTGGGGTTCGCTTTGCGCGGCGGCGCAGTGGATCGAGGAGACCAGCCGGGCCACGGGATTCGTGACCTACCAGCGGGCGGCGGATTCAGGTCTCTCCAATCAGGGCTGGAAGGACAGTTCCGATTCCGTCTTTCATGCCGACGGGCGCATCCCCAAGGGGCCGATCGCGCTGGTCGAGGTTCAGGGCTATGTGTTCGCGGCTTTCAGCGGGCTGGCGAAGTTGGCGAAGCGGCGCGGCGATGACGAGCGCGCCAGGCACTGGGAGCGTTTGGCCGAAGCCATGCGGCAGCGCGTCGAAGACAGGTTCTGGCGCGAGGAGCTTGGCACTTACGCCCTTGCCATAGACGGCGAGGACAAGCCGTGCGACGTGCGCACCTCGAATGCCGGCCATCTTCTCTATGTCGGGCTCGCCGCGCCGGAACGCGCGAAGCTGGTGGCCGATCAGCTGCTGTCGGCGTCGTTCCAGTCCGGCTGGGGTATCCGGACGCTCGCGGACGATGCCATCTTCTTCAATCCGATGTCCTATCACAACGGCTCGATCTGGCCGCATGACACTTCCATCTGCACCGCCGGCCTTGCGCGCTATGGAGCGCACGACCATGTCGTGCGCCTGACCAGCGCGATGTTCGAGGCGGCGGTCCATTTCAACATGCGCCTGCCCGAGCTGTTCTGCGGCTTCACCCGTTCGCCCGGCGAGGCGCCGATCGCCTATCCGGTCGCCTGCCTGCCGCAGGCATGGTCGGCGGGCGCCGCCTTCATGCTGTTGCAGGGTTGCCTCGGCCTGGAGATAGACGGCTGGAAAGGCAAAATCAGCGTCAGGCGCCCCGGCCTTCCGATCGGCATCGACAAGCTGACAATACGGCACCTTCAGGTGGGAACGGTGACGGTGGATATAACCTTCCAGCGGATTGGCGACAGGGTCGTCGCCTATCTGGCCGACGAACATGAAGGCCTGGCGCCCTTGAGCGTGCTCAGCTAAAAAAGCCGGAACCGATCCCACGCTTGTGCGTTGCACAAATCCGGACCGGATGAATTCCGCGCCCGATTTCGAGAAAAAACGAGGTGAACAGCCGCTTTGACGGCTGAGGAGCATTTTTCTTCCATGACAAGCGGCAGCTTGGACGTCCTGAATTCCCTTCCCGCCATTTGGCTCCTGATCCTGGCAAGCCTGATCCTTTCAGTTGTTGCGGTTGCGGTCTCCCTCATGCGGTCGCGAAAACATGCGCCTGTGAGCCCGCCCACCGATCTTTCGGAAACCGCCCGGAAACTGTTGCGGGAATTCGAGAAGAACGGACAATCCGCCAATGCCAGCATGGTCAACTGGACGTCGGGAACGCTGAAGAAAATCCTCACGGACGAAATGCCGGGCGCGCAGGTCATCGTCGTCTCCAACCGTGAGCCCTACATCCACAATCTGGACGACAATGACGAGGTGGAGCTTGTCGTTCCGGCGAGCGGGCTGGTCTCGGCGCTGGAGCCGATCACGCGAGCCTGCGGCGGCACCTGGATCGCCTATGGCGGCGGATCGGCAGACCGCCAGACCGTGGACGAAAATGATCGCGTTGCCGTTCCCCCCGATGATCCTTCCTACACGCTGCGGCGTGTCTGGTTGAGCGATGAGGAGCATCAAGGCTACTATCTCGGCTTCGCCAATGAAGGGCTGTGGCCGCTTTGCCATATCGCGTTCACCCGGCCCGCGTTTCGGGCGTCCGACTGGGAGACCTACGAGGCCGTCAACCGCAAGTTTGCCGACACCGTGGTGGCGGAAGCGACTAACGACCGGCCAATCGTCCTGGTGCAGGACTATCATTTCGCGCTTCTGCCGCGCATGATCCGCGAACGCCTGCCAGGCGCGATCATCATCACGTTCTGGCACATTCCGTGGCCGAATTCCGAAGTGTTCAGCATCTGCCCGTGGCGGGAGAAGATCCTCGACGGGCTGCTCGGCAGTTCCATCATCGGGTTCCACACGCAGTTTCACTGCAACAATTTCATCGAAAGCGTCGACCGGTTTCTGGAAACCCGGATCGAGCGCGAGGATTCATCCATTTCCTACGGCGGCGAGACCAGCCTTGTTCACGCTTACCCGATTTCGATCGAGTGGCCGTCTGCCCTGCTCGAGACGATGCCCGGCGTGGCCGAATGTCGGTCCGAGATACGCCGTAAACATGGTCTGTCCGACGAGGTGAAGCTCTGCGTCGGCGTCGAGCGGCTGGACTATACCAAGGGCATCGTCGACAGGTTCCAGGCCATCGAAGAGTTGTTCATAAACCATCCGGAGTGGATCGGACGGGTGACGTTCCTGCAGATCGCCGCGCCAAGCCGGGGGGCGCTTCCGGCCTACCGGCAACTCTACGAGGAATGCCACAGCTACGCGGATGAGCTGAATCGACGCTTCGGCCGCGACGGTTATAAGCCTGTGCTGATGGTGGCGGAGCATCATACCCAGCGTCAGGTCTATGAAATCTACCGCGCAGCCGACGTCTGCCTCGTCACCAGTCTCCACGACGGCATGAATCTGGTGGCGAAGGAGTTTGTCGCGGCGCGCGACGACGAGCAAGGCGTGCTCCTGCTGTCGACGTTCGCCGGTGCTTCGAAGGAGCTTCTGGAAGCGCTGATCGTCAATCCCTACGATGCCGCCTCAACCAGCGATTCCCTGCTGCAGGCGTTGACCATGTCTGAACAGGAACAGTCCAACCGCATGCGGCGCATGCGCGAAATCGTGCGCGACAACAATGTCTATCGCTGGGCCGGTTCGATGCTGCTCGACGCGGCACGGCTGCGCAAGCGCGCCGTCCCCGATGACGCGTCCGACCATGACCCGCCCGTCGAAGGCAATGTCGTGCGCATTTTCGACCGCAAGGGAGTCGCTGCCTTATGAATGATATGTTTCGCAAAACCGCGCCGGATGTGACCGACGAAAAGTGGGCGCTGTTCCTAGATATAGACGGCACCCTGCTGGAACATGCCGATCATCCTGATGCCGTGGTGGTCAGTGCCGAACTGCGGGATCTCCTGGTGGCGCTGGAACGCAAGCTCGACGGCGCGCTGGCCTTCATCACCGGTCGCTCCATCGCCGCGGCCGATACCTTGTTCGAGCCTTTGCGGCTGCGCGCCGCGGGCCTCTACGGGCTCGAGCACCGGATGGAGGCGAATGGCCCGGTCGAAGCGGCCGGCACGCCGGCCGACATGACCGCGCTCGCCGACGAGATCGAAAGCGAGCTTTCCAGGGACAAGGTCTATGTCGAGCGCAAAGGGCCGATCCTGGCAATCCATACACGCGCCGCGCCGCATCTTCTGGCGCGGGCGACCGAAATGGTCGAGCAGGCGCTCGCCCGTCTTCCCGCAGGCTATCGCGTGCTACCCGGCAATGCCGGCGTCGAACTGATGCCGCTCGAGGCCGCCAAGAGCGCGGCCATCCGCCGCTTCATGGAAACGCCAGATTTCCAAGGCCGGCGTGCGGTCTTCCTCGGTGACGACACCGCCGACGAAAACGGCTTCACCGCGATAAATGAAGCCGGCGGCATGTCGATACGGATCAAGCCCAACGGGGCGACCGAGGCGTCTTATACGCTGGCGAATGTGGGCGAGGCGATAGTCTGGCTGAACCGTCAACTTGACGCATAAAGAACGGGAGCGAACGATGTTCGGAAAATTGTTGAACGAATTGTCGCCCCAGTGGTTGAAGCGGCCCCGGCGGAGCCGGTGGGGGCATACTGGCGCGACGCATACGCCCGCGCCCGAGGAGGCCGACGCACTCTGGCGGGTGCAGGACGAGAAGGGCCTATACGGTTCCGGGACGCAAGACTATGCGATTGAATCGGAGACCGGTTCAGCGACTGAAAAGCGCCTCGACACTGGAGGGGCGCACTAAGCCACGGGCGTCCACAAAATATCGTCCAGTTTCTGCGCGCCGGCGGCGAGCATGACAAGCCGGTCGAAGCCAAGTGCGACGCCGCTGGTTTCCGGCATGATGGCCAGAGCCCGCAGGAAATCCTCGTCGATCGGATAGCGCTCGCCGTAAATGCGCTGCTTCTCCTCCATGTCGGCCTCGAAGCGCCGCCGCTGCTCGACCGGGTCGGTCAGTTCGCCGAAGGCGTTCGCCAGTTCCACGCCGCAGCAGTAAAGCTCGAAGCGTTCGGCCACGCGCGGATCGCGCGGGCTGGGGCGGGCGAGCGCCGCTTCAGAAACCGGATATTCGTAGAGGATGGTGGCGCGGCCGGCGCCCAGAACCGGCTCGATCTTTTCGACCATCACGCGGCTGAACAGGTCGGTCCAACTGTCGTCGGGAGCGGTGCGCAGGCCGGTCTCGACAAGCGCGGCGTGGAGAGCGTCGCGGTCGGTCGTTCCGTCGGCTGCGACGGTGGCGAGCAGGTCGATATCGGCATAACGGAGGAAGGCATCCGCCACCGTCAGGCGCTCCGGCTCGGCAAACGGGTCGGCTTCGCGGCCTCGAAAAGTGAAGCGCCTCGCGCCGGCTTTCTCCGCCGCCAGCGTAAGCAGCGCGGCGCAATCGTCCATCAGCCGGTCGTATGTTTCACCGACCCTGTACCATTCCAGCATCCGGAATTCGGGATGATGCAGCGGACCCCGCTCGCGGTTGCGATAGACGGCGCCGAAGGAGAAAATCCGCTGTTCGCCCGCCGCGATCAGCTTCTTGCAGGCGAATTCCGGTGAGGTGTGCAGATAGAGCGGCTTCCGCTCGCCGTCCGGCAGGATCGCTTCGGTGGCGAAAGCGGACAGATGCGTCTCGTTGCCCGGCGAAATCTGCAACGCCGCTGCCTCCACCTCGACGAAATCGCGGCGGTCGAACCATTCGCGCGTCGCCGCCGTGATCCTATTGCGCAGCAGGAGGCGCGGCCGGCGGTCGGCATGAACATGCGGGGTCCACCAGGGTGAGGCTTCAGTCATATGGATCACTTTGCTTAGGCGACTGGCGGTTGCGTGAAAGATGAGATAGAGCGCTTCCAAACCGTTTTGCAATCGAGAGCCGCAACGCTCGCTTCAGGAATCAGCCCGTGAAAGTCATCGCCAGTTCCCTCCGCAAAGGCAACGTCGTCGAGAAGGACGGCAAGCTCTACGTGATCCTGTTCGCCGAGAACATCCATCCCGGAAAGGGCACTCCGGTCACGCAACTGGACATGCGCCGTATCTCCGACGGGGTGAAGGTATCGGAACGCTACCGCACAACCGAGCAGGTCGAGCGCGCCCATGTCGAGGACCGCGAGCACACCTTCCTCTACAGCGACGGCGAGGGGTTCCACTTCATGAACCCGGAAAGCTACGACCAGATCGCTGTTTCCACCGATGTGGTCGGCGACCAGGCGCCCTATCTGCAAGAGGGGATGTCGGTTTCGCTGTCGGTCTATGAAGGCGTCGGCATCGCACTGGTGCTGCCGCAGCGCGCCACGTTCGAAGTGGTCGATACCGAGCCGGTCACCAAGGGGCAGACAGCCTCTTCTTCCTACAAGCCGGCGCTGCTTTCAAACGGCGTCAAGTCGGCGGTGCCGCCGCACATCACCGTGGGCACGCGCGTCGTCGTCATGACCGCAGATGGCTCCTATGTCGAGCGCGCCAAGGACTGATCGGCGCAGGCTTTTTTCCGAGACCAAAAATAATTATTGCCAATTTCCCTCAACGGACTTGGCTAACGCCTCCGCCTTGCATAAGTTTTCGTGTCAGCGAACGCCGAAAGCGACGCTGCACGGTCCGTGCGGAGGAGATATCGGACGATGAACCATGAACCAGCCGGTATTCCATACCGGTGCGCTCATACCGTTTCTGCGTGGACCGCGAAGGGATGAACCCTGACGCGACGCCCGCTTCGGTCAGCTCCGGCAGCCCGGTTCTGCAGGCCATCGGCCTGTCGAAGTCGTTCGGCCCGGTGGAGGTTCTGAAGGATATTGCGCTTGGCGTGAACGCCGGTGAAGTCCACGCCATCATCGGCGAGAACGGCGCCGGCAAGTCGACCTTGATGAAGGTGCTTTCGGGGCATCTGCAGCCGACACGCGGCGAACTGCGGATCGACGGCGAGCCCGTGCATTTTTCCGGACCTGTGGACGCCGAGCGCCGCGGCATCGTGCTCGTCCACCAGGAAATCCTGCTCGCGCCCGATTTGACGGTAGCGCAGAACATCTATCTCGGGCGCGAGCTTCGCAAGGGTCTGGTCGTCGACGACCGCGCCATGAACGAGGGCGCGCGGCAGGCGGTTCGCGATCTCGGCGGCGACATCGCTCCCGATGTTGTCGTCGGCAGGCTCTCCATTGCCCAGCGCCAGCTGGTGCAGATAGCCAGGGTGCTGCTGGTTCCGCACCGCGTCGTCATCTTCGACGAGCCAACGGCATCGCTGACGCCGGTCGAAACCGACGCGTTGCTGAAGGTCATCGCCGATATCCGCGCCAAGGGCACTGGCGTGCTCTACATTTCCCATCGCCTGCAGGAGGTGAAGGAGATCGCCGACAAGGTCACTGTCCTGCGCGACGGCAAGCTGGTGGCGACGCGGCCCGCCAGTGAACTCGAGCCGGTCGATATGGCCCGGCTGATGGTCGGACGCGATGTCGCCAAGCTCTATCCCGACCGCGAAGCGGTGGCGGCACGCGAAACCGTGCTGGAGGTCGATGATTTTTCCGTCCCCGGCTACGCGCAGCACGCCTCCTTCCAGCTCAAGAAGGGCGAAATCCTCGGCTTTGCCGGGCTGGTCGGGGCAGGGCGCACCGAACTGATGGAGGGCATCGTCGGTTTGCGACCGGGGCGCGGCGCCTTGCGACTGGCCGGCAAGCCGGTGCATTTCTCCGATGTCCATGCCAGCCTTAAGGCCGGCATCGCCTACATCAGCGAAGACCGCAAAGGCAAAGGCCTTCTGCTGGCGAAGGATCTGCGCGAGAATCTCACACTGGCCTCGCTCGGCAAGTTCGTGCGGGGGCTGCAGGTCGATCGGGCGCGCGAGCGCGCGGCGCTGGATCAGGCCATCAGCGAGTTCGATATCCGCACCGGGCGCAAGGATCTGCTGGCCGGGCAGCTTTCCGGCGGCAACCAGCAAAAGCTCCTGCTGGCCAAGATGATGATGCTCGATCCCGGGATCGTCATCATCGACGAGCCGACGCGCGGCATCGACATCGGCACGAAGGAGCAGATATACAAATTCATCGCCAAGCTGGCGCAGGAGGGACGCTCCACCATCGTCGTGTCCTCCGAAATGCCGGAACTCATCGGCATCTGCGACCGCATCATCGTCATGCGCGGGGGGCGGATCGTCGGCGAGGTGGCGGGCGAACACATGACCGAAGATGAAATCGTGGTGCTGGCGACCGGCGTAAAGACCGGCGAAGCGGCTTGAACATGCGATCTGGGGAGGAATGATGGCCGACACGGCAGCAGCAAGTCCGAAGGTCCGCCGGTCGTGGAAAGACGTCGATCTGAGAGCGGTCGCGCCGTTCGTGGCGCTGGCGCTGCTTTTGATCCTTGGCGCCTTCGCCAATCCCAATTTCATCAGCGTCGACAATCTGCTCAACGTCATTACCCGCAGCGCGTTCATCGCCATCATCGCGGTCGGCGCAACCTTCGTCATCTCGGCGGGCGGGCTGGACCTTTCGGTCGGCTCGATGGTGGCGTTTGTCGCCAGCCTGACGATCCTGTTCATGAACAGCGGCGCCCTGACCGACCCGATGATGACGCTGGTCGCCGCCATGGTGCTGGCGCTCGCCATCGGCGCGGCCTGCGGTCTCGCCAACGGGCTGATCACCACGGTCGGGCGCATAGAACCGTTTATCGCCACGCTTGGCACGATGGGCATCTATCGCGGCCTGACGACGTGGCTGTCGCAGGGCGGGGCGATCACGCTGCGCTCGCCAGACGTGCAGTCGCTTTATCGACCGGTCTATTTCGGCGAGATTTTCGGTGTGCCGTTCCCCATCATCGCCATTTTCATAACAGGGGCGCTGGCGGCCTTCGTGCTATACCGCACGCGCTACGGGCGACACGTTCTGGCGGTGGGCTCCAACGAGGACGTTGCCCGCTATTCCGGCATTCCCGTCAACCGCGTCCGCACCATCACTTATGTCATCCAGGGGCTTTGCGTCGCGGTCGCGTGCCTGCTCTACATACCAAGGTTGGGCTCGACATCGGCCACGACAGGGCTGATGTGGGAGTTGCAGGCCATTACAGCCGTCGTTGTCGGCGGTACGGCGCTGCGCGGCGGCGTCGGCCGGATATGGGGCACCATCTGCGGCGCTTTCATTCTGGAGATTGTCGGCAACATCATGCTGCTGTCGAACTTCGTCAGCGAATATCTGATCGGCGCCATACAAGGCGCGATCATCATCATCGCGATGCTGGTGCAACGTTCACTGGTGCGAAAATCATAGAGGCCGGTAATTTCCGGGTCGCCCGGCTTCACGTCAGTCAGACCCAACCACTGGGAGGAATTAAATGCGCAAGGCAATATTGGGTTTAACCGCTGTCGCGATGGCGGCGCTGATGGGCGTGGCAAGCGCTCAGGACAAGAAAGTAACGATCGGCGTTTCCATTCCGGCCGCCGACCATGGCTGGACCGCGGGCGTCGTCTATCACGCCGAGCGCGTGGCCAAGCTGCTCATGGCGGAGCATCCGGGCCTCAATGTCATCGTCAAGACCTCGCCGGATGCCGCCAGCCAGGCGAATGCGGTGCAGGATCTGGCGACGCAGGGCATCGACGCCCTCGTCATCCTTCCTTCCGATCCGGACCCGCTGGTCAACGCGATCAAGGAAGTCAAGGGCAAGGGCAAGTTCGTCGCGCTGGTCGACCGTGCGCCAAGCACCAATGACGACAGCGTCCGCGACATCTATATCGCCGGCAACAATCCGGCGCTTGGCGAAGTCGCCGGCAAGTACATCAAGGAAAATACGCCGGACGCGCAGGTCGTCGTCATCCGTGGCCTGCCGATCCCGATCGACCAGCAGCGCCAGGACGGCTTCGACAAGGGCATCGAAGGCTCGAACGTCAAGATTCTCGACCGCCAGTTCGGCAACTGGAACCGCGACGACGCCTTCAAGGTCATGCAGGACTATTTGACCAAATATCCGAAGATCGACGTGGTCTGGTGCCAGGACGACGACATGGCCGTCGGCGTGCTGCAGGCCATCGAGCAGGCCAAGCGCACCGACATCCAGTATGTCGTCGCCGGCGCCGGCTCGAAGGACATGGTCAAGAAGGTCATGGACGGCGACAAGCTGATCCCGGTGGACGTTCTCTATCCGCCGGCAATGATCGGCACCGCCATGCAGCTCACTGCCTCCAATTTCTATGATCAGGTTCCGGTTAGTGGCACCTATATCCTGGACGCCACGCTGGTGACCAAGGAAAACGCCGAGAGCTTCTATTTCCCGGATTCGCCGTTCTGATCCGGCTTTGAGTCGACACGGAAAGGGGCGCTCAGGCGCCCCTTTCTTTTTGCGGCTTCGAAAGCGCGGCGGTGGGCGGCGCCCGGACGCGGTCCCTTTTCATGATCCTTGCAATTGTCTGAAGAATAGGGTCAACAGCGGCTAGTCGAGCTGTCGCAGGGAGAGTTGGATTGAGCGGAAATGTTGCGGTCGCAGCTGTCGACTGGGGCACGACGCGCCTGCGCGTCTGGCTGCTCGATCGATCGGGCGCGCCGCTGGCCGAAAGGCGCGGCGACGATGGCCTGATCACGGCGCAGAAGGCAGGCTTTTCCAATGTACTGGAAGGCCATCTCGCGCAGTTGCAGGCGCCGGGCGACCTGCCGGTGGTCATTTGCGGCATGGCCGGGTCCCGGCAAGGCTGGATCGAAGCGCCCTATGTCGACGTGCCTTCCTCCATCAAGGCGATCCTGAAAGGCGCGGCCCGCATCCCGGGCGAGAGCCGGGATATCCGCATCGTGCCCGGCCTGGCGCAGCGCCTGGCCGACCGGCCGGACGTCATGCGCGGCGAGGAAACGCAGCTTGCCGGGGCGGGCCTCCCGGCCACAGGGACGCACACCGTCTGCATGCCGGGCACCCATTCCAAATGGGTGTCGGTGAGGGAAGGCACTGTGGCGGGTTTCGGCACATGGCCGACCGGTGAACTTTATTCGGTGCTTGCCGAACATTCGATCCTGCGCCATTCGCTCGGCGAAAAGCCGGCGAGCGTTGCCGCCGACGATCCCGTGTTCCGTAAATCCTGCGAGATCGCGCTCTCGGAGGGCGGCGACATCCTTTCCCGGCTGTTTGGCATCCGCGCCGGCGGCCTGCTGCACGGGCTTGGGGCTGCCGATGCCGCTGCCACCCTGTCGGGGCTGCTGATCGGCGCCGAAATCGCTTCGGCGCGGCAGCGTTATAGGATCGAGGGACGCGAGGTCACGCTTGTCGCCTCCGGTCCGCTCGGCGTTCTCTACGGCGCGGCACTGGGCCTTGCCGGCATTGCCATCAATCCCGTCGATGCCGACGATGCCGTGCGCGCCGGCCTGTTCGAAGCGGCGCGTCAGAATGGAATGATCGCAGGAGCGAGCGCATGACCAAGACAGCCGAATTCCCCAAGTTGCGGCGCGGGCTCGTCGCCATTTTGCGCGGCTTGACGCCGGACGAGGCTGTCGCCATGGCGCACGCCATCCACGCTGCCGGCATCGAGGCCATCGAGGTGCCGCTGAATTCGCCGGAGCCGTTCGTTTCCATCGGCCGGATCGTCGAGGCGCTGCCAGCCAGTGCCCTGATCGGCGCCGGCACGGTGCTGACGGCCGCCGACGTCGACAATCTGGCCAAGGCCGGCGGTCGCCTGCTCGTCAGCCCGAACATCGATGCCGAGGTGATGACGCAGGCCGCCAAGCATGGGCTTGTGACGATGCCCGGCGTCTTCACACCCAGCGAAGCCTTCCAGGCCATACGGCTCGGCGCTTCGGCGCTGAAATTCTTCCCGGCCAGCGTGCTGGGTCCCGCCGGCATCAACGCCATGCGCGCCGTGCTGCCGAAGGATGCGATCGTCGGCGCCGTCGGCGGCGTCTCCGAGCCTGATTTCGCCGGCTACAAGGCCGCCGGCGTTTCGGTGTTCGGTCTGGGCAGCAGCCTGTTCAAGCCAGGCATGACGGTGGCGCAGGTCAAGGCCCGCGCCGAGGCCGCCGTCGCAGCCTGGGATGCGGCATTCGGGGGAGCGGCATGAGCTATACAGTCTCCGTTCTTTCGCAGCAGGTTTGCCAGCTTGGCGAGGGGCCGAGCTATGATCCGGGCACCGATACGCTGTTCTGGTTCGATATCGTCAACAGCCGGATGCTTGCGCAGCGCGACGGCGGCGAGACGCAGGTTCATGACCTTGGCCTGATGGCCAGCGCCATCGCCATCATCGACGACAAGCGCCAGTTGATCGCCACCGAGACCGGACTGCACGTCCGCGACGTGGCGACCGGCAAGATGACGCTGCACACGGCGGTCGAGGCGGAGAACCTGGAAACCCGCTCGAACGATGCGCGCGTACACCCGAGCGGCGCGTTCTGGTTCAGCACTATGGCCAAGACCGAGGCCAAGGGCAGGGGGGCGATATACTGGTTCTTCAAAGGCGAGGTCCGTACGCTTTACGACCGGATCAGCATCCCGAACTCGATCTGTTTTACCGAAGACGGCCGGACAGCCTACTATACCGATACCGAGACGGCGCTTCTGATGCGCGTGGCGTGCGATGCGGAAAATGGCCTGCCGGTCGGCGAGCCGCAGGTGTTCGTCGACAATCGCAAAGGTGAAGTCGCCGGATATATCGACGGGTCCGTCGTGGACAGCGACGGCGTCGTCTGGAACGCTGCCTGGGGCGGCAATGCGGTCAACGCCTATTCGCCCGAGGGCAAGTTGCTGCGCTCGATCGCCATTCCAGCCCGCCAGGCCTCATGCCCGGCATTCTTCGGCAAGGATGCCAGCCGCCTCGCCGTCACGTCCGCCTGGAAAGGCATGAACGAGGCGGAGCGGGCCGCCGATCCGGATGGCGGCAAAACCTTCCTGGTCGATATGCCGTTCAACGGCCGGCTCGATCCCCGCGTCCTGATCGCCTGAGGGCTACGCACCCGCCGGGCGCTGCTGGCCGACCATGGCGACGAATTCGCGTTCCACGGCGGTGACGTAGTGCTGCTTGTGGCGCAGCATGAAGAACTCGCGGCGCGGAACGGGAAAGTCCACGGCAACCAGATTGCCCGCCTGCAAAGCATTGGTGGCGACCAGCTTCGACAGAACGGCAACGCCGGCGCCGGCTTCAACCGCTGTTCGCACAGCTTCGTTGGTCGGCAGGACAAGCGCGTCGTCCATCTCGGACAAGGCAATTCCGGCCTGCCTGAACATGCCTTCCAGGATGGCGCGCGTGCCGGAGCCGTGTTCGCGCAACACCCAGCGTGCGTCGCGCAAATCGATGTCGGACGCTTTCGCCTTTGCCCATGAATGGGTTGTCGGCACCATCAGCAGCATCTCGTCTTCGCCAACCGAGGTGGCGGTCAGCGCCGGCTCCTCGACCTTTCCTTCGACGAAACCGAGTGTCGCAGCGCCATCCCGCACCAGTTCGGCGACGGTTTCGGTGTTGCCCATGGTGAGCGTGACCGAGAGCGCCGGATAGGCGGACTGGAACCGGTGGATGAATTTTGGCAGCCAGTAATTGCCCACTGTCTGGCTGGCGGCCAGCGCCAGCGAGCCGATCCGCAACCCGGCCAGATCGGCAAGGACAAGTTCCGCAGCCGAGGCGCGGGCCAACACGGCCCTGGCCTCGACAAGGAAGAGCCGGCCGGCATCCGTCAGCGAGATGCGCCGTCCGACCCGGTCGAAGAGCTTGGTGGCGTAGCGCGCTTCGAGTGCTGCGACGGCTGCGCTGGTCGCCGACTGCGTCAGGTTGAGGTCGCGCGCCGCCTGGGTGACATGCTCGCGCTCGGCGACGGCGACGAAGATCCGCAACTGCTCCAGCGTCATCCTGTTCCCTTGATCACACGAGCTTCAGCAGCAAGAGGCTGAACCCTGCGATAAAGACGGATGCGGAAAATGCAAGCAGCAAGGGACGAAAGCCAAGGGCGCGGATCTGCGAGAACCGTGTCTGCAGGCCCATGGCGGCGAGGCCCATGGTCAACATCAAGGTGGTTATCGGCGCGATTGCCGTCGTCAGGCTGGCTGGGATTTCCACCGCGCTGTTCAGGGCCACGACGGCGATGAAAGCGAAGATGAACCACGGCACCGGCGGGCGGGCCGTCACGCCGTCCTTGGTGCCGCGCCGGGAAAACAGGCCAAGCAGGATCACCACCGGCGCCAGCATCGCCACCCTGGCCAGCTTGGCGACGGTGCCGATCTCGCCGGATTGCGCGCCATTCTGGAAGCTGGCGCCGATCACCTGCGCGATCTCGTGGATCGACGCGCCGGCCCACAGGCCGAACCGATGCTGGTCCAGTCCGAGATGGGGGCCGAGCAGCGGGAACAGAAGCATCGCCAGCGTGCCGAAGAGTGTGATGGCTGCGACGGCATAGGCGACCTCGTCCTCCGAGCCTCTGGTGACGGTGTTGGTGGCGACGATGGCTGAGGCGCCGCAGATGGAGGTGCCGGCGGCGATCAGTTCGGCCAGCCTGCGGTCGACGCCGAGCAGCCGGCCGAGCGTTCTGGTGAACAGGAATGTCCCTACCAGCGCCGCCGCGATGATGGCGACGCCCTTGCCACCGACGGAGACGAGTTGGCCGACAGTGAGCTGAAACCCCAGAAGCACGATGGCAAGGCGCAGCAGGCTGCGCTGGCAGAAGCCCACACCGGGTTTGAGATGCGCCGGCAGGCCGGCGATGTTGGAGAACAAGGCTCCGATGATCACAGCCAGGATCATCGGGCTGAGGAAGCCGAGACCCGGCAGATTGCGGGCGGTAAAGGCCGCGCCGGAGACGATCAATGCCAGCAGGACGCCCGACAGCAATGTCTTCGGAGACTGCCGATCCGGCAGAATGAGCGCTTGCGGGAGGAGCGTGTTGCTGGCGGCGCTTGAAGTCATGGAAAGACGTACTCTGATTTTCAGTATATCGGAATGACATTCTATCCCGGCCAATTCCAACGCAATTTATGTGTGGAATCGTTCGTTTCAATCGAACGAACGTACTTCGATGCTCGCAGGAAGCGGCGATGGGATAGCGCCGCCATCGCAAGCCGCTAGAATGGATCCACCCGGCGCGGCCAATGGGGGAAGCATGGCAGGCAGAAAACCAACGGCGGCATCGACCAGGACGGGCGGTCTCAAACCGCTCGCTTCCATGGGAGAGCGGGGCACCAGCGTACATGCGACCGTGGCCAACGACATCGGATCGCGGATTGTGCGCGGCGACTATGCGCCTGGCGCGGTCCTTCCCAACGAAGCGCAATGGGCGCAAATCTTCGATGTCAGTCGCTCGGCCGTTCGTGAAGCGATCAAAATGCTGATGGCCAAGGGGCTGCTGGCGTCACGGCCGAAGGTCGGCAGCCGGGTCGAGCCGCGTGAGCGCTGGAACCTTCTGGATCGCGATGTGCTGGCCTGGTACGCGACGTCGCCCGGCAGCGAGACGTTTCTGCGCACGGTGCAGGAGTTTCGCCACATCATCGAACCGGAGGCTACGGCCTATGCCGCGCTGCGCCGCAGCGACGAGCAGATGGCGGAAATCAGCCAGGCGTGCCGTGACATGCGCCAGGCCGCATCGCTGGAGATGCGCACCCATGCCGATACGCGCTTTCATCTCGCGATCTTGCGGGCCGCCGGAAACGATCTGCTGGTGCCGCTTGGCGTGCTGATCGAGTCGGCGCTCAACCATCTTTTCGTCTATGCAACGCGCGCCGGCGACGACATCGAGCAGGCGCAGCAATTGCATGAGCGGATCGAGAAGCATATTCGCCTGCGGCAGCCCGACGCGGCGCGGGATGCCGTGCGCAGACTCCTGGCCAATACGGACAAGGTCGTTGGCGCCAAGCGATGATCGCGGCGGCGAATGCCGTCACTCAAAAGAATGGATGCCGAGCGCGCCGTTACGGTCGCTCGTCATCGCCAGGCCAATGTTCGGCGACGCCGACCGTGCCCTTCCAGGCGCTGGCGACCGGGGTGGTGGAGATGGCGATGTGCTCGGGCGCACGCCGATGTCGGAACAGGCTCATAGGATCTGAGCTTGCTCCCGAATAAGCCGGACGACGGATTCGCCTACAGCCCGTACGTGGGTGGCCATGATGCGACCCGCCTCTTCTGCATCGCCCCGGCGGCATGCTTCCAGAATTTGACGGTGCTCTTCCTGTGACCTGTCTGTCTGGCCCGCTGTCCTCCAGGTCATCAGCAGATAGCGGCCCAGATTGACGCGGGCCTGTTCGACGGTCCGCAGGAAATGCGGAGCATCGGCCCGCTGATACAAGATCCGGTGAAAGGCCGAGTTGAACTCGACGATTTCGGTGGTGTTCTGGGCACGATCGATCGCGGCGATGGCTTGCTCAGCCTGTGCCAGGTCCGTGTCGGAGAGGCGGGGAACGCATCGTCTTGTCAGATATTCTTCAAGGAGGGCGCGGAACTCAGTCAGTTCCAAAGCCTCCGCTTCGGTCAGCGAGGCCACGGTCATGCCGCGATTGTGGCTGGCGACGACCAGCCCTTCGGACTCCAGCTGCCAGAGTGCTTCCCGAACCGGAATATGACTGAGTTTGAACTGGTCAGCGATCTGCCTTTGCCGGATTGGCGACCCGGGCCGCAGAGTGCCGCTGGTGATGGCATCACGCAATTGCTCCAGTACGTAAACTGACGATCCCCGCAGCGGATTTCCTCCGTCTGACATCACAATCTCCAGGAAAGTAGCTTGATATATGATATACAATTTTTCTATATGATATACGATTATGAGAATGCTGCAAGATCAATTTGGAATTGTGCCGATTTTGCATGGATGCTCGTCCTCCACGCGCGTCCATCCCGACGCGAATGGAGCAACGGAGGGCAACCTTACGGGCGGGAGAAAGCATCGAGTATGAAACGACGCGAAGCCGTAAGTCATGAAGCTCCGATCCTGGCAGGAACTAGAGATGGTTCGCGGATGGACGTCCAATGGCCAAACATATGAAAGTGGCCGTCGGCGTGTCTCTGCTGGCGGGGGTATTCGGAGTACTCCTGCTTGCGGCCTCCGGCATCATCTCCAGCCAGGAAGCGCGTATTCTTGGCATCGTCTATGTCTGCATCATGCTTTGGGCGACGCAGATCGTTCCGGGCTATATCGTATCGCTGACGTTTTTCTTTCTCGCCGTTACCCTCACGACGGTGCCGGTTGCAGAAATCTTCTCCGGCTTTGCATCCAGCGCCTTCTGGCTTGTCTTCAGCGGCGGCGTCATCGGTTTTGCCCTGAAGGAAAGCGGCCTCAGCAGGCGGCTGGGCACGATCTTGGCCGGTTTGATAGGACGATCCTATCTGCGCGCGCTTTTTGCCTTCGCGGTCATCAGCTTCGCCTTGTCGCTCGTGATGCCGTCGACCTTCGGCCGGATCGCGATTCTGGTGCCGATAGCGGCAGGTTACTGCTCGGTGGCGGGGCTGGATGGCTCCCGGCGCGGCCGCGACGGCATCCTGCTCCTGGTCATCGTCGGGTCTTTCGAACTCGCCGGCGCGGTCCTGCCGGCAAATCTCCCGAACATCATCATGGCCGGTGTTCTGGAACAGAGCCTTGGCTTGCACCTCAGCTTCTCGGAATATCTCTACACCTTCTTTCCGGCCGGCGTGCTGGCGCGGGGCGCGGTCCTCGTCGGCACATCCTTCCTGATGTTCGCCGACACCGTCTCTGCGGAGCCGCTGCAATCGAAGCCTACATCCCTGTCGCGGGAAGAGAGGAGAGTTTCCGTGTTGCTGCTGGCGACTTTGGGTTTCTGGTTCACGGATTCCCTGCATCACATCGCGCCGGGCTGGGTAGGGCTCGGCTTTTCGCTGGCCTACCTGCTGACCTCCCATGCCGACAAAATGGTTGCGTTCGGCAACGGCCAGAAAATGGACCTGCTGTGGTTCATTGCCGCCATCATCGGGCTGACTGCGCTTGTGCGACATGTCGACCTGACGCCCTTGGCGGCGCTCGGTGAGGGTGGATGGGCCCAGAATCCGCTGGTGTCGTATATCGTCCTGGTCGCCGTCTCGATCGTGATCTGCTTCGTCGTCACGTCGAATGCCGCGCCGGCCCTTTTCACGCCATTCGCGGCCAATTTGCTGGCCGATAGCAGTTTCCTGAGGATGGGTCTTCTGAGCCAGGTCATGGGTTATTCCACGACGTTTCTGGCTTATCAGTCGCCACCGATCCTGTTCGGCGGGGAACTTGCAGGGCTCAGTCGTTCCGTCGTGGCCAAATATTGTCTTGTCACTGGATGCCTGGGTTTGCTCATCGTCGTGCCGATCAACGCCGCCTGGTGGTGGCTGATCGGCCTCTTGTGATCGCTGGAGCGGGCCGGGCCGAGGGCGTGGCGGTCAGATCTGCGAGATGACTTCCGGCGGATAGTCGTCATTGTCGGCGTCGCGCATGGCCGCAAGGCTGCGGTTGTCGAGCACCTCGGCGATGGCGTGGCGGACTTCCAGCATCATGTGCCGGACCTCGCAGTTCGCCTCGTTGCAATCCTCGCAGCGCTGATACTGCGTGCGGCTGGCGCAGGAGAGCGGCGCCAGCGGGCCGTCCAGCACGCGCACCACGTGACCGATCTTGATCTCGGCGGCGGGGCGGGCGAGCCGATAGCCGCCGTCCTTGCCCTTGCGGCTCTGGACGAAACCGGCATTGCGCAACTCGCCCAGAATGGCGTCGAGAAATTTTTTCGGGATGTTGTTGGAGGCAGCGATGTCGCCCACGAAGGCAAGCTGTCCGGCTGGCATCTTGGACAGATGAACCAGGGCCTTGAGCCCGTACTTACCCTTTTTGGTCAGCATTCCAGAAACAGTCCGATCCCGAAAAGCCGCGTTTCGCTTTTGTTTGTGTGCAAATGATGACGTGAACGCCGCAGCTTCCAACAGCAATAAAATCGACCTGCAACAGATACAATAGAAAAGACGTTTATTTTTCGTGCGTTACAAAGACCGTCGGTCATGGGCTCCAGAAGTTGCGCGCCCGTTCGGCGAAGACAAAAAAGCCGGCTTGCGCCGGCTCTTTTGTCTGCCGAGAGCCGGATCAGCGGCTGCCGTAAATCTGGTCGAGCAGGGCGCCCTCGGCGAAGTGGTCGGTTTGGACCTTCTTCCAGCCACCGAACACGTCCTCGACGGTGACCAGCCGGACATTCGGGAACTTGTCCTTGAACTTGGCGGCGACCGTTTCGTCGCGAACGCGCATGCCGTTCTCGGCTTCGATCTCCTGGCCGTCGGGTGTGTAGAGGAATTCGAGATAGCTCTTGGCGAGGTCGCCGGTGCCGTGATCCTTTACCACCTTTTCGACGACGGCCACAGGAAACTCAGCCAGAAGGCTGACCGACGGCACGACCTGCTGGTATTTGTCGGTGCCATATTCGCGGGCGATGCCCTGCGTCTCGCACTCGAAGGTAATGAGCACGTCGCCGATGCCGCGCTCGGCGAAGGTGGTGGTCGAGGCGCGGCCGCCAGTGTCGAACACCGGCACATGACTGAAGATCTTGCCGATGAACTCGTTCACCTTGGCGGCATCGCCGTTGAACTTCTCCAGCCCATAGGCGTAGGCGGCCAGATAGGTGTAGCGGGCATTGCCCGAGGTCTTGGGGTTGGGGAAGATCACCTGGACGTCGTCGCGGGCGAGATCGTCCCAATCCTTGATGTTCTTCGGATTGCCGGCGCGCACCAGGAACGAGGGCAGCGAATAGAAGGGCGAGGCATTGCTGGGGAAGGCCTTCTGCCAATCGGCCGAGACATAGCCGTTCTTGACGAGGAAATCGATGTCCGGAACCTGGTTGAAGGTGACGACATCGGCGCCAAGCCCTTCGACGATGGAGCGCGCCTGCTTCGACGTGCCGGCATGCGACTGATCGACGGTCACGCCGGGGTGTTTGGCGACGAATGCCTCGTTGATCTGGACGAACAATTCGCGGCCGACGTCATACGACGCGTTCAGCAGCTTGTCGGCGGCCGAGGCGGCTCCGGTCGCGAACAGGAAGCCGGCAAGAATGGTGCCGGCGAGGGCGAGGCGTTTCATCGGGGACTCCATAGGGAACGGTGCTGAGATGGCTAGCACCATAGCGGCCGGCCCCGACAAGGCGAGCAATGGCGGACTGATAGAGTCGCCGCCAGTGGAACTTCGTTGTTTTTAATGAGGCGTTCCAGGAATTGTATTCCACAAAACCCGATCCGCCCTGTGCCTCGTTACTAGGATGCCGTTTCTGTAGGAAACAGTTTCCACTTACGCGGGCGAAACGCCACCCGGCTCTTCTGCGCCGCCGGATGGTCGACGGGCAGCTCGATTTCGACGCGATGCTGTTCGCCGCCGACCTCCAGTTCGACGCGGCGCGTGCCGGCGACACGGCGGCTGCTGACGACGGTGCCGGCGATGCAGCCGCTGCATCCGTCCAGCAGTTCGATATCGTGCGGGCGGAAGAACAGGGTGGCCGGACCGGCGGCGAAACCCTGGGCGCTGATGCCGATCGGACGGTCGGCCAGCCAGATCTGGTCGTCCTCGACCTTGACCGGAAGCGTCGAGGAATCGCCGATGAAGCCGTATACGAAGGGTGAGTTAGGTGTGTCGTAGACGTCGTCCGCGGTGCCGACCTGCTCGATGCGGCCCTGGCTCATGACGACGACGCGGTCGGCCAGCTCGAGCGCTTCTTCCTGATCGTGGGTGACGAAAACGGTGGTGTGGCCGGTGGCGTCGTGGATGTCGCGCAGCCAGCGGCGCAGTTCGCGGCGGACCTGCGCGTCGAGCGCGCCGAACGGTTCGTCCAGCAGCAGGACTTTCGGCTCGATCGCCATGGCGCGGGCCAGTGCGACGCGCTGGCGCTGGCCGCCGGAAAGCTGCGCCGGATAGCGGTTTTCCAGGCCGGAGAGCTGGACGAGATCGAGCAGCTCGGAAGCGCGGCGGCGGATTTCCCTGGCCGGAGGCTTGTCGGCGCCGTGGCGGACCTTGAGGCCGAAGCCGATATTGTCGGCCACCGTCATATGCCGGAAAAGCGCGTAGTGCTGGAAAACGAAGCCGACATTGCGCTCCTGAATGGAGCGGTGCGAGGCATCCTCGTCGCCGAAGAAGATCGCGCCTCGGGTCGGGCGCTCCAGCCCGGCGATCAGCCGGAGCAGCGTCGTCTTGCCGGAACCGGAGGGGCCGAGCAGGGCGATCAGCTCGCCCGACCGGATGTCGAGCGAAACATCGTGCAGCGCCGGGAACCGGTCGAACTCCTTGCGCACGTTGACAGCGCGAACTTCCATGACTTCCTACCTTCTTAATGCCCGCGCGTCGCGGCGAGCTCGGCGCCGTAGCGCAGCTCGAGAATGGTTTTCAAGACAAGCGTGACGAGGGCGAGGCCCGCCAGCAGCGACGCCACGGCGAACGCGGCGGCGGCGTTGTACTCGTTGTAGAGAATTTCGATATGCAGCGGCATGGTGTTGGTCACGCCGCGTATGTGGCCGGACACCACCGAGACCGCGCCGAACTCGCCCATGGCGCGGGCGTTGCAAAGGAGCACGCCGTAGAGAAGCCCCCATTTGATGTTGGGCAGCGTGACATACCAGAAGGTCTGCCAGCCATTGGCGCCCAGCGAAAGCGCGGCTTCCTCGTCGCCGGTGCCCTGCTCCTGCATCAGCGGGATCAGTTCGCGCGCCACGAAAGGGAAGGTGACGAAGACGGTCGCCAGCACGATGCCGGGCACGGCAAACAGGATTTCGATGCCGTTGGCCTTCAGCCATGGTCCGAGCATGCTCTGGGCGCCGAACAAAAGGACGTAGACAAGGCCCGAAATAACGGGTGACACCGAAAAGGGCAGGTCGATCAGCGTGGTCAGGAATGCCTTGCCCTTGAACTCGAACTTGGCAATCGCCCAGGCCGCGGCGACGCCGTAGACCAGATTGAGCGGCACGGCGATGGCCGCCACCAGCAAGGTGAGGCGGATGGCGGCGAGCGTATCGTGATCGTTGAGCGAAGACAGATAGGTGCCCATGCCTTTGGCAAAAGCCTGCTGGAACACGATTATCAGCGGCAGGACGAGGAAGAAGCCGAGGAAAAGGAAGGCGACCGTCATCAGGACGGCCCGCGCGACCGGGCTTTCCGTGACGGCGGCGGTCGCAGCTTCCGACGGCGGAGCATATGTCTGGATTGAGGGATCAGCCATAACGCTTGCGGCTCCATGACTGCAGGAGGTTGATGACCAGCAACATCGCGAAGGCGATGGCCAGCATCACCGCGGCGATCGCGGTCGCGGCGGCGTAGTTATACTCCTCGAGGCGAATGATGATCAGCAGCGGCGCGATCTCGGAAACCTTGGGCAAATTGCCGGCGATGAAGATGACCGACCCGTATTCGCCGACACCGCGCGCGAATGCGAGAGCGAAGCCGGTGACGATGGCCGGCGCAAGCCCGGGAAACAGGACGCGGGTTATGGTCTGGAAGCGGCTGGCGCCGAGCGTCGCCGCGGCCTCTTCGACCTCCTTGTCGATCTCTTCCATGATCGGCTGCACGGTGCGCACGACGAAGGGAAGACCGATAAAGACTAGCGCGATGACGATGCCGAGCGGCGTGTAGGCCACCTTGATGCCAAGTGCCATCAGCGGCTTGCCCAGCAGTCCGTTCGGCGCGTAGAGCGTGGTGAGCGCGATGCCCGCCACCGCCGTCGGCAGGGCGAAGGGCAGGTCGACCATCGCGTCGATGATGCGGCGGCCCGGAAAGCGGTAGCGCACCAGGATCCACGCCACGAGGGTGCCGAAGACGACATTGATCGCCGCCGCGATCAACGCGGTGCCGAAGCTGATCTCCAGTGCCTTCAGCGTACGGTCGTCGGTGATGATGCGCCAGAAATCAGACCAGCCGAGCGCGGCGGAGCGCCATGCCAGACCGGACAAGGGGATCAGGATGATGAGCGTGAGGTAGACAAGCGAGAAGCCGAGCGTCAACCCGAAACCGGGAATGACGCTCGGCTGCCTGAATTTCCACCCCGCCTGGGCGGGTGCTGGGGTCATGGCTTAAAGAGGGTCCCTTCTTTCATGGCCTGCTTGCAACAACTCCGTTCGAAATCCAACCCAGAAAGTTGATCTCGGGTGTCGAACCACGCGCGCCGCGCGTCACTGGGCGGGCTTGTAGACCTGGTCGAATATGCCGCCGTCACCAAAATGGTAGGGCTGGGCCTTCTTCCAGCCGCCGAACTGGGGGTCGTCGATCGTCACCAGCTTTAGGTCCTTTTGCCAGGCCAGATCTTCGGCCGGAACAAGGTCGGGCTTGGCGGGACGATAGTGGTTCTTGGCGATCAGCGCCTGTCCTTCCTTGGAATAGAGGTACTGCAGATAGGCCTCGGCCACCTTGCGCGTGCCCTTGGCGTCGACATTGGCGTCGACGATGGCGACAGGCGGTTCGGCTAAAATGGAACTCGACGGATAGACGATGTCGAAATTGTCGGCGCCGAACTCGTCGAGCGCCAGGAAGGCTTCGTTCTCCCATGCCAGCAGCACGTCGCCCAAGCCCTTCTGGGCGAAGGTCACGGTCGAGCCGCGCGCGCCGGTGTCGAGCACGGGCACGTTGGAGAAAAGCCTGGCGATGAATTCCCTGGTCTTGGCCTCGTCGTTGCCGTCCTGCGCATTGGCGTAGGCCCATGCCGCCAAGTAGTTCCAGCGGGCGCCGCCCGAGGTCTTGGGATTGGGGGTGATGACCTGGACGCCGTCCTTGACCAGATCGCCCCAGTCCTTGATGGCTTTCGGATTGCCCTTGCGGACGAGGAAGATGATGGTCGAGGTGTAGGGCGCCGAATTGTTCTCGAACTGGCCGCGCCAGTCGGGCTTTATCTTCCTGGTCTTGTCGGCGATGGCGTTGATGTCGCTCTCCAGAGCCAGCGTCACCACGTCGGCCTCCAGCCCATCGATGACGGAACGGGCCTGCGCGCCGGAGCCGCCATGGGATTGCTGGATGGTAACGGTCTCTCCCGTTTCGGCCTTCCAGTGGGCGCTGAACACCTCGTCGAACTGCTTGTAGAGCTCACGGGTCGGATCGTAGGAAACATTGAGCAGCGTCGAGTCTGCAAAGGCAAAACCGAGGGCGCCGAACTGAACGGAACCTGCGACGAACGCAGCGAGCAGCGTCTTGATAGGAAGGTTGGTCATAAAAGCCTCCGTGCGGAACTGCTTTTACTCTATCGAAATTGTAGAAATTGGATGCAATGAAGCTTGCCAAGTTTGGCGCTCGGGAGAAAATTCCCGGTCCTTCTTTGCAGGATAAGAAAATATTTTACTCATTTGGCAGGACTGCCGGTGATCGGATGCAGGGTCTCTCGTGCTTCCTGAACCTGAAAGCACGACGCCTATTCGACGAAGACCTTGACGCTGGCGGCGCGGCCGGCGGCATCGATGACGGTCAGCGTGGAATAACCGGCGCCGTCCGGCAGCCAGGTCGCCGTGCGGGTGCGGTCGCGGCCGGTCAGCGGCTTGCCGTTGGCCAGCCAGCGGAAGGGCGCGCGCCCGTCCTGAAGCTTCAGGACCAGCGGCGTGGCGCTGGCGGTGGCAGCACCCAGATCGACGCGCGCGCCGTCAGGCGGAAAGACGATTTTTGGCGCCGGCTCGGCCGGGCCGATGGCGTTCGCGGCATCGCTGCCGAAACGGGCAAGCGTGACCGGCAACTGGTCGCGCTTCGGCAGGAAGATGCCGGGCGGCCGGGAGGGCAGCGCCACCGACGCCAGACCGGACCGCTCGAATCCCTCGAAAAGGATGGGCGCCGCCGAGACATATCCGGAAAGGCCGGGTATGGCGCTGGCGTCGGCGCGGCCGACCCAGACGCCCAGCACATAGCGTCCGTCGAAGCCGACTGACCAGGCGTCCCGGTAGCCATAGGAGGTGCCGGTCTTGTAGGCGATGCCGCGTTGCAACGCGCCCTGCGGCGGCTTCACGCCGGACAGGATGTCGGCGATCTGCCAGTTCGCCTGCCCGTCAAGGATGGTGGCGGTGAAGTCCGCCGGCCGCGTCGTCTCGGCCCCGTCGCGCAGCGGATGCACCTTCCCGCCATTGGCGAGACCGGCATAGAGCTGGACGAGATCGCGCAGCGAAATGCCGACGCCGCCGAGCCCGATGGCGAGACCGGGGGGCTCGTTGAGGGGCAGGGCGGGGTTGATGCCGGCCTGCCGGAACCGCGCGGTCAGCCGCGCCGGCCCGACGGCGTCGAGAACGCGGACGGCCGGCACGTTCAGCGACAATTGCAGCGCCTGGCGGATGGTGACGTCGCCCTGATAGCCCATGTCGAAGTTCTTCGGCCGGTAGCCGCTGAAATCGGCGGGGCGGTCCTCGATCATGGTTTCCTGGGCGATCATGCCTTGCTCGAAAGCGAGACCGTAGATGAACGGCTTCAGGGTCGAGCCGGGCGAGCGCAGCACCTTCGTCATGTCGATCCAGCCCGAACGGCTGGAATCGAAGAAATCGGCAGAGCCGACTTCGCCAAGGATCTCGCCGGTGCGGGCGTCGGCCAGCACCATGGCAACCGACAGTTTCGGGCCGAGCTTGCGGGCGGCATCTCGCGCCACGGCCTCAAGCCCTTGCTGCGCGCTCTTCCTGATCGTCAGGCGGGGCGGCTCGCCGGTGGCTGCTTTTGCGACCGCGGCGTTGGCCGCGTGAGCCGCCAGAGCGGGCAGGGCGCGGCGGACTTCCGGCACCGCTTCGAGCGCGGCGCGCTGGGCTTCGCGTTCGCCCAGAAGATTGGCCGAAACCATGCGGTCAAGCACGCGGTCGCGCGCGGCCTGTGCGATTCGCAGATTGCGGTCCGGCCGGCGCTTTTCCGGCAGTTGCGGCAGCGCCACCAGCAGGGCCGCCTCGGAGACGGTGAGCCGTTTCGGCTCCTTGCCGAAATAGGCCAACGACGCGGCGCGCACGCCTTCCAGATTGCCGCCATAGGGCGCGAGCGTCAGGTAACGCTCGAGGATTTCGGTCTTGGACAGCCGCCGTTCGATCTGGATGGCTCGGGCCATCTGGCGCAGCTTCGCCCAGACGCTGCGGCTTTCGCGCGGCTCGATCAGCCGGGCGAGCTGCATCGACAGCGTCGAGCCGCCGGAGACGATTCGGCCATTGCCGGCGAATTGCAGCGCGGCGCGGCCGAGCGCCAGCAGGTCGACGCCTGAATGATCCCAGAAGCGCTTGTCTTCATAGGCAACCAGCATGTCGACGAACTGCCGGTCCACCTGATCGGGGCTTGTCGCCAGCCGCCAGTAACCGTCCGGCGTGGCGAAGGTCCGCAGGAGCTGTCCGTCGCGGTCGAGCACTTCGGCGGAGACGATGGGCTTGGCGGGGAGGGGCGGCGGAAAGGCCCGGTCGAGCTGCCAGAGGGTGACGGCGGCGAGGGCGAGGACGGCGACGCCGGTGGTGCTGCTCCAGGCGACGTAGCGAAGGGCTTTTTGAGAAAGCATGGCGCTGCTCCTCATCCTTACCTTCCCTCTGCAGGCGGCAGGTTTGTCGCGCAGGGCAGCGCACCCCCACCCCTATCCCCTCCCCACGAGGGGGAGGGGGATTCTGCGGCAGCGCCACTATCGGTCTGCCATGGAGATTTCGGCTGAAGCGGTCGCGTCGGCGTCTCCCTCCCCCTTGTGGGGAGGGGATAGGGGTGGGGGTGCGCTGCCACTGAGAATTGGATCATTGGCTATCGGCGACAGCGCCTCACGGCGCCTTCACTTCCATCATCCCCATGGCTGTACGGGCCGAATATTGCGGCCGGTACATGTCCTCGACGCTCGCCGCCGGATGCGCGTAGACGCCCGGCGTCACCGCCCGCACCACATAGGCCAATGTCTTGGAGCGGTCGCCGTCGTCGGCTTCCGGATCGAAGGCGGCGACGAAGCGGTCGTTGCGGAACTCCAGATGCGCGGCGTTGGTCTGCGCCAGCCAGGGGAAGCTGGTCAGGTTGGCGCTGGAGACGAGGCCCGGATTGTCGATCTCGAAACCGGCCGGCAAAAGATCGGTGACGAGGATGCGCTGCGGCCAGTCGTTCTGCTGGTAGACCTTGAGCACCACGACATAGCGCTCGTTCTGCATCGCCTCGGTGACGTTGGCTTCCGAACCGTCGAGCCGGTAGTAGGTGCGCTCGATCGTGTAGCCGTCGCCGCTGGCCGGCAGCGGCTGGGTGGGCGCCGCCACCGTGGTCACCACCGCCTGCAGCGGATCCTTGCCGGTGTTCGCCACCGTCAGCGGGCTGTCGACGAGGTCGCTGCCGGCGATGTCGGAAGAATACGCGCCCTTGTGCGCCTGGCCATTGATGGTGAGCTTGATCGAGTCGTTGCCTTCCTTCAGTGCGCGGGCGGCGAGCAGCATCCAGGCGTTGTCCTGCGTGCTGGTCCAGCGCATGTCGGCGCGGGCCCTGGTCGTGTAGCTGACCAGTTCCGGCACGACGGACGGCACCGGATTCGATTCCGCCGCCAGCGCCAGCATGGCGGCGCCGTCGCGCAGCCGCGAGCCGTAGTCGGAGCGGTAGTAGTTGTAGTCGGGGGTCGATTTCGCCAGCCGCAGCGCGGACTGGAACGTCGCCTCCGAACGCTGCGCATCGCCGTAGAGGGCGAGCGCCGCGCCAAGCTGCGCCACCGCCATCGGGCTGGTGAAGGCTTCGAGCTTGGTGTCGGCATAGTAGCGCAGATCGCCGATGGATGCCTTCTTGTTGCGGGCCAGAACATAGAGCGCGTAGGCGATCTCGCTGCCGCGGTCCTGCACGTCCTGATCGTAGCCAACGGAGTTCTGCAGATTGTTGAGCGCCTGCGTGAACGCCGCCGCCGGCACCTCATATTTCTGTTCGCGGGCGCGGGTGAGGAAATCCGTGACATACGAGTCCAGCCACAGGTCGCCGGAACCCGGCGACCACAGGCCGAAGCTGCCGCCGGAAGCCTGATAGCTCAGCACGCGGTAGATCGCCTTCTGCACGCGGTCACGCAGTTCGGGATCGATGGTGATGCCATACGGCCCCGACATCTCGTTGACGTAGAGCAGCGGCATGGCCGTGCTGGTTGTCTGCTCGGCGCAGCCATAGGGGTATTTGTAGAGCGAGAGCAGCAGCGACGGCACGTCGAAGGCCGAGGTCTGCGAGACGCCGACGCTGACGGACGCGCCTTCCAGGATGCTGGCGGCGAGCAGCTCGCGATCGATGCGCAGCGACCCGCCATTGCCTTTCAGGTCCACCACCATCCGGTTGGTGACCGGCAATTGCGAAGGCCGGATCGGAAGATAGAGTGTCTGCTCGATGTCAGGGCCGCCTTCATGGGCAAGCCTGACGGTGATCGAGGCGTCACCGGCAGTGACCCCGATCAGCGGCACCGCGAAGGTCTGGCGCTTGCCGGTGGCGAGCGTCAGCTTTTCCGGCACGCCGTCGTCGCCGATCGAAAGCCCGCCGGTCGAATCGATCGACACGGCATAGTCGCCTTCCGGCCCGTCCGTGTTGGCGACATCGAGCCGCATGGTGGCGGCGTCGCCCGGCGCAAGGAAACGCGGCAGGCCGGCGGTGATCACCACCGGGTCGCGGACGATGACGTCGGTGGCGGCATGGCCCACGGCCTTCTTCGTCCAGGCGACCGCCATGACCCGCACCGTGCCGTTGAACTGCGGTATGTCGAAATCGACCGTCGTCTTGCCGTCGGCATCGAGCTGCACCGGGCCGGAGAAGAACGCGACCAGCTTTTCCTTCGGCGCGCTGCCCTGCGACTGCATGTTCGCGCCGTCGCCGCCGGTGCGCAGCCGCCCGGCCGCGCCCAGCGAACCGTCGATCAGCCGCCCATAGATGTCACGCAGTTCCAGCCCCATCATGCGCTGGCCGAAATACCAGTCCTCGGGGTCGGGAACCTTGTAGTTGGTCAGGTTGAGAATGCCGACATCGACCGCCGCCACCGTGACGTAGGCGGGTTCATTCCCCGCGCCCTCGACGGATACGGGAATCGAAAGGGTGCGGCGCGGCTCGGTTTTTTCTGGCGGCGTCAGGGCAACGGCGAGCTTCTGCGATCCTGGATCGATCTTGAGCCAGTGCACGCCGATGGCGCGGGCCGGCATACGCGTTTCCTGCGCGTCGCCAGGGCGATAGAGGGTCGCGGTCACATAGGCGCCGCCACCCCAGTCCTCGCCGACGGGGATATCGACGGTGCCGCCGCCAGCCGGGATGGTCGCCGACATCGTCTTGAGCAGCCTGTCGGCGCCGACCGTCACCAGAAGCTCGCCGGCGAAATGCGGCGAAACCTGCAGCTTGGCCACGTCGCCCGGCACATAGGCGTCCTTGTCCAGCGCGATTTCCAGCGCGTCGGGCGTTTCGGTGGAGGACGCCGCCACGTACCAGCCGGCATCGAATTCGTAGCTGCTGCCGGGGCCGTCCGGATCGGCGGTTTCGACCTGCAGGCGGTAGCGGCCCCAATCCACCGGCACTGAAACCGTCGCCTCGCCATTGGCCGCTATGTCGACCTGGCCGTTGGCGACGGATTTGGTGAAGGTGACGGGCTCATAGTTCCAGGAGCCGCCATTGCGGTACCATTGGTAATTGCGCTCGACCTTGACGAGCGACCACAAGGCCCCCTTCAAATCCTCGCGGCTGCCGTCTGAGGCGGCGGCGATGATCGAGAACTTGGCCGTGCCGCCCTGCGGCACCTCGTCGGTGAAATCGGGCCGGATGCCGATCATGCTGCCTTGCGGACGGATGCCGATGTCGAGCGAGCGCTCGACGGCGCGGCCGCCCGTTTCGCGCATGCGCACCGTCACCTTGGCGTTGACGAGCTTGGTCGTCGAGGGCAACTGGTCAGCGGAGACCGGGAAGGTCGCCTTGCCGTCTTCACCCACCGGCGGCAGGCCTGCCAGCGGCGTCACCGAAGGCTGGGCGGCCTCTTCGTCGGCGAGACCGAAGGAATAGCCCTTGAAGCGGTCCCAGGTGCTCGTTGCCGAAAGCGTCGTCTCGCCCTCGAGCGCCAGGCCGGCGGCCGGCGCGCCATAGAGGAAACGGCCGTCTACTGTGACGTTGGCGGTTTCGCCCTGGGCGATTTCCGTCTTGTCGCTGCTCAGGTCGAACTCGATGCGGTCGGGCACGAAATCCTCGACCAGGAACATCTGGCTGGCGATGGCGGCCTGCTTCGGATCGGTGTGGATGGCCACCGTCCAGGTGCCGCGCATGGCATTCGGCTCCAGCGGCAGATCGACCGCGTGACCGCCGGCCGACACGCCGTCGCTGATGACGCGGCGCGCCTCGACACCGTCGGGGCGGGTGAAGATGAAGGTGAGCGGCAGGTTCTCGACCGCCTTGGCGGCGCCGTCGCGGGCAAGCGCCGTCACATGGACGTCCTCGCCGGCGCGGTAGATGCCGCGCTCGGTCCAGGCATAGACGTCGAGCGCGCCGGGCGCGGGCCGGCCCTCGACGCCACGGTCGGACAGATCGAAGCCGGCCTTGGTCATGTCGAGGAAGACGAAATCCTCTTCGCCCTGTTTCGCCGTCAGGACGGCGGGCACCATGCCGCCTTCGCCGCGGCTCAGGCCGGGGTTGAAGACGGCGCGGCCTTCGGCATCCGTGGTGGCGGTGCCGAGGATCTCGTTGTTGCGGGCAAGCAGGGTCAGTTCGACGCCTGCAATCGGCTTGGCGGTGCCGAGCGAACGGGCAAAGACGCTCAGGCCGTCCTGCCCGGTATAGGTCGACAGGCCGATGTCGGAGACGACGAACCATTGCGTTGCGCGCGAGTCATAGGTGTCGCCGGTGTCGTCGACCGCCTGCGCCGTCAGGACATAGACGCCGGGCTTGCGCCGCGGCAGAGCCTCGTCCACCGGGAAGGAGGTGGTGACCTCCTTGTTCAAATCGCCGGTGATGTCCATGCGGCCTTCCCAGACCGGCGCGCCCATCTGGTCGGATATGCTATCGATGTCGTAGCCGTCGAGCTGGCGCAGGAACTGGTAGCCCGACAGGAGCTGGGCCAGCGAGCGGTCGCCGATGCGGTAGAGCTTCATGTCGGCGGCGTTCATGTTGACGGTGACGACAGGAATGCCGCGCCGCGCGCCGGCCGGCAGCACGAAGGCATCGCCGGTGAAGCGCGCCGACGGCGCACGGTCCTGGACATAGACCGACAGCACGACGGGCGCGGTGATGACCTCGCCGATGGCGGCGGGCAGGCCGGAACGGAACGTCACGTCGTAGTTCTGGCCGTGTTCGAGGCCTTCGACGCAGATCTGCTTGTCCTTGGCCTCGATGCCCTTGGGCGCGGCTCCGTCGACGGTGACGAACTGGGCGTAGTCGATGCCGGTCTTGACCAGATCTTCGGAGAACTGGGCGCAGACACGCGGCGCGCTGGTGTCGGCCTCGACCGTATGGTCGATGACGCGGAAGCCTTTGCGCGCCTTGAGGTCGTCATACTCCGCCTGCACGGCGGCGGAATTGACCAGCGCCAGGCTGGCTTCATAGGCCTGCAGGGCAGGGCGGTAGAGGTCGCGCTTGTCGAGGCCGGCGGCGATCACCGACAGCGCCTCGGCGCGGGTTCTGGTGGTGCGCAGGAGATTGTAGGCGCTGATGCCGGCGGAGGTGGCGTTAGACTGCAGGCGCGAGGTATCCTGACTGTCTGTCGGCTGTACCGCCAACGTTTCGCGCGTAAGCCGCAGCCAAAGGTTGCCGTCTTGCGGCATGGCGGAAACCGCAGCCTCGTATTTCTGCATCGCGGTGCGGTGGTCGCCCGTCAGCGCGGCCTGTTCGGCGGCTTCCGTCAGGGCGGAGAGGCCCTCGGTCGGCTTGGTGAAGGTCGGGCCGGCGAGGTAGTTGCGGTACTGCTGCGCCTGATCGGCCATCCAGGCCGGAAAGAAGGCGAGTTCGGGCGGCGCGCCGATGTCGGGATCGCCGTCAATGGGCACGACCTTGCCGACGACCGCGCCATTGAACGGGTTCAGCCTGTTGAAGTCCGATTTCAGGAAGCACCACTTCGCTTTGACGTTGTAGGTGAAAGCGCGGCAGGCGGAGTCGCCCAGGCAAGTGGTCTTGCACTGATCCAGCGTGACGTTCTGCGAAGACCGCAGGTCGAAGCCGAAGTAATCCGAATTCTCGCTCGTGACGATCCTCTTGCCATCGGCGGCCAATGCCGCGCCGGCAAGGCCGGAAAGGACAAACAGGAAAACGGAAAGAAAACGGACCGCGCGCAAAAACATCACACCCTCCTGATGTTGCCGTGCTCCCAGCATGTTCAAGCTCAGCTTGCGCTTGTCAATCCAGGATCAGGCAGGTACTGCCCCAAGGTACGAGCCGCGGCCGGTGGCGCCACGAAGTCGCCGGAGGACAATCACGCTTTCTTGCCAAAGTGCAGAAGGTGTGAATTCCAAGCCCGCCGCAATTCAGACAATTGGATTGTGGCTCCTTTACGAGCGCTTCAGAAGTTCATTCCAATTTTAGGATTGCGGACTAGGTTCTAGAGTGATGCCGGCGCAGAAGAACAGGTTTTTCGGGAGCGGTGCGCCGGGGCGCAAGCTTTCGCGTGCCCTGATTTCCGCGCTTCTCTGCTCGACCGTGCTGCTGGCCGACAACCGTCCGGCGGCCGCTTTCGAGATATTCGGCCTCAAGCTGTGGGGTTCGGACGACGATCAGGATCAGGACATCATCGATCCGCTTCGCTATGCGGTCACCATCGAGGCGCCGGGCGCCGACGACGATCTCAAGGAGCAGCTTGAAAACGCCTCGGTGTTGAAAGGCGACGAGGAACGGCCGGTTTCCGGCTCGCTCGGCCTGCTGACCAAGGCGCGCGGCGACCGCGAACAGCTCGTGGCGGCGCTCTACAAGAATGCGCATTACGAAGGCGTGGTGACGATCGCCATCGCCGGCCAGTCCGTAGACGACCTGCCGCCGGATGCCGAATTCACCGGGCCGCAACCCGTTCCGGTGACGATCACCATCGAACCGGGGCCGAAATTCACGCTGGGTGACATCGTCCTCAAGGGCGACGCGGCCGGTCTGGCCAGCGCCGATTTCGGCCTGATCGCCGGCGGCGATGCCGGGTCCGGGGCCGTGCTCAAGGGCGAGGCAGCCATCGTGCGGGCGCTGAAGGAAGAAGGCAGGCCGCTGGCGGCGGTCACCGGGCGCGAAATCGTCGCCGACCACAGCACCTCGACGCTCGACGTGACGCTGACTGTGGCTGCCGGTCCGGTGGCAGGCTACGGCGACACGACTGTCGAGGGCACCGAGGCGGTGGACCGCGATTTCACCGAATACATGACCGGCCTGAAACGCGGCCGGCAATATTCGCCCGAGGAGATCGACGACGCGCGCGAGCGGCTGCTGGGGCTGGAAGTCTTCAATTCCGTCACGCTGAAGGAAGGCGAGGCGCTCGACGCCGATGGCAATATTCCCATCGATGTCGAGGTCAGCGAGCGTAAGCCGCGTTATTTCGGGCTGGGCGGAACGGTTTCCAACACGGAAGGCCTCGGCATCGAGGGCTACTGGGGCCACCGCAATTTGTTCGGCCGGGCGGAGAAGCTGCGTATCGACGGGAAAATCAGCGGCATCGGCAGCAACGACATCTCGAAGCTGAACTACAATGCCGGCATCATGTTCGAGAAACCGGGCGTGCTCGGACCGGCATCGAAATTCTTCACCAATCTCAAGACCGTCTACGAGCATCCGGACGCCTTCGACCATTTCTCGGTCAAGGGCGAGGTCGGAATTTCCTATGAATTGAGCAAGAACCAGACGGTTTCGGCCGAATTTTCCCTCGATTATTCGAAAATCGAGGACAGTTTCGGGCATCATAAGTACCTGATCGCCAGCATTCCGCTGCAATATGTCTATGACAACCGCGACAACCGCCTCAATCCGACGACGGGCGTCCGTTTCCTGGCATACGCCGAACCGAGCTACGACATCCTGAACGGCGCCGCCTTCGTCAAGCTCAGGGGCGAGGGCTCGGCCTATCAGGCGATCGATTCGGCCGGCAAATACATTGTCGCCGGCCGCATCAACATGGGTTCGATCTTCGGGGCTTCGCTGCAGGAGGTGCCGGCGGACCGCCGCTTCTACGCCGGCGGCGGCGGCTCGGTGCGCGGCTATGCCTACCAGGGCATCGGCCCCAAGGACATCAACGACCAGCCGATCGGCGGCCTGTCCTTCTTCGAGACATCGGCCGAACTGCGCGTCGCCGTCACCGACACGATCGGCATCGTGCCCTTCATCGATGCCGGCACGGTTTCAACCAAGCAGTTTCCGGATTTCTCCGACGTGAAGGTGGGCGCAGGTATCGGCCTGCGCTATCTGACGCCATTCGGGCCGCTCCGGATCGACGCCGCGGTTCCGCTCAACGGGGACAAGGGCGATCCAAGTTTCGGCATCTATGCAGGCATTGGCCAGGCGTTCTGACGGCATGATGAAAATCATCAAACGCGTAATGCGGGTGCTGTTTTATCTGGTGGTCATCGTCGTGGCCGCCGGACTCGGCGCGCTCGTCGTTCTGACGACGACGGAACGCGGCAAGGAAAACCTTGCCGGCATGATTTCGACCATGGCGTCGTCGGCCGACAGCAAGGTTCAGGTCAGCGGCCTCGAAGGCATATGGTCGGGCGCGCTCAGGCTCGACCACGTCGTGCTGGAGGACGGCAAGGGGCCGTGGCTGGTGCTGCGCGACGTGGCCGTTGACTGGTCGCCGCTGGCGCTGCTGTCCAGGACCTTCAGCGCCGAGCGCGTCGCCGCGGGCCGCATCGAGGTGGCGCGGCTTCCTGTTGCCGGGACGGAAAAGAAGAACAGCGGCGAGACGACGCTGCCCGTATCGGTCGACATCAAGCAGATCGACCTGCCCGAAATCGCGCTCGGCCAGGACCTGGCCGGCGCAGGCATCGCCGAGCTGGCCGCCAGGGGTTCGCTCAAGGCCGATGCCTCGCCGCTCGCCGTCGAGACGGTTCTGAATGTGGCGCGCAGCGACGGCAAGCAGGGCAGCATCGACGCGGCGATCAATTTCGCGCCCGCCGACAACAAGCTCGACCTCGACGTCAAGGCGGCGGAGCCGGCCGGCGGCATCATCGCCAACCTGCTCAAGCTGCCCGGCGCACCGCCCGTCGATCTCGCCATTTCCGGCAACGGCCCGCTGGCGGACTGGAACGGCACAGGAACCTTCAGCGTCGACGGGCAGGTGGTCACACGACTTTCAGGCCGCCACCAACTGACCGACAAGGGCAGCCGCGTCGAGGCCAAGGGCGACGGCGATTTCGCCCGCTTCGTGCCGGACAGGCTGAAGCCGCTGCTGTCCGGCGCCGTGAATTTCGACCTCGCCGGAACGAAGACTGAAACGGGCGGCATCGAGATCGAACGCGCCAATGTCGACAGCGCCGCTATCCACGGTGTCGCCAAGGGCACGATCAGCCCGGCCGGCGCCAGCGATTTTGCCCTCGAATTCACGTCGGCCGGCCCAACCGTGCCTCTATCGCTCGGCAGCGAGGAAAGCCCGATCGACATCGAACTGAAATCGGTGTCGCTGCGCGCACTGGGCGATGGCCAACAGCCGGCCGTCGATGTTGCCGCCTCGCTGGCCAAGGTTTCCACCAACACCACCAAGGTCGATAACATCGCGCTTGCCCTGCATTCGGATGCGTTCGACGTGACGACCCGCACCGGTCCGATCTCCGGCACCGTCACCGCCGACAAGCTTGGCCTCGACAATCCGACCATCGCGCCGTTGATCGCCGGCAAGATCAGGGCGGAAGTGGCCGGACGGATCGATGCCGACACGATCGTCGTCGACAGCGGATCGATCCTCAGCGACGCGCTGAAGGGTGCTTTCGATGGTCAGGTCTCGCTTGCCGACGGTTCCATAGAACTCAATGTGAAGGCCGACGCCGCGTCTGCCGCGCTGCCGGCGGCGGCGCGGCCGATTCTCGGCGAACGCACAACCCTTTCGACCCGCCTCAACCGCGACACCAACGGCAATGTCTCGGCGAACGCGATCGAGCTTTTGTCCGGTCCGGTGACCGCCAGCGGCAGCGCCAGCTTTGTCGACGGGCAAATAGAGGCCGACCTCAAGGGCGCGCTGAGCGACATTTCGCGACTTTCACCTCAGGCGAAAGGGGCAGTCGAATTGGCAGTGAGCGCCAAGGGCGCGCCAAAATCGCCGGACGTGCTGGTGACCGTGCGAAGCTCGCAACTGACCGTCGCCGACCGCGACATCACCGGGCTGCGGCTGACGGCGACCGGCAAGGCCGACATGGCCAATCCCGCCGCAGACGTGACGCTTGCGGGCATGGTCGCCGGCGAGAAGCTCGACGGCAAGGCGGTGCTGAAAACCTCGCAGGGCCGGCGCGAGATCAACGGTCTTTCGCTGTCGCTCGGCAACAACCGCATTTCCGGGGACCTTCTGCTCGACGACGCCTTCGTGCCGGAGGGGACCGTCACGTTCGAACTGCCGGACATCGGCCCGCTGGCGGCGCTGGCGCTGGAAAAGGCGGAAGGCGATGCAAAGGGAACCATCGTGTTCTCGAAGCAGGGCGCGGCGCCGCAGGTGGCGGTGAAGGCCAATGCGAACCGCATCATGCGTGGCGATCTCTCCGTCAGCAAGGCGACGGTCGATGCGCTGGTCGCGGACTATATGGCGAAGCCAGTGGTATCCGGGAAAATCAGGGCCGACAGCGTCACCTCGGGCACGACCGTCATCCGCGGCATCGATGTCGATCTCAAGCGCGACGGCGAGTGGACCGGCTTTTCCGGCGGCGCCACGGTGAAGGATATTCCTGCCAGGGCCACAGGCAGGGTCAAGGTCGCCGATGGCGCCACCACGGTGGAGCTGGCGACGGGCGAGGCCACTTTCAAGGGACTCAAGGCGACGATTGCGCGCCCCTCGACCATCGCGATCGCGGACGGCGTCACCCGGCTGCAACAACTGACCCTCGGCCTCGGTGGCGGGACGGCCACCGTGACGGGCACCGCTGGGCAGGCGCTCGATCTCGACGTGGCGCTTGCCGGCGTGCCGCTGTCGGTCGCCAACAATTTCGCGCCCGGCCTGGATGCGGCGGGCACTGCCTCGGGTAGGGTGAAGGTGACAGGCGCGCCCTCCAGCCCTTCAATCAACTACACCGTCAAGACCAGCGGCGTGCAGACCTCGCAGACGCGCGGCGCGGGGATTGGCGCGCTGAATGTCACCTCGTCGGGCACCTTCAGCGGCAAACGGCTGAATTTCGACGCCGACATCGGCGGCGCTTCGGGCCTTGGCCTGCGGGGCGGAGGAACGGTGACGACCGGCGGCACGCCGAACCTTTCGCTCGATTTCTCCGGCAAGGTGCCGTTTGGCTTCCTGGCCAGCCGGCTGGCCGCGCAGGGGCTTTCGCTGACCGGCACCGCCGACGTGTCGGTTCAGGTGACTGGCCCGGCGAGCAAGCCGGTCATTGGCGGTTCGGTGCGAACCTCCGGCGCACGATTCGTCGATGCGAAATCGGGATTGGCGGTCAACAACATCAGCGCCGATGTCGCGCTGGGCAACAGCGTCGCCCGGATCAACAGCCTGACCGGCACGCTGTCGACGCGCGGCAGCCTGTCGGCCAGCGGCACGGTGGGCATCGACCCGGCAGCCGGTTTCCCGGCCGACCTAAGCATCAAGCTGGTTGATGGCCGCTATACGGACGGCCGCGTGGTGACGGCGAACCTGTCCGGCGATCTGACGGTCAAAGGCCCGCTGGTCTCGGCGCCGGTGATTTCGGGCACAGTCAATCTCGGCCGCACGGTGATCACCGTGCCGGAAAAGCTGCCGGCCTCGCTGTCGGCGCTTGATGTAAAGCACAAGAACGCGCCGGCGGATGTGCGTGCGCAGGACAGGGCGCTCAACCCGGGCGGCGCCTCGAAAAGCAGCGGCGGCGGACTTGCGCTCGACGTGACGGTGAATGCGCCCAACCAGATATTCATCCAGGGCCGCGGCATCGATGCCGAACTTGGCGGGTCGCTGCGGCTGCGGGGACAGGCATCGGCGCCCGAGGCGGTCGGCCAGTTCGAACTGGTGCGGGGGCGGCTGTCCATCCTCGGCAAGCGGCTGACCTTCACGGAAGGCACGCTGACTTTTTCCGGCTCGCTGGTCCCATATCTGAACCTGACAGCCACGTCCTCGGCCACCGACACCACCGTCACCATCAAGGTGACCGGCGAAGCGAACAATCCCAAGTTTGCCTTCGGCTCGATCCCATCCCTGCCGGAGGACGAGGTGCTGGCGCGGCTCATCTTCGGGCGGTCGATGTCGAACCTGTCGCCGTTGCAGATCGCCCAGCTGGCCGAAGCGGCCGCCCAGCTTGCCGGTGTCGGCGGCTCGACCTCGCTGCTCGAAAAACTGCGCAACGGCCTCGGCGTCGACGATCTCGACGTGACCACGGACGAACAGGGCGGCACCGCCGTCTCAGCCGGCAAGTACCTCAACGACCGCACCTATGTGACGATCCAGAAGGGCGAGAAGCCAGGTTCAGGCAAGGCCCGCATCGACCTCAATGTCGGCAAGGGCGTCAAGCTGCGCGGCGAGGCCTCGGATGCCGGCGAGGCCAAGGGCGGGATATTTTACGAGAAGGAATATTGAGGCTGCGCTTGCTTTCGCGGGGCGTATGCTCCTGGCAGCGAAGATCGGGCTCCAGCGGGAGGCGAGGCGCGGACGGACGAGGCGAAGGTCCTTCAACGGTGATGCACCAGAAGTTCAGATCGCGCGCTATCGGCGTGCGCTGCGACCTGCTTCCTGGCCAAGGCGATAAGCAGTGCGCTTGAGCCATCTGTTCGCGCTTGCTCTGCCTTCGCGTTGCACGCGACGCTCGTATTCTGGCTTAAGGCGACGCATCACTTCATTCATCTGTGCCTGAGATGGCTGCGCCGTTTGATGATGTTTTCGATATTTCGGCCGATTGACGCCGGCGTTGCCTTGAGAACGCTCAAGTTGCCGTCCGAAGCTCTCGGACTGAAGAGAAGAGCCAAGGTAGTCCTGTGCCGATGCGATTGTTGTCACGGATAGGGTTAGTGCCACGGCAAGAACAAACTTCATGGTTCTGTCCCTATCATAGTGCTCGTGCAAACGTACATGGTGCTTAGCGACAAGCCGTCAAGCGGGGGCGGGAAGCGGGCGATCCAGTCGGGCCGAGCTCGGGAGTGCTTGCGACACCAATGCCGCCGCCGAACCAAAATCTGTCGCGGTTGTGACAGGAAACCGGCCGCAATAGCGATTTTGCGTCAGGGTTGTCGTAATCGCGCCAACCGCCTTGCCGTCAAAGTTGCACATTTGCCGTTGGGGCATCCATGGGCGGTTTTTGACATCACCCGTCGGATGCGGAATGCTAAACGGCAGAACGCCACCAATGGGAGCTAGTGATGACAAATTACAAGAGCAATGGCGATTTCGTTCCGGATCACATTCTGGCCATGGCCGAAGAGGCCAAGGCAGGCCGTGTGGACCGCCGTGAATTTCTTGCGCTTGCCAGCGTGTTCGGCGCCTCGACGGCGATGGCCTATGGACTTCTCGGAATGCCGGTGCCTGCCCGCGCGCAGGATGCCGCGCCCAAGAAGGGCGGCGTGCTGAAGGTGCAGATGTTCATCAAGGCGCCGAAGGACCCGCGCCTGGCCGACTGGACCGAAATCGCCAACACCATGCGCCAGTCGCTGGAGGCGCTGGTGCTCTACACGCCCGAATACACGTTCGAGCCTTACCTGCTGGAAGGCTGGGAAGTGAACGACAATGCCACCGAATATGTCCTGAAGCTGCGCAAGAACGTGACCTGGACGAATGGCGACCCCTTCGTCGCCGACGATCTGATGTACAATCTGGAGCGCTGGTGCGATGCGAGCGTGGAAGGCAATTCCATGGTCGCGCGGATGGGGACGCTGGCGGACAAGGACAGCAAGAAGATTCGCGAGGGCGGCGCCACCAAGGTGGATGACCACACGATCAAGATCGTGCTGACCGAGCCGGACATCTCCTTCGTGCCGAACTTCGCCGATTATCCGGCGCTCGTCGTTCACCCGAGCTTCGACAAGGACGGTTCCGACTTCACCAAGAACAAGATCGGCACCGGCCCGTTCGAGCTGGTTTCCTTCGATGTAGGCCAGCGCGTCGTCTACAAACGCCGCGAGAAGGGAGCCTGGTGGGGCGGCGACGTGATGCTGGATGGCATGGAGTTCATCGACTACGGAACCGACCCGTCGGCCATGGTCAGCGCCTTCGAATCCGGCGAAGTCCACGCCAACTACGAGACGACGCCGGACTATCTCAAGGTCCTCGACGATCTCGGCCTGGAGAAGTCGGAAGCGGTCACGTCGATCACCATCGTGGCGCGCACAAACGTCAACAACAAGCCGTATGACGACCAGAAGGTGCGCAACGCGCTGCAGTTGGCCGTGGACAATGCTGTCGTGCTCCAGCTCGGTCAGTCGAATGCCGGCGTGCCGGCGGAAAACCACCACGTCGCGCCGATCCACCCGGAATATGTCGAGCTGCCGAAGATCGCCCGCGACATCGAGAAGGCCAAGGCGATGATGGCCGAGGCCGGCCAGGCGGACTTCGAGCACGAGCTGATCTCGTCCGACGAGGACTGGCACAAGAACACCGGCGACGCCATCGCCGCCCAGCTTCGCGAGGCCGGCATCAAGGTCAAGCGGACCGTTCTTCCCGGCTCGACCTTCTGGAACGACTGGACGAAATATCCTTATTCGCTGACCAACTGGACGATGCGGCCCTTGGGCGTGCAGGTACTGGCGCTGGCCTATCGCACCGGCGAAGCCTGGAACGAGACCGGCTGGTCCAATCCGGACTTCGACAAGAAGCTGGCCGAAGCGCTTTCCATCAACGACCCGGAAAAGCGCAAGGTCGTGATGAAGGATATCGAGACGATCCTGCAGCAGTCCGGCATCATCATCCAGCCGTACTGGCGCAAGGTCTACAACCACCACAAGCCGGAGGTGAAGGGCTACTTCCAGCACCCGATGCAGCAGTTGAACCTCGGCAAGGTCTGGCTCGAGGAAGCATGACGGGCTACCCTGGCGGAGCGCGTGACGCTCTGCCAGGTTTCCGCTGCCGGAGGGGCGGCGGATGCTTTCGCTTCGCGCGGCCGTTCAATCGATTTGAGGCCGCGGAACCCCAACCTTGAACAACGGCAGGGGACGCAATGCTGGGATTCATAGCGCGCAGGCTGGGCCTCATGGTGCTGACCATGTTCTGCCTGACGCTGGTCGTTTTCTTCCTCATCAGCCTCGAACCCAATCTGAAGAAGCTGGCGATCAGCCAGACCGAGACGCGCGCCACGCAGGAACAGCTCGACAGCTGGCTGCAGCGCAACGGCTACCGGCAGAATTTCTTCGTGCGCTATGGCCAGTGGCTCGGCCTGGTCAAGAAGCAGCCGAACATCGACGCCACCGGCAAGGCGGTGCCGCGCTTCCAGTTCTGCGACGAGCCGGCGGCCGCCACCTATTCGGGCGTTCTGCAGGGCGATTTCGGCTGCTCGACCAAGTTCCGCGTGCCGGTCGCGAACAAGCTGTTTCCGGCGCTGGGGGCGACCGGCATCCTGATGTTCTGGGTGATGGTGACCATGGTGCCGATCTCGCTGCTGATCGGCATTCTGGCCGGCATGCGGGAAGGTTCGCGCACCGACCGCACCCTCTCGGTCCTGTCTATCGCAACGACCGCAACGCCCGAATATGTCTCGGGCGTCATCTTCGCGGTCATCTTCGCCTCGTGGCTCGGCTGGCTGAACGGCTCGGCGGCGAGCGCGACCATGCAGGGCATCAGTTTCTACAACTTCACCCTGCCGGTGTTGACGATGGCGATCTACGGGCTCGGCTACATCGCCCGCATGACGCGCGCCTCGATGGTCGAGGTGATGACGCAGCAATATATCCGCACCGCGCGGCTGAAGGGGCTTTCCTTCGGCACGGTGGTGGTGAAGCACGCGCTGCGCAACGCATTGATCGCGCCCTTCACCGTCATCATGCTGCAGTTCCCATGGCTTTTGACCGGCGTCGTCATCGTCGAGACGATGTTCCGCTACCAGGGGTTCGGCTACACGCTGGTGGAAGCGGCCAGCAACAACGACATCGATCTCCTGCTTGGCTGCTCGCTGGTGTCGGTGTTCGTGGTGCTGTTCACGCAACTCCTGTCGGACATCGGCTACGCCTATCTCAATCCACGCATCAGGGTGCAGTGATGGGTCTGACGCCTCTTTCCCGGTCCAATGCCGACACTGGGCGCCTGACGGGGAGCGCCGCATGAACCTCGAATTTGTCGGCGCCACGCAGATCGTCCTCGGCATTCTCGCCCGCTTCTGGCCGGTGTGGCTGTCGCTCGCCATCGTGCTCGGCGCCAGCTATTTTTACCGCAAGAAGCTCGGCCTCTACGGGCAATTGTTCTCGACCGGCGTCGGCATTGCCGGCCTGGCGATATGCTTCTTCTGGCTCTTCACCGCGATCTTCGCCTCGCGCATCGCCACCTTCGATCCGCTGGCGCAGGTCGCCGTGCTGAAGAACGCGATGCCCGGCGCCATCGCGCCGGAAACGTCCGGCGGCGGGGTTTATCTGCTGGGCGGAGACAACCTTGCCCGCGACGTGTTCTCGCGCATGGTCTTCGGCAGCCAGATCGTGCTGATCATCGCGCCGGCGGCGACGCTGTTCGCGCTGATGGTCGGCATCACGCTCGGCCTTCCGGCGGGCTACTACGGCGGCAGGATCGACGCCCTGCTGTCGTTCCTCGCCAACCTTGTGCTCGCCTTCCCGGTGATCCTGCTGTTCTACCTGCTGGTGACGCCGGCGATCGTGGAAATGGGCATCCCGCGCTGGATGGCCGGGGTATTCTTCCTGTTTCCGATCGTGTTCTTCCTGACGCTGTTCTGGACGCGCTTCAAGAACAGGCCGGACCGTATCTGGCTTTATATGGGCCTGACGATCGTCATCGGCGGCTGGATCTATGCTTCGCTGGTCTTCAACGCCGACCCGTTCCGTATCCTGTCGCTGACGCCGAACCAGCTGAACATCTTCGCGGCTGTGGTGTTCGCCTCGTCGCCCGGCGTGTTCCGCATCGTGCGCGGCCTGACCATGGACATCAAGACGCGCGACTATGTGGCGGCGGCGCAGACGCGCGGCGAAAGCCCGTGGTACATCATGTTGTGGGAAATACTGCCCAATGCGCGCGGCCCGCTGATCGTCGATGCCTGCCTGCGCATCGGCTACACCACCATCCTGCTTGGCACGCTCGGCTATTTCGGCCTCGGTCTCGCGCCGGAAAGCCCGGACTGGGGCACCGCGATCAAGGACGCCAGCCGGCTGCTGCGCTCCTTCATCCATCCGGCGCTGCCGCCCACCATCGCGCTGATGTCCTTCGTGCTGGGCCTCAACCTGCTCGCGGATTCGCTGCGCGAGCAATCGATGAAAGACTGACCACCAAGGATTGGAACGACCCATGAACGAGGCAGTTCGAAATCCCGAAGAGCCGATCATCGAGATCGAGAATCTCTCCATTTCCTTCTTCACCCGCAAGGGCGAGATACCGGCGGTGATGGATTTCTCCTGCACGGTGATGCCGGGCGAGGCCATGGGCATCGTCGGCGAGAGCGGCTGCGGCAAGTCGACCGTGTCGCTCGGCATCATGCGCGACCTGTCCAATATCGGGAAGATCGTCGGCGGCCGCATCAAGTTCCGGGGCAGGGACATGGGCGACATGTCCGAGGAGGAGCTGCGCGCCATCCGTGGCAACAAGATCGCCATGATCTACCAGGAGCCGATGGCGAGCCTCAACCCGGCGATGAAGATCGGCCAGCAGTTGATGGAAGTGCCGCTGATCCACGACAAGGTTTCGAACGACGAGGCCTACAAGCGGGCGCGGGACATGATTGCCTCGGTCAAGCTTCCGGACCCGGAGCGGATCATGCGCTCCTACCCGCATCAGCTTTCGGGCGGCCAGCAGCAGCGCATCGTCATCGCCATGGCGCTGTTGTCGAAGCCGGCGCTGCTGCTGCTCGACGAGCCGACGACCGCGCTCGATGTGACAGTGGAGGCCGGCATCGTTCAACTGGTCAAGGGACTGGGCAAGGAATTCGGCACGTCGATGATCTTCGTGTCGCACAATCTCGGCCTGATCCTGGAGACATGTGACCGGATAACGGTGATGTATTCCGGTGAGGCGGTGGAAACAGGCAAGATCAAGGACGTGTTCGACAGGATGCGGCATCCCTATACGCAAGGATTGTTCCGCTCGATCCCGCTGCCGGGGGCCGACAAGAACGAGCGTCCGCTGGTTGCCATCCCCGGTCAGCTGCCGCTGCCGCAGGACAGGCCCAAGGGCTGCAATTTCGGGCCGCGCTGCCACCACTTCGTGGAGGGGGTCTGCAACGCCGCCGAAATTCCGATGATCCCGGTGGACGGACACGAAGGGCATTTCTCGCGCTGCGTGCGCTTCAACGAGATCGACTGGGCGGCCATGCCGCCAGGCGCCAAGAAATCCAGCGAGCCGGTCAAGCCCGGAGCGCCGGTGCTCAAGGTGACCGATATGCGGAAATACTACAATGTCGGAGGCGGCGGCATGTTTGGCGGCGGCGCGGGGCGCACCGTCAAGGCCAACGAGACCATCAGCTTCATGGCGCGCGAGAGCGAGACCGTCGCCATCGTCGGCGAGTCCGGCTGCGGCAAGTCCACGCTCGCCAAGGTCCTGCTCGGCCTGGAGACGGCCAGCGCCGGCTCGGTTACGCTCGGCAATGACGAGATCCAGTCGACCGGGATCGAGAACCGCAGCGTCGGAACCGTTTCGGCGATCCAGATGGTGTTCCAGAATCCGTTCGACACGCTCAATCCCAGCCACAGCGTCGGCTCGCAAATCATCCGCACGCTGGAGAAATTCAAGGTCGGCAAGAACACCGCCGAACGGCGCCAGCGCATGCTGGAGCTGCTGGACCTCGTCAAGCTTCCGCGCGCCTTCGCCGAGCGCAAGCCGCGCCAGCTTTCCGGCGGCCAGAAGCAGCGCATCGGCGTGGCGCGGGCCTTTTCCGGCGCGGCCAAGGTAGTGGTGGCGGACGAGCCGGTCTCGGCGCTGGACGTCTCGGTGCAGGCGGCCGTCACCGAACTGTTGATGGACATCCAGCGCAAGAACAAGACGACGATGCTGTTCATCAGCCACGATCTGTCGGTGGTGCGCTACATCGCCGACCGCGTGGTGGTGATGTATCTCGGCCATATCGTCGAGCAGGGCACGACCGACCAGATCTTCGCGCCGCCCTATCATCCCTATACGGAGGCGCTGCTGTCGGCGATCCCGATTGCCGACACGTCGGTGGTGAAGAAGCACATCGTGCTGGAAGGCGACATTCCCTCGGCGATGAACCCGCCCAGCGGCTGCCCGTTCCAGACCCGCTGCCGCTACAAGAGCCTGGTGCCGGACAATCTGTGCGAAACGCAGCTTCCGCCGTTGAAGGACCTCGGCAACGGTCACGCCAGTCTTTGCTGGCTCGCAGACGATGTGCTGGCCGAGATGGAGCCGGTTATCAGCTTCGACCGCGACCATGCGGCTCATGAAGGTGAGCCGGAGGACGTTGTTCCGCATCGGGAGCGTTCGGTTCCTGGCGGCGATCCGGGATTTGCCGCACCGCCGCCCAAGCGGCCTCGCGGCAAGCGCGCCGCGCCCGCGGCGGGCAGGCTGGGGGACGCGGCGGAGGAAGCGGAAAGCCGTGGCCGCACTCGCCGCCAGGAGACGCGCGACGAAAGCGGCGGTCAGAAGGCGGGTGCGCCGCGGCGGACCGAAAATTCGACGGTGGCGCCGTTCAAACAGACGGAGGCCGGCAGCGGCCGCCAGGCGGTAGATCCGGACGCACCGTCAGCTTTCGAGCCGACGGAAAAGGAAAACGGGAAGCCGCGGCGGAAATAGGATCGGCGGTCTCGCCGGCCTGGCCAGGGCTGCCTCAGCTGCCGCATTGGCGCAACTGCGCCTCATACTTCCGAGCCATCGCATCGGTATCCCGCGCATAGCGCTGCAGGCTGGCGTTGCTGCGCCACTCGCCGCGCTTGTAGGCGGTCCAGCCCATGTAATAGGCCAGGTAGAGATTGTAGGTATCGTTCTTGGCGACGCCGAGCGTGTCGGCGGTCTTGGAGTGATACCAGCCGACGAAGTCCACCGCGTCGCTGAAGTTTGTGCGGCGGGCCGACCAGTTGCCACTTTCCATCTGATATTGCGACCATGTGCCGTCAAGCGCCTGCGAATAGCCATAGGCGCTGGACTGGTGCTTCCAGGGGATGAAGCCGAGCAGCTTGGTGCGCGGCGGTCGGGCGTTGCTCTTGAAACCGGATTCCTTGCGCAGTGTCGCCATCAGCACCGGAACCGGCACGCCGTATTTGCGCTCGGCCTTCTGGGCGTGGCTTTGCCAGTTGTTGAACCAGCCGTCCTGCTGGTCGAAAACGGCGCAGACATCGTTGATATGGCTGGGCGCCGTGGCGCAGGCCGAAAGGGCCAGCACCGCGCAAACAGCTAAAACTCGACTAAACCTGTACGCAACCATGCGCCGAGCAATAGTCCTGAATCATAAAAGGAATCTTTCGCGATTCCTTAACGGGCTTTGGCCGGCACTCCTGAGACGTTGAATCAGGCCGTTGCCGCGGAGAATCCGGACAACGGCCCAAGACGATGAAATCGCAGCGGTCCTGTATGTCAGGCGCCGGCGCGGCCGGGCGCGACCATGGCGAAGCGGGCGCCCTGGGGGTCGAGGCATTGCGCGACCCACTGGCCGCCGGGCACTTCCATCGGCTCCATCAGCGTCTTGCCGCCACGGTCGCGCGTCTTCTTCACCGCCGCGTCGATGTCGGGGACATTGGTGTAGAACAGCCAGCCGTTCGGCGCACTCTTGTCGCTCTTGTTCATCATGCCGCCGACGGGGACGCCGTCGACGGCGAAAATCTGGTAGGTGCCCATCGGCCCCATATCCATCGCCTCATCCCTGGTCCAGCCGAACTGGCCGGAATAGAAATCGAACGCGGCCTGCCAGTCGTCCGTGTAGAGGTCGTGCCAGCCGACATGCCCCTGAGTGTCCATCGGTATTTCCGGCTGGTCGGGACCCTCGGGCTTCAGGAACATGAACATCGCGCCTTGCGGATCGGAGACAACGGCGAAGCGCCCGACATTGGGGATATTAGCCGGCCCGCGATGCACCATACCGCCGGCCTTCTTCAACGCGTTGGCCGACGCATCGGTGTCGGCGGAATAGATGTACCCAACCCATGCGGGCGGCATACCCCTGGCGCCATCGGGCAGGTTCATGATGCCGGCGACGCCGCGCTCAGCCGAATTCATGACGATGTAGGGTCTGCCGGACATGTCGTTAGCGGGCCACGGCTCAGGATGCCAGCCGACGACGCCCGCATAGAAATCCCGGGCCACGTCGATGTCGCTGGTCATCAGTTCGTACCAGAAAAATGAAGGGGTTTTCGGCATGGATAGTCTCCTTGTATCCGTCCGACGGTGGACGTCACCCTAGGACGAAACCGCCAACAGGAATCCGACATTTGAATTGGAGATTCTTTGACCAGCACAGGTTGGAAACATGACTATAACTGTCATATTTTTTACAATGAAAACATTGCGTTGCGCTGAAAGTTGACCAATTGATAAAAAAATAAAACGTGCTAGCCTTTGCCGACTGGAAAGAAATGGGGACCTGCATGGCGACTGCTCATTTCAAGGAAGGCATTGCCGGGGAGCGGCTTTCCCCCGCGGAATATGCGGACAATTTCTCCGACCTGCATCCGCCGCTCGATCATCACGAGGCGCTGGTCGAATCCGACCGCTGCTATTTCTGCTACGACGCGCCCTGCATGAATGCGTGTCCGACCTCGATCGACATTCCGCTGTTCATCCGCCAGATTTCGACCGGCAATCCGCTCGGTTCGGCCAAGACGATCTTCGACCAGAACATCCTTGGCGGCATGTGCGCCCGCGTATGCCCGACCGAGACGCTGTGCGAGGAGGTCTGCGTGCGCGAGATCGCCGAAGGCAAGCCGGTGCAGATCGGCCGGTTGCAGCGCTATGCCACCGATATCGCCATGGAGGAAAACAAGCAGTTCTATCCGCGCGCGGCGTCGACCGGCAGGACGGTCGCTGTCGTCGGGGCAGGGCCGGCAGGGCTCGCCGCAGCGCACCGGCTGGCGCGCCATGGGCACGACGTGACGGTGCTCGATGCAAGGGCGAAGGCGGGTGGCCTCAATGAATACGGCATCGCCGCCTACAAGAGCGTCGACGATTTCGCCCAGGCGGAGGTCGACTACGTGACGGCCATTGGCGGCATCGACATCCAGAACGGCAAGGCGCTCGGCGTCGATTATCAACTCGCCGATCTGGTGAGGGACTATGACGCCGTGTTCCTCGGCATGGGCCTCGGCGGCGTCAACGCGCTGCGGGCGGAAGGCGAGGGGGCCGACGGCGTCGCCAACGCCGTGGATTTCATCGCGGAACTGCGCCAGGCGAGTGATCTCGGTTCATTGCCGGTCGGCCGCCGCGTCGTCGTCATCGGCGGCGGCATGACCGCTATCGACGCCGCCGTGCAATCGAAGCTGCTGGGCGCGGAGGAAGTGACGATCTGCTACCGTCGCGGCCAGGAGCATATGAACGCCTCCGAGTTCGAGCAGGATCTGGCCGCGGCCAACGGCGTCACCATCCGCCATTGGCTGCAGCCGAAGCGCGTCATCGCCGATGGCGGCAAGGTTTCGGGTATCGAACTCGAATACACCGCGCTGACGGGCGAGACGCTGGCTGGAACAGGCGAAACGATTACGCTGATCGCCGACCAGGTGTTCAAGGCGATCGGCCAGTCCTTCGTGCCTGGGGCGCTGAACGGCTCGGGCGCCGCAATCGAACTGGACGGCGGGCGCATCAAGGTTGACGCCGAAGGCCGCACCTCCATGGCCAAGGTCTGGGCGGGAGGCGACTGCGTCGTCGATGGCCGCGAGGACCTGACGGTCTCGGCGGTCGCCGCCGGCCGCGATGCGGCGGAGAGTATTCATCGGATGTTGGTGGGGTAGATACTGGTGAGAGAACTTACCAAGATCGAGCGAGCCGCATTGGTGAGCATTGCTGCGACCGACGATCCCGACCGGCTGCGAAACTATATAGCCAATGCCCGACGGCAAAGCTCCGCTGCAGTTGAGCGGGCGGCGTTTCTACGGCTATGTGAAGTTCAGCCGGAGGCCAATCCCGGAACAGTCGAACATGATGTCTGGCAATCGATACATGCGCTTGAAGAGATGCTTCGAGACGAAAGAGGAAAGACAGTCCGGCTGACACGCAGCCGGCAGAAAATTGGCCGGGACGGTGAAGCTAAGACCGTCTCGGACCTCACAATGAAGGCCGATCCGTCTGCTGGCTTCACAGATCTGATCGAGCGTGGTCATCCGGAACTAACCTTCGAAGCAGTGGTACTTCGTCACCCAAAGACCTTTGACCGCGCCGTTCAAAGTGCGGCGCGGGATCGCCTTTCTAAGGCTAATGTCAATGTCGATGAGCTTCTGAATCCTGTTGAGGGGAACTGAGCATGGCAGACATCCGCAACGATTTCGTCGGCATCAAGTCGCCCAATCCGTTCTGGCTGGCGTCGGCGCCGCCGACGGACAAGGCCTACAATGTCATCCGCGCCTTCAAGGCCGGCTGGGGCGGCGTGGTGTGGAAGACGCTGGGCGAGGAAGGCCCGCCTGTCGTCAACGTCAACGGCCCGCGCTACGGCGCGATCTGGGGCGCCGACCGTCGTCTGCTCGGCCTCAACAACATCGAACTGATCACCGACCGCGATCTGCAGACCAACCTGCGCGAGATGAAGCAGGTCAAGATGGAGTGGCCGGACCGGGCGCTGGTCGCCTCGATCATGGTTCCCTGCGAAGAAAACGCCTGGAAAGCGATCCTGCCACTGGTCGAGGAAACCGGGGCTGACGGCATCGAGCTGAATTTCGGCTGTCCGCACGGCATGAGCGAGCGCGGCATGGGCGCCGCCGTCGGCCAGGTGCCGGAATATATCGAAATGGTCGTGCGCTGGTGCAAGCAGTACACCCGCATGCCGGTCATCACCAAGCTGACGCCGAACATCACCGACATCCGCAAGCCGGCGCGCGCGGCGAAGGCCGGCGGAACGGACGCGGTGTCGCTGATCAACACCATCAATTCGATCACCGGCGTCAATCTGGATTCGTTCTCACCGGAGCCGATGATCGACGGCAAGGGCACGCATGGCGGCTATTGCGGCCCGGCGGTGAAGCCGATCGCCATGAACATGGTGGCCGAGATCGCCCGCGATCCCGAAACGCGCGGCCTGCCGATCTCCGGTATCGGCGGCATCACCACATGGCGCGACGCAGCCGAATTCATGGCGCTGGGGGCCGGCAATGTGCAGGTTTGCACCGCCGCCATGACCTACGGTTTCAAGATCGTGCAGGAGATGATCTCCGGTTTGGAAAGCTGGATGGACGAGAAGGGCCACCGTTCGCTGGGCGACATCGTCGGCCGCGCCACGCCCAACGTCACCGACTGGCAGTACCTCAACCTCAACTATGTGGCCAAGGCCCATATCGACCAGGACGCCTGCATCAAGTGCGGCCGCTGCCACATCGCCTGCGAGGACACTTCGCACCAGGCCATCACCTCGATGGTCGATGGCGTCCGCCATTTCGAAGTCATGGAAGACGAGTGCGTCGGCTGCAATCTGTGCGTCAATGTCTGCCCGGTCGATGGCTGCATCACCATGGAGCCGCTGGCCGCCGGCGTGATGGACCAGCGCACCGGCAAGCCGGTGTCGCCCGTCTACGCCAACTGGACGACGCATCCCAACAATCCGATGGCCAAGCCAAAGATGCCGGAACCGGCGGAATAGGGACTCCTCCCGAAGCAGACGAAATCGCCGCGTTGCGTATGGGCGTTTCGTCTGCTGGGGCAGGAGTTTTTCTTTGCGCCTATTGACGATAAAAAATATCCAAGATATATTGAATCCATGATTAAAGGACGAACGCAATGAAGCTCAGCGAAGGCGTAGAAGCGGCCATCCACTGCGCGGCGACACTGGCCGGCGTCGAAGCCGGCGCGACCATTCCCGGCGCAGCGCTTGCCGAGCAGTTCAGCCTGTCGCCGAGCTATCTGCTCAAGCACCTCAACGCGTTGACCGCGGCGCGCATTCTCGAATCCGTGCCCGGCCCGGCCGGCGGCTATCGCCTGGCGCGGCCGGCAGAGACGATCTCGCTGCTCGACATCGTGCTGGCGGTGGATGGACCGCAGCCGGCGTTCCGCTGTGGCGAGATCCGCCGCAACGGGCCGGTGAAGCTGCCGGCCTCGGCCTATGTAAAACCCTGCGGCATCAATGCCGCCATGCTGCGGGCCGAGAAGGCCTACCGCGCCGCGCTTGCCGGCGAGAAGCTTTCCGGCATCGTGCATGACTTCATGACCGACGCCGATCCCCGTTCGGTCGCCGCTGGATGCGCCTTCGTCGAGCGTCATCAGCGACCGCAAAAACCCCAACCATCCAAGCCGTAAGAAAGGAAAGATGATGAAACAGAGATTGCAATTCTTCGCCAAGGCGCCCGAGCTGATGAAGCAGGTGCAGGCGCTCAACAAGGCGGTTGAGGAAAGCGGCCTCGAAAAGAGCCTGCTGCATCTGGTCAAGCTGCGCGCCTCGCAGATCAACGGCTGTTCCTTCTGCGTCGACATGCACAGCAAGGAAGCGCTGGCCGACGGTGATACCCTGCAGCGCGTCATCATGGTTTCAGCGTGGAAGGAATCGCCGCTGTTTTCGGAGCGCGAGCGCGCCGCGCTCGCCTATACCGAAGCGGTGACGCTGATCTCGAACGCCGGCGTGCCGGACGCGCTCTACGAGGCGACACTGAAGCACTTTTCGGAAGAAGAGCTGGTCAAGCTCAGCGTGGCGATCGGCACGATCAATGTCTGGAACCGGCTGTGCGTGCCGTTCCACGCCATTCATCCGGTGGCGGCGTCCAAGGCTGCGTGAATGCGTCGCCGGGGCGCGGCCTGTCAGCGCCCCGGCTTTTCATTTGGGAACAAGGACATGTTTTCGGACTTTACCGATTTGATTCAGTTTGCCGGGCGTCTGCTGATTGGCGGTGCCTTCGTCTTTGCCGGCCTCCGCAACATCCAGAACCGCGCCCTGCTGACCGGGCTGATGACAGCGCGCGGCGTGCCACTGGGAGGCACCGTCCTGTGGCTCGGCATCGTTCTGCAGGTGGCGGCGGGAGCGTTCATGATTGCCGGGGTCTGGACCGGCTATGCAACCCTTGGATTGATTGCGTTCCTGATCGTCGCGACGCCGATCTTTCACAATTTCTGGAACTATCAGGGCGCCGAGCGCGGCGCCAAGATCAATGGCGTCGTCGGCAACATCGCCTTGCTGGGCGGTCTGCTGGTGCTGCTTGCAGATTCATGAAGCAAGCGCCGGCCGCGAACGCTCGCGGCCGGCAACCTCCAGCATCAGGAGGCAATCGCCGCCTGCGCCCGGTTTTCGATGATCTGGCGTATGAGGACCGGTATCGTCAGCGCCACGCCGATCAAGGTGGAATAGAGTTCCGGCGCCACCATCAGGAATGCGGCCACCACCAGCAAGACGTTTTCCCATGGCTTCGTGCGCACCAGCATGAAGCGTGAGAGCGCCGCGCCGAGACAGGTGATGCCATAGGCACAGCCGAAGAAGGCGAGGAAGAAATCCGGCCAGTTGAAGTCTTTCGTCACCAGCAGCAGCGACGGCGAAAAGACGAAGACGAACGGCACCAGCACCTTGCCGAGGCCTAGCCGGAAGGCCGTGTTGCCGGTCTTGAAGGGGTCGGCGCCCGCCATGCCGGCCGCCGCGTAGGCGGCAAGCGCAACAGGCGGTGTGATGTCCGCCAGCAACCCGTAGTAGAAGACGAAGAAGTGCGCCACGATCGGTTCGGTGCCGAGCAGGACAAGCGCCGGCGCGGCGATGGTCACCATGATGATGTAATTCGCCGTTGTCGGAATGCCGCAGCCCATCAGGATGCAGACGGCGCCGGTCATGATGAGCGTGAACAGCAGGGTCAGCGTCGTGGGAGCCACGATCGAGGCAGGCAGGATATCGCCGAACTGGGTGGCCAGTTGTGCCGCGGTAGAGGTCACGATGTAGGAGAGCTTGAAGCCGACGCCGGTCAGCGTGACGATGCCGACGACGATGCCGACGGTCGCCGCGGCCGCGCCGACGGCGAGCGCGTATTTCGCGCCGTCGCGCAGGCACACGACGATATCGGAGACGGACATGCGCCGCCTGGGGTTGAGCAGGCCGACGACGATGCAGAGCGTGATGCCCCAGAACGCCGCCAGATAGGGCGTATAGCCGGACAAAAGCACGCCGATCAGCACGACCAGCGGGATGATCGTCGGCCAGTCCCGTTTCAGCGCCTCCTTGATGTCTGGCATTTCATCGGGCCGCAACCCGCGCAGACCGGTGCGCTTGGCCTCGAAATGCACCTGCATCAGCACGCCGAAGAAGTGCATGAAGGCCGGGATGATGGCTGCCACGATGATCGTTGTGTAGGGCAGTTCGAGAAATTCGATCATCAGGAAGGCGGCGGCGCCCATGATCGGCGGCGTCACCTGGCCGCCGGTCGAGGAGGCGGCTTCGACGGCGGCGGCGAAGTTGCGCTTGTAGCCGAGCTTGATCATCGCCGGGATGGTCAGCGAACCGACGGTGACGGTGTTCGCCACCGACGAGCCGGAAATCATGCCGAACAGCGCCGAGCCGAAGATCGAAACCTTGGCCGGTCCACCGGCATATCGTCCCGCCACCCACGCGGCGCAGTCGAGGAAGAGCTGACCAAGGCCGATGCGGTTGGCGAAGACGCCGAACAGGACGAAGTGGAAGACATAGGTCGCCACGACGCCCAGGGCGATGCCGTATATGCCTTGCGTCGTCAGATAGAGATGGTTGACCAGCTGCGAGATGCTGTTGCCGGGATGGATCAGGATGCTCGGCATGTACTGGCCGAACAGGGCATAAAGCATGAAGACGACGGCGATGATCGGCAGCGGGATGCCGACCGAGCGGCGCGTCGCCTCCAGCAGAAGCACGATCAGCGTAAGGCCCAGCCCGACATCGAGCGTCGTCGGATTGCCGACGCGGAAGGCGAGGTCGTCGAGCGGAATGAGTGGGACGTGGGCGACGGCAATGACCGCGGCGATGGCCAGCAGCCAGTCGTAGAGCGGAATGCCGAGGGGACTGAGCAACGTCGATTTCGGATGCCGGTCGTAGCCGGTCTTGGTCAGCGGGAAAACCAGGAAGACCAGCGCCAGCACCATGGAAAGGTGGATGCCTCGATGCACCATCTCCTGCAGCAGGCCGAAGCCGGCGGTGTAGTAGTGGAAGATCGACAGCGCGAGAAGAAGGAAGCCGACGAGATATCCGGCGTTTGTCGTCAGGGTGCGGAAGCGGATTTCGGAATCGAATTTCTCTTCCAGCTCGCGCGTCTTTCCCACGTCGATATCCAACGCCTCGAGACGGATCTTCTGGTTGTCTTCGTTGCTCATCGCTGCGGCCGCTCCCCTTTCATGAATGAGGCGGAAGGTTTGCCTTCCGCCTCATCGTTTTCTCGCGTTCGGCAGGCGACAGCTTATTTCAGCGCGCCGGCTTCCTTGTAGAAGCGCTCGGCGCCCGGATGGAAGGGAATGCCGGCGCTGGTGGTGGCGTTTTCCAGCGTTATCAGCTTGCCCTTGGCATGGCCGGCCTGCAGCGACTTCTGGTTGGCTTCGCTATAGAGCGCCTTGACGATGTTGTAGACGAGATCGTCGGTCTGCTTGGCGCTGGTGACCCACTGTGCCGCGACCGAGACCGTCTTGGTCTCGCCGACGTTCTTGTAGGTGTTGGCGGGCACGGTGTCGGTCGAGAAGAATTTCTGCTCGGAAAGCAGCTTGTCCGCCTCCGGCCCGGTGATCGGCACCAAGGTGATGTTGTTGGTCGCCGCCAGTTCGACGATAGCGCCGGTCGGATAGCCGCCGACGAAGAAATAGGCATCCATCGCGCCATCCTGCAGCCTTTCGCCGGCCGGGCCGGGCTTCAGATATTCCGGCTGGATGTCCTTTTCGGTGATGCCGTAGGCGGACAGGACGAGGCGCGCATCGACGATCGTGCCGGAACCGGGTTCGTCCATCGAGACGCGCTTGCCCTTGAGGTCGGCGACTGACTTGATGCCGGCGTCGGCGCGGGCGACGAGGTGGATGGTTTCCGGGTAGAGCGTTGCGACGAGCCGCAAATCCTCGACCTTGGGCTTGCCCTCATAGAGGCCGGTGCCGGAATAGGCCCAGTAGGCGACGTCCGACTGCGTGAAGCCGGATTCGGAAGCGCCGGACTGGATGGCGCTGATGTTGGCGACCGATCCGTTGGAGGCGACGGCGCTGGCCACGAGGCCTTCGACGCCGCTGCCGCTGGTGGCCGAGATGGCGTTCGCGATGAGGCCGCCGATCGGATAGTAGGTGCCGGAGGTTCCCCCGGTGCCGATGCGGAAGAACGCCTGCTGCGCCCTCGCTGCGCCTGTCGCCGCTGCCAGCGCCAAAGCGCCGACGCCGGCGGAGAATGTGCGGCGGGTGATTGAGAACGTCATCGTAAGCCTCCCTGTTTTCACTCAAAGAAGACAGCATGTTGCAGGGGTGGATTGCTTGTCAACTCGCAATGCCCAGCCTGCTGTCATCTCCTTCATCGCTCGTCTATTCAGGCTTCGGTCTCAGACCCTCGATGAAAAGCTGCTCGAGGAACCGCGCCGCATCCTCGAAGCGTCCGTCGCTGCCCCGGTCGGGCCCGAGCACGGCGCGCACCTGCACGTCGAAATCGGCGTAGTGCTGGGTCGTCGCCCAGATCGAGAAGATCAGGTGATAGGGGTCGGTGCGCATGATCCTGCCGGCGCGCATCCAGCCCTTGATGACCGCTACCTTGTCGTCGACCAGGGTTTTCAGCTCGCCCTCGATCAGCGGCATGATGCGCGGCGCGCCCTGCAGGATCTCATTGGCAAAGAGCCGGCTTTCGCGCGGAAAATCGCGCGCCATCTCCAGCTTGCGGCGGATGTAGCTGCGCAATTCCGTCAACGGGTCGCCGATGTCGTCGAGTTCGCGCAAGGGCGCCAGCCAGGTGTCGAGCAGGCGCTGGATCAGCGTCTCGTGGATGTCTTCCTTGCGGTGGAAATAATACAGCAGGTTCGGCTTCGACATGCCGGCGGCCTCGGCGATCTGGTCGATGGTGGCGCCGCGAAAACCGTTGGCCGAGAACACTTCGAGCGCGGCTTCGAGGATGAGTTCGCGCTTTTCCGTCTGGATGCGGGTGCGGCGGGGCGCGGCCGCCTTGACGGTCGTGGTCATTGCCTGTCGGTCCGGTTCCGGCGATCTATCTGGACCAATGCTCTGGACCAGTTTTTGCCAGCCTGTGGAGCGCTTTGAGGTTCCTGCATTTCCGCTAGTAATCCCTTGACCGCCGTCATGGCGGTGCTAACGTTTGTCCATCCGGTCAAAATTTGCGTAGCACGAAAACGCGCCGAAGACCAAGCGTTGGCAGCAGCGAAACAGGTACGGAAAAGGGAAGCTTGGTCATGTCAAACCGGCTCAAGGTCACGCCGAACGATCTCAGCGCATTCTGGATGCCTTTCACGGCGAACCGCCAGTTCAAGCAGGCGCCGCGCATGCTGGTCGCCGCGAAGGACATGCACTACACCGCCAGCGACGGCCGCAAGATTCTCGACGGCACGGCCGGCCTGTGGTGCGTCAATGCCGGCCATTGCCGGCCGAAGATCACCGAGGCGATCCAGACGCAGGCGGCAGAGCTTGACTATGCGCCGGCGTTCCAGATGGGGCATCCGATCGTGTTCGAACTGGCGAACCGTCTGGTCGACGTCGCGCCGGAAGGCATGGACCATGTGTTCTTCACCAATTCCGGATCGGAATCGGTCGATACGGCGCTCAAGATGGCGCTTGCCTACCACCGGGCGCGCGGGGAGGGGTCGCGTACCCGGCTGATCGGCCGCGAGCGCGGCTATCACGGCGTCAACTTCGGCGGCATCTCGGTCGGCGGCATCGTCACCAACCGCAAGATGTTCGGCACGCTGCTGGCCGGCGTGGATCACATGCCGCACACGCATCTGCCGGCAAAGAACGCCTTCACCCGCGGCGTGCCCGAGCACGGCGCCGAGCTGGCGGACGAGCTGGAGCGCATCGTCGCGCTGCACGACGCCTCGACCATCGCCGCCGTCATCGTCGAGCCGGTGGCGGGATCGACCGGTGTCATCCTGCCGCCGAAGGGCTATCTCGAGCGGCTGCGCGACATCTGCACCAAGCACGGCATATTGCTGATCTTCGATGAGGTCATCACCGGCTTCGGCCGGCTCGGCACACCGTTTGCCGCCGACTATTTCGGCGTCACGCCCGACATCATCACCACCGCCAAGGGCGTCTCCAACGGCGTCATCCCGATGGGCGCGGTGTTCGCCACCAGGGAAATCCACGACACGTTCATGAACGGCCCCGAGCACATGATCGAGTTCTTCCACGGCTATACCTATTCCGGCAACCCGATCGCCTGCGCCGCGGCGCTCGCCACGCTCGACACCTACAAGGAAGAGGGGCTGCTGACGCGCGGCGCCGAGCTCGCGCCCTATTGGGAGGATGCGCTGCATTCGCTGAAGGGCGAGCCGCACGTTATCGATATTCGCAACATCGGCCTGATCGGCGCCATCGAGCTTTCGCCGATCGCCGGACAGCCGACCAAGCGGGCCTTCTCGGCCTTCGTGAAGGCGTTCGAGCGCGGCGCGCTGATCCGCACCACCGGCGACATCATCGCGCTGTCGCCGCCGCTCATCATCAGCAAGGGACAGATCGATGAATTGATCGATCACGTCCGCGAGGTGCTGAGGGCGGTGGACTAGGGTCAGGATCTGCTAATATGATCGAAATGGCGCCGGAAGCGGCAAAGAGATGCAAGGAGAGGGCCGAGGGTCGATGTGGTTCCATCGGCCGAGGGCTTCGACGCGGCAGCTCGAAGCCGTTTCGGCGTCCTTCGGACGTGTTCCATCTGGCCCGCTGCTTTGTCGCGAAGAACTTGAAAGCCATTTGGCTTCCTGCGTCTTCGCTCCGCGTATCCGGCCAGATGGCCGCACACCATTTCGACCAGATTGACAGGTCCTGACCCTATGCTGCGCGCGCGGGAAGTCGCCAATCCGACGGTCCTGGTTGACGACGACCGCGTCAAGGTCACGCGTTGGGACTTCGCGCCGGGCGCGGAAACCGGTTGGCACCGTCACGGCATGGATTACGTCGTGACGACGCTGACGCCGTGCATCTTCCTGCTGGAAGAGCCGGGCGGCGCAACGCGGACCGTCGACATGGAGGCGGGGCTCGCATACCGTCGCGAGGAGGGCGTCGAGCATAACGTCGTCAATGGCGGAACCGAGCCGATGGCGTTCATCGAGGTCGAACTGAAATAGGAGACTACATGGCGGCACCGGGCGAAAATCTTCGAATCAATCCAGATCGTTTGTGGGATTCCCTCATGGAGATGGCGAAGATCGGCCCGGGCGTCGCCGGCGGCAACAACCGCCAGACGCTGACCGACGAGGACAGCGAGGGCCGGCATTTGTTCAAGGGCTGGTGCGAGAAGGCCGGGCTCACCATGGGCCTCGACCGGATGGGCACCATGTTCGCGCGGCGCGAGGGAACCGATCCGGAGGCGCTGCCGGTCTATGTCGGCAGCCATCTCGACACGCAGCCGACCGGCGGCAAGTATGACGGCGTGCTGGGCGTGCTGGGCGGGCTGGAGGTGATCCGCACGCTCGACGATCTCGGCATCAGGACGAAGCATCCGATCGTCGTCGTGAACTGGACCAACGAAGAAGGCGCGCGCTTTGCACCGGCGATGCTGGCGTCCGGCGTGTTCGCCGGCGTGCATGAGCAGGACTGGGCCTACGACCGCAAGGACAAGGACGGCAAGCGCTTCGGCGAGGAGCTGGCGCGCATTGGCTGGAAGGGCGACGAGGAGGTCGGCGCACGCAAGATGCACGCCTATTTCGAACTGCATATCGAGCAGGGTCCGATCCTCGAGGACGAGGACATCGAGATCGGTGTCGTCACCCACGGCCAGGGCCTCAAATGGCTGCAGGTGACGCTGACCGGCAAGGAAAGCCACACCGGCTCGACGCCGATGCCGAAGCGGCGCAACGCCGGGCTCGGCATGGCGCGGGTCACCGAACTGGTGCACGAGGTGGCGATGGACTACCAGCCGGACGCGGTCGGCGCGATCGGCCACATGGAGGTCTATCCGAACTCCCGAAACATCATCGCCGGCCGCACCGTCTTCACCATCGACATCCGCTCGCCGAACAAGGAGGTGCTGGACGAGATGGACGAGCGCATCCGCAGCGGCATCGCGCTGATCTGCGAGGCCCTGGATATCGGTTTCGAAGTCGAGCAGGTCGGCCATTTCGACCCGGTGACGTTCGACGAGAATTGCGTGCGCGCGGTGCGCGAGGCGGCCGAGCGGCTGGGCTATACGCACCGCAACATCGTGTCCGGCGCCGGGCACGACGCCTGCTGGGTGAACCGGGTGGCGCCGGCGGCGATGGTGATGTGTCCTTGCGTCGACGGGCTTTCGCACAACGAGGCGGAGGAGATTTCCAAGGAGTGGGCGGCGGCCGGCACGGACGTGCTGTTCCATGCGGTTGTGGAAACGGCGGAGATCGTGGGGTGAAGACATGACCTCCTCCACGATCCTCGCCTTCGCCGCTATGGCGGCCCTGCTGATCATGTCGCCGGGACCGAATGGCGTTCTGATCGCCAAGACCGTGCCGACATCGGGAAAAGCCGCGGGTTTCGCCAATATCGCCGGCTTTGCCACCGCGTTCTTCATGCACGGCACGTTTGCGATATTCGGCCTGTCGGTGCTTGTGCTGCAGTCGGCCAATCTGTTCCTGGCCGTCAAGCTTGTCGGCGCGGTCTATCTGATCTGGATCGGCGTCAAGGCGCTGATCGAGGCGCTGCGCGGCAGGCCGGCGGACGTTTTGAAAGTTGCTCCGGCGCGCAATCCGCGCACGCTGGCAAAGGCCTTCGGCGAGGGGTTCCTGACCAACGCACTCAACCCGAAAGTCGCGATGTTCTATATCGCGGCTTTTCCGCAGTTCGTTCCACACGGCAGTTCGCCTCTCAGCGCGTTCATGCTCGTGGCCGTTCATGCGCTTTTGAATATGCTGTGGTTCGGGCCGATGGTGCTTTTGTTCGAGCGGCTGTCGAAGGTGGCGCGGAGCGGCAGGGTGCAACGCGCGGTCAAGGCGCTGACCGGCGCGGTGTTCGTTGGCTTCGGCATCAAACTCGCCACATTGAGGACCTGAATGGACGTCGAGCTCCTCCTCCAGGGCGTCATCCGGTTCTCGAACTTCATGACGTCGCGCCTGCTGGTGGCGGGCGTCGTGTTCTACGTCATTTCCGGGTTCATCCCGATCGGCAACACGACGGACGGCTTCCTGCCCAGCATCGACCTGTTGAACGGCGTGGTGCAGAACTACCAGAACATCTTCGACACGCTCGGCGTGTCCGATTTCGCCATCCTGCTCATCCTGTTCATCTTCCTGACGACGATCCACCTGGTCTATGTCGCGTTCGAGCGTGTGGGTTTCTACCTGCCGCCGGCGATCATCCCGCTCTCCGGCTGGACGGCGATCGACGACATCACCTGGAAGGCGTTCCAGACGCTGCGCGAGGCGCGCGGCGAGGAGCACACCGAGGAAGAAAACCAGCGGCTCTACGATTTTTCGAAGAAGCTGCGGGAGATCGAGATCGCCAGCGACGACTACACCAAGAACAAGGTGCAGGGCACATTGTCGACATTCCGCATCTCCAAGTCGTTCGTGGTGTTTTCGCTGGGCATGTGGATCTACGCCGAACTGAGCGGACGGTATGCCGGCAACCCGCATTACCTGTTGATCATCTTCGCGGTGGCGATCATCACCGTGTTCCTGTCGATCCTGTCGATCTTCCGCATGAACCATCAGCGCATCAACAGGCTGCGCGAGGACATCATCGCCGAAATTCTCGAGTTTTCGCGCATCTGGTGCAGCGAGGAGCACCAGCGCAAGATCGCCATGGATTGCGTGCCGACCAAGGAACTGAAGCCTGCGACGCTTGCCGTGGCGGTGCCGGTGTTCGGCACGCTGGATGCGTTGATGAAGGATTTGCGGAACTGGCGCTCACGGCGCCTGGGGTAAGGAGAAAGTCATGTCCAGGGTCATCAGGAACGGCACGATCGTCACAGCCGACCGCAGCTACAAGGCCGATGTGAAGATCGACGGCGGCAGGATCGTCGAGATCGGCCAGAACCTGTCGGGTGATGAGAGTTTCGACGCCAGCGGCTGCTATGTGATGCCGGGCGGCATCGACCCGCACACGCATCTCGAAATGCCGTTCATGGGCACCTATTCGGCCGACGATTTCGAGAGCGGCACGCGCGCCGCGCTGGCCGGCGGCACGACGATGGTGGTGGATTTCTGCCTGCCGGCGCCGCGGCAATCGCTGCTCGAGGCGCTGCAGATGTGGGACAACAAGACGTCCAAGGCGGCCTGCGACTACTCTTTCCACATGGCGGTCACCTGGTGGGACAAGCAGGTCTTCGACGAGATGAAGACTGTGGTCGACAAGGGCATCACCTCGTTCAAGCACTTCATGGCCTACAAGGGCTCGCTGATGGTCAATGACGACGAGATGCTGGCGTCGTTCCAGCGCTGCGCCGAACTGGGCGCGCTGCCGCTCGTCCATGCCGAGAACGGCGACGTGGTCGCGGCCCTGTCGCAGAAGCTGCTCGCCGAAGGCAATAACGGGCCGGAAGGCCACGCCTATTCGCGACCGCCGGAAGTCGAGGGCGAGGCAACCAACCGCGCCATCATGATCGCCGACATGGCCGGCGTGCCGCTCTATGTCGTGCATACATCCTGCGAGCAGAGCCACGAGGCGATCCGCCGGGCGCGGCAGAAGGGGATGCGCGTCTATGGCGAGCCGCTGATCCAGCACCTGACGCTGGATGAAACCGAATATTTCAACAAGGACTGGGACCACGCGGCGCGCCGGGTGATGAGCCCGCCCTTCCGCAACAAGCAGCATCAGGATTCGCTTTGGGCCGGTCTCTCTGCGGGTTCGCTGCAGGTGGTGGCGACGGACCATTGCGCCTTCACCACTCAACAGAAGCGCACCGGCGTCGACGATTTCACAAAGATCCCCAACGGCACTGGCGGGTTGGAGGACAGGCTGCCTGTGTTGTGGACGAAGGGCGTCAACACCGGGCGGCTGACCAAGGAGGAGTTCGTCGCGGTGACCTCCACCAACATCGCCAAGATTCTCAACATGTATCCCAAGAAGGGCGCGGTGGTCGAAGGCGCGGACGCCGACCTGATCGTCTGGGACCCGCAGCGCAGGAAGACGATCTCGGCCAAGGGCCAGCAATCGGTGATCGACTACAACGTCTTCGAGGGTGTCGAAGTCACCGGCCTGCCGCGCTTCGTGTTCACGCGCGGCGAACTGGCGATCCAGGAGAACGAGGTGAAGACGAAGCCCGGCCATGGCGAGTTCGTCGCCCGCCAGCCGCACCAGGCGGTCAACCGGGCGCTGTCGACCTGGAAGGAACTGGTCGCGCCGCGCAAGGTCGAGCGCAGCGGCATCCCGGCGAGCGGGGTTTGACGGTGCGCTATCTGACGGTTCTCGCTGCTGCGCTGTCGCTACTGGTTGCCAGTTCTGCCCTGGCCGCGTCCGTGGACCTGTCCAGGCCGCACGGAAACAAGTCCGGCTGCATCAACAAGGATGGGCAGGAGGTCTATGCCGAGGACATGCTGCTCCTGACCGGCGAGTCCCTTGTCACGATCACAAGCGCCTGCACCTTCACGGCCAAGGAACCGCAAGCCGATGGCTCGCTCAAGGTGGGGGCGGATTGCGAAAGCGAAGGCGAGGAAGGAACCTCGCCGGCGACCTTCGTCATCAAGCAGAGCCCCAAGAACCCAAAAATCCTTGTGATCTCGGACGATACGGGCTTCACCATGGGCGAAGTATCGCTATGCAAGTGACGAGCCCGATGAACAAGGCCGATCCCATGACTGCTGAAATGACCGGTGATTGCCCATGGGCATGGCAGGATAGAAGCCGCCCATGACAACAGCATCGCCAGCCGTGGTTGCGGCAAGCAAGCTCGGCCTCACCTTCCAGACCAATGACGGCCCCGTGCAGGCGCTCGCCGATGTCGATCTCACCATCGGCAAGGGCGAGTTCGTCTCCTTCATCGGCCCGTCCGGCTGCGGCAAGACCACTTTGCTGCGCGTCATCGCCGATCTGGAAAAGCCCACCTCCGGCACGATTTCCGTGAACGGCATGACGCCGGAGCAGGCGCGCGAGGCGCGGGCCTACGGCTATGTGTTCCAGGCGGCGGCGCTGTTTCCCTGGCGCACCATCGACGCCAATGTCGCGCTGCCGCTGGAGATCATGGGGCTGCCCAAGGCCGAGCTGAAAGAGCGCATCCGCCGCACGCTGGAGCTGGTCAACCTTGCCGGTTTCGAGAAGAAATATCCCTGGCAGCTTTCCGGCGGCATGCAGCAGCGCGCCTCGATCGCGCGCGCGCTCGCCTTCGACGCGGACCTTCTTTTGATGGACGAGCCGTTCGGGGCGCTGGACGAGATCGTGCGCGATCACCTCAACGAACAGCTGCTGGAATTGTGGGCGCGCACGAACAAGACGATCTGCTTCGTCACCCATTCGATTCCGGAAGCCGTCTATCTCTCCACCCGCATCGTGGTGATGTCACCGCGGCCGGGCCGGGTGACCGACGTGATCGAATCGACGCTGCCGAAGGAACGCCCGCTGGATATCCGCGAGACGCCGGAGTTTCTGGCCATCGCGGCAAGAGTGCGCGACGGACTCAGGGCAGGGCACAGCTATGAGGACTAGCAATCCCGGTAGCTTGGCCGTGAGGTATTTCCTGACACCATGTCCATCAGCAATATTGTTCGCGGCGTCTTTTTTTCTGGTTTGCCTCTCGTTGGACAAAGCAGCCGGTCAGTCCAATCCGCCGCCGATGATGCAACAGCGAGACGGGGAGTTCACTTCAGCAATTCTCATCACTTCGGATACGGATTGGCTGAAAAAATGGAACACGCCCAGTTCAACTACGCCTCAGTTCAAAACTTCGAGCACCCTTAAATCCGGGGATACGGCTGCGGTTCTGATTTTCTTTTCGGGATTGAATGAAGCAGGCGGTCGTTTGAAACTCATGTGTGAGATCGAAATACGGAAGCCAAATGGCGCCACACAGACGGTGCCCGAAACGGTCTGCTACGATGAGGCTTCTCTGGGGCAGAGAAAAAACGTTTTGATCGCTGACGCACGCATCGAATTCAAGGTGCAGTCCGGTGATCCTGCCGGGTTTTGGGAATTTCGGATCAAACTGCGGGATGCAAACAGCTCAGCGCGTACGACCAGTATAGTCGGCGTTCGAGTTGATACTGAAAGCGGTCGTCCTTGAGAAAATCGATCATCCCCGTCACCAGCATCCTCGCCGGCATCGTCGTCATCTGGTATGTCGGCGTCTTCTTCATGAACGCGCCGTTCCAGCGCGATCTCGACCGCCGGGCCGGCGTCACGTCTTCATTTTCCGAGCTGGTCGCCAAGACCATGTCGCAGCCGAAGCCGACGCTGCCGGCGCCGCATCAGGTGGCGCAGAATTTTTTCGAGAACACATTCCTGCGCAAGATCACCTCGAACCGCAGTCTCGTCTACCACGCCTGGGTGACGCTCTCCTCGACGCTGCTCGGCTTCGCCATGGGCACGGTTCTGGGCATCGTCATCGCGGTCGGCATCGTGCATGTGACGACGCTCGACCGCAGCCTGATGCCGTGGATCATCGCGTCGCAGACGATCCCGATCCTCGCCGTCGCACCGATGATCATCGTGGTGCTGGCCGCGGTCGGCATCACCGGGCTGATCCCAAAGGCGCTGATCTCCACCTATCTGTCGTTCTTCCCGGTGGCCGTCGGCATGGTGAAGGGATTGCGGTCGCCCGAACTGATGAACCTCGACCTGATGCACACCTACAATGCAAGCCGGGCGCAGACTTTCTGGAAATTGCGGGTGCCGGCGTCTGTGCCATATCTGTTCGCCTCCATGAAAGTCGCTGTCGCGGCCAGCCTTGTCGGCGCCATCGTCGGCGAGCTGCCGACGGGCGCGGTGGCGGGCATCGGCGCAAAGCTTCTGGCCGGCGCCTATTACAGCCAGACCATCGATATCTGGTCGGCGCTGGTGGCCGGGTCGGTGGTCGCGGCATTGCTGGTCGTGGTCGTCGGGCTGGCCGGCCGGATTGTCGATCGCGCCATGGGCGGGAGGCCGGTGTGAGATTTTGTATGTCGCGCACCCCCACCCCTAACCCCTCCCCACAAGGGGGAGGGGAACTTGGCGTTCGCGTTTTCCCCTGTTCCTTTTCGCAAAGAGAAGAAGGGGGACTTAGCCACAGCGCATCCTTGTCCCCCTCCCCCCTGTGGGGAGGGGTTAGGGGTGGGGGTGCGCGACATCTATTTTTCGCTGCGAGGTCGGCATGAACTGGCTGAAGCCATCCTGGCAGGCCGGTCTCGCGATCCTTCTCGTCGTGGCCGCCGTCGCGCTGGGCGCCATGACGACAGCCGAGATGGATGCGCTGGCCAATCCGACCGCGACTATTGCCTACCCCTATCTCGGCACGAAGAGCCTGATGCCGGGGCTGGTGGCGCTCGCAGCGATCATCTCCATGCTGCGGCTTTCCGCCTTGTTCGAAGCGCTGGTCCTGCTCGTCGGCGCGCATCTCGCCGCCTGGCTGCTGATCCATGGCATAGGCGGGTTCGAGGGCACGGCGAAAGCGCCGTATTTCATCATCCTCGCCGCCGCATGGCTGCTCGCGTGGCGCTGCGTCGCCGTGCTCTCATCCATGCGCCCGGCCTCGCTGTGGGCGGCGCGGACTCTGCGGGTTCTCGTTCCGACGATCTTCGGCGCCTGGATACTGATCCTCTGGGAGGCGATCACGCGCGGCGCCGGCATCCCGTTCATCCTGCTTCCACCGCCCAGCGCCATCGGCGCGCGCCTCGTCAACTCGCTGCCGGTGCTGGCGGCGGACGTGAACCAGACGATCTTCAAGGCGGTGATCGTCGGCTATGTGCTGGGCTGCGCCGCCGGCTTCATCGTCGCCGTCCTCGCCGACCGGTTCCTCTTCCTGCGGCGCGGGCTGATGCCGATCGGCAACATGGTGTCGGCGCTGCCGATCATCGGCGTCGCGCCGATCATGGTCATGTGGTTCGGCTTTGACTGGCAGTCCAAGGCCGCCGTCGTCATCATCATGACCTTCTTCCCGATGCTGGTGAACACGGTCGCGGGGTTGGCCGCCTCCGGCCACATGGAGCGCGACCTGATGCGCACCTATGCGTCGAACTACTGGCAGACGCTGTGGAAGCTCAGGCTGCCGGCGGCGGCGCCCTTCATCTTCAACGCGCTGAAAATCAATTCGACGCTGGCGCTGATCGGCGCGATCGTCGCCGAATTCTTCGGCACGCCGGTGGTCGGCATGGGATTTCGCATCTCCACCGAGGTCGGCCGCATGAACATCGACATGGTGTGGGCGGAAATCGCTGTTGCGGCGTTCGCAGGTTCGGTCTTCTATGGCGTTATCGCGCTCTGCGAAAGGGCGGCTACGTTCTGGCATCCATCTGTCCGTGGCGGATAGATGCGGATAGGGTATGAACTTCAGGGTTTAACTTCAGAGGGTAACAGATGAAAAAGATAATCATTCCGGTTCTGGCGGGAGCGATGTCGCTGGCCGCCTTCCAGGCGCTGGCCGCCGACAAGGTGACGCTGCAGCTCAAATGGGTCACGCAGGCGCAGTTCGCCGGCTACTATGTGGCCAAGGACAAGGGCTTCTACGAAGAGGAAGGCCTCGACGTCGATATCAAGCCAGGCGGCCCGGACATCGCGCCCGAACAGGTGATCGCCGGCGGCGGCGCTGATGTCATCGTCGACTGGATGGGCGGCGCGCTCGCGGCGCGCGAAAAGGGCGTGCCGCTGGTCAACATCGCCCAGCCGTTCAAGAAGGCCGGCATGGAGCTGGTCTGCCCGAAGGACGGACCGATCAAGACCGAGGCCGATTTCAAGGGCCATACGCTGGGCGTCTGGTTCTTCGGCAACGAATATCCGTTCTACGCCTGGATGAACAAGCTCGGCCTCTCGACCGAAGGCGGCGCCGATGGCGTGACGGTGCTCAAGCAGAGCTTCGACGTGCAGCCGCTGATCCAGAAGCAGGCCGACTGCATTTCGGTCATGACCTACAATGAGTACTGGCAGCTGATGGACGCCGGCTACAAGCCGGAAGATCTGACCGTCTTCAACTACACGGCGATGGGCAACGACCTGCTCGAGGACGGCCTCTATGCGCTCGAGGACAAGCTGAAGGACCCGGCCTTCGAGGAGAAGATGGTGAAGTTCGTCCGCGCCTCGATGAAGGGCTGGAAGTACGCCACCGAGCATTCCGACGAAGCCGCCGAAATCGTCATGGACAATGGCGGCCAGGACGAGAACCACCAGAAACGCATGATGGGCGAGGTGGCCAAGCTGATCGACAATGCCGATGGCAAGCTGATCCCGGAGGCCTATGAGCGGACCGCCAAGGCGTTGCTCGACCAGAAGATCATCACCAAGCAGCCGGAAGGCGCCTACACCACCGCGATCACCGACAAGGCGATCCAGCAGTAGGGGTTACGGACGTTCGTTCGTCGTACATGAAAAGGGGCGGGCAACCGCCCCTTTTTCGTTTCCGGCGGAATCGCTTGCGCCAGCCGTCAAGCGCGACGCAGCTCGTTTTTCTGCTTCGTCGCATAAGGCAGCACGAAGATGTAGAGACCGCTGAACAGCAGCAGGAACAGCGGCGGCAAGGGTGAATAGACGATCCATGCCGGAGGCTGGCCGACAAGCGCCATGGCGACGAAATTGCTGGCGACGGTCGCGGTGAAGATGATGGACACCCACCGGTGAAACTGCCGGATCCCTTTGTTCCAGTTCATGACTGTTCCTTTTTCGATCGATCGGATTCGATGGCGCGCGGTGGCTGAGCGCTATTGCGGCCGCGCGATGACCAGCTCCAGCTTTTCCAGCATCTGCTGCCATCCGGCCTTTGCGCCGCCATAGGCCTGCTTCTGCTCCGGACGGAAGCCCGCCTGCTCGACGCGCAGGCGCGTGCCGGTTGCCGTCGGAGCCAGGATGAACGTCACTACGCTTTTGAGATTGTAGGCAGCGTCCTCATGGGCGAAGTCCCAGCTGTAGGAGAGGCTTTCGTGCGGCTGGAGGGCAAGCACCTCGCAATCCAGCACGCCGCCCCATTCCCCGCGCAGGTTGAAACGGTGCCCGACAGCGGGCTTGAAGTCGTTCTTCATCAGCCATTCCTCCATCAGGTGCGGCTGCGTCAGCGCGCGCCACAGCTTTTCGGGCGGATGCGGGAAATCCCGCTCGACGATGACGGTGCGCGTTTCAGGCAAGGCCTGGTTCATTGATCCATCCTTTTCAGCAGGTTTTCGAGCGCATCGAAGCGGCTTTCCCAGAACCCGGCCATCTGGCTGGTCCAGTCGAGCAGGGGCGCGAGCGCGCCGGGCCGGGGGCTGTAATGGGTCTGCCGGCCTTCATGGCGATCATGGACGAGACCGGCCCGCTTCAGCACCGCGAGATGCTTCGAGACCGCCGGCTGCGAAATGCCGGCCTGCGCGGTCAAGGCCGCGACCGTCTGTTCGCCGTCGTGACACAGCCGTTCGAAGATGGCCCGCCGGCTCGGATCGGCCAGTGTCCTGAAGAGGGTATCGTGGGTGCTGCTCATGATCGTATCAATAACTCTGTGGTTATGATTATTCATATAACCGCGAAGTTATGGATGTCAAGCGCCGGATGGCCGGCGGGTGCTCATCCGCGCCGACCATCGCCAAAAAGTCGGCTGGCTGGCGCCGCTAGCTTCCCTGCCGGATCTGGCTGAGCGTCCGTGTCGGCGTGATCGCCTCGGGGTCGAGCCTCACCTCGACGATCGCCGGCTTGCCGCTGGCTGCGGCGCGTTCGAAGGCGGGCGCGAAGTCTGCGGTCTTTTCCACCGTTTCGCCATGCCCGCCATAGGCGCGGGCGAGCGCTGCGAAATCGGGATTGACGAGGTCGGTGCCGGAGACGCGGCCGGGATATTCCCGCTCCTGATGCATGCGGATGGTGCCGTAGATGCCGTTGTTGACGACGACGACGATGATCGGCAGCCCGTACTGCACGGCGGTGGCGAATTCCTGGCCGTTCATCAGGAAGCAGCCATCGCCGGCGAAGGCGATGACCTGGCGGTCGGGGAACAGCGCCTTGGCGGCGACGGCGGCGGGCGTGCCATAGCCCATCGAGCCCGAGGTCGGCGCCGCCTGCGTGGCGAAGCGGCGGAAGCGGTGGAAGCGATGCAGCCAGGTGGCGTAGTTGCCGGCGCCGTTGGTCAGGATCGCGTCGTCCGGCAGCGTCTCTTCCAGCCATGCCATGATCGGCCCCATCTGCACCGCCCCCGGTCCGGTCCGCGGTGGCGTCGACCAGTCGAGATAGCTGCCGTGCAGTTGCGCGGTCTCGCCGTCCCATGCGGGTGGCGCCTTGGGCGAATGGCCTGCAAACGCCTTCACGAAGGCCGCCGGCGAGGCGTTGATGGCGACCTCCGGCCGGTAGACGCGGCCGAGTTCGCCCGCATCGGCATGGACATGGACCAGCGCCTGGTCCGGGTAGGGGCTTTTCAGCACGGTGTAGTCGGAGGACGGCATCTCGCCGAAGCGGCCGCCGATCAGCAGCACGAGGTCCGACTGCTTTATATAGGCGGCGAGCTTGGGGTTCGGGCCGATGCCGATATCGCCGGCATAGCAGGGGTGCAGATGGTCGAACAGCATCTGCCGGCGGAAGGAGCAGGCGACCGGCAGCGCCCATTCCTCCGCCGCCTTCTCGAAGGCCGACTTGGCCTCGGCGCTCCAGCGCGTGCCGCCAAGGATGGCGACGGGCCGCTCGGCATTTTCCAGCCGCTCGAACAGCGCGTGCATTTCCGCCTCGCCCGGCGAGGTCTCGACCGGCGTGAAGGGCAGGGCGGTCGGCGCTTCCGCCTCGCTCGTCAGCATGTCTTCCGGCAGCGAAACGATAACGGGGCCGGGGCGGCCCGAGGTGGCGACGGCGAAGGCGCGGGTGACGAGTTCGGGGATGCGGGCCGCGTCCTCGATCTCGACCACCCATTTGGCGATGCCGCCGAAGAAGGACTGGTAGTTCACTTCCTGGAAGGCTTCGCGATATTTGGCGTGCGCGGCGATCTGGCCGATGAACAGGATCATCGGCACGGAGTCCTGCATGGCGATGTGGACGCCGGCCGACGCATTGGTGGCGCCGGGGCCGCGGGTGACGAAACAGATGCCGGGGCGGCCGGTCAGCCTGCCCTCGCAATCGGCCATCATGGCGGCGCCGCCTTCCTGGCGGCAGACGATGGTCTTGATGGCGGAATCATGCAGGGCGTCGAGCACGGCGAGGTAGGATTCCCCCGGCACACAGAAGATGCGCTCGACCTTGTTGGCCTCGAGCGCCTCGACGATGAGTTGTCCGCCTGTGCGCATCATGTTGTCTTGCTTTCCGACATTTCCATCATGCCTTGTCCGCCAGTTCCGCCAGAACCTCCGCCGTATGCTCACCCAGCCGGGGCGAAGGACGTTCATAAGTCAGTGGTGTCGCGCTCATCACCATCGGCGCGCGCACCGAGGGCAGGGTGTTGCCGTGGCCGTCGTCGAGGTCGAGGCGCATCCCGCGCGCTTGTGTCTGCGGGTCGTCGAACATCTGGGCAATGGTGTTGATCGGGCTGGCCGGCACGCCGGCTGCCTGCAGCCGGGCCAACAGGCCGTCGCGGTCGAAGGCGGCGAGCGCGGGAAGCATGTGGCCGCGCAGCGCCTCGCGGTTGGCGACGCGCGCGGCATTTGTCTTGAAGGCAGCGTCCGCCGTCAGCCCGTCGAGCCCGACCACGGCACAGAATTTTGCGAACTGGCCGTCATTGCCGACAGCGAGGATGAAATGGCCGTCGCTGACCGGCAGCACCTCGTAGGGTGCGATGTTCGGATGAGCATTGCCCATCTGTACGGGCGACACGCCCGAGACCAGATAGTTCAAATTCTGGTTGGCAAGCACGGAAACCTGGGAGTCGAGCAGCGCCATGTCGATATGCTGGCCTTCGCCGGTGGCCTCGGCATGGCGGAGCGCCGCCTGGATTGCGATGACGGAGTAAAGCCCGGTGAAGATGTCGGTGACGGCAACCCCCACTTTCTGCGGCTCGCCGTTGGCAGCCCCGGTGATCGACATCAGGCCGGACATGCCCTGGACGATGAAATCGTAGCCGGCGCGGGCGGCATAGGGGCCATCCTGCCCGAAGCCGGTGATCGAGCAATAGACCAATTTCGGGTTGATCGCCTTCAGGCTGTCATGGTCGAGACCGTATTTCTTCAGGCCGCCGAGCTTGAAGTTCTCGATCAGCACATCGGCGGAAGCCACGAGTTTCCGAATCTTTTCGGCGCCGTCCGGCGTCGAGAAATCGATGGCCACGGACCGCTTGCCGCGGTTGCAGGCGTGGTAATAGGCGGCCGAAAGGTTCTCGCCGTCATGGCCGGTCACGAAGGGTGGACCCCATTTGCGGGTGTCGTCGCCGCCATCCGGGTTCTCCACCTTGATGACATCGGCGCCGAGATCGGCGAGCAACTGGCCCGCCCACGGACCGGCCAGGATGCGGGCGAGTTCGATGACGCGGACGCCTTTCAGCGGAGGTTCGCTCATGGCTTACCCAGATTGTTCGGACGCTTCAGGCTGTAGCAAGCGCCACCGGCCATGTCACGACACTTGCGCTGTGCCAATCCGCTTGTGCTCTATCACGCCCTCAACCCATGAAACGAAATCCGCCATGACGGCGTCGCGATCCAGATCGTTGAGGCATTCGTGCCGGGCTTCGGGGTCGATCTTCAACGCCAGCCGCGAAAAGCCCATGCGCCGCATGCGGTCATGCAGATGGCGAACGGCCTTGCCGCCGTCAGTGGCGGGGTCCTTGCCGCCGCCCACCAGGAGGACGGGAAGATCGCGCCGTGCTCGGACGAAATTCCGGTCGTCTGCGCCTTGAAAGATCAGGCCGAAGATATCCTGCCACAGCGATACAGACGCCCCCCAGCCGCACAGCGGATCGGCGATGTATTTCTCGACCTCGACCGGATCGCGCGACAGCCAGTCGAACAGGGTGCGATGGCCGGGCACCGCCTTGCCCCAGGCCTCGAAGGTCAGCTTCGGCAGCAGGCGGGAGGGCACGTCCGACCCCAGCCGGAATTTTTCCCAGGCGAGGATGGCCTGCGCCGCCCGCCCGGACAGGCCGGCGGAGACGTTGGCGTTCCAGATGGCGGCTCCATGCAGCCGCGCCGAGTTCTGGAGCATGAAGTTGAGCGCCAGAACGCCGCCGAGCGAATGGCCGAACAGGATGACCGGCAGGCCGGGATGCTCCTGCGCGATCAGATCGTGCACCGCGCCGATATCGCCCAGAGCACTGGCCGCGCCGTCCGGCTGGCCGAACTTGCCGGGCGGCGCATCCGGCGCCTTGGTGTAGCCGTGGCCGCGATGATCGTGGGCGTAGACATGGAAGCCGCGCTCGGCGAGGAAATCGGCGAAGCGCTCATAGCGGGCGGCGTGCTCGGCAAGCCCGTGGTTGATCTGAACGACAGCGCGCGCGGAGCCTTCCGCCTTGCGCCTGTAGAGATTGATCGCCGCGCCTGTCGGCGAAGCCAGCGTCGTTTGTCTGTCGAATGGCATGACTGCTCCCTGAAACGACTGTCGCACAGGCGAGGCAGGGGTCAAGAGACAGACCGATCGTCGATCCCTCGTGCTGAAGCTAATTTCTCGCCTGCGCCGCCTGAGCCTGTGCGCGAGGCTCCGCGCCTTCACCCACCACCCGGTCGCGGCCGGAGGATTTCGCCGCGTAGAGGCGCTGGTCGGCGAGCGCGAAAAGCTTGTCGAGGCTGTCGGCGTCTCCCGAAACGGTCGCCACGCCAACGCTCACCGACACCTCGAGGCCGCCGATCTCCGCTGCCTTGACCGCATGGCGTATCTTTTCGCCCAGCAGGCGCGCTATCGCATGCGGATGGCTGCACAGCACCGCGAATTCCTCGCCGCCGACCCGGAACACCCGGTCGCCCGGCGTGGTGGTTTCCTGCAGCATGGTTGCGATCGCCCGCAACACCCGGTCGCCTTCGGCATGGCCGAAGCGGTCGTTGATCGATTTGAAATGATCCACGTCGATGACCAGAAGGCTGAGCGGCAGCCCGCCGCCACGGCTTTTGGCCACCGCCTGCTGGCCATCGGCGTCGAAGCGGCCGCGGTGCAGGAGGCCGGTCAGCCCGTCGCGCCCGGCATCCTGGACCAGCGCCTCATAGCGCTCGCGATAGGTCAGCGTTTCGAACACGTCCGTCAGCCCGCGCGGTGATGCAAGACGTTCGGTTTCGACATAGCGCAGATAGCCAACCAGCATGGCGCTGAAGACGAGCGCCGCCCCCATTTTCGCCACCCAGCCACCGAGGAAAACCTCCAACGGTGCGCCCGAGACGAAATGCAGCGCGGTGAAGAAACCGGCCTGATCGAAGGTCAACACACAGGCTACCGATACAAGGATGCGGGCGAACAGCGCCTTGCGGAAATAGCGGCCGAGCTTTTCGTAAAGCAGGATGATGAGGATTGCATCGGCGAACAGCAGCGCCGTGCCCCACACCATCAGCCAGCCCATCTCGTCGATGAAGGCGAGATCTGGCATGCGGCCATCCGGCAGGGGCGCAATCTGGTGCTGCCGCAGGATCAGAACCAGCCCGACCATCAGCGCGTTGCCGAGCAAGAGGCCATAGATCGGCTGGCGCACGGTTGCGGCGCCTTCCTTGATATAGAGGAGAAGCAGCATCACCAGCTTGCCCGAGAACAGCACGGCGGAACCGGGGGAAACGATGCCGAAGGGCAGCACGACATAGAAAACGCTGGCGAGATAGGTTTCCAGGAAATGCATGACGCCGATGGCGCACATGAAGACGCCGATGCCGATGCGGCCGCGCGCGCGGAACAGGGCGGTCATGGCGGTGAAGTAGAGAAGCGCTTCGGCCAGGAGCAGGAGGCTGTTCTGCAAGGTTCGATGCCCATATGTCGGAGCCGCACGATAGCGGTTCCTGCACCGGCCAGTTTTGACGCATAAGGGTTAAGCGCGTGTTTCTTCGCGCCCGCAAAGGCAGAAGGGTGGCGAAAGCGATTGCCGTTCGGGCCGGCATCGCCTACATAGCGCGCAACCTCCATCCATTCCGATTTTCATACAGGGATAAGCCAAGCGTGGCACGCCAGTTCATCTATCACATGGCCGGTCTCAACAAGGCCTACGGCACCAAGAAGGTGCTCGAGAACGTCCATCTTTCCTTTTACCCGGACGCCAAGATCGGCATTCTCGGCCCCAACGGAGCCGGCAAGTCGACCATCCTCAAGATCATGGCCGGGATCGACAAGGACTGGAACGGCGAGGCCTGGCTGGCCGAAGGCGCCACCGTCGGCTACCTGGCGCAGGAACCGGCGCTCGATCCGAAAAAGACGGTGTTCGAGAACATCATGGAGGGCGTCGCCAAGAAGACCGCCATCATCGAGCGCTACAACGAGCTGATGATGAACTACTCCGACGAAACGGCGGATGAGTCGGCCAGGCTGCAGGACGACATGGACCGGCTGAACCTGTGGGACCTGGAACAGCAGGTCGAGATGGCGATGGAGGCGCTGGCCTGCCCGCCCAAGGATGCCGACGTGACCAAGCTTTCCGGCGGCGAGCGCCGCCGCGTTGCGCTTTGCAAGCTGCTGCTCGAACAGCCCGACCTGCTGCTGCTCGACGAACCGACCAACCATCTCGACGCCGAGACCACGGCCTGGCTGGAAAAGCACCTGCGCGCCTATCCGGGCGCGGTGATGATCATCACCCACGACCGCTATTTCCTCGACAACGTCACCGGCTGGATCCTCGAGCTCGACCGCGGCCGCGGCATCCCCTACGAGGGCAACTACACCAAATATCTCGAAGCCAAGGCCAAGCGCCTTAAGCAGGAAGGCCGCGAGGACGACGCCCGCCAGCGCGCCATCGGCCGCGAGCGCGAATGGATCCAGTCCAGCCCGAAGGCCCGCCAGACCAAGTCGAAAGCCCGCATCCAGGCGTTCCAGGACCTGCTGGACGCGGCCGACAAGCGGCGTCCGTCGGATACGCAGATCGTCATCCCGCATGGCGAGCGGCTCGGCAATGTGGTGATCGAGGTCTCCGACCTGTCGAAGGGCTTTGGCGAGACGCTGCTGATCGACGACCTCGAATTCAAGCTGCCGCCCGGCGGCATCGTCGGGGTCATCGGCCCCAACGGCGCCGGCAAGACGACGCTGTTTCGCATGATCACCGGCCAGGAAAAGCCGGACGACGGCTCGATCCGTGTCGGCGAGACCGTCAAGCTCGGCTATGTCGACCAGAGCCGCGACGCGCTCGACCCGAACAAGACCGTCTGGGAGGAAATCTCCGGCGGCGCCGAGGTGGTCAAGCTCGGCAAGTTCGAGGCGAACACGCGCGCCTACTGCTCATCGTTCAACTTCCGCGGCCAGGACCAGCAGCAGAAGGTCGGCAATTTGTCCGGCGGCCAGCGCAACCGCGTGCACCTGGCCAAGATGCTGAAGACCGGCGGCAACGTGCTGCTGCTCGACGAGCCGACCAACGATCTCGACACCGAAACGCTGGCGGCGCTGGAAGACGCGCTGGAGAATTTCGGCGGCTGCGCCGTCATCATCAGCCACGACCGCATGTTCCTGGACCGGCTGGCCACCCACATCCTCGCCTTCGAGGGCGACAGCCATGTCGAATGGTTCGAGGGCAATTTCGAGGATTACGAGCAGGACAAGATCCGGCGCCTCGGACCCGAGGCGGTCAACCCGCACCGCATGACGTACAAGCGGCTGACGCGGTAGACCATGGCGCTTGCCGATCAATCAGGAGTGCAACCCATGAGCGATCCGACCGTGGCCGAGGCGACCGAGGCAATCTACGCGGCGCTGCAGGCCGACAATGCCGGCCTCGACGAAGGCATCGCGTCGCTCAAGGCGGCGATGGCGCGCGAGGGCGTCAAGGAAGCGGTGTTCGATCCGGCCCGCCTGGCGCAAAACAACCGCTCCGGCCGCAAGCTCATGCAGGCTTATTTCCGCCAGCGCGGGGTCAAGGTGGCGTTTGAAGGGTAGAGCGTGCGGGGTGGGATAGGTGAGGGGCATCCTAGGTCTGGTCCTTCCCGAGCAATGAAATGAGTCTGCGTTAAGGCCCGCGAACTGGGGGCGTTTTCTTTTAGCTAAGGCCTCCGGTCGCTTGATTAGCCGAGGCATTCCTAGCCTCCTGCCACTGAATCAGGCGCCACGTCCTCGCCCTCGCTTGATTAAGCGGGTTCTGTGCAGCAATCGCCTTGAGGGCATCGGCTGCCCTATTCATAATCGCTATAGCGTTTGCGTTCGGATTGTCGACGGTCACGTAGTCCGTGAGCCCGTCTCGGATCCGCTGAAGCTCATTTTGGGAATGTGCAGTAAGCACTCGGATATATTCCTCGACCGGAAGGCCGGCCAGCTTGGTGGCCTCATCTGAGCCGAATCCAAACTCTTTCAGCCTCATAAACAATTCGTCGTTCGAGAGATCCGGCTTAATGTTGTTCTTAATTGCCGTGACCTTTGCTAGAATATCTTCGGGCAATTCGTGGCCGAAGCGGGCCAGCCGGTCGAGGTCGAACACTCCGGGGTCGTTTTTGTGTGCGTCAGCAAAAGCCGCGAAAGCCTGATCGCTTTCAATCGGGCGCTCAAGACGCCTGAGAAGGTCAACAACCTGCACGACCGTATTGAACATGTAGTGTTTTGCATTGCGCTCCACACAACCGACGAAGCTAGCTACTAGATTATCTGCATTGTCGTCGAAGGAGGCGTGGAACATGTTCCAGACTTTGTCGAGTTCCTCGTTAGCCTCTCCAGCTTCTTCTCTGCCGTGCAATAGGGTGGCATGGGTTGCAACCACCTCAGCATCGAAATGGCCATTGATGACGCCTTGGATGAGAACCTTGTCGAATTCGTCCGTAAACACATAACCGTAACTTCGAAGAACTGGGCCCCATTGCTTTTTAAGGGCTACAAGCCGTGGATCAGGATTTTCGGGGATCGATGAGTACTCGCCGATGGAACTGATGTAGTCTAGCGGTGGAGCTATTTCCGGTTGGTGGTACGCCCACCCAAACAGGACGATTGATTTTACGACCGTATCAAGCACCCCTGGCTTGTAGCTCGTAAGAAGGTCAGCGATGTCCTTAGCGGTTCGGAAAATTTTTTGGATGACCCGGATGTTATCGATACCCAGCTTTATTGCCTGTGCCTTCACCAGATCCTTAACTTTCTTGTCATCGTCCAGCGTGTCCAACGCGATGGCCGCGCTTTCGGACGGCGACGGCGAGAATTTGAGATTGATATCAACGACCTTCTCAAGAAAGGAATCGAAAGCGACGCGATCCTCTAACTGCTCGTCGTTGAGTAGCAAGACAACCTTGCAATTTCGATCTTCTTTCAAATGAGAGATAAGTCCCAGAACGTCGACACTGCGTAAACCCTCCCCTTTTCGTTCGAGGTCATCCAAGCATACAAGACGGTTACGGACAGTAAGGTATAGCAACCCCGCGCCAAAGCTTGAATAACCTTCGCCCGCGACTGCATTGATCAGCCGAGCGCTCAGACCGCCTAGCTGAGGCAGCCCGCTCAGAATACTTTTTAAATCCTTGACGTCGAACTCTTTGCCGATCCGGTCCCGGTTCACGGTCTGATATGTCAACTCACGCTTGACATCCTCCAAGCTATTCTGGCCGAAAAGCGAAACGTAGGCGTATTTTTCAAATGCAAGTCCGCCGCTGGGGGCAGCCGCCTTTTTCAACGCTTCCATCCATGTATAGGTTTTTCCTGTGCCCCAATGACCACGGATACAAAGAACTTCTGCCGCGTCAGATTTGAGAAACTTTTCCATCTGCTGGCGAACACGTTCAACGGACATGAATCTCTCCCGGAGGCATCGTGAACATTTCTTCAAAAGATCTTCTTCGGTGTGCCATGGATTCAAGATTGTTGCCACAGTTGCTGTGCTGTGTGACGATGAATGTGGTCAGCAAAGACGGCCTCCGAGAAGCCTAAGTGACCCTTTGACCGACTGTAGTCAGGTCGCAAGTTACCCTTAGATTTCTCTTCAATCTTAGCCAATCACTCCCTTATCCACCTCCCTCCACCCCGCCCCATAATCCCCTGCCACTGGAGGCGGCGATGGACTGGAGTGCGGACGAGGAGGGCATGAGGGAGCAGTTGATGCGCATCGTCGTGCTGCTGCTTGGCCTCAGCGCCCTTGCCGAGCGCGCGTGCCGCGCTCGGCGCGCCGTCCGCGTTTCGGTGCTGTGTTTTCTGCTGCCGGCGGAGCAGGCCGCGTGGAGCTTGCTCGCAGAGGAAGTCGCGTTGCCGGGCGGCGAAGGCGACGATCCGGCATCGGTGCTGCTGCTTGCGGCGCGCTTCCGGGCGCTTGCCCTTATGCTGGCGTTTCTCGCCTGCGATCTCGGCGGCCGCGACCGCGCCGGCCTCGCGCCGATGGCCGCCGAGGCGGCGGCGCATTTCGCCGGTCGATGCAACGTGAGAGGGCAGGGGTTCGATACGTCCTGACCCGTGAAAATGCGGTTTGGCGCTGTCGGCTCTCGCGGCGCGGTCTTCCATTCTTTTCGACAATCAATGACCAGGGCCGAAGGGCAGCGTGGTAGGGGTGAGGTGCGTCTTTACCCTCTCCCTTGTGGGGAGGGTCGGTGAGCACACGAAACGGACGTGAAGTGTGCGAAACGGGGTGGGGGTGGATGGCGGTGCTGCAGAAGCACTATAACCGCCGCGCACCCCCACCCCGCGTCGCAATTTCCGCATTGGCTTCAATTGCTCCGCGACCTGCCGGGGCGAGCCACGGGTCTCGCCCGCCCTTCGGGCCCCCACAAGGGGGAGGGTGGGCTTCTGCCCGCCTAGCCATTCCTTCATCGGAGTGGCATTCAGGCATCGCCGAAAAATTGCTGACGAGGTTACCCCATGACAAAGCCAGACTGGTCCGCCGCCCAATATCTCAAATTCGAGGATGAGCGCACGCGGCCGGCGCGGGATCTGCTCGCGCAGGTTCCGGTGGCGGAGCCGAAGCGCGTCGTCGATATCGGCTGCGGGCCGGGCAATTCGACCGAGCTGCTGGCCGCGCGCTGGCCGGACGCCAAGGTCAGCGGGCTGGATACCTCGCCCGATATGCTGGACAAGGCGCGCAGGCGGTTGCCGCAGGTTTCGTTCGAGCTGGCCGACGCGGCGTCCTGGGCGCCGGACGAGCCGGTCGACGTCGTCTTCGCCAATGCCGTGTTCCAGTGGCTGCCTGAACATCCTGCCGTGTTCCAGCGGCTGATGGGGCTGCTTTCGCCCGGCGGCGCGCTCGCGGTGCAGATGCCGGACAACATCGCCGAGCCGTCGCACCGGCTGATGCGCGAGGTGGCGGCGGAAGCGCCGTTCACGCAGACGCTGAAAGGCGCGGCGCGCCCGCCGCTGCCCCCGGTGTCGTTCTACTACGATCTGCTGACGCCGCTTTCGGCGCGGGTCGACATCTGGCACACGGCCTACAACCACCCGCTGGCGAATGCCGAGGCCATCGTGGAATGGGTGAAGTCGACCGGGCTGAAGCCGTTCCTCGATCCGCTGGACGAGGCCGGGCGGCACTTGTTCCTGCAGCGCTACACGGCGCGCATCACACAGGCCTATCCGCCTACCGCCGACGGCAAGGTGCTGCTGAAATTTCCGCGGCTGTTCATCGTCGCGGTGCGCGGGGACTGACGGTCGCCGCGCCGGCAGGCCGCGCCGGCCTCAAAAGAATCGCTCGCCCAGCCGCTTAAGCTGGCGTAAACCGGCCCCGTGCAAAGGTGCGGGCGCCCTCGCATCGCCCTTCCCATGAACGTCGCAGGGTTGCGTACGGGACGAATTAGATATGCATCGCGTAGTGATAAGCGGCATCGGCGTCGAAATTCCGCAGGCGTCGATTACCAATGAGGAACTGGTCGCCAGTTTCAACGCCTGGGTCGATGCCGAAAACCCCCGGCGCGCCGCTGCCGGCGAAGCGCCTCTGCAGAAGTCCGACGCCGATTTCATCGTCCATGCTTCCGGCGTGCGCCAGCGCCATGTGGTGGAGCGCGAAGGCATCCTCGATCCGGCGCGCATGGCGCCGCGCATTCCGGCGCGCGCCGACGAGGAATTGTCGCTGCAGGCCGAGTTCGGCATCGCGGCGGCGCGCAAGGCGCTGGCGCATGCCGGCCGTGCGCCGCGGGACATCGACATGGTGATCTGCTCGTCGTCGCATCTGCAGCGGCCCTATCCGGCCATCGCCATCGAGATGCAGCAGGCGCTCGGCACGCAGGGCGCCGGCTTCGACATGGGACTCGGCTGCTCCTCGGCGGCGGCGGCGCTGCATGTGGCGGCCAATCTGGTGCGGGCCGGCGCCCAGAAGCGCGTGCTGGTGGTGGTGCCGGAGATCATTACCGGGCATCTGAATTTCCGCGACCGGCAGACGCATTTCATCTTCGGCGACGCCGCCGTTTCCATGGTGGTCGAGGCGCTGGACGAGGGCGAGACGCGGGCCGGACGTTTCGAGGTGCTGGACACGCGCACCTGGACGCAGATGTCCTCCAACATCCGCACCAATCTCGGCTACCTGACCCGCACGGCGCTGGACGACCCCTACATGATCGGCCTCGAAGGCAACATGATCAAGCAGGTCGGCAACAAGGTGTTCAAGGAAGTCACCGTCGCCGGGCACCGCTTCATCGTCGATTTCCTCGCCGAGCACGGGCTGACGCCGGAGGGCATTCGCCGGTTCTGGCTGCACCAGGCCAATGCGCGGATGAACTCGATGATCCTGAAGCTCGCCTTCGGCCACGACGTCGACCACGACCGCGCGCCGATGGTGCTCGACCGCCTCGGCAATACGGCGGGGGCCGGGTCGATCATCGCGCTGTCGGAAAACCATGCCGACATGAAGCCCGGCGACTTCGGGCTGCTGTGCGCCTTCGGCGCCGGCTACTCGATCGGCGGCGCGCTGCTGCGCATGATGTGACCCATCGACGGCGCTGATGCCGGCTTCAGGCTTTTTGGCTGGACGGTGGCAGCAAGACTCGACATTTTCGCCGTCCAGACAGGATTGCACGATGCTCGATTTGTTCGAAACACCGAATGCGGAACCCGAGATCGTCCCGGTCCGGAAGCTGGCCGCGCGGGTGGCCGGCGTCTATGCGGCGCCGTCCGACCATTTCGAGACGCGGGCAGTCGATGCTCTGGCAGTCGGGTTCGAGGGCATTGCCGGCGACTACCACGCCGGCGTGACGCGCCGATCGGGCGGGCGCGAACCGTGGTATCCGCGCGGCACCGAGATCCGCAACGAGCGCCAGCTTTCGCTGGTGGCGCCCGACGAGCTGGCGCAGGTGGCGCAGACCATGGGCATCGCCGAAATCAAGCCGGAATGGATGGGCGCCAACCTTCTGATCGAAGGCCTGCCGCGGTTCTCGCTGCTGCCGTCGGGCACGCTGCTGTTCTTCAAGAGCGGCGCGACGCTAAAGATCGATGCGCTGAACAACCCCTGCCGCCAGACGGGGCGGCTGGTGGCCGAGCAGGCGCGCATGGCCGACCAGCCGGCCGGCGCGCTCGCCTTCGTCAAGGCGGCAAAGCGACTGCGCGGGCTGGTCGCATGGGTGGAGAAGCCGGGCTTGATCCGGCAGGGCGAGGAGATTTCCGTGCGCGTGCCCGAGCAGTGGATATATCGGGGCTAAAGGCGCTTCAGCCTTCCTCATCGTCGGCATCGAGCAGGCGTGTCGCGCGCCAGCGGGTCAGTGTTTCATTGGTTTGGTCGATGACGAAGAACCGTGCCGAGTCGCGGTCGTAGCCTTCGGCCAGCAGCTTTTCGTAGTCGGTGTAGCCATGCCGCACATGCGCGACGGTCGCCAGCCATACCGCGATCGATGGCGGCAGGGTCTTCATGTGGACGGCGCCGGCATCGGCGCGGATTTTTTCCATGTCCGCATAGGGCGCCATTGGCAGAAGCGCGGTCAAGGCCTTGGCGATCGCGCGGCGGCGGCCGGTCGGCGCGCTCATCGGCGGTCCTGCCGCGCACTGTCCAGCCGCGCCGTTTTCTTGCCGTGCAGCGACATTGGCGATTGCAATGGAGACGAAATCGACATAAACATATCTTTATATCTTTTAGACAAGAAGACCGCCCATGCATGTCTCGCTCGACACGATGGTAGATACATTGAAGGCGGCGGCCGAATCCAGCCGGCTGCGCATTCTGGCGCTTTTGTCGCGCGGGGATCTGACGGTCTCCGACCTGACCGACATTCTCGGCCAGTCGCAGCCGCGCGTCTCGCGCCATCTCAAGCTGTTGATGGAAGCCGGGCTGATCGGCCGCTATCAGGAAGGCTCATGGGCCTTTTTCCGCCTTTCGGATTCCGATGCGGCGCGCGACTTCGTGCTGCGGCTTGTGTCGGGAATCCGCTCCGGCGATGCGCAGGTCGAACGTGACCTGGAGCGGCTTGCGGGCGTCAAGCGCCGGCGGCAGGACCGCGCCGCCGAGTATTTCTCTGAAAATGCAGCCAGCTGGGACCACATCCGCTCGCTGCATGTGCCGGACCGCGCGGTGGAGGCGGCGCTGCTGAAGCTGGTGGGCAAGCGGCCGTTCCAGTCCATGCTCGATCTCGGCACCGGTACGGGGCGCATCCTGGAAATCTTCTCGCCGCTTTACCGGCGCGGCGTCGGCATCGACATGTCGCGAGAAATGCTCGCCGTGGCGCGGGCCAATCTCGACAAGGCGGGCATATCCAACGCGCAGGTACGGCAGGGCGATATTTTTTCGCCGCCCGTGGAGCGCGATTCCTTCGATCTCGTCACCATTCACCAGGTGCTTCATTATCTCGATGATCCAGCCCGGGCCATTCGTGAGGCGGCGCGGCTGCTGCGGCCGGCCGGCCGCCTGGCGATTGTCGATTTCGCGCCGCATGCGCTGGAGTTCCTGCGTGACAAGCATGCGCACCAGCGTCTCGGCTTTTCGGACATCCAGATGGCCGAATGGCTGAACGAGGCCGGTCTCGACCTTGAGGACACGCAGGATTTCGAGCCGCGCGCCGGCACCGAACCGAAACTGACGGTCAAGCTCTGGCTCGGCCGGGACCGGCGGCTGTTGATCGCCGAACCGTCGACCGACGCGCGCGCCGCCAGCAGATCGCCCATGGGGGAAATTGCCTGATGAACCAGTTTCGCTTTTCCCGCCGGCCCGATATCGGCGACAAGATCAGGGTCTCGTTCGAGTTCTTCCCGCCGAAGACCGACGAGATGGAGGCAAGGCTGTGGGATACGGTGACGCGGCTGGAACCGCTGCAGCCGAATTTCGTCTCCGTCACCTATGGCGCCGGCGGCTCGACGCGCGAACGCACGGCACGCACGGTGAAGCGCATCCTGAAGGAAACCAGCCTGACGCCAGCGGCGCACATGACCTGTGTCGACGCCACCCGCGGCGAGGTGGACTCGGTCATCCGCGAATTCGCCGAGATGGGCGTTACCCGCTTCGTGGCGTTGCGCGGCGATCCGTCGGCGGGGGCGGGCGCGGCCTATCAGCCCTATCCCGGCGGTTACGCCAATGGCGCCGAACTGGTCGGCGCGATGCGGGCGATCGGCGATTTCGACGTGTCGGTTTCCGCCTACCCGGAAAAGCATCCGGAAAGCCCGGATTTCGCCACCGATATCGACATGCTGAAGCGCAAGGTCGACAATGGCGCGACACGCGCCGTTACCCAGTTCTTCTTCGACAACGACCTTTACGAGCGCTATGTCGAGCGGGTGCGGCGAGCCGGCATCTACATCCCGATCGTGCCGGGCGTATTGCCGGTGCACAGCTTCAAGCAGGTGGCGAACTTCTCCGCACGGGCCGGCGCGCATGTGCCGGGTTGGCTGGCGGAGCGCTTCGAAGGTCTCGACAACGATGCGCAGACCCATGCGCTGGTGGCCTCAGCCGTCGCTGCCGAGCAGGTCATGGATCTGGTCGAGCGCGGCGTCGGCGACTTCCACTTCTATACGATGAACCGGGCCGATCTGGTTTTCGCCATCTGCCATATGATCGGTATCCGAGCGCAGCAGCCGGCGGATGCCGCAGGCTCGGCAGCGGCGTGACCCCATGCAGAAAGGCCGGGCGATAAACCCGGCCTTTCAAAGATTTTTCACTATGAGGTGCTGGTCTTCCCCCGCTGATGCGGCCTTACGGAAGAACGCCCACAATAAGGGCGCCGATGAAAGCGAACGCAGCACAGATCATCAAAGCGTTAAGTGGCCTCGTAAGTCCCATGCATAGCCTCCTCATCAAAGAGCTATGGCTGGGAGTCTAGGGTCATTTGGCCCACAGACAAGCGGAAAATGTGCTGCATTGCGACAGGACTGTGGAATTTTCTACCCATTCTATAGGCTTAAGGTTTGAAATTGCTGCCGAAATTACGGAGCCGGCGCTGTGCAAAAAATGTGCCGAAACTGCCTTATTCGGGTTTCGGTCTGAGTCCCGACAAGCGGTGTTCAAAATCCCTTGAAGCGGCTTGAAAGCACGGTTCTTTCCGCGTGCCGGACCGGATAGAGTGCGCCAACTGGCCACAAGGGAATCCGCGATGCAGCGATTCGAGAATGCGCGCGAAGCGGCGCTGGCGCTTCGCCCGGACGACCCGGTCTACTGCTTCCGGCCCCAGGTGCTGAAGGCGGATGCCAGCCAGTTCATGAGCATGTTTCCCGGCAAGACGGCCTATGCGGTGAAGACCAATGGCGAGCCGATGGTGCTCGAAACGCTGGTCGAGGCCGGTGTGAAGGCGTTCGACGTTGCGTCGCCTGGGGAGTTCGCGGCGGTGCGCGCGGTCTCGTCCGATGCCGAGATGCTTTACATGCATCCGGTCAAGGCCCAGTCGGACATCAAGCTGGCGCTGGAAAAATACGGCATTCGGGTGATCGCCGTCGACCATGAGGACGAGATCACCAAGCTGACCCGCGTGGTGCGGGCGCTGGATATCGACCCCGGTTCGATGACGGTGTACGTGCGCGTGCAGACCAAAGGACACGCCGCTTACGAACTCTCCAAGAAATTCGGCGCCGGTCCGGCCTATGCGGTCGAGCTTGCGGAGCGCCTGAACCGCACCGGCTACAAGGTCGGCCTGTGCTTCCATGTCGGCAGCCAGATCGAGGAGCCGGACACCTATGAGCGGGCGCTGGCCTCAGCCGACTGGGTGCGCAACCGGCTGTCCTTCGATCTGGCAGGGCTCGATGTCGGCGGGGGCTTTCCGGCCGAATACGGCCACGACCCCAACCGCAAGGCGGTGGCAATGCCGTCGCTGGCCGAACTCATGGCGCGGTTGCGCGGTGATCTCAAGGAGTACGGCTTCGGCGAGGTGCCGCTGTTCGCCGAGCCGGGCAGGGTGATCGTCGCGCGCTGTTTCTCGCTGATCGTGCGCGTTCTCCTGCGCAAGGGCAGGCGGCTCTACATCAATGACGGCATCTGGGCGTCGCTGTCGGACTCATGGACCGGCAAGATCACCTTGCCGGCGCGTTTCATTCCCGATCCCGCCATCCGCTCGCGCAACGGCTCGGAAGCCAACATCGTGCCGTTCAAGGTGTGCGGGGCGACCTGCGATTCCGTCGATATCCTGTCGCGGCCGTTCTGGCTGCCGGAAACGGTCGATACCGGCGACTGGATCGAGATCGGCCATATCGGCGCCTATTCGCTGTCGCTGCGGACCCGCTTCAACGGGTTCTACCCCGACACGTTCGTGGAGGTGACGACACCGTTCGACGAGGGCGAGGCACCGCAGGGACTGGCCAGCCTGGAGACGATGGCGGGGTGAGTTCTTTGCCTTCTCCCCCAAGGGGGAAGGCAGGGCGTCAAAGCCTCGCCAGCAGGTCCGGCGTCGGCCAGCCGTCGACGGCGATGCCGAGACGCATCTGCTCCTTGCGGATCGCCTCGCGCGTGTTGTTGCCAAGGATGCCGTCGACCTTGCCGACATCGTAGCCCCGCGCTTCGAGCCGGGTTTGCAGGTCCTTCATCTGGTCCATGGTGAGGCCGGTTTCGGGATTGCGCGGATCGTAGGCCGGCGCGCCGGCGAGGCGGGAGGCAAGGACAGCCGCGGTCAGCGCATAGGTGGCCGACTGGTTCCACTCCAGATAGACGTCGTAATTCTCATAGGCGAGGAAGGCCGGACCCTTGCGGCCCATCGGCAGGACGATACCGGCCTTGAGGCCGTTGTCCTGCAAGGGCGAGCCGTCAGGGTTGGTGACGCCCCATTCAGTCCACTGCGACAGCGGCAGCTTGTTGGAGCGGCCGGTCTGGTCCCAGGGCATCTCGTCCTGTACGCGGACCTCCTGGATCCAGGGCTGATCGCGCTTCCAGCCCTTCATCTCCAGTTTCTTGGCCGTGGTCATGATGACATCGGGAGCGCTGCCGCGCAGATCGATGGCGCCGTCGCCATCGCCATCGACGCCATCCGCCAGATAATCGGCGGGAAGCATCTGCGTCTGGCCGATCTCGCCGGCCCAGGCGCCCTTGACGTCGGCGGGCACGATACCGCGGTCGATGAGCTTCAGCAGCGGGATGAGCTGCGGCCGGAATACCTGCGGGCGACGGCAGTCATGCGCCAGCGTCACCAGCGCGTTGAGGGTGTTGAAATCGCCCTGCACGGCGCCGAAATCGGTTTCCAGCGCCCAGAAGGCGCCGACCACCGCGCCGGGCACACCGAACTCCTGCTTCGCCCGGGCGAAGACATCGGCGTATTTCGCCAGATTGGCCGCGCCCTGCTTCAGCCGATAGGCCGAAATCATGCGGCCCGAGAACTGGTTGAAGGTCTGCGAGAAGACGCCCTGCGAGCGGTCGCGGGCCAGCACTTTGTCGTCGAGCGTGGCAATGGCCAGCGCCTCATGGCCGGCCTGGCCGACGCCGGCTGCGGTTGCCTCGGCAGAGACGCCCTGTTTCCAGTTGGCGAAGTCGCCGCCGCATTCCTGCGCGGCGGCCGGCAATGCCGATGCCGCCAGCAAAAACGCCACGAATGGGCTGAAGCGCGATTTCATCGTTTCTCCGGGAACAGTTGCTGGGCACCGCTTGCCGACAACATGTGTCGAAAAGCAGGCAGGGGAACCCGTGTCAACGGGTGTTTTGTCTCAGCCAGCTGTTCCAGGCGGCTTCCGAGCCGTTGAAAACGTTGATGTCGGCGTTTCCCTTCATGCCCGGGATGACGCCGGTTCCGGTGTACTGCCAGAAGGTGAAGGGGTGGCTGCCGTACTTTTCGCGCGGATGGCCGGCGACCGAGCGAAGCCAGTAGGGATAGCCGCGGAAGCCCGAAAGACCGTTGTCATCGAAGAAATCGATCGATGTGTAGATGATCGGTTTCTTGCCGTAGTGCTTCTCGACGATCGACAGGAAGATGCTCATCTCGCTGCGCACAGTGGCGGCGTCGGGACGCAGCTTGCAGGTCGGGGATTGCGGGTTCCATTCCATGTCCAGCACCGGCGGCATGGACGAGCGCTCTTTCGGCACGTTCTGGATGAACCAGCGCGCCTGTTCGGCCGCGGGGCGGCAGAAATAGTAGAAATGATAGGCCGCGCGCGGGAGTCCGGCCGCTCTCGTGCCGCTCCAGTGCTGGGAAAACCGGTCGTCGACGCGGTCGCCGCCCTCGGTCGCCTTGATGAAGGCGAAGGAAATGCCGCTGGCCTTTGCCTGGCGCCAATCGACCGAGGTCTGGTACTTCGACACGTCGGTGCCGTGGACAGCATAGTTCCAGGGCGCGCCGCTCACCCATTCATGCGGATCGGAGTCGGCGAAGCGGGGGGAGCGCACGGCGACGCCGGAGCCCCCCGAGGGGACCGGCACGAGGTCGTTGACCGTCGAGCATGCGGCCAGCAGCGTCAGCGCTAAGAGTGCCGCGAAACGGCGCATATGTCCCCCCGACCGGTTACAGGTCATGCCATGGTTGCGTCCGTCGGCTTCATCCCGCTCCGCGCTATCCCCGCAACCCACTTGCCACGAATTCATCGCCGAACATGGTTGATATTCGGTTATGCCAAGTGAATCGGCTGCAATTTTGCGGGAGCAATGGCGGCGAATCCATGGCAGACGTCATGGCGAGCATGGAGGAGGCGCAATGCGTATCGTGGCAAGGATCGTGAAATGGTTTCTGGCGCTGCTTGTCCTCGCCGTCGCCGGGCTATTCACTTGGCTCTATGTCTCGCCGCCTGATCTGATCCGCATCGCCTCCGGCTATTCCGCCAAGATCGTCTGCTCGAATGTTTTCCTGGCCGACAGGGACGCCGGGGAGGTGCTGGCCGTCGATGTGCAGGCGCCCGGCCATCCGCTGCTCAAGCTGATGCGGGTTGACGTGGACAGGGAGGCCGGCACCGTTTCGGCGGGATTGTTGGGCATCCTTGGCCGCAGCGTGGCGATCCGGCGCGATGGACTCGGCTGCACCAGCGTTCCAAATGGCGATGTCGCCGCCGCCAGGGCGATAGCGGGACCGACTTTGACGCCCGCGCCGCCGCTCGATGCGCCGTGGCCGGAAGGCAGCCGCGTCGATCCCTCGCAGGACCCGGAGGTGAAACGGATCCTCGACGATCCCGCCCTGACCGGCCCCGGCATGCGCGCCGTGGTCGTGGTCAAGAACGGGCGGATCGCCGGCGAGCGCTATGGCGAAGGTTTCTCCGAGAAGACGCCGCTGCTCGGCTGGTCGATGACCAAGACGGTCAATGCGGCGATCGTCGGCACGCTGGTGAAAGACGGCAAGCTTGCGATCGATAAGAACGGACTGTTCGAGCCTTGGAAGGCCGACGGCCGCGCGGCGATCAGCATCGCCGACCTGATGGCGATGTCGAGCGGCCTGCAGTTCAATGAGGACTATGGCGACGTCACCGACGTGACGCGTATGCTCTATCTGGCGCCCGACATGGCGGGTTTCGCCGAGGCAAAGCCGCTGGAAGGCGATGTCGGCAAGGTGTTTTCCTATTCCAGCGGCACCGCGGTGATGCTGTCACGCATCTGGCAGGATGCGATCGGCGACAAGGGCAACGCGCTGGCCTGGCCACGGCTTTCCCTGTTCGATCCGCTCGGCATGCAGAGCGCGGTGATGGAGACGGATGAGACCGGCACCTTCGTCGGGTCGTCCTATCTTTACGCTACGGCGCGCGATTGGGCGCGCTTCGGCCAGTTCCTGCTGCAGGACGGCGTCTGGAACGGCAAGGAAATCCTGCCCGCCGGCTACGTCGCCTGGATGCATGAGCCGGCTCCGGCCTCGAACGGCATCTATGGCAGGGGCCAGGTCTGGATCGAGGGCCCGGGCGACGAGGAGAGTTCGGACGCCGCCGCCGGGTTGCCCGAGGACTGCTATTGGCTGACCGGCCATGACGGACAGACGATTGCCGTCGTTCCCTCCGAAAAGCTGGTCGTCGTGCGCCTCGGCCTGACGCCGTCGAAGCTGCAGTATCGTCCACAGGTGCTGGCAAGCCAGTTGCTGGTGGCGCTGAAATAACTATCTGGAGCGAGCCTCGAGGGACGCACCACTATCTTTTCAATATCCCCAGAATGGCATAGCCGCGATAAAGCGTTTGGAAAGAGAGGTTTGCGCCCGTTCGCGAAGATTCCGATTCCAGCACTTCGCGCAAAGAATCACGCGGCGATACGTGGAACCGGCGCAGCCAGCCGCGCAGCGCCGCGCGAAACCACGCAGGCAAGCGTTCCTGCCCGCCGAAATCGACGACATGCAGAGAACCGCCAGGCGAAAGTGCCGCGAGCGCCGCAGTCACCGCTTTTTCCCACTCCGGAATCATCGAGAGGGAATAGGAGATGAAGATGCGGTCGAAGCTCTTCACCTCGCCGAACAGAATCGACGGGTCGAAATCGGTGGCATCGCCGCGTGCGACGGTCACGCGCCCGGAAAGGGCGTCGCGGGCGAGAGCGGCCCGCGCCGTTTCCAACATCTCGTTCGAGATATCGAGGCCGAAGAAGCGGGCGTTCGGATAGCGGCGCGCTGCCACAACGAGATTGCGCCCGGTGCCGCAGCCGAGTTCCAGCACCGTGCCGCCGGCCGGGACATCGAGACCGGCAACCAGCCGGTCGCGGCCGAGCAGGTAATATTTGCGGGTCAGGTCGTAGATGTGGCGCTGCCAGCGATACACGCCGTCCATCAGTTCGGCGTGGCCGCCCAGCCGTTCGGCTGCCGGCGTGCTCATGCGGCGCGCTTCACATAGAGATGGAAGCCGCCATAGATGGCGGAGCGATCGCGTGCCGAGAAATCAAGCGAGGCGTCCTCTTCGTAGCTCCACTGGTCGAGCAGCGAGGCCGAGACACGTCCGGGCAGCAGGCTGGGCTCGGCGGCGGTGCGGAAAATGACGCGAGCGCCTGCCGCGGCGGTGCGGGTGATTTCCGTCCACAGCGCATTGAGCTGCGCGTCGGTCATCCAGTCCTGCGCGTCGAGCAGCACGAAGCGGTCCACCGTTCCGGCATCCTTGGCGGCGAGGAAGTCGATCATGTTGGCGTGGTGGATGGAGGCGCGCCCGGCATTGGCCTTGAGCGTCGGGTAATTGCGCTTCTCCAGATAGGCGGGCAGGGCCGCTTCGTCCGGTTCGGGGTAGCGGCGGGCAAAGGCCTGCCAGGCGAAATAGTTGTCCTTCAAGGTAAAGCCGCAGGCGAGTTTCTCCAGGCGCGCCCTGAGCACGCTCGCCATGGTGCCGTCGCCGGAGGTGATGAGCGAATCGTATTGTGCCGGCGGGATGCCGAGGCCGAACAGCGACGATTTCCGTGCGGTGGCCCAGCGCAGCAGGCGGCGGTCGAAAACCGGCGCCAGCTTCTCATCGAAGAAGCGCCGCTGCTCTTCCATCGTGCCGGCGCGCAGCAGTTCGGCCGGGTCGACGCCGTGCAGCTTTGCCGTACGATGTCCCGCCGCGATGAACAGGCCGAGAAGGCCCGTCTGGTAGAAATTGCGGTTGAATATCTCGATGCGGCGCCGGCCGCGCCAGCTTTTGCGTTCCCAGTAATGGCGGCTGACGGGATCGAGATGCGGCGCGACGAAGCGGTCATAGGCCGCCGCATTATGCGCATTGCCGACGCTGCCGAAGAAGCGGAAGACATCCGCCTGCGAGGGCAGGTGCCGCATCGCCGCCAGCTTCATGCGGTTGAGGGCGATATGCGCGGCGTTGAGGTCGACAGCCTCGACGCTTGCGGGCGAGCGCGTCAGATAAGCCAGCACGTTGCAGCCGCCGGAAGCGATCGTGACGACGCGATGGCTTGAGCCGAGCGCCATCGCTTCCATGTCGATATCGGGATCCTCCCATATCTGCGGATAGACGAGGCCGGAAAACAGTAGCGCGAAAAGCCGCTCTGAAATGCCCGCCTTTGAGAGGGGGCGGTTCTGGTAGACGGCCTTGCCGACTTCCTTGCCGCGACGAAAGACCAGTTCACCTGAAATGTCGGTCATGGAACCGCGAATCCCCGATTTGCATTGAGGCAAGCGGGTATCGCAGGGCGATGACAGGTCGATGACGCGTTGTGTGACAGGCGGCAAGGTTGCCAAGGGCGCTCGCTGTTCTGTTGTTACAAAACGAAACGCAACGTGACGAAACGGAATCCGCCACCAGGCATTTTCTCTCCGACCGCCGCCGAAAACGGCGTTATTGCGAAAGGAGAGATGTCATGAAGAAATTTGTTCTCGCTTCTGTTTCCGCTTTGGCTTTGCTGGGCGTTGCCGCCTGCAGCGACAGCGGTACCGACACCACCACCACGCAGAGCACCAATCCGCCGGCTGCGGAGCAGCCGATGAATCCGAGTGCACCGGCAAACCCGGAAGTGAAGCCTGTTGAACCGGCTCCGGCAACCCCGGCTCCGGCCAAGTAATTAGCGTGAGTGAGTAGAAGAAAGGCCGGCGTTTGCCGGCCTTTTTTTGTTTGGCTGGCAGGAATGGTCATCCGATAGCAAGCATGTGAAGACGTTTGGCTTGCGGTGTGCAAGCGGTTCGCTCTACACAGGCGCCCATGTCGATTTGGGATCGCATTGGCGACTTCATTACCCGTGTTTCCGCCTCGGCGACGTCCGGCGTCGCCGATCTGGTGGAGGCCGTCCGCACCGTGTTTTCCGGCGATGCGGAACTGCGCCGCCGCGTCGCGTTCTCTGTCGCGATGATCGCGCTTTCGGCCAAGATGGCCAAGGCCGACGGCGTCGTGACGCAGGAGGAAATCCGTGCCTTCCGCGAGATTTTCGAGGTTCCGCGCGAGGAGACGCATCATGTGGCGCGGCTCTACGATCTGGCGAAAAAAGATACCGCCGGCTTCGAGGCCTATGCCGAGAAAATGGCGCAGCTTTGCGGTTCGGGGCATCAAAACTGCGACATGCTGGAAAATATACTCGACGGGCTGTTCCATATCGCGACCGCCGATGGTGTGCTGCATGAACGTGAGGCCCGGTTCCTCCACACGGTCGCGACCGTCTTCAAGATCGACGAGGTTCACTACCAGAGCATCCTCGCGCGGCATGTACATCTGGGACGGGACGATCCCTATGCGATCCTCGGGATAGAGCGGGGCAGGCCGTTCGAAGACGTCAAGAAGCACTACCGCAAGCTTGTCGCCGAAAACCACCCGGACCGGGCGATCGGGCGCGGACTGCCGCAGGAATTCATCAAGATCGCCACGGCGAGGGTCGCGGCGATCAATGCCGCCTATGAAATGATCGAAAGGGACCTCGCGCCGGCATGACGGAGTTCGCGCCCGATCATATCAGCGCCGCGGTGAGGCCATCGCCCAACTTCGGTTCCCGGCGCGGAACGTCAGGCCCCGACATGATCGTGCTGCACTATACCGGGATGGACAGCGGGGCCGCCGCCGAAGACTGGCTCTGCAATCCGCAAAGCGAAGTTTCTTCCCATTACCTCGTTCATGAAGATGGTCGCATCGTTCAGATGGTGCGCGAAAAGGATCGCGCCTGGCATGCCGGCAAGAGCTTCTGGCATGGCGTAACGGACAACAATTCCTGTTCCATCGGCATCGAGATCGTCAATCCCGGCCATTCCAACGGCTATCCGTCGTTTCCAAAACGGCAGATCGGGGCGGTGATCGCGCTTTGCGCCGGCATAATCGACCGGCATGCGATCGTTCCGGAACGTGTGCTGGCGCATTCGGATATCGCGCCGGGTCGGAAGGTCGATCCGGGCGAGAAATTTCCCTGGCGAACTCTCTTCAAGGCAGGGATCGGACATCTGGTTCCCGCCGCTCCAATACGCTCGGCAAAAGGCCTCGGTTTGGGTGACGCCGGACCGTCCGTGGAGGAACTTCAGGCCCTGCTGCAGCAGTATGGCTATGGCGTTGAGGCCTGCGGCAGGTTCAACAACAAGACCAGAACCGCGGTCGAAGCCTTCCAGAGGCATTTCCGCCCGCGCCGCGTCGATGGCGTCGCCGATGCGTCCACCATCGGCACATTGCGCGCTCTTCACGAACGCCTTCCAAAGGCGACCGGAAAGCAACCTGTTCAATTTCTTTAAGTTACATACTGTTACGCAATGTGAATTGCGCTGCCCTTTTTGATGCGCATTGGGCCTGCAAAAGCCTGTTCCGCACCCGTGTTGGTCAATACACAAAAATAAACCAGCACTATTCGAGGTTGCCGCTGAAAACATCTTTCAAGCGGCCGGGACAAACAGGACCAAATGAAGAGCTATATTTTTGTAGCGGCCGCCATTGCTGCCGCGATGACGAGTTTTGCTGCCAACGCCAAAGATGTCGGGGACGTCTACACGGGTGAGGCAGCCAAGAAAATCGAAGCGGGCAAGACCAAAACCGCCAAGTCGCCTGAGAAAAACGACGCCGGCATCTGCTCCGTCTTCGGATGCCAGAGCGCGGCCATCAAGCCCGGAACCAAGAAGGCTGACGAAGCCCCGTCCAAGTCCGGCAAGGTTGCAAAAGCCGGCACGGAAAAGGCCAAAGCGGCCAAAACGGTCAAAGCCCAGAAGCGCGCGACGAAGCCGGTCAAGACCGTTTCGCTCAAGGCGCGCAAACGTACGATCGGAAAGCCCGCGGTGATCGCCGCGGCCTCCGGCGGTACGCGCTATTCGGCCATCGTTTCGCGCTATGCCGCCAGCTACGGCGTTCCGGTTTCGCTTGCCCATGCGGTGATCAGCGTCGAGAGCAACTATCAGCCGAACATCGTCGGCAGCGCCGGCGAGATCGGTCTCATGCAGATCAAGCCGGCGACGGCGCGGATGCTGGGCTACAGCGGTTCGGTGGCCGGGCTCTACAATCCGGAGACCAACATCAAATACGGCATCAAATATCTGGCGATGGCGCAGGATTTGGGCGGCGGAAGCACCTGCGGCACGATCCTGAAATACAATGCCGGACATGCCGCCAAGCGGATGAATCCGGTGTCTTCAGCCTATTGCGCCAAGGTCAAGGTGCAAATGGCGGCGCTCGGCGTCGGAGCCTGATGGCTTGCCGGCGAGGCGGCACTCCGCCCTGCCGGCTTTTTCGTTTGCGTTTTCATGCGCGAACCCCTTTATACGCTCTGCCAGCTGGCCGGGCGGCCGCACCCGCGAAGCCGAAAGGCTGCGGGTGAGGAAAGTCCGGGCTCCATGGAAACACGGTGCCGGCTAATGGCCGGCGGGGGCGACCCCAGGGAAAGTGCCACAGAAAGCAAACCGCCGCGATTTTCGCGGCAAGGGTGAAAGGGTGGGGTAAGAGCCCACCGCGCGGACGGTAACGGACGCGGCAAGGTAAACCCCACCGGGAGCAAAACCGAATAGGGGTGGCGCGAAGGGCAACCTTCAGGGCTGTTTCCGGCCCAGTCACCCGGGTAGGTTGCGTGAGGCGCATGGCGACATGCGCTCAAGATGAATGGCCGCCACGTTCCTGCCGCGAGGCAGGGGCCATACAGAACCCGGCTTACAGGCCGGCTGGCATTTTTCGACATTTGTGCCTTGCAACGACGGCGACCCGAGCGGTCGGCCGCCGCCGTCGGCGCTCGGCCGTTTAAACGGTTCGTTAGGCTTAATGGACGATAAATACGGGAATCTGCGCAAAGCCCTGTGACAGGGGCCTGGCGCCCGATTCGTGAAGCTTGTTCCCGTTGACGCCCATAGTGCCCCATGTTATCCCATTCACTCATTCAAGCCTTCGTTCCGTGTCAGGGTGAAGCGTACGCCAGACGGGCAGCCGCTGTGGCTTTTCGTTTGCAGACCTTCGCTCGCCCGAACACATGCGAAGCGCGCAAGGGACCGCGCCGAGGCGACGCGGATGCGAGGATGGAGAGGGGTGCGGCGGCGGAAGCGGCTGTAGGGCGTCATGGACCGTTTTCTGTCAAACGCGGTGAACAGGATCGACGCCAAGGGGCGGGTCTCCGTGCCGGCGCATTTCCGTTCGGTGGTGCAGAAGCGCGGTTATGCGGACCTCTATGCGCTGCGCTGCCTGGACAATCCGGCAATGGACGTGGGCGGGCCCGATCTGCTGGACCGCTACGAGCAGCGTATCGCGCAGGAGGACCCTTTCCTGCAGACGGCGGACGACATGTCCTTCTTCTGCCATGGCGACGGAGCGTTCCTGAAGCTGGACCAGGACGGGCGCATCACCGTCACGGATTTCATCCGCGAGCATACGGGCATCTCGACGGACGTGGCGTTCGTCGGACGTGGCAATTTCTTCCAGATCTGGGAACCGGCGCGGCTGGCGACTTATGGGGCGCAGGCGCGGGCGCGGCTTTTGAAGCTTCGGCAGGGGACGAAAACCGGGGGGCAGCCGGAATGATGGCGGGCCACGGCGATGACCTTCACGCCGTTGGCGGACCGGCCCGTCACATTCCGGTCCTTCTCGCCGAGGTTCTGACGGCGCTTTCGCCGCGGCCGGGTGAAACCATCATCGACGGAACATTCGGCGCCGGCGGCTATACCAAGGCGGTCCTGGAATCCGGCGCATCGGTTGTCGCCATCGACCGCGATCCCGACGCGATAGCGGCCGGCAGGCCGCTGGAGCAGGAAGCCGAAGGCCGGCTCCGACTGGTACAGGCGCCGTTCTCAACTCTCGACGAACATGCCGAAAGCGCCGATGGCGTCGTGCTCGATATCGGTGTCTCCTCCATGCAGATCGACCAGGCGGAGCGCGGTTTTTCCTTCCGCTTCGACGGCCCGCTCGACATGCGCATGGCGCAGGCGGGCCTGAGCGCCGCCGAAGTGGTCAACAGCTTCAAGGCCGGCGACCTGGCGCGCATCTTCGGTTTCCTCGGTGAGGAGCGCCACGCCGGCCGCATCGCCCGGATGATCGAACAACGGCGGGAGAAGCGTCCCTTCGAGCGGACGCTCGATCTCGCCGACGCCATCGAGACGCATATCGGCCGCAAGCCGGGCGACAAGATCCACCCGGCGACGCGCGTGTTCCAGGCGCTGCGCATCTTCGTCAATGACGAGCTGGGCGAGTTGGCGAGGGCGCTGCTCGCGGCAGAGCGCGTGCTGAAGCCGGGCGGGCGGCTTGTCGTGGTCACGTTCCATTCGCTCGAAGACCGTATCGTCAAGCGCTTCATCGCCGACCGTTCCGAGATGGGCAGCGGGTCGCGGCACATGCCGGAGGCGCAGGCGCGCGTCGCCACGTTCCAGAAACTTGGGTCCGCGGCAACCGCCGGCGAGGCCGAACTTTCCGCCAATCCGCGTTCGCGCTCCGCCCGGCTGCGGGCCGCGGTGCGCACCGGGGCGCCCGCGCGCTCGGACGATCTTTCGATTTTCGGCCTTCCAAAGCTGCCCGGCATCGACCGCCCGGGAGAGAGGTAAGACGTGTTCCGTACCACCGACATAGTCCTGATCGCTGTCATGGTTTCGGCTGCGGCCCTGACCTACAAGATCAAGCGCGAGGCCGAGGAACAGCAGACGGTGGTGCACCGGCTGCAGGCACAGATCAACGCCGAGGAAGACACGATCGACCTGCTGAAGGCCGACTGGAGCCTGTTGACGCAACCCTCACGGCTGCAGAAGCTGGCAGAGATCTACAAATCCCAGCTGGCGCTCGAGCCGGTCGATCCGCACCAGATCGTCAAGCTGGACGATATCCCCATTCGGGCGCTGACGATCGAGGATCTGTCGGCGGACCCAGGTGGCGACATGGCCGACAACGGCCAGGACAAGACGGTCGATCAGACGGTCACTGGAGCGGTGCGATGATCGGCAAGCTGCTGAAAAGGGCCTCGACGGCCGCATCCGACGGCTCCATCGTGTTCGACAGCGCCCGCAAGGCGACCGGGGGCCGCACCAGGACGCGCACTGTCATGACGATGGCAGTGTTCTTCGCCATTTATTCGACGATTGCCGGGCGGCTGGTCTATCTCGGCTTCCAGGACCCGGATACCTCCGGGGTTCCGGCGAGTCGCATCACCGCGTCGCGACCCGACATTGTCGACCGCAACGGCGAGGTGCTGGCGACCGACATCAAGACCGCGTCGCTCTATGCTGAGCCGCGCCACATCGTCGATGCCGACGAGGCGATCGAGCGGCTGGCGACGGTGCTGCCCGAGATCGACTACGAGCAGACCTATCGCAAATTGAAGAGCGGGGCGGGGTTCGTCTGGCTGCAGCGCCAGCTGACGCCGAAGCAGCAGGGCGAAATCCTGCAACTCGGCATACCGGGCATCGGCTTCCGCACCGAGAAGCGCCGGTTCTACCCAGGTGGCGAAACCGCTGCCTATGTCGTTGGCCTGACCAACATCGACAATCAGGGCATCTCCGGCATGGAGAAATATATCGACGAGCAGGGCCTTTCGGACCTGCAGCAGTCGGGGCTCGCCATCGCCAAGGATCTGAAGCCGGTGCAGTTGTCGATCGACCTGCGCGTCCAGCATGTCGTGCGCGACGAGGTGGCGATCGGCATGGAGAAATATCATGCGATCGCCGCCGGCGCCGTCGTGCTCAACATCAAGACCGGCGAAGTGCTGGCGATGGCGTCGGTGCCGGATTTCGATCCGAACAATCCCTATAACGCGCAGGACAAGGACCGGCTGAACCGCATGTCGGCCGGCCTTTACGAAATGGGCTCGACTTTCAAGAGCTTCACCACGGCCATGGCGCTGGATTCCGGCAAGGTCACCATGGACACCAAGTTCGATGCGACGCGCCCGATCCGCATCGGCCGCCAGACCATTCACGATTTCCACGGCAAGGGCCGCTGGCTGACGGTGCCGGAGGTGTTCATCTACTCGTCCAACATCGGTTCGGCCAAGGAGGCCGACGTGGTCGGCATCGACGGCCACCGCGAGTTCCTGCATCGCCTCGGCATTCTTGAAAAAATGCAGACGGAATTGCCGGAAGTCGCCAGGCCGACCGAGCCGAAAGTGTGGAAGAAGGTGCACTCCATCACCATCGCCTTCGGACACGGCGTCTCGACGACGCCGCTGCAGACGGCGGTGGGTTGTGCTGCGCTTATGAGCGGTTTCCTGATGGAGCCAACCTTCCTGCGCCGCACGCAGGAAGAAGCGATGGCGACCGCCAAGCGCGTGGTCAAGGATACCACGGTCGCGGGGATGCGCTATGTCTACCGCCTCAACGCCGAGAAAGGCTCAGGCCGCAATGCGCGCGTGCCGGGCTACCGCGTCGGCGGCAAGACCGGAACCGCGGAAAAGGTCGTCAACGGCCGCTATTCCAAGGAAAAGAACTTCAACGCCTTCGTCGCGGCGTTCCCGATGGATGACCCGCAATACATCGTTTTGAGCATCGCCGACGAGCCAAAGGCGGAAAAGCCGGGCATGGGCGCCACCGCGGCGTCGAACGCCGGCATGATTGCCCACAACATCATCGCCCGTTCGGCCGCCATGCTTGGCGTGAAGCCAGATTTCAGCCATGAAAATGATCCAACGCTGGTTTCCTTCCAATGATTCTTCCGGCGTTTCCGCACAGGCCGGCGGAATTGCCCTTGCGCCCGATGCGCGTCCATTCGTTGCAATGACTGGGATTCGATGAAGCTTAGAAATCTAGCCGGTATCCTGCCTGTCGAAGGGTTCTCCGACACCGCGGTAACCGGCGTTTCGTCGGATTCCCGGCAGGTCGTGCCGGGAACGCTTTTCTTTGCGCTCGCGGGCACGAAGGCTGACGGCATGGCCTATGCCGCCGACGCCGCCAAACGCGGTGCTTCCGCCATCGTGACCTCGACGCGCGGCAGCACCGGCGTTTCGGTTCCGGTTATTGAGGTAGAGGACGCGCGCCTGGCGCTGGCGCTGACGGCGGCTAAATTCTATGGCCGGCAACCCGAGACGATGGTCGCCGTGACCGGCACCAGCGGCAAGACCTCGGTGGCGGCCTTCACCCGCCAGATATGGGAGCAGGCGGGTTATGCAGCCGCCTCCATCGGCACCACAGGGGTGGTGGCCCCGGGCCGCAACGACTACGGCTCGCTGACGACGCCGGACCCGATCGCCCTGCACAAATTGCTCGCCGAACTCGCCGATGCCGGCGTCAGCCACGCCTCGATGGAAGCATCCAGCCACGGCCTCGACCAGCGCCGCCTCGATGGCGTCAAGCTGAAGGCCGGCGGATTCACCAATCTAGGTCGCGACCACATGGACTATCACCCGACCGTCGAGGCGTACCACCAGGCCAAGATGCGGCTGTTCGAGGCGCTGCTGCCGAAGGGCGCGCCGGCGGTGATCTTCGCCGACGATCCGTGGTCGGAACCGACTATCAAGGCTGCAACGGCATCGGGCCTGGATGTACTGACCGTCGGGCGGCACGGGAATTTCCTCAAGCTGAAGCGTGTCGAGCACGAACGCCATCGGCAGCGCGCCGAGGTCGAGTTCGAGGGCGTGCTGCGCGAGATCGACCTGCCGCTTGCCGGCGATTTCCAGATATCCAACGCGCTCGTCTCGGCAGGTCTGGCGATCGCGACCGGCACGCCGGCGGACAGGGCGCTTGCCGCGCTGGAGAAGCTGAAGGGAGCGCCGGGCCGCCTCGACCTCGTCGGCACGACCGTCGGTGGCGCGCCGGTCTATGTCGACTACGCCCACAAGCCCGATGCACTGGAGAATGTGCTCGCCTCGGTGCGGCCCTTCACCACCGGGCGCGTGGTCGTCGTGTTCGGCTGCGGCGGCGACCGCGACACGGGCAAGCGTCCGATCATGGGCGAGATCGCAGCGCGGCTGGCGGACGTGGTGATCGTCACCGATGACAATCCGCGTTCCGAAGTTCCCGAAGCCATCCGTGCTGCGATCCTCGTGGCTGCCCCCAGCGCCATCGAGATCGGCGACCGGCGGCGGGCGATCCATGAAGCGGTAGCGATGCTGAGGGCGGGCGATACGCTGATCGTCGCCGGCAAGGGCCACGAGGAAGGGCAGACCGTAGGGTCGCAGACCCTGCCGTTTTCCGATCATGAAGAGGTGCGGGCGGCGCTGAAGGAGCGCGCAGCATGACCCTTTTATGGACTTCGGATGCGTTGGTGCAGGCCATGGGTGGACGGCCTTTCGGCACCCTGCCGGCTGGCATCACGGGCATTTCGATCGACAGCCGCAGCCTGAAGCCGGGCGACGCCTTCTTCGCCATCAAGGGCGACGCGATGGACGGCCATGATTTCGCAACCGCCGCCGTCAAGGCCGGCGCTGCGGTGCTGGTCGTGGCCGAGGGGCGGCTGGCCGGGCTCGGCCGTCTCACCGCGCCGATGATCGTGGTGCCTGACGTTCTCGTCGCGCTGGAGAAGCTCGGCATCGCGGCGCGGCAGCGCACGAGCGCGAAGGTCATCGCGGTGACCGGTTCGGTCGGCAAGACCTCGACCAAGGAGGCGCTGCGCCACACCCTTGCAACTGTCGGCACCGTGCACGCCTCCGACAAGTCCTTCAACAACCACTGGGGCGTGCCGCTGACGCTGGCGCGGCTGCCGCAGGACACCGATTATGCCGTGTTCGAGATCGGCATGAACCATCCCGACGAGATCCGTCCGCTGGTGAAGATGGTGAGGCCGCACGTCGCCATCGTCACGCTGATCGCGGCGGCGCATCTCGGCTTCTTCCGCAATCTCGACGAGATCGCCAAGGCCAAGGCCGAAATCTTCGAAGGCATCGAGCCGGGCGGTTCGGCGCTGCTCAACCGCGACGATCCGCGCGCCAACATGCTGGGCAAGATGGCGCGGGCCGCCGGCGTCGAGCATGTCTACGGCTTCGGCGAGAACGCGCGCTCGACCTACCGGCTGCTGGACTACGCGCTGCATGCCGATCATTCCACCATCACCGCCAAGATTGGCGGGCGCGAGATCGTCGCCCGGGTCGGCGCCGCGGGCCGCCACATGGTGCAGAACGCGCTGGCCGTGCTTGGCGCGGCGCATCTGGTCGGCGCGGATGTGCCCTCGGTCGCCTTGGCGCTCGGCGATCTTTCGGCCGAGGCGGGCAGGGGCAAGCGCCATAGGCTGCGTCACCCGAAAGGCACGATCACGCTGATCGACGAAAGCTACAACGCCAACCCGGCCTCCATGCAGGCAGCGCTTTCCCTGCTCCAGGCCGCGCCGGTCGGCGAGGGCGGGCGGCGGGTCGCCGTCCTCGGCGACATGCTGGAACTGGGCGAACATTCGGCAAAGCTGCACGCCGCTCTGGCCGGACCGGTCAAGGAAGCCGGCGTCGATGTGCTTCTGCTGGCCGGGCCGCACATGCAGGGACTGGCCGAGGCTTTGTCCGGCGAAGTCGAGGTCGTCCACCAGCCAACGGCGGATGATTTGAAGCCCAAGCTGATGGCCATGGTCGAAGGCGGCGACACCGTCGTCGTCAAGTCTTCGAAGGGGGTCGGCTTTTCCAGGCTGATCGATGCGCTGCTGAAGAAATTTCCGGCGGAAGCGCCTGTCAAGGGACAGGGCTAGGGTCGGACCGGGGGACAAACGCATGTTTACGCTGCTCGTCGATTTCGCGGAAGATTTCCAGGCGTTTAACGTCTTTCGCTACATCACTTTCAGAACCGGCGGCGCGCTGATCACCTCGGCGCTGATCGTGTTCATCTTCGGCCCTGCGATCATCAATTCGCTGCGCCTGCGGCAGGGCAAGGGCCAGCCGATCCGCGCCGACGGACCGCAGACGCATTTCAAGAAGGCCGGCACGCCAACGATGGGCGGCCTGATGATCCTGACCGGCATCATCGGGTCGTCGCTGCTGTGGGCCAACCTGACGAGCGTCTATGTCTGGACGGTGCTGCTGGTGACGGTCGGTTTCGGTGCTATCGGCTTCTACGACGACTATCTCAAAGTGACCAAGCAGTCGCATCTCGGCTTTTCCGGCAAGGCGCGGCTGGCGCTGGAATTCATCATCGCCGGCATCGCCGCCTGGGTCATCATGCACAACGGCCAGGAGCCGTTCTCGTCATCGCTGGCCTTCCCTTTCGCCAAGGAATTCCTGATCAACCTCGGCTGGTTCTTCATTCCGTTCGCAGCCTTTGTCGTCGTCGGCGCGGGCAACGCCGTCAACCTGACAGACGGCCTCGACGGACTCGCCATCGTGCCGATCATGATCGCCGCCGCGTCCTTCGGCGTCATCGCCTATCTGTCGGGCAACGCGGTGTTCGCCGAATACCTGCAGATCCATTTCGTGCCCGGCACGGGTGAACTGGCGGTGGTGCTCGGCGCGGTGATCGGCGCCGGTCTCGGCTTCCTCTGGTTCAACGCGCCGCCGGCGGCGATCTTCATGGGCGACACCGGCTCGCTGGCGCTCGGTGGCCTCATCGGCACGGTGGCCGTTGCCACCAAGCACGAGATCGTCATGGCCATCGTCGGCGGCCTGTTCGTGGTCGAAATCCTGTCGGTGATCATCCAGGTCGGCTATTTCAAGATGACCGGCAAGCGCGTCTTCCTGATGGCGCCGATCCACCACCATTTCGAGAAGCTCGGCTGGACGGAGAGCCAGGTGGTGATCCGCTTCTGGATCATCGCCGTCATCCTGGCGCTGGTCGGCCTCTCCACCCTCAAGCTCAGGTAGGCCCGTGATTCCCGCAACGACCTTCGCTGGCAAGCGCGTTTCGCTGTTCGGGCTCGGCGGGTCCGGCATAGCGACCGCGCTCGCGCTGAAGGCGGGCGGGGCTGACGTTCTGGCCTGGGACGACAATCCGGACAGCGTGGCCAAGGCCGCCTCGCAGGGCATCGCAACCGCCGATCTGCGCGAGGCCGGCTGGTCCGGCTTTTCGTCGTTCGTGCTGTCGCCGGGGGTGCCGCTGACGCATCCGAAGCCGCACTGGACCGTCGACCTGGCGCATCAGGCGGGCGTCGAGATCATCGGCGATGTGGAGCTGTTCGTGCGCGAGCGTGCGAAGCAGTCGCCGGATGCGCCCTTCATCGCGATCACCGGCACCAACGGCAAATCGACCACAACGGCGCTGATTGCGCATGTGCTGAAATCCGCCGGACGCGACACGCAGATGGGCGGCAATATCGGCCGCGCGGTGATGACGCTCGATCCGCCTGCGCCCGAGCGGCACTACGTGGTCGAATGCTCATCCTATCAGATCGACCTGGCGCCCTCGCTCGATCCGACGGCCGGCATCCTGCTCAACCTGACGCCCGACCACCTCGACCGGCATGGCTCGATGGAGCATTACGCCGCGATCAAGGAGCGGCTGGTAGCCGGCAGCCGGACGGCCATCGTCGGGGTCGATGACGACTGGTGCGCCAAGATCGCAGACCGGCTGGAGCGCGCCGGCAGTGATGTCGTGCGCATCTCCAAGCGGCGGGCGCTCGCGGACGGTTATTTCGCCGACGGCGCGAACCTGATGGAAGCAGCCGGGGGCCGCGTCAGCCGTGTCGCCTCGCTGGACAGCATCGGTTCGCTGCGCGGCCAGCACAATGCGCAGAATGCGCTCGCCGCCCTGGCCGCCTGCCTCAAGGTCGGGTTGAGCGCCGCGGAAATCCAGTCAGGCCTGCAAAGCTTCCCCGGGCTGGCGCACCGCATGGAGCAGGTCGGCCGCAAGGGACATGTCCTGTTCATCAACGATTCCAAGGCGACCAATGCCGATGCCGCGGCACCGGCGCTGTCGAGCTTCGAGCGCATCTACTGGATCGCCGGCGGACTGGCGAAGGAAGGCGGCATCGAGCCGCTGCGCGACTACTTTCCGCGTATCGCCAAGGCTTACCTGATCGGCGAGGCGGCGCCGGCCTTCGCTGCGACTTTGGGCGAGGCGGCGCCTTACGAGATCGCCGGCACGCTGGCGGCGGCGGTCGAGCACGCGGCTGCAGATGCGGCCCGCGAAACGGGCAGCGAGGCGGCGGTGCTGTTGTCGCCGGCCTGCGCCAGTTTCGACCAGTTCAAGAATTTCGAGGTTCGCGGCGAAGCCTTCAGGCAAGCTGCGAATGCTATCGAGGGTGTCGAACCCATCGGAGGGAATTGACTATGGCACGCGCGAGCCGTCTGGATAAAAGCCCGGTCGCCACATGGTGGTGGACCGTCGATCGATGGTTCCTGGCGGCCTTCCTGTCGCTGATGGGGCTGGGCATCGTGCTGTCCTTCGCCGCAAGCCCGGCGGTCGCGCAACGCATCGGCCTCGATCCGTTCCATTTCGCGACCCGCCAGATCATCTTCACCGTGCCGGCGCTGGGCGTGATGCTGGCGGTTTCGTTCCTAGATTCGCGTCAGATCAGGCGCACGGCCCTGCTCATGCTCGGCGTCATGCTGGTGCTGATGGTGGCCGTTCTTTACGTCGGCGTCGAAGTAAAGGGCGCGCGGCGCTGGATTTCCTTCGCCGGCCTGTCGATCCAGCCGTCGGAATTCCTCAAGCCGGCCTTCGTGGTGATCTGCGCCTGGTTGTTCGCCGAGCACAAGCGTCACCCCGATATTCCGGGCAACCTGTTCGCCATGATCCTGCTCGGCCTTGTGCTCGCCCTTCTGGTGGCGCAGCCCGATCTCGGCCAGACGATGCTGGTGACCGGCACCTGGGGTGTCATGTTCTTCATGGCAGGCCTGCCGTGGCTGTGGATCATCGTGCTCGGCGCGACGGGCGCCGCCGGCCTGTTCGCGGCCTATACCGTGTTCCCGCACGTCGCCGGCCGCATCGACCGCTTCCTGACCGGAGAGGGCGATACGTTCCAGGTCGACATGGGCCACGAGGCGCTGGTCAATGGCGGCTGGTTCGGCGTCGGTCCGGGCGAGGGGACGATCAAGCGCGTCATTCCCGACAGCCACGCCGACTTCGTCTTCTCGGTCGCAGGCGAGGAGTTCGGCCTCGTCATGTGCTTCTTCATCATGTCCATCTTCGCCTTTATCGTTCTGCGCGGGTTGAACGCCGCCATGAAGGAACATGACGATTTCAGCCGCTACGCGGTCGGCGGGCTGGTCACCGTGTTCGGCCTGCAATCGGCCATCAACATGTGCGTGAACCTGCAGCTCATCCCGGCCAAGGGGATGACCTTGCCGTTCATCTCCTATGGCGGCTCCTCGCAGATCGCCATCGCCATCTCCATGGGCATGGTGCTGGCGCTGACCCGCAAGAAGCCGGAGAAACGCCGTCCGATCGGCTTCGGCGGCGTTGCCCAGCATCCGATGCCGGCGGAATAGATGGCGAGAGGTGTCATCCTCCTCGCAGCGGGCGGCACCGGCGGGCATCTGTTTCCCGCCGAGGCGCTTGCGCATGAATTGAAGGAACGCGGCTGGACGGTGCATCTGGCCACGGACGACCGCGTCAACCGTTTTACCGGCCATTTCCCGGCTGCCGGCGTTCACCAGATCCAGTCGGCGACGATCGGCTCGCGCAACCCGCTGGCGGTGGCCGCCTCATTCTGGTCGATCTGGCGCGGCGTGCGACAGGCGTCCAGCGTGATTGCGCGCATCAAGCCCGACGCCGTGGTCGGTTTTGGCGGCTATCCGACCCTGCCGCCGCTCTATGCCGCGACGCGGCGCCGGGTGCCGTCGCTGGTCCATGAGCAGAACGCGGTGATGGGGCGCGCCAACCGCGTGCTCGCGCGCCGGGTCGATGCCATTGCCGGCGGGTTTCTCGCCGAAGACGAAAGCGCCGCCGGTGCGAAGACGGTGACGACCGGCAACCCTGTTCGTCCGGCGGTGATCGAAGCAGCCGCAACGCCCTACACACCGTCGCGGGGCGATGAGCCGTTCCATCTCCTGGTCTTCGGCGGCAGCCAGGGCGCGCAGTTCTTCTCCGATGCGGTTCCGGCGGCGATCGCTCTGCTTTCCGAGGCGCAGCGGCGGCGGTTGAAGATCGTGCAGCAGGCGCGCGCCGACGACGTCGCGCGCGTCAAGGAGGCCTATGGTGCCTTGAGCGTGGAAGCGCAGGTGTCGCCCTTCTTCACCGACATGGCGCAGCGCATCGCCGCTGCCCATCTGGTGATGTCGCGTTCCGGGGCCTCGACCGTGTCGGAGATCGCCGTTGTGGGCCGGCCGGCCCTGCTGGTTCCCTATCCGCATGCGCTCGACCATGACCAGGCGGCCAATGCTGCCGCGCTGGCCGCGGCCGGCGGCGCCGAGGTGCATCCGCAGGCGACGCTGTCGCCGGAACGCATCGCCGAGCTGATCGGCGGGCTGATGGACGACGCGGACAGGCTTGCCGGCATGGCGGCGGCGGCGAAATCGGCCGGAAAACCGGACGCGGCGCGGTTGCTCGCCGACCTGACAGAGGCTATTGCGTCCGGCAAAACGGTTTCGGAATTCAGGAAGGATATGAGCGCATGAAGATGCCGGAGACCATCGGTCTGGTGCATTTCATCGGCATTGGCGGCATCGGCATGAGCGGCATCGCCGAGGTCCTGCACAATCTCGGCTACCAGGTGCAGGGTTCGGACCAGGCCGACAGCGCCAATGTGCAGCGGCTGCGCGACAAGGGTATCGAGTGCTTCGTCGGCCATCGCGCCGAGAATCTCGGCAAGGCCGAGGTGGTTGTCGTGTCGACCGCCATCAAGAAAGCCAATCCTGAACTGAAGGCGGCGCGGGAAAAACTGCTGCCGATCGTGCGGCGCGCCGAAATGCTGGCCGAGCTGATGCGGTTTCGCCAGGCGGTCGCCATCGGCGGCACGCATGGCAAGACGACGACGACCTCGATGGTCGCGACGCTGCTCGACGCCGGCGGACTCGATCCGACCGTTATCAATGGCGGCATCATCAATGCCTACGGCACCAACGCCCGCATGGGCGACGGCGAATGGATGGTGGTGGAGGCCGACGAAAGCGACGGCACTTTCCTGAAATTGCCGGCGGACGTGGCCGTGGTCACCAATATCGATCCCGAGCATCTCGACCATTACGGCTCGTTCGACAAGGTGCGCGAGGCGTTCCGCCAGTTCGTCGAGAACGTGCCGTTCTACGGCTTCGGCGTCATGTGCACCGATCATCCGGAGGTGCAGACGCTGGTTGGCCGTATCGAGGACCGCCGCGTCATCACCTATGGCGAGAATGCGCAGGCCGATGTGCGCTTCACCAATCATCGCGTCGATGGCGCTGCCTCGGAATTCGATGTCGTCATCCGCGACCGCAAGAACGGCAGGACCGTCACCATGTCCGGGTTGCGCCTGCCGATGCCAGGCCGGCACAATGTATCAAACGCCACCGCCGCCATTGCGGTGGCGCATGAACTCGGACTCTCGGAAGACGCGATCAAGAAGGGGCTGGCTTCCTTCGGCGGCGTCAAGCGGCGCTTCACCCATACAGGGTCGTGGAACGGCGTCGAGGTGTTCGACGACTATGGCCACCATCCGGTGGAGATCAAGGCGGTGCTGGCGGCGGCGCGGGACGCGGCCAGGGGCAGGGTGATCGCCATCGCGCAGCCACACCGCTATACGCGTCTGCACGATCTGTTCGACGATTTCGCCGCCTGCTTCAACGATGCCGACACGGTCATGGTGGCGCCGGTGTACGCGGCGGGCGAAGATCCGATCGACGGCGTGTCGTCCGACGCGCTGGTTTCGCGCATCCGCTCCGGCGGGCATCGCGACGCGCGCTACATCGAGGGCGCGGAAGCCGTGGCGCCGATTGTGCGCGACATCGCAAAACCCGGCGATTTCGTCGTCTTCCTCGGCGCCGGCAATATCACCCAATGGGCCTATGCGCTGCCGCGCGAACTGTCCGAGGCCGCCGCTTGATGCAGGGCGACGCGCTTCTTCACAAACTCGGCGACAGGCTGGCCGGCCTGCGGGGCCGGCTGACGCCGAACTCCGACATGGACAAGATCACCTGGTTCCGGGCCGGCGGGCTTGCCCAGGTGCTGTTCCAGCCTGCCGACGAGGAGGACCTGGCGCAGTTCCTGCGCGCGGTGCCGGAAGAAATCCCCCTGAAGATTGTGGGCGTCGGCTCCAACCTTCTGGTGCGCGACGGCGGCGTGCCGGGGTTTGTCGTGCGCCTCTCGGCCAAGGGTTTTGGCGAGACGCAGGCGATTTCGCCGACCCGGCTGAAGGCCGGCGCGGCGACGCCGGACAAGCGCGTTGCAGCCGCGGCGCTCGAAGCCGGGATCGGCGGGTTTCATTTCTACCATGGCATTCCGGGCTCCATCGGAGGCGCGCTGCGCATGAACGCCGGCGCCAACGGCGTCGAGACCCGCGAGCGCGTGGTCGAGGTGCGGGCGCTCGACCGCAAGGGTGAGATTCATACGCTTACGAATGCCGACATGGGCTACGCCTACCGCCATTCGTCCGCGCCGGCCGGGTTGATTTTCACGTCGGCGGTGATGGAGGGGTATGCCGAGGACAAGGAAGCGATCAGGACGGCCATGGATGCGGTCCAGCATCATCGCGAGACGGTGCAGCCGATCCGCGAGAAGACCGGCGGCTCAACCTTCAAGAATCCGGAAGGCACCTCGGCCTGGAAGGAGATCGACAAGGCCGGCTGCCGCGGCCTGATGGTCGGCGGCGCGCAGATGTCGCCGATGCATTGCAACTTCATGATCAACACCGGTTCGGCCACCGGTTTCGAGCTGGAATATCTCGGTGAGACCGTGCGCGCCCGGGTGATGGAAAATTCCGGCATCCGCCTGCATTGGGAAATTCGCCGTATCGGCAATTTCCGCTCCGGCCGCGAGGTTCAGGAATTCCTCGGCCAGTTGCTCTGATCGATTGTCCTTTCCGTTGCTTTGCGGACTCAGTCGAACTTTTTCTTCCAAGTTTTTTCAGAAAGTGAATCCCTCGGAATCCGAAGCACTTGCCAGCGAATCAACTCTCTGATTCTGTGGGTTCAAGAGTTTCCTGATTTGAGTCGTGCAGCGCGTGCGGCGCGTTTTCCGTCCGGTGGGGCACCCAGCCGGAAGACGTCGGATTCAACTCCGGAATTGAAGTGCGGACCCGCCGTGAGAGGGAAATGACGGGGATATGAAAAACAAGCATGTGGCTGTCCTGCTAGGTGGTTTCTCGTCCGAGCGGCCCGTGTCCCTGTCTTCGGGAAAGGCTTGCGCAGATGCGCTCGAGGCTGAAGGCTACCAGGTCACGCGCGTCGATGTCGGACGCGATGTCGGCTCGGTGCTCGCCGATCTCAAGCCGGATGTCGTCTTCAATGCGCTGCACGGCCCGTTCGGCGAGGACGGCACGATCCAGGGCATCCTGGAATATCTCGCAATCCCCTATACGCATTCGGGCGTGCTCGCTTCGGCTCTCGCCATGAGCAAGGAGCAGTCCAAGAAAGTCGCCAGGGCGGCCGGCATTCCGCTGGCGGAATCCAAGGTCATGAACCGCCATTCAATCGGCGGCGAGCATCCGATGAAGCCGCCCTATGTGGTCAAGCCGGTCAACGAAGGTTCGAGTTTCGGCGTCGTCATCGTCAAGGAAGGGCAATCGCATCCGCCACAGGTGATCTCGTCGCCGGAATGGAAGTACGGCGATACGGTCATGGTGGAGCGTTATATCCACGGCCGCGAACTGACCTGCGCGGTGATGGGCGATGTGGCGCTCGGGGTGTGCGAAATCATCCCGACGGGCCATTCCTTCTACGACTATGATTCAAAATACGTCGCCGGCGGATCAAAACACGAAGTTCCGGCTAAAATTTCATTAAATATTTACCAAAAAATACAGACACTGGCACTCAAGGCTCACCAAGCAATCGGCTGCCGGGGCGTCTCCCGGTCGGACTTCCGCTATGACGACCGTCACTCCGAAAACGGCGAGGTCGTCTGGCTGGAAATCAACACCCAGCCGGGCATGACGCCGACCTCGCTTGTGCCGGAGATCGCCGCGCAAGCGGGTCATTCGTTCGGCGATCTGTTGAGCTGGATGGTGGAGGACGCTTCGTGTCTGCGTTGAGGTCGGGACAGATCAGGAGGACAGGTTCGGCCCGGACGCCGCTGTCGGCCTTGTCTTTCTCGTTCGATCATTTCGTCCTGCCGCGCTGGCTGCGCCGGCCGGTGCGCCTGCTTTCGCGCATGGGCAATGGCGAGGTCAACGCACCGCCTTATGCCGCGACCATCATGTCGGCGGTGTTCCTGGCTTCCAGCTCTCTTTACGGCGGCTATCTGGGCGGCCATCTCGATAGTTTCGTGCAGGCGGTCACCGCGCGCACCGGCTTTGCCGTCGATCAGATCAAGGTTGTCGGCAACCGCGAAACCTCCGAAATCGACGTTCTCGACAAGCTCGATCTCAATGGCTGGACCTCGCTGGTCGGCTTCGACGCCGAGGCGGCGCGCGAGCGCATCGCGACGCTGCCCTGGGTGCAGGAAGCCGCCGTCCGCAAGGTCTATCCGCATACGCTGGAAGTGCGCCTTGACGAGCGCACGCCGTTCGCGATCTGGCAGCAGGGATCGCAGCTTTCGGTCATCGAGCGTTCCGGCAACCGCATCGCGCCCTATGCCGGCGGCAACCAGGCGCAACTGCCGCTGATCGTCGGCTTCGGCGCGCCGGAACATGCGCCCGACCTGCTGGCCAAGCTGGCGCCGTATCCGGACCTGGCGTCGCGGGTCAAAGGCTATATCCGTGTCGGCGAACGGCGCTGGGACATCAAGCTCGACAACGGCATCACCGTGAAGCTGCCGGAAGTCGGCGAAGACAAGGCGATTGCCGATCTGGTGGCGATGGATCGCGACAAGGGCATCCTGTCGCGCAACATCGTCGCCATCGACATGCGCCTTGCCGACAAGCTGGTGGTGCAGCTGACGCCCGAGGCCGTCACCGAGCGGGCCGCGGCGCTGAAAGAAAAGCCGAAGGCGATGAAGCGCAAGCCGGAGGCACGGATATGAGCTGGCTTGGCGGTCAAAACGATGCCGGCGCGCGCCGTTCGGGCGTGCTGACGGCGCTCGACGTCGGCTCGAGCAAGGTCTGCTGCGTGGTGGCGAAGCTGAAGCCCTGCGACGACGGCAAGCTGCTGCGCGGCCGGTCGCATCGCATCCAGGTCATCGGCATCGGCCACCAGAAGTCGCAGGGCGTCAAATCTGGCGTGGTCGTCGATCTCGATCGCGCCGAGCACGCCATCCGCCTGGCGGTGGACGCTGCCGAGCGCATGGCCGGCCTGACTGTCGATTCGCTGATCGTCAACATGACGGCGGGACGGCTGAAAAGCGAAGGTTTCTCGGCGACGATCAATCTCGGCGGCCATGAGGTCGACGAGGCGGACATCAAGCGTGTGCTGGCCGCCGGCGCCAAGCAGGCGCTGCGGGCCGAACGCGAAGTGCTCCACTCGCTTCCGGTCGGTTTCTCGCTGGATTCGGAACGCGGCGTGCGCGATCCGCGCGGCATGGTCGGCGACACGCTGGGCGTGGACATGCATGTGCTGACCGGCGATTCCGCGCCGCTGCGCAATCTGGAACTCGGCATCAACCGCTCGCACCTCTCGGTCGAGCGCATGGTGGCGACGCCTTATGCCTCCGGCCTGGCGGCGCTGGTCGACGACGAGCTCGAAATGGGCGCCGCCTGCATCGACATGGGCGGCGGCACCACGACGATCTCGGTGTTTTCCGAAGGCAAGTTCGTCTATGGCGACGCCATTCCGGTCGGCGGCAATCATGTGACGCTCGATCTGGCCAAGGGGCTGTCGACCTCCATTGAGGCTGCCGAACGGCTCAAGGTCATGCATGGCTCGGCGCTGCCCGGCAGCGCCGACGACCGTGACCTGGTGACGATCCAGCCGATCGGCGAGGAAGGCGACGCACCGCTGCAGGTGCCGCGCTCGGTGATGACGCGCATCATCCGCGCCCGCATCGACGAAACGCTGGAAATGCTGCGCGAGCGCATCAACAAGTCCGGTTTCGGCAATGCCGTCGGCAAGCGCGTCGTGCTCACAGGCGGCGCGAGCCAGCTTTCCGGCCTGCCGGAAGCGGCGCGGCGGGTGCTGGGACGCAACGTTCGCGTCGGCCGTCCGCTCGGCGTGGCCGGGCTGCCGGAAGCGGCCAAGGGGCCGGCTTTCTCGACGGCGGTCGGCCTTTTGATCTATCCGCAGATGGCCAGCTTCGAGAGCCAATATGCGCAAGGAATGTCCCGTCTGAAGATGACGGGAACGGGTGGAACGTTCCATCGCATGAGTCAGTGGTTGAGGGACAGTTTCTAGATGTGGCGGGGCAACCCGTAGGTTTTGGATTTGGCGGGGCAACCCGTAAGCGGCCGCGACGGCGAAGCGGCGGGAAAGGCAAAGGACGAGGACTATGACAATCAATCTACAAAAGCCGGACATCACCGAGCTCAAGCCGCGGATCACCGTGTTCGGTGTCGGCGGTGGCGGCGGCAACGCGGTCAACAACATGATCACCGCCGGGTTGCGCGGGGTTGATTTCGTGGTGGCCAATACCGACGCCCAGGCGTTGACCATGTCGAAGGCCGAACGGCTGATCCAGCTCGGCGCGCACGTCACCGAGGGCCTCGGCGCCGGTTCGCAGCCGGAAGTCGGCCGGGCCGCCGCCGAAGAGTGCATCGATGAGATCATCGATCACCTGTCCAACACCCACATGTGCTTCGTCACCGCCGGCATGGGCGGCGGCACCGGCACCGGTGCTGCTCCCGTTGTTGCCCGCGCTGCCCGCGAAAAGGGCATCCTGACCGTCGGCGTCGTCACCAAGCCTTTCCACTTCGAAGGCCAGCGCCGCATGAAGACCGCGGACTTCGGCATCGAAGAACTGCAGAAGAGCGTCGATACGCTGATCGTCATCCCCAACCAGAACCTGTTCCGGCTGGCCAATGACAAGACCACGTTCGCCGACGCCTTCGCCATGGCCGACCAGGTGCTGTATTCGGGCGTTGCCTGCATCACCGACCTGATGGTCAAGGAAGGCCTCATCAACCTCGATTTCGCCGACGTCCGTTCGGTGATGCGCGAGATGGGCAAGGCGATGATGGGCACCGGCGAGGCTTCCGGCGAGGGCAGGGCGATGGCCGCCGCCGAAGCCGCGATCGCCAATCCGCTGCTCGACGAAACCTCGATGCGGGGCGCCAAGGGCCTGCTGATCTCGATCACCGGCGGCCGTGACCTCACCCTGTTCGAAGTCGACGAGGCGGCTACCCGCATCCGCGAGGAGGTCGACCAGGACGCCAACATCATTCTTGGCGCCACCTTCGACGAGGATCTGGAAGGCGTCATCCGCGTGTCGGTGGTCGCCACCGGCATCGACAAGTCGGCCGAACAGATCGCCGCCGCGCCGATTTCGATCCGTCCCGCGCAGCCCAAGCCGGTCGCGCGGCCTGCCACTGCCGAGATCCGTCCTGTCGCCCAGCCGCCGATCCAGGAGCCGCGTGCCGCCGATCCGGTGGCCGAGGCGATCCAGCAGGCTGAAGCGAACGCCGCCGCCATGGCCTTGCGCCCGGCGGCAGTGGAAGAGGCTCGTCCGCAGAGCAAGCTGTTCCAGGCGCCCGCTGCCCAGCCGCAGATGCAGCAGCCTGTCGCTCAGCCGGCTCCGCAGCCTGTGCAGATGCGCGAGATGGTCCAACCTGTGGCCGCGCAGCGTATGCCGCGGGTCGAAGACTTCCCGCCGGTCGTGAAGGCCGAAGTGGAAGCCAAGACGAACCCGATCGACCATGACAGCGGTCCGATGGGCTTGCTCAAGCGCCTCACCACGGGCCTGACCCGTCGCGAGGAGGAGCCTGCCAGACTGCAGCCGGCACAGCCGCGTGAGCCGAAACTGCGCCAGGCCGCGCCCGAGGTTCGCCGCCTTGCCGGTCATGACGCCCAGCTCTATGCGCCGCGTCGTGGTCAGCTCGACGAGCATGGCCGTCTGGCTCCGCAGTCGCAAAGGACTCAGGAGGACGATCAGCTGGAGATTCCGGCCTTCCTGCGCCGCCAGGCGAACTGACGTCCCCAAGTCCCGACGATTATCAACAGGCAAACGAGAGATCGTTTGCCTGTTGATGTTTTTAGCGCAACAGAATCAATCGCTTATTCGTGTCGTGGAAACGTCTTGTTTCGTAACAAAGAGTAAGAAACCGTGATTTGGCGTATATTCCGGGCACCACTATCTTCCACAAAACTTGAGGTGGCATGCGGCGTTTTGGGGATTTCGCCGGAGTGTCATGACAACCAAGAGCCGCAAACACGGAATTGACAAAGCGGACGCGGAAGCTTCGGGCGTGGGGTTGATCTTGCACGATTATCAAACGACGGTCAGATCGCGGATAACGCTGGAAGGCATCGGCGTTCATAGCGGCAAGCCCGTTTCCGTTCATTTCGTTCCTGCTGAAGCCGATACAGGGATCGTGTTCCACGTGCTGGGCGAGCACGGATCCGTCGTCAAGGAGCTCGGCGCGCTGGTGTCCGAAGTCGGCGCCACTGACCTGTGCACGCTGCTCGGCGATCCGGAGGGCTACCACGTCGCGACCGTCGAGCATCTGATGGCGGCGCTTTTCGGCATGGGCGTCGACAATCTCGTGATCGAGATCGAGGGCAGCGAGGTTCCTATTCTCGACGGCACCGCGATGGGGTTTGTCGAGGCGTTCGACCAGGCCGGCATCGAGACATTGTCTTCCAAGCGCCGCTATATCCGCGTGGTCAAGCCGGTGCGCATCGAAAATGGCGCATCCTGGGCAGAATTCCGTCCCTATGTCGGCACGCGGTTCGAGGTCGAGATCGATTTCGAGACGCCGGCCATCGGCCGTCAGCAATTCGCCTCCGATATGAATGCGGATATCTTCAGGCGGGACATCGCCCGCGCACGCACCTTCGGCTTCATGAAGGATGTCGAACGGCTGTGGGCGGCCGGCTATGCGCTGGGTTCATCGCTGGATAATTCGCTGGTCATCGGCGACGATCACAAGGTCATCAACATCGGCGGGCTGCGTTATCCCAACGAGTTCGTGCGGCACAAGACGCTGGACGCGATGGGCGACCTGGCGCTTGCCGGCGCGCGCTTCATCGGTTGCTTCCGCTCCTACCGCGGCGGCCATCGTCTGAACGCGGCGGCGTTGCGGCGTCTGCTTTCGGACCGCACCGCCTTCGAGGTTGTCGAAACGACGCGCCGGGATCGCGGCCGCACGGCCGAGATGAGCCCGGTGAGCGCGCCTGTTCATGCGCCTTGGGTGATCTGATCCCTTATCCGCCCGCAGACTGCCCCTTGCGCCGGCCTGTTGCCCAAATGTCACGCGCGCCAGCCGAAACCTGCTGTCCGCCGGCTGGGTGGGCTGCGCCACAAAAATGTGCGATTGCCGGACGATAGCGTTGCCGCACTGGGCAGTTATAGTCTATGGCTGCTCGCCGAATGACCGAAACGGTGCCGAAAGAGCGAACCGATCATGTTTTTCAGACGGGCTGATATAGCGAAAGCACCGGCAAGCGCCGCTTTCATCGCGGTGATTGCTGCGCCGCTCTTCCTTTCCGCCTGCATGTCGTCGGAGACCGACGTCGACCTGTCGACCTATGTCGACCAGACGGAGCCGGCCGATGTGCTCTACAATCAGGGCCTGGCCAACCTGAATTCGGGGCGGCTGGGCGAGGCGGCGAAGAAATTCGCCGCGGTCGACCGGCAGCACCCCTATTCTGAATATGCGCGCAAATCGATGGTCATGGGCGCCTTCACCAATTACCGGCAGGGCAACTACGACGATGCCATCAGTTCGGCCAAGCGCTATTTGACGCTCTATCCGTCCACCGAGGATTCGGCCTATGCCGAGTACATTATCGGCCTGAGCTACTACCGGCAGATCAAGGACGTGACGCAGGACCAGAAGGAAGCGCGCCAGACCATCCAGGCGATGCAGGATCTGGTCAACCGCTGGCCCGATTCCGAATATGCCGAGGACGCGAGAGCAAAAATGCGCTTCGCGCAGGATCAGCTCGCCGGCAAGGAAATGCAGGTCGGACGCTATTATCTGGAGCGCCGCGAATATATCGCCGCCATCAAGCGCTTCCGCACCGTGGTGGAGACCTATTCCAACACGCGCCATGTCGAAGAAGCCCTGTCTCGCCTGACCGAAGCCTACTACGCCATGGGCCTGACCGACGAGGCGCAGACTTCCGCCGCGGTTCTCGGCCAGAACTTCCCCGACAGCCCGTGGTACAAGGATTCCTACAAGCTGCTGCAGACCAAGGGCCTGGAGCCGCGTGAGAACGGTGCTTCCTGGATATCCAAGGCCGGAAAGATGATCACCGGCGCCTGATGCGGCTTTTGAGGCCGCATCACGGCTTCATTGGATAGGTGCTATAGGCTGTCGATGCTCTCCAGGTTGTCGATTCGCGATATCGTCCTGATAGAAAAGCTGGACATCGATTTTGCGTCCGGCCTGTCCGTGCTCACCGGCGAGACAGGCGCCGGCAAATCCATCCTTCTTGATGCGCTGTCTCTGGCGCTCGGAGCGCGCGGCGATGCCGGGCTCGTCCGCCACGGCGCGGCGCAGGGCCAGGTGACCGCCGTGTTCGACGTGCCGCGCAACCATCCGGTGCGCGCGCTGCTGGCCGAGAACGCCATCGACGACGACGGCGACGTCATCCTGCGGCGGCTGCAAACGGCGGATGGGCGCACGCGCGTCTTCGTCAACGACCAGCCTTCCAGCGTGGCGCTGATGCGCGACATCGGCCGTGCGCTGGTCGAGATCCATGGCCAGCACGATGAACGCGCGCTGGTGGATGCCGCCTCGCACCGGGAATTGCTGGACGCGTTCGGCGGGAATATGGGAGCCGTGCGCGCCACGGGCGAAGCCTGGCGCCATTGGCGGACCTGCGAGCAGCAACTGGCGCAGCACCGCGCCAAGGTGGAGGCGGCCGCGCGGGAGGCCGACTATCTGCGCGCCTCCGTGGCCGAGTTGTCCGGTCTCGACCCGCAGCCCGGCGAGGAAACGGATTTGGCCGACATCCGCGCGGCGATGATGCGGGCCGAAAAGATAGCCTCGGAAATCCACGATGCGCAGGACGTGCTGTCGGGAGCGTCATCGCCGCTGCCGCAACTGGCCAGCCTGCTGCGCCGCCTGCAGCGCAAGGCAGGCGAAGCCCCCGGCCTGCTGGACGAGGTGGTGACTTCTCTTGATGAAGCATTGCTGTCGCTCGATGCCGCGCAATCCGGTGTCGAGGCAGCGCTGCGGGCGACGGAATACGATCCTCAGAAGTTGGAGAAATCCGAAGAACGCCTGTTCGCTTTGCGGGCAGCGGCGCGCAAGCACAATGTGGCCGTCGATGATCTCGCCCAGCTGCGCGACACGATGGCGGCGGATCTGGCCGATCTCGACGCCGGCGAGGAGCGCCTGCACGGGCTGGAAAAGCAGGCTGTGGCCGCGCGGGAAACCTACGATGCGACCGCCGCGCAGCTCTCCGCGCTGCGCCATGCGGCAGCGATCGGCCTGACCAAGGCGGTGATGGCGGAGCTGCCGGCGCTGAAGCTTGAACGGGCGGACTTCATCGTGGAGCTTTCCAGCGAGCCGGACAGCCGCATGGAAGAGGGGATCGACCAGGTCGAGTTCTGGGTCCGCACCAATCCGGGCACGCGGCCCGGACCGATGATGAAGGTGGCGTCCGGCGGCGAGCTGTCGCGCTTCCTGCTGGCGCTGAAAGTGGCGCTGGCCGACCGCGGCTCGGCCCCGACACTGGTCTTCGACGAGATCGACACTGGTGTCGGCGGCGCGGTGGCGGACGCCATCGGCCAACGGCTGGCGCTTCTTTCCAAGCGGGTTCAGGTGCTGTCCGTTACCCATGCGCCGCAGGTCGCGGCGCGAGCCGAGACGCATTTCCTTATTTCCAAGACGGGCGGGGCCGACCGCGTCGCCACCGGCATTGCAGAGATGGATCGGGCGGCGCGGCAGGAGGAGATCGCCCGGATGCTGGCCGGCGCGACCATCACCGACGAGGCCCGCGCGGCGGCGGAGCGGCTGCTCAGGGAAAACGCGGCGGTTTGAGTATGCCATCCTTCTTTCTCCTACAAGGGAGAAGTCAAGATTGGCGCGGCGCCCTACCTCCCCCTTGTGGGGAGGTCGGCGGGCAACGCCCGCCGGGTGGGGGTATGGAAACGATTCTGCGCCCCCACCCCGTCTCGCAATCTTCACTTCGCTACGACTGCTCGCCGACCCTCCCCACAAGGGGGAGGGTAAAGGGCACGCGGCACTTGAACGCCACCCCGCCCTGCGGCCATAGTCCGTCCCCGAACCATGACGGAATCTGCCATGTCCTTGTCCGACAAACCCATTGATGCATTGAGCGCGGCAGAAGCCGCCGCCGAACTGGAGCGGCTTGCCGCCGAGATCGCGGGGCACGACCGGCGCTACCATGGCGAGGATGCGCCGACCATCACGGATGCGGAATACGATGCGCTGCGCATCCGCAATGCCGCCATCGAGGCACGCTTCCCGGAGCTGGTGCGCGAGGATTCGCCGTCTCTGAAAGTTGGCGCGCCCCCGGCGGAAGGTTTCGCCAAGGTGCGCCACGCTGTGCCGATGCTCAGCCTTGCCAAGGCCTATACCGACCAGGACGTGGTGGATTTCCTGGAACGGGCGAAGCGCTTTTTCGAGCGCGACAAGGATTTCGACATCGCCTTCACGGCGGAGCCGAAGATCGACGGTCTGTCGGCGTCGCTGCGTTACGAGAATGGCGTGTTCGTGCAGGGCGCGACGCGCGGCGACGGCGCGGTGGGCGAGGACATAACCGCGAACCTCAAGACCATCGCCGACATTCCGCACCGGCTGAAAGGCTCCGGCTGGCCGGACGTGATCGAAATCCGCGGCGAGGTCTACATGACCTATGCCGAGTTCCAGGCGCTGAAGGAGCGTTCGGCGGCGGTGGGCGGGCAGGATTACGTCAATCCGCGCAACACGGCGGCCGGTTCGCTGCGCCAGAAGGACGCCTCCGTCACCGCCAGCCGCAACCTGAAATTCTTCGCCTATGCCTGGGGTCACACAACGGAGGATCCTGCGCCGACGCAGTACGAAGCGGTGCGGAAATTCGCCGATTGGGGATTCAAGATCAGCCCGCTGATGGTGCGGGCGAAGTCGGTCGAGGAACTGATCGCGCAATACAAGATCATCGAGGCGCAGCGCTCGTCGCTCGGCTACGACATCGACGGCGTCGTCTACAAGGTCGACCAGCTCGAACTGCAGCGCCGCTGGGGCTTCGTTTCCAGCGAGCCGCGCTGGGCGGTGGCGCACAAGTTCCCGGCTGAACGGGCAACCACGGTGTTGCGCGAGATCGACATCCAGGTGGGGCGCACCGGCACGCTGGCGCCGGTGGGGCGGCTCGACCCGGTGACGGTCGGCGGCGTTACGGTCGTCAACGTCACGCTGCACAATGAGGATTATATCGCCGGCAAGGACTCGAACGGCCTGCCCATCCGCGACGGCAAGGACATCCGCATCGGCGATACCGTCGTCATCCAGCGGGCAGGGGACGTCATTCCGCAGATCGTCGATGTCCTCCTCGAAAAGCGGCCGGCCGAGGCGCGGCCCTACGAGATGCCGCACGCCTGTCCGGTGTGCGGCTCGCCGGCGACGCGCGAGATCAACGAGAAGACCGGCAAGGAGGATTCGCGCCGCCGCTGCACCGGCGAACTGATCTGCGCGGCGCAGGCGGTGGAGGCGTTGCGCCATTTCGTGTCGCGCGGCGCCATGGATATCGAGGGACTGGGCGCGGAAAACATCGATCTGTTCTTCAATGCCGGCCTGATCAAGACCGCCGCCGACATTTTTACTCTCAAAGACCGCAAGGCCGATGTCCAGCGCGCCCTGTTCGAGCGGCGCGAGGCGCAGGCTCAACTTCGTGAGGCTGCCAAGGGCACGACGCGCAAGAAGGTGCTGTCGGCGGAGGAGCGGACCTATGAAGGCCTCGACAAGCTGTTCGCGGCCATCGACGCGCGCCGCGAGCCGGAACTCGACCGCTTCATTTTCGCGCTCGGCATCCGCCATATCGGCGACACAACGGCGGCGGTGCTGGCGCGTACCTTCTCGACCATCGAGGAACTGATCCGGGTCGGCAAGGAGACGGCCGCGGCCGAGGACCCGCACACGGTCTTCCCGTCGGTCAATGGAATCGGCGACACGGTGATCGGGGCGCTGCGCGATTTCTTCGGCAATGAGCGCAACGACGCAGTGATCGAGGCGCTGCTCACGCATGTGCATCCCAAGCCTTATGTTGTGACCGCTTCGGCCGACAGCGTCGTCGCCGGCAAGACCGTCGTGTTCACCGGCTCGCTGGAGAAGATGACGCGCTCTGAGGCCAAGGCGATGGCCGAGCGCCTCGGCGCCAAGGTGGCCGGCTCCGTCTCGGCCAAGACCGATCTCGTGGTGGCTGGGCCGGGCGCGGGTTCGAAGCTCAAGCAGGCTACCGATCTCGGCGTCGAGGTGATCGACGAGGATGCATGGCTGGAACGGATCGGTCGAGCGTGATGAGCGGTTCGTTCAAAGGCTTCGGTGACAAGGCCATTCCGTTCCTGAAGGCGCTGGATTTTCACCAGAGCCGCGAATGGTTCCTGGAGAACCGCGACCTGTTCGAGCTGCACCTCAAGGAGCCGTTCGGCGATCTGGTCGACACGCTCACCGAGCGCTTCGCTGCCGAGGGATTGGACCTGAAGGGCGACCGCAGGAAGTCGCTGTTCCGCATCAACCGCGACGTTCGCTTTGCCAAGGACAAGCGGCCCTACAACCGGCACCTGTCGGCCATCCTGTCGCCGGACGGGACGAAGATGGAACAGGGCGTGTTCTTCGTCCATATCGGGCTGGAGCGCTGCTTCGCCGCCGTCGCGTGGTGGCAGCCGCGTCCGGACCTGCTGCAGGCGATGCGGCGCGCCATCGCGGAAAAGCCGCAGGATTTTCGCGCGCTGGCAGCGAAGCTGGCCAAGGGCAGGCTCGAACTCGACGACCAGGAGCGGATGAAGCGCATGCCGCGCGGCTCCGAGGGCGTGGCGGACGAAGACCTCGCGGCCGCCATCCGCAACCGCCACTTCGTCGTGCGGCAGGAGATCGACCCGGCGTCCATCCATTCGCCGGAACTGGTGGACGAGCTTGTCGATTTCACCCGGCGCGCAAAACCGCTGCTCGACTGGGGCAGGCGCATCGAGGGCAGGGTGCCGGCCGGCGCTTGAGTCGCGGCGATCACTTTCCTTGATCGCTGGCTCAAGCGATTTGGTGTGACAGCCCGGGCGCCGCTTTCTAAACAGTCCCGTCTTTCAAGGAGTTGTCGATGACGTCGGAAATGGTTTCCGAACGCGCCGTCGCAGGCGAATTCTGGCGCGGCATGCGGCTCGGCTTTCCGGTCGTCGTTGCCTCGGCGCCGTTCGGCCTGCTGTTCGGGGCGTTGTCGGTCGAGAACGGCTTCACCGTGTTCGAGGCGTTCCTGATGAGCGCCACCGTCTATGCGGGTGCGAGCCAGATGGTCGGCATCGGCCTGTTTGGCCAGAAGGTCGCGCCATGGCTGATCGTGCTGTCGATCCTGGCGGTGAATTTCCGCCATGTTCTTTATTCGGCGGCGGTCGGCCGTCACCTTTCGGGCTGGCCGCTGATCCAGCAGGCGCTGGGCTATCACCTTCTGACCGACCCGCAATATGTGCTGACCGAGCGTGAAGCCGAGGAGCGCGGCAAGGTCGGCTTCGCCTGGTATCTGGGCGCGGGGATCGTCGTCTATGTCTGGTGGCGGAAGGCGTCATTGGCGCGGTGTTCGGCAGCCTCATTCCCGATACCCATGCGCTTGGCATCGACTTCCTGCTGCCGATCTACTTCCTCGGCCTGGTGATGGGCTTCCGCAAGCGGCCGCTGTGGCTGCCGGTGGTGGCGGCAAGCGCGGTCGCCTCCATCATCGCCTACAAGACCGTCGGGTCGCCCTGGCATGTCACCATCGGCGCCATGGCCGGCATCCTCTTTGCCGCCATCGTGCCGGCGAAGCCGGATGGGGAGGCGCTGGCGTGAGCGTCAACATATGGATCATCCTCGCGGCCGCCGTCGCCACCTATCTGACGCGGGTCGGCGGCCATCTGGTGATTTCCCGGTTCGACAGGATTCATCCGCGCGTCGAAGCGGGCCTGAATGCGGTGCCGGCAGCTGTGCTGACCACGCTGGTGGCGCCGGAGATGATCAATGCCGGTCCCGCCGAATGGCTGGCGATCGTGATCGCGCTGCTGGTGTCGCTGCGCTTCGGTCTGATGCCGATGTTTCTGGTCGGTGCGGCGGTGCTGATCGCCGCCCGGCAGTTCATGGCTTAAGCAGTCTTGTCGTCGTGCGGCAGCGGCGCGCAGGCCTTTTCCAGCCAGGCCAGCGCCTCGCCGTCCAGCATGGGGCCGATCTCGGCCAGCACGCGGGCATGGTATGCATCCAGCCAGTGCAGTTCCTCACGGGTCATCAGTTCGGTGTTGAGCATCCGCTTGTCGAAGGGCGCCAGCGTCAGTGTCTCGAAGGAATGCATGTCGATGTCGCCGCCTCCGACCGCCTCGGCGGGCGAGACCAGAATGAGGTTCTCCAGCCGGATGCCGTAGGCGCCTTCCTTGTAGTAGCCCGGCTCGTTGGAGATCATCATGCCCTCCAGCAGCTTTTCGGTGCCGGTCTTGGCGATGCGCTGCGGGCCTTCATGAACCGCGAGATAAGACCCGACGCCGTGGCCGGTGCCGTGGGCGAAGTCCAGACCGTGCCGCCACAGCGCCATGCGCGCCACCGCGTCGATGTCACAGCCGCGCGTGCGCGGCGGAAAACGCAGCATCGAAATGCCGATCATGCCCTTCAGCACCAGCGTGTAACGGTCGCGCATCTCCTGCGTCGGCTTGCCCATCGGCACCGTGCGCGTGATGTCGGTGGTGCCGTCCTGGTATTGCGCGCCTGAATCGAGCAGGAACAATTCGCCGTCGCCGAGCACGCGGCTGGTGGTGCGCGAAACCCGGTAGTGCATGATGGCGCCATTCGGCCCCGCGCCGGAAATCGTGTCGAAGGAGACGTCCCGCAGCGGCATCTGCGTTTCCTCGCCGGTCTGCCGGCGGCATTCCTCGAGCTTCGTCACCACGGCGATCTCGTCCAGCGATCCGGGTTTCTGACGGTCCAGCCAGCACAGCAATTTGGCGACCGCGGCGCCATCGCGGCGATGCGCGGCGCGGCTGCCGGCGATCTCGGCCTGGTTCTTGGTGGCGCGCGGGATGCGGGCAGGGTCTGGCGCGGCGACGACCGTGCCGCCATTCTCCTCGACCAGCATGCGCAGCTTTTCGGCTGCAAGCGCCGGATCGAGGGCGATTTTCGCGCCGCCCTTCGCCAGTTTCACCACGGCCGGCTCGAAGTCCGCCGGCTCGTGCGGTTCGGCCAACTGCGTGAGGTAGGCATTCACGGTGCGCGAGAATTTGCGGCTGTCCATGAAAAGCCGGTGATTGCCGTCGGCGGCGAGGATCGCGAAGCCCAATGCCAGCGGCGTGTGCGGGACGTCGCCGCCGCGTATGTTGAAGGCCCAGGCGATCGACGACGGATCGGTCAGCACGGCGTGGGTGGCGTCTTCCTTGGTGATGGCGGCGGCCAACCGCGCCAGCTTTTCCCTGGCGAGTTCGCCGGCAAAGACGATCGGGTGCAACTCGACCGGGGCAAGCGGCGGTTCGGGCTGGTCGCTCCAGATGGCGTCGACCGGGTTGGTTTCCACCGGGACAGGGGTGGCGCCGGCTTTTTCGGCCGCCGCCCTGAGTGCCTTGACCTCGCCTGTTGTGTGCAGCCAGGGATCGAAACCGAGACGCGCGCCCTTGCCGAGATTGTCCCCGATCCAGAGACGCGGCGGGTTATCGACGAGGCTTTCGATGGCGAAGACGTCGAGATCGACTTCCTGGCGCACCTGCAACGTATAGCGCCCGTCGACGAAGACGAAGGCGCGGTCCTTCAGCACGATGGCGACGCCGGCCGAGCCGGAAAAACCGGTCAGCCATTTCAGCCTGGAAGCGCGTGCGGGCACATATTCGCCCTGGTGCTCGTCGGCGCGCGGGACGATGAAGCCGTCGAGATCGTTGTCCGAGAGCCATTTGCGCAGCGTCGCCACGCGCGGCTTGCCAACGGAAGGATCGCCTGCCGGATCGAAAGTCTGAAACATGCTGCCGCCATCTCCTCGCTTGTGACGCGACCGTACCCATCCGCCGGTTGGCTGGCAATGCGGGGCGCTTGATCCAGCCTCTGTCGGCCCTGCATCGCTGCATGGGTCCCATGCTCAATCGGCTGTTCTCAAATAAGGTCAGTAATGCTTACCTATTTTGCAGGGAGGAACGAGTTGAACCTTTCTGGACAGGAGAACGACCATGGCTACTTCGACCCGCGGTTTCTTCAGGAACGCCTTCGACGCCCTCATCACCGCGCGCCAGCGCGAAGCTGCCCGTTATGTCAATGGTGCGCTGCTTTCCTATGACGACGAGACGCTCAAGGCCCTCGGCCACAATCGCGAAGATCTGCAGAAGCGCTCGCGTTCGCTCTACATCTGAACGATATGCCGCGCCTTCAGCGCTTCAGATGGATGGTGACCCATCCTTCGCGGTGCGTCGTGCGGACGTGCCGGAACATCTGGCCGACATAGGCTGAGACGACCGCGTCCCGCTGGCGGTCGAGAATGCCGGACAGGACGAGCGAACCACCCCGCGATATATGCCGGGCCATGGCCGGCGCCAGGCGCATCAGCGGCCTTGCCAGTATGTTGGCAACGATGAGATCGAACGGCGCCCGGTCTCTAAAGACCGGATGATGAAATCCCGGCGCCGTGGCCGTGGTGACGAGCGAAGCCGCATGGTTCAGCCGCACGTTGGCGGCCGCGACGCGGACGGCGACCGGGTCGATATCGGTCGCCAGCACCGGAATGCGGGCGAGTTTCGCCAGGGCGATCGCCAGCACGGCACTACCCGTGCCGAGATCGAGCGCGTTTCGCGGGCGCTCGCGCAAGACAACCCGCTCCAGCATTTCCAGACAACCCGCCGTGGTGCCGTGATGGCCGGTGCCGAAGGCCAGCCCGGCCTCGATCTCGATCGCCAGATCGCCATTGCGGCGCTTGCCGCGATCATGAGCGCCATGGACGAGGAAACGTCCGGCGCGGACCGGTTTCAGCCCCGCCAGGGATTGCGCCACCCAGTCGATGTCGGGCAGCGCTTCGCGCTCGACGGCGCGCGACAGTGACAGGCCGGCCAGGATGTCGCGGATGCGGTTCTCGACGCCGTCCAGATCGTCCTCGGCGTACAGGGATACTTCGTGTAGATCGCGCTCCTCGTCGAGTTCGAGCACGGCAAGGGGAAAGCCGTCTTCCTCGAACGCAAATTCGAGCGCGGCGAAGATTCGGTCGGCTTCCGCCTTTGAGGCAGTCAAGTGAAGGCGCGTCTGGCCCATCTGCAGCGACTTTCGGTGATCAGCCCTTGGCAGCCAAATTCTTGAGCTTGGTCTTGGCGGTTTCGGCGCTCTCGCCATAGGCGATCGTGCCGGCGAAGTCGCCCTTGCCGTCGAGCAGCAGCACGGATGCGGTGTGGTCCATCGTGTAGTCGCCGCCGTCCGTCGGCACTTTCTTCCAGTAGATCCCGAACGACTTGGCCATGGCGTGGACCTTCTCCGGATCGCCGGTTATGCCGAGGATGCGGTCGGAGAAGTTGCTGATGTAGGTGTTCATGATCTCCGGCGTGTCGCGCTCGGGGTCGACCGAGACGAAATAGGCGCGCAAATTCTGCCCATCGGCGCCGAGGTCCTTCAGCCAGCCGGCCATTTCGAACAGCGTCGTGGGGCAGACTTCCGGGCAATGGGTGAAGCCGAAGAAGAGGACGCTCGGCTGGCCGCGGAAGGCGGCCTCGGTGATCGGCTGGTTCTTCTGGTCGACGAGCGTGAAGGACGCGCCGAACGGCTCGCCGCCATAGTGGCCGCGATACCAGTCGAAGGTCAGCCAGCCGATGCCTGCCGCCATGAGCACGAGAATGCCGATCAGTATCGAACGCATCATGAGACAATCCATCCGGTCGTTGCGCGCCGTCACGGCGCGGCCGCGCGCGTTCAGGACTGCCTGATACGGTACGCGGATTTCGCCGACAAGCTTACCGCCGCGGCGACGTCGGGCAAAGACGCCGCAATGCCGCAACCCGGGGTGGCTTTCACCGGCATTACCAAACCTTCATTTGACTTGGCCCGTCCGGTTGGCATTAGCATCGAAGCCGACCACGGAGCCTGCAAATGCCCAACGCCGCGCCCTCAGCCTATTCCCGGACCCAGATCATCCTGCACTGGACCATCGCGGTCCTTATCCTCGCACAGTACCTGTTTTCCGAGGGTATGGAGCACGCATGGCGGGCATTCGTGCGCGGGCAGGAAGCTTCCGCCGCCGACCTGCCGCTTGCCTACATGCACGCCGCCTTCGGCGTGATCGTTCTGGTGCTTGCTGCGGTGCGGCTGTGGCTGCGGGCAACGCGAGGGGTGCCGTCGCTGCCGGCGGATGAGCCTGAGCCCTTGAAATGGCTTGCGCATATCACGCACGGATTGATTTACCTGCTGATTTTCCTGGTGCCGTTCTCCGGCGCGGTGGCCTGGTTTTTCGGGGTGCAGGGCGCCATAGGCGCGCATCTGATCGGCAAGACGGTGCTCATGTACGTCGTTGCGATCCATATCGCCGGCGCGCTCGTCCAGCATTTCGTGCTCAAGACCAATGTGCTTCGCCGCATGATCGCATTTGACCGGGCATGAACTGCTTGCAAAATCCGCATCTCCTTCCCACCTGTCGCTGACCATAAACATAGGCAGGAGTTCGACCGTGCGGCATATCTTAAAGGGCTTCCTAGCCATCGCCAGTCTTGCCTGCGCCGGTGCCGCCGCTGCACAGGAGGTCGGAAAGGTCGGCGTCGACTGGCTCGGCAACGACATCGTCATCGAGGCGGTCAAGGATCCCAAGGTGGAAGGCATTACCTGCCACGTGTCCTATTTCGACCGCGGCGTGATCGACCGGCTGCAGAAGGGCAACTGGTTCGAGGACCCGTCCGATTCCTCCATCTCCTGCCGGCAGACCGGACCCATCACCATCGGCGACATCGACCTCGGCGAGGAGGGTGAGGAGGTGTTCAAGCAGGGCATCAGCCTGATCTGGAAGAAACAGGTGGTGAACCGGATCTACGATAAATCCACAGAGACGCTGATCTATCTGTCGCATTCCCGTCAGGTGCAGGACGGCTCGGCCAAGATGTCGCTCACCACCGTTCCGCTCTATGGGCAGAGCGTGGTGTGGGCGAAGGGGAAGCCGCAGTAGATTCAGGTGAGGTCGGCCTGCACACGGCTTTTTCTGCTCGCCGTGTCCTGAATCTCGTTCACCTCTTGCTTGCGGCACCTGGCGCGGCGGCGTAAAGCCGCGATATGGACCGCCGAGACGACCTCATCGCAAAAGATTCCGAGCCGCGCATTCATCCAACGGCTGAGTTGAAGTCATGCCGGCTGGGGCGCCATGTTTCGATCGGCGAGCGGGTCGTGTTGCGGGAGGTCGATGTCGGCGACTTCTCCTATTTCGAGCGGCATTCCGAGGCGATCTACACGAGCATCGGCAAATTCTGCTCCATCGCCGCCAACAGCCGCATCCATGCGCTCGAACACCCTGTTGAGCGGCTGACGACCCATAAGGTCAGCTACCGGCCGAATGAGTATTTCCGCTGGCTGGGGGTCGATGCGGCATTTCGCGAGCGCCGGCGAGAAAAGCACGTCACCATCGGCAACGATGTCTGGATCGGCCATGGGGCGGTCATCATGCCGGGCGTCACGATCGGCAATGGCGCGGTGATCGGCGCCAATTCCGTGGTGACGAAGGATGTTGCGCCTTACACAATCGTGGCCGGCGTGCCGACGCGTCTCTTGCGCCGCCGCTTCGAACCGGACATCGCCGCGCGCATCGAGCGGCTGGCCTGGTGGGACTGGCCGCCGGAGAGGCTGGCAAAAGCCATTCCCGACATGCAGTCGCTGGCCATCGGGGCTTTTCTCGACCGCTGGGAAAACGGCGCTTCGTGAATATCAGGCAGCGCCGGTAACCACGTCGCTTAACGTAAAAGATTAAAGTTAAAAATTGGAAAACGGGTTGTATTGATCAAATCAAACAATCCAAGGTTGAAGTTATCTGGCTGAAATGCAGTAATGAACTCGGAGATACGTTTTGGAAAGCGGAAGGAAACCTCAGCAACAATAGGAGTGAGTCATGAACAAGTACGCATTTGCTTTGACCGCCGCTGTCGTTTCCTTTTCTGCCGTTGGCGCGCAGGCCGGCGGCTTCGGCAAGGGAGGGCATTCGGGATATTCGAGCGGGTTCGTCAACATCGGCCTCGGCGATGTGAGCGTCCTCAACGGCATCGGCAATGGCAATGCCATTCTCAGCGGCAACGTCGTTTCCGGTATCCTGAACGGCAACAAGACCAACGTCCTCAGCGGCGTGCTGAGCGGCATTGGCATCAACACCCTCAACAACAGCTACAAGATCAAGAAGCACTGAACGGGACGGCCGGACATTAAATTGCCCGGCAGGGGACGGGAGGGTTCAGCCGAACCTTCCCGTTTTTTCGTATTCGCTAGAGCCTGGACCGCATGGCGATGAAAATATCGGTGGTTTCCTCGCGAGTGCCGACGACGGTCTTGAAGGTCCTGGAAAAATCCACCCGCGCCACGATATGCAGCTTGCCGCTGGCCTTGTAGGTCGCTTCGGCGAAGAAGCCGTGGCCGCGTTCGTCGTTTTCGAACAGGAGATTGCGCTTGTTCTCTCGGAAAACGCCGGCGGCAAGAACAAGATCCTCGCGAAGCTTCAGACTTGTCTCGACCTCGGCGCGCTGCAGCCACGAAGCCAGCGGATCGTCGCTGTCGGCGGTTTCGTAGCGGCCGAACCAGGCGCCGCGAAGTTCGAAGCCCAGGGGCAGCGGTTTGGAAGCCGTCAACTGCCATTCCGGCCTGACCTTGCTGTAGAGGCCGTTCACCGATGCGCGCAGCAACTCGGCTCCGAGCGCAAGGCCAAGCGTCGAGCCGTCCTCGCCGGTCATGACGGCTTCCGCCCGCAGCCCGTACTGCGCGAACGAAAGCCCTACCGGGGGCGTTCCCAGTTCTTCGACCGAAACCAGCAGAGCCGAAGCCGAGCCGCCGAAGGCCAGCCGACCGGCGGTGCGGGTCACGCGGGCGGCGAAGCGGCGCTTGTCGCGGTCGGGGTCGAGCCGCGTCGCCGGCAGGATGTCATGCTGGAAATGCGTGCGGCCGACATTTTCCACGCTGTCGGAGGCTTCCAGGATCAGCGTCGTGGCCTTGCCGAGGTTCAGCCCGAGCTGGAGCTGGCCGGTGAGGACCTGCTTCGCCGTCGCGGTGCCCAGGGTCAGCGGGCCTATCGAAAGGTCATCGCCCTCGCGCGCGACGCGGTAGCTCAGCGTGCCGCGAAGTTCGACCGCGGCGCCGAACCTCCGGAATGCTTCTGCCGCGAGCAGGAGCGCCCGGTCGTCTTCGATTGAAATTTGATCGTAGCGCGATGCCTGGAGTTCGCCGGACAGCGTGAGCTTGGCGTCGTCCTCACCGAACTGGCGCTGCAGCGTGCCGCGCATGAGCGTGTACCAGTCGGACACGGGTCGGTCGCTGTCCAGCGCGTTGCTGGTGAAGTGCCGCTCGATGCTGCCCGTCGACTGCCAGTCTTGAACCGGTTCCCCGCCTGCCCGACTTGCGCCCACGTGGCCGATGCCGGCCGCGGCGAACAGGACAATCGCGGCAAGGCGGCGCATCGTTCGACCATCTCCCCGGCATGCCGCGAACTTGGCAGCACCCCGGTGAGAGACCCCTTCCGCCATGCGGGGTGGCGGCTGGCGGAAGGGGCCGGAGGTACCGCTTTGGGCGGAAGGAACAGGCTCTTTGCCTGCAGGGAGAGTGTCTCAAATCAACTTTAAGGCGCTTTTCCTTCGTTGTTCACCCTATGGTTGCTATCAGTTGCAAAGCCATGCCGGCGGCCTTGGAACTTTTGCGAGGGGGCGGATGTTTCTGAAAGCAAAAAAGGGAATCCCATGTTCGAAAAGCTTTTCACCAAGGTCGCCAACAAGGTTGCCCATATAACCGGCCTGCCGCTCACCTTCGCGATCTGTTGCCTGACCGTGATCGTTTGGGCTGTCAGCGGGCCTGTCTTCGGCTTTTCGGACACCTGGCAACTGGTCATCAACACCGGCACGACCATCATCACCTTCCTGATGGTCTTTCTCATTCAGAACACCCAGAACCGCGATGGTGCTGCCATTCAGGCGAAGCTCGACGAGCTGATCCGGGTGGGCGAGGCGCAGAATCATTTCATTGGCATCGAACATTTGACGGAAAGCGAGGTGGAGGAAATCCGCAACAAATGCGAAGAGGCCGCCAAGCGCCACGACCGGGACGAGGAACAAAAGGTCAAGAAGATCGCGCGCAAGACCGCCGAGACGGTCAGTTCCAGGAAACAGAAGGCGCGCCAGAGCGCTGCCTGATCGCCGCGCTCTTTCCCGGCAGCTGTCGCCGTTACAATGATTGACCCGGCCTGATGCGCCGAGCATGGTGCCGCCGATGAACGGAGAGCCGCTTTTGAACGACTGGCTGGAAATCCTCAGGCAACAGACGGAGACGGGCGACAGGATGAGCCGAGACGTGCCGTCGATGCTTGACGATCCCGAGATCAGCGAGGCGCAGGTGAGGGCGCTGTTTTCCGCGCTGGAGACTCAGGCCGACTTCGTCGAGAAGCTGCGCATGGCGCTGGAGAAATTCGGCCACGATTTTCCGATTATCGAGGCCGCGGAGCGCCTCGAGGACCGCTATGCCGACCTTGCGGCGTCGGCGGCGGAGAAACTCAAGGACATGCGCGGCTGAACAGCCGGCATCGCAACCCTCTTGGCACGTCGTCCGTTGCTGGAGGCAATAGAGGTAATCGGAGAGAACCATGGCCACCGAGCAATATCACGAGCCACCCGAAGAGCTGACGCAGAAGGTGCGCACATTCGCGCGCATGATCACGTCGCTGATCGAGGAAGCCGAGGCGATAAGCTGGTATGAACAGCGCATCTCGGTTGAGAAGGACAAGTCGGCGCGGGCGATTATGGAGAACGCGCAGAAGGAAGAATTCAAGCATTTCGGCATGGATCTGGAGTGGCTGCTGCGGGCCAAGCCGGACTGGCGCACCGAACTGAAGGAAATACTCTTCACCACCGGAGACATCGTCAAAGCCGGCGAGAAGGGTGAAAAGAAGGTCGACTGATACGGATCGACGCGAAAGGGCCCGAAATCGGGCCCTTTTCAATGGTCCCGGGCAAATCTGACGTTACTGGGATGCGTGCGTCGTCAACCCTGGCAGGGTGACCTGATAGACGAGGAACATGGTGTCGACATCGGCGCCGTCCTCCGCCTTGTAGGCTGCGCCGACCTGATAGCCGTCCTGCGTCAGGAAATCATTGTCGTTGGCGACAAAGAGGAAGTAGTCGTCCGGCAGTTTGGGGTCGAGCACGCTGGCGAGCGACATCGCTTCCCACTTCTCGGATAGATTGTCCTTGTCGTTCGGCGCGCCGTTGTGCAGGCCGAATCGGGCCAGATCGGCGCCACCGTTCATGTCGATGAAAGGCGTGAGCGTTGCCGGCTTGATCGATGCGTCCACGACGCCCTTCGGCGCGGCAGACTTGTCCTTGTCGAAATCGGTCCCGGCAATGTCGGTCGCGGCCGAAACGTCCACGATGTCGATGGAGCGGTAGAGCGAGGTGTCGCCCTTGAGGCCCTGGCCGTTGCCGCTGTCGCGCGACAGCATGAGGAAGGTCTTGTCGGTGAGCGCCACGATCTCGCTCTGGGCGGCGACCGTGGTCTTACCCTTGGCATCGGTGAAGACCGGCAGCGGCACGATGTATTCGTGCGCAAGCTTCAACTGAGACGGGTCGGTCGCATCATAGACGAGCGCGCGGGTGTTCTGGCGCGTCGAGGGCGCGTCGCCGCCATCCTGCCGCGCCGCCGATTGCAGCACGGCGATGAGCGTCTTGCCGTCCGGCGTCAGCGCCATGCCTTCAAGGCCCTGATTGTTCTGCCGGCCGGTCTCGGGGTTCTTCGGCTCCGGCGCGGCCGCTCCAGATCCCGGATTGTTGGAGGCGAAATTGGCCGTGCCCTTGCGCATCGGTACCATGGCGGCGGGCGGCTGCGTCGCCGACATCAGCCGGCCCTCGGCCGAAAAACGGTAGATGTTCGGACCATATTCGTCGGAAATGAACATGGTCCCGTCGGGCAGGCGCGCGATCGCCTCATTGTCGAGCGCGATCTTGCCGTTGGCTTCCGGCAGGATCGGCATGTCGCCGGCGGCGGCGCGGACGCCATCGAGCGGATCGAGACCGGTGGTGTCGGCGCCGGCATTGTCGGTGAGCAGCAGACTGTCGGTCAGCGTCGCCTTGACGCCGGTCTGCTCGTTGCCGACCTGCGGTGCTGCGCCCGGAACGACCGGCGCGAACTCGATCGACAGCGTATTGAGGCGCGGGCGGTAATCGACGGTGCCGACGGCGTTGTAGCCGCGGTCCGGCAGCAGCCACAACGTGCCCTTGTAGCCGTTGGCGTCGCGCGTCCAGCCTTGCTGGTCGATGGCCATGCCGGAACCGGAACCGAAGGTCTCACCGAACTTGTCCTTCTGGTTGGCTGGGATACGGCCGGCGCCGACCAGTCCCTTGTTGACGAAGGCGGTGCCGCCAACGGTGGCGGAATTGTCAGCCAGGGCGACGGATGACGTAAGAGCCGTCAGCGCTGCCAGGAGTATGGCACGCGCAACCGGAGGGTGGATATTCTTCATGGTGGACCTCTCAAGGGCGATAGACGGCTGAACCGCGCTCCGGCCATGGCCGGAACGTTCGCCTGCCTGTCTAGGCCGCCAACATGATAGGTGCGTGACAACGCCGTGACGCTGAAAGGTCGCCCGTTTCCCGGCTTGGGATCAGGCGTCGTTGCCGTTCCGGGCCATGCGCGTGGCGGGCTGGCTTCGGCCGCCGCGTCCGGCCACGACGACGAGGTACTTGACCTTGCCTGCCTTGAAGGCCTTGAGGAACTTCGGATAGTCCTTGAAGGCAACGCAGCCATGCGACTGCGCAGCGCCGCCACGCAGCAGATAGCTGTGGGCGAGCAGCCCATCGCGGCCATGCTTGGTCTTGCCGTCGACCGGCAGCAGGCGAATCGCCTCGACGCCATAGAAGCGCGATTCGCGCATCACCATCCTGTAGGTGTCGGGCGGCGTCGGGCCGAGGTTCTTCACCCCGATATAGGCGACATTGTCGACCATCCGTCCGATGCCGGAGTGCGCTTCCAGCCGCGTGCCGTCGGGCATATAAACCGTTTGCGCGCTGATGTCGTAGATGGCGGTGTCCTTGCGGGGGCGCGGGGCCGAGAACAGCTTCTTGAAAATGCCGCCGCCATCGGGATTGTCCGGACGGGCGAAGGCAAGCATTTCCTGTTTCGGCTTTTCGGCGGGCTTGCGCGCGGGTTTGGCTGCTTCGGCGATGCGTGGTCCGGCGTCCGGCCGCGCGGCATTGGAGGGTGCAGCCTCGGCGCGCGCGGTTTCGGTCAGCTTCGGACGACGCGTCGGCAACGGCGCAGCCTCGGGAATGGCGGCGAGCAGGACCGTGTCGCCTTCTGCCTCGACCGGTTCCAGCGGCGACACAAAAATGCCGTCCGGCACGTCTGAGGCGGTCGCGGTCGGATAGGCGAGGGCGACCTCGACTTCACCGGCGGCGGCAAGCGCCAATGCGAGGCGCGACGAACGTACAGTCTCGGTGACGCCGGGGCCGAAACGGGATGCCTCGGGCGCACCGTGAACGGATATCGCGCTGGAGAAGCGCTCGCGCATGGGTGGCGGGGCCGGCTCGGCGCTGGCAAGGACCATATCGGCCTGCGCGAAGACGGCGGCAAGCTTGGCCGGCGACAACGCCGCCTCGGTTACCTTGCGGTCGAAACGCTCGGCGGCGGATTGGATATGCGCAAGCGGCGTAGCGTCGAGGCTGGCGAGGCGAACCGATTTTTCCACGCCGGACGGCTTCAAGCCCGGCAGGACGCGGGCCTCGCGTTTGGCGACAGGCTGTGCGCCGGCAAGGCGGAGGCTGTGCCGCGGCGCGCCGGAAAGGGCAGCGAGCGTGGACGAGGGCAGGGCATGCGGATTCAGGTCCGAGGCCAGCGTGTTCGCCGCCGAGGACAGGCCGGCCATCATCGCCAGCGACCACAGGACGAGGCCGGCGCCGACAGCGGGGATCACGGCCCAGCGCAGGACGCTGCCATAGCCAGCCGGCTTGCGGGTCGAGCCGCTGGCGGAACGTCCGCCCTTCACAAACAAATACGCCATACCAACCAATTTTCTCTCAACCGGCGTCGCGGCCTTCAGGACCGACGCTGCCGAACAAACCTGCGGCGCGCCCCCGCGCCATGCCGTTGTTGCCGATTGATTCAAAAGATGGACAAAGTTGGTTAACCAATCCCTGTGCCGCCGCCATTTTTCTGGCGGGCCGATGCGCATTCGCGTTTTCCGGCCACGAAAAGCGGCAAGTCCCACTCTCCTTGGGTTTTCTAAAGCCCGGTTTTTGGCGTGGAGTCAAGAAAAGGACGCATCAGCGGTTTTGCACGGTGCCCCGCAACACCCTGTCCAGCACCTGAAAAATGCGGTCGTCCGACATCTGCGAGACGTTGAACCGCATCGCGCTTCGGGCCGATTGCGACGGGCTGAACACGTTTCCCGGCGCGAGCACGATGTTTTCGGCAAGCGCCGCGCGGGCAATGTCGGCGGCATCGACATCGCCCGGCAGACGGCACCACAACAGCATGCCTGCCTGCGGCTCGAGCCAGGGCGTCACGCCGATGGTGCTCAGCCTCCCCGCGACGTCGAAGCGGGCGCGCGCCAGCCTGCCGCGCAGATGTTCCAGGTGCTTCCGGTAGCCGCCATCGCTCAGGACGGCCAGCACCAGTTCGGCATCCAGCCGGCCGCCGCCGAAGGTGGTGGCGATCTTGAGGTCGATCAGCCTTTCGATCCATTCGGGCCGCGCCGCGACATAGCCGCAGCGCGCCGAGGCCGACAGCGTCTTGGAGAAACTGCCGATGTGGATGACGCGGTCCAATCCGTCGAACGCAGCCAGACGGGGCGCCGGGCCGTGTTCGAAATCGGCGAAGATGTCATCCTCGACGATCGTCAGCGCGAACCGCTCGGCCAGCTTGAGCACCTTGTGGGCGGCGACCGGCGACAGCACCGCCCCGGTGGGGTTGTGGATGGCGGAATTGGTGAGGTAGAGGCGCGGCCGGTGCTCGGCGAGCACCGCTTCGAGACGTTCGATATCGGGACCGGTCGGCGTATAGGGCACGCTGACGACGCGGACCCTGTGGGCGCGCAGCAACGCCTGGAAATTGAAGTAGCAGGGGTCGTCGAGCAGCACCACATCGCCCGGCTCCAGAAGCAGGCGGCAGAGCAGGTCCAGCGCCTGCGTACCGGACTCCGTCAGCAGGATCTGGTCCGGCGCCGCCTCGATGCCGCGTTCGGCGATCCTGCGGGCGATGAGCCGGCGCAGCGGCGGCAGGCCGAGCGGCGAGCCATAATCGGCCAGGGCAGGGCCGTCGGCGCGGGCGAGCGCGCGCAGCGCCTTGCGGATGCCGTCCTGCGGCATCCAGGACGGCGGCAGCCAGCCGCAACCCGGCTTCAGGCTGGCCTCGCCGGCCTCAAGCGATTGCCGGGAAACCCAGAACGGATCGACGGCGCGGTCGAGCTTCGGGCCTACCTCCGACAGGGCCAGCGGCGTCGCCTGCCCGGCGACGTAGAAGCCCGAGCCCGGACGGGAGCGGATGGCGCCCTCGGCGACCAGCCGCTCATAGGCCTCCACCACCGTCGAGGGCGACACTTTGAGCGCCGAGGCCATGGCGCGGACGGAGGGCAGTTTCGCGCCGACGGTGAGGCTGCGCCCGGCGATGCGCTGGCGCACCGTTCGCATGACATGCTCGACCCGCGTGCCGGCAAGGGAGTCACTCATCTGTACTGAATCCAACACCATAACAGTTTGAACGAACTGTATCGAACCGTTTCTGGTTTCGCCAGTCCGGAACGCCGATACGAAGCGGGCAGTTTCGAAGGAGCATGGCATGGAGCGGTCAGCCGCCGGTTGGTTCAACGGCTTTGTCGGCGTGGTGATCTTCAGCGGATCGCTGCCGGCGACGCGCATCGCCGTGCTGCAGTTCGATCCGGTGTTCCTGACCGTCGCCCGCGCGGCGATCGCCGGCGTGCTGGCGCTTGGCCTGCTCGCCATGTTTCGGGAGAAGCGGCCGGCGCGCGGCGACCTCACGGCGCTCGCCGTGGTCTCGCTGGGCGTCGTCATCGGCTTCCCCCTGTTGACCGCGCTTGCGCTGCAGCATGTCACGGCGGCGCACTCCATCGTCTTCGTCGGGCTGCTGCCGCTGGCGACGGCGGTGTTCGGCGTGATGCGCGCCGGGGAGCGGCCGAAGCCGATCTTCTGGGTGTTTTCGGTGGCCGGCAGCGCGCTGGTCGCAGGGTTCGCGCTGTCGCAGGGGCTGGAGGCCTCGCCCATCGGCGACGGGCTGATGCTGGCGGCGATCCTTGCCTGCGGGCTCGGTTACGCCGAGGGTGCGCGGCTGTCGCGGCGGCTCGGCGGCTGGCAGGTCATCTCCTGGGCGCTGGTGCTGTCGCTGCCGGTCATGGCCGTGCTGGTCTGCCTCACCCTGCCGCCGAGCTTCTCGAACATAGAAACGCCGGCCTGGGCCAGCCTCGCCTACGTCTCGGTGTTCTCCATGCTGATCGGCTTCGTGTTCTGGTATCGCGGACTGGCGCAGGGCGGCATCGCGGCGGTCGGGCAGCTGCAGCTGCTGCAGCCCTTCTTCGGCCTGGCGCTGGCGGCGACGCTGCTGCATGAGCCGGTGACGCCGCTGATGCTGGCGGTGACGGTGGCGGTGATCCTGTGCGTGGCCGGGGCGAGGAAATTCGCCCGGTAGAAGGAGCGTTTTACCCTCCCCCTTGTGGGGAGGGTCGGACGAGCGATGGAAGCGAAGCGAAGTTTGCAAGAGGGGGTGGGGGTGAAAAACCTTCTTCGTTGATCCACCCCCACCCGGCGGGCCTTGCCCGCCGACCTCCCCACAAGGGGGAGGTAGGAGGCGTTCGCGTCCGCTGTCCCTGCCGGGGGCCCCCGCTGCTCCGCAGCTCCCCGGCGTTCGAGCCCTTCCATCGTGCCACCGGCACGATGGATTCGCCTTCGGCGAACCGGGCTCTCACCCCCGCCGCGCGGCGTCGATCTTGGCGACGTCGATCTTCCGCATTTTCATCATTGCGTCGAAGGCGCGCTTGGCTTCGGCGCCGCCGGCGGCCATCGCCTCGGTCAGGGTGCGCGGCGTGATCTGCCAGGAAACGCCCCATTTGTCCTTGCACCAGCCGCACTCGCTTTCCTGGCCGCCATTGGAAACGATGGCGTTCCAGTAGCGGTCGGTCTCCTCCTGGTCGTCGGTGGCGATCTGGAAGGAGAAGGCTTCCGTCTGCTTGAAGATCGTGCCGCCGTTCAGGCCGATGCAGGGGATGCCGCAGACGGTGAAATCGACCACGAGCACGTCGCCTTCCTTGTTGCCCGGATTGTCGCTCGGCGAACGATGGATCGCGCCGACCTTGGTATCCGGGAAGACCGAGGCGTAGAAGTTCGCGGCCGCCTCGGCGTCCTTGTCGTACCAGATGCAGATGGTGTTTTTCGGAATGGTCATGGGGGCTCCTTGCGGTTCAAACTGTCCGTCCTGAAACGACGGCCAGGCATAGGACGTTCCGGGAGAGGGGATACCGACACGGGCATCGAAATTTTCGTCCGTTTGACCACGCGCGTCATGCTGCTTGATTTTCCACCGGCTTCCGGGATGACGAGAGCAGAGGCGCGCGGAAACGACCGTCGGCAAGCGACATGCTTCGACGGATGGCATTGGCCGCAACGCTGGAGGGACCGACCGTCAGGACGTGTCTGAAAGCGCCCAGACGGCGAGGCCCTGGAGATCGCCCAGAACCGCGTGAACCGCATGGGCGGATCGCCGGCTTGGCCGGGAGCCCGGCGGCCGGCCCGGCCGCAGCGGCCAGGTGCGCTTGAGCCGCACCGGACCGGCAATCGCCGACGCGGCGGGCTGGCGCCTTGCCGCCCGCAGGCAGGCGAGGCGGCGGGCATGGCGCGGCAGGTCGTCCAGCACGGAACCCAGTGCCTCGAGGCGCAGCAGGAGACGCGCCGCGCCGATCGGATCGTGCGGCGAAGGGAGCGCGACCGGGAAGGGTGCGTTGAAGCCGGGAACGGAAATTCGCGGCACGGCCGAATGAGAAATGTGTCGGGTCCAGCGCGGCAAAGGATCGAACAGCGGCAGGGCGCGCGCGACGGCTTTCGGCGGCGTCGGCAGACTGCCGGCGATGCGCAGGGCCGAACCCTCCTGTGAGGATTTGCGCGGTGGTAGCACCACGACGAGGCCGCGCGCGGCGATAATGACCAGCCGCCGCGCCGCCGCTTCGGCGGGGCGCAGCAGGGCAAGCAGGGCGCGATGCAGCCGGCGCGGCAAGGTGGTGCCGTTGGCGCCGGCCGCACCGCCGCCAGAGGCGGGCGAAGCCGGAAGACCCGCCATGGCGACGAGCATTGCCAGGATGCGCCTCAGCGCCTCGCGGTGGATGTCGATGGCAACTTTCCAGTCCAAGACCTTCTCCCCGGCACGGAGGCGGAGGGATTATGGGGGAAGGGGGTGGGGGCGTGGATAAAAGAGGGGAGGGATGGTGGGGGCTTTCTTCCTGTAGCAAGAAAAGTATTTGCTGTACTTGCGAACAGACTTGTCCCGAGCAAATGCTTAAGAAATGCAATCGGGGGGTATCTTGATCCATCGGCTCACGCCGCCTCAGCACCGCAAGTTCGCGCGCGCCATGAGGGCAGACGCGACGAAGGCCGAGACCATGCTTTGGCAGGTTTTGCGCAACAGGCAGCTCGCCGGCCTGAAGTTCAAGCGGCAGGTGCCGCTCGACGGCTATATTCTCGATTTCGCCTGTTTCGACGCCCGGCTGATCGTGGAGGTCGACGGGTCGCAACATGCCGAATCCGCTGGCGATACAGAGCGCGACCGGCATTTCGAAAGTCAGGGTTTCCGGACGCTGCGCTTCTGGAACGACGAGGTGACCGGCAATCTGGACGCTGTGTGCGTGAAGATCATGCGCGAGGCGGGACGATGATGCGGGGTGCTATCTCTCCCCTTGTAAGGTGCGCCGCTTTGGCAATGCGCGGCCTATCTCTCCCTTGGGAGGCCACATCCGTTACCGGGCGCGGGGCCATCTCTCCCCTTGCGGGAGAGAAAGGATTTTCACGATCTTAGCCGAGCGGCGCGAAGCGTCAGCGAGGCTAAGTCGTAGAAAATCCAAGAGAGGGGCAATTTAGGCTTTGCCTGCGAAAGCCCCTCTCTTGCGATTTCTAGCACTTAGCTCGCTTGCCGTCGCAGGCTCGGTTGCTCGCTAAGATGCTGAAATCGCTTTCTCCCCCGCAAGGGGGGAGATAGGGGTTGGGCAATGCGCGTGATGCGCACCCGGATGGAGCGGATCGCCTAGTAAATCCACGAGCGAGAGGAAGACTAGACTATGCAAAAGTTTAAACTACCGCCGGCAATCTCTGACCTTGTTTTCGCAAGGAACAAGCTCCGAGATCACTACAGTGCGGTTGGGCTGCGTTTCACATTGGATGGCAATTTGGTTGGAGATCTTGGCGAGGCGATTGCTGCCGAGCTTTTTGGGATACGTCTTGTCGAAACTCGATCAATTCCAGGGATCGACGGCTATGCTCCGGATGGAAAAACAACCGTGCAAGTCAAGGCAACCGGGACTGGTAGAGGACCTGCTTTCCGGCAGACAGAAACCCGTGCCGCGCACCTTTTGTTTTTTGATCTCGATTTCGAGGAAGCGCAAGGAACGGTTGTATTTAACGGTCCTGAGAGTATCGCTACCAAAACATTGCCTGTAAAATTCAACAATCAGCGGATGGTGTCGCCCGCTCAAATTCGCGCCGCAGACAAAAAAGTTGAAGAACATCAGCGTCTAAAACTATTTCACACCGAAGGCCCCAAATGGACGAACCATTCCTTCCTATAAGCCCTCTGGTGTCTAAGTAATCCTTACCAAGGGCCCCTCACACCCCAGTCACAAACCCGTCCAGAACCTTTTTCTGCCCCGCTCTATCAAAGTCGATCGTCAGCTTGTTGCCTTCGATGCTGGCGATGTTGCCGTTGCCGAATTTCTGGTGGAAGACGCGGTCGCCGACCGAGAAGGGGGAAGGGGTGTCGGCCACCGATTTCGCCACCAGCTCGCCCTCGATGGTGCGGCCCTTGACCGAACCCGCGCCGGCGCCGTAGCCGGAATCCGTCTCGCCATAGCCGATGCGCTCGACCTGGTGGCCGGAGCGCGTGCCCCAGTTGCGGCTGGTCGCCTCGGTGCGGTTTTGCTGCGCGCGCGCCCAGCCGGGCGTCGCGTAAGTGTTGGAGAAGGCGCCTGATCGGCCGCCTGCCGGGTGCCCGCTGCCTCCGGCAGCGACCCGGCCTTCTCGACCTTCGAAAGCGCCACCGGCGCTTCCGATGCCTTCGGCACCGGTCTTCAAAGTGTCGAAGCGGGAGGCGCCGTAGGGGTTCTGGCGTCCGCCGGAAAAGCCGCCCCGCCCACCGGCGAAATTACCGCCGCCATAGGGGTTGCCGTAGCCGCCGTAGGAATTGCCGCCTTCCTGCACCTCGACATGGGCTTCCGGCAGTTCGTCGAGGAAGCGCGACGGAATGGTCGACTGCCACAGGCCGTGGATGCGGCGGTTGGAGACGAACCACAAATGCAAATTCTTCTTGGCGCGGGTGAGGCCGACATAGGCCAGCCGCCGCTCCTCCTCCAGGCCGGAGCGGCCGCCCTCGTCCAGCGCGCGCTGGTGCGGGAACAGGCCTTCCTCCCAGCCGGGCAGGAACACGGTCTCGAATTCCAGCCCCTTGGCCGAATGCAGCGTCATGATCGAGACGGCGTCCATGCCCTCGTTCTGCTCGGCGTCCATGACCAGCGCGACATGTTCGAGGAAGGAGCGCAGCGACTCGTAATCCTCCATGGAGCGGATCAGCTCCTTGAGGTTCTCCAGCCGTCCCGGCGCCTCGGCCGAGCGGTCGTTCTTCCACATGTCGGTGTAGCCGCTCTCCTCGAGGATGGTCTCGGCCAGCTCGGTGTGCGGCGTGGTTTCCAGCGCCGTCTGCCAGCGCTCGAAATTGGCGGCGACCTCGCGGAGCGCGGCGCGGGGCTTCGGTTTCAGCTCGTCGCTTTCGGCGAGCCTGGCGGCGGCTTCCAGCATGGGAATGCGCAGCGCGCGGGCGGTGGCGTGGATCTGGCTGATCGTGGCTTCGCCGAGGCCCCGCTTCGGCACATTGACGATTCGCTCGAAGGCGAGGTCGTCGGCGCCCTGCGCGACGACGCGCAGATAGGCCAGTGCATCGCGGATTTCGGCGCGCTCGTAGAAGCGCGGACCGCCGATGACGCGGTAGTTGAGGCCGATCTCGATGAAGCGGTCCTCGAACGAGCGCATCTGGAACGAGGCCCGCACGAGGATCGCCATGTCGTTGAGGTTGTGCCTGTTGCGCTGATAGGCCTCGATGGTTTCGCCGATGGCGCGGGCCTCCTCGTCGGAATCCCAGGCGGCGTGGACGTTGACCTTCGGGTCCTCGGGGTCCGGGCGGTCGGTGAACAGCGTCTTGCCGAGCCGGCCCTCATTGTGGGCGATGAGATGGGCGGCGGCGCCGAGGATGTGGGCGGTCGAGCGGTAGTTGCGCTCGAGGCGGATGACGGCGGCGCCGGGGAAATCCTTCTCGAAGCGCAGGATGTTGTCCACTTCCGCGCCACGCCAGCCGTAGATCGACTGGTCGTCGTCGCCGACGCAGCAGATGTTGACTTTGTTTTCGCTCGCGGCCGCGCGTTCGCTTCGCTCACTGGCCTGCGCGGGCGCGCCCGAAACGTCGGGCGGGCGGCGGTCGCCGCCTCGGCCTTCGGCCGGTAGGCCGTCACTTGATTTCGGCCGTTGCGCCAGCAAGCGCAGCCACATGTATTGCGCGGTGTTGGTGTCCTGATACTCGTCGACGAGGATGTATTTGAAACGCCGGTGATACTCCGCCAGCACGTCGTGATGAGCGCGGAAGATGCGGATCGGGTGGCACAGAAGGTCGCCGAAGTCGCAGGCGTTGAGCGTGATCAGCCGGTCCTGGTAGGCCTTGTAGAGCTCGCGGCCCTTGCCGTTGGCGAAGGCGCGGGCGTCGCCCTCGGGAATGTCGGCGGGACCGAGGCCCTTGTTCTTCCAGCCGTCGATCATCTGGGCGAAGGTGCGCGGCGCCCAGCGCTTGTCGTCCAGCCCCTCGGCCTGGATCAGCTGGCGGATCAGCCGCACGACATCGTCGGTGTCGAGGATGGTGAAATCGGAGCGCAGGCCGGCCAGCTCGGCGTGGCGGCGCAACAGCTTCACGCCGATCGAGTGAAAGGTGCCGAGCCACGGCATGCCCTCGACCGCCTCGCCGACGAGCAGGCCGATGCGGTTCTTCATCTCGCGCGCGGCCTTGTTGGTGAAGGTGACGGCGAGGATCTGGCTCGGCCACGCTTTTCCGGTGGCCAGAATGTGGGCGATGCGGGTGGTGAGCACGCGGGTCTTGCCGGTGCCGGCCCCGGCCAGAACCAGCACCGGGCCTTCCGTGGTTTCCACCGCAAGCCGCTGCTCGGGGTTGAGGCCGTTCAGATAATCGGGCGGCTGGTTGCCGCCCTGCCGGGCCGCCATGGCGCGCGCGGCGATGCCGGACGGCGCCGCCGAGGGCGCACTCTTCCCGCCGGACGGGGCAGAGGGCCTCGCGCCCGGTTCATCGAAGAAGGGCATGTCGTCGTCGGGAAAGCCGGACATTTCCTCCGAATGTAGTGATTCGGGGCGAAAAGGCCAGCAATCTCGGTCCGGCAGCCCGGCAATGTTGCCAAAGTGTTCTCTGCCGGCGTCTCTACAGGAAGGCGGTGGCGCCGTCTTTCGGCATGCCCTTGGGGCGCATCAGCCGCTTCTGCGCGGCGATGCGGAAGGGCGCATTGGGCGCGCCGTAACCCGCATAGCCGCCGCGCCGCTCGACGATCTCGACGATGAAGCCCTCGCCGAAGGTGCGCGCGTAAAGCTGGAAGAACTCGCCATGATCGTCGCGGTCGTAGAGGATGCTGGCGGCGCGCAGCCGGTCGGCAAGTTGCGGTTCGAGGCCGAAGCGGGCCTCGACATCGTCGTAGTAGTTGGGGGATATCGCCAGCGGCTCGAAGCCGCGCAACCGCAGTTCCTCGGCGGTCGCGAAGATGTCGCCGGTGGCGAGCGCGAGATGCTGCGCACCGGAGCCGAACGTCTCGGCGACGAAATGGCCGGCCAGCGTGCGGCGGCTCCCGGCGCCGTTGAGGGTGAGCCGCAGCCGCTTGTCCGTTCCCTCGACGACCTGACTGCGGACGATACCGCCGGGATCGATGACGTCGATCAGCGGGGTCTTGGTGGTCTGGAACAGCGAGACATAGAAGAGCAGCCAGCTCGACATGTCCTCCTGCGCCATCGTCTGGCCGATATGGTCGATGCGGGTCAGGCCGACGCCGCCCTGAGCGTTTGTGGCGGGCAGGGGCGCGAATTCGATGTCCCAGACCCTGACGAGATCGGTCTTGCCGTCGATGAAATAGACCAGCCCGCCGCCGACGCCGCGCACGGCGGGAATGGTCAGCTCGCCCGGGCCGACAGGCTGGTGGAACACCTCCGCGCCCAGCGCCCGGGCGCGCGCCACGGCGGCGGCGGCGTCCTCGACCTTGAGGCCGATCGCATAGGCCGAGGTGCCATGGACGACGAAGGAGGAATGGGCGAAGCCCTGCCGCTCGGTGTTGACGACGATGTTGATGTCGCCCTGCCGATAGAGCGTGACGTCCTTCGATACATGCCGGCCGGCCTCGGTGAAGCCGAGCGTTTCGAGCAGCATCCGGAGTTCCCCGGCGCCTTGCCGATCGGCGGCGAACTCGATGAACTCGACGCCCTCGACGGCGATGCGGTCGGGCATGGCCGGAACGGAGGTCGTGATTTCGGGCTCCTGCCGGCGCACCTGATCCATCAGCCAGACCAGCGAGCGGTGGCCATCGACCGAGATGGCGCGGGCGGAGCCGCCGCGAAACTGGTCGTTGAAGATTTCCAGCGACAAATAGCCATCATAGCCGGTCGCCGCCACCGCCTGCATGAAGTCGCGCACCGGCAGGTCGCCTTCGCCCGGCATGTTGCGGAAATGCCGGCTCCAGTAGAGCAGGTCCATCTCGATCTGCGGCGCGTCGGCAAGCTGGACGATGAAAATCCGGTCCTTCGGGATCGAGCGGATGGAGGCGAGGTCGATCCTGCGCGCCAGCGTGTGAAAGGAATCGAGGATCAGGCCGATATTGGGATGATCGGCGCGGCGGACGATCTCCCAGGCGTCGCGGTGGTCGTAGACATGCCGGCCCCAGGCCAGCGCCTCGTAGCCGACGCGCAGGCCGCGCCGGGCGGCGCGCTCACCCAGTTCGTGGAAATCGGCGGCGGCGCGGTCGATGCCGCCGAGCGAAACCGGCGATACCGACGAGCACACCAGCATCAGGTCGGTCCGCAGTTCCTGCATGACGTCGAACTTGCGCTCGGCGCGGTCGAAGGCGCGGCTGCGCTGCGGCTCGGGCAGGCCTTCGAAATCGCGGAACGGCTGGAACAGGGTGATGGCGAGGCCGGCGTCGCGCGCCATCTGGCCGACATCGCGCGGCGAGCCGTCGAAGGCGAGGAAATCGTTCTCGAAAATCTCGACGCCGTCGAAACCGGCGGCGGCGATGGCGGCGAATTTCTCGGCAAGGTCGCCGGCAATCGACACCGTTGCGATGGATGTTTTCACCACGACCCTCCCGAAGCCATAATGTACGAACTGGTTCGTACATTATGGCAGGGCGAGAGCGGCGGCAAGGGCGGGAGACGGCGGCAAGGGCGGCAAGGGTGATGCGGAGCATCGGGGGTCCGCGCATGCCCTTCGTCATCCGGAGGCGGGCCGAGCGCACCATGCGTCATCCCGGAAGCCGGAGGGAAACGGAGGCTATCCGGGACCCTTGGCCGCAAGATAGTCAGGCGCGGCCCGGTCCTTGCGTTGGTGCGCCTTCCTGCTCTTGGGCGGTGGCGCGCCTCGCGATTGATGATGCAAACCTCGAACCCGGCCGCCCTGCTCAATGGGTCCCGGGTCTGCGCGACGGCCTTCGGCCTGCTCCGCCGGGATGACGAAGGTGTGGCCTCTTCCGTCCCCTTTTTGTGGAAAGGTCGCGCCGCAGGCGGGGTGGGGAGTTGCCTTCTCCCCTTGTGGGAGAAGGTGGATTGGCGTGCAGCGCCGAGACGGATGAGGGGTGCTGGCCGGAGCGTGGGCTGCGCTGGCTGGAGCACCCCTCATCCGACCTCGCTTCGCTCCGCTCGGCTCGGCCACCTTCTCCACAAGGGGAGAAGGGACTGGTGAGCGGCGGGCGGAAGGCAATTGCAGATTGTGAAGAATGGGCGGCAGCCTTTATGCTGGGCACGTTGAGACTGGAATGACCTGGAACGGCACACCGGAGATCTGAAATGGCGCTCAAGCGGATGGACAATGTGGGAATCGTGGTCGAAGACCTCGGGGAGACAATCGATTTCTTTCGCGAACTCGGCCTCGAACTCGAAGGGCGGGCCACGGTCGAAGGAGAATGGGCCGGGCGTGTGACCGGGCTGGGCGACCAGCATGTCGAGATTGCCATGATGCGCACGCCGGACGGCCACAGCCGGCTCGAGCTTTCACGCTTTATCCGGCCGGCGGTCGTCGCGGATCACCGGAATGCCCCGGTCAACGCGTTAGGCTACCTCCGCGTCATGTTCACCGTCGACGATATAGACGACACGCTTGCGAGGCTTAGCAAGCGCGGCGCGCAGCTTGTAGGCGAGGTCGTCGAGTACAAGGACGTGTATCGGCTCTGTTACATTCGCGGGCCTGAAGGCCTTCTCATCGGACTCGCCCAGGAACTGGGCTGAGGACAATTACGAACTTTCCGGACAGGTTCACTCCCCCAGCACTTCGGCCTTGGAAGCAAAGCGCAGCACCATATCGACGGTGTTGCGCTTCAGCCGCTCAAGCTGATCGGGCGCGCCGATGTCGCGGCCGAAAATCTTCGAGAAGGTGGCGCGGTTGGAGACGTTGAAGAAGCAGAGCGCGCTGACCTGCCAATGCAGTTCGACCGGATCGAGGCCCGGCCGGAACTTGCCGTCCTCGACGCCGCGCGCATAGACGCGGGCGATGTGGTCGATGGCGGTGACGTTCAGTTCGCGGATGACGTCGGACTGTTCCAGATACTCGCCGTGATGGATGTTCTCGATCATCACCATGCGGATGAATTCCTCATGCAGATGGTGGTGGTCGAAGGTGAATTCGACCAGGCGGGTCAGCGCCGCGACCGGCGGCAGCCCTTCGATGTCGAGCCGCGCCTCGCCCTCGCGCACCTGCCGGTAGGCATTCTCCAGCGCATGGAGGTACAGCCCCTCCTTGTCGCCGAAATAATAATAGATCATCCGCTTGCTGAAGCGTGTCTGGGCCGCGATCTCGTCTATCCGCGCGCCCGACAGGCCGTTCAGCGCAAACTCCTTCGAAGCGATCTCAAGGATGTTGCGGCGCGTGCCGTCCGGGTCCTGGACGCGTGTCGCGCCCCGATCCTTCTTGGGCTTTTGTCCGGGTTTCACCGCTGCCATGCCAATTCCGTTCCACCGAGTTCCATCGGCAATTGACTAAACTAACCAGTTAGTACATTGTCCGCAAATCGGGACGGCTCCATTTACCGGCGGGTCCCGCATGAAGACAAGAGCGCTGCGAAAGCGAAGCACTGGGAAGTCAAGTCGCCGGGAGAGACGCTGACAGGAATGGCGCCTTGAAAGGGGGCACTGGAAGAACTGTGCGATGGGAGAAGAGGCGATCCGCGGATCGTCCGCGAGCCTGGAGGCGGCTCGCCGAGGGAGGAACAGACGGGAATGGCCGACACGTTCGTCGACCTGCTTGGCCAACTTGTGGCCGACCATCGCGGCGCCGCCGGAACGGGCCACGATACCGTTATTGTCGGCCTCGCGGGCAGGGGCATCCAGTCGTCGCGCACCCCGGGCATGCATGAGCGCGAGGCGCGCCGCCTCGGTATCGCCTATTCCTACCTGCTGCTCGATTTCGACCGGCTCGGCCTGCCGGATGCGGCGCTCGGCGAGTTAGTCTCAGCCGCTCAAGCCGCCGGTTTCCATGGCCTCAACGTCACGCATCCTTTCAAGCAGGCGGTGATCCCGGTGCTGGACGCCCTGTCGGACGAGGCGCGCGCCATCGGCGCGGTCAACACGGTGGTGTTCGCGGGCGGCCGCAGGGAAGGCCACAACACCGACAGCTGGGGTTTTGCCGAGAGTTTCCACGAATCGATGGCGGGCGCGCCGATGGGGCGCGTCGCGCTGTTCGGGGCCGGCGGCGCGGGGGCCGCCGTCGGCCATTCTCTCATGCAGCTGGGGGCGGGGCGGCTTTCGATCGTCGATACCGAGCCCGGCCGCGCCGAAGACCTGACCTTGCGCATGAGCGCTTTCTTCGGCGACCGCGTCGAGGCCTGCGCCGATCCATCCGCCGCCGTGCGGGCCGCCGACGGCATCGTCAACACGACGCCGGTGGGCATGGCCAAATATCCGGGCACGCCGTTCGATTCGGCGCTGCTGCGGCCGGAAAAATGGGTCGCCGACATCATCTATTTTCCGCCGGACACCGAACTGCTCGCGCAGGCGCGGGCGGCTGGCTGCCGGACGCTGCCGGGAACCGGCATGGCGATCTACCAGGCGGTGCGCGCGTTCGAACTGTTCACCGGCCGCCCGGCGGACCGGCGCGCCATGGCCGGCCATTTCGAGGCGGCGCTATGAACGCGGTGACGCCGAACGTCCGTATCGACTGCGTGGTGGAAAGCCGCGACCGCCTCGGCGAGACGCCGCTGTGGTGCGACCGCACGCAAAAGCTGTGGTGGATCGACATCGAGAACCCGGCGTTGCGATCCTACGATCCGGCAAGCGGCGCGCAGGAGACCGTGGCGCTGCCCGGCACCTATGCCGGCACCCAGGCGCTGACCAAGGCCGGCGACAGGCTGCTGGCGGAAGACCTGACGCTATACTCGCGCGACGCCGATACCGGCTACCCCTGCGACCTGCTCACGCTGGAGCACGGGCTCGACAACCGCCTGAACGACGGCCGGGTCGATGCGCGCGGCCGCTTCTGGGTCGGCACGATGGACAACGGCCTGTCGCAGCCGAACGGATCGCTCTACCGCGTCGACACGGACGGCGTGGCGACGCGCGTCGAGACCGGCGTCGTCGTCTCCAACGGCATCGCGTTCTCGCCTGACGGCGGGACGCTCTATTTTACCGACACGCGCCGCTACACCAGCTTCGCCTACGATCTCGACCTCGACGACGGGGTGATCGCCAACCGCCGTGTCTTCGCCGACTATTCCGCAAGCGGCGACAGGCCGGACGGGGCGTGCGTGGATGCCGACGGCTGCCTGTGGGCGGCGTTCTTCGCCGGCGGGCGCATCGTCCGCTACCGGCCGGACGGGCGGATCGATCGCACGATCGCAATGCCGGTGACCAATCCGACATGCCTGGCGTTCGGCGGACGCGACCTGAAGACGCTTTACGTGACGACGGCGTGGAAATTCCTGAGCCCGGAACAACTCGCGGAGGAGCCGCAGGCTGGCGGGCTGTTCGCCATAGAGGGCGTCGGGCAGGGGCTGCCGGAGCATCGTTTCGGCGCGTGAAATTGGCCGGCGGGGAAAGCGCCGGGAGGAAAACGGGAGGACTGGAATGAACAGGGTGACAAGACGGACGCTGCTGGCGGGCGCGATTTCTCTCGGCGTGCTGGCGATGGCCGGTCCGGCGATGGCCGAGGCGATCAAGCTGCGCTTCGCCGATTCCACGACGGCGGATGCGCCACGCTCGCAGGCGCTGGTCAACATCTTCGCCAAGGAACTGGGGGCCGATTTCGCCTTCGAACCCTATTTCGGTTCGTCGCTCTACAAGCAGGGCACCGAGATCGTCGCCGTGCAGCGCGGCAACCTGGAGATGGCGCTGATGCCGCCATCGGATTTCGCCAAGCAGGTTCCGGCCTTCTCGATCCTGACGGCAGCCTATCTGGTGCGGGACGCCAGGCACATGAAGGCGATCTTCGATAGCGACATCGGCGCGGAGTTCAAGAAGTTGGCGCGCGACGAGATGGGCGTCGTCATCCTGGCGCCGGCCTATTACGGGGCGCGGCACGTCAACCTCAAGGGCGACAAGAAGATCATGAAGCCGGAGGATATGGCCGGCATCAAGCTCAGGATGCCGGGCGGCGAGGCGTGGCAGTTCCTCGGCGAATCCATCGGCGCCAATCCGGTCGCGATGGATTATGCGGAGGTCTATACGGGCCTGCAGACCGGCGCCATCGACGCGCAGGACAATCCGCTGCCCAACGACAGACTGATGAAGTTCTACGAGGTGACGAACCAGATCGTTCTCACCGGCCATAATGTCGGCTTCGGCCTGCTGCTCATCAACGCCAAGCTGTTCGACAGCCTGACGCCGGACCAGCAGAAAAAGATGCAGGACGCGGCGAACGCCGCCTTTGCCTGGAGCGACGCCGAATACGTCAAGCAGGAAGCCGAACTGGTCGACTTCTTCAAGCAGCAGAAGCTCGACGTCTATACGCCCGACGTCGACGCGTTCCGCGCCTACGCCAACAAGAAATATCTGGAATCGCCGCTTTCGAAAGATTGGCCCGCCGGCATGGTCGAGCGGATCAACGCGCTTTGAAATTATCGTGCATGATCAACACTGGGAGGTACTGACATGAAACTTGAAATGAACCGCCGCCTGTTCCTGGCCGCGACCGGGGCCGCCGCCATCGGCTCGGCCCTGCCTGCCTTCGCGCAGGACAAGCCGAAGCTGCGCTTCTCGGCCGTCTTCTCGGAGCAGGATATCCGCGCCGAGATGATGAAGAAGTTCGCCGACGCCATCAAGGACGACTTCACCTATGAAGGCTACTATGGCGGCAACCTGTTCAAGCAGGGCACCGAGCTCGTCGCCATGCAGCGCGGCAACCTCGAAATGGGCAACATCGCCCCGCAGGACATTTCCAAGCAGATCCCGGCATGGTCGATCGTCACCGCCGGCTACCTGTTCCGCGACGCGGCGCATCTGAAGACGTTCTTCGCCAGCGATCAGGGCGCGGAGCTGAAGAAGATGACCGAGGACCAACTCGGCGTGAAAATCCTCGGGCCGACCTATTTCGGCCTGCGCCAGGTCGGCCTCAAGCCCGACAAGGAAATCAAGACGCCCGCCGACATGGCCGGCATCAAGCTCAGGATGCCGGGCGGCGACGCCTGGCAGTTCCTCGGCCAGGCGCTCGGCGCCAATCCGACGCCGATGGCCTATGCCGAGGTTTATACAGGCCTGCAGACCGGCGCCATCGACGGCCAGGACAACCCGCTGCCGAACGTCGAGAACATGAAGTTCTACGAAGTGATGTCGCAGATCGTCATGACTTCGCATCTCGTCGGCTTCGACCTGCTGGCGGTTTCCAAGAAGGTCTGGGACGAGATGGGCGCCGACAAGCAGGCCAAGTTCCAGGCTGCCGCGGACGCCGCGATCGAGTTCTCGACGCAGAAGCATCTCGACCATGAGAAGGAACTGGTCGAAACCTTCAAGGGCAAGGGCCTGAAGGTGTACGAGCCGGATGTGGCGGCCTTCCGCAAGTTCGCGCAGGAAAAATACCTGGCGTCCGACCTTGCCAAGGACTGGCCGGCCGGGATGATCGACAAGATCAACGCGATGTGAGGGCGCTTCGGGGACTGAACAAGTCGGTCAGACCATCCGTGCACGACTTGACACCCCCAGCCTAACCCTCCCCCCAAGGGGGAGGGGATTTTGAGACGTCGACGCCTCCCTCCCCCTTGCGGGGAGGGTAAGGGTGGGCGGTCGATAGGGGCCAGCGTCCTTGGAGGGACCTTTGAATCCACAAGTGAAACAGACAGGCGGCTGGCTCTACCGCCGCGCCGAGAACATCCTGGCGGCAATGCTGGCGCTGATGTTCGCGGCGTTCCTGCTGCAGATCGTCTTCCGCTACGTGCTCAACCTGCCGATCGGCTGGACCAACGAGATCAGCGTCATCCTGTGGATCTGGCTGGTGCTGTTCGGCGCCGCCTTCGTCGTGCGCGAGGAAGAGGAAATCCGTTTCGACCTGATCTATTCGGCGGTCGGCGCCAAGGCGCGGCGCGTCATGTTCCTCATCTCGGCCTTCGCCCTCATCGTCCTTTACGCCGTCTCTTTCCCGGCAGTCTGGGACTATGTGACCTTCATGCGCGTGGAGAAGACCGCCTATCTGAAGATCCGCTTCGACTGGCTCTATTCCATCTACATCGTCTTCGTCATCGCCATCATCGCCCGCTATCTGTGGCTGTCGTGGCAGGCCATGTTCGGCAAGGCGCCGGAAGAATTCGATCCGACCAAGGCGGGATCCGGCGTATGAACCTGACAAGCCCATTCTCGCTTTCCATCGTCGCCATCACGGCGCTGGCCTTCCTCGGCCTGCCCATCGGCCACGCCATGATCGCCGGCTCGATCCTCTACCTGCTGCTCGCGGGCCTCGACATGGGAACGGTGGCGGAGCAGTTCCTCAACGGCATGTATTCGAACTACATCATCCTCGCGGTTCCGCTGTTCATCCTCGCCGCCGAACTGATGAACATCGGCTCCATGACCGACAGGCTCATGGCGTTCTGCAACGCCGTCGTCGGCCGTTTCCGCGGCGGGCTGGCGCATGTGAACATCCTGCAGTCGATCATCTTCGCAGGCATGTCGGGTTCGGCCATCGCCGATGCTGCCGGCACCGGCAAGATGATGCAGCAACTGATGACCAAGGACGGCAAATATCCGGCGAGCTACGCGGCGGCGCTGACGGCGGCGACGGCCGTCATCGGCCCGATCATCCCGCCGTCGATCCCCATGGTCATCTACGCGCTCGTGTCGGATGCCTCGATCGGCTACCTGTTCCTCGGCGGTGTCATCCCCGGCCTGCTGATGGCGCTGTCGCAGATGGTCATCGTGTTCTTCGATGCGCGGCGAAAGAATTTCCCGCTCGAGAAGCCGACACCGGTGCGCGAACTGCCCGGCGTCACCTGGCGGGCGCTGCCGTCGCTGATGATGCCGGTGGTGCTCCTCGGCGGCATCTATACCGGCATTACCACGCCGACCGAGGCAGCGGCCGTCGCCGCCGCCTATGCGCTGCTGATTTCCGTGGTGCTCTACCGCAGCGTTTCCTTCGGCGAATTCTACCGCTCGGTGCTGTCGAGCGCCCGCACCACCGCCTCGATCGGCATGCTGATCGCCGGCGCGCTGGTGTTCAACTACGTCGTCACGGTGGAGAACATCCCGCAGTCGATCAGCGTGCTTTTGACGAGCTGGGACCTGTCGCCGACCGGCTTCCTGATCCTGGTCAACGTCATCCTGCTGCTGCTCGGCTGCGTGCTCGAGGGCACGACGATCCTGCTGGTGGTGGTGCCGGTCCTGATCCCGACCGCGCAGGCGCTCGGCATCGACATGGTGCATTTCGGCGTCATGGTCGTCGTCAACATCATGCTCGGGCTGATCACGCCGCCCTACGGGCTGCTGCTGTTCATCATGACGCGCATCGCAGAAGTGCCGCTGCGCGACCTGGTGCGGGACACGATGCCCTTCCTCTACGCGATGATCGTTTCGTTGGGGCTTATCACCTTCTTTCCGTCGCTGGTGCTATGGCTGCCGCGGCTGCTGGGCTACCAGGGATAGGACGCGAACCATGAAGCCGATCTATGTCATCAACGGTCCGAACCTGAACCGGCTGGGCACGCGCGAACCGGAAATCTACGGACGCACCACGCTTGCCGAGATCGAGGCGCTGTGCCGCGACGCGGCGGGGCCGCACAGCGTGCGATTCCACCAGTCGAACGCCGAACACCAGATCGTCGACTGGATCCACGAGGCGATCGACGAGGGCTCCGGCATCCTGATCAATCCGGCCGGGTTGAGCTTCCGGTCCATTCCCATCCTCGACGCGCTCAAGATGTTTCCCGGACCTATCGTCGAGTTCCACATCTCCAACATCCACCGGCGCGAGGAAATCTACCACCATTCCCTGATGTCGAAGGCGGCCACGGCTGTGCTGGCGGGGCTCGGGCCGCGCGGTTACGGGCTGGCAGTCACGTGGCTGGTGGAGCAGCTGGACGGCTGAAATACCGTCAGGCTGTACGGGATTGTTTCTCCTCCCGCGGCGCGCTTCACTGAGCAACGAGGCCTCGACGGGTGCAGTCGGACCACGAAAGCATTCATGGGCCAAAGCCACCATATCCGGGTTTCCCTTGTTCGTGACCGCCGCGTGACGCCCGTCTGCTTGACAGGGCGACGCTATCGGGAAAGGCTCGACGGATTGACATAATCCGGACCGTTTTTCGGTCCGCGCGCAGTGAATTGCAAAGGGGTCACGCCATGGCCGTCCTGATCACCTCGATCATCCTCGCCCTCATCGGACTTTACCTTGGCATAGGGGGCGGATGGCTGATCGCGGCGGGCGGCAGCTGGTACTATCTCATCGCCGGACTGGCGTTTCTTGCCACGGCTTTCCTGTTGTGGCGCAGGCGCAGCACCGCGCTCTGGCTTTATGCCGGCATCGTACTGGCGACGCTCATCTGGGCGGTATGGGAAGCGGGGTTCGACTGGTGGTCGCTCGGGCCGCGCGGCGGCATCATCGTGCTCATCGCGCTGTGGCTTTTGACGCCGTGGGTGCGGCGCAGGCTCGCCGGGCGCGACGGCCGCGCGCCGCTGATCCTTGCGGTGCTGGCGTCGTTCGGCGTGGCCGGCTATTCGATGTCGGTCGATCCATACGACATTTCGGGCGAACTTTCGGCCGATGCGGTGACGCCCTCGGCCGATCTCGGCGGCGCGGTGCCGCCCGGCGAATGGCACTTCTACGGCCGCACGCCCTACGGCCAGCGCTATTCGCCGCTGACGAAGATCAATCCCGGCAACGTCGCCAAGCTCGAGCCGGCCTGGACCTACCGGACGGGCGACATTCGCGGGCCGGACGACGTGACGGAAACCACCTATCAGGTGACGCCGCTGAAGATCGGCGAGACGCTCTACATCTGCACGCCGCACAATTTCGCCATCGCCATCGATGCGGCGACCGGCAAGGAGAAGTGGCGCTTCGATCCGAAGATCGGGCCGGAGAACCAGCGCCAGCACCAGACCTGCCGCGGCGTTTCCTACTACCACGACGTCAAGCTCGCCGCCGGCAGCGCCTGCGCCGAGCGCGTCTACCTGCCGACCTCGGATGCGCGGCTGATCGCGCTGGACGCGGCGAACGGCCAGGTCTGCCCCAGCTTTGCCGAAGGCGGCACGCTCAATCTGATGACCAACATGCCGTTTCCCAAGGACGGCTATTATTACTCGACCTCGGCGCCGCTGATCGCCGGCGGCAAGATCATCGTCGGCGGCGCGGTCAACGACAATTATTCGACCGAGGAGCCGTCCGGCGTCATTCGCGCCTTCGACGTCGATACCGGTGCGCTGGTGTGGAACTGGGATTCCGGCAATCCGGACGTGACGACGCCGCTGCCCGCCGGGCAGGAATACACGCACAACTCGCCCAACATGTGGTCGACGGCGAGCGCCGACGAGAAGCTCGGGCTGGTCTACGTTCCGCTCGGCAACCAGACGCCCGACCAGCTCGGCATGAACCGCAGCGAGGCGGTGGAGAAATACGCATCGTCGATAACCGCGCTCGATCTGAATACCGGGCATGTGCGCTGGGTGCGGCAGACGGTGCATCACGATCTGTGGGACATGGACGTTCCGGCGCAGCCGTCGCTGGTCGATATCACCACCGCCTCCGGCGTCGTGCTGGGGCTGGTCGGGCCGACCAAGCAGGGCGACATCTACGTGCTGAACCGCGAGACCGGCGAACCGATCCTGCCGGTGAAGGAAGTGCCGGCGCCGGGCGGGGCGATCCCCGAAGACAAGACCTCGCCGACGCAGCCGGTATCGGCGCTGAGTTTCAACCCGAAGCCGTTGACCGGCAAGGACATGTGGGGCATCACCCTATTCGACCAGCTCGCCTGCCGGATCGAGTTCCAGGGCCTGCGCTATGAAGGCCGCTACACGCCGCCTTCGGTGCAGGGCACGCTGGTCTATCCCGGCAATTTCGGCGTGTTCAACTGGGGTGGCGTCGCCGTCGATCCGGTGCGACAGGTGATGTTCGGCATGCCGACCTACCTGGCGTTCAAATCGCAGCTGGTGCCGCGTGATCAGGTGCCTGCGCCCGACGACGAGGGAAGGGGGTCGGAGCAGGGGCTGAACCGCAACGAGGGCGCGCCCTATGCGGTGGTGATGGGACCGTTCCTGTCGCCGCTCGGCATTCCCTGCCAGACGCCGCCCTGGGGCTATGTCGCCGGCGCCGACCTGGGCACCGGCAAGATCGCCTACAAGCACCGCAACGGTACCGTCTACGACATGACGCCGCTGCCGCTGCCGTTGAAGGTCGGCGTGCCGGGCATCGGCGGGCCGATGATCACCGCCGGCGGCGTCGTGTTCCTGGGGGCTGCCGTGGATGACTATCTGCGCGCCTACGACCTGACCACCGGCAAGCAGCTTTGGAAAGCGCGCCTGCCGGCGGGCGGCCAGTCGACGCCGATGACCTACGAGACGGCGGACGGCCGCCAGATGGTGGTGATCGTCGCCGGCGGCCATGGCTCGGTCGGCACCAAGGCGGGTGACTACGTCATGGCCTACACGCTGGGGAAGTAGGCGTATGAAGGTTTGCCATTGGTGACGGTCAGCGGGCCGTTGTCCATGCAAACCAAAGCGCAACGGCAGCCAGCAGCAAGGAAAAGAACCTCCTGGCGAGTCTCTCCCGTCCGGGGTCGTTCAAAACGGGTTCCAGCGATCCAGCCAGGAGCACGATGACAAGATGTATAAGCGTTGCAACGGTCACATAGACCGCTGTGAGTATCATCGCCTGTCGTGTGGCCGACACGGTCGGGTCAATGAATGTCGGCAATACAGAGATATAGAAGACGCCCGCTTTCGGGTTGAGCAAATTTGTAATCAAGCCTCGAGTGAAATAGCGGCCATGTTCAGTCGGGGCGCTGGCGACTACATCAGTGCCGCTGATCCATCCTTCCCAAGCGAGATAAAGCAGGAAGATCACGCCGGACCACCGCAGCATCTCGTATACAATGGCGGAGGCTTGTATGATTTCAGCGACGCCCAGTGCTGCAATCAGTCCAATGGTCGCCAGGCCTATCGCTATACCGGCAACGGTGGCCAATCCGGCGCGCCGTCCATTGCTGGCGGACACCAGTGCGAGATAGGTCATATTCGGGCCAGGCGTCAGCTCGACCAGCAGCGCCGTGATCAAGAATGGCGTCGTCAGAGGAGGCAATATCTGCGACAATCGCATCGGTGCTCGAGCAGGAGGGAATCGGATGCAGGTTCAAACAATGAGCAGGCTGCAGTGTACCAAGTTTTTGGAGACACAGCGCCTCGGCTATCTGGCCTGTGCTTTGAACGATCGTCCCTACGTGGTTCCAATTTACTATGCACTCGAAAACAATGCTATCTACTCGTTCTCGATGCCCGGCAAGAAAGTAGACATCATGCGCGCCAATCCGCAGGCAGCCATGGTCGTCGAGCAATTCTCAGACAACCGTTCCTGGACGAGCGTCATGGTGCAGGGTCACTATGAGGAACTCTCAGATGACGCGGATCTGATGGTTGAACGAGAGCGGGCCTGGTCCCTGCTCAGCAAGTACGCCAATTGGTGGGAACCAGGCGCATTGAAACCCTCAGGCGCACCAGCCGAGGATCATTCTCACCCTCTTTTCTACCGCCTTGTCATCGATGAGGTTGTCGGGCGCGAAGCCGTCAATGCGACCTAAACGGGGCCGCACACTCAGGTGAGCCCAAGCTGGCCTTTCAGGCTCGGCACCTGGGCCAGAACGTCCTCGATGGCCTTGGGGCCGGCGACCGACTTCGCCTCCTCGATCAGCGCCGTGCCGGCCTGCTGGATCTGTGCCATATCGAGGCCGGTCGCCTTCAACTGGGCGATGCCGTTGATGAGGGCACCGGCCTTTTCGCCGAGGGCACCGCCCAGCGCACCTTGCAGGGAGGACAGAAGCCCGCCGCCTGAACTGGCATTCGGGGCCATGACGTCATACTGCTCGGCCAGTTGCAGCGAACCCGGCAGCTTGTCGAACAGACGTTCGGCGCTGGTGCCTTCCGTCTCGTGCTGCAGCACCGACAGGATGGTGCCGACCACTTTCTCCATGGTCATCGGGTCGATATCGACCTTGTTCGAGATGGCGTAGATGATCTCCTGGACGTTCATGTCTTTCCTCTCTCGCCCCTGCCGCAGCGCGCCGCCCGATAGCGGCATGACCGGCCTACACGGGCCACTCACTTCGTCGTGATTAGACCATGCAGGTTCGACCGCTATCTAATCGCATCGGCGCAGAACGGAGAACACAAAAATGAACAAGCCCCTGATCACGCAGGCGATGATAGACGCTTATGATGAATATACGCATCTGACGCTCGACCGGCGCGGCTTCATGGAGACGCTGACCAGACTGGCCGGATCGGGCGCAGCAGCGGTCGCCATCGCGCCGATGCTTGCCACCAATGCCGCCAGAGCGGCGGTGATCGCCGATGATGACAGCAGGCTGAAGGCCGAGGACGTCACCTATCCGGGCAGCGGTGGCGACATGAAGGGATATCTGGTGCGGCCCGCCGACCAGTCGGGCAAGCTCGGCACCGTGATCGTGGTGCACGAGAACCGTGGCCTGAACGCCCATATCAAGGATGTGGCGCGGCGGGTGGCGCTGGAAGGCTATGTAGCCTTGGCGCCGGATTTCATGTCGCCGCTCGGCGGCACGCCAGCCGATGAGGAAAAGGCGCGCCAACAGTTTTCCACACTCGATCCCGCCCAGGTGCAGGCCAACGCGGTTGCCACGGTCGCGTTCCTCAAGGGCCACGAGAGCGGCAATGGCAAGGTCGGCGCGGTCGGCTTCTGCTGGGGCGGCGGCACGGTCAACATGCTGGCGGTGAACGCGCCGGATCTTGCCGCGGCGGTGGCTTATTATGGCGCGCAGCCTAAGCCGGAGGACGTGCCGAAGATCAAGGCGCCGCTGCTTCTCCACTATGCCGGGCTGGACGAGCGCATCAATGCCGGCATCGATGTCTTCCGCAAGGCGCTGGACGAGAACGGCAAGAAATACACGCTTTACATCTATGAGGGCGCCAACCACGCCTTCAACAACGAAACGTCGGAAGCCCGCTACAACAAGGCGGCGGCTGACCTTGCCTGGCAGCGGACGGTGAGCTTCTTCAAGGAAAATCTTTCGGCCTAGATCAATCGACTCAGCCTAGATCAATCCGAATCGAAAAGCCCACCCGCGGAGGGTGGGCTTTTCATCAATTGTGGGAAGACGACCACGCCGATTGATAGTCGGGCGACAGGGTGAACCCGGTCGGACAGGTTGAAACCGGTGGTGGTTCCCGCACGCCTTCCTGCAATAGCGCAGCGCCGAATTCAGGCCGGCCATCGTATAGGGCTTGGCGATGACGCCGACAGCGCCGGCATAGTTCTCCGGAATTCGCTTTGAGTTGGCCGTCATGAACACGACCATCGAATTGTCCTTGCCGACTATATATTCGGCGACATCGACCCCCGTCGGCCCGTCCGTCAGGTGAATATCGACGAAGGCGATGTCGGCGTCGACCGTATCGATCAGTTCGCGGGCTTCGCTGGAAGAGGTCGCCCAGCCGACGACTTCATGACCGGCGTCCTCAATCAGGCTTTCCAGCTCCATGGCAAGGAGCGCCTCGTCTTCGACAATCAGCACCTTGAGCGGCTTCAACATCATATACCTCACTGCATTTCGTCGGCAGGCAGTTTTATCTTCACGCGGGTGCCGGGATTGGCATTCTCCCAAGTCACTTCGGCACGCAATTGGCGGGCCAGCGAATGGATCAAGCGGGTCCCGAAGGAGGTGCTGTTTTCCTGTTTGCCGTCAAAACCCACGCCGTCATCGGCGATTTCGATATTGATGTGCTCACCGTGATTGTGAAGCCGCACGCCCAACGTGCCCTTCAAGCTCTCGTCTCCACCGTTCTTGAAGGCGTGCTTCAAAGCGTTCGTGACAAGCTCGTTCATCATCAGCGCAACAGGCGTCGCCTTGTGAGCAGATATAATGACTGGCTGCAGATCCAGTTCCTTACGGATTTCACTATGGCCCGACGCGGTCAGCAGATCGGAGATCAGATCGTCGGCAAAGTCGGCCAGATCGAAACGGCTGACATCCTTCGACTGGTAGAGCCGCCGATGGACTGTGCCAAGCGCTTCAATCCGCGAAAGCATGGCATCCAGCGAATGGCGCGTTTCCTCGTCCTTTATGGTGCGCTTTTGCATGACGATCAGCGACGCGACCATCTGGAGGTTGTTCTTGACCCGGTGATCCACCTCGTGGATCAGAACCGTCTGCGCTTCGAGGGCCTCTTCCAGCTCCCGGGTTCGCTCCTTGACGGCGGCTTCGAAACGCTCCTTGTCCGCCTTCACCCTGTGCTCGGACTCCTTGCGGTCGGTTACATCCAGTTGCGAGGCGAAGAAGAACTGCACCTCGCCGCGATCGTTGGAAACAGGACTGATGTACAGTGCATTCCAGAATGCCGAGCCGTCCTTGCGGTAGTTCAAAATATCGATCGATATATCCGAGTTGGCCTGGATGGCCTGGCGCACCCGCTCGACCGATTGGCGATCGGTGTCGGGGCCCTGGAGGAACCGGCAGTTGCTGCCGAGGACCTCATTGCGCGAATATCCGGTCAGCCTCAGAAAGGCGTCGTTCACGAATACGATTGGATTGTCCGCCTTGCGCGGGTCGGTGATGATCATCGACATGCGGGTCGCACGGATGGCTGCGGCAAATGGATCGCCCTTGCCGTGTTCGGCATGCAGGTCGTCCGTCATATGCCACGCGTCAGGTGATTCCCTGGTCGGTTTAAATTCCATCATTTCACTCCAAGCCTCTGGCGGGCATAAACGGGCGGGGAGCGGATTTGGTTCAATCTTGAATCGTTTCGAGATGAAAAATGGATTCCGGATCCGACGATAACGTCATGATTTCCATATCAATTCTGGAATCCGCGATCTATGCGCAGTTGAAGCGCGGGTTTGACGCAAACGGAAACTGCAAATCTGCGCGGATGGGGTCTGTCCGGCTTCACTTTGCGCTTGCTCCGCATGGGAACTGGCGTAAACCTGTCCCGGCGATATAGATGCGAAAGTTCGAGGAATCGCGGATGGACGATAATTTCGACAAGGCGGCAATCGCCGTCATCATCGTGTTCGGGGCGCTGGTCACCGGCGGCCTGATGGCTGCGAATCTGGTCAACGGGGACCGCAACGGTTTTCTGATGGCGGTGGGCGCCGCGACCGCCGCATGGGTCGCGGGTCACGCGATTCTCTTCGACCTGCCGCGTATCTATGCCGCGCTGGTTGCGCTGGCGGTCATTCTGGCCTTGGGAGCCACGGCGGCCTACGCGTTCTAAAGCACGCCGGATCAAAATGGATTCAAACGACGTGCTTTAAGTTCTTGTTTTTATGCATGTCGCTTTCCCAAAACCGCTGCGTATTTGGGCGACATGCATCAGGGCAAGTCGCTATCCAGCCAAGACGAAATGGCCAAGGCAAATACAAAATCTCAGGCGGATGAATGCGTTCGGGCCATTAGGCTCGGGGCAGATTTCAGGCGTGGCCGCGCTTGGAGCGGGCCTGCTTGAGGATGACGCGCCAGCGGATCATATCCATGGGGATAGGCTCGTTGCTGTTGGCGATCTGGAATATCTCGTTGTTGAGGTTCTTGAGCGAACGCCAGAAATCATAATCGCTGATGCGCGGATCGGCTGCGAGCTTTGCCGAGGCGGCCTCGATGTCGATTTTCATGCTCGTTCCTCAAGCCGGCCTGCTTTTTCGTCCGCCGCCTGGTTCCGCAATCCTGACAACGGTTCTTGAATCCCTTGCCGATTCGTTCAAGAGCCGATCCGGCTTATGCACCTTCAAGATTTGTTAAGGTTAACGAGCACGGGCTCGGCGGGTCAAGCCGATTTGGGGCGGATGCCGATCGAGGCGCCTGCGCGCTGTGGAGAAGGCAAATGCGCGTGGGCGGCCCGCATGGCCTCGATGTTCATCACGATGTCGGCGGGGAAGGGGACGACTTTCGGCCCGGCCATATCCACATGCAGGGTCAGCGTCTCGCATGTCGCCGCCAGCCAGCCCTCGGCGTGGCGGATTTCCTGGTAGGCGCGTATGCGTTTCTCGTCATGGTCGAGCAGGTGGAAGGAGACGGTGACGCTGTCCTTCAAATGCAATTCGCGCACATAGCAGACATGGGCTTCCGCGACATAGGTGGTGTGGCGGCGCTGCCTGGCATAGTTCGGCCCCATGCCCAGCAGTTCAAAGGCCTCGTCGGAACCGCGATCGAACAGAACATTATAGTAGGCCATGTTGAGGTGGCCGTTATAGTCGATCCATTCGGGCTCTATCTTCATGGCTGCGGAAACATAAGGTGCTGGGGTCATCGAAAGGTCTTCCAAGGCTGGACAGGCTGCGGCCGATCAGACTACGCATCGGGGATCGAAGGACAAGGGCATCTTTGGGGGCAGCTCCGGCCCCTATGCGGAGGAACAACATGGCGCTGAGCGACCTGGCATCGGTACACCGCAACGAGGAAGGCATTGCCGCCGTGCTCGGCATCCTGAAGCAGCGTTTCGGTGAGCGGCTGCAGACCGGGCAGGCGATGCGCGAACAGCACGGCCACACCACAACCTACATTCCCAACCAGGCGCCGGACGGCGTCGTCTGGCCGGAAAGCACGGCCGAGGTGCAGGAGATCGTGCGCGCCTGCGCCGAGCACCGCGTGCCGGTCATCGCCTTCGGCGTCGGCACTTCGCTGGAAGGGCATGTCAACGCGCCGGGCGGCGGGGTTTCGGTGGATACGTCGCGCATGAACCGCATCGTGGCCGTCAATGCCGAGGATCTCGACTGCACCGTCGAGCCCGGCGTCACCCGCGAAGACCTCAATCACTACCTGCGCGATACAGGGTTGTTCTTTCCCATCGATCCCGGCGCCAATGCCACGCTTGGCGGCATGGCGGCGACGCGCGCTTCCGGCACCAATGCGGTGCGCTACGGCACGATGCGCGAGAATGTGCTGTCGCTGACAGCGGTGATGGCGAGCGGCGAAGTTGTCACGACCGGCAAGCGGGCCAAGAAGAGCGCCGCCGGCTATGATTTGACCCGGCTACTGATCGGCTCGGAAGGCACGCTTGGCGTCATCACCGCGCTGACGTTGAAATTGCAGGGCATTCCGCAGGCGATTTCCGGCGGCGTCTGCCCGTTTCCGAGCCTCGACGCCGCCTGCCAGGCGGTGATCGCGACGATCCAGATGGGCATCCCGGTGGCGCGGATCGAACTGGTGAACGCCCTGCAGATGCGGGCGATGAAGGCCTATTCCAGGCTAGACTATCCGGAAAGCCCTTGCCTGTTCGTCGAGTTCCACGGCAGCGAGGCGAGCGTGGCCGAGCAGGCCGAGACGTTTGGCATGATCGCCGAGGAGCAGGGCGGCGGACCGTTCCTGTGGACCAGCGTGGCGGAAGAGCGGGCCAAATTATGGAAGGCGCGGCATGACGCCTACTGGGCGTCGCTGACGCTGCGGCCCGGCGCCAAGGGCCTGTCGACCGATGTCTGCGTGCCGATATCGCGGCTGGCCGAATGCGTGACGGAAACGGAAGCCGACATCGCCGAAATGGGGTTGATCGCGCCGATTGTCGGCCATGCCGGCGACGGCAACTTCCACGTTCTGGCGCTGATGGACCCGGAAGATCCGAAGGAGATCGCGCTGGTGGAAAAATTCGTCGCGCGGCTCAACGAACGCGCAATCCGCATGGACGGCACCTGCACGGGTGAACACGGCATTGGCCAGGGCAAGGCCGGGTTCCTGCGGAAGGAACTCGGGCATGGCGTCGACGTGATGCGCACAATCAAGCAGGCGCTCGACCCGCTCGACATCATGAACCCGGGAAAAATCCTGCCGGCGCAGACCTGACCGGCCTGCAGCGCTTACGGGAAATCAGGGTCGCCGGGTCTTGAAGTCCGGCAGACGTATCCGTCAGTCCCGGCACCCGCCGAAGGGGCAGGGAGGCGGGCCTTCTCCGCGACGCCGGCCATACAAGTCGTCACCGGGCATGATCATGATGCCGCTGTCGTCCTCGTCGTCGTAGCGGCGGTTGTCATATCTCCGGCCGTAGTCAGAGCGGTAGCGCGGGCGGGCGCCTTCGGCGAACACGGCGCGGCAGCCATTGTCCACCCAGATGATGCCGCGCTCATAGCCCCATGTGCGGTTACGCACGCAACTGCGCTTCGACCTCTGCTGGACGATCACAGGCGCGCGGAAATAGGACCGGCACTCGGTGTACTGATTGCCCTGCGATTCGCAGGCGATGGCTCGCCCCTGAGCCGCGGCAGGCGACAATCCCCAGCCTGCGAATGCAACGAAGAAAACAGCAATAAACCTCAGCATGTCTTCACCTTTCTCCCGCAGGAAAATCCTATGCAAAGTCGATAACGCGCGCAAGACATCCAGTGTTTCGCTCCGCGGCCTGGAAAAGGGCAGGCTTAACGAATTGCCACTTTATCGACACGCCAATGCGGCTAGAGTGCGTTGGGTTCCTAAAAATATGTCGGGGTGATGCTCGCTCGCCTGTTTGTTATATTCGGCGGTCTTTTCGTGCTGGTGCTGCTTGCGGCGCTGGTGGCGCCTCCCTTTATCGACTGGACTGGGTACCGGGCCGATTTCGAGCGCGAGGCGAGCGCCATACTCGGCCGCAAGGTAACGGTGAAGGGCGACGCAACGGCGAGGCTGCTGCCGTTTCCATCGGTGACGTTCAGCGACGTGTCGGTCGCGGGCGGCCCTGACGGGCAGCCGGCCATGACCGTGGAAACCTTTTCAATGGACGCCGAGCTGGCGCCGTTCCTGCGCGGCGAAGTGCTGATCTACGACATGCGGCTGGTGCGGCCAAGGGCGACGGTGGATATCGCCGCGGACGGTGGCGTCGACTGGGCGATCCGCCCCTCCTCGCCCTTCGATGCCGGCCACGTCGCCATTGAAAAGCTCACCGTTACCGAAGGACAGGTGACGGTTCTGCATGAGTCCGGAGCGCGCAAACACCTGCTGTCGGAGATCAACAGCACGATCTCGGCCAAATCGCTGGCCGGTCCCTGGCGGATGGACGGATCGCTGCGCATCGACGGCATGCGGACGAAAATTGCCGTGGCAACGGGAAGAGTGGATGAGACCGGCGCGCTCAGGGTCCGTGTCAGGGCCGACCCCGACGCCTATCCGCTGACCGTCGAGACTGACGGCACCGCCCGCATCGACAAGGGCGGGGCGGATTATTCAGGACAGTTCAGGATCGCCGGCGACGACAAGAACACTGCGCAACTGCGCGGCAGCGACGGCGAGCCGGTCAAGGTCAGCGCGGGCAAGGCGGAACCCGGATACAGGCTGAACGGCAAGTTCCAACTCGATCATCGCAAGCTGACGGTCGACGCTTTCCGTTTCGAAACCGGTCCGCTGAACAATCCCTACACGGCGGACGGAAAGGCGTCGGTCGATCTCGGGCCGGCTCCGCGCTTCGCCGTCGAGGCCAGCGGCGCCCAGATGCAGTTCGATGAGGCGGTCGGCGCCGATACCAAGGCCGGGCTGACGCTGGCGCAACGCGTGTCGGGGCTTGAAACCGCGCTGCTCGACCTGCCTAAGCCGACGATTCCAGGCACGGTCGAAGTGAAGCTGCCGGCGGTGGTGGCGGGCGACACGACAATCCGCGATGTCAGGCTTTCGGCAGAGCCCGCGCCAACCGGGTGGACCGTCAAATCGCTGGCTGCGACCTTGCCCGGCCGCACGAAACTCGAGGCAAGCGGGGCGGTGAGCGTCGCCGGCCGGCTGGGCTTCAAGGGTTCGCTGCTGCTTGCCGTGGCGCAGCCTTCCGGTTTCGCAGCCTGGCTTTCAAAGGATATCGATGAGGCGATCCGCCGTCTTCCGGCCGCCGGCTTCAAGGCGAACGTCGACATGACCGACGCGCGCCAGACCTTCAGCGATCTCGAACTGATCCTTGGCAAAGCCAGATTCCACGGCTCGATCGATTCCGCCCAACCGGAAAACGCTCGGCCTTCGGTGCAGATGAAGCTGGACGGCGATGAACTGGACGTCGAGGGGCTGACGGCGTTCGTCTCGCTTTTCGTTTCCGACAAGGGCGCCAACCGCTTTGCCGACCGCGATCTCGATTTCCAGATCAAGGCCGGGCCCGTCACCGCCGCCGGCCTGACCGCCGACAGGATCGACACGGCGCTGCGGCTGCGCGCCGGCACGCTGGAAATCGATCGGCTTTCGGTCGACGGGCTCGCAGGCGCGGCCATAAGCGCCACCGGACGCATCGAGGATTTCCCAGCCAATCCGACCGGCAATATCGATGCATCGGTCGTGTCGCTGGATCTTGCGCCGCTGATCGATGCGGCGGCGCGGCATTATCCGGGCAATGCGGTCGTGAAGGGGCTCGCGGCGCGCGCAAGGGCTTATCCGGGCCTGTTCAATGAAGCGCAGGTCGATCTGGTCGCCAGCATGGCCGGCACTGGCGATGGCAGCATCGGCGTGGCGCTGTCGTCGCATGGCAGCGCCGGCGGCTCGGCCTTTTCCGCCTCGCTCTCGGGACAGGGCAGGCCGGACGATCTGGCGAATGCGCCACTCACCGTGACGTTCAACGCCAAGAATGACGACGCGACCGCGCTGCTGGCGCTTTACGGCGTCCCGGTTCTGCCGCTCGGGGTGGCGGGCGAGGGCAGCACCGACCTGTCCGCCAAGGGAACGTTGCGCGACGGTCTTTCCACCCAGTTCGGGCTTTCCGGCAATGATTTCAGCTTCACCTTCAATGGAACAGTGGCGAATGGTCAGCAGGGCGCCGTTGCGAGGGGCAGGGCCAGCCTCGACGCCGCCGACCTCGAACCGTGGCTGATGACGACCGGCATCGCGCTGCCCGGCATGGGCGCTGGCATGGGCACGACCTTGGCCGCCGACGCCGATTATGGCAGCGGCCTGCTGGTGCTGAGCGGGCTCAACGGAACGATCAACGAGGCGGCGGTCGCGGGCGACATCAATGCCGAGATCAAGGACGGGCGGCCGCATCTGGCCGGTGCGCTGGAACTGGACGAACTGGATCTTGAACCGGTGGCGACCATGCTTTTCGGCAGCACCGCCTTGGAAAGCGTCGCCGAGGGCTGGCCGGTTGCTCCTTTCGCCGGAAAGTCGAACGCCCCCTTTACCGCCGACCTGGACATCCGCACCGGCGCGCTGGCGGCCGGCGCCTTCGCCACGGTCTACGATGCGACAATGGCTTTCAAACTGGGCGACGAGGCGCTTTCGGTAGCGAACCTCAAGGGCAAACTGTTCGGTGGCGAGTTGGCCGGGCTGTTCGAGCTCAAGAACAATGGCGGCACCGGCCTTTTCACCGGCCAGGCGACGCTTTCCGGCACGGACCTCACGATGATGCTGCCCGATGCCGGCCTGACCGGAGCGGCCGGGCTCACGACGACGGTTTCCACCAGCGGCAAGTCGGTGGATGCGATGATCGCATCGCTTTCCGGCTCGGGGACGGTCTCGCTGAAGGGGCTGACGATCGCCAACGTCAATCCGCAGGCATTTCCGGCTTTCATCACGCAGGCCGACGCCACCGGGCGCGACATCGATGCCGGGAAAACCGCCGCTTTTGCGCCGGCGCTGGCGGCAGCCGGCAGTTTCGACGCCGCCGATACCGACATCGCCTTCACGCTTGCCAACGGGACGCTGCGGGCGCCGCCCGTCACCTTCGAAAACCCGGCGGCGACGCTGAGCGCCGATCTGAGCGCCGACCTGAACGCCGGCACCGTCGCGGCGCGCGGCGCGATCGCCTACCGGCCGGGCGACGAGGCGCTGGTCGGTTCGGAGCCGATCGTGAACTTCAGTCTCGACGGCGCGCCTGGCGCGACGGTGCGGACATTCGACAGTGCGCCGCTGGCGCAATTCCTGACGCAGCGCGCGCTGGAGAAGGAGCAGCGGCGCGTCGAGGCGATGCAGGCCTCACTGCTGGAAAAGCAACGGCTGCGCCGCGAGGTGCGCTACTACGCCGCCCTGCAGGATGAACGCGCGCGGGCGGCCGCGGAACTGCGCCGCCAGCAGGAGGAAGCGGCCCGCAAGGCCGAGGAAGACAGAAAGGCCGCGGAAGAAGCCGCCAGGGCGAAGGCCGATGCCGAAGCAAAGGCTGCCGCCGACGCGGAGAAGGTGAAAGCCGCTGAAAAAGCTGCGGCCGAGGAAGCCGGACGCAAGGCGGCTGAAAAAGCCGTCGCCGAAGAAATCGAGCGCAAGGCCGAGGAAGCAGAGCGCATCGCGTCGGAGGAAAAGGCCAGGCAGGAGGCGGAACGCAAGGCCAGCCGCCCGGCGTCTCAGCCGGCTCCCCAGCCCGCGCCTCCGGCGGAACGGACACCGGTGCCATCCCCGGCGCCACAGACAAAACCGCTGCGCCAGCCGGACGCGTCGCCGCTGGGAGACGTGTTCGACACCCAATGATTTTGGGCTGTCATTCGTATGCGGATAGCCGGGATGCTGATGATCGGGTGTTGTTCGCGAGCCTTTGCGGACGCAGGCGATATCAGCGGCGGGCGGACTTGACCTGCTCGAGGACATAAATCCGCAGCGCTGACGACAAGTTGCTTTCGCGGGGTCTGCCTTCGTCGATCTCGGCAATCAATGCCGCCAGCGTCACGTTCCGTGCGGCGGCGAGAGCAATGAGTTCGTCGTTGAACGGCTTTTCCAGCGAGTAGCTGGTGCGGTGCCCGCGTATGCTGACGGATCGCTTCTCGACCGCGCTCACGGTTTCACTCGTCCTCCGAAGGAGGATGGGGCTCCAACCGGTGGCCGTCGAGCAAGCGGTTGGCCTTTTCGCTGGCCAGCCGTCGCTGCACCAGATCGGACGTCGTGCGCCCGTGCTGGAGGCGGTTCTGCTCGGCCGTGCGCTCCTTGTCGGCGCGCGCCTTGCGTTTGCGGGCCTGGCGGAGGTTGACGATTTCGGCCATGGCCGTGCTGAAGCTTATTTCTTGCGGAAGGCGTCGAGCGACACGACGTCGGCGCCTTTGCCGGACGGATCGGCTGCCGCCGCGGCCGCGGCCGTCTTGGCCGCATCGGCGGCCTTCTTGCTTTCCGGCTTTTTCTCCGTCGGGATTGCGACGGGGCCGGTTTCGACATTTTCCGCCGTCGCCGCAATGGGGGCTTCGGTCCGGACGTCGAACTCGACCTCGAAATTGACCGAGGGATCGTAGAAGCCGCGCACGGCGGAGAACGGGATTTCAAGCTTCTCGGGCACGTCCGAGAAGGACAGGCCGATCTCGAAACCGGTGTCCGACACCTTCAGGTCCCAATACTGGAACTGGATGACAATCGTCATCTGTTCCGGATAGCGCTCGCGCAGCCGGGTGGATATCCGCACGCCGGGCGCGTTGGTCAGGAAGGTGATGAAGAAGTGGTGATTGCCGGGCAGACCGGTGCGCGCAACCTCGGCCAGGACCTTGCGCATGACGCCGCGCAGGGCTTCCTGGGTAAGGATGTCGTATCGGATGTGGTCGTCGGCCATGCGGCGGTCTGGGTCCTTTGAATCGCCCGCATAGCTGTAATCAAGCTTCGCGGCCTCGTAAACTGGATATAAGGCCCCGCCGGACGATAGGCAGGGGCCGATACAGAAATTGATCGGAAAATTCGGTCGGACAAACAGTTGTCCGCGACAGGACTAACAGGTCCTGACCCTATGCTTCGATGGTTTCACGCCGTCTGGCTTTTGCCGGCTGCTTGCCGAAAGCGCGGAGGAAGGTACGCACGGCATTGGCCGCGGCCTTGCGAATTTCGGCTTCCGTCGGTGTCTGGCCGAACATGAACTTGGTCTGCAATTCGGCATTGACGAGGGCCAGGAACTGCCGCGCCGTCAGGTCCGGGTCGTCGATGTCGAGGAACCCTGCATAGGCGAGACGGGCGAAGCGGGCGGCAAGAGCGGACCAGATTTTCGTCGAGCCCTCGTCGCGCCACTCGGCGAACAATTCGGGGTAGCGCTCGCCCTCAGCCTGGATGAGCTTGCGCAGGAATTTGCCCTCGCGGTTGCAGAGGCAGTTGCAATTGAGCCGCACCGCGAAGGCGGCGAGGTCGGCCTCGAGGTCCTTCGGGTGATCGGGGAAGGTGGCGAGCGTGGCGAACACGCTGGCGTTGGACTGTTCCGACAGGTCGCGCACCACCGCCACGAAGAGGTTTTCCTTGTCGCCGTGATGATTATATACGGTCTGCCGCGATACACCGGCTTCGACCGCGATCAGGTCGATATTGGCTCCTGCAAAGCCCTCCCGGCAGAATACCGCGCCGGCTGCATCAATGATGGAGACGCGCTTGGCCGTATGGCCGCGTGGCGGGAAAGTGTCAGGAGAGGCGTGTGCTTTCATGAAAAAATATATACAGGTGATTGACGAATTGGACAAGTGTGTCTAAAAAATTGGTCAATCAAAATATGGATTGCGGCTCGCACGAGTCGGAATCGTCAGGGATGGAACGTCCTTGGGTTATGCCGCCCGCCGGCTGAACCAGACTGAAAGAAGCCATTGTCATGCCTACCAATTATCTCCGCCTCGCGGTTGTGCTCGGCCTTTTGTCGGCCATCGGTCCCTTTGCCATCGATATGTACCTGCCGGCGCTGCCGTCCATCGGCCAGGATCTCGATGCATCGACCTCGGCCGTACAGTGGAGCCTGCTCATCTTCTTCCTGTCGATGGGTCTCGGCCAGATCGTTGTTGGTCCGATCTCCGACATGGTCGGCCGCAAGCCGCCGCTTTATTTCGGGCTGGCGCTGTTCATGGCAGGCGGCATCGGCGCGGCGCTGGCGCCGTCGATCGAATGGCTGGTCGCGTTCCGGTTCTTCCAGGGCCTTGGCGCCTGCGCCGGCATGGCGATCCCGCGCGCCGTGGTGCGCGACCTGCATACCGGCACGGAAGCGGCGAAGCTGATGTCGCTCTTGATGCTGGTGTTCTCGATCTCGCCGATCCTGGCGCCGCTGACCGGCTCCTTCATAATCGAGGCGTTCGGCTGGCGCGGCGTATTCTGGGCGGTGACGATTGCGGCGCTGCTGGCGGTGGTGCTGCTCTCGACCTCGATCAAGGAAACGCGGCTGCCGAAAGACCGTGTCGGCAGTTCGCTGGGCATCGCGCTTTCGGCCTACGCCTTCCTGTTGCGTGATCGCAAGTTCCTCGGCCTCGCAGCGATCAGCGGCTTCGCGATCTCGAGCTTCTTCGTCTATCTGTCGAGTTCGTCCTTCATCCTGATCGATCATTACGGGCTGTCGCCGCAGGCCTACAGCGTGTTCTTCTCGATCAACGCGGTGTCGTTCTTCGCCATGTCGCAGCTCACCGGCAAGTTCGCCGAGAAGTATGGGCTGGCCCGGGTGGTGCGCGTCGCAGTGTCCGGCTACGCCGCCACGATGATCGTGCTGTTCGCGCTGATGGCGTCGGGCATCGACAGCCTGGCTGTGCTGGCGGCGCTGCTGTTCGTCGGCTACGGCTTCGTAGGCCTGGTCATCCCCTCGACTTCGGTGCTGGCCATGGATGACCACGGCGCCATCGCCGGCACCGCCTCGGCGCTGCTCGGCACGCTGCAGTTCGCCATCGGCGCGCTGGCCATGGGCGTGTCGGGAGCCTTCTTCGATGGCACGCCGGTGCCAATGGTGGCCGGCATCGCGATCTGCGCAATCATATCGTTCACCGTGGCGCAGTTCACGCTTGGCCGTGCCCGGCAGGTGATTGAAGCGCCGGCCGAGTGAACGCCGTCTTCCGGTGCTGGTGTTGACTCCCTTCCGCCTGCGTCGCGCGTGGGCGGAAGACAATAATGCGGAATGATCCCATGAAAATCGGTATCGTCGGGGCGGGCAATATCGGGCAGGCGCTTGCCAGGCTGGCCAGCACCAAAGGCCACGCGGTGATGCTCAGCAATTCGCGCGGGCCCGAAACGCTGGCCGAGACGGCGGCTTCGATCGGCTGCGAGGCGGGTGCGAGCCATGACGCCATGGGCTTCGGCGATGTTGTGGTGGTCACCATTCCCTTCGCCAAGGTGTTCTCGGTCGAGCCGGAACCCATGGCCGGCAAGGTCCTGATCGACACCAACAACTATTATCCAGACCGCGACGGGCGAATTGCCGCGCTGGACGAGCGAAAGAAGACGACGAGCCAGATGGTCGCCGAACATTTTTCCGGCGCCCGGGTGGTGAAGGCCTTTAACGCCATCCTTGCCGCCGACCTCGCCAATCCGGGAAATGTTCCGCTGACGGCGGGTTCGGGCCGCCGGGCGCTCCCCATAGCCGGCAACGATGTCGCCTCGAAGCGCATCGTCGCCGATCTTCACGAACAGTTCGGCTTCGACACGGTCGATACCGGCGGACTTCAGGAAAGCTGGCGGTTCGAGCGGGCGAAGCCGGCATACTGCATTCCGCTGGGCAGGGCGCGGCTCATCGATGCGCTGGGCCGGGCGCAGCGCGATGTCGAGCTGCCGCATGGCTCCTGGTGGCGTTGACGCCGCCGCTTGCGTGCAATGCCGACTTCTCGCCTCTCTTTAATCCTGTCTGATTTGTTCCGTGACGAAGTCGGCGCGCTCTTCCACTGAGGCCAGCGGCAGAGCGACGAGTTCGTAATCCAGTTCGGCATAGATTTCGACCATGGCGTCATGGGTGCGCCAGGCTTCGTCCAATGTCTGGCGCCGCTCGCTGTCCTGCGTGAAGATTTCCGGCCAAGGCGGCGCGATGAAGACGCGGCGATTGTAACGGAAACGCTTTGCCGCCTCGCGCATATGCACCGGCACGGGCAGGGCGGTCAGGCGCAGATAGCCCAGCGTGTCCGGCACGCCTCGGTCGAAGACCACCGGCCCGGCTGCGGCGTGAGCCTCCCGCCAGGAGCGCAGTTCCCACGCCAGCATCAGTTCGGCGAACAGAGCCGGATCCTGCCAGGGCAGCGCGCTGCCGCCGATCTCCATCTGGTCGCGGATGATGCCGCGTCCGGCCTCCGGCGCGGTGCGAAAGCCGCGGGCGTGCAGCGCTTCAATCAGGCTTGTCTTGCCGGAGCCCGGTCCGCCGGTGAGAACGAAAAAAGCATCGCTATGGCTGGGCATGGCTGTTCCTTGGGGATGACAGGGGAGGCGACGGGGAGGGGAATTGCGGCAGCCGTTCGCGCCCGAGCCGTCAGGCGAGCATCTGCGCGGCCTTCTCGCCGATCATCACCGCAGGCGCGTGGGTGTTGCCCGACACGATGGTCGGCATGATCGAGCAATCGGCGACGCGCAGGCCATCGATGCCATAAACCCTGAGTTGCGGATCAACGACAGCCATATCGTCGGTGCCCATCTTCGCCGTGCCGACCGGGTGAAAGATGGTCGTGGCGATGTCGCCGGCGGCTTTGGCGAGGTCCTCGGGTTTCTGGATTTCGATGCCGGGTTTGAATTCCTCGGGTTTGAAGGCCTGCATCCGCCGCGTCCGCATCAGGTTGCGGGCAATGGTGATGGACGTTGCGGCGATGTCGCGGTCGGCGTCGGTGGACAGATAGTTTGGCGCGATCTCCGGATGTCGCAGGAAATCCGGCGAGCCGATGCGCACATGCCCGCGCGATTGCGGCCGCAAATTGCAGACAGAGACGGTGATCGCCGGAAAACTGTGCAGCGGCTCGCCGAAGCGCTCCAGCGACAGCGGCTGGACGTGGAACTCGATGTTGGGCGTGGCGAAACGCTCGTCGGATCGCATGAAGATGCCGAGCTGGCTCGGTGCCATCGCCATCGGCCCGGTGCGGCGCAAGGCATATTCGAGGGCGATGCGCGCCTTGCCTGAAAACCTGGCCTGGCGCTCGTTGAGCGTCGTCGCGCCCGATATCCTGAAGGCGGTGCGGATCTGCAAATGATCCTGCAGGTTTTCGCCGACGCCGGGCAGGTCGTGCAGGACCGGAATATCGTGCGCCTGCAACAGGGCGCCCGGACCGATGCCCGACAATTGCAGCAATTGCGGCGTGCCGATCGCCCCGGCCGACAGGATCAGTTCACCGGCGACGTCGATATAAGCAGGCTGCCCCTTCACGCGCAGATCGAGACCCGTGACTTTCCGGCCATCCAGAACGATGCGTTCGGCCTGGGCGAAAGTCAGGACGGTCAGGTTTTTGCGGTGGCGGACTGGTTTGAGGAAAGCCCGTGCCGCATTGAAGCGGAAGCCGGATTTCTGGTTCACCTCGAAATAGGAAGAGCCGAAATTGTCGCCGGCGTTGAAGTCATCGACCTGCGGCACGCCAAGCTCCTCGGCGGCCTCGCGCACGGCGTCGAGTATCGGCCACGACAGGCGCTGCTTTTCGACGCGCAGCTCGCCGCCCTGGCCGTGAAAGGGGCCGTCGAGGCTATGGTGGTTCTCCGATTTGACGAAGAGGGGCAGGACATCGTCCCAACCCCAGCCGGGATTGCCGAGCTGGCGCCACTGGTCGTAGTCGGCGGCCTGGCCGCGCATATAGATCATGCCATTGATGGACGAGCAGCCGCCGATCACCTTGCCGCGCGGATAGGCGAGGGACCTGCCATTGAGGCCCGGCTCGCTGACTGTGGAATAACCCCAGTCGGTGCGGGGATTGCCCATGCAATAGAGATAGCCGACCGGAATGTGTATCCAGTGATAATTGTCCGACCCGCCGGCCTCCAGCAGGAGGACGCGCTTGGCCGGATCGGCGCTCAGGCGGTTCGCCAGCACGCAGCCGGCCGATCCCGCGCCGACGATGACGTAGTCGAACCTTCCGATATTGCGCCGGTCGCTCACTCTAATCCTGCCCTGTACGCTTTCCAGTAGGATGGCAGATCGTTCGCCAGCCTGGAATAGAGTTCATACCGGGCCGTCTGCAAAGCCCTCGCTTCGCCGGTCGGCCGATATTGCCACGTAACCAGGAATTATAGGAAAGACGACCGGAAATCGATCGTCAAAAGTGATGGGGACGGCGATTCGGTGGGAGGGAGAAGGGGGGCTTGCAGATAAGCCGCGCCTTCTGCCGCCGGACGTAACATGTCCTTGCCTGGTCCGCGGGACGCCCGTTGCGGGTGCGGTATCGGTCCTGCGTTGCTTGTCGTCGGCCAGCGGCCTGACCTCTTCGGTGACGCCGAGATGACGATGACACTGCCCGACCGGCTGACGCATCACTGCGGGACCGTCGAGACCCGCAACGAATCCTGATGCTCGGGAACCGCTCTCAAGGCTACCCGAAAAGCCAATCAATACGCACCAGATCAGGCTGCAACCCGACCAGCTTCGTGCTCCAGGACTGAGAACGGGATTCTCATTGCTAGTTGCGTTCAACCCAGGTGAGCACGTCCCCGCGTTTGGTGTGCCGGTCGAGCCACTCAACGATCATCGCCGTTGCCTGTGCGCCCCGATGCATATCAAAGATCCGACTCGGACCGGGTCTGTCCCACTGGCCAATCGGAGTGTCGGTGCCGCGCTGAAGCCAACGATCCGTAAATCTGCTGTCGACCTGAGATGCGAGCTCGCGGTCCAGCGCGCCGTCCCCTTCGAGACCTCCAAAGAGCTCGCTCGTCATCCACAGCGCCCAATTCGTGGCTTCGAACACGTTTGCCCGGCGTGCCCACTCCAGAACGGGCTCGCACTTGAGGCCCCAAGTCTGGAAGGCAAGCAGGATATCGGAGTACTGAAAGAGCCTCAGGTCGAATCCCTTACGCACATTGGTCAGCGCCTGCGTGTCCCACCAGGCGTGATAGGCGAGGTGCGCGACGAACAATTCCGGCATGAGCTTCCGGTAGCCGCCGTCGGGATAGTCTACGGTGTTCACGAGGAACAATTGGGTGTCGGGTTCCTGGTGGTCGAAAACGGTAGAGAGACGGAAGTGCAAGTCAATCGTGAGCGCCGCCCCTGTCTCAGAGAGCCGCGTGAACTCTCCCAGGTGTTGCAGCTCGTTCCGATACCCCTCAATCCGGGCGTCGGAAAGCGACTCAAGCTCGCCGGTGGCCGGCACAAACTGCGAACGAGTGAAGCCTTGCGATTCCAGGGCCGCCCCGGCCCGATCGAGGAGATCCCGTTCAATCAAAAGGTCAAGATCGACCGTCTCGCGCAAGTAGAACTCGGGATAGCACTCCGTGCCGAGCACATAGCCCTTGAGCACAACAGGATTAATTCCTTCGGCCCGTAGTGCCGCGACCGTCGTTTGCGACTCCCACCGCCGCATGGCCGCATGCTGCTTAAGCATCATGAGAAGCAGGCGAGCCAGGTACTTCGAGGGCGCAGGAGCGTCGGCCATGTCGGCTACGATCCGACTCAAGTTTGCGAGCACCCGATGGGTGCCGGCCAGTTCGAACAATCGTCCCCAGTCGGCCGGTTCCAGGCCGTGCAGAGCGGAACGCACCTCCGTGTCACGCGACTTGTCGAAGTGCGCCAGACCAATGAGAACGTCACGCAAGGCGGGGCTTAGTGATTGGTTCATGAATCTCTCTTGTTGTCGGGAAGTTGAAATGGGACCGACGTGTCGGTCGTGCGCGGGATCAAAAATCCAGTTTCCCGGGTTTAGCGCCTTGTTCGTCCATAGTCATGCCACGCAGGATTGTCGAGGCAGCCTACGCGGGTTGCTTGCGGCCATGCGGCGCGTGAATTGCGTTCGAACTCAAAACAAATGGCCTGCTGAAACCCCGGGCCGGCTCACTGGAGCAAGAGTGTGCTCTTGAGGACACGACAAATGATCCGCAACACGCTACTTACCTTCTCAAGCGACTAATCGCAGCAATTTGTCCCTCTTGTGGCCTTCAAGAGGATCACGCCGTTTTCCGGGAACTCGGTGAGGTTGCCATGATTGAACCAGCCTAAGTCGACGACTTTGTAAAAGACTCTCCATGAGCTTGCTGACCGTGCCTCCTGACAATCCGTCCAACCAGCCGTCCCGGGCGCGCGTATTCTTACGGCTTTGGCCGTGGTGGCGCCCCTATTGGTGGGCGTTGGCGCTGATGCCCACGGCGGACGTCATGGCTTTGGTCATTCGAACGATAATCCCTTTCGTTGTTGCCGGCATGATCGATGGTCCCATCGCCAAAGGCGACCATGCTGGCCTTTGGTCATATGGCGGCATCCTGCTCTTGCTGGCTGTGGCGCAAACGTTGTTTTTCGTGCTGAGGTTTTTTCCGCCGCCGGCCATCATCAATCTGGAGATGGCCCTCCGCCGCGATTTATATCACCACGTGCAACGGCTTTCCCCCTTGTACCATGATCGCCATGGCAGCGGGGTAGCCCTGTCACATCTGATCGGCGATGTAGGTCAAATCGCTGTCGGATTGCATCAAATTCTGCCGCAACTGGCATCCGCCGCGACAGCGCTTGTTCTCACAGCCGCAATGCTGATCCTTATCCATCCGGTGCTTGGCTTGGTGGTTGTGATCGGACTGGTGCCACTTGGCTTTGCCACCGTTATTTTTCAAAAGCTTTTCTATAGAGCGGCCGACGAGGCAAGAGAGAGCGACGCGGCATTGGCGACGTCCGTTGAAGAATCGGCGTTAGCCATACGGGTGCTGAAGGCGCTTGGCGGCGGTTCGTTCATGACCGATCGTTTCGATCTTGCCGCGCGCCGATCGCGCAATGCCGAAATCGAAAAAATCCGGCTGAACTCGATAGTGTCGGCCATTCTTGCCGGATATCCCATCGCGCTATTGGCGGTGGTTATCGGAGGCGGCAGCATTTCCGTGGCCCAGGGAACCGTGTCCGTCGGTGCATTCGTCGCTTTCACGACCTTCTATTTTCGCGTTCTCGGCCCCGTAAACTTGATGGGCAATACGCTCTTCCAATTTCAGTTGTCGATGAATGCGATGACGCGGGTCGCTGATTTGCTCGATACCCAATCGGACATCGCCGATCCGGCAGTGCCCCGGATGCTGCCGGCGTCGGGAGCATTGGATGTCCGCTTCGAAAACGTGTCTTTCAGCTATCCCGGCACAGGAGCTGAGGTACTCGCCGGGGTCGATCTCACTATCCGCGCTGGAGAGACGATTGCAATTGTCGGGTCGACAGGTTCGGGCAAAAGCGCTCTCGCCAATCTCGTCGGGCGCCTGGCTGACGTTACTGGCGGAAGGGTACTCGTCGGTGGCGTCGATGTCCGCGATGTCGAAATCGACGCGTTGCGCCGGGCTGTCGGCATGGCCTTCGAGGATGCATTGTTGTTTTCCGTCAGCGTGCGCGAGAATCTGACGTTGGGTCGCGAAGGGATCAAAGACGATGACATCGCGACGGTGCTTGCCGTCACGCAGTCGGGATTTGTCGCCGACCTGCCGAACGGCCTCGACACGGTGGTTGGCGAGCGTGGCTTGACGCTGTCGGGCGGCCAACGCCAGCGCCTCGCGCTGGCCAGGGCCTTGCTCGGCCGGCCTCGTGTTCTGGTGCTCGACGATCCGATGTCCGCTCTGGACGTGCGCACCGAAGAAGCGCTGGAGCGGGCTTTTCGCCAGGCCTTCAAGGGCGTCACCACCCTTTTCGTCGCCCGTCGTCCATCGACGGCCATGCTCGCCGATCGCGTGGCGCTGCTCGAGGAGGGCCGGATCGTTGCCGTCGGCACGCATGACGAACTGCTGGCAAATTCGGCCGCCTATCGGCGGGTTCTCATCGCCGCTACGGACGCCCGGCCAGCGGCGGAGATCGCTGATGCTGACTGACGAGAGGACAGGCGGTTCGCTCCGGCTTGCACGCCGCCTTCTGTGGCGGCTTGCAAGGCCCAGGCTGTATCGGATCATCGTTCTTTTCGTTCTTGCCATTGTGCAGACGGTCCTGGTCGCGGCGACGCCGTGGTTGGTCAGTCTGGCGATCGACACAGGGATCCCGGCCGCGCAGGCTTCCAACTACTGGCCGCTGGCTGGTATAACCGCCGCCATCATGGTTTGCGCGGTCGCAATAGCGCCTCTCAGTTTGCTCTGGCGGCAACTCACGGGGGCGTTTGGCCAATTGGTCGTGTTCGACCTCAGGACGGAGCTGTTTGCGAAAATTCAACGGCTGCCCATCGACTTTCACGACCGCTTCAGTTCTGGCCGGGTCATTGTCCGCCTGACCACCGACGTTGAGTCCGTCAATACCTTGTTCGGGGTTACCCTTGCCGCCCTGGTGCAAGCTGGGCTCGGCGTATTGATGACGGTTAGTGCAATGCTGTTGCTCGATGCGTGGCTGGCGGCAATCACGCTTGCGGTGCTGGCGCCGCTCGCCTTTTTCCTGGTTTGGATGGCGCGGCGGCTTAGCGAAGCCTTTGTCAACAATCGCGCAGCTATCGCCGAAGCGACGGTGCAAGTGGTCGAGTCGCTCAATGGCGCGCGCACAGCGCATGCATTTCGACGGCAAAAACGCCACGACGAGATGTTTGCTCCCCTGATTGAGCGGGCAAGAACATCTGGACGCCAGATACAGGCTGTGCGTGGCGCATTCTGGACGACTCTCGAACTGACCTTAAGTTTTGTAACGCTCGCCGTCATCATGGTCGGCGGCTCGGCGGTTGCCAATGGCGTCCTCGAAATTGGCGTTCTTGCTGCATTTACACTCTATATCAGCCAGCTTGTTTCGCCGCTCACTTCACTCACATTCATTCTGGATGCCCTGCAGTCAGCACTCACGGCTCTGGCAAAGTTGGCCGAAGTACTAGAACAGGAGTCCAGCGTTGCCGAACCACGGCATCCAGTCGCCCTGCCGAGCCCGGTTCGTGGCGAGGTGGTATTCGAACGCGTGCGGTTCGGCTATCATGCCGCCACATCCGGATTGTCCGAAAGCGCGCCTGCCATTCGCGACATGAACCTTCGCCTCGAACCTGGCCAACTGGTTGCCATGCTCGGCGCCACTGGGGCCGGCAAGTCGACTATAGCCAAGCTAATCGCCCGGTTCTACGACCCGACGGCTGGACGCATCCTGCTCGACGGCGTCGATCTGCGTCATCTGAGAGACCGCGACCTGCGCGGCGCGGTTGTCATGCTGACTCAGGATGGCTTTCTGTTCGCGGGCTCCGTGGCTGACAATATCCGTATCGCCAAACCGGGGGCGACGATGGCCGAGATCGAGGCCGCGGCGACAGCGGTTGGCGCTGATGCGTTCATCCGTGCTTTGCCCGGCGGCTACCAGACCGATGTGCGCAAGCGCGGCACAAGGCTGTCCGCAGGGCAGCGCCAGATGGTCGCCTTTGCGCGGGCGTTCCTCGCCAATCCCGCGGTGCTCATCCTCGATGAAGCTACGTCCGCGCTCGATATTCCAACCGAACGGACGATGCAGAAGGCGCTGCGGGCGCTACTGGCTGGCCGCACGGCGCTGGTCATCGCCCATCGTCTGTCAACCGTGGAGATCGCCGATCGCGTGCTTGTCGTCGCGGACGGGCGTATCGTTGATGACGGAACGCCGGCTGAAATGCTGGCTCAGGGCACCGGCGAATTCGCCGCGCTCTACCGCGACGGACACGGCCTGTCGCTGGAGCGATGACGCCAATGATCCTGTCGGCGCGTACACGAGCCAAAGCAGTAAAACAGGAACGCGGAAATGACGCCGAACAAGCCCGTGAAGGCCGAAAAGGAAGTGGAGGCTTCTGTTGCCAGGTGCCTCCGGACCCCGCCTAGAAGTGCTAACCCCTAGGACTTGATTCGAGACTATCGCGCCGCATTAAGCAGCGAGACGTGCCTCAGCATAGTTGTCGTTTGCAACTACAAGTTTAGCCCGATAACGGTGGTACAATGCCGGGCAAAAGTACGATCTTTACACCTTCGTCGATCCTATTTCGCCCCCAGCAAAAGCCGCTGACACCAGCAGCGGTTTTTGGTGGAGGCGCCGGGTACCGCCCCCGGGTCCGAACGGCTTATTACATCGCCCATTTATCGCCATAGTCGGTCAAGCCGACCCGCCGAATATAGGGGCCGGCGCGGGAAAATAAAAGGCTGTAAAAATCTCTTCAAAACCGTGGGGCCTCCCGGCGCATGTGCCACGCAGGGTTGACTTGCATTTGCGATGCTTGGAATGTCCACTTGGTGAGGAGATTCCGATCCAGCGCGCGGCCCCAAGGCCGGATTGCGCCGACTGAACGATGACTCCGAGAGGGGAATGAAATGGCCGATTATCTCGCAGACGTGAAGAAGTACGATGCCGCCGCCGATGCCGCGACCGTCGATAAGATCGTGAAGCATCTCGGTATCGCGCTCCGCAACCGCGACTCCTCGCTGGTTTCGGCAACCGACCAGAAGGAACTCGACCGCGTCCGCGACAATTGGGGCGTAAAGAAGCTGGGCGTCGATGCAGCCAAGGCGGAGGCCGCGGTGGCCAAGGTGGCGAAGGCGATGGCGGCCGACAGTTCGAAGGGCCGCGTGACCTTCTACTATCTCGTCGCCAAGGAACTCGGCAAACTCGGCTCGCTCTAGGAGTTATTGCCGCTCGTCGGATCAAGCCGGCGCAACCCGCGCCGGCTTTTGCCGTTGTTCCGCTGTGCCCGCTTGTCACGCTGCTGGGGATAGCGGGCGCAACCCTCGGCGGCCTTGCTTTCCGGTGTCGGGCCGGCTGCGCCTCCGCTATGATGGGGCAGCAGCGAATCAGGGCGAATGCGATGCGCCAATATCTCGATCTTCTCCAGCATGTGCTGGACTACGGCGCGGACCGTGGCGACCGCACCGGCACGGGCACGCGCTCGGTGTTCGGCTATCAGATGCGCTTCGACCTCTCGCGCGGTTTTCCGGTCACGACGACCAAGAAGCTGCATCTGAAGTCGATCATCCACGAACTGCTGTGGTTCCTGGCCGGGGACACAAACGTCAAATATCTGCGCGACAATGGCGTCACCATCTGGGACGAATGGGCCGACGAGAATGGCGACCTCGGCCCGGTCTACGGCAAGCAGTGGCGCTCATGGCCCGATGGCAATGGCGGTACGATCGACCAGATCGCGAATCTTCTCAAAGAGATAAAGCGCAATCCTCAATCGCGCCGACTAATCGTCTCGGCGTGGAATCCGGCGGAAGTGGAGGCGATGGCGCTGCCGCCCTGTCACTGCCTGTTCCAGTTCTATGTGGCCGACGGGCGGCTTTCGTGCCAGCTCTACCAGCGCTCCGCCGATATTTTCCTCGGCGTTCCGTTCAACATCGCTTCCTATGCGCTGCTGACCATGATGGTGGCGCAGGTGACAGGTTTGAAGCCCGGCGATTTCGTCCACACGCTGGGCGATGCGCACCTCTATTCGAACCATTTCGAGCAGGCGCGCGAACAATTGAAGCGCACGCCGAAGACGCTGCCGACGATGTGGATCAACCCCGGGGTGAAGGACCTGTTCGCCTTCCGCTTCGAGGATTTCCGCCTCGACAACTATGTCGCAGACGCCACGATCAAGGCGCCGATCGCGGTCTGACCGCGCCTGGCGTTCGGTTTCAGGCTTCCCGTTCCAGAAATTTTATCGCGCAGCGGATTTACAATTCTCCCTGCTTACGCTATCCAAGGATCGTTGTATCTAGGATTTTGGATATATGGATAGAAAGACCGCTACCGGAGCTTTGGCCGCGCTTGGTCAGGAGACGAGGCTGGATGTCTTTCGCCTGCTGGTGAAGGCCGGGCCTTCCGGCGTTGCCGCCGGCGAAATCGCCGACCGTCTCGGCGCTGTCCAGAACACGACCTCCGCCCATTTGAAAATCCTTGTCCATGCCGGCCTGATCCGCTCCGAACGCGATGGCAGAACCATACGATACAGGGCGGACATGACGGGCTTCCGTGACCTGCTGGCCTTCCTGATGGAAGATTGCTGCAACGGATCGCCTGAACTCTGCCGACCCGTCATCAACGCCGTCGCCTGCGATTGCTAGAGGTTTCGATGAACCAGAAAATCTACAATGTCCTGTTCCTTTGCACAGGCAATTCGGCGCGGTCGATCCTTGCCGAAGCTATCCTGAACAAGGTCGGCGACGGGCGCTTCCGCGCCTTCTCGGCCGGATCGCATCCGAAAGGAACGGTTCATCCGTTCTCCCTTCGTCTTCTGGAAAGCCTTGGCTACGACACCGCCTTCGCGCGCTCGAAAGCCTGGGACGAGTTCGCCGTCCCCGGCGCCCCGGAAATGGATTTCGTCTTCACCGTCTGCGACGACGCAGCCGGTGAATCCTGCCCGGTCTGGCCCGGGCAGCCGATGACCGCGCATTGGGGCGTGCCCGATCCGGCAGCGGCCGAAGGAACCGATGCCGAAAGGCATCTGGCCTTCGCCGAGGCGTATCGAATGCTGAACAACCGCATCTCGGTCTTCGCCAGCCTGCCGATGCAGACGATCGACAAGCTCGGTCTGAAACGCCGGTTGGACGAGATCGGTCAAGACCTGCCCAAGGCCGGCTGAGGACCGTGGCCCCGGAGTTGCATCGGCGTCTCGCGGCCGAAGCGCTCGGTACGGCCATGCTCGTCGCCGCGGTCGTCGGCTCCGGCATCATGGCCGACCGCCTGACCGACGACAGGGCGCTGGCGCTGCTGTGCAACACGCTGCCGACAGGCGCTATCCTGGTCGTGCTGATAACGGTCCTCGGTCCGATATCAGGCGCCCATTTCAATCCCGCGGTTACGTTGGTGACGGCGTTGCACCGGCGGATGCCGGGCGGCGTCGCGCTTGTCTACAGCGTATGCCAGATCGCCGGCGCGATTGCCGGAACACTTGTCGCCCATCTGATGTTCGAGCTGCCGGTGCTGCAGTATTCCGCCACCGCGCGCACGGGCATGAGCCAATGGATATCCGAAGCTGTCGCCAGTTTCGGTCTGGTTTTCACCATCCTCGCCGCGCAGCGCTACCGCATCGATGTGATTGCCTGGCTGGTGGGACTTTATATCGTCGCCGCCTACTGGTTCACGGCCTCCACATCCTTCGCCAATCCCGCCGTGACGCTGGCGCGTGCGCTTTCCGACACATTCGCGGGCATTCGCCCCCTGGACATTCCGGCGTTCGTGGCCGCGCAATTTGCAGGTGCGCTGCTCGCCATGGCCGCGGCCAACCTGTTAACGTCAGATGCAATCGCCGTTGAGGCGCCTGTCGGAGAGGGCGCCGCTGCGATCAATCCACCCCGATCATCACGTCGGACGCCTTGATGAAGGCATAGGCCGGCTGTTCATGCTGGTTCTCCCGGATCAAGTTCGGTTCGCTATGTTTCATAAACGCTATCGAGGAGACGTGGTACGACCATGTTGAATGGCCATGGCGGCTATTTTGTCCAGAATCCCCTTCCATTGTTATATTCATCTGGATATATCGTATTTCGGCTTAGCTGTGAGCGGGCCTCGCAAGGGGGGGATTTTCATGGATTGCAGAGGTTTCGGGATCCAGGCACTTGCGGGTGCGGGACTATTGGCTGCAGCGCTGGCGCTGTCATCGGCGGCGAAGGCCGACGACAGCAAGGTCACGGTGTTTGCCGCCGCCAGCCTCAAGGACGCGCTCGATGCGGTGAACAAGGCCTGCGCGGCGGAAGTCGGCGAAGCGGCCACCATTTCCTACGCGGCGTCATCGGCGCTGGCCAAGCAGATCGAGAGCGGTGCGCCGGCCGATGTGTTCATGTCGGCGGACCTCGACTGGATGAAATATCTCTCCGCCAAGAAGTTGACCAAGCCAGACACCGAGAGGCTGCTGCTCGGCAACGCCATCGTGCTGATCGCCCCGGCATCGACGGCCAGGGATTCGACGACCGAAGCCAAGCTGGAAAAGGGTTTCGACCTTGCAGGTCTGCTCGGCGACGGCAAGCTTGCCATGGGCGACGTGAAAGCTGTGCCCGCCGGCAAATACGGCAAGGCGGCCCTCGAATCGCTTGGCGTCTGGTCATCCGTCGAGGGCAAGGTGGCGCAGGCCGAGAATGTGCGGGCCGCGCTCAAGCTGGTTTCGACCGGCGAGGCGGCGCTCGGCATCGTCTACCAGACCGACGCGCACGCCGAACCCGGCGTCCGGGTCATCGGCACATTCCCGGAAGGATCGCATCCTCCCATCGTCTATCCGGTTGCCGAGACGGCCGATGCCAAGGACGCGGAAACGTCGGCCTGGCTGAAATGCGCCGAGTCCGACACCGCGAAGCCGCTTTATGAAGAACAGGGCTTCACGGTGCTGCCGGGGGCGCAGTAAGGTCCGCCTGCAAGAGGGGCATTACGGCGCACATGAACTGGCTTACGGACCTCACTCCGGACGAATGGAATGCGGTCCGCCTGTCGATCAAGGTGGCAATGGTGGCGATGCTGTTCAGCCTTCCGCCGGGCATCTTGATTGCGATGCTGCTGGCGCGGGGGCGGTTTTGGGGCAAGACGCTGCTCAACGGCCTCGTGCATCTGCCGCTGATCCTGCCGCCGGTCGTAACCGGCTATCTGTTGCTGTTGAGCTTCGGCAAACGAGGGCCGGCGGGCGCCTTCCTGGCCGAGCATTTTGGCATCGTCTTTTCCTTTCGCTGGACGGGCGCTGCGCTCGCCTGCGCCATCATGGGCTTTCCGTTGATGGTGCGCGCTATCCGGCTTTCCATTGAAAGCGTCGACCGCAAGCTGGAGGCGGCCGCCGGTACGCTGGGAGCGAGCCCGCTCTGGGTGTTCGGCTCGGTGACATTGCCGCTGATGCTCCCCGGCATCATCGCCGGCGCCATCCTTTCCTTCGCCAAGGCAATGGGTGAGTTCGGCGCGACGATAACCTTCGTATCCAACATTCCGGGCGAGACGCAGACGCTGCCTTCGGCGATCTACACTTTCACCCAGGTGCCGGGCGGCGACGCGGGCGCGCTTCGGCTGACGCTGATCAGCGTTATCATCTCGATGGCGGCCCTCATCGCTTCAGAGGTGCTGGCGCGGCGTGTCGGACGGCGGCTGGAAACGGCATGAGCGTCGAGATCGATATCGGCCACAGTCTTGGTGGCTTCGCACTCGAGGCCCGTTTCAACAGCGCCGGGCGGCTGACGGCGCTGTTCGGCCCGTCGGGATCTGGCAAGTCCTCGCTCATCAATGTGGTTGCGGGGTTGATGCGGCCACAGCGCGGGCGCGTGGCGGTGGACGGGCGCGTGCTGGTCGACACGGACAAAGGCATTTTCGTGCCGCGGCACGAGCGGCGCATCGGCATGGTTTTCCAGGACGCGCGGCTGTTCCCGCATATGAGCGTGGCCGGCAATCTGCGCTATGGACGCTGGTTCACGCCGGCCGCGCAGCGCTACGCCGATTTCGACACGGTCGTCGACCTGCTCGGCATAAGGCCCTTGCTGGAGCGCCGGCCGTCCGGCCTTTCCGGCGGGGAAAAGCAGCGCGTGGCGATCGGGCGAGCGCTTCTGGCCAGTCCGCGACTGCTTTTGATGGACGAGCCGCTCGCCTCGCTCGATGATAGCCGCAAGGCCGAGATCCTGCCCTACATCGAGCGGCTGCGCGACGAGGCCGGCATTCCGATCGTCTATGTCAGCCATGCGCTGGCCGAGGTGGCGCGGCTGGCCAGCGACGTGGTGATGCTGTCGGAGGGCAAGGTCGTCGCGGCTGGGCCGACATCGGAGATCATGCAGCGGCTCGACCTGTTACCGGCAGGGGAGCGCGGCGAGGGTGGGGCTGTGCTCGAAACGGTCGTGGCCGGCCATGACGAGACCTTCGGCATGACCGTGCTGGGCTCTCCCGCAGGCGAGATCCGCGTGCCGCGGCTCGACATGCCCGCCGGCGCGCCGGTGCGTCTGCGCATCCGCGCGCGTGATGTAATGATCGCGACCGAGCGGCCGCGCGGCCTAAGCGCCCTGAACATCCTGCCGGGGCGCGTTGCTTCGCTGGTTCCGGACGGCGGGTCGGGCGTCGATGTGCGCATCGATTGCAACGGCGTGGCGGTGCTTGCCCGCATCACCGAGCAGTCGCGCCAGGCGCTGGCGCTTGAAAAGGGGATGGCGGTATTCGCGGTGGTGAAGACGGTGAGCTTCGACCGCGCAAACATGGCGGTCGGTTTGCCCCTGCCGGAAGCGCACGCCTAGGTGCATTTCGTTATGTCATTCGGGAATAGCGCTTTTCAAGGCGAAGCCTGCGTGACATGAATGCGCAGAGTGGGAGAACGACATGCCTTCGCTCAGTCTGCGCATCAATCTCGATCCCGAGGGACGTATCGGACCCGGCAAGATCGAACTGCTGGAAAACATCGCCGCCTTCGGCTCGATCTCCGCTGCGGCCCGCGGCATGGACATGTCCTACAAGCACGCCTGGGACCTGGTGGAGGACATGAACCGGGTGTTCGGCAAGCCGCTGGTTGCGGCGCAGACAGGCGGCCGCAAGGGTGGCGGCGCGCAGCTCACAGCGGTGGGACTGGCGGTGGTCAGCCGTTTCCGCGCCATCGAGCGTGCGGCGGCCTCGGCCGCGACGGCGCATATGCAGGCGCTGCAGGCGGAGATCGATGCGGGGTGAGGGTAGCGACGTTTAGATCCTTTCTGATGCTTAGCCGTCCATAGCCATCTTGATGGCAGATAGACGAGCGGCTATATTTCTCGAAAGGAATTGGATCATGGCCGAACCGCAACTATCAGTCCGTAGCGCCAAGGCGCGCGATCTTGCGCATCGATTGGCGCGACGTGAAAACCGTTCGATCGCGGACGTGGTCGAACGAGCGCTTGAATCTTACGAAATTCGTGAAGCAGGCCGCGAACCAGCCTCGACCTTCTATGCGCGCCTGACGAACAACGGCAGCGATATTGATCTCGAGACGATCATTCAGGAAAGCCGTCAGGCCCACAGTGGACCCGACCTTTGATTTTCCTGGACACCAACGTCGTTTCTGAAAGTTTGAAGAAAGCGCCAGACGAGGCGGTTATTGCCTGGCTGGTGCGCCATGATGCAGAGCTTGCGCTGTCTACCGTGACGATCGCGGAGATCGCATTCGGCATCCACAAGATAAGGCCCGATCAGCGCGCCGAGCGGCTGGAGCAGGGACTTTCAGACTGGCGTCGCCGGTTTGCCGACCGGATATTCGGCCTGACCGAAGAAGCTGCCCTAGCCTATGGCGAGATCATGGGAGCCGCAGTTCGCAAGGGCCGAGGCATGTCGGCGCCCGATGGCATGATTGCCGCGATTGCCCGGGTCAATGGCGGCCGGTTGGCGACGCGCAATTTGCGTGATTTCGGCGAGAGCGGCCTAGAGCTCATCTCTCCGTGGGAGTTCTGAACGGCGCAGCTCGGCTTCCCTGACGGCGTTCTCCGGATTTGGGGTCAGCAGCGTTTATCCTTCGTCCGCGGGCTTCCTCAACAAATACGTATCCATGATCCAGCCCTTGCGGCGGCGGGCGTCCTCGCGGGTTTTCGCGATGACGTCGCCGACCTCCGCCAGCGTTCCTGAAACGACGATCTCATCCGGGGTACCGAGATACGCGCCCCAGTAGATGGTCGTTTCCTTGTCGGCGACGGTCTGGAACGCGCATTTGCCGTCGAGCATGACGATGGTGCTGCCGGCATTGTCGGGCAAGCCCTGCTCGGCCAGCCGGCGGCCGGTTGTGATGTGGATGGGATCGCCGATGCGGTTGAGCGCAATGGCATGGCTTGCGGCCAGCGCTTGGATAGCGGTGATGCCCGGGATCACCTCCAGCTCAAAGGCGACATTTCCGCGCTGCCGCACGCGCTCAAGGATGCGCAGGGCGCTGTCGTAAAGCGACGGGTCGCCCCAGATGAGGAACGCGCCGCAGCCGTCCTCGCCAAGCTCGTCGCGGATCAAGGCTTCGTAGATGCCGGCAATGGCCTCATGCCAGTCGTCCACGGTCGCTTCGTAGGAGGGGGCAGGCTCGGCGCGCACCGGTACGTCGAACTCGACGCGGCGCGAATCCGGATTGGTGACGAAGCGGTCGCAGATCTCGCGGCGCAGTTCGGCCAGATCGTTCTTCCTGGCGCCCTTGTCGGGAATGAACAGCACGTCGGCGCGGTTCAGGCCGTTGATGGCCTGGACCGTCATGTGCTCGAGATTGCCGGCGCCGATGCCAATGACGAGGATATTTCGCATGGCGAAGTCCTGCCCCAAGGCGGTGGTGCTGTCCAGAGCCGCGATCAGAGCGGGCAAACGCTTTCCTGTCTTGATCGAAACAAGTACGCTCGGGCGGCATATTCGCCAGAGGGAATCGTATGATGTTTCGCGCCATGCTCGCCGCTCGTCCGATGTTGGCCGTTTTGGCTGTCGCCGCCACGCCGGCGCTGGCCAACGATTCCGTCGCCGAGCTCGGCACCGGCGGGCTGGTGCTGTCGCGCACCGACGCGGTGGCGATGGAAAGCGAGGATCTGTTCATCTCGCCGGAAAAAGTGACGGTCGACTATGTCTTCCGCAACAATTCCGACCAGGATGTGCAATCGATCGTCGCGTTTCCGATGCCGGATATCGAGGGCAGCCCGTATGAGATGCCGGACATGCCTGCCGCCCAGGACGACAATTTCCTCGGTTTCGAGGTGAGCATCGACGGCGCCGCGGTGAAGCCGGAACTCGAGCAGAAGGCTTATGCCGCCGGCATCGATGTGACGGCGGACCTCGCGACGCAGAACGTTCCGCTCTTTCCCTTCGGCGACAAGGCCAGAGAGGCTTTGGCAAAGCTCCCCGACACCGTCGCCGACGAGTGGGTCGGGCGCGGCATCATCGTCATCGACGAATCCGATGACGGCAGCGGCATGAAGAAGGTGCGCGTGCCGTATTGGCGGCTGCAATCCGCCTATTGGTGGCGGGCGACGTTCCCGGCGAAGAAGCCGGTGCGGGTTTCGCACCGCTACAAGCCGAGTGTCGGCGCGACTTCCAGCCTGAGTTTCTTCTACGATGGCAAGTTCCAGGGCTCCTATGACGCCTACAAGAGCCGCTACTGCATCGACAAGACGTTCGAGGCGGCGGTGCGCAAGACCGCCAGGATGAACGAGGGCGGCTATGCCAACATGTGGGAAAGCCGGATCGAATATGTGTTGACCAGCGGCGGCAACTGGGCGCTCGGCAATATCGGCAAGTTCAAGCTGACCATCGACAAGGGCAATCCGAAGAACCTGGTGTCCTTCTGCGGCACCAATGTGCGCAAGGTCGGGCCGACGACGTTCGAGATGACGGCGGACGAATTCTACCCAGACCGCGACATCGACATATTGATCCTCAATCCGATCGATGCGGATAACGGGAGCGGCGGTCAATGAAGATCGCCATCTACGTCGCCATTGCCGAAAACGGGGTGATAGGACGCGACAACGGGCTGCCGTGGCGGCTGTCGACCGACATGAAGCGGTTCAAGGAACAGACGATGGGCAAGCCGATCGTCATGGGCCGCAAGACGTGGGAGAGCTTTCCGCGCCGGCCGCTGCCCGGAAGGCAGAACATCGTGATCACCCGGCAGAAGGATTTCGCCGCCGAGGGGGCGGACATCGCGCATTCGCTCGACGAGGCGATCAAGGTGGCGCGGACCGGTCCGATGGCCGAGGCCGACGAGGTCTGCGTGATCGGTGGGGCCGAAATCTATGCGCAGGCATTGCCGCTGACCGACCGGCTTCATGTCACCCATGTGCTGGCCTCGGTCGAAGGCGATGCGTCCTTCCCGCGCATCGACCCCGATGAATGGCAGATTGTCTCGGCCGCCGATATTCCAGCCGGCGAGAAGGACAGTCACGCTACCCGCTACATGGTTTATGAGCGCCGCCGGTAGAACGCTGCGAGGGACGGATCGTCCGTCCGAAACGGTAAAATGGGCTGCCAAGACAAAGGGTCGCGCCGAATCCGGCGGTTCATTGCCTGCAAACGGTCCACTCGAGGCTGCGACGCGTTGAAAGCGCGCCGGCTCGTCCCTATAGAAGAACCTAGGCAATTGCGCTGCATCGCGGCGTATGAGGGAACGCAAGCGAAAGGACATTCATGCCCTGGAACGATAAAAGCGGCGGAGGCGGCGGCCCGTGGGGCGGCGGCGGTGGCGGCGGCAACAATCAAGGCCCGTGGGGGCAGGGACCGCGAGGCCCGAGCGGCCCGCAAGGTTCGCCTCCCGATCTTGAGGACATCATCAGGCGCGGCCAGGACAGGTTGCGCCAGGCTTTGCCGGGCGGTGGCGGCATCAGCCCCGCCATGATTGGCCTGATCGTGCTGGTGCTGCTCGGCCTTTGGGCATTCAAGGCCGTCTATACCGTGCAGCCTGACGAAGTGGCCGTCGAACTGCGGTTCGGCAAGCCGAAGCCGGAGCTTTCAGAGCCCGGCCTGCATTTCCATTGGTGGCCGATCGAAACGGTCGAGACCGCGAAGATTTCGGAGCAGCTTGTCCGCATCGGCGACGGCTCCAACGCGGGCGGACAGTCGGGCCTGATGCTGTCGGGCGATCAGAATATCGTCAATGTGCAGTTTTCGGTCGCCTACCAGGTTGCCGACCCGCGCGCCTATCTCTTCGACGTTTCCGATCCCGACGGAATGCTGAGCAAGGTGGCGGAAAGCGCCATGCGCGAGGCGGTGGGCCGGCGTCCGGCGCAGGACATCTTCCGCGATGACCGGCAAGGGATTGCCGAATCCGTGCGGCAGATCATCCAGTCGACGCTCGACGGCTACAAGTCGGGCCTGACGGTCAACGCCATTTCCATCGAAGACGCCGCGCCGCCGCGCGAAGTGGCGGACGCCTTCGACGAGGTACAGCGCGCCGAACAGGACGAGGACCGGTTCGTGGAGGAATCCAACCAGTACTCGAACCAGAAGCTCGGCGCCGCGCGGGGCCAGGCGGCGCAGGTCCGCGAAGAGGCGGCAGCCTACAAGAACCGCGTCATGCAGGAGGCCGAAGGCGAGGCGCAACGCTTCATCTCGGTCTATGACGAATACGCCAAGGCTCCCGAGGTCACGCGCAAGCGTCTTTATCTGGAAACGATGGAGCGACTGCTGAAGGATTCCAACAAGATCATCATGGACGAAAGCAGCGGCCAGGGCGTACTGCCCTACCTGCCGTTGCCCGCCCTGCAGCCGAAGGCCCCCGCGGCCACGGGAGGAAACCAGTGATGGCGAACCGTCTTCCCCTCATCGTGGTCGCCATCGCGGTGATCCTGTTCCTGATCTACTCGTCGGTGTTCGTGGTCAACGCCCGCCAGCAGGCGATCATCCTGCGCTTCGGTGAAATCGTCGAAGTGAAGACCGAGCCCGGCATCTACTTCAAGGCGCCGTTCTCGCTGTTCGAGGCCGACAATGTGCAGCTGATCGAAAAGCGGCTGCTGCGTTTCGAACTGGACAACATCCGCGTCCAGGTTTCGGGCGGCAAGTTCTATGAAGTCGATGCCTTCCTCGCCTATCGCATTTCCGATCCGCGCGTGTTCCGCGCTGCCGTCTCCGGCAGCATCGACCTCGCCGAGCAGCGGTTGCGGACACGTCTCGATGCGGCGCTGCGCCGGGTCTACGGTCTTCGCGGCTTCGAGGCGGCGCTTTCGGAAGAGCGCGCCGACATGATGCGCGAAGTGCGAGACCAGTTGCGCCCGGACGCGACATCGCTCGGCCTGGAGATCGACGACGTGCGTATCCGCCGTACCGACCTCACCCAGGAAGTGTCGCAGCAGACATTCGACCGCATGAAGGCCGAACGTCTGGCGGAAGCCGAACGGCTGCGGGCGCGCGGCCGCGAGGCGGCGCAGCGCATCAAGGCGCGGGCCGACCGCGAGGTGGTCGAAATCGTCGCCGAAGCGCAGAAGGAATCGGAAATCCTTCGCGGCGAGGGCGACGCCCAGCGAAGCTCCACCTTCGCCAACGCCTACCAGCGCGATCCGGCATTCTTCGATTTCTATCGTTCGATGAATGCCTATGGCACTGCGCTGGACAACACCGGCACCACCATGCTGCTTTCGCCGAACTCGGAATTCTTCCGGTTCTTCCGCGATCCGGCTGGTTCGGACGCTCCCGCCGCATCAGGCCCGAGAGCATCCGCGCCCGCATCAACCGCGCCGCAGCCTGGCGCCGGGCAATAGGCCCGGTGCACGACTTTCTGGCCGCCATCGGCCTCGTCCTCGTCATCGAGGGCGTCGTCTATGGCGGCTTTCCCGCACTTGCCAAAAAGATGGCGACGGAAGTGCTGACCTTGCCCGAAAACGCGCTTCGCATCGCCGGGCTGGTAGCAGTTGCCGCCGGTGTCTTTATCGTGTGGCTGGTTCGCGGATAAAATCTTCCTGCCCGGATAACGGATGATTTATCCCGCAGCCTGTAGGCACAGCCGCAAACGTGCCGTATTTCTTGCCAACATGACCCGACGCGTCATCTGGTCCACGACCCAGACCGCGACGCCCTTTTCCTGAAAAGCCGGGAGGCCTGTTGATGACACCCCAAATATTCCTGCGTGCGACGCGCAAGACGGTCACCGTCGCGGCGGCGGCGCTTCTGGCGGGCGCCTTCGCCAGCCAGTCGTTCGCCCAGACCGCGCCGGCCCCGTCTGCCCCGGTGGCGACGCCGCGCGCCAATTCGGCCCAGCCGCTTGCCGCCGGCCCGGCTTCGGTGGCCGATCTCGCCGACGGACTGCTCGGCGCCGTGGTCAACATTTCCACCTCGCAGACGGTCAAGGGCACGGAAGGCCCTGGCGCGGTGCCGATGCCGCAGTTGCCGGAAGGCTCGCCCTTCCAGGATTTCTTCGACGATTTCTTCAAGGACCGCGGCGGCGACAAGGATGGCGGCGGCGGCTCGCAGAAGGTGCAGTCGCTCGGCTCCGGCTTCGTCGTCGACGCCGAGCAGGGCATCGTCGTGACCAACAACCACGTCATTGCCGACGCCGACGACATCGAAGTGAATTTCTCCGACGGGGTGACGCTGAAGGCGGAACTGGTCGGCACCGACACCAAGACCGACATCGCCGTGCTCAAGGTCGATGCCAAGAAGCACAAGCTGACCGCGGTCAAGTTCGGCGATTCCAACAAGATGCGCATCGGCGACTGGGTGATGGCGATCGGCAATCCGTTCGGTCTCGGCGGCACTGTGACCGTCGGCATCATCTCGGCCCGCAACCGCGATATCAATTCCGGGCCCTACGACGATTTCATCCAGACCGACGCCGCCATCAACCGCGGCAATTCCGGCGGCCCGCTGTTCAACATGTATGGCGAGGTGATCGGCATCAACACGGCGATCATTTCGCCGTCGGGCGGCTCGATCGGCATCGGTTTCTCCATCCCCGCCCAGCTTGCGGCCGGTGTGGTCGACCAGTTGCGCGAGTTCGGCGAGACCCGCCGTGGCTGGCTCGGCGTGCGTATCCAGCCGGTGACCGACGACATCGCCGAAAGCCTCGGCATGAAGACGTCCAAAGGCGCGCTCGTGGCCGGCATCATCAAGGGCGGCCCTGTCGATAACGGGACGGTCCAGCCGGGCGACGTCATCATCAAGTTCGATGGCAAGGACGTCGAAGAGATGCGCGACCTGCCGCGCGCCGTCGCCGAGAGCCCGGTGGGCAAGGCCGTTGACGTGGTCATCGTGCGCAAGGGCGTCGAGCAGACCGTCAAGGTGACGCTCGGGCGGCTCGAAGATGGCGAAAAGCTTGCCGGCAACGAGGAAGGCAGTGGCGATGAGCAGAGCGATGACGAAGGCAATGGCGGCGAAGTCGCGACGGCTTCCGTCCTCGGCATGAGCATCGGTGAACTCAACGACGAGACGCGCTCGAAGTTCGGCATCGCGGCCGACGTGTCGGGCGTGGTCGTCACCGAGGTCGCCAAGGACTCCGCCGCCGCCGAGCGTGGCATCCAGGCAGGCGAGGTCATCACCGAGATCGCGCAGGAATCAGTCGCCAGCCCGAAGGACGTGATGGATCGCATCGGCGCGCTGAAAGAGCAGGGCCGCAAGAACGCGCTGCTGATGCTGGCGTCGAAGACGGGCGAGCTGCGGTTCGTGACGATCCGTATGGACTAGGCCGGTCGAGAGCGCGCTGATCCAGATAAACTGAATCTGGAAATGCTCTCAGGTTTTTGATTTAGAATAAAAAAGGGCGGCTAGAGTGCCGCCCTTTTTGCTTGCAGCCAATCCTTTCGCGACAGCCGGTAGAAGACATGCCGGCGCAGATGCGGATGGCTCCCGGGCACGTCGGGATGATCGAAGTCGGCGGCGGGGTCGCGCTTCATGCCGAGGCGCTGCATGACTGCGGTGGAGCGGTGATTGTCCGCCACCGCGAAAGACACGATCTCATCGAGTTTCAAGGTTTCGAAGCCGAAGTCCAGCCAGGCCGATGCCGCCTCGGTGACGTAGCCGTGGCCCCAGAATTCCGGCGCCAGGCGCCAGCCGATCTCGACGGCATCGTCCGACAGGTTCGGCAGGTGGCCGGCGCGGTTCAAGCCGACAAAGCCGATGCATTGGCCGGTCGTGGCGATTTCCACGGCTGTCCAGCCGAAGCCGTCGCGCTCGATGGCGGCGCGGAGTTCGTCCAGCTTCGCGTCGGCCTCGGCGCGGTTGCGGCGGAACGGAAAGAACGCCATCACCCGGTCGTCGGAATTGATGCGATGGAAGAGGTCGCGGTCGGCTTCGCGCCAATTGCGCAAGATCAACCTTTGCGTGTTGATCGGCGTCAACGGACGAAATCCTTACGGGAATAGCCTTGCAGGTAGAGCAGGGCGGTCAGGTCTGAATGATCGATGCGGACGCGGGCCTGCGCGGCGACGGACGGTTTGGCGTGAAGTGCGACGCCGGTACCGGCCAGCCGGATCATGTCGAGATCGTTGGCCCCGTCGCCGACAGCGATGGCGTCGGCCGGCGTCAGTCCCAGCCGGGCGGATATCTCCAGCAGCGCCTCGGCCTTGGCGGCGCGGCCGAGGATCGGCTCGGCCACCGTGCCGTCCAGCCGGCCATCGGCTTCGATCAGACGATTGGCGCGGTTCTCATGGAAGCCCAGCATGGCGGCGATGCGGTTGGTGAAGATGTCGAAGCCGCCGGAAACCAGAATGGCCCAGGCGCCGTCGGCGCGCATCGTCTGCACCAGCGTCCGGGCGCCGGACGCGAGCGTAAGGCGATTGGCGATGATCTTGTCGATGACGGCGAGATCCAGATTCTTCAGCAGCGCGACGCGCTCCCGGAGCGCGGGCTCGAAAGCGATTTCGCCGTTCATGGCGCGCGCGGTGATGGCGGCGACGTGATCCTTGAGGCCGACTTCGTCCGCCAGTTCGTCGATGCATTCCTGGTCGATCATGGTGGAGTCCATGTCGGCGATGAGGATTTTCTTGCGGCGGTTTTCCGCTTCCTGGACGATGACGTCGACCGGCTGGCCGGCAAGCGCGGCGCGCAGTTCCGCGGTCGCCTTTTCTGCTTCCGCGTCTTCCTGAAGATGCAGGTCACAGGCGATGTCATCGGCCAGCCAGCGGAGCGCGCTTGCCTTCACCGACCTCGACGCCGTATTCGCAAGGGCGGGCGAAAGAATGCCGGCGGCTGGATGGCAGACAAGCGTGGCAATGAGAGGCATGGAGACTTCCGCACAAGAGGCGACCGAAGGCCGCGTGAAGGACGCGATCCTGATAGCCGGGCCGACCGCCAGCGGCAAGTCGGCATTGGCGCTCGGTCTCGCCGAGCGGCTCGGCGGTGTCATCGTCAACACCGATTCCATGCAGGGCTACTCGATCCTCAACGTCCTCACGGCCCGGCCAACACAAGCCGAACTGGCGCGCGCGCCACACTATCTTTACGGGCATGTCCATCCCTCGTCGCTTTATTCGACCGGAGCCTGGCTGCGCGATGTCGTGCGGCTGCTCGAAGACGGGATTTTCGCCGGCGCGCGGCCGATTTTCGTGGGCGGGACCGGGCTATACTTCCGCGCCCTGGCGGAAGGGATTTCCGAAATGCCGGAGATACCCGTTGCTGTGCGCGAGCGCTGGCGGCGCGAATTGAAGGAGCGTGGCGCGCCCGAATTGCATGAGCGGCTGGCGTCGCGGGACGCCGCCATGGCGGCGCGGCTCAAGCGAAGCGACGGGCAGCGGATCGTGCGGGCGCTCGAGGTTCTCGACGCTTCGGGCCGTTCCATGCTCGACTGGCAGGCGGCGCGTGGCAAGCCCTTGATAGACCGTGACAGCGCGCGTTTCCTGCTGGTCGACACGGAACGGAGCGAGCTGATTGCGCGTATCGACAGGCGTTTCGACCGCATGATCGATCTCGGGGCAATGGAAGAGGTGAAGCAGTTGGCGGCACTCGATCTCGACCCGGCGCTTCCGGCGATGAAGGCCATCGGCGTTCCGGAACTGCAAGCCGCCGTGGCCGGTGAAATCACCCTCGAAGAGGCCGCGGAAAAGGCCAAGATCGCAACGCGGCAATATTCCAAACGGCAGACGACGTGGTTCCGAAACCAGTTCGGAGCGGAATGGCAAAAATGTTCAAACGATCCGCGGATGCCGAAACTTTGATGCAAAGCTCCGGCAACGCCAATACACCGTTTACCCTTCGGTTATTTGCTCGCTCAGGTTGTTGGAATTAACTGCACGTAAGCTCCTTGCTGGCATATAGAGAGCGGTATGAGCAGCAGGCAACCGATGCGCTTCCATCAGGCCGAGTCGGCCTTCTTCGTCTTCATCTTCGTGATCCTGGCCGCGGGCCTGGTGATGCTGCATGCTTACGACTATCTGCACACCGCCGCAGGCGAAGATCAGGGCTTTTTCACGCCGGACAATGTCGAGCATCTGACCAAGCTGGTGCTGGCGACCGGCGTGCTTCTGGCGACAGCGCTGTTTTTCGGCATGTTCTTCATCTATCCGCTGATCCGCAGGCAGGCGAAGGAGGAAGGCAAGTTGCGCGCCATGACCGAAACGCTCAGCGCGCGCTCCGAAACGATGGAGCAGGCGGCGCTGACCGACAGCCTCACGGGCATGCAGAACAGGCGCTATTTCGACGACGCCTTGAAGGAATATATCGAGGAATTCCGGCGCATCGGCAAACCGGTCGGCCTGATGATCCTCGACCTCGACCATTTCAAGCAGGTCAACGATACCCATGGACACGACGTGGGCGACCAGGTTCTCAAGGCTGTCGCGAACTGCCTCAAGGACATGACCCGTTACCATGACGTGGTGGCGCGGCTGGGCGGCGAGGAGTTCGCGGTGGTCACGCCCAACATGGACGCCGACCTTCTGGCCAAGTTCGCCGAACGCATCCGCAAGGCCATCGCCAATATGTCGGTGCTTTCCGGCAATGTGCGGCTGAAGATCACCACCAGCGTTGGTCTTGCTGTGTGGGACAGCGCGGAAACGGCCGAGGATTTCTATCGGCGCGCCGACCGGCAGCTCTACGAGGCCAAGCGGCAGGGCCGCAACCGCGTGTGCGCCTGAGGCGGGTTGCGGAGGTATCATGCTATGATACTTGTATCTGGACAGGTGTGACGTATCTCTCTATGATACGTTAATGATCAGATCCTACAAGGACAGAATCGGGGAATCCGTAGCCGCAGGCAGGGCTCCGAAAGGCTTTCCTTCCGATCTGGTCAGGGCCGCTCAGAGAAAATTGTTCATGCTTGAGCAGGCGGTCGAGCTGAAAGACTTAATGTCGCCGCCGGGCAACAAGCTCCACGCGCTATCCAAGGATCGCGCGGGCCAATATGCCATCCGCATCAACGACCAGTTTCGTATCTGCTTTCGTTGGGTCGATGGAAACGCAGAGGATGTGGAAATCACAGACTACCACTGAACGATTCCCCTGAATGGGCCTCTGGCCTGTACCCTTCGAGGTTTTAAAGAATGTCCATCTTCACTCTAACCCCCTTCCACCCTGGCGAAATACTTCGAGAGGAGTATCTCATCCCACTCGGCCTTAAACCGTACACGCTGGCAAAGAAGCTGCATGTGCCACGCACGCGCATTGAGCGGCTGGCCGCAGAACAGACACCTATCACCCCGGATACGGCGCTTCGCCTCGCGAAATTCTTCGACACCACGCCACAGTTCTGGATGAACATGCAGACAGCTTTCGATCTGGCGGCTGAAGCGGCGGCGAAGAGGGCAGATATCGACGCGATCGAGAATTTTGCAGAGGCGCGGTCGGCGGCCTAAGGACCCTGTGCGCGTCAACGCAGGCTCAACCTCCACGCAGCCTGCACTTGCCGCGTGGCCTTGCGTTTGCATCAATCGTTCTGCGAGCGCAGGCCGAAGGTCGCGGGCTTGAGGCCGTAGCGCATATCGAAATCGTCGTCGCTATGAAGCCGGGGCGCCGCCGGCTTGCGATAGTCGGGATCGCCTGCCTGGCGGCCGGGATCGATGCTCTCGGCCAGTGCCGCAATGGACTGCGGCTTCTGCACGTTGCGCAGCCGGTCGACAATGCCGGGGAGGTCGAGCTCCTGGCTGTCATCCGCCACGGTCTCGGCTCGCTTTGCCGTGCCGGGAATGAATTTCTGATCCAGCTTCTCGAATTTCAGCCGCATGGTGGTGGCGACGCCTTCGCCGAAGGCAATGGCCTCGCGCTGGCCCATCGACGACAGGAACGACAGGGTCGAGGCTGAGGAATCGGCGATGGCCGAACGGATGATCGCCTGGTCCTGCTCGTTGGAAAGGCGCATGGCGAAGAAGGTCGAGCACTGCGACAGGATGGTCGGATCAAGCTCGCCGGGGCGCTGCGTAACAACGCCGAGATAGCAGCCGTATTTGCGGCCTTCCTTGGCGATGCGGGACAGAGCGTGACGGGTAGGCGCGAAGCCGAGCCGGGAATCGGCAGGCATATAGCGATGGGCTTCCTCGCAAAGCAGCAGAAGCTGCAGCTTGCCCTCACTCCAGAGCGCCAGGTCGAATGCCAGCCGGGCCAATACCGAACAGACCGAATTCACCACTTCGGAAGGCATGCCCGCCATTTCGAAGCAGGTGACCGGACGACCGTGATGCGGCACGCGGAAAATATTGCCGATCGTCTGGTGGAGGGTGTCCTCGATCAGCCGGGAATTGAACATGAAACGGTAGCGCGGGTCGGCGGCGGCGGATTCGATGCGCGCACGAAGCGATTTGAGCGCCGGCCGGTCGTTCTTGCTTTCCAGCAGGCCCATGCGCTCGTCCACCTGCTTGATGAGGTCGGCGATGCGGTAGGGAACGGGGGTATCGGAGGTCGTGTTATCGACGCCGCGGCGCAGATAGGCTCCGCTGGCCGGGTTCTTGTAGAGGTTCTTGGCCAGGGGAATGAGTTCGCGCAGCAGGTCGACTTCTTCCGGCACGGTCTCACGCCCGCGAAAAAGCACTTCCGCGAATTCTTCCAGCTTGAACATCCAGAACGGCAGGTCGAGCGAGGCGCTATCGATCCTGACGCAATATTCCGGCAGCGAGGCGGCGAATTCGTTGTGCGGGTCGAGGATCAGAACGCGCAGGTCGGGCCGCGCGGCGATGGCCTTGCGCAAGAGCAGAGAGACGGCAGTGGATTTGCCGACGCCCGTGGTGCCGACAACGGCGAAGTGGCGGGCGAGCGTGTCGTCGATGGCGATATTCGCCTCGATTTCCTCATCCTGTGACAGCGAGCCGATCTTGATGGAGCGGCGTCCGGCCAGATCGTAGACGGCCCGCAAGTCGCGGCTGCGGATGCGGTGAGCGATGGCGCCGATATGCGGATAGTTGGTGATGCCGCGGTCGAACACAGGCTTGGAGCCCGGCTCTTCGCCGTCACGGACTTCGCCGATCAGTTCCACCTCGACTTCGATCGGGTTCTGGCTGTCGGTGTTCCACATGCGCTGCGATTTGCCGATGGCATAGACGAGGCCGACGGTGCGGGTGGCCCCGAGATTGATCGAGATCATCTTGCCGACGGTCCAGTGGGCGGTGACGGTGCCCTCGGCATCGTCGGCGAAAGCGCTTATCGTGGCACGCGCGCCATCGCACTGCACGACATTGCCCAGAATGCGCTTGTCATTCTGGGCGGCGTCGCGGCGTTCCTGCGATGTTGCTTCGCCGGCGGAAGCTTCGCGTTCGACAAACATTTCTGCTTCTGTCCCGATTCCCTAGGATCGCACCCTACGCGAGCGCGGTTAAACTCCCGTGAGGCCGCATGGTGTAGCCATCCTTAAGATACGACCGCAAATTGCACGCATCTGCTGGTCCATGGCGCGGTGAATCGACGTTTGGCGCTGTCCATGAGGTCTTGGCCGGATGAAATCTTTGGGAGCCATTGACGGACGGTTCGTTTCGCCCTTATTGTCCGCACCCATGAAAACGGCATCCATTCTCGTAGTAGGAACGCGCGTGGGCAAGGCGGTGTAACCGCCGGGCGAAATCCCCCCATGCGCGACACACAGGCTCCCTCCGGGGGCCTTTTTTATTGCCTGAAACAGACAATGCGACCAAAAAGCCCAAGGGGCGAGCAAAAGCCCGGAACGGGCAAGGATATACGGGGCAGACCGATGAGCAGTGAGAAGAACGAGCGGCGTGAGATGAGCGGCGCCGAGATGGTGGTGCAGGCGCTGATCGACAATGGCGTCCAGCACCTCTTCGGCTATCCGGGCGGCGCGGTGCTGCCGATCTATGACGAGCTTTTCCAGCAGGACAAGATCGAACACATCCTGGTGCGGCACGAACAGGGCGCCGGCCATGCGGCCGAAGGCTATGCGCGGTCCACCGGCAAGGCGGGCGTCGTTCTCGTCACGTCCGGTCCCGGCGCGACGAACATGGTGACGCCGCTGCAGGACGCGCTGTCGGATTCGATTCCGCTGGTCTGCATCACCGGCCAGGCGCCGACGATGCTGATCGGCACGGATGCCTTCCAGGAATGCGATACGGTCGGCATCACGCGGCCCTGCACCAAGCACAACTGGCTGGTCAAGGACGTCAACCAACTGGCGGCGACGATCCACGAGGCCTTTCATGTCGCCACGACCGGGCGGCCGGGGCCGGTGGTCGTCGACATTCCCAAGGATGTCCAGTTTGCCAAGGGCACCTACGTGCCGCCACAGACCGCGCCGCGCACCAGCTATCAGCCGAAGCTGCAGGGCGACCTCGAGAAGATAAAGGCCGCGGTCGCGCTGATGGCGACGGCAAAGAAGCCGATCATCTATTCGGGCGGCGGCGTCATCAATTCCGGCCCGGAAGCCAGCCATCTGCTGCGTGAACTGGTCGATCTGACCGGCTTTCCGATCACCTCGACGCTGATGGGGCTTGGCGCCTATCCGGCCAGCGGCAAGAACTGGCTGGGCATGCTCGGGATGCATGGCACCTACGAAGCCAACATGGCGATGCACGACTGCGACGTGATGCTGTGCGTCGGCGCCCGCTTCGACGACCGCATCACCGGCCGTCTGAATGCGTTTTCGCCGAACTCCAAGATCATCCACATCGACGTCGACCCGTCCTCGATCAACAAGAACGTGCCGACGGAGATCGGCATCATCGGCGATGTCGGGCGGGTGCTTGAGGATCTGGTGCGGCTGTGGCGCGCCACGGCGAAGGCGGACAAGAAAGCGCTCTACCCGTGGTGGGAGCAGATCGCCAAGTGGCAGGCGCGGGATTCGCTGGCCTACAAGACGAACCCCGACGTCATCATGCCGCAATACGCCATCCATCGGCTCTACGAGCTGACGAAAGACCGCGACACCTACATCACCACCGAGGTCGGCCAGCACCAGATGTGGGCGGCGCAGCATTTCCACTTCGAAAAGCCGAACCGCTGGATGACCTCCGGCGGCCTCGGCACGATGGGCTACGGTCTGCCGGCGGCTCTCGGCGTGCAGATTGCGCACCGGGACGCGCTGGTCATCGACATTGCCGGCGATGCGTCGGTGCAGATGACGATGCAGGAGATGTCGACCGCGGTGCAGTACGAGGCGCCGATCAAGATCTTCATCCTCAACAACCAGTATATGGGCATGGTGCGCCAGTGGCAGCAATTGCTGCATGGCAACCGGCTGTCGCATTCCTACACCGAAGCGATGCCTGATTTCGTCAAGCTGGCGGAAGCCTATGGTGGACACGGCATTCGCTGCGACAAACCGGACGAACTGGACGACGCGATCCGCGAGATGATCGACGTCAGGAAGCCGGTGCTGTTCGACTGCCGGGTGGCGTCGCTGGCGAACTGCTTCCCCATGATCCCGTCGGGCAAGGCGCACAACGAGATGCTGCTGCCGGACGAGGCCACTGACGAAGCCGTCGCCAACGCCATCGACGCCAAGGGCAGGGAACTGGTTTGAGTTGAAGTAAGACACGGTAAGGCGTATATTCTTACTAAGTTTTACCGGGAGAGTGTGTGATGAATGTGCGGGCAAGAGTGTCGAGCAAAGGGCAGGTCGTCATCCCGAAGCAGATTCGAGACGGCCTGGGCATTGCCGACGGCACCGAGGTCGAGTTCGTTCCGCAAGGGCGCGGTTTTTTCGTTCAGCCGATAGAGGATTTCGACACCAGGTATCCCAAGGTGCCTGCGGGCGAATTCCTGAAGCATGTCGTGCGGATCGACAGACCTTTCCCGACCGACGAAGAGATTGATCGGGCAATGCTTGCCGAGGCGGCACGGAGGTTCGATGCCACTCGCCGTTGACACGAATGTCCTCGCGAGGGCTTTGATCGATGACGGTTCCGATCAGGCGCGACGATCCCGCATGCTTTTGAGTGAAAAGGAAGTCTTTATCCCCGACACCGTGCTTCTGGAGACGGAATGGTTGCTTCGCAGCGTCATGAAGCTGGACAAGGGGCATATCAACCGAACCTTCGCGACCCTGGTAGCCAGCGCCAACATCGGGTTTTCGAACCGTCGTAATATTGCAGATGTGATTTCCTCGCACCGGGCGGGTCTCGATTTCGCCGACGCCATGCATCTTCGAGCTTCCGATGGCTGCGAAGGCCTCGCAAGTTTCGACAGAGGTTTAAAACGCCGCGCCAAGAAGATCGCCGGTTCGGTTCCAATCGTTACGCCTTAACAGCAGCGCAGAAAGCTTCCTTCATGAACCCCCACCTTCAACCGACCGGCTCCGCCTACTTCATCGCCAAGGAGACCGAGAAGCCGGAAAACCACACGCTGTCCGTGCTGGTCGACAACGAGCCCGGCGTGTTGGCGCGAGTCATCGGCCTGTTTTCGGGCCGCGGCTACAACATCGAGAGCCTGACCGTCTCGGAGACGGAACACGAGAAACACCAGTCGCGCATCACCATCGTGACGCGGGGCACGCCGCACGTGCTGGAGCAGATCAAGCACCAGCTCGAGCGCATCGTGCCGGTGCACCGCGTGGTCGACCTGACCGTCCGTGCGAGGGAACTGGGGCAGGAGCGCCCGATGGAGCGCGAGCTGGCGCTGGTCAAGGTGGCCGGTACGGGGGACGCACGCGTGGAGGCGCTGCGGCTGGCCGATGCGTTCCGCGCCAGCGTGATCGACGCCAACACAGAACATTTCATCTTCGAGATCACCGGCAAGACCTCGAAGATCGATCAGTTCATCGCCATCATGCGGCCGCTGGGGCTGGCGGAAATCTGCCGCACCGGCGTGGCGGCGATGAACCGGGGCGCGCAGGGGATGTAGCCGTTCCTTGAATAGAACGACAAAGCTCCGTCAGACTGAGCGAGCAAACATTCCATGTCTCCCGACGTCTTCCTCGCCCTGCTGGTCTATGCCTTTGTCACCTCGGTCACGCCGGGGCCGAACAACCTCATGCTTCTGGCATCCGGGGTGAATTTCGGCTTTGTCCGCACCATTCCGCATATGCTCGGCATCGGCATCGGCTTCCTCATTCTGCTGCTGGCGGTAGGCGCGGGCCTGGGGGCGGTTCTGACGGCGTTTCCGGTGCTGCATACAGGGCTGAAAGTCGCCGGTGGCGCCTATCTGCTTTATCTGGCCTGGAAGATCGCCACGTCACGCTCGATGGCCAGCGCAGGAGACGATGCAGCAAGGCCGATGCGCTTCATCGAGGCGGCCGCGTTCCAGTGGGTCAATCCGAAGGCCTGGGTAATGGCGGTGACGGCGATGGCCGTCTACACCAATCCAGAACGGCCTTTCCTGTCAGTGCTGCTGGTCGGCGTCGTCTTCGCGCTGGTCAATTTCCCCTCGGTCTCGGTCTGGGCCGGCTTCGGCACGGGCCTGCGCGGCTTCCTCTCCGACCCCGTGCGGCTGAAATGGTTCAACATTGCCATGGGCGTGCTTCTGGCAGCGACGCTGTGGCCAATGCTGCGGTGAGGGTGGAACGGCTTCGAACTTGTCTTTCCATTGCGAATCCTGTCAGTCAGGACGATGGATTTTTCTCCCCAACAGGACGCCGCGCTGAAGGCCGTCGCGCAATGGCTGAAGGCCGGAAGCCCGCAGCTTTTCCGGCTGTTCGGTTATGCCGGTACCGGCAAAACGACGCTGGCGCGCTATTTCGCCGAGCATGTCGATGGCCAGGTCCAGTTCGCTGCCTTCACCGGCAAGGCCGCGCAGGTGCTGCGTTCGAAGGGCGCGGTCAACGCCCGCACCATCCATTCGCTGATTTACCGGCCCAAGGGCGAGGAGGCGGTCGAGGACGAAACGACCGGCAAGACCTCGATGTCGCCGACCTTCTCGCTCAATCGACAAAGCCCCATTTCCCGCGCCAAGCTGGTCATCATCGATGAATGCTCCATGGTCGACGAGCAGCTCGGCCGCGACTTGATGAGTTTCGGCACGCCGATCCTCGTCCTGGGCGATCCGGGGCAGTTGCCGCCGATTTCCGGCGGTGGCTTTTTCACCGATCATGAACCGGATTATCTGCTGACCGAAATCCATCGTCAGGCGCGGGACAATCCCATTATCCGGCTGGCGCTGGATGTGCGGGAAGGCCGGGAGTTCATGCATGGCGACTATGGCGCCGCCAAGGTCATCGGCAAGGACGAGGTCAACCAGGAGCTGGTGCTGAAGGCCGATCAGGTGCTCGTCGGCACCAACCGGACGCGCCGCCGCTATAATCAGCGGCTACGCGAGCTGAAGGGCTTCAACGCGGACTATCCGCAGGCCGGCGACAAGCTGGTGTGCCTGCGCAACGATCCCGCCAAGGGGCTGCTTAACGGCTCGCTGTGGAAGGTGATGACCTCGTCGCGCGAAACGGTGAAGCCCGGCATCAACCTTCTGGTGTCGCCTGAGGAGGACGATCCCGACCGCGGCGTCGCCAAGATCAAGCTGCTCAAGGCGGCGTTCGAGAGCCCGGAAGAAGAAATTTCCTGGCAGCAGAAGAAGCGATTCGACGATTTCGACTATGGCTACGCGCTGACCGTCCACAAGGCGCAGGGTTCGCAATGGAACGACGTCGTGCTGTTCGACGAAAGCTGGGCGTTCAAGGATACCCGCCAGCGCTGGCTCTATACGGCGATCACGCGGGCGGCGGAACGGCTGACAGTGGTGCGCTAGATGCGTACCGAAGACCGTTAAACATCGGCCGGTTTTTCACGCGCACCCAACCAAGCCCAGGCGGCGGCTTCGTCTTCAGCGGCGAAATGACGAATTTCGATTGGCAGCGGAGCGGCAAAAAAACCGGTGACGTGCGAGGTCCAGTCGGGGTCGCCGACCGTCGCGCATCTGCCCACATGCTTGACTGCGTGCTCCTTGCCCTGCGTCATCGTTTCCGGGTCGAAATCGGTCCAATCAACGCCGTCATGGTCGACAAGGCGGACAAGCACATCGATTTGCGGATGAAGGGCGTAAGCCGCCTCCAGGAGCCCAAACAGGTTTTCGGCGTCCGCGGCGGTGACATGACCGACGATATCGATCGCAAACAGGTCGGATCTATTGGTTTCAATGCGGCGTATGGCCGGTACGGATTCGAGAAAATTCACGGCGTTTTCCCTGGCAGGTTCACGATCATCCTATTGCAACACAGAAATGGGCTGTCTGTTCCCGACAAAGGCAGTATAGATGCGGTCCCGCATTACCGGAGCCCTTCATGCCGACAAAGCTCTCCGTGAATCTCAATGCCATCGCGATGCTTCGAAACCGCCGCGACCTGCCGTGGCCGGACATGATTGGGATCGGCAGGATTGCGCTGGCTTCCGGCGCGCATGGTTTGACCGTGCACCCGCGTCCCGACCAGCGCCACACCCGCTATTCGGACCTGCCGGCGATTCGCGCGCTGATCGACGACGAATTCCCACAGGCGGAATTCAATATGGAAGGCTATCCGGCCGAGGAGTTCCTGCGGCTGGTCGAGCAGAACCAACCCGAACAGGTGACGCTGGTGCCGGACGATCCGGCGCAGGCGACCTCCGACCATGGCTGGAACTTCCGCGAGAAGACCGCGTTCCTCACTCCGATCGTCGCACGGCTGAAGAAGGGTGGGTTTCGCGTGTCGCTGTTTTCCGATTCCGATCCTGAAGGCATTGCCGCTGCCCGAGACACCGGCGCCGACCGCATCGAACTCTATACAGGCCCTTATGGTGGCTTCCATTCCGATTCCGAAAAAGCCGCGAACGAACTGGAAAGACTGGGAAAAACCGCTGACGCCGCTTTCGCTGCAGGCATGCAGGTCAATGCCGGCCACGATCTGGTGGTGGCCAATCTGCCGCCGCTGATCAAGCGCGTTCCGGCGCTCGCGGAAGTGTCCATCGGCCATGGCCTGACGGCTGATGCGCTGGAGCATGGGATGGCCGGCACGGTGAAGCGCTATCTTGCCGCTTGCGGCTGGTGATGACGGCTGCAAGCGCAAGGCGCAAACCCCGACATGCCGTTAAGGCACTTGATATTGCATTGCAGCAAGCGTAGAGCACCGCCCGCTTAATGGAGTGTACCTGATGGTCCTTGCCAATGGCGCTGGGGAGGCGGAAGCCGCCGAACAGCCGAGCCATTCCGAGGTCAAGCAACAAAGCACGCGCGTGCTGATGCTGGGCGCTCTGGGTGTCGTTTACGGCGACATCGGCACCAGCCCGATCTATGCGTTTCGCGAAGCGCTGCATACGGCGGAGGGCGCCGTATCGCGCAGCGATGTGCTCGGCGTGCTGTCGCTCATCGTCTGGGCGCTCACCATCATCGTCACCATCAAATACGTGGCGTTCGTGCTTCGCGCCGACAACAAGGGCGAGGGCGGAACGCTTTCGCTGATGGCGCTGGCGCGCAGCGCCTATCCGGCCGGATCGAAGCTGGTCCTGGGCATCGGCCTGTGCGGGGCATCGCTGTTCTTCGGCGACGCGGTGATCACGCCGGCGATCTCGGTGCTCTCCGCCGTTGAGGGCCTCGGCGTCGTCACGCCGGCGTTCGATCCTTATGTGGTGCCGATCACACTGGTGATCCTCGCCTGCCTGTTCGCCGTCCAGCGTTTCGGCACCGGCCGGGTTGCGATCGTCTTTGGACCCATCACGGCGCTGTGGTTCCTGGCGCTCGGCGTGGCCGGGCTGATTCACATCGCCGACGATCCGACGGTGCTCTATGCCGTCAATCCCTACTACGCCATCGCCTATCTGGTGGAGCGGTCGGACGTCGCCTTCCTGACCGTCGGGGCGGTTTTCCTGGCCGTAACGGGCGCCGAGGCGCTTTACGTCGATCTCGGCCACTTCGGCCGCCGGCCGATCGTGATGGCCTGGTTCGCCATCGTCTTTCCGTGCCTTCTGCTGAACTACTTCGGTCAGGGCGCCTTCGTGCTGACGCAGGTGATCATGCCGCAAAGCCCGTTCTTCGAGATGCTGCCGGACTGGGCGCTGGTGCCGATGGTCGCCCTGGCGACGGCGGCGACCGTCATCGCCAGCCAGGCGGTCATCTCGGGAGCGTTTTCACTGACGCGGCAGGCCGTCCAGCTAAATCTTCTGCCGCGCTTCGAAGTGCGCCACACCTCTGAAATGCAGTCCGGCCAGATCTACCTGCCGCGCGTCAACCTGCTCATTGCGATCATGGTGATGCTGCTGGTCGTCGGGTTCGGCGATTCGAGTTCGCTGGCGTCCGCCTACGGCATTTCGGTCACCGGCGAGATGCTGATGACAACGATCCTGTTGTTCATCGTCATGCGCTTCATGTGGAAGTGGCAGCTTGCCGGCGCGCTGGCGCTGGCGATCCTGTTCGGCGTCATCGACATCGGCTTCTTCTCGGCCAACATCGTCAAATTCCTCGAGGGCGGCTGGGTTTCCATCGGCGTCGCCTGCGTCATGGGGCTGATCATGGTCACCTGGATCAAGGGCAGCCGCTATCTCTTCGACAAGACGCGACGCAACGAGGTGCCGCTCGATTTTCTCGCCGCCAACCTGCTGAAAAAGAAGCCGCAGCTCGTTTCAGGCACGGCGGTGTTCCTGACCAGCGATCCGCTAAGCGCGCCGACGGCGCTGATGCACAGCCTCAAGCACTACAAGGTGCTGCACGAGCAGAACGTCATCCTGTCCGTCGTGACGGCGCCGCAGCCGGTGGTGCCCGATAGTGAACGCGTCAAGATGGAACCCATCAACGACCTGTTCATGCGCGTCAGCCTGACCTTCGGCTACATGGAACAGCCCAACATCCCGCGCGCCCTGGCGATCTGCCGCAAGCAGGGCTGGAAGTTCGACATCATGACGACGTCGTTCTTCCTGTCGCGCCGTTCGCTGAAATCGTCGCCGAATTCCGGCATGCCGGTGTGGCAGGACAAGCTGTTCATCGGACTGGCCCGCAGCGCCGCCGACGCGACGGAGTATTTCCAGATCCCAACCGGGCGCGTGGTGGAAATCGGTACGCAGGTGGCGATTTAGAGCCAAACCTCTGTGGCCAATAGCGCCGGGTATTAGGGCGGCGTTACAGTCATTTTGAAGAAATCGCCCTGGATTTCGAATTCCTCGATGCCGGCTTTGGTAGCGGTGAAGACAATGGCGCGTGCAGGGGTCAAGCCTTTGCAGAATTTCGAGAAACGGCGGGCCAGTCCGCCGTCCGAAAATTCGCCGGTCCGTGCAAAGGGCAGTTCGGCCCGAACCTCGGCCCAATCGCGCGGAAGTTTTCCGCAATCGCTGCGTTCCGCGTAAATGGGCCGCGATTCACCGACCTTCATGTCAATCTTTGGATTGAAGGCGATGATCGGTGCGTTGTCCGCCGGTCCGGCCCAGGGACGCCAGCCCGAAGCGCCGAGGACTGCACCTGCCGCCACACCGATGCACAGGAGAACGAGCCCGCCCAAAAGCGCCTGCGGATGCGACCAGCGCTTCGGCCTTGCAACGAAGCCGTAATAGGCAGTCGGGATAAGGGCTGCCGAGGTCGTGGCGGGTAGGTCAACATAGCCGGAGGCGGGAAATCGGGACACGATGGGCAAAGGCGATCCGGACGCCGCCGGCCGAACGATTTCAAGGTCCTTGGCGCGCTTGTAGAGTTCGTTCCATTGGACCTGAAGTTCTGGATTGCCGGCGATATCCAGCAACCTGGACAGGATGCGCAAATTGCCCGCACGGGGGACATGACGGCCCGAACGCCAATTGTTCAGGTTGCGGACCGTCGTTTCGAATTGCTTTTGCCCCTTGCTTTGAGTGAGCGTGCAGTAAGCTCCCGCAAGCGTCGCATCGTCATAGAAGCCGGCCCGATTGCACAACTCGTCGAAAAGCAGATGCCACTGGCTGAACTGTCTCCAATCGGCTTCTTCCATATGGCTCCCTCCTTGCTGTCCTGAAGGCGCTACTCCTGCCTGGGATGGCCGGCGCCCGTGACCTCGATTTTCATGAAATCGTCGAGCAGCCTTATCTCCTCCATGCCGGCGTCGGTCGCGGTGAAGCGGACGGCGCGCACTTCAACGACACGGTTGCAGAAATTGCTCATTTTCCGGGCGAGGCCGCCATCCGAAAACGTGCCAAGCGCGCTGACCGGCACCCGCGGCAGGGTATAGTACCAGTCCGGGGGCCTGCCGTCGCAGTCGCCACGATCGCCATGGATGAGCCGCGATTCACCGACCACCATTCTCACGCGCGCATCATAGCCGATCATCGGCAATTTCTTGAAAGCCCAGCGGTCGACCGCAAAATCGAACGTGAAACCAGTGCCGGTGGCGAGGGCACCGATTGCCAGCCAATGCCAAATCGGCCGCCGGCGCTTCGCCGGTTCAGCGGCCGCGACAGGCTGTCGCCCTGCGTCTTCCTGCTGCATCGCTGGATCCATGGCGGGTTCCCCCCGGGCCACGGCATAGAGGTGCATCCACCGGTTGTTGAGGCAGGGGTCCCGCTCGACGTCGAGCAGTTTCGCCAGAACCATCATGTTGCGGCGCAAGGGCAGATGGCGGCCAAGCCGCCAGCTTCTCAAGTTCTTCTGGATGGCGTCGAAGTTGTCGCGACCGTTTTTGCCAACATGGTTGCAATATTCGCTCGCCAGCGATGCGTTGTCGTAGTGACCGTCCCGCTTGCACAGGACGTCGAACAACTGGCTCCAGGTCTGAAAGTCGTCCCAGTCATCTTCCTTCAAAACGAGGCCCCCGGTTCTCGTCACGGAAAATTACGATATAATTCATAAGGATAGCAATCTTCATGAAACGCATTTTTCTGGAGTTTCCGAGAATTGCTCAAGTTTTCATTTGATCTGCGAACCCATTTCTCCGCTCGGTTGCATGTATCTCGGCGTTGCGCTCGCGGATGGTCCGTCGGGTTGGTTGCCGATTGATTCAAGGGGGTTCCTATGAGGAAGCTGGTTGTAGTTGCTGGACTGCTGCTGGGTGGGTGCGTGTCCGTAGGGAGCGCCGACAAGAGCGTCGAGCTTCGCGTCGGTGAGACCAGGCACATCACCGCTTATCGCGGTGACGGTTGCAATGCTCCGGCGCCGAGCTTTGCCGCGATCCAGGGCCGGATCCCGAAATCGGCGGTGGTGCGATATTCGGACGGCGGGTTGTCCAGCCGCGTCAGCAAAGATTGCAAGAAACGCGTTCCGACCCGCGCGGTGAACGGCACCGGGATCGCCAGCGGAACCGAAGTAAAGCGCTATCAATCGGGCACAGTCGCAATCGTCGTCAAATAGTAGACATCAAGGCCCGAGCCCTGACTGGCGTGGATGTCCACAGCAGGTATCGGGACAAGTATGGAGCAAAAGCCGGGGCGTCCCCCGGCTTTTGCCTTGTCGCGGCTTAGCCGGCCGGCGGTCCGCCATCATACGGATTTCATCGCAGCGTTCCCCCGTGCTTACCGCGCCGCCCCGCGGCCACGATACAAAACCTCCTGGGAATTTATACCAATTGACCTCCTTTATCGAATGCGCTAGATGCCGAACCGTAACGTACGGTACGGCACAAAGAGGCCGGCCGATCAGCCGCAAGGTTTTGGCAGTTGGGCACGGAGATTGAAACAGGCGAGACGCTGACGGCGCGCCAGCAGGACGTGCTTGACGCCGTCCTGCGCCTGCTGGTCGAAGAGGGGGACGCGCTGACGATGAGCGCCGTCGCCCGCCGCGCCAACTGTTCCAAGGAAACGCTCTACAAATGGTTCGGCGACCGTGACGGCCTGCTGACAGCCACCGTGCAGTGGCAGGCGTCCAAGGTGCGCGCCGGCAATTACGACCGTCACAAGCTGGACGCGGCCACATTGCGCGAAAGCCTGGACAGTTTTGCTGCAACCTGGCTCAGGGTCATCTCCAGCCCGACCTCGGTCGCGCTCAACCGGGTGGCGGTTTCGCACGCGGCGTCGGCCAAGGACGACCTCGGTGCCATTGTGCTCGCCAATGGCCGCTTTGCCATCGGCGAACGGCTGAAACCGCTGCTGGAGGCGGCGCGGGACGCCGGCCTCCTGGCCTTCGACGACACTGAAACGGCGTTCCGGACCTTTTTCGGGCTTGTCGGCCGCGACGTGCAGATCCGTCTGCTGCTCGGCGACAGGCTGAAATTGACTGCTGCGGATATCACGCGGGATGCCGCGCAGGCGACGCAGCAGTTTCTCGCTCTTTTCGGTGCGTCCTTCGAGGCTCGTCCTTCAGACTTCGCACCTCAGGATGAGGGAGGTTTGCGCCAACCTCCCTCATCCTGAGGTGTGAGCGAAGCGAGCCTCGAAGGGCGCACCCAGACATCAAACCAACGCAACAAGGAAGGAAACCACATGCGTGTCTATTACGATCGCGATGCCGATCTCAATCTCATCAAGGGCAAGAAAGTGGCTGTCATCGGCTACGGTTCGCAGGGCCGCGCGCATGCGCTGAACCTGAAGGATTCCGGCGCCAAGAACGTCGTGATCGGCCTCAAGGCCGGTTCGCCGACGATCAAGAAGGCCGAAGCCGACGGCTTCGAGGTCAAGACCGTCGCCGAGGCGGCCAAGTGGGCCGACCTGATGATGATGGCGACGCCGGACGAACTGCAGGCCGATATCTACAAGAACGAGATCGCCCCCAACATCCGCGACGGCGCGGCCATCGCCTTCGCGCACGGCCTCAACGTGCATTTCGGCCTGATCGAGCCGAAGGACACGATCGACGTCGTGATGATCGCGCCGAAAGGCCCCGGCCACACCGTTCGTGGCGAATACCAGAAGGGCGGCGGCGTGCCGTGCCTGGTCGCCGTCAACCACGACGCATCGGGCAATGCGCTCGACCTGGCGCTGTCCTACGCCTGCGGCGTCGGCGGCGGCCGTTCGGGCATCATCGAAACCAATTTCCGCGAGGAATGCGAGACCGACCTGTTCGGCGAGCAGGTGGTGCTGTGCGGCGGTCTGGTCGAGCTGATCCGCGCCGGTTTCGAGACGCTGGTCGAGGCCGGCTATGCGCCGGAAATGGCCTATTTCGAGTGCCTGCACGAAGTGAAGCTGATCGTCGACCTGATCTATGAAGGCGGCATCGCCAACATGAACTACTCGATCTCGAACACCGCCGAGTGGGGCGAATACGTCTCGGGTCCGCGCATCATCACCGCCGATACCAAGGCCGAGATGAAGCGGGTGCTGAAAGACATCCAGACCGGCAAGTTCACCTCCGAGTGGATGCAGGAATATCGCGCCGGCATGTCGCGCTTCAAGGGCATCCGCCGCAACAACGACAACCACCAGATCGAAGAGGTTGGTTCGAAGCTCCGCGCCATGATGCCGTGGATCGCCAAGAACCAGCTGGTCGACAAGACGAAGAACTAAAGCGACCCACGGATTCTTGGCCTGCGCGTCCTCGCCTCCGGCTGCGGGCGCGCGGGGGATCGCCAAGAGCCAGCTGGTCGACAAGACGAAGAACTAGGACCCCTCTGTCTTACCTTCTCCCCTTGTGGGAGAAGGTGTCGAGGTGAGGCCGAGACGGATGAGGGGTGTTGCCAGGCGCGCCGCAAGGCAGGCTGGATTACCTCTCATCCGACCTCCTTCGCTTCGCTTGGCTCGGCCACCGTCTCCCACAAGGGGAGAAGGGCAGGGCGAATTACCTTCGAACTTCCGGCCCCTGAACGACGATCAGGCGTGAATCAAAAAAGCCGGCGGGGCAACCCGCCGGCTTTTTCACGTCTGCGCAGCCTCGGCTCAGCTATAGGGCGACCAGCACTGCTGGCGTGGGCCGTTGTAAGGCTGGAACGTGTTGTCCCAGGCGCGATACGAGCGGTAGCGGTTGTAGCACCACCGCACATGCGCGCTTGAACCGCCACGATAGACGCGGCGCGGCTGGACATAGCGATAGGCCGGCACGCCGAAGCCAAGGCCCAGATAGACGCCGGAACCGCCATAATAGCGGGGACGATGGTGGCGATAGTGACGGCGCCATCTGCCGTCATTGTTGCCGTTCCAATGGCGCCGGTAATTGCTGTGGCCGCCGAAAACCGGACCGCCATCGTGCCGGCGGTTGAAATGACGGCGGCCGCCATCGCCACGATAATTGCCCTGCGGCTGCAGGCAGCGTCTGGTGCCGCAGGCATCCTGGATGGGGATTATCTGGCTCGCCGGACCGCCTGCCAGCCGCTCGGCCGGCGAAACGGCCAGATTGGCCGGACCGGCGAAGGAAGGCGCTGCAAATCCTGCGACCAGACCCAGCGCGATCAGGCCCGACCTCAGTGATGAGACTAAAAGAGACGTCATGACACTACTCCCAGCATTGCCAGCCCCGCGCCGCACCCTGGTGACACGGAAAATGCATCCTGGCGAATGAACGGACGATGAACGGATAAGTTGCTGCGCCGGCGATGGAAGCGAACCTGGAAGCGGTTCCAAAGACCGGCCCCTTGTCTTCCGCGCCGCTTGCGGGCAAAGCTCGTGCCCATGTCGCTTCGCCTCGCCACCTTCAATATCGAGAACCTGATGAACAGGTTCGATTTTTCAGGCTATCGCAATCAGCTCAACGAGGATCGGACGCTCGCTTTGTTCGACATCCAGAACGAGGCGGAATACCGGTTGCTGGAGCAGGCGCGCACAATCGCGCAGTCGGACGACACGCGCCAGCTTTCGGCGCTCGCCATCGCGGCGACACGAGCCGACATCATCTGCCTGCAGGAGGTCGACAATATCGAGGCGCTGAAGGCGTTCGAATATGGCTATCTGTTCAAGATGGTGGGGCAGGGCTACCGGCAGAAATACACGACGTCGGGCAATGATTCGCGCGGCATCGACGTGGCGGTGATGATGCGCACCGAGACGGAACATGGCGAGCCGATCGAATTCGTGCGCATGACCAGCCACGCCTATGTGACCTATGAGCAGTTCGGGCTGCACACGCCGGAGCTGGCGGCGCTCGGCAACGAACCCAATGAGAGGATATTCCGCCGCGATTGCCTCGAGATCGATTTGAAAGTCGGCGGCAAGCCGCTGACGCTCTATCTCGTGCATTTCAAATCGATGGGGCCGCCGCGCAACGGGCTGGACGGGCGGCAGGCCTCGATGCCTGTTCGCATCGCCGAGGCGCAGGCGGTGCGGCGGATTATCGAGGAACGGTTCGGCAAGGACCATGCCGCCGACAAAAGCTGGGCGATCTGCGGCGATATGAACGACTACCGCCAGCGCGTCGTCATCGGCGGCGACAGCTTTTCGGGCTACCAGTTCGACGTGGTGGACGATGCGCAGTCCTGCCTCAACGTGCTGACGGCGGGCGGCTTCTGCGAGAATCTGGTGGAGCGGCGTCCGGAACTGGACCGCTGGACGCTTTTTCATACGCGCGGCCCGCAGGAGCGGCATCTGTGCCAGCTCGACTACATCCTGCTGTCGAAAGGGCTCGCCGCGCGCAACGCCAACGCCGTGCCCGACATCATCCGCAACGGGCAGCCCTTCCGCACACCCTTTCCCACCGGTCAGGAAGTCGAACGTTTCCCGCGTGTCGGCTGGGATCGGCCCAAGGCTTCCGACCACTGCCCGGTCGCCGTCACACTTGATCTGGCTTGAGGTAGCATGAGCATCGATCTGCCCCGCGGCACCATCCTTCCGGTCGATATCGTCGATGTACGGCTCGATTCCGCGCCGCATCCCTTCGAAATCGGCAACAGTCGGGCAATCGAGGACAACTGGGGCCACGAGATCACCATCAATCCGCATCTTTTCGACGGACGGGTGGCCCTGCTTTCCGAGCTGTCCTACCGCGACGGAACGCTGACGGGCCGCTGCCATATCGTGAAGTATTCCACCTTCCTGTACTGGCGCAGGAATCGGGAGACGCCGGGAACCGGCCATGTCTTCGCGCATGCCATGCTGATCTCCAGCGACAACGCCCTGGTGGCGATCCGTATGGGAACGCACACGGCCAATCCAGGCCGCATCTATTTCGCCGCCGGGTCGTTCGAGCTCGAGGATTTCCGTGACGGCAAGGTCGATGTCGACTTCAACATGCACCGCGAGGTGCGGGAGGAAACCGGGCTCGATCTGGCCGAAGCGAAGGTCGGACGACGCTATTACATCCTGTCGACACAGGCCGGAACGGTGATCATCCGCCGCTACACGATGCCGCTGACGGCGAACGCCATCATCAACAGGATCAATGACTATGTCGCCACGCAGGCGGAGCCGGAAATAGCCGGGCCGGTGGTGATCCAGAGCGCCGAGGACCTGCCGGACGATCTCGCCCCGCATATGCGGCCGCTGATCGAATGGCACTTTTCGTACCAGCCGCTGCGTTAAAGTTCGAATTCCCGCCGTCTTTCATTCGTGCCGCAATGCGTCGATCGGGTCGAGGCGTGCGCCCCGCAGGGCCGGGAAGAACCCGAACACCATGCCGATCAGTGCGGAAAAGCCGACGGCGAGCATGACGACCGCCAGGCTCGGCGCGAACGGTATCGAGAGTGTCAGCGAGGCAATGCCGGCAAGCGACAGGCCGAGGGCGATGCCGATGATGCCGCCGAGCAGCGACAGCACCGTCGCCTCGACGAGGAACTGGATCAGGATGTGCTTTTCATGTGCGCCGATGGCCAGGCGGATGCCGATCTCGCGCGTTCGCTCGGTGACCGACACCAGCATGATGTTCATGATGCCGATGCCGCCGACCAGCAGCGAGACGCCGGCGACCGCGCCGAGCATGCCGGTCATGGTGGTGGTGGCGCTGGCCATCGTGTCGGCGATCTGCGTCATGTCGCGGATGTCGAAGTCGCTTTCGCGGTCGACCGGGGTCTTGCGGGCGTCGCGCAATATGTCTTCGACGCGGGTCAGGAGTTCCGAAGTCGGCGTGGCGTCGTCGGCGGCGACGTAGATGTTGTCGATGTCACGATTGCCGGCGACACGCCGCTGGAAGGCGGCGAGCGGCATCATGACGACATTGTCCTGGTCCTGGCCGAAGCCGGTATAGCCCTTCGGCGCGAGCAGGCCGATGACCTTGCAGGAGCTGCGGTTGACGCGGATGATCTCGCCTTCGGGATCGCCGGCGCCGAAGAACTGCTGGCGTACCGTCTCGCCGATCAGGCAGACGCCGGTGCCGCTGCGCACCTCCGAATCCGAGAAGGCGCGGCCAGAAGCGAGCGTCCAGTCGCGGGCGATCAGGAAGGCGCTGTCGGTGCCGGTGACGCCGGCGGTGATGCTTTCGGTACCGTAGATGACGCGGACCTGTTTCTGCGCGGCGGGCGAGATGGCGCGGGCGCCGGTCAGATGTTCGGTCAGCGCGGTCAGGTCCTTCTGTTCCAGCGGCCTGACCACCTGGTCGGGGCCGCGCCCCGCCGGCCTTCCGGCGCGCACGACGAGCAGGTTCGAGCCGAGCTTGGAGATGTCTTCCTTCACCTTGGCGGTGGTGCCGGAGCCGATGGTCAGCATGGCGATGACGGCGGCGACGCCGATGACGATGCCGAGCAGCGTCAGGAAGGAACGCAGCGCGTTGCGGCGGACGGAGCGGAGCGCGAGGCGGACGGTTTCCCAGATCATCACGCCGCCTCCAGCGTCTTCGAATCCGACGCCACATGGCCGTCGAGGAAGCGGATGGTGCGCTGGGCGTAGGCGGCGATGTCGGCTTCATGGGTGACCATGACGATGGTCAGCCCCAGTTCCTGATTCAGACGCGTCAGCAACTCCATGATCTCGTGGCTGCGGGCGGTGTCGAGGTTGCCGGTGGGTTCGTCGGCCACCACCAGCGTCGGGCGGGTGACGATGGCGCGAGCGATCGCCACGCGCTGCTGCTGGCCCCCGGAGAGCTCGGCCGGCGTGTGATGTTCACGCCCCTGCAGCCCGACCTCGGCCAGCGCCTGCATGGCGAGGCGCTGGCGCTCGGCGGCGGGTGCGCCGCGATAGATCAGCGGCAGCTCGACATTCTCCGCCGCGGTGGTGCGCGGCAGCAGATTGTAGCCCTGGAAGACGAAGCCGACATAGAGATTGCGCAATTGCGCCCGCCGGTTGCGGTCGAGCCGACCGGCATCGACCCCCATGAAGGAATAGGTGCCGGCGGTGGGCGTATCGAGGCAGCCGATGATGTTCATGGAAGTCGATTTGCCGGAGCCGGAAGGCCCCATGATGGCGACGAATTCGCCGCGTGGGATGGCAAGATCGACGCCGGCGAGCGCGTGAACCCGGGCTTCGCCTTCGCCATACGTCTTCCACACCCGGTCGAAGCTTATGAGGGGCGCGGCCATGGTCAGCCGCGCTGCTGCTGGGCGGTGATGACCAGATCGCCCTCGGAAAGGCCGGAGAGCACCTGCGTCATGTCGCCATCGGTGGCGCCGAGCTTGACGCTGACCGGCTGCGGCGCGCCGTTCTTGAGCACATAGAGGGTGCGGGTTCCGTCCGCCGGCGGCTGCGTGCGGTTGCGGCCGCCGCCGAAACGGCCGCCGGGCCTGCCGGTGAACATGCTGAGCAGGCTGAAGCTGCGCTCCCTGGTTTCGGTGGGACGGTAGCGGACGGCAGCGGACGGCACGGTCAGCGCGGCTTTTGCCTGCTGGGTGACGACCGAAACGGTGGCGGTCATGCCGGGGCGCAGCAGCAGTTCGCCATTGTCGACATCGAGGCGGGCATCATAGGTGACGACGCCGTCGGTGGTGACGGAAGCAAAGGAGATGTCGCGGATCGCCGCATCGAAGGGGCGTTCCGGAAAGGCATCGACGGTGAAGCGGGCGTTCTGGCCAGGCTTGACCGCGCCGATGTCCGCCTCGTCGATCGCCGCTTTCAGCTCCATCTTGCGCAGGTCGGCGGCGATGACGAACAGCACCGGCGCCTGCAGCGAGGAGGCCACGGTCTGGCCGGGATCGACGGAGCGGGTCAGCACAATGCCGTCGATGGGCGCATAGATGGTGCTTTTGGCGAGGTCGGCCTGCTGCAGCTTCAAATCGGCGTTGGCGATGGCGAGGTTCGCTTCGGCGCTATCGAGCGCCGCCCTGGCGCGGTCGCGCGTCGCGGTGGCCGTTTCGAGCGCCTGATCGGCGGTCATGCCGCGCTTTGCCAACTGGGTGCTGCGCGCCAGCGCCTGCTCGTTTTCCTTGAGCGTGACGCGCGCGTCCTCGACCTTGGCCTGGGCCGCCTTGGCGGAGGCCTCGGCGCGCTCGTTCTGCGCTTCGAGCTTTGAGGTATCGAGGGCTGCCAGCACCTCGCCCTGCTTGACCTGCTGGTTCTCGTTGACGGCGACGGAACGGACGACGCCCGAAAGCTCGCTCGAAATGTCGACCTGCGTCAGCGGCTGCAGCGTGCCGGTGGCGGAGACTTCGACCGTGAGGTCGCCAACGGCGGCGGGCGTGGTGGTGTATTCGACCTTGGCCGGGGCGGCTGCATACCACTGGTAGGCGACGACGGCGGCTGCGATCAGCGCCATCGCGGCGAGCACATAGAGCCAGCCCTTGCGCCGGCTCTTGCCAGCACCTTCCCGGTCAAGCCCAAGAGCTGTCTCGATGGCGGAATCCTCTTGCGCCTCTGGCCGATTGACAGACTGGTCCACGGCACGCCCCTATGGTGGCAAGTCATCCCTACCATTCACAAATCAGCCCTAACGGCCCGAATTTCAAATTAAATTTCGCTCATGTTGGCGACGGCGCCATGGAATCGATCAATGAACGGCCGCAAATACCTGATCTACGACGTCTTTACCGAGGAAGCACTGGCCGGTAATCCGCTGGCTATCGTGCTGGATTGCGCGGGCCTGGACACACAGGCGATGCAGCGCATTGCGCGCGAATTCAACCTGTCCGAATCGGTGTTCGTGCTGCCGCCGGAAAACCCGCACCATCGGGCGCGCATCCGCATCTTCACGCCAGACTACGAAATGCCTTTCGCCGGACACCCGACGGTCGGTTCCGCCGTGGCGCTGACGGCACTGGCCGACGCTGGCGACAGCATCCTGGTGCTGGAGGAGAATATCGGCCCGGTACGCTGCGCCGTCAAAACCGACGGCGCGGTAAGCCATGCCGAGTTCGACCTGCCGAAGCTGCCGGAAGCGTTGACGCTCGACGCCAGCGCCGAAGCTGTGGGCGCGGCGCTCGGGCTCGGCCCGCACGAGATCGGCTTCGAAAATCACCGCGTCTCGCTTTTCTCGGCCGGCGTGCCTTACGTGATCATTCCGGTCGCCGGGCTCGACGCCGCATCCCGAATACGGCTCGACAATCAGGCCTGGTTGGAACTGGCGCCGCGCAAAAGCGATACCGCGGTCGCCAGCGCCTATGTCTATTGTCGCGAGACGGTCCACCATGACAGCGCCTTCCATGCCCGCATGCTGGTGCCCGGAACTCCGTCCTACGAGGACCCCGCAACCGGCTCGGCGGCGGCCGCCTTCGCGGGAGCGATCATGCGTTTCGATCAGCCGGTGGACGGGCTGTCGCGGTTCTGGATCGAGCAGGGCCTGGAAATGGGGCGGCCTTCGCGCCTTGGGCTGGAACTCGAGGTTGAAGACGGCCGGCTTAAAGCCGGCCGCATCGGCGGCCATGCGATCAAGGTAGCGGAAGGGATACTATTCGCCTGATCGTCGCATGACCCGGCCGGGCTCTCGGGATCAGTAGCGACGCCTGTAGTCGTCCCGGTAATCGTCTCGGTAGTCGTTTCGACGGCTGTAGTAGCGCTCGTCGCAGGGAGCGACGAAGATGCGTCCGTCGCGGGCGCGATAGCGGCACATTTCCTCGCCGCGCGGCTGCGGCCCGGAGGAAGTGGCTACCACGGCGCCGAGAAGCGCGCCTGCGCCTGCGCCGATGAGCGTGCTCTCCGTATTGCGTCCTATGGCTTGGCCAACCAGAGCGCCGCCAACGGCACCAAGGGCGGCGCCACCGGTGGCGCGCTGTTGCTGCTCCGTCTGGGCACAGCCGGCGAGAAACGAAATGGCGATAGCCGCCGCGACAGCGGTGGTCCTGGTCAGTGTCATTGGTCCGTCCTCTGTCAAAGCCCCTTGCTGCGAATAGCCTTGCAATTGCGGCGGAAGTTCGCGCCGGCCCCCACTATCGACCGGAAGAGGTAAATAAAACAAATGATTTATCTGGGATATTTAACGAAAGATTGGTGGGTGCGACAGGGATCGAACCTGTGACCCGCTGATTAAGAGTCAGCTGCTCTACCAACTGAGCTACGCACCCAACCAACTGGCAAAGCCAGCGTCGGCGGGCATATAGCCGCCTCATCTGTGCATGTCCAGCCCCGCGCTGTTCATTTCCGACAAATCGCGCCCGGGTGGATGTCGAATTCATCCGGTAAGACTTCAGAGACATATGTTTGGCAAGATGCAACCCGGTCAAATGGGTTGCGCATGCATTCAAGTCTCGCTTTGAGCGTCGGCCTGCCCGCCGCACTGTGCATCATCATGCTGGGGCTCGGCCTATCGCTCAAGCTCGAGGATTTCGCGCGTGTTCTGTCGAGACCCTGGCAGGTGATCATCGGCCTGTGCTGTCAGGTGTTCGTCCTGCCGGCCATCTGCTTTTGCCTGGTGTATTTCTCCCATTTGCCGCCGGCCATCTCCGTCGGGATGATGCTGCTCGCGGCAAGCCCCGGGGGAACATCGGCGGCCCTTTACACACATCTCGCGCGGGGCGATGTCGCTGTCAGCATCACGCTCACCGCGGTCGGCACGCTGGTGGCGATGGTCAGCCTGCCGATCATCGTCAATCTGTCCCTGCTGGTCTTCTACGGGGAAGGCGGGGCCGTCAGGCTGCAGATCCACCAGGTGGCGCAAATCTTCGCCATCGCCATCATTCCCGCCGTTATCGGGGCTCTCATCAGCCGGCGTTATCCCGCACTGGCGAAACGTCTCGACCGCCCGGTAAAGCTTTTGGCCACGCTTTTCCTGGGAATGGTGGTTCTATTCGCGCTGATCAGCCAATGGAATCTGCTGGCCGTCTGGGCACCGGCGATCGGGCTCTTCGTGCTCGCCTACAATCTGATAAGCGTCACTGTCGGATATTTCGTGCCGAAACTGCTGAGAATAGCGCGGCCACAGGCTGTCGCGCTGTCGATGTCGATCGGCATTCACAATGCAGCGCTCGTTATCGCGCTGGCGATGAGCGAATACATGCTGAACAATCCCGAAATGGCGATCCCGCCGGCTGCCTACGGGTTGATCGCCTATATTGTCGGCGGGATGTTCGTCTGGCTTCTCAACAGGCAATACATAGCCTGAGCCACGGGCGCGCGGTCCAATCAGGCGGCGACGGCTTCGCCGATCTGCAGCCGCGCGGTCGCCGCCAGGAGGTCCGTCTGGGTGATGATCCCGAGAACATGGGCCTCTTCGTCGACCACCACGACGGCGTGCGTTCGCCCGTCCGTCAGCTTCGGCAGCAGGGCAAGGGCAGGCGTGGACATGGAGGCGGTCGCGGCCGGCGACATATGCGCGCCGACGGTGCCGCCGGCATCTGCTAGCTCCCGCAGGCCGACGATCCCCCGCAGCCGTCCGTCGCCGGTGACGACCGGGAGGGTGCGGATATTATGGTCGATGAGCATATCTCTCGCATCGACCACACGTGCGTTCTCCTCAACCTGGATGACGTCGCGGGAGACGATGTCTTCGCACAGCAGGGCGGCGCTGGAGCGCACCAGAGCCTGAAGCTCGACCTGGCGCACCAGCCGGTCAAGGTCCTTGCGGTCGATGTCGAAGGTCTCGTCGATCGCCGCCAGCGCGGTATCGATGTCTTCCGGCTGGAAGCCGACGCGCAGTTGCGCCGGACGATCGGCGGTCCCATGCGTGCTGGCTACGGTCTGGACGACATGCGGATAGTTGCGTTTGCCAAGCTTGTGGAAGACAAGGCCCACCCCGACCAGCAGAACGGAGTTGATGGCCACGGGGACGAACGGAAACAGGAAGCCGGCATCGATGACGGCGGGTGTGGCAAGGGCGGCTGTCAGGGCCGCCGCGCCGCCGGGCGGATGCAGGCTGCGGGTAAAGGACATCGCTCCGATGGCGATGCCGACGGCAAGGCCGGATGCGAGCACAGGATCGCGGACGAAATAGGCGACGACGACGCCGACAAAGGCCGAAATGGTATTGCCGCCGATGATCGACCAGGGTTGCGCCAGCGGGCTGGCCGGCACCGCAAACAGCAGCACGGCCGAAGCGCCCATCGGGGCGACGATCAGCGGCGTGTGATAGCTGCCCTTCATGATCAGGCTGCAGACGGCGCCCGTAAGGGCGATGCCGATCACCGCGCCAAGGCATGCAAAAAGCCGTTCCCGCAAGGTGGCGCCGGCGAGAATCGGAACGAACAGACGAAGGGCCATGCTTGCGAGACTTTGAACCGTGGTTTCGCGACGATCAAAAAAGTCGCATTGTATGTCCGAAATGCTTGAAATTTAGGCAGAGAACAAGCCGTAATGTTCTGAAACGCGGTGCTCGGGAGAAATATTTTCTCAGGACTCCCTCCAGCCTGTCGCCGATTTTTCCGACCTGGATCGTTGGGAACAATTTCCTGCCGGCTCCACCGGAACGTCAGGGCGAAAACAAGCGTTCTCCCATCTTGAGGAGAAACGTCATGAACCACGACAATGCCCCGCGGCCGATGCCGGATCCGTTTCCCGATCCGGACCCCGATCCGCAGCCGCCACCCGCGCCGCAGCCGAACCCGATGCCGGTGCCGCCGCTGCGCTAGCACCGGCGCGCCCGAGCCATGGTTTCGAGTGTGCTATTTCTCGGACACGCCGGCCTCGGCGAAACTGGCCATGCGGGCATGGCATTCCAGCGCCGATCGGACGACGTTCACCGCCAGGCACGCGCCGGAGCCTTCCCCCAGCCGCATGCCGAGGTCGAGAAGCGGCGGCAGGCCGAGCGCTTCCAGAAGGCTGCGGTGGCCGGCCTCGGCGGAAACATGAGCCGCGAGCGTATGGGCGAGGCCGTTCGGGTGCAGCCGCGCCAGTGGCGCTGCCGCCGCTGTGCAGACGAAGCCGTCAAGCAGGACCGGCACATTGCGGTGCCGCGCCGCAAGGGTCGCTCCAAGGATAGCGGCCAGCTCCCGTCCGCCGAGCGCGGCCGCCACCTTCAAAGGATCGGTCAGGCTTGCGGCGTGAAGCGTGAGGCCTGCCTCAATGGCTGTGACCTTGCGGTCGAGGCCGGCATCGTCGACGCCGGTGCCGCGCCCCACCCATTTGCGGCCGCCGCCGCCGAACAGGGCAGCGGAGATCGCCGCTGCCGGCGTCGTGTTGCCGATGCCCATTTCACCGAAGCAGGCGAGGTCGATGTCGGCATCGACCGCGTCGTAGCCGGCCGATACGGCGGCCAGGAAGGCCTCGTCGTCCATGGCGGCGGTGCTGGTGAAATCGCCGGTCGGCGTGTCGAGGCCGAGGGGGACCACCTCAAGTTCCGCTTCGGCGATGCGCGCAAGCTGGTTGATGGCGGCGCCGCCGCCGGAAAAATTCGCCACCATCTGGACGGTCACTTCGGCAGGATAGGCCGAGACGCCCTGCGCGGTGACGCCATGATTGCCGGCAAAGACGAAGACCTTGACCTTGTCTAGCTTTGGCATTTCGCGGCCTTGCCAGCGCGCCAGCCATGCGGCGATGGATTCCAGCCGACCGAGGCTGCCCTGCGGCTTGGTCAGCACGTCCTGACGGCGCAGGGCGGCATCAGCCGCCGATTGGTCGCCGTTCGGCAGATCGAGGCAGGCGGAACGCAATTCATCGAGCGACTTGAAGGGCATAGGGACGAATACTCCGGGATTGAATCAGGCCAGGCACACGGAAGCGACAAGAAGGATGGATATCTCCGCGGCTTGCTGCAGGGCGCCGATCGCATCGCCGGTCTGGCCGCCGATCTGGCGTTGGCACAGCGCGCGGAAGCCGAAGAAGACGAGGGCGAGGACGATTGCAGCGATGATCGCGCCGGCAAGCCCGAGCGGCAGGAGCAGGACGACGCCAATCGCCAGGCCAATCATGGCGGTCTCCCGCCCGACCATGCCAGCGTTCGCAGACAAGCCGTCCTCTCGCGCCGGCGGCAGTCTGTGCATGAAGGCTCCGAGCAGGCCGCGCGATGCACCATGCGCGACGACAAGCGCAAGAACGGCAAACCAGGCGCTGCCGATTTGGGCCAGCGCTGTCCAGCGCAGCAGCAGCGACAGAGCCAGCGCGCAGGCTCCATAAGCGCCGATACGGCTGTCGCGCATGATTTCGAGCTTGCGTTCGCGCGTCCTGCCGCCGCCGAAGCCATCTGCCACGTCGGACAGGCCGTCTTCGTGCAGGCAGCCGGTGACCAGCATGCCGGTAGCAAGGGCAAGCGCCGCTGCGGGGCCGGCGGCGAGGCCAAGTGCCTTTGCGATGGCGTAAACCAGCGCGGCGATCAGGCCGATGGCAATGCCGGTAATCGGCGCGGCCCATATGGCCTGCGCCAGTGTGCGCCCGCGGAAATCGAGGCTCGGCAGCGGCAGCCGGGTGAAGAAGACGAGGCAGAGCAGGATGTCGCGCGGGGCGAACGATTTCAGGAACATAGTCATTTGCGGCCGCTCGCCGTCTGAGGCGACGGCACTTTAGGTCGCGAAGGAACGCTGAGGGAAAGTATCATCACTCACCCCTCGCAATGGCGTGGAAGAATGTGCCGCTGACGTGGCCGCGCCTGAAACCTGACGCGCCCAGCGGGTTGCCTTGGCCGTCGGCAAGATCGGCCAGCGGCTCGTCATTGCCTGTTTCCGTCATGCGGGCATAGTGGAATTCGTGGCCGCGTATGGTCGCGCCCGCCCGGCCAAGGGCGCAGTCGGCCCTCAGTTGCGCCTGACGGTAGCCGAGGTTCATCTTGCGCTTGGCGAAACTGGTGGAATGGCCGAGCAGGCCGAGCATCGCGTGCGTTTCACCCCCGGCATCCTCAAGGGATTCGCCCAGAACCATGAAGCCGCCGCACTCGCCATGAATCGGCTTGGTCGAGGCGAAGCGCAGCACTCCGGCACGGAAATGGTCCGCAGCGGACAAGTGTCCGGCGTGCAGTTCCGGATAGCCGCCGGATAGCCAGCAGACGTCGCAGTCGGCGCGCGGACCTTCATTTGCCAGCGGCGAGAACGGCACGATTTCCGCGCCGGCGGCCCGCCAATGCGCGGCGACATGCGGATAGAGGAAGGTGAAGGCGGCGTCTTCCGCGAGCGCGATGCGCTGGCCCGGTGGCGGCAGGGCCGAACCGAAGTCTCCGGACTGCGGTGCAAGCGGCGTGGCCAGTTTCATGATTGCATCCAGGTCCAGCGAGGCCTCGACCATGTCCGCCATCTTATCGATGAAGGCGGTGAGGCCGGCGTGCTCGCTGGCCTGGACCAGACCGAGATGCCGTTCCGGCATCGTCAGCGTCGGATCCCGCATGATCGCGCCGACCACCGGCAAGCCGAGGGCCTCGATGGCGTCGGCGCAGAGGCGGCGATGACGGTCGCTGCCTACACGGTTCAGCACGACGCCGGCAATACGGACCTGCGGATCGTAGGTGGCAAAACCCTTGGCCACGGCGGCGGCGGTGGTGGATTGACCGGAAACGTCGAGCACCAGCAGCGTCGGCAGGCCGTAAAGGCGCGCGAGATCGGCGGCGGCGCCGCTGCGTCCCGGCGCCCCCGGAATACCGTCGAACAGGCCCATGGCGCTTTCGAGAACGACGAAATCCGCGTCTTCGGCCGTCCTGGCAGCCAGCGCATTGAGCAGCGCCGGCGGCATCGCCCAGCTGTCGAGATTGACGCCTGGCAGGCCGGTGGCGGCTGCGTGGAAGCCGGGATCGATATAATCCGGCCCTGACTTCGCGCCGCGCACGCGGATGCCGCGCCGAGCCAGCGCTCGCAGCAGGCCGATGGTGACGCTGGTCTTGCCGGAGCCGGAACGCGGCGCGCCGACGATGATGCCGCGGGCGCTCATGCGCCGCCCCGCAGCCTGTCGCGCATGGCGACGATGCCGCCGACGACGATCAGGGCGGGGGACACGACCGCTTCTCGTTGCGCGGCCTCGACCAGTGTGCCCAGCGTCGCCACCACGGTGCGTTCCTGCGGCAGGGTGGCGTTTTCGACCAGCGCCGCCGGCGTCGTTTCCGGCAGGCCGCCGGCGAGCAGTTCGGCGACGGTCGCCTGCATATGGGTCAGGCCCATATAGATGACGATGGGCTGGCCGGTGCGGGCAAGCGCCGTCCAGTCCGGGCGGTCGTCGGAGACGGCGGCGAAGCCGGTGGCCAGGATGATCGCGCCGTTGACGCCGCGCATGGTTGCCGGAATGCCGGCGGAGGTCAGCCCGCCGAAGGCCGAGGTGACGCCGGGCAGCACCCGGTGGGGGATGCCGTTTTGTGCGAGGGCAAGCGTTTCCTCGCCGCCCCGCCCAAAAACATAGGGATGTCCGCCCTTCAACCGCACGACCTTGCGGTTCTCCCGCGCCAGCCGCACCAGCAAGGCGTTGATCTCGCCCTGCGGGATGGAAAGCCTGCCGCCGCGCTTGCCGACATAGAATTTTTCCGCCTGCTCGGCGACGGCGACGATTTCCGGCGACACCAGCGCGTCATGCACAAGCGCGTCGGCCTGATCGAGTGCGCTGAGCGCCTCGATGGTCAACAGGCCGGGATCGCCCGGCCCGGCGCCAACCAGCCAGACATGACCGGCCTGGAGCTTTCTCGGTTCGAGCTTCAGCCGCGCAAATGCACGGACGAGTGCGATTTCCGGCTCTTTGCTGGCGTTGCTCACAAGCCCTCCCGACCGCGAAAGCGGCGCTGGTAATAGGCGTCGTAGAGGGAGCTTTCGGTGAAATCCGCCGCCGCCAGCGATTGGCCGACAAAGATGATGGCGGTGCGTTCCATCGGATCGGCGGCGAGCTTTTCCTCGACTGTCGAGAGCGTGGCGCGCAGAACGCGTTCGTCCGGCCAGGAGGCGCGAAAGACGATTGCGACCGGGCAATCTGGACCGTAGAGCGGAGTGAGTTCGGCGACGACGCGGTCGATGGCGTGGATGGCGAGATGGATGGCGAGGGTGGCGCCGGTGCGCCCGAAGGCGGCGAGCGTCTCGCCCGGCGGCATTTTCGAGGCGCGGCCGGAAACGCGGGTCAGCACGAGGCTTTGGGCGACTTCGGGGATGGTCAACTCGCGACCAAGCGCCGAAGCGGCCGCCGCGAAGGCCGGCACGCCGGGCGTCATCGTGTAGGGGATGCCCAGCCGCTCCAGCCGCCTGATCTGCTCCGCGACGGCGCTCCACACCGAAAGATCGCCTGAATGCAGGCGGGCGACATCCTGGCCGGCCTCATGAGCGGCGGCATATTCGGCCTCGATCTCATCCAGCGACAACGGCGCGGTGTCGACGATGCGGGTTCCAGGCGCGCAATGCCGCAGCAGTTCCGGCGAAACGATCGAGCCGGCATAGAGGCAGACCGGGCAGGCTGCGAGCAGGTCGCGGCCGCGCAGCGTGATGAGGTCGGCGGCGCCCGGCCCGGCGCCGATGAAATGAACGGTCATGGGCGGGGCTCCGATTTATCGCCATACCTTCTCCCCTTGTGGGAGAAGGTGGCCGACCCCGAGCCTGGCGAGGGCGAGGCCGGATGAGGGGTAATTTGCGCCGCGAACGACCCCTCATCCGTCTCGTCGCTGCGCGCCGAGCCATTTTCTCCCACAAGGGGAGAAGGGAAGACGCCATCCGACGTTGCCAGCGCGCAGGTCACGTTGCCGTGCACGGTGCGAGGTCCCAGAAGTCGCGCACCCGCACCGATGGAGGCGAGGGCTGCGGCTTCCGACAGTGAAGGCAGACCGGAAATCGCCAGCGAATGTCCGGACGCGGTGAGGCACCCGTCCGAGGCGGCCTGCAAGGCGTCATCCTGAATGATATGGAGCGGGAGGCCGAGGCGGCGCGCCGCTTCGCCGATGGCCGGCTCGGCGCGCTTGGCTGCGGCTGTGGCTATCGCGTCGAGCGCCGTCAGGCCAAGGCCATGCGCAGAAAGCGCCGACGCGAGCGCTTCCATCACCTCGCGTTCGCCGACGCCCTTCTTGCAGCCGATGCCCGCCACCATCATGGCTTTTCCCCAAGCGGCCTGGTCCAACTCCACTGCGTCACCGGCATGGCCGGACGCCAGCCCTTCATCGAGCCGACGGGTGCTGCCCGCGACACGGCCAGCCGCACCAGATCGCCGCCGAACTCGGCATGGCGGGCCAGCAAAAGGCTTTCCATTTCGAGCGTCACCGCATTGGCAACCAGCCGGCCGCCGGGGCGCAGCGTGGCGATGGCGGCCTCGATCACGCCCCTGTCCGTGCCGCCGCCGCCGATGAAGATCGCATCCGGCGTTGGCAAGTCGCGCAAGGCCTCAGGCGCCTTACCCTCAACAATCGTCATTCCGGGGACGCCACAGGCGGCGGCATTGCGGCGGATGCGGGCGGTGCGTTGAGGGTCGGCTTCAATGGCGACAGCGCGCAGGGACGGGTGCGCCAGCATCCATTCAATCGAGATGGAGCCGGAGCCGGCGCCGATGTCCCACAGCACTTCGCCGCGCCGGGGCGCCAGCGAAGAAAGCGTAACGGCGCGGATTTCGCGCTTGGTGATCTGGCCGTCATGCTCGAACAATTCGTCAACGAGGCCCGGCGTCAGCGGCAGGATGCGGGCTTCGCGGTCCGATTCAAGCTCCAGCGCCAGAACGTTGAGCGGATTGATGTTTTGCAGGTCGAAGGCATCGGCGCGGCAGGCGCGGATGGTTTCGCCCGGCCCGCCGAGCGCTTCGAGAAGCGTCAGTCGGGAAGCACCGAACCCGAGACCGGCCAACAGGGACGCAATGGCCGCCGGGGCGGCGGCGTCGGAGGTCAGGGCGAGGATGCGCGTGCCGGGGTGCAGCAGCGGGCGGATCAAATCGGGGTCGCGGCCATGCAGCGAGATCGTCTCGATATCCTGCAAGGGCCAGCCAAGACGCGCCGCTGCCAGCGAGAAAGCGGAAGGAGCGGGGACGACGTGCATCTCGGCCGCCGGGACCCTGCGGGCAAGCGTCGCGCCGACGCCGTGCAGGAACGGATCGCCGGAAGCGACGACGCAGACCTTCTGCCCCTTCAGCGCTAAAACATCCGTCATCGCGGCATCGAAAGGCGTCGGCCACGGGCGTGCCTCGCCCTTGATGAGCGGCGCGGCGAGATCGAGGTGGCGTTTGCCGCCGAAGACGATTTCCGCCTCGCCGATGCGGCGCTTGGCCTCGTCGCCGAGACCCGCTACACCATCCTCGCCGATGCCGACGAGCGACAGCCAGGCGGCGAGCTTTTCATTTTCAGCAGGCATGATGACCCACCGCATTCTGATCCTGGGCGGAACCATCGAGGCGCGACAACTGGCGGGGCGGCTGGCCGCGCGTGGCAATTGCGCCGTCACCCTGTCGCTGGCCGGACGCACGGAAAGTCCTGTGGAACAAGGCGTGCCGGTGCGCAGCGGCGGTTTCGGCGGCGCGGACGGGCTGGCCGCCTATCTGCGAAAGACTGCTACCGATCTGATGATCGACGCGACACACCCTTACGCGGCGCGCATTTCCGCCAACGCGGCAGAGGCTGCCGCAAGGTCCGGCGTCGCGATCCTGGCGCTGCGGCGGCCGCAATGGGAGCCGGTCGACAGCGATCGCTGGACGCTGGTGGACGATGGGGCGGGCGCGGTGCGCGCGCTGGGCGGCGCGAGACGCCGCGTTTTCCTCGCGCTCGGACGGCAGGAGGTGGCGGCGTTCGAAGCCGCGCCGCAGCATTTTTATCTCGTTCGCAGCGTCGATCCGGTCGATCCGCCGCTGGCGGTGCCGGAGGCGGTCTACATGCTGGCGCGCGGGCCGTTTGCCGAAGGTGACGAGCGGGCTTTGCTGGCGCAACACCGCATTGATGCCGTCGTCTCGAAGAACAGCGGCGGCGTGGCCACCTATGGCAAGATCGCCGCCGCGCGGGCGCTGGGCATCGAAGTCGTCATGGTGCGACGGCCGCTCCTGCCGGAGGCACCGGCTGGGCAGAGCGTGGACGATCTGATGGCCATGGTCGATCATCACTTCGGCCCCGTCGCGGAGCGCGGCGTATAGACCAGGGCCGCCTTGCCCGGCCGCTCGATGATGCGGGTTTCGGGCGAGCCGATGATGACGCAGGTCGCCATGTCGGCGCTTTCAGGCTTCGCCTCCGCGAGCGGCACGATCTCGATGCGCTCATCCGGGCGGCCGGCGGCGCGGCCGAAGATGACCGGCGTCGTGCCGGGCAATATGGCCGAGAGGCATTCGAAAGCGCGGCCGAGCTGCCAGGGCCGCGCCTTGCTGATCGGGTTGTAGAGCGCGATGACGAAGCCGGCGCCCGCTGCCGCCAGCAGCCGCAATTCGATCAACTCCCATGGCTTGAGATTGTCGGACAGCGACAGGGCGCAGAAATCGTGGCCGAGCGGCGCGCCAATGCGGGCGGCGACCGCCAGCATGGCGGTGACGCCGGGGACCATCGCAACCTCGATCTCGCGCCAGGCTTCCGGCCCGATCTCGATTGCCTCGCAGATCGCGGCGGCCATGGCGAAGACGCCGGGATCGCCGCCGGAAACCACCGCTACCGAATGGCCTTCGGCGGCTTTGGCAAGAGCTTCCTTTGCCCGTGCAAGCTCCTCGCGGTTGTCGGAGGCGATGCGCGTCTGCCCGGCGTCGAGGTCGAGCCGGTCGAGATAGGGCTTGTAACCGTAGAAAAAGCGCGCCTCGGCGACGGCGCGGCTCGCCTCCGGCGTCACCTGATCGGCGTTGCCGGGACCCAGTCCGATGACGGCAAGCCGGCCGCTCATTCGGCGCTCTCCGCAAGTGCGGCGTTCGGCTTGCCCGTCCAGCCGGCAACCAGCACGATGGCGAAGTAAGGCGCCTTGTCGTCGCTTTTCTGCGCCAGGCGGATCGAGGTGCTGCCGGTCATGGTGCCGCGCTCGACATAGACGGCGTCGCGCAGCTTGCCGGCGGCGTCCAGCGCGCGCCTGATCTTGGGCAGATTGCGCCCCACCTTCATGATGACGGCGGCGTCGGTATCGGCAAGGCGGCGGGTCAGCTCGAACTCGCTCATCGTGCCGGGCAGGACGCTCAGCACATCGTCGCCCTGCACGATGGGCAGGCCGGTTTGCGACCAGCAGCCGGACATGGCGGTCACGCCGGGGATCACCTCGGTCGGGAAGCGGTGCGCCAGCCGCACATGCAGGTGCATGTAGGAGCCGTAGAAAAGGGGGTCGCCTTCCGACAGCACGGCGACTGTCCGCCCCGCCGCCAGGTGCGCGGCGACCGCCTCGGCGGATTCCTCGTAGAAGGCGAGGATCTGTGCCTTGTAGTCGGCGTGGTCCTTGTCGATTTCGGTGGTCACCGGATAGAGCAATGGCAATTCGATCACATCGGGCCGCAAATGGCCGGCGACGCTGGCGCGGGCATTGCCATTGTTGCCGCGCTTGGCGAAATTGGCGACGACATCGGCCTCGCCCAGCGCGCGCACCGCTTTCAGGGTGATGAGTTCGGGATCGCCGGGGCCGGTGCCGACGCCGATGAGGCGGCCTTGAACGATGACATTCATAATCCCGGCCTCGCCAAAGCGTTGAGGGCGGCGGCGGTCATGGCGCTGCCGCCGAGCCTGCCGCGCACGATGGCCCAGGGCACACCATAGGAATTCTCCGCCAGCGCGTCCTTGGATTCGGCGGCACCGACGAAGCCGACCGGCATACCGACGATGGCGGCGGGTTTCGGCGCGCCGTCGCGCAGCTTTTCCAGCAGATAAAACAGGGCGGTGGGCGCATTGCCGATGGCGACGATCGCGCCCGCCATGCGCTCGCCCCACAGGTCGAGCGCAGCGGCGGACCGGGTGTTGCCAATTTCCGCGGCGATTTCGGCGGTGCGCGGATCGCGCAGCGCGCAGATCACCTCGTTGCCGGCAGGCAGGCGGGCGCGGGTGACGCCATGCGCCACCATCTCGGCATCGCAGAGGATGGGGGCGCCGGCTGCGAGCGCGGTCCGCGCGGCGCTGACCAAATCGTTGGAGAAAGCGAAGCTGGCGGCGGCCTCGACCTGGCCGCAGGCATGGATCATGCGGATGGCGACATCCGCCTCGGCCTGCGAAAAGCGCGACAGGTCGGCTTCCGCGCGGATGATGGCGAAGGAACGTTCGTAGATGGCGTTGCCGTCGCGGATATAGTCGTAGGCGGTCATGCTCGGTCCTGTGTGAAGGCGGCGACGATGGTTTGCGCACCCAGTCGCGCAAGGCAGGTTGCGCTCGTCTCTCCGGCCATACGGTTGTTCCTCACCAGCCCTGCTACGCGGCTGAGGCCCGTCGCGGCTTCATAGCGCGGCGTGTATCCGGCCGGAAGGTCCCTTGCCGCTCCGTCGACGACAAGGCCGGCCCCGTTCTCGCCGCCCACCAGCGTGAGCGCGGCAGAGGCGGGATGAGCACAGCCCTTGGCGCAGCCGGAGACATGCAAAGCGAGGGAGCCGTCGAAGAATTCGGGCGAGGCCTGCGCGAGTTCCGTGGCGATGTCGCGGGTGGACAGTTGGCCGGAAGCGCAGGAGGGGGAGCCCGGGCAAGCGGATATGGACAGGCGCGGGTCGGTAGGATCGGTGACGAAGCAGAGATGCGCGGCTTGCGCCAGAAGGATTTCGCAGTCGGGTCTGGACAGGCCAAGCAGGATCAGAGCGCGGCGCGGGGCCGGGCGAATTTCGGTCGTGCCGAGATCGCCGGCCTTCCGGGCCAGGTCGATCAGCGTTGCGGCGGGCAGGCTGCCGAAGGGCAGGGCGAGGACAAGGGCGAAGGTGGAATCGCCGAGCGGGAGGATGCCGATGGGCACGTTACCTTCCCCTTTGCGGGGGGCTACCGACGCTTCCCATACGGGGGGTGATAAATCGCGCGCGCGTGCCTCAGGCCCGATTTCAGCGACAGCGTTCAAAATACGGAGCGTGGCGCCGGAGGCGTCGTCTTCGGCGAATGTCCCTAGCGGTTTCGCTGTCGCCGCAGTTCCACCAGTCGATACATGCCAGGCTGTTCCATCATTCCGGCGGATCGCAACCAGCCGAACGTCGGCCAGCACATCGTCCAATGTCAGCCGGCCGCCGCCATCGACGACGACCGAGACTTTCGGGCCGAGCCGCGCTGAAAGTCCGGCGGTGGCTATGCCAAGGCGAATGGTTTCAGCCAGCGGGCGCGGGTCGGCAATTTCATCCGGATCGATCCCGGCAAGCGGGCCGGTTTCCACGGGGACGCCCGTTCGGACATCTATCCTCAGCGCATCGACTTCGGCGGCGAGCTTATCGGCGGCGGAGGGCGTCAGGCCGCGAATCTGGATCGAGCCGCGCGCCGTCACCTCGACGATGCCGTTGCCATGGCGGGCGGCCGATTCGCAGAGTCCGATCAAGGCGTTGGGGGCGAGTCCTCCAGCAGCGGGGTTGAGCCGCACCAGAAGGCCATCGCCGGTCTGCATCGGTGCGGACAAAGCGGGGCAGGCGCCACGGCGCGAGAAAGCGTTCACTCCGCCGCCTCCGCAGGTCTGGCGCTGACGCCGAGCGACATGGCTTCGGCGATCAACGCCGCCAGATCGTCATCGACCGAATTGCGCAGCGGGTGCCAAAGCCCGCGACGGCGCGCGGATTGGAACCGTTCGGCGATGACTCTTGCCGCCGCCGGATTTTCCTTGAGAAGAAAGGCGCGGACCTGCGGGTCGCCGAGATAGGCGTCGTGCAAAGTCTCGATCAGGCCTCCGGGGATGGCGTGGGTGGTTTCGGCAAAGCCGACGAGACGGTCGACGGTTTCGGCGAATTCCGATGCGCCGCGCGGACCGTGGCGCATCTGGCCGGCGATGAAGCGCTTGTTGACGGCGCGCGCTCGAACGACACGCGCCACGGCTTCGGAGACGGAGCGCGGCTTCGGACGAGCCGGGTCGGTGGTGTCGAGCACGATGATGTCCGCCTTGCCGCCGAGGGCCGCCACGGCCGCGGAAAAGCCGCCGATGAAGGCCACGTCGGCGGAGCCTTCGAGGATGTCCCGGCCGGGATCGTCGCCGGTGTGGACGAGCAGGTCGGCCTCGGCAATGCGGACGGCGAAGGTGTCGGGAGCAGGCGTTCCAAGTCCATCGACGCCGCCGTAGCTGTGCGATGTGGCATCGAGATAGGCGCGACCCAATTCTTCGCGCTGGTCCCAATTGCCACCGGACAGCAAATCTTCGATGCCGGCGCCGTAGGTTCCGGGCGATGAGCCGAAGATGCGCGGTCCGGGCCGGCCTTCGGCGCGGGTTTCAGCCGCCAGCGGATTGTCGTGCGCGTCCTCGTCGCGGCTGGCGACCGCATTCGCGGCGGCGTCGATGAGCGCGATCTGGGTCGGGAACATGTCGCGGAACAGGCCGGAAATGCGCCAGGTGACATCGACGCGCGGCCGGCCGGTGGCCGCCGGGGGCAGCACCTCGATGCCGGTGACGCGGCCCGTCGCCGGGTCCCATTGCGGGCGGCAGCCCATCAGCGCCAGCCCCTGCGCGATCTCCTCGCCACCGGTGCGCAGCGAGGCCGAGCCCCACAGGTCGATGACCAGCGAGCGCGGGTAATCGCCATGCGCCTGCATGTAGGCGAGCACGATCTCGTCTGCGGCGGCCTTGCCGAGGTCGAAGGCGGTCGGCGTCGGCATGGTGCGCGGATCGGCGGTGAACAGGTTGCGCCCGGTGGGCAGCACATCGGTTCGGCCCCGTGCCGGCGCACCGGACGGACCGGCGGTGATGTGGCGGCCGTCGAGCGCAGCAATGAGGTTGGCCTTTTCGGATGCCGCGCTTTCGATGCGCAGCGGGTCGGCCTCGTTTTCGGCCGCGCGGCCGTAAATGTGCAGGCCATCCTTGATGGCGAAGTCCTTGAGGTCGCAAAGCCAGGCATCGATGCGGCGCAGGGCCTCGTCCGGCGCATCGGTGCGTGCGACGCCGGCCTCGGCAGAGAGTCCGGTCTTCGCCGCGGTCTCGACAATCAGCTTGGCCAGCCGGTCGCGGCGGCGGCGGTCGAGGCCATCGGCTTGGGCGTATTCATCCACCAGACGTTCGAGCGTCTGCTGGTTCTCGTCCAGACCGGCGGCGGCCAGCGGCGGCGGCAGGTGTCCGAGCGTCACGGCGGCGATGCGGCGCTTGGCCTGCGCCGCCTCGCCGGGGTTGGAGACGATGAAGGGATAGACGACCGGCAGGGAGCCGGCGACCATCTCCGGGTAACAGTTTCGGCTCATGGCCACGGTCTTGCCGGGCAGCCATTCCAGCGTGCCGTGCGCGCCGACATGGACAAGCGCGTGGATGTCGAGCGCTTTGCGCAGCCACAGGCCGAAGGCGAGCAGTTCGTGGCGCGGCGGAACGGTCGGATCGTGATAGTCGGCGCGACGGTCGGCGGAGCGGCCGCGGTCCGGGGCGAGGGCGACGGTGATGTTGCCGAAGGTGGCGGCGCGGAAGAAGAATTTATCCTCGTCCTCGTGCAGGGAGCCCCATGCCGTCTCAACCCCGTCACGCGCCGCGTCGGGCAGTCCGGCAAAGTGCCCGGAATAATCCGCGACGGGCCATGACGCCGATCCTTGCTCAAGCAAATCCAGCAGCGCACGCGGCGATTGCGGAATCCCGTCAACCGCATAGCCCTGTTCCTTCAGGTCGTGCAGCATGGCGAGAACGGAGGTCGGGACGTCCAGGCCAACGGCGTAGCCGGTGCGGCCGGGTGCGCTCGGATAGTCCGGGATCAGGATTGCGATGCGGCGCTCGGCTCGAGGCGTATCCTGCAGCCGCGTCATGGCGGCGATACGCTCGGTCACCTGCTCGACGCGGTCGGGTTCCGGCTTGTTGGCGAAGGCGCGGAAGCCGAGCGCCGGGTCGATCTCGCTTTCGGCTTTGAAGGAGACTGCGCCGGCAAGGATGCGGCCGTCCAGTTCCGGCAGCACCACATGCATGGCGAGGTCCGCCGGCGCGAGTCCGCGCTGGTTGTTCTCCCAGGCATCGCGGCGGGTGGTGGCGACGATGATTTGGAAGACCGGCACGCCGGCGCGGTCGAAGAGTGTCTGTGAGCCGGGCTCGGCGCCGGATGCGAAGGCAGTAGCGGCGACGATGGCGGCAGGCTTCAGGTGGGCCAAGGCGGTCTCGACGAAGGCGAGCGAATCGGGGTCCTTGAGGCTGGACACGAAGATGGGAACCGGCGCGAGGCCTTTTCGGCGCAGCGCTTCGGTCAGCGCGTCGATGGGCGCGGCATCGGCGGCCAGCAGCATGGAGCGGTAGAAGAGGATGGGAATGAGGGGGGCCTCATTACCCTCTCCCTTGGGGGTAGGGTCGGCGCACAGCGCTGGGGTGGGGGAGTTCGACGGATCGATTGATCCACCCCCACCCGGACCTCCGGTCCGACCTCCCCACAAGGGGGAGGTAGAAGTGCCCAAGCCCGGCCAATAATATCCCGCTTTCGGCACCTCCACCGGGTCCGTCAGGTCGCTTTCGTAGCCGGCCAGCTTCGACAGATGGCGCACCAGCGCCTTCATATTGTCGGGGCCGCCCTGCCGGAAATAACCAAGCAGCGCGGTGAGTTCTTCCGGCGGCAGCGTCGATGCCTCGACGAGGCGTGGGTCCTCGCCACGGTCTTCGCCGGGCAGAAGCGCCAGCTTCACGCCGTGCTCCCGCGCGATCGCCCCCAGCCGGTCGCAGCCGTAGCGCCACCAGTCATAGCCGCCGAGGATTCGAACCAGGATCACCCTGGCGTGGCGGGCGACACTGTCGACCCAAAGGTCGACAGACATGGGATGACGCAGGTCGCGCAGAGCCGCGAGCCGCATCGGCGCAAGGTTTGCCGCGTCGGTTTTCCACGCCGCAGCCATGCCCGCCAGATCGCTGTCGGTGAAGGACAACGCCACGACATCGGCCGGCTTCTGCTTCAGATCGACCGGCTCGGCGATGTCGTCGAGCGAAGCGGATGTGGTGGTCAGGATGTGCATCAGCGCACTCTATCACCCCACCAGTATCTTCTCGATCGCCGGGCGGTTCAGGCCCTTCAAGCCGATCACCACGAGGCGTGAGCGGCGGTCGTCCTGCGGCGTCCAGGCGCGGTCGTAGTAATGATTGACGCGCGGCCCGACGGCCTGCACCAGCAGCCGCATCGGCTTGGCGTCGACGTCGACAAAACCCTTCACGCGCAGAACGTTCTCCTCTTCCGCCGCCTTCGAGACCCGCGCCGCCAGTTCGTCGGGGCTGGCGATGGAAGGCAGTTCGATGACGAAGGAATCGAAATCGTCGTGCTCATGGTCACCCATGCCGTCATGGTGGCTCTTGCGGTTCTCGATGTCATCCTCGACGGCGAGGCCGAGACCGAGCAGCACGGACGGATCGACCTTGCCGTGGGCGGTCGGCACGATCTTCACCGCGCGCGAAATGTGTTCGCCGATGACGGTGTTGGCGCGTGCCGAGCCGGCGGCGTCCATCAGGTCGCTTTTCGACAGGATGATGAGGTCGGCGCAGGCGACCTGGTCCTCGAACACTTCCTCGACCGGGTCGTCGTGATCGAGCGTGCCGTCCTGCGCCCGCTGAGCCGCCAGCGCATCCATGTTGGAGGCGACGCGGCCCTCCGCCAGCGCCGGCCCGTCGACCACGGCAACGACGCCATCGACGGTGACGCGGCTTTTGACGCTCGGCCACTGGAACGCCTGCACTAGCGGCTTCGGCAGGGCGAGGCCGGAGGTCTCGATCAGGATATGATCGACCCTGGGCGTGTGCGACAGGATCTGGTCGAGCGCCGGGACGAAATCGTCGGCCACCGTGCAGCAGATGCAGCCATTGGCCAGTTCGACGATGTTTTCCTCCGGGCAGGATTCGACGCCGCAGCCCTTGAGGATTTCGCCATCGACGCCGACATCGCCGAATTCGTTGACGATGAGGGCGAGGCGCTTGCCCTTGGCGTTTTCCAGAATGTGGCGGATGAGCGTGGTCTTGCCGGCGCCGAGGAAGCCGGTGACGACGGTGCAGGGAACGCGTGTGGCGGTCATGTCAGTCCTTCAGAAGGTCGAGGGGAGGGATGCGGGCGACGAGGCCGCGCTTCAGGGAATCGGGCCGCCCGCGCCACGGGATCAGCCCATCGGTGGAGGTGGCGAACAGCTTGGCACCGGCGATCAGGTCGGGGCCGCTGTCGGCGGCGAGGTCACCGAAGACATAGCTCCAGCAATCCTTGCGCAGGATGGCGGCTGAGAGCCGGCGCTTGCAGTTGCCGAGGCACTCGACCGTGCGGATGCGGATGTTGTCGTTGACGGCGGCGCGGCGGACGTCCTCGGCCAGAAGTGAACCGGCGCGGGGGTGCGCATCGGAGCCGGTCTCGTCGCGGCAGGTCGAGCAGACAAGTATGGTGACGTCGCGCAGAGAATCGACAACGGACATATCCGCGCCGTCATCCGGTAAAATGCCGTCCTGGTCCAAATCGTGCTCCTTGCCCGGGACACCCGCCGGACGGTCGGATTCTTCTTCCTTGCGACGGCAGGTCTCCTGGCTTGCGGGTCGTCGCCATGGTGCCGCCTTCCCGGGAAAATCCCAGTGGTTATCGGCCCTGGCTCGTCGCTCACAGTTGCGGGGACAGCCGCGGATTTGGGATTTCGCCCGCACCGCATTCCCTCTTAGCTCCTTCCCGTGGAGGAAGGAGACCGTTGCAGGGTCGATTTAGGCTGGCGGGGGGAGGGAAGTCAACGCGCGCTTGCGACATGCCTTGCCGGTCGCGGCGTGGTCTTATCGCGTCGGCAAGCCAAGCCTTTGCCATTCGCTGCGCGGGATCAGCCCGCCGATGCGGAAAGCAAAGGACTCCACTCTCGTGACATTCGCGTCGACTTCGCACCGATAGCTCAAGGCGCGCCATTGCCCGCCGACGCGGAAGGCGGCGCCGGGAACATCGAGGGTCGTGCCTTCCTTCAGCCGGAAGGACGGCAGAAGGTCAGGGAAATAGGGCGGTGAGGTCCTGTACAATTGCTCGCGCAGTTCGGTGACGCAGAGCGTACCGCCGCGAACGTCGCGCGGCACGCCGCGCATCGCGGTCGTCGCCACCGGATCATCAGTCGCCGAACGGGAATACAGTTTTTTGACGTCCTGAAGTTTCGGCGCCTTCCGGGGTTCGGCGATTTCAGCGGGTTTGGGTGTTGGCTTTTGTGTTGCCGTTTGTGGCAGCGATGGTGAAGCATCCTTTTCGACCGCGATGACAGCCGGCGGCTCGACCGGCTTTTCGTTTTGGCTCTCCGGCTTTTCGGGATTCTCCTGATCCGTCGCCTTCGTCGAGCTTTCTTCGGCGCTGTCACCCTCCAATGCCTTTCGCGGACCGGCATCCTTCTCGCCGAACTGGACGACGGGGTTGAGCCTGCGGATGGGCTGTTCCGGGGCTGGCGTCGGCGGTTCGACCTGCGCTTCCGGAGGCTTTTCGGGCTTCGGCGTCTCGGGCCTGGGTTTTTCAGGCTTAGGCTCAGGCTTTTTGGCAGGCGGCTCGGCCTTCGGCTCTTCCGGCGCTTTTTCCGGGGGCTTGGGCGGCGGCACCAGCTCGACCGCGACCGCCTGCTCGTCCTGCGGCTTCGGGAGTGATTTCGGCAATCCGAAAATCAGAAGCGCGACGATCGCCAGGTGCAGGACGCCGGAAGCCGGCAAGGCCAACCTCGATGTCCAGTGCTGATCCCGCATTTCATCCTTCATCATGACGGATGTGGAATGAAATGGTGGCAGCATCAAGCGCTTGCGGAATTTTGGGATGCACACAAGGCCACGGTCACCGCGATAGGCAGTCGCGATTGACAGGGATGCGCCCAAGACTTCAGGGTTCAACCCATGTTTTATGACCGTTCTGAACTCGAAAACGCATTCCGTGCGAAGGTCCGCCCGAAGTTTCTTTTCTTCTGGGGTCACCAACCATCAAAGGATGGTCGGATAACCGCTTCCTGTTTCAGCCAATGGTGGCCGGCACCCTTCACTGTGGAAGGCATGCGGTATCCCACAGCCGAACACTGGATGATGGCGAAGAAAGCGCTGCTTTTCGAGGATCGTGAAACCGCATCAAGGATACTGGAGGCCGGGAGTCCAAAACAGGCAAAGCAGCTTGGTCGGGAAGTGCGGGGCTTCGACGAAGAAAAGTGGGACGCCGCGAAGCGGCGCATCGTAGACGAAGGCAGCTTTCGCAAATTCGATCAGAATACCGCGCTCAAGGAGTTTCTGGTTTCTACCGGCGATGCCGTTCTGGTGGAGGCCAGTCCGGTCGATAGAATTTGGGGGACAGGCCTTTCGGCGGACGACAAACGTGCGGCAAATCCGCTTCTGTGGCGCGGTGAAAACCTGTTGGGCTTTGCACTCATGCAGGCCAGAGAAAGGCTTGCTGTCTGAGGCTAGGAGGATGGCTGATCCGCTGCAACGGCCTTAAGTGCAGCCCCCAGATCGCCTGCCGGAGTGATCTCCATCCGCTCCAGCCCGAGCCAGCCCTGCATCTGCTTCAGTTCCTGCAACAGTTCGGCGGCGGTTTCGGATGGCGCGTTCGGTTCGGCGTAGGCGGCATGGACGCGCAGGACGCTCGCAGGGCGGTCGGCCCGCAGGTCGACGCGGGCGACGATGCGCTCGTTGAGCAGGAAGGGCAGGACGTAGTAGCCGTACTGACGCTTGTCGGCCGGCGTGTAGATTTCGATTCGATAGCGGAACTCGAACAGGCTTTCTGTACGGCTGCGCTCGAACACCAGCGGGTCGAACGGCGCCAGCAGGGCGCGCGCCTCGACCTTGCGCGGTATGCGGGCGTCGCGGTGCAGATAGGCCGGCCTGTTCCAGCCCTTGACCGTCACCGGCAGCAGCTCGCCTTCCTCCACCAGTGAATCCAGGGCGGTTTTCGTGTCGGCGGGCGCAAGACGGAAATAATCGCGCAGGCAGGCATAAGTGGCGACGCCATGCGCCTTGGCCGAGATGCGCAGCAGTTCGCGGTGGGCGTCCTCCAGCGATGGCACCGGCATGTCGAGGATTGCCCGCGGCAGGACACGTTCGGGCAGGTCGTAGTAGCGCTCGAAGCCGCGGCGCGAATGGGTGGTGATGCGCCCGGCCCAGAAAAGCCATTCGAAGGCGGCCTTGGCATCGCTCCAGCCCCACCAGCCGCCCTTGCCCTTATGGCCTTCCATGGCGGAGGCGGGGATCGGGCCGCTCGCCTCGACTTCCCGGTAGACTTCTTCGATGAAGGCCACTTTATCCTCGGCCCAGCGGGCCAGCCCCTTGTAGATTTCGCCGGCATCGTTCGCCCGCGCCCGCTGCATTCGCCACTGCATCAGCGGCCATGTCTCAACCGGCAGCAGCGAGGCCTCATGCGCCCAGTATTCGAACAGGGTGCGCTTGCGGCCGACGGTCGCGCTGTCCAGCAGCGACTGGGGGTAGGGGCCAAGCCGCGAATAAAGCGGCATGTAGTGGGCGCGCACCACGGCGCTGACGGAATCGATCTGCAGGAGGCCGGTGCGCGACAACACGCGGTGAAGGTGCCTTCGCGTCGGATCAGCGGCAGGACGAGGATCCATGAACCCCTGTGCCGCAAGGGCGATGCGGCGGGCGGCGGCAAGGGAAAGCTTTTGCGTCATGAGCGCCTGTCTGCGTTGCGGCGGGCAGGCTGTTCCTGCCCGATTCCGGCCGATACTAGCAGGTCGATGGCGGCAGGAGTGTCAGGAAGAAAAGTGGAGTAAAATATGAAGGAAATCAAACAGGAGCCGATGGGACCAGTTTCGGCGGATATGCCGTCCAGCAGCTCATTTTGGCCAATGTTTGACTTGCACCGGCGGGATCGCTGCGCTAACCCTCGCCGCGTTACAGCCGGGTCCTTTTTTAAAACGGTTTAGCGGTCAACCTGTCACGCTTCCGCAATCGGGTCCGGTGCTATAAATCTGGTGGACAGGCCACCGTTGGAAAGTCGGAGCATGAACGCACTCCTCAGTTCGTACCTCCCCATCGTGATCTTCATAGGGGTCGCGCTGGTGGTGGGTCTTGCGCTGTTGACGGCACCGTTCCTGGTCGCCTACCGCAACCCCGACCCGGAAAAGCTGTCCGCCTACGAATGCGGTTTCAACTCGTTCGATGACGCCCGCATGAAGTTCGACATCCGCTTCTACCTGGTGTCGATCCTGTTCATCATCTTCGACCTCGAGGTCGCTTTTCTGTTTCCGTGGGCGGTCTCGTTCAGCAAGATCGGCATGCTGGGTTTCTGGTCGATGATGGTGTTTCTGGGCGTCCTGACCATCGGCTTCGCCTATGAATGGAAAAAGGGAGCGCTGGAATGGGATTGAACGACGCTCCGTTGGCTTCGGGCGGCACGCTCGTCGCGCCGCGCCCGAAGGGGATCATCGATCCGAACACCGGCAAGCCGGTGGGCGCGAACGATCCGTTCTTCCTCGAAATCAACAATGAGCTGGCCGACAAGGGCTTTCTCGTCACCTCGACCGACGCACTGGTCAACTGGGCGCGCTCGGGCTCGCTGATGTTCATGACCTTCGGCCTGGCGTGCTGCGCGGTGGAAATGATCCACACCTCCATGCCGCGCTACGATTCGGAGCGGTTCGGCGTCGCGCCGCGCGCGTCGCCGCGCCAGTCCGACATCATGATCGTCGCCGGCACGCTGACCAACAAGATGGCGCCGGCGCTGCGCAAGGTCTACGACCAGATGCCGGAGCCGCGCTACGTCATCTCGATGGGTTCGTGCGCCAATGGCGGCGGCTACTATCACTATTCCTATTCGGTGGTGCGCGGCTGCGACCGCATCGTGCCGGTCGACATCTACGTGCCCGGCTGCCCGCCGAGCGCCGAGGCGCTGCTTTACGGCATCCTGCTTCTGCAAAAGAAGATCCGCCGCACCGGCACGATCGAACGGTAACCGACCATGAGTGAAGCTCTCAGCGATCTTGCCGCCCACATCAAGGGCAAGCTTGGCGATGTCATCGCCGATAGCGTGTTGTCCTACGGCGAATTGGCCATCGCAGTCGCGCCCGGCGACATCGTCAAGGTGGCGACGTTCCTGCGCGATGACAAGAAGTGCCAGTTCATCTCGATCATCGACGTCTGTGGCGCGGACTATCCGGCGCGCCCGAACCGGTTCGACGTGGTCTATCACCTGCTCTCGCCGAAGCAGAATCTGCGCATCCGCATCAAGGTGCAGGCGAACGAAGAGACGCTGGTGCCGTCGCTCACCGGTGTCTATCCGGGCGCCGACTGGTACGAGCGCGAGACCTACGATCTCTATGGCGTTCTGTTCACGGGTCATCCGGATTTGCGGCGTATCCTCACCGACTACGGTTTCGAGGGGCATCCGCTGCGCAAGGATTTCCCGCTGACCGGCTTTGTCGAGGTTCGTTACGACGACGAGGCCAAGCGGGTGATCTACGAACCGGTCGAGCTCAAGCAGGAATTCCGCAATTTCGACTTCCTGTCGCCCTGGGAAGGCACGGACTACGTGCTGCCGGGAGATGAAAAGGCGAAGCAGTAAATGGCTGAAACCTCCGTCCGCAACTTCAACATCAATTTCGGGCCCCAGCATCCGGCCGCGCACGGCGTGCTGCGCCTCGTGCTGGAGCTTGACGGCGAAGTGGTAGACCGCGTCGATCCGCATATCGGCCTGCTGCATCGCGGCACCGAGAAGCTGATGGAGCACAAGACCTATCTGCAGGCTGTGCCTTATCTCGACCGGCTCGATTACTGCGCGCCGATGAACCAGGAGCACGCCTTCGCCCTTGGCGTCGAAAAGCTGCTCGGCATCGAGGTGCCGAAGCGCGGCCAACTGATCCGGGTGCTTTATTCCGAGATCGGCCGCATCATGTCGCACATCCTCAACGTGACGACGCAGGCGATGGACGTGGGCGCCCTGACGCCGCCGCTGTGGGGCTTCGTCGACCGTGAAAAGCTGATGGTGTTCTACGAGCGGGCATCGGGATCACGCATGCACGCGGCCTATTTCCGCCCGGGCGGCGTGCACCAGGACCTGCCGCGGCAGCTCATCGAAGACATTGGCCGGTGGATCGATCCGTTCCTCAAGAACCTCGACGATCTCGACCAGCTTCTGACCGGCAACCGTATCTTCAAGCAGCGCAACGTCGACATCGGCGTGGTGTCGCTGGCGGATGCCTGGGCCTGGGGCTTTTCGGGCGTCATGGTGCGCGGCTCCGGCGCGGCGTGGGATTTGCGCAAGTCGCAGCCCTATGAATGCTATGCCGAGATGGATTTCGACATTCCGATCGGCAAGAACGGCGACTGCTACGACCGCTATCTGATCCGCATGGAAGAAATGCGCCAGTCGGCCAGGATCATGCGCCAGTGCATCGACCTGCTGCTCGGCAAGGAAGGCACGGGTCCTGTGTCCAATCTCGATGGCAAGGTGGTGCCGCCCAAGCGCGACGCCATGAAGCGGTCGATGGAAGCGCTGATCCACCACTTCAAGCTCTACACCGAGGGCTACAGGGTGCCGGCCGGCGAGGTCTATGCCGCGGTCGAAGCCCCCAAGGGCGAGTTCGGCGTCTATCTGGTCTCGGACGGCACCAACAAGCCCTACCGCGTCAAGCTGCGGGCGCCGGGCTTCGCCCATCTGCAGGCGATGGATTTCCTGTGCCGCGGCCACATGCTGGCCGACGTCACCGCTGTGCTCGGCTCGCTCGACATCGTCTTCGGCGAGGTGGACAGATGAGCATCGCCGCGGCGAACGACATTGTGATCGATGCACGCAGCGGGCGCGTCGAAGGCGCTTCCGCCGGCGAACGCATCGCCATCACCGTGTTGCGCTCGGCCATGTTTTTCCTAAAGCCGTTCGCCAATGTCGGCATTTCGTATATCGCCCGCGCCACGCGCGCCCTGCTGCCGAGCGACCGCGCCATGCTGTTCAGGCTGACGCCGGACAGCTCCATGCGCGTCGCCTATTGCGACACCTACTGGTCGGTGCTGGTTTCGCCGGACTACGCCTATGAGCGCTCGGTGATGGCGCTGCTCAAGGCGTCGCGCGACGTGAATTACGGCTTCATCGACGGCGGCGCCAACCATGGCTACTGGTCGATCCTGGTCTCGGGCGAGGAATTCGGCTCCAAGAAGGCGGTCGCCATAGAGGCGGCTGCCGACACGTTCCGCAAGCTGGACGACAACCGCACCCTGAACGACGGCCGCTTCGCCGCGCTCAACCGCGCCATCGGCTCGACGAGCGGCGAGCATGTGCGGGTGTACGGCGCCAAGCATGAGGCCCGTTCCATCGTTGCTCCTTCCGCCGACGCGGTGCCGATCCTCGACTGCGAGACGATCTCGGTCGACGATCTGGCCGACCTGCCGGAATTTGCCGGCATCGACAAATTCGTTGTCAAGCTCGATGTCGAAGGCGTTGAGATTGCTGCTTTTTCGGGTGCCGACCGGTTGCTCTCCGGCGATGCCGTTTTTGTCTATGAGGAGCATGGCTCCGATCCGCTGCACGAAACCACCCGTCACGTTCTGGACGTCATGAAGCTCCGGGTATTCTGGCTGGGCGAAGGGCGCGCGCGTGAACTGACGACAGTCGATGAACTCGACCGGATCAAGAAATCCCGCAGGGCCGGCTACGACATGGTTGCCAGCAGCAGCCCGTTCTGGCTGAACCGGCTCGATGCCTCGGCATCGACGGTGCACTGAGTCGGGAATCGAGGAAGCAAGATGAGTGTTCGCCGTTTAGCCGATGCCAGCGTCCAGCCAGCCTCCTTCGCCTTCAACAAGGCGAACGCGGCGGCGGCAAGGCAGTGGATCAAGAAATATCCCAAGGGCCGCGAGCAGTCGGCCATCATTCCGCTTCTGATGATCGCGCAGGAGCAGGAAGGCTGGGTGACGAAGGCCGCCATCGAATCGATCTGCGACATGCTGGAGATGCCGCGCATCCGTGGCCTTGAAGTTGCGACCTTCTACACGCAGTACCAGCTCAAGCCGGTCGGCACGCGCGCGCATATCCAGGTCTGCGGCACCACGCCCTGCATGCTGCGCGGTTCCGAAGCGCTGATGGACGTCTGCCGCTCGAAGATCCATCACGACCAGTTCCACACCACCGACGACGGCAAGCTGTCGTGGGAAGAGGTCGAATGCCTGGGCGCCTGCGTCAACGCGCCGATGGTCATGATCTTCAAGGACACGTTCGAGGATCTGACGCCGGAGCGGCTGGAGGAAATCATCGCTCTCTATGAGGCCGGCAAGGGCGGTTCGGTGACTCCGGGCCCGCAGAATGGCCGTTTCTATTCCGCGCCGACCAGCGGCTTCACCAGCCTTCAGGACGAGAAGGCGGTGCTGAAGACGACGCGCGACAAGCAGGCCAAGGAAGCCGCCAAGGCGGCTGCGCAGGTGCCGCCTTCGGATGCGGCGAAGCCGGCGACGGCCAAGGAAGAAACCAATCCGGCGTTGAAAGCCCCCGCGGCGGCGGCGGCCGGCAAGGCGCCCGCCAAGGCATCGAAGCCCAAGCCGTCCTTGGAAAATCCGTCGCCTGCCCCGGCCTTCGACAAGAAGCAGGCGGACAAGGCAGAACCGGCGGTGGAGCGCGTGGCGAACAAGCCGCGCACCCGGCCGATCGCATCGCAGGGCGCCAAAGGGGCATTCAAGGCTCCCGAAATGCTCAAGGGTGAGCCGATCGGCGCCGGTGGCAAAAAAGTCGCCGCCAAGCAGGCAAAGCCTTCGCTCGAAGACAAGAACCGGCCCGCCGGCATCGCCAGGCCGGCGTCGGTGGACGACCTCAAGCTGATTTCGGGCGTCGGCCCGAAGATCGAGGGCGTATTGCATTCGCTCGGCATCTACACCTTCGCGCAGGTCGCGGCGTGGAAGAAGGCGGAGCGGGACTGGGTGGACGGTTACCTGTCGTTCCATGGCCGCATCGAGCGTGACGACTGGGTGCGGCAGGCCAAGGCGCTCGCCAAGGGCGGGGTCGCCGAATATATCCGCGTTTTCGGCAAGAAGCCGGTCTGAGAGAGCGAACATGCTTCAGGACAAAGATCGCATCTTCAACAACATCTACGGCCGCTTCGACAAGTCGCTGGCCGGGGCGATGCGCCGTGGCGCATGGGACAATACGCCGGGGCTGATCGGCAAGGGACGCGACTGGATCGTCAACGAGATGAAGGCGTCCGGCCTGCGCGGCCGTGGCGGCGCCGGCTTCCCGACGGGTCTGAAATGGTCGTTCATGCCGAAGCAGAGCGACGGCCGTCCGAGCTATCTCGTGGTCAACGCGGACGAGTCCGAGCCCGGCACCTGCAAGGACCGCGACATCCTGCGCAACGATCCGCATACGCTGGTAGAGGGCTGCCTGATCGCCGGCTTCGCCATGGGCGCGATCGCCGCCTACATCTATGTGCGCGGCGAGTTCATCCGCGAGCGCGAAGCGCTGCAGCGGGCCATCGACGAGGCTTATGAGGCCAAGCTGATCGGCAAGGGCAACACATCCGGCTACGATTTCGACATCTATGTCCACCACGGCGCCGGCGCCTACATCTGCGGCGAGGAGACGGCGCTGCTGGAAAGCCTGGAAGGCAAGAAGGGCCAGCCGCGGCTGAAGCCGCCGTTCCCGGCCAATGTCGGCCTCTATGGTTGCCCGACCACGGTCAACAATGTGGAATCGATCGCCGTCGCCCCGACGGTCCTGCGGCGCGGCGCGGCCTGGTTCGCATCCTTCGGCCGGCCGAACAATGCCGGCACCAAGCTTTTCTGTATCTCCGGCCACGTCAACAATCCGTGCACGGTCGAAGAGGCGATGTCGATCCCGTTCCGCGAGCTGATCGAGACGCATTGCGGCGGCATACGCGGCGGCTGGGACAATCTGCTGGCGGTCATTCCGGGCGGCGCTTCGGTGCCGCTGGTGCCGGCCGAGCAGATCATGGACACGCCGATGGATTTCGACGCGTTGCGCGACCTGAAATCGGGTCTCGGCACGGCCGCTGTCATCGTCATGGACAAGTCGACCGACGTGGTGAAGGCCATCGCGCGGCTCAGCTATTTCTACAAGCACGAGAGCTGCGGCCAGTGCACGCCCTGCCGCGAAGGCACCGGCTGGATGTGGCGGGTGATGGAGCGGCTTGTGCGCGGCGAGGCGCAGAAGCGCGAGATCGACATGCTGCTCGACGTCACCAAGCAGGTGGAAGGCCATACGATCTGCGCGCTGGGCGATGCGGCGGCATGGCCGATCCAGGGCCTGATGCGGCACTTCCGTGGCGAGGTGGAGCGGCGTATCGACGAGTTCTCGCGCAATGCACACAAGGCCGAACCGGTTCTGGTCGCGGCGGAATAAAGATGAACGAAGTCGAGAAAATGGGCGAAAGCCTGGCAAGCATGATGCCGAAGGAGATGGCGGGCGCCGTCAATCTCTTCACGCCTCCGCTCGCCGGCGCGGCGGCAATGTCGGCGCTCGGCATCGGCTTCGCCAGCCATGCTTTTGGTGTGTGGATGGGCGCGATGGCCGGCGCCGCCGAGATCTCCCAGCGCCTGATGCAGCCGATGCTGGATGAGATGCCCGGTGGGGCGCGGGATTTCGCGCCACCTGCCAAGGCGCCCGTGGCCAGGGCGCGGGATGCGGCGGAGAAGCTCATTCGAACGACGCAGGACGCGGCGGAAGGTGTGGCCAGGGAAACCCGCGGCGCGGCTTCTTCTATGCCGCCGGTGGGCGAGGGCCGAACCGGTGCCGCAGCCGCGCTGATGCCGGAGGATTTCCGTCAGCCGCAAGGCATGGAAAAACCACGCAAACCGGACGACCTCAAGGCTATTGCCGGCGTCGGTCCAAAGCTCGAGCAGGTGCTGAACGGGTTTGGCGTGTGGACATATCGGCAGATTGCCGCGTGGAAGGCCGAGGAAATTGCCTGGATGGAAGACGCCCTCGGCTTCAAGGGGCGCATCGGGCGTGACGACTGGCTGGGGCAGGCGGCAAGGCTTGCGGGCAAGAAAAACTAAGCAGACGCCGCAGGCGCGGCGCGTGGCGAGATTGCGGGCTTTCCGCAGAGGTTCGAGACGAGATGGCAAAGCTTAAGGTCGACGGGAAAGAGATCGAGGTACCCGACCACTACACGCTGCTGCAGGCGGCGGAAGAGGCGGGCGCGGAAGTGCCGCGCTTCTGCTTCCACGAGCGGCTGTCGATCGCCGGCAACTGCCGCATGTGCCTGGTCGAGGTGAAGGGCGGCCCGCCGAAGCCGCAGGCTTCCTGCGCCATGGGCGTGCGCGATTTGCGTCCCGGCCCGAATGGCGAAGCGCCGGAAATGTTCACCAATTCGCCAATGGTGAAGAAGGCGCGCGAAGGGGTGATGGAGTTCCTGCTCATCAACCATCCGCTCGATTGCCCGATCTGCGACCAGGGCGGCGAATGCGACCTGCAGGACCAGGCGATGGCGTTCGGCGTCGATGCCTCGCGCTATCACGAGAACAAGCGCGCCGTCGAAGACAAATATATCGGCCCGCTGGTCAAGACGGTGATGAACCGCTGCATCCACTGCACGCGCTGCGTCCGCTTCTCCACGGAAGTCGCCGGCGTTTCGGAGCTCGGCCTGATCGGCCGCGGCGAGGACGCCGAGATCACCACCTATCTCGAGCAGGCGATGACCTCCGAATTGCAGGGCAACGTCGTCGATCTGTGCCCGGTCGGCGCGCTGACCTCGAAGCCGTTCGCCTTCACGGCGCGCCCCTGGGAGCTGACCAAGACCGAATCCATCGACGTGATGGACGCTGTCGGTTCGGCGATCCGGGTTGACTCGCGTGGCCGCGAAGTGATGCGCATCCTGCCGCGTATCAACGAGCAGGTGAACGAGGAGTGGATTTCCGACAAGACCCGCTTCATCTGGGACGGGTTGCGCACGCAGCGCCTCGACCGGCCCTATGTCCGCAAGGACGGCAAGCTGGTGGCGGTAAGCTGGGGCGAGGCGTTCGCCGCCATCCAGGAAGCGGTGTCGAAGACAACGCCGGAAAAAAGCGGCGCCATCGCCGGCGATCTCGCCGCCGTCGAGGACATGTATGCTCTGAAGCTTTTGATGGCCTCGCTCGGCTCGCAGAACATCGACTGCCGCCAGGACGGCGCGGCGCTTGATCCTTCGCTCGGACGCGCCAGCTACATCTTCAACCCGACCATCGAGGGCATCGAGCAGGCCGACGCCATCCTCATCATCGGCGCCAATCCGCGCTTCGAGGCCTCGGTGCTGAACGCCCGTATCCGCAAGCGCTTCCGCGCCGGCCCGCTGCCGATCGGCGTGATCGGCGATGTCGGCGACCTGCGCTACGACTACGAGATGCTCGGCGCCGGTCCGGATTCGCTGAAAGACATGGCGGACGGCAACGGCAAGTTCTTCCAGGCGCTGAAGAAGGCCTCAAAGCCACTCATCATCGTCGGCCAGGGTGCGCTGGCGCGCGCCGATGGCGCGGCGGTGCTGGGTCAGGCGGCGAAGCTGGCTGCTGCCATCGGCGCTGTCACCACCGAATGGAACGGCTTTGCGGTGCTGCACAACGCGGCCGCGCGCGTTGGCGGCCTCGACATAGGCTTCGTGCCGGGCGAGGGCGGCAAGGATGTCGCCGGAATGCTCGGCGGAGCGGACGTGCTGTTCCTGCTCGGGGCCGACGAGATCGACATGGGCAAGACCGGCGGCGCGTTTGTCGTCTATATCGGCACGCATGGCGATGCCGGCGCGCACCGCGCCAACGTCATTTTGCCGGCCGCCGCCTACACGGAAAAGTCCGGCACCTATGTGAACACGGAAGGCCGCGTGCAGCAGACCAGCCGCGCCGGCTTCGCCCCCGGCCAGGCGCGCGAGGACTGGGCGATCCTGCGCGCCCTTTCGGACGTTCTCGGCCACAAGCTGCCGTTCGATTCGCTGGCGCAGTTGCGCGCAAAGCTCTACGCCGAATACCCGCATCTCGCACGCATCGACCAGATCGCGGCGGGCGATGCCGGCGACGTCGCCAAAGCGGCGAAGCTCGGCGGGCGGCTCGGCAAGGGCGCCTTCACCGCGCCGGTGAAGGATTTCTATCTCACCAACCCGATCGCGCGCGCATCGGCGGTCATGGCCGAGTGTTCGGCTTTGGCCAGGAACGGCTTCCGGCAGGCGGCGGAGTAAGACATGGACAGCTTCTTCTCCTTCTATGTCCTGCCGGCGCTGATCATCGCGCTGAAGTCGGTCGTGCTGATCGTCATTCTGCTGATCTTCGTGGCCTACGTGCTTTACGCCGACCGCAAGATCTGGGCGGCGGTGCAGCTGCGCCGCGGCCCGAACGTCGTCGGCCCGTGGGGAACGCTGCAGGCCTTCGCCGACCTGTTCAAGTTCGTGTTCAAGGAACCGATCATCCCGTCGGGCGCCAACAAGGGCGTGTTCCTGCTGGCGCCGCTGGTGTCGGCGGTGCTGGCAATCTCGGCCTGGGCGGTGATCCCGGTCAGCGACGGCTGGGCCATCGCCAATGTCAATGTCGGCATTCTCTACGTCTTCGCCATCTCGTCGCTGGAAGTCTACGGCGTCATCATGGGCGGCTGGGCGTCGAACTCGAAATATCCGTTCCTCGGGGCGCTGCGCTCGGCGGCGCAGATGGTGTCCTACGAGGTTTCCATCGGCTTCGTCATCGTCACCGTGCTCCTGTGCGTCGGTTCGCTCAACCTGTCGGACATCGTGCTGTCGCAGCATGACGGCATCGGCACGCGGCTCGGCCTGCCCAACACCTTCCTCGACTGGCACTGGCTCGGCCTGTTCCCGATGTTCGTGGTGTTCTTCATCTCGGCGCTGGCCGAAACGAACCGCCCGCCCTTCGACCTGGTGGAAGCGGAATCGGAACTGGTCGCCGGCCACATGGTCGAATATTCGTCGACGCCCTTCCTGCTGTTCTTCCTCGGAGAATATGTCGCCATCGTGCTGATGTGCGCACTCGCCACCATCCTGTTCCTCGGCGGGTGGCTGCCGCCCTTCGACTTCGCGCCCTTCACCTGGGTGCCGGGCGTCATATGGTTCGTGCTGAAGGTCTGCTTCGTCTTCTTCATGATCTCGATGGTGAAGGCGTTCGTGCCGCGCTACCGCTATGACCAGCTCATGCGGCTCGGCTGGAAGGTGTTCCTGCCGATTTCGCTGGCGATGGTCGTCATCACCGCCGCATTCCTCAAGATAACCGGGTGGGCATGATGGAAATACCTTGGCCCGAAGGATTGTCGCTGCTTTCGAGCGTGGTGTTGGGCGTCGGCATATTTGGTGGAGTGGGGCTGGTTCTCGTAACACTGGTCTGCGGCGTTGTGCAGAGATTGCAGCCGGAAGGATTAGACGTGCCGGTCTTCGGAAGAATGAGACCAAGGATTTTTTATTTTGGTCTGGTTTTACCGATCTTTGTTGTTTTAGGGGCGCTTTTTGGACTTGAAATGGGAGGGCAGTAACATGTCGGCACTTTCCCAAGCCGCTGGATCGCTTCTGCTGAAGGATTTCGTCAGCGCGTTCTTCCTGTCGATGCGGCAGTTCTTCGCGCCGAAGGAGACGATCAACTATCCGCATGAGAAGGGGCCGATCAGCCCACGCTTCCGCGGCGAACACGCGCTGCGCCGCTATCCGAACGGCGAAGAACGCTGCATCGCCTGCAAGCTGTGCGAGGCGATCTGCCCGGCGCAGGCCATCACCATCGAGGCCGGGCCGCGCCGCAACGACGGCACGCGGCGCACGGTGCGCTACGACATCGACATGGTGAAGTGCATCTATTGCGGCTTCTGCCAGGAAGCGTGTCCGGTCGACGCCATCGTCGAGGGGCCGAATTTCGAGTTCGCGACGGAAACGCGCGAGGAACTCTACTACGACAAGGACAAGCTGCTGGCGAACGGCGACCGGTGGGAGCGCGAGATCGCGCGCAACATGGAACTGGACGCGCCGTACCGGTGAGAAATTTCCTCTCCCCGTGAACGGGGAGAAGGAATAACGCAAACATGGACGCGTCATTGGGCGTCGTCTAAGGAACACGCGATTTCGTCCGGCAATCGGGATGGAGTCGGAATAGGAACCCGGGGATTAACCCATGCTGAATGGACTAGAGGCGATCTTCTTCTACCTCTTCGCCTTTATCGCGGTGGCGTCGGCCTTCATGGTCATCTCCGCCCGCAATCCCGTGCACTCCGTGCTCTACCTGATCCTCACCTTCTTCAACGCCGCCGGACTGTTCCTGCTGACCGGGGCGGAGTTCCTGGCGATGATCCTGCTCGTCGTCTATGTCGGCGCGGTGATGGTGCTGTTCCTGTTCGTCGTCATGATGCTGGACGTCGACTTCGCCGAACTGAAGAGCGGCGCGCTGCAATATGCGCCGATCGGTGCTCTGGTCGGGCTGATCCTGGCAGCGGAGCTGATCGTCGTGCTGGGCGGCTATACATTCGCGCCGCAGCTCGCCTCGACGGTCGCCATGCCGACCCCGGACCTGGCGGTGCGGTCGAACACGGCGGCGCTCGGGGACATCCTCTATACGGATTATCTCTATTACTTCCAGATTTCGGGCCTGATCCTGCTGGTCGCCATGATCGGCGCCATCGTTCTGACGCTGCGCCACAAGGAAGGCGTCAAGCGCCAGTCCATTCCGGCCCAGGTGGCGCGCAATCCGGCGACCGCCATGGAAATCAAGAAGGTCAAGACGGGAGAGGGCATCTGATATGGTTGTCGGCATCGCACATTTTCTCACCGTTTCGGCGATCCTGTTCACGCTCGGCGTGTTCGGCATCTTTCTGAACCGCAAGAACGTCATCGTCATCCTGATGTCGGTGGAGCTGATCCTTTTGGCGGTGAACATCAATTTCGTCGCCTTCTCGGCGGCGCTGGGCGACCTCGTGGGCCAGGTCTTTGCGCTGTTCGTGCTGACGGTGGCCGCCGCCGAAGCGGCGATCGGACTTGCCATTCTCGTCGTCTTCTTCCGCAACCGCGGCACCATCGCGGTCGAAGACGTGAACATGATGAAGGGCTGACGGGGCAATCATGTACCAAGCCATTGTTTTCCTACCCCTCATCGGCTTCCTGATCGTCGGGCTGTTCGGCAATTCGCTGGGCGCCAAGGCATCGGAGTTCATCACCTCCGGCTTCCTGGTGATCGCTGCGGCGTTGTCCTGGGTCGCCTTCTTCGCCGTCGGGTTCGGCGAGGGCGAGGTGTTTACCGTCCCGGTTCTGCGCTGGATCCAGTCCGGCGGCGTCGATGCCGCCTGGGCGCTGCGTATCGATACGCTGACGGTCGTCATGCTGGTGGTGGTCAACACGGTGTCGGCGCTGGTCCATATCTACTCGATCGGCTACATGCACCACGATCCGAACCGGCCGCGCTTCTTCGCCTATCTGTCGCTGTTCACCTTCGCCATGCTGATGCTGGTGACGTCGGACAATCTCATCCAGATGTTCTTCGGCTGGGAGGGCGTCGGTCTCGCCTCCTATCTGCTGATCGGCTTCTGGTACAGGAAGCCGTCGGCCAACGCAGCCGCCATCAAGGCCTTCGTCGTCAACCGCGTCGGCGATTTCGGCTTCGCGCTCGGCATCTTCGGCGTGTTCGTGCTGTTCGGCTCGGTCAACCTTTCCACCATCTTCGCCAATGCGGCCTCCTTCGTGCCGGCCGAGCATGGCGCGGAAGCCGCCGCCCATGGCGAGACGGTGCTGACCTTCCTCGGTTACGCGCTGGACAAGGGCGCGGCGCTGACCATCGTGTGCCTGCTGCTGTTCATGGGCGCCATGGGCAAGTCGGCGCAGGTGCCGCTGCACACCTGGCTGCCGGACGCCATGGAAGGCCCGACGCCGGTCTCGGCGCTCATCCATGCCGCCACCATGGTGACGGCCGGCGTGTTCATGCTGGCGCGGCTGTCGCCGCTGTTCGAGCTGTCGCACACGGCGCTCACCGTGGTGACGCTGATCGGCGCCATCACCGCCTTCTTCGCGGCGACCGTCGGCCTGGTGCAGAACGACATCAAGCGCGTCATCGCCTATTCGACCTGCTCGCAGCTCGGCTACATGTTCGTGGCGCTGGGGGTAGGGGCCTATGGCGTGGCGATTTTCCACCTGTTCACGCACGCCTTCTTCAAGGCGCTGCTGTTCCTCGGCTCGGGCTCGGTGATCCACGCCGTCTCCGACGAGCAGGACATGCGCAAGATGGGCGGCCTGCGCAAGCTGATCCCGACCACCTACTGGATGATGGTGATCGGCACGCTGGCGCTCACCGGTGTCGGCATCCCGGCCACGCTCATCGGCACCGCCGGCTTCTTCTCCAAGGACGCCATTATCGAGGCCTCGTTCGTCGGCCACAATCCGGTGGCGCTGTTCGCCTTCATCATGCTGGTCATCGCGGCCTGCTTCACCTCCTTCTACTCCTGGCGCCTGATCTTCATGACCTTCCACGGCAAGCCGCGCGCCAGCCATGAGGTCATGCACCATGTGCATGAATCGCCGCCGGTGATGCTGGTGCCGCTGTTCGTGCTGGCTGCCGGCGCGCTGTTCGCGGGCTTCCTGTTCCACGACGCCTTCATCGGCGAAGGATATGGGGAGTTCTGGAAGGCGTCGCTGTTCACGCTGCCGACCAACCATATCCTGCACGACATGCATGAAGTGCCGATGTGGGTGAAGCTGGCGCCGTTCGTGGCCATGCTGATCGGCCTTCTGGTGGCCTGGCAGTTCTACATCCGCAACCCGCAGGCGCCGCGCGATCTCGCGGCCCGGCATCGCGGCCTCTACGCCTTCCTGCTCAACAAGTGGTATTTCGACGAGCTGTACGACTTCCTGTTCGTGCGGCCAGCGAAATGGCTCGGCTACACGCTGTGGAAGAAGGGCGACGGCACCGTCATCGACGGGTTCGGGCCTGACGGGGTCTCGGCCCGCGTGGTCGACGTGACCAACCGCGTCGTCAAGCTGCAGACCGGCTATCTCTATCACTATGCCTTCGCCATGCTGATCGGCGTTGCGGCTCTCGTCACCTGGATGATGCTATGACCGACTGGCCTATTCTCTCGACGGTCACATTCCTGCCGCTGGTCGGCATCCTGCTCATCCTGTTCATCCGCGATGACAGCGAGAACGCGCGCCGCAATGTGCGCATGATCGCGCTGTGGACGACGATCATCACCTTCGTCATCTCGCTGTTCATCTGGGCCGGCTTCGACAATTCGAACCCCGGCTTCCAGATGGTCGAGAAGACGGACTGGCTGGATTCCGGCATCTCCTACCATATGGGCGTCGACGGCATCTCGATGCTGTTCGTCATCCTGACGACCTTCCTGATGCCGCTGTGCATCCTGGCGAGCTGGCAGTCGATCGAGAAGCGGGTGAAGGCGTATATGATCGCCTTCCTGCTGCTGGAAACGCTGATGATCGGCGTGTTCTGCGCCCTCGACATCGTGCTGTTCTACGTCTTCTTCGAAGCCGGGCTGATTCCGATGTTCATCATCATCGGCGTGTGGGGCGGCAAGCGGCGCGTCTACGCGTCGTTCAAGTTCTTCCTCTACACGCTGCTCGGCTCGGTGCTGATGCTGCTCGCCATCATGGCAATGCTTTACCAGGCCGGCACGACGGACATCCCGACGCTGCTGACCCACAATTTCCCGGCGACCATGCAGACATGGCTGTGGCTGGCCTTCTTCGCCTCCTTCGCGGTGAAGATGCCGATGTGGCCGGTGCATACCTGGCTGCCGGACGCGCACGTCGAAGCGCCGACCGCCGGCTCGGTCATCCTGGCCGGCATCCTGCTGAAGATGGGGGGATACGGCTTCCTGCGCTTCTCGCTGCCCATGTTCCCGCTGGCGTCGGAGATGTTCGCGCCGCTGGTGTTCACCCTGTCGGTCGTCGCCATCATCTACACCTCGCTGGTGGCGCTGATGCAGGAGGACATCAAGAAGCTGATCGCCTATTCGTCGGTAGCTCATATGGGCTTCGTGACCATGGGCATCTTCGCGATGAACCAGGAGGGCGTGCAGGGCGCGATCTTCCAGATGCTCTCGCACGGTCTCGTTTCCGGCGCGCTGTTCCTTTGCGTCGGCGTCATCTACGACCGGATGCACACGCGCGAGATCGCCGCCTATGGCGGGCTGGTCAACAACATGCCGAAATACGCGACGGTGCTTTTGATCTTCACCATGGCCAATGTCGGCCTGCCGGGCACCAGCGGTTTCGTCGGCGAGTTCCTGACGATGCTCGGCGTCTTCAAGGTAAACACCTGGATCGCGTTCTTCGCCGCGTTCGGCGTCATCCTGTCGGCGGCCTATGCGCTGTGGCTCTATCGCCGGGTGATCTTCGGCGCGCTGACCAAGGACAGTTTGAAGACCCTGCTCGACCTGTCACCGCGCGAGAAGGTGGTCATCTATCCGCTGGTGGTGCTGACGATCTTCTTCGGCGTCTATCCGGCGCCCGTGTTCGACGCGACCGCGCAGTCGGTCAAGGCGCTGGTCACCAACGTCTCCGCATCCATCAACTCCGCGCAGACCGCGGCGGCGAACTGAACCTGAGGCAATCATGACGTCGGACATTCTCTCCAGCCTCTCGCTTTCGGCCCCCGAACTGATCATCGCCATCGGTGCGCTGGTGCTGTTGATGGTCGGCGCCTATTCGCGCGAAGCGACCGGCGGCGCGATCAGCGGGCTTGCCGTCGCCATCCTGATCGTGGCAGGCGGCTGGATGCTGTTCGTCACCGGCGAAGGCAGCGCCTATGGCGGCGCCTATGTGCAGGACGCGTTCGCCCGTTTCATGAAAGTGCTGTCGCTGGTCGGCTCGGCGGTAGCGCTGATCATGTCGGTGCGCTTCGCCAGGCAAGAGAATTTCGACAAGTTCGAGTACCCGGTTCTGATCCTGCTTTGCACGCTCGGCATGATGCTGATGATCTCGGCCAGCGGAATGATCGGGCTTTATCTCGGCCTCGAACTTCAGTCGCTGGCGATCTATGTGCTGGCGGCGATCAACCGCGAGAATGCCCGCTCCACCGAGGCAGGCCTGAAGTATTTCGTGCTGGGCGCGCTGTCTTCCGGCATGCTGCTCTACGGCATCAGCCTCGTTTACGGCTACACCGGAAACACGTCCTTCGACGCCATCGCGTCGGCGCTGGGTACGGGTGAACGGCAGCTCGGTCTGGTGTTCGGACTGGTTTTTGTCCTCGCCGGCCTTGCCTTCAAGATTTCCGCCGTGCCGTTCCACATGTGGACGCCCGACGTCTATGAGGGCGCACCGACGCCGGTCACCGCCTTCCTGGCGGCGGCGCCCAAAATGGCGGCCATGGCGCTGATCGTGCGCGTCACCATGGGCGCGTTCGAGCCGATTGCCGCCGACTGGCAGCAAATCATCGTCTTCATCTCCATCGCCTCGATGGCGCTCGGCGCGTTCGCTGCCATCGGCCAGACCAATATCAAGCGGCTGATGGCCTATTCCTCGATCGGCCATATGGGCTATGCGCTGGTCGGCCTTGCCGCCAACAGCGAGGCCGGCGTGCGCGGCGTCGCTATCTATATGCTGATCTATCTGGTGATGACGCTCGGCACCTTCGCCTTCATCCTGGCCATGCGTCGCAACGACCAGAATGTCGAGCAGATCAGCGATCTCGCCGGCCTGTCGTCGACCAATCCGGCGATGGCGACGGTGCTGACCATCCTGATGTTCTCGCTGGCCGGCATTCCGCCGCTCGCCGGCTTCTGGGGGAAATGGTACGTCTTCCTCGCCGCCATCAACGCCAATCTCTACGCGCTTGCGGTGCTCGGCGTTCTCGCTTCGGTGGTCGGCGCTTACTACTATCTGCGCATCATCAAGATCATGTGGTTCGATGAATCCGTGGGCGGCTTCCAGCCCATGGCGGGAGAACTGCGGGTGGTGCTCGGCGTGTCCGGCATCTTCGTCCTGCTCTACGTGCTGATCGGCGGCCCCGTTGCCACCTATGCCGGGGCCGCCGCGAAGACATTCTTCTGATGGGATTTGCACTGGCGCCGACCGCTGCCGCCGAAGGCTTCCGCCTCGAGGCGCACGATACGGTCGGTTCCACCAACGCGCTGGCGCTGGACCATGCCCGCGCCGGCGATCCTGGCAAGCTTTGGGTCGTCTCGAAGAAGCAGGACAGCGGACGTGGCCGCCGCGGCCGGGCGTGGGCGACGCCGCATGGCAATCTTGCCGCGACGCTGCTGGTGATTTCGGGCGGAGAACTGCGGCTGGCGGCGACACTCGGCTTCGTCGCCGGGCTGGCGCTGGCGGATGCGCTGGAGGCCGTGGTTCCCGACAGGCGCATTGCCATAGGACTGGACGGCGCCAGCGCCGGACGCAACCGTTTCGAACTGAAATGGCCGAACGACGTGCTGGCTTCCGGCGCGAAGATGGCCGGCATCCTGCTTGAATCGGCGGTGCTTGGGGACGGGCGGTTTGCCGTCGCCGTCGGCATCGGCGTCAACGTCGTCGCGCACCCGCAGGATTTGCCCTATCCGGCGACGTCGCTGAAGGAACTGGGCAGTGGTTGCGACGCCGAAACACTGTTTCTGGCGCTGTCGGACGCCTGGAGCGAAAACGCCCGGCTCTGGCAGGAGGGACGCGGGCTCGATGCCGTGCGCAAACGCTGGCTGCAGCGCGCCGCCGGCCTCGGCGGGCAGGTTGCGGTCAGAATCGACGGGAATGTGGTGCGTGGCACCTTTGAAACCATTGACGAGGACTGCCGTTTCGTGGTCCGCGATGAACGCGGCGCGCTGTTGACGATTGCGGCCGGCGACGTTCACTTCGGCGCGGTCGCTTCGGCGGGCTCTGTCTAAGACCTCAGGAAGGACCCTTCATGGCCAACAGCAACGCCGAACTCGTCTTCGTTCCGCTCGGCGGCGTCGGCGAAATCGGCATGAACTTCGCTCTTTACGGCTATGGACCGGCCAACAAGCGTGAGTGGCTTCTGGTGGATGTCGGCGTCACCTTTCCCGATGCGTCGCTGCCTGGCGTCGATCTCGTTTTGCCCGACACACGCTTCATTGAGGAAAACGTCGCCAATCTTCGCGGTATCGTCATTACCCACGCGCATGAGGATCACTACGGTGCTTTGCACGACATCTGGCCCCGTCTGAAGGCGCCGGTCTGGATGACGCCTTTCGCCGCCGGACTGCTTGAAGCCAAGCGGCAGGGCGAGCAGGGCGCGCCGAAAATCCCGGTGACGATCTATCGCGGCGGTGAAAAGTTCACGGTCGGCCCGTTCGAAATCGAGGCGATCCCGGTGGCGCACTCGATTCCGGAGCCGATGTCGCTCGCCATCACCACGCCGGCGGGCACGGTGATCCACACCGGCGACTGGAAGATCGATCCAGCGCCGACGGTGGGGCCGATGACCGACGAGGCGCGGTTCCGCGCCTATGGCGACAAGGGCGTGCTGGCGCTGGTCTGCGATTCCACCAATGCGGTCAGGGACGGGGATTCGCCCTCCGAGCAGGCGGTGGGCGCCAGCCTGAAGGACATCATCAGCCAGGCCAAGGGCCGGGTCGCCGTCACCACCTTCTCCTCCAATGTCGGTCGCATCGTTTCGATCGCCAAGGCGGCGCGCGATGCCGGCCGGCAGTGCCTCCTGCTCGGACGCTCGCTGAAGCGCGTCGTCGATGTCGCCGGCGAACTCGGCTACATGGATGGACTGCCGGAATTCATCGCCGAGGAGGATTACGGCTTCATCCCGCGCGACAATCTGGTGATCATCTGCACCGGCAGCCAGGGCGAGCCGCTGGCGGCGCTGGCGAAGCTGTCGCGCGACGAGATGAAATCGGTAGCGTTGACCGCCGGCGATACGGTGATCTTTTCCTCGCGCACCATTCCCGGCAACGAAAAGGCGATCCTCGAGGTCAAGAACAAGCTGATCGACCTCGGCATGAAGATCATCGAGGACGGTGACCAGTTGGTGCATGTCTCCGGGCATCCGCGCCGCGCCGAACTGAAGCGCATGTATGAATGGGTGCGGCCACAGATCGGCGTTCCGGTGCATGGCGAGGCTGCGCATCTGGTGGCGCAAGGGTCATTGATGGCGACCAGCGGCATCGCCCAGGTGGCGCAGATCCGCGACGGCGACATGCTGCGGCTTTATCCGGGCGCGGCTACGATCATAGGCAAGGTGCCGTTCGGCCGCGTCTACAAGGATGGCAAGCTCGTCGGCACCGACGAGGCCATGGGCATCAAGGACCGGCGCAAGCTTTCCTTTGCCGGCCACGTAGCCGTCAATGTGGTCCTCGACGACAAATATGAGCTGGCGGGCGATCCCGACCTGGTCGCCATCGGCGTCGCCGAAGCGGACGCGCGCGGCGAGACGCTGGAGGACCTCATGCTCGATGCGGCAATCGGCGCGGTGGACTCTATACCCCGCCAGCGCCGAAAAGACCTGGACCTCGTGCAGGAATCCGTGCGGCGCGCCGTTCGCGCCGCGGCGAACGAAAGCTGGGGCAAGAAGCCGCTGGTGACGGTGTTTGTGACGAGGTGAAATAGGCAGTTGGCAATGGGCAGTCGGCAGTCGGTGATTGCCGTGTGACGACGAAGCCTGTCCTTGTTCCTATTGCCGACTGCCCATTGCCGATTGCCGTATCTGGAGATGCCCATGCTAGGCCGCCTCAACCACGTCGCCATTGCCGTGCCGGATCTCGCGGCTGCGACAGCGACCTATCGCGACACGCTGGGCGCGAGGGTGAACCAGCCGCAGGCTCTGCCAGAACATGGCGTCACCGTGGTGTTCATCGATCTCGGCAACACCAAGATCGAACTGCTCGAGCCGCTGGGCGAGGCTTCGCCCATAGCCGGTTTCCTGGAAAAGAACCCATCCGGCGGAATGCACCACATATGTTACGAGGTGGATGACATCATCGCCGCGCGTGACCGCCTCAAGGCCGCCGGCGCGCGCGTGCTCGGCGACGGCAATCCCAAGACCGGCGCTCATGGCAAGCCGGTGTTGTTCCTGCATCCAAAGGATTTCACCGGCACGCTGGTGGAACTGGAACAAGCATGAGCTGGGTTTCGCTCACCGCTCTTTTCTTCGTGGTCTGGTGGACCGTCCTGTTCGCCATTCTTCCGTTCGGCCTGAAGACGCAGGACGACGACAGCGACGTCACCCTCGGCACGGTTTCCAGCGCCCCGCGCGGGCCGCACATGCTGCGCGCCGTCCTGTGGACGACGCTCGTGACGCTGGTCCTGCTGGGAATATTCTACGGCGTGACCCGGGGGCTTGAACTGGGCATCGACGACCTGCCGCATATCGTCCCGGAATTCGAGTGATCGGCACGCGAGAGACTGCGTTCACGTAAAAGTGGACAGCGTCATCCGTGTTCACAGAATCGGCCCGCAAATTCCTGATTGCACAAAAAAAATGCAAGGCACTAGGCCTTGCAATTAAACGCGTCCGATCTGTTTTCCGTTATCCGGCGGCAGCGAAAAATCGCGCCTAGATCGCATCCTCCCAAGACTTTGACCGCGCAGGAGAGCAGATTGTACTTCTACCCTCTCGGTTATGCGGGGCACCCTATCCCAACCGGGAAGACGATGTCACGAAAAATTTTGCCCTGAAACATGCAATACTGTGCTGCATTGCACAATGGACGTGCACTTCTTGCCGCCGAAACGATCATATTGAAAATCACCCCAAGAGGCTTGCCGCCGGCGCGGGTTTCCAATCCGCCATGAAATGGCTATGAAGCCGTGCAAGCAAAGCCTGCTTCGCACCGATTCCCGCCGCCACTTCATCTCTCACGGAAAACCTCATGCGTTTGTCGCGCTACTTCCTGCCCATCCTCAAAGAAAACCCGCGCGAAGCCGAAATCGTATCGCACCGGCTGATGCTGCGCGCCGGCATGATCCGGCAGCAGGGGCAGGGCAGCTTTTCATGGCTGCCGCTGGGCAAGCGTGTGCTCGACAAGGTCTGCCGGATTATCCGCGAGGAGCAGGACAGGGCCGGCGCGCTGGAAATCCTGATGCCGACGATCCAGTCGGCCGATCTGTGGCGCGAGAGCGGGCGCTACGACGACTACGGCAAGGAGATGCTGCGCATCAAGGACCGGCAGGACCGCGCGCTGCTTTACGGGCCGACCAACGAGGAGATGGTGACGGAAATCTTCCGTTCCTACGTCAAGTCCTACAAAGACCTGCCGCTGAACCTCTACCACATCCAGTGGAAGTTCCGTGACGAGGTGCGGCCGCGTTTTGGCGTCATGCGCTCACGCGAGTTCCTGATGAAGGACGCCTATTCGTTCGACCTCGACTATGAAGGCGCGAAGGCGGCTTACAACCGCATGTTCGTGTCCTATCTGCGGACCTTCACGCGCATGGGCCTGCAGGCGATCCCGATGCGGGCCGACACCGGACCGATCGGCGGCGACCTGAGCCATGAGTTCATCATCCTGGCGGACACCGGCGAAAGCCAGGTCTATTGCCACCGCGATTATCTTTCGCTGCCGGTTCCCGGCGCCGATACCGATTTCACCAACGACGCCGAAATCGCCGCTATCGTCCAGACGTGGACGACACCCTATGCCGCCACCGACGAGATGCATGACGAGGGCGGATGGGACAAGGTTCCCGATGCTGACAAGGTTTCGGCGCGGGGCATCGAAGTCGGCCATATCTTCCATTTCGGCGACAAATACTCCAAACCGATGGGCGCCAAGGTGACTGGCCCCGACGGCAAGGAGCATTTCGTCTCCGGCGGCTCCTATGGCATCGGTCCAAGCCGGCTGGTGGCGGCGATCATCGAGGCGAGCCACGACGATAACGGCATCATCTGGCCGGAGGCGGTGGCGCCTTTCCATGTCGCGCTGATCAACATGAAACCGGGCGACGCCGGCTGTGACGCGCTGTGCGAGAAGCTTCAGGCCGCCTATGAAAAAGCCGGCCGCGAGGTGCTTTATGACGACACCGACCAGCGCGCCGGAGCGAAGTTCGCCACGGCGGACCTGATCGGTATCCCCTTGCAGGTGATCGTCGGGCCGCGCGGTGTCGGCGAAGGTACCGTCGAGGTCAAGAGCCGGGCGACCGGCGAACGCGAGGTCAAGGCGGTCGGCGATCTGCTCGCCTCGCTGGAGGGTGCGCAGTGACAAGCACGGCCAGCGTTGCGAAGCCAGCTCCGAAGGCGCAATCCAGACCGGGCGCCGGCCCATTCTCCGGCTTCGAGCGCATGGTTGCATGGCGCTATCTGCGCTCGCGGCGCAAGGAAACGGTGATCTCCGTCATCGCCTCCATCTCCTTCCTCGGCATCATGCTGGGGGTGGCGACGCTGATCGTCGTCATGGCGGTGATGAATGGCTTCCGGGCTGAACTTTTGACCCGTATCCTCGGCATAAACGGTCACCTGATCGTCACCCCGATCGACCTGCCGCTGGAAGATTATGCCGCCGTGGCCGGCCGCATCAATGGCGTGTCCGGCGTGAAATATGCCATTCCGCTGGTTGACGGGCAGGTGCTGGCGCAGGGCAATGTCGGCGCCGGAACCGGCGCGCTGGTGCGTGGCATCCGTGGCGAAGACCTCGGCAAGATGACCATCGTCGCCAATAACATCAAGCAGGGCTCCATCGTCGGCTTCGACGGTGGGGAGGGGGTGGCCATCGGCCGCCGCATGGCCGACAATCTGGGCCTTGCGCTCGGTGACACGATTACGCTGGTTTCCCCCGATGGCGACGTGACGCCGCTCGGCACGACGCCAAGACTGAAAGGCTATCCCGTCTCGGCCATATTCGAGGTGGGCATGTCCGAATATGACAGTTCCATCGTCTACATGCCGTTTTCCGAGGCGCAGCTCTATTTCAACATGGAGGGGCGGGCGCAGACCATCGAGATCTATGTCGACAACCCCGACGATGTCGACGCGCTTAAACCGAAGATCGAGGAGGCGGCGCAGCGGCAGATCTACCTGACCGACTGGCGACAGCGAAACCAGACGTTCTTCTCGGCGCTGCAGGTGGAGCGCAACGTGATGTTCATGATCCTGACGCTGATCGTGCTGGTGGCGGCGCTGAACATCATTTCGGGCTTGATCATGCTGGTGAAGGACAAGGGCCACGACATCGCCATTCTGCGCACCATGGGCGCGACGCGCGGCGCCATCCTGCGCATCTTCCTGATGACGGGCGCGGCCATCGGCGTGGTCGGCACCTTCGCCGGTGTCATCCTCGGCATCCTGATCTGCCTGAACATCGAGCGCATCCGCGAGTTCTTCTCGTGGATTTCGGGCACGGTTCTTTTCAATCCCGAGCTTTATTTCCTCAGCCAGTTGCCGGCGAAGATGGACCTCAGCGAAACCTTCTCGGTTGTCGCCATGGCCTTGGTGTTGTCCTTCCTGGCGACGCTGTTTCCCGCCTGGCGGGCGGCGCGGCTCGATCCCGTCGAAGCATTGAGGTACGAATGATGGCCGCAGCCATTATCGAACTGAAGGGCGTTGAGCGGCACTACGAGCAGGGCGAGCGCAAGCTGACCATCCTGAACGGCGCGGATTTTACGCTGCGGCGCGGCGAGATGGTGGCGCTGGTGGCGCCCTCCGGCACTGGCAAGTCGACGCTGCTGCACACGGCGGGACTGCTGGAGCGGCCCGATGCCGGCGATGTCATTCTCGGCGGCCGCGCCTGCGGGCGGCTCTCAGACGAGGAACGCACGGCGATCCGCCGCAACGATGTCGGCTTCGTCTATCAGTTCCATCATTTGCTGCCGGAGTTTTCGGCGCTGGAAAACATCATGATGCCGCAGCTCATCAAGGGGCTGCCGCACAAGGAAGCGGCGGAGCGCGCGGCGCAGCTGCTCGACTACATGCAGATCGGCAAGCGGGCGCAGCATCGTCCGTCCGAGCTTTCCGGCGGCGAGCAGCAGCGCGTGGCGATCGCCCGCGCCGTCGCCAACGCGCCGCTGCTGCTTCTGGCCGACGAGCCGACGGGCAATCTCGACCCGGTTACCGCCTCGTATGTATTCGAGGCGCTGGGTGCGCTGGTGAAGCAATCCGGCTTGGCGGCATTGATCGCCACGCACAACCATGAGCTGGCCGCGCGCATGGACCGCCGCGTGACGCTGGCCGACGGCAAGGTCGTTCCGCTTTAGGCGTCGGCCGCCCTTCTAGCTTGTCATTTAAAACGTCCGGCCGCCGTTATTGTCTGGCTCTTGAAGCGGACGTTCATCCGGACATTGCCGGTGACCGTGATGCGTCGGATTCCGTGGCCGCAGGCGGACACGTTCGTCGGGATTTCAAAGATCGTTAAAATTCGGCGGTCCTGGGGCACGCGGTTCACGCTTCGCTAACCCTTGCGGCAGGAGACGGCAGGAGCCGTTACGTTCCGACGTCAGAACGTTTGACAATTCGAACAAAATAAGAACAAATGAGATACAAATTAAAAACAGGAGAGAGTTATGACCGATTTCGTTCAGGACGTGGCCTCGCTGGTTTGCATGAGCGCCTTCCTGGTGTCCATGGCCGTATGGATCGGCGCGATGTAATTTGTCTGGCCGGGCTTTTGCCTGGTCTCGTCGCGGCGATTAAGCTTTTCTTGCCGCGACGGCGATACGATGCTCCCGACATGGAGTAATGCGTGGTGTCGCCGTTTCTGACGCTTGGCCTCGTGGCCGGAAATCTCGGTCTTATCTTTCTGCTCATGACGGTGCAGCTAGGGAGCCGCACCGTCAAACTGAGCAGGCTCGTCGCTGCCGACCGGATGCGTCTGTGGCAGGCGAAATGGCCGCTGGGCGCACATGCAGGATGGTCCGGCGAGATTGTGTCCGCAACGTCTGACGGCGAAGGTGCGGCGCGTGTTTTCCTGTCCTGGGAAGGGCGGGACGGGCTGCCGATCGAACGCAAAATAGTCCTCGAAGATGTGAGCGAGGGCAGGCGGTTCGCCATGCGCGTCATCGATGACACCTCGCTCGATCCGTCGTTCTGGTCACACTACCGCGAAACGACGGAGCTGATCCGCGAAGGTGACTTCACCCGGGTGGTCGTCAGCCAGACAGACCGGTATCGCGGCGTTGCCTTCCTCATTTTCCGTTATTTCGCCATGCGCCGGGAATTGGCCAAGCTCAAGGTCTGGGGCGAGAGCGGACGTTACCGCGCAGGCGGATGGTTCGAGCATCCTCTCAGCCAGGTGGGTTTCGCGGTCGTCTCCGCCCTGATCCTCTGGCCGCTCTTCGGGCTCAACATCGGTGGCTTCGCCCTGGCCGCGACGCTCACCTCGGTGGTGGCGTTGCATGAACTGGGGCACATGACGGCGTTCCGCATGATGGGTCACAAGCGGACGCGAATGATCTTCATTCCGTTGCTGGGCGGCATCGCCATCGGCGGCCGGCCCTATGACAGTCATTTCGAAGTTGCTTTCGTCGCCTTGATGGGGGCGGGCTTTTCAGCGCTTTTCGTGCCGGCTGCCATGCTAGGCAGCGAGTTCGCCGGTGCGGAGGGTCATCGTCTGGCCGCCGCTCTCCTGGCGACGTTCGCCGGCTGCGCGGCGTTGTTCAACATCGCCAATCTGGTGCCGGTGTGGAAATTCGACGGCGGCCAGGTGCTGCGCCAGATTTGCCCGACGCCCTGGGTTCTGGCCAGCTGTTCCTTCCTTATCCTGGCGGCCTTTCTCGGCGTCGGCTGGAGGGCGGGCTTCGAACCCGGCTTCCTTCTGGTCGCTGCGGCTGTTTTCATCGTTCTCAGCCTGCTGACCATGGGCAGCGGCGTGAAGCCGCGCCACGAATTGAAACCGATCGGGACTTTCGACCGGGTTGCGATAGGCGGTGCGCTGTTGGCTGTTTTCGTCATCCACGGCTGCGGCGTGCTGTGGGCGGTGTCCAAGCTGGCCTGATGCATGTCGCCAAAAGTGCGCGCGGCTTGGGGAAAACGACATGCATAAAACAAAGAACTTAAAGCACGTCGTCTGAAGCCATTTGACGCGACGCTCTTTGGGCGTCAGCCGGCCTTGCGGGCCGGTTGTGATGCATCCGGCCTGGCAGGCGCGATGTCGCCATGAGCGGATTCGGGAAACCTGGCGGCCAGCGGAAAATTCGTAATGGCACCAGCCGCCGCCGGTCCGAACGTCTGCTCGAAAGCCGCTTTCAGGGCCAGGTCCAAATCCGCCATGGTGACGGGCAGGCCGAGGTCGACCAGGCTGGTGACGCCATGCTCCTGCACGCCGCAAGGCACGATCCCGCCGAAATGACCGAGCTCCGGCTCGACATTGATGGCGATGCCGTGGAAGGAGACCCAACGCCGCAGGCGGATGCCGATGGCGGCGATCTTGTCTTCCACCGGGCTTCCATCGGGCATGGGCGGACGATCCGGCCGCACCACCCAGACGCCGACGCGGTCCTCGCGCCGTTCGCCGCGCACGTTGAAGGCGGCCAGCGTGTCGATGATCCATTGCTCCAGCGCGGCGACGAAAGCGCGAACATCCTCGCGCCGCCGCTTCAGGTCGAGCATGGCGTAGGCGACGCGCTGGCCGGGGCCGTGATAGGTGTAGCTGCCGCCGCGGCCAGTCGCGAAAACCGGAAACCGCCCGGGATCGACGAGGTCGGACGGCTGGGCGCTGGTGCCGGCGGTGTAGAGCGGCGGATGCTCGAGCAGCCATATCATCTCGCTGGCGCCGCCGTTGCGGATGGCATCGGCGCGCGCTTCCATGAAGGCGATGGCGTCCTCGTAGGCGGTCAGGCCGGGCTCGATGCGCCATTCCACCGGAGCGGACCCCGGCGAAGGCAGGAAAGACGTGGCGATCAGGCTGCGTTCAGGCATGTCAGGTCTCGTGATCATCCCTGATATGGCGGCAATCGCCGCAAACGTCCAGAGGCGCCAGCAGGCGGGATGACGGCCGGGAGCAGCACTGCCGCTTGATCCGCGCAAAGCAGGCCTCCTGCCTGACGCGGACAGGCGAATTGCTGCGGCGCGCAGGTCAGCGATATCTAGAAGACGTCGTCATCCGGAAATGCAGGAAAACAGGGGATTGCGACCTGTCTTTCAGAAATGGTGCGGTCGAGAGTTGTCGCACCATACGGAACATCAATGGCTTAGAACTAGGTGCGGGACTTTTTGACCGATTTTCCGCGTTGATGTTCCTTGGTTTTTTCTATCGCGTCCCGCACCTTTTCGGACGCCTGCAGGGCCAGTCTCTTGCGATCTGCTGTCTTGGTGTAGTGGGAAGCCATCGCGCCGCCGTGCCATCCGAACAGAGCTTCCAGTTCCGCAACGGAGGCGCCTGCTTCTGCCGCTCGTGTGGCGCCAATCTTCCTTACGCCGTGGGCGGACTTATTCACGCCAGCCTTGCCGCAGGCGGCGCGGAACATGTTGCCGAATGTCTCTTTCGTCAGCGGGCGGCCTTGATCGCCCACAATGAACGCCAGATCCCCGGTCGGGCCGGCTTTGAGTGTCGCGGCCAAGTCGGGGAGGATCGGGATATTGACCTCGGTCCCCGTCTTCTCGGTCTTCATGGTGGCAATTCCATCCTTGACGTGTTGCTTGCCAAGAACCACGGCGTCGCCGCGACGGAGCCCCGTGTAGAGCAGGACGTGAAGCCACACCCGCTCCTTCGTTCCGGATGGCCATCGCTTCTCGTACGCTGCGATGTCGCTATCGGTCCAAGCCTCAAAGCCCGGACCGTTCTGGCGACGCGGATTGCTGACCCCGCTTGTCGGGTCAATGGCCACCAATTCGACGTCAAGTGCCCAGCGAAACAGCCCACGCATGGCGTCTAGAAAATTTCTGGACTGTGCAGGTGTGGATGCGCGCCGCTCCCGGCCGTCCACAATGGTTTTGCGAGTGACGTTCTTGTAGGCGGCGGCACCCGACTTTGTGACGATCCCTTTGAAGATGTTGTCGCGCTGCCTGCGTGTTGCAGGGGAAAGGGCGCGGTAGGTCGTGGTCTCGCGATAGCGTGCGATCAGCCATTCCAGAGTGCCGGTACCGACCGCCTTCTTGGTCTTGCTGGCTTGGCCCGCTAGCAGGTTCAAGTATTCCTGTTCAAATCCTGGATCGTTCAGATCGGGAAGTCGCGTCCGCGGTCCCTTGCCTTTTCGGAAATAGATGACGAGCTTGCCATGGCGGTTTCGTTCACGATGGACGAATTGAGGCAGCTTCTTTGGCATGCCTCCGGTCAAAGCTCGATATTCCCCTCGGGCGCAATTGACTGGCGTTCCTGTGCAAGACTAGCGGGGATAAGTCGGAAAACCGTCTCACCCACCTTGATTTCGATGATCCCCTTTTCGTGTTCCGCAGCGCGCAGCAAGACCTGAGCTTGCCGCTGGGTGATCGGCAAAGCACGGCTCATTCCAGTTCCTCCGCCGCCGGCAGATTGAACAGGGCGTTGTCCACCGGCACCGCATGGACAGGACAGCCCGGAGTGATCTTGCCGTAGGCGTGGCCCTTGTCGGCGGGAGGGCAGGTGCAAACGTGGGGCAGGGGGCGAAGCTGTTCCGGCACGGCGATCATCTGAAAGCCCTGCGGCTCGACTTCGACCACGTAGCGCTGCTTGCCCTTTGTGGTCTGGTAGGATGCGACGACGACGCCATGCCATCGAGCTTCGCCGGTGAACTTCACGACGCGCTGGCCGATCTGGAGGAAGCTCATTTGTTCTCCGGGATAGTGCGGGTCTTGTCGAAGCCGCGCGAGCGCAGCGGGGTCTTTGACTTCGGCCAGGTGCCGTTTGCTTTCCGGCGCATACGGTCGGCCTTGGCACGGGCACCGGCTTCTTCCGCGGTCTTGGCCTTGTGCGCTTCCGTCAGCGCCGGTCGCATGTTCGCTTCACGATGCTCTCCGCCCATGGACAGCGGCACGACGTGCTCGAGCTGCCAGCGGTCGCGGGGAACGACGATCTTCCGGCCTGAGATGTGGCAGATGCCCTTGGCGCGGAAAAAGACGCGGTCGCGCACCTTGTCGGGCACCCTGGCGTCGGGATTGGCGCCGACCCACTCCTCGATTGAGCGGCCTCCGAATGGATCTGAGATCAGCGGCATCACCGCACCGCCTTCAAGGCTTCGTCGCGCGCTGCGTTCAGTTCGGCCATAGCGGCTTCGGAACCACCCGCGACATCGGGATGCGCCTTCTTGGATTTTTCCCGATAGGCGTAGTTGATCGTCTGCGCCGTGACTTCGATGCCGGCGGACAGTCCTAGTACGTCGCGCCATGAGCGCTTACCGCCTGGCGCAGGCAGAGCCGTGAAGCCTGTGAAAGTGGCGCGAACAAGAGCCAACGTTCCGTGGCGAAGCTCCGTGCGCCTAGCTTCAATGATGTGATGTATCGCTTGAAGGTTCGCCTCGACCTTGGAGTATCGGTCGACGGGAATGCACACGGACAACTCATCCCAAACGAACCAGACGGAAACGCCGGGATCAGCAGGGCTGTCATCGCCGAGCGTGACGTTGCTCGAGATCACCAAGTTGGAAATTTGCTTCCCGCTATCGGATGCGAAAAGACGCAGGCTTTCGCGCACATTGCGCATCGCTCCGGAGAGCGAAGTCTTGAAGCCGCCCGACTGTCTCGCCGTTTTGAAGCGAGGCATCGTTTCCGGCCATGCGAGCGGGTAAGGGGTCATGGCAGCGCCTCCAGATACTTCCGCGCCACCGGCTCCTGCTGCTCGCCCTTTGCCACCTTGTCTGCCATCGACAGGCAAGCCTTGACGAAGTCGAGATCGGCGGGCAGGGCCTCCTTCCACCAGTCCTTCATTTCCGCGAGCAGATCGCGACGGCCTTTGACATCGAGGTCGGGATCGGTCGCCGTGCGCATGAAAGCCTGGAGGCAATCGGCGCGGGAATAGGTGGAAGCCGGAGACGCATCAGGGTCCGCCTGTGCTTCTGGGTCTCCGGCTTCCTGATCCGCTTCATCAGCGGAAGGGTCAGCAGCGGGAGACGGAGAGGGGGACGCCTCACCGCTGCCTGCGTCATCAGCCGGGGCAACGGCTTCGGACGGTTCTTGATCTGGGGGTTCTTGGTTGCTGCCAAAATCGCCAGTGAGCGCGGCGGTCTCGCGGGTCACGAAGTCCGCATCGAAGCCTTCGTGCTCGTCAGTGACGGCGGCCGGCTTTGCCACAGCAAGTCGCTGCTGGAGCGAAGGGCGAGGCTCCGGCGCCTGTGACAGGTCATAGAGTTCGTTGTCGCGCTGAATGAGGTCGTGCATGTCGGCAGATAGCGGAAGGCGCTTGGCGAGGCGGCGGATGGCCGACTTCTTTGCCATCTCCTCCCACCACGTCGCCCACGGCCCCTTGTCCTTGGACCTGGACACGCTCCGGATTTTCTCGATGTCGCGGGGTGTCAGGGTTTCGACGTAAACAGCGCCTTCCTTCGTCTTCGCCAAAGCGAAAACCTGCCGGATCGTATCGAAGTCGGGATGCTCGGCCTGCTCGTAGTTGACGTGCTCGCCGTCGTCATCGACCCAGGCACGGAAGATGTCGCCGCCATAGACCACCTTCGCCGTGATCATGGCGATCTCGCCGGATTGGTGCATCTTCTTGATGATACCGCCGATCATGGGCATCCACTGGACAGCGTTGCCGTATATGTCCTTGCCGCGATCATCCTTGCCGAGCTTCGTGTTGAAGACGACGAAGGCTCCCTCGCGCTTGTCTGGCATCAAGCCGTCCTGCGCGGCGCGCATGGCCGATTCGAGCAAGGTCTTCCGGTCGGCGCGAAGCAGGGAAGCGTCGCCCAGAACTGCTGTCAGAACGATCCGCTGGAAACGCTCCGGCTTGATGTGTTCTGGCAATGCGGCCACGAACTGGTCAGCCATGCGGGTAAGTTCGTCACGGAACTGCTGCTGGGGCGATACGCCGCGCCCGGCTTCGATGGTGGCAACCTGGTTCACGCTGCGCTCCTGATTTCCGGAAGGGTGCTGTCGTTCTCGTGGCGGTCGGTCCACCACTTCGGCGCCGACCAAGTGAAAGTGCTGTCGGCGTAGGTCGGCCAATCGTTCTCGGCGAAGCAGCGGGCGAATATGTCTATCGCCCTACGGTTCACCCGCATCGCCGTGTAGATGTCGCCGTTGTCGAGCGGCTTGATGTTGAAGGCGTAGGGGTAGCTGGTCTCGACGAAGAGGAGGACCGCCTCGTTCACCTTCGACGGCCCGACCGCTTCCAAGCTGCTGATCGCCAGCGCCATCTGTTGGAGGTAGCCGTAGTTGATGATCGACCGGCTGATCGCGGCCTGCGAGGCATCAGCGCACGTTTTCAGATCGGCGATGATGGTGTCCGCAGGGATGCTGTCCGGGCGGGACTTGAGGTAGACGCCGGTCTTGTCCTTCGTGATGATCGATCGCTCGATGCGGCCGCGCAGAAGATCGACGGCGACGCTGTTTTTCGACAACCGGTCGGCCATGCCGTGGATGTCGTCGACCTGCGATTTCAGCAGGACGGTCTTGCCTTGGGCCTTCCGGGCGGCAAGCCATTCCTTGCAAGCGTTCGCGTTGCCGCTCCATGGTTTCCACTTGCCGGCGTCATCCTCATAGGTTTCCGGCCGCACGACATAGTCGTCGCGGAAGCCATCCTCGGAAAGTAGCAGGGTATGGACAGCGCGGCCGAAATCGAGATGAGCGGCGCTCTCCTCCTCGGGGCGATCCGGGTTGAGATAGGACGTCGCCCAATAGTGTAGCGGCGACTTGTTTTCGATCTCCCGCAATCCGCTTGATGAGATCGAAGGCGCGACGGTGAGCTGCTGATGGTAGGCGTCCATCGGGATTTTCCGGTAGATGCCAGGTTCCGAGATCGGTTCGCCGTCCCATAGACGTTCGCTGCGGTGGCCATGCACGATCTTGTCCGTGATCGCGCCCAGGCTCTCGAACCTGTCCTGATCGATGTCGACGTGACGGGTCATGCCGCCTGTCTCCTGTTCATGAGTTCGGTGAAACGGTTCTCGGCAACCCGGCGAAGGTCGAGGTCATGCTCGAGGCGAAGGACATCGACGCAGATACGAAGCTCGGCGGCGAGTTCGTCGCCAAGCGCTTCCACGGCGCGATGGAGTTCGGGTTCGGCGCGCGTGCTCATGCCAACCACCTTGCATCAGCCTGACCGGCGAGAACGATGCCGGCGCAAAGCAGGGCGCATGTCACCCGAGGGTGGCGGCAAAGCCAGTTCGCGGTGAGGTCGAGGATGGCGTCGGCGGTACGCATCAGGCGACCTCGAACTTCGGGTCAACCTCTTCGCCAAGCGCACCAGACATCTGAACTAGCGACAGAACGAGTTCGCCGGCTGGTGTCAGCCGATAGCGCCATGGACGTTCGGGACTGTATCGAGCGTTGAATTCGACTAGCCCGCGCCTCTGCAGCGCGCCGGCTGTCGAAAAGAACATGTGAAAATTCCCGAGCCATGTGTTGGAAGAAATCGCATCCAGGGCACGGACTTGAACGTTTGAAAGTTGGACCGAAAACGCCACGCTGGTCGTGTAATTTTGGAAGTTTTCCTGCCACGACATCACGCCACCTCGCGGCCGATCTGATACGCACGATCACCCGCCGCACAGGCGCGATCCCAAGCGGTGCCGGCGAGCTTGTCGGCTTCGACCGAAACGAAATCCTCCGTCACGTCGCGGACCATCTCATCCATGGTGACCCGGTGAACCCGGATTGATGCGCCGCTGCCGAAGTTGCCGACGATCTCGCGGGCCTGAGCCTCGCCAATGCAGACCGAGGCGTTCAGCCGGTCTTCGACGTCGAAAATCAGGAAGGTGTCCATTTCGCTTTCCTCTCAGTTCCACCAGATCGGCCGAGGCGGCGAGCGGTGGTGTTGAGAGAAACCTATCACGCCATGTGAACTTAGCAAGTAAATAATTCACGCTGTGTGAAATTAATTCTGGACGGCAGGGACAGTCTATGCGAATCGTGATGGCGATTGAGCGGCGACCCGGTGCAAATCCGGTGCAGGTGAAGCCGCAGGCGCGGGGCGAAGCCCTACCGTGCTGCCTGAAAGTGAGGGATGTCTGATCCGAGAGGGCGGGCGGCGGCTCTACAGTGACTCGTCCGAGTTTCTGAAGAACCGGAGGCCCTCCCTGCCTTCATGGTTTAGCCCATGGGGGTAGGGGGGCTTTTGGCAGATACGCAATCTGAACCGGTTTCTGAAAGTTCCCCTTCCTGAGAATACGGGAGCCAAGAAAGAAACCTGAGACGTTGAAGGGTTAGACGCTGTGAAGACACCGATTTCCGAAACAGAAATTCTCGTGGCACGCACGCCGAAAGGCGCTTGGACCGCGAAGCAACTGGCAACCTGGGGCGTGCCGTGGCCGCCGCCGCATGGGTGGAAAGCCCAACTGATCGCGCATGGCTATCCGTTCGATCCGGACGTTTCAGTTCACTCGAAGGCTTCTATCGAGGGGAGTTATTGCGTTGGCTGCACATGAAAGAATCTCTAGACTGGGCCCAGTCGTCGCAATTGAAGACATCGAACCACTGGGAGGGGATATGGCACAGCGGGTCAATCTTGACGCCATGATTAGGCGGGAAGATTTTGCAAAGGAAATAAAGGGGACCGTAGCGCCTAGAATTGTTACGGAATTGAAGTTGAGCGATTTGCTTCCTTCAGCCGCGATCAGACGGCAGTTGCGCAAGCCGGAATTTCAGAGGGAAACCAATCACTGGACTCCGGATCAGGTCGTCAAGCTTGTCACGAGCTTCCTTGATGAGGATGTTATCCCGTCGATTATCCTTTGGCGCTCAGCCAACTTTATTTTCGTCATTGATGGGGCACACCGATTGAGTGCGCTCTGTGCCTGGATACAGAATGATTACGGAGATGGCACGGAATCGAAAACCTTCTACTCTGACGAGATATCCCAGGAACAGAAGCGCGTGGCGACCCGAGTCCGCAAAGCGCTGGACACGACGATCGGTACCTACGCAAGCCTTGACCGGCTCGTCGGTCAGGCCGCTCTAGGCAAGGCCGGTGAACGAGCCGGCTCAATGAACACGCAGCCAATAGTGGTCCAGACTGTCAAAGGAACTTCCAAGGCGGCGGAAGATTCATTTTTCGCCATAAACAAGCAGGGTACCGCTCTCGATGAGACCGAAGAATACCTCATCCGGAATAGGAACAAGCCCGTTTCAATTGGTGCACGAGCAATTGTTCGTGCGGGGTTTGGTCATCCGTACTGGTCGTCATTTAGCCATGCCAACCAGGAGGAGGTCATCAAGTTAGCTGGTGAACTTCACCGCACCCTGTTTGACCCGGAATCGACGGCTCCGTTGAAAACTCTGGACTTGCCGCTGGCTGGATCGAAGTCGCCCGTTGATGCTTTGGCGGTGCTGATAGATTTTCTGACAGTTTCAGATACCCGCGCCAACATTGAGCGACTGGCTGACGATCCATCCGTTACGGCGACCGATGACACGGGCGATCTGACCATTAGGGCTCTCAAGAGTGGCCTGAAGATTGCCCATCGAATTACCGGAAATTCCCCAGAAAGCCTGGGCTTGCACCCTGCTGTGTATTTCAGCAACGACAAGGGTAAGCACAGTCGTTTTTTGTTTCTGGGGTTTTGCGCTCTGATAGCTGAAAAAATCAAAAACAATGATGGCGGATGGTTTAGGAAGTTCACTAATGCAAGAAAGGACGTAGAAGTCTTTTTGATCGCCAATAAATCTGTCATAGGCATTGTATTACAGAATCTTGGCAAGAAAACGCGTGTCCCGCGCATGAAGGAAATGTTTAGTTTTCTTGTGGACGAATGTTCTCAGGGTCGTGCCCCTGAGACGCAGACTGTATTTTCGCACCTTGGTCTAAGTGGGAAGATTTACGATCTGACCGCCGCTCCGCGCGCTGTAGTCTTTTCCGATGATACAAAGTCTCAGATATTTTATCGCCAAGCCATTGAAAAAGCCGAAAGGTGTCCGGTCTGCAGCGGGCTGCTCGATGTATCGAAGTCGGTATCCTATGACCATATTACGCCGGTAAGAGATGGAGGACTTGGAACGGTGGAGAACGGCCAGATGGTTCATCCGTACTGCAACACCGGAATGAAAGGTTAGCCGATGCCAACGACGCCAACCACCAATTACAGCGATGCCGAAACGGAGCAGTGACGCGACGAAGTGATCCGCCTAATGGCGAACACCCGGCCACAACCGCGCGTCAGTCGTCTTTTCAATTCAAGAAAAACGAAAGCTGCGCCGGATCGATCTTCTCCAAAGCCCGACCCTCGGAAGGACTAGACCGTTTGTCCGACCGGCCTCAACCGGCAAGTGGTGAAAACTCGCGACATCCTGAAGGTACTTGTCAGGAGCCTCAGTGGGCGGACACTCGAACTCCTCGTTGACTCCTGACATCTAGGACCGCTTTCCTATCGGCAACAACAACGCCATGGGAGGCGAGTATGAATTTGGCGGCAGACGCCGATGGTCACCTCAAGCGCATCGCGTGTCAGGTCTACACACAGTTGCCCGAAGACAAGCGGGAAGCGCTTCTCGTGCTGAGATACGTACGCCAGATCGTGTTCTGCCTTGGCGAGGACTGGGAGACAGTTAGTCGAACAGCGCCTATCCTACCCTTCGGCTCTGGTCCGAAAGGTCGGGCAGAAGGTCCAACATCCTTGCGGGTAATCCGGCCCGATCGCCCAGATACAGCCAGTCAAGAGTGACGCCAGTTTTAGAAGCTATGCGAATAGCGACGTCGAGCTCCGGCCTTCGGATGCCCTTGAGATAGTTGTTCAACGCCGGCTGGGACAGTTCGATGAGCGAAGCGAAGCTGGCCTGATTGCGATCGAGCGCCGTCATGAGCGCCGCCAGTCTCATCGAGATATCTGCGTTGGATCTTCCGCCGTCAGCCATACAAACGAATTTGCACTTTCACGCGGTGAAAAGAAATTAACGTGTGAGGGCTTGCCAAAACTTCACGTAGCGTGATAATTGGCTGCATGGAAACCACTTGCTCACCAGTTGATCGGTTCATTGATGCACTTGGCGGTCTGACCAAGGCGGCAGCCTCGCTAGGCATTGAGAATCCTAGCGTTGTCGCCAACTGGCGTACCCGGGGACGGGTGCCTGCTGAGCATGTGCTCAAGATCGAGGCGGAGACGGGCATCTCTCGACACGAGCTTCGCCCCGACATCTTCGGGACGGAGTCCGCCACCCCCGCACCGGAGCAGCCCTCCCAAGTCGAGGACGCGGCATGAGCGCCCAACCCCTCACTGATCTCATGCAGTCGGCGGCAATCATTTGCCTCGCGCTGGCCTGCGTCATGAATTCGCTTGGGCGTCGCTAGATGATCCGGCTCCAGCCCGCCGATGATCATGGTCTCGCGCTCGACGTCATCCAGATCGACGGCGGCACACAGTCCCGCGCCACGCTGAACCAGCATGTGGTCGACGACTATGCCGAGGCCATCAAAACCGGCGCGACGTTCCCGCCGATCGTCGTGTTCTACGATGGCAAGAAGCACTGGCTGGCCGACGGCTTCCACCGCTTCCATGCCTATCAGAAGGCGGGCCGGACCAGCGTCAACGCCGATGTCCGCCAGGGCACCCGCCGCGATGCGATCCTGCACAGCGTCGGCGCCAATGAGGCGCATGGGTTGCGGCGCACCAACGACGACAAGCGCAGGGCGGTGCTGACGCTGCTGAACGATGCTGAGTGGGGCGCGTGGTCGGATAGCGATGTTCGTAAGAAATGCGCTGTCAGTCTCGCCCTCGTCCAGAAGATTCGGAAGGAAGTCACTTACGGCGCGGTAAGTGAGAGGCCCGCGCCAGCACCGCCGCCGCCAGTGCCCGCCGCCGTTCAGGCGAGATTTGAGAAGATCGAAGCGGCAGGCGGGACGCCGCGCTTCTACAAGAACAAGCACGGCAACGTCGGCGTCATGAACGTCGCCGGTATCAACGCCGGTCGCACTCAATCCCAAGCGAAAGCCTCCGAGGACAACGGCAGTATAACCGGCGGGGCCGGCCCTGTGACGGGAGAGGCGAGTAGGCTCGCATCCGGGCGAACGGATGCAGGGGAGGCGGCTTCGGTCGACCTCCCCACCGTTCCAGTCCTTGGCCGCCGCGATCCACTCGATCCTGTCTTGTGGCAGGTGATGCAGCTTCGCGAAGCCTGGGCGAAAGCGAATGCTGAGGCGAGGGCCATCTTCCTCGCTGAAATCAAATCCTCCGACGGCATGGCGTCCGGTTCGGAGCACCACAGCGCAGACCACGTAAGTCCGCCGGTTCGCAGACGTACATCGGGCAGTGGGAGCGCCAACGCAGGAGGCGAAAATGTAACCGATGCCGATACTGCCAATACGTTCCATGGCCCGAATGAGGGCAAAACCTCGCTGGCAGCGCGTGAGGGCGAAAAGCCGCTGCATTCCAATTTCCCATCGGCGTCCCCCCGCGCCGAGGCCGTGGCTGATCCCCAAGCCTCCCAAGCTCCCAAAGCCACGGCCATTTCTTTCAACCCTGACCCCCACAATCCGCAGGTTGACGACGGGCGACCTGATCCAAGCTCGAATGTAGCCGGGGCAAAAAGCGACGTACCTCACGTCGTCGGTCAGGGCGGCGTAAAGCCGGTGGTACATTTCGGCGAATTCGAGCAGCAGTCGGCGGGTAATCCGCAAGGCCGGAATGAGCCGGCATCCGGTGCGTCCGCTTCCGTCATCAAATCCAAACCGTTCGTTTTGCGGCCGCACTGCCTCAAGCCTGATCTGTGTGCCGGTTCCGGCGCCAATCACTGCCACGCCTGCAAGAAGGCAATGGCGGAAGGTGAGGCGACATGAACTCGGTGGGCTTCATCGACATCGTCTACCTGGTGCTGATCGGGGCTGCGTTCTGGCTTGGGAGGTGGACGGCATGAACACGCTCGTCCAATTCGCCGGCGACGAACTGCCTGCGCGCAAGAAGATCCAATCGAAGCCGTCCGCGCACACCCTGTTTCTGATGGGCAAGGACACGATGGAGATCGCGCGTATCCGCAAGGAGCCGGAACACATCGTCCTGCGCGCTTTGACGGCTGAACGATCGAAGGCAAAGGGCCTTCCCGTCGAGACATGTCCGTCGCCGTATCGGACGTCACCGGTTCAGAAGTGGCGTGACATCGGCAATCCCCACCTGGGGCCGGTCACATGACGCTCCTGGTCACGCATTTACTGGCCGCAGCAGTCGGCTCTCTCGGGGCCGGGGCCTATGCGTCCAGCAAAGTCCGCCAGCGTGAGACCGCGGCTGAACTTCGTGGCCTTTGGGCGAACGTTGTTACTCTGGAAGACGCTGCGCGTCGGGTTGGTGCCTGATGCGAACGGGTCCGAGTCATTGTCAGCCCTTCGCCGTCCCCAACCGGGGAACGGCAATTCCATCTGATGCGCTTTCGTCTGTTCTTGGCGGTTCGGCCGATAGCGCATTCGTCATTCCTTTTCTGCCGATCAGCGTCCTGCCGTTCGGCTCAGTCGCTCGTGGTGACGGACACACCATAGGCGAAAGGAAACAAGCATGTCCGACACAAGGCGTGTCGATTTCGACACCAAGAGTAGCGAGTTCGACGTAATGCGTGCGCTTGCCGACACAAACGGAATGACGGTGCCCGAGAAAGCCGAGTTCTGGCTCCAGGGTCTTGCCTGGGTTCATCATCGTGGCCGTCACGATACCTGGTCTGCGGCCCGGGACCGGGCGGCGAAAGATGCGAAAGTTCGTGCCTCGATTGCCAAGCGTATCTGGCAGCGTTTCGCGGACATGAACGATGTCAGCGGCGAAGCGCTGCTGAAACTCATGCTGGCATACGAGGACGCCTGCCAGCGGAACGAAGATGCCGTCGCCGCCTACCGCGCCGAACGGCTCAAGCTGAAAGCACAACGACATGCGGTGGATCACCAGCGCGCTCGCGAGAGCGTGGGAGCGGATCGCGCTCGCGATTGAGCGGCGCAGAAAGAGGAAATGACCATGGCGAAGAAAGCAGCGCAGACGGACAATGCCGCCCCGACAGGGCACAACAGCGGGGAGCTGACACCGGCCGAAAGCCGCGCCCTGATGTTCCACCATTTCAACCTGATCGAGGCGCAGAAGGCGGTCGTCAAGGCCGCCCAGGACGATCTCAAGAAGCTGAAGAAGACGGCCAAGGCCGACGGTTTGGTTATGGCCGATCTCGACTACATGGCCCGGTGCGCGGAACTCGAAGACCCGACCATCGTGCCGGAGGAAATGCGCCGCCGCGCTGAGATCGCGTCGTGGTTCGCGCTGCCGGTCAACTTCCAGCCCGATATGTTCACCGACCGGATGCCGCTCGACGAGCGAGCCTACGAGGAAGGTGTCGCGGCTGGACTGCAGGGCAAAGACCCGACGGCGCCATACGACGCATCGTCGTCGGCCGGGCAGCGCTGGTTAGAAGGCTGGCACGAAGGCCAGCGCCAGATGCGCGACGATCTCGAAGCGGCGATGACGAAGCGCAACGCGGCCAAGGGCGACGAGCTGATCGCCGGGCACGACGCCGACGATCCCTTTGCAGAAGCGGCGGAGTGACGACGATGGCGAAACTTGGCAACTGCGTCTTCTGCCAAAAGGTGATCCGCGAAGGACAGCTATATCATCATGGCATCGACGAGATCGCCTGTGAGGCATGTGCCCCCAGCTATGGGGACATGCTCGCGGAGCCGGGGTCCTTTCGCGATTTTCAGACCGACGAGCCCCTGACGGCTGAACAGGCAAAAGCGGCTATCGATGCCCACCTCGCCAAGGGCGGCGCCCTCACAGACAAAATGGTGTCGGCATGATCCTCACACTCCTCAAGCGCGCTGCTGGCTTCGCTGAGAACGATCTGATCCCGACCGAGGAATTTGCTTCCGAGTTCGATGCCTTCACGATCCCGGCAGAGACTACGATCCTCGACCGTTCAGCAAGTGTCGTATCAGACTTCCTGTCTCTTGCGAGGGCGGAGAAAGACCGTCTCGAAACCGAGATCGCATCTCGGCAGGAGCGGCTTCGCCATACCATTGTGGCTATCGAGGCATTCGAGCCCGTCCTGACCAAACTGGACGAAGGCTACGACCCGGCTGACGCCAAGCCCTACGACGTGGCCATTGAGACAAAGCGGCGGCGTGGGGACAAGCCATTCCGCAAGCCTGTCCTCGCAGCGGCGGAGTAGGGGCATGTCCGTCCATCCCGACTATCGGCAGTTCTTGGACGGGCGGGTGACGTTATACGCAGGTGACTGCCTCCAGGTCATGCCAGTGCTCGCCGACAAGTCCGTGGACTGCGTGCTCGCAGATCCTCCGTACGAAAATCACATGCACGTCGGTAAGGATGAGACCGAGCATCCCCGCGGCCGAAAAATCCGCAATGACGGCTACGTCGAGATGAAGATGTTGGATTTCACCAGCATCGAGCCAATTCGCCAGAACGCTGCAAATGAGATTGTTCGCGTCTGCTCCGGTTGGGCTCTCGTCTTCTGCACCCCGGAAGGGATCGCACCTTGGCGCGATGCTTTCGAGGCGGCCGGCGCCCGCTACAAACGCGCCTGCTTCTGGGTGAAGCCGGACAGCGCGCCTCAGTTCAACGGACAGGGGCCGGCAATGGCAGTGGAGGCCTTCGTCGCTGTTTGGTGCGGCAGAGGACACTCCCGATGGAACGGCGGCGGCAAACGAAATTACTGGACATACGGAACCAACGCGCCCTTTCGCGACGGCAGGCATCCGACCGAAAAACCGGTCGACCTAATCTCGAATCTCATTATCGATTTCACCCAAGCCGACGACGTCATCCTCGACCCATTCATGGGCTCAGGGACAACGGGTGTCGCCTGTGGCCTGACACGTCGTCAATTCATCGGGATTGAAGCGCTTCCGCATTGGTTTCAGGTGGCTATCGAGCGGATAGGCGGGAGACAATACGGACCTGATGCCGGTGCTGGGCCGCTTTTCGGCGGGGAGGCCGCCTGATGTCACTCATCATCTTCGACAGGCGTCAGTCCGACATCAGCAGGCGATCTGCCTTCCTCCAGAAAAGCGAGGGAACGCGGTCCGACATTGTAAGATTTGCCTTGGACCAGAACACGAAACTCTGGGTCATGTCCGGTTCTAAACCGCTTCGAGCTGATGATGACCCGCTGTTTGATCCGCTCGACGGCGGCGCGCTGGGCTTTCTGGCGGGCGATATGATCGTTGGACGGCATAGCCGAAACTCACTCGTACACAACACGAACCAAAGAATACGTTCGAAAGCCGCGAGGGTTCCATGCTGATCCTTGGGCTAGATCCCTCACAATCTACCGGCTGGAGCTTGTACGACACCGCCGCCAATCTCTCGGCTATCCGTGCCGGTGTCCTAAAAGCCGTCGGTGACGATTACGAGCACAAATCGGCATCACTCGGTTTCGCTCTGATGAAGCTGATCAAGACGGATCGTCCCGACTTCATCGTCATCGAAATGCCAATCCGGTCCCAGCCCGCCCGTCAGGTCCGCAAGGTCAAGTTCATGGGCGAGGAAAAGCTCGAGGAAGCCAGCGGCTCCGGTCTCAATGCCGTGATCTCGTCAAACCAGATGGTGGGCGCCTGTGCCGCGATCATCGGAGCCTTCAATATTCCGTTCGAGTGCATCGCGCCGGTGACTTGGCGAAAGCAGTTCCTAGGCTTCGGCACCCGGCCAGGATGGCAGCGCAAGGACTGGAAGCGGGCGGTGCGTGATCGCTGTGCCCAACTCAAGATCGTCGTCACCAATGATGACATGGCCGATGCGGTCGGAATCGCATTCGCGGGCAAGGCTAGCCAGACGTGTCGGATGATTGAAGCGAGGGCGGCTTGATGGCGAAGAAGATGCTCGTCGCCGATCTGCTCTGTGGTGCCGGCGGTTCGTCGACCGGCGCGGCCCGCGCTCTCGCCGAGCTTGGGCTCGAGATGGAGTTGGTCTGCGTCAACCACTGGCCCACCGCTATTGAGACGCACACGCTCAACCATCCCGAGGCCCGGCACTTTGTCCAAGACATCGCGACTGTGCGGCCGCACCTGCTGGTGCCGGAAGGCTATCTCGACCTTCTCATGGCCTCGCCGACGTGCACGCATCACAGCGTGGCGCGCGGCGGCAAGCCGACCAGCGACCAGCAGCGCTCCGATCCCTGGCACATCATCACATGGCTGACCGAGCTGCGGGTCAAGCGGATCATCATCGAGAACGTCTGGGAGTTCATCGGCTGGGGTCCGGTCGACCATCGCACCGGCAAGCCCATCGCATCACGCAAGGGCGAATATTTCCATGCCTGGATCGAGACCCTGAAAAGGCTCGGCTTCGATCCGGAATGGCGGAAGCTGAACGCCGCCGATTACGGCGACGCCACGACGCGGCAGCGGTTCATCCTCATGGCGCGGTCGGATCGCCGCCGCGTCTCGTGGCCGATGCCGACGCACCGCAAGCCCGATGCCGTCAACTTCGACTTGTTCTCCGGCGCAAAGCCATGGAGGCCGGCGCGCGAGATCATCGATTGGCAGATCAAGGGCAAATCCATCTTCAACCGGAAGAAGGCTCTCGCACCGAAAACCTTGGCCCGCATCTATGCCGGCGCGCAGAAGTTTGGGTGGCCGGAACCATTCCTTGTCATCCTTCGCCAGCACATGGACGGGAAGAGCGTCGACGGGCCGTTGCCGAGTATCGCAGCAAACGGCGGGCATATCGGGCTTGCCGAGCCGGTGATCATGAACGGCAGGAAGGGGAACCAGGCGCTGTCTGTTTCCGAAGCGCCGATCCCGACACTTGATACCAAGGGCGGCGTCTGGCTTGCCGAACCGCTGCTGCTGTCGGTGAACAACAGCGGCGCGCCTCGCTCATCAAACGAGCCGCTTCCAACCATCACGACGGGCGGCGCTGGATCGGACAGGCGTGAAGGGTGCGCTCGACCTATGCTTGTGACAGTGGCGCACGGCACAGACAAGCGCGACGCGGACCCCTACAGCCGCAGAGCCCATGACATGGAAAGTCCGCTCGGGGCGATACATGGCGACGGGAGTTCCTATGCGGTAGTCGAGCCCTTCATCCTAAACCGCCACGGCGACAATGGAGGGGTGCGGGCGCATTCCCTGGAAGAACCGACGCCGACGGCAAACTGCGATGGCGGCGGGTTTCTGGTCGAGCCGTTTGTGCTTTCGCAGGCCTCGGGTGGCGCACCGCGCGCCGTGAGCGATCCAATCCCGACCACCCCAGCGAAAGGCGCGACTGCGCTGATCTCCGCCTATTATGGATCGGGTTCCGGCGAAGTCCTCCAGAGCATGGAACAGCCGTTGCCGACCGCCACGGCAAAGAACCGGTTCGGGATGGTGGTGCCGGTCACGAATTTCAACGGCGGAGCGCAACCGCGCGATGTCGAGATAGACCCGCTGGCGACGATGACGACGGCCAAGGGCGGCGAGTTCGCGCTCGCTGAGGCAACCGCCGAATACGACATCCTCTTCCGGATGCTGGAGCCTCACGAACTGGCGGCGGCCATGGGCTTCAATACCGACGATCAGGAATACGAGTTCGCCGGCACGAAAACGGAGAAGATCAAGCAGATCGGCAACGCCGTGTCGGTGTCGAAGATGAAGGCCTGTGTCGGGTCGATCATGGCCGATGCCGCCCCGAAGCGGAAAGAGGCTGCTGACTTTCGGGAGGCGGCAGAGTGAACGCGCACAGCAGAGACTTCCGCCCCGCGCTACCCGATGCCATCGAAGCCGAACAGGCTTTGCTCGGAGCGTGCCTGCATTCCGGTGATGCCTACTGGCGGGTTGCCGGCTTCCTCAAAGCTTCGCACTTCCATGAGCCGATCCACGGCAGTCTGTACGAGATCATCGGCACCATGATCGCCGAGGGCAGGGCGGTGAACCCGATCACGGTCAAGCCTTACCTGCCGGATCAGATGATTGGCGAGCAGACCATGTTCGAATACGTGGTGCGGCTGTTTTCCGAGGCTGTCACCGTCTCCGGCGCCTATGACTATGCCCGAGCCATCATCGAAATGTGGGCGTGCCAGAAGCTGATCGGCGTCGCTCAAGACCTCGATGCGCTGGCCCGCAACATGCCGGTGGATATGACGCCGGAAAAGATCATCTCAGTGACGGCAGATCGGCTGACGCAGATCGCCCAGGAGGGCAACGAACGGGCTGCGTCGCTCAAGTACGGCGTGCTCTTGCCCAAGGCGATCGACAGGGCGCAGAAGTCGAGCGAAGACGCTTCGGCGCTCATTCCGTGGTTCCTGCCGGAGATCACCTCCATTGCCGGCGACATCCGCCGTGGCAACCTCATCGGTTTCATGTCGGACAGCGGCGGCGGCAAGACTTCGTTCAGCCTGCAGCAGGTTCGCCATGCGGCGATGGTCGGCTACAGGGCTGCATTCTTTTCGATCGAGATCACCGAGGAGGAGGCGGCGCTTCAAGCGGCTGCACAGGCCGCAGGCATATCGCTTGGACGCCTCGACGCCTTCACGCTCAACAGCAAAGAGAAAGCCGACATCGAGGCCGAACTGTCGCGGGCGATGGATATTCCCTTCGACATCGTACCGTTCTCGGATTGCAGCCTGTCCGACATTCGCATCCGTACCGAAGCGATGAAGAAGTCGGTCGGGCTGGACCTGATCGTCATCGACCACGCGAAGATGATCAACCTGCCGGGCAAGGCCGGTGATCTGTTCGCGGAGAGGATCAACGCGCTGTACCGCGGTCTCAAGGCTCTCGCGAAGTCGCTCAATGTGGCCATCGTGATCCTGATCCAGCGCAACGATGACTGGAAGGCGCGGTACAAGACCGGCGGCTCGCTCCGTCCGATGATGGGCGATGCCTATGGCGGCGGCGGCGTCAAACAAAACCTCGACGTCTGGTTCAGCCTGTACCGGCCCGAACCGCTTTACAAGGAACTGATCCCGCAGGAGCGCCGACAGGAAAAGCGGGAGGAGCTGATCGGGAAATACGACAACTCGCGCGGCAAGGCCTGGCTGATCAATCACAAGCGCCGACGCGGCGAGCCAGGCACATCTCAGGAAATCAGGTTTGAGGCCGAGTTCACGCGCTTTTCGTCAAGCGCCGCTGACATGCCAGCAGCATTCGAAGGGTTCATGTGATGAGCGAGGCTCCGTCTTTCCTCCCCGACTACTCGTCCATGGCGATCAACGGCAAGCATCGACCGCTGTTCAAGCTGTTCTTGACCGATGGCTGGCGCTATGTCCGCAAGGAAGGCCAGCCTGTGGAGTGCGACAGCGCGGCGCAGGCCATCGAAGCCGCCAAGGAATGCGTGAAGCGCATCCTGAACCCGGAAATCAGGGCCGAGCAGGTCCACCGCGACGCACTGGCCGATGAGGTGACGCTATGGCGCCAGAAGCGGGCAGGGGAAGCCGCTGAGGCACAGGAAGCAGCGCTCGGGGCCATCGTGGTCAAAGGCCGTCAGGTGAAGGTTGAGCGGCTGCCGGCGAGGAGGGTGCGGATATGACCTATCCCTACGTGTACTTTTGGAACCGTCAGGGCCGCAAAGGCCAGCGCTGCGCTGTCACTGCGCGCGCCAAGGTCATGAACAGCATCCGCGTCGAGTTCGAGGACGGCCACGTGATGATCACTTCCGGCAACGCAATCCGGAGGGCCAAATGACCATCGCAGTCTGTGGCCGCGCCACGATGGCCAATGCGAAACGGATCGTCTTCGACGAGGGCATCAACATCGCCCCGCGCAAGAAGTCCGGACGGGAACGCCTGATCGAATTGTCTCTGCGCTGGTCTGCGGAGCAGGCCGCCCGTCGCGAAGCCGAGCAACAAGCCCGAGATGCTCTGCAGCGCACCATGGCCGAACACCGTCGCCGGCTCCAAGACATGACTGGCAACGTCGCCACCGATCCGAAGGAACTCATTTCGATGGTGGCTGCCTGGCATGGGCTCGAAGCGTCTGACATCTTGGCGTCGGGCCGAAGCAGAATTGCCGTCGAGGCCAGATATGACGCTATCGCCGCAGTTCATCTGCTCTGCAAGATCAATGGCCGGCAATACTCGACGCCGCTGCTGGGCCGGCTGTTCAGGCGCGATCATACCACGATCATCCATGCGCTTCGGAAGCGAGGGCTGCGATGAACTTTCACCAGCCCGCAGCCTCGTTACACGGCCTGCTATGTCCGAAATGCCAGTCGCCGGACCTGCGGACACTCGAAACACGCCCTACGGCTAGTGGTGTCAAGCGGCGGCGGCAATGCGAGACCTGCGGACATAGGTTCACAACTGTCGAGAAGGTGCGCGATGACCGATAGCCGCGTCCAATCCCTATGCGACGAGTTCTCGGTGAGGATCGTGCCGAAGTCGGTTTGTCCCGGCCCCGGCGAGACCCGCGCCGTCGCCACGTTGGAGAAGATCATTCGTCGGCATGGGATGGAACATGCCCGACTGGTGATGACCACGCTGGCGGAAACCGAGAACAATAAGGCCGCGCTCGAGGCAGCAGCATTCGGGGCCGCATCGGATCTGATCCGAGCCTGTCCGGAGTGGGTCGAGGATGCCAGCAAGTGGCTCGCGGTGTGGGACAAGACGCCGGTGGGGGAACTGCAGGCCCTGACGCACGATCTGCGCGGCCATGTCTCGATGCGTTGCGCGTTGGCAGGTCTTATCTATGAGCGGATATGGAGGGCATATGGACCGCGTTCGGTCCAGCCCGATCTCTTGGACGAGAGGAGGCGAGGATGAAGGGGCAACCTCGCGAGGCTTGGCTGAAATCTGATAACCACGAGAAATTCGCTGATGCTGTGATCGCATGTCAAAGCGGCGCGCCGTGGGAGTGCTTCGAAACGGGACAGTGCGCAGCGGGCGGTGATTGTTTCACGACAGATCGACAGGGCGCTTGCGCTGCTTGGAAGATGATCAGCCGACTGCACAGCGACAATGCGGTCGTGCAGAGGCATCTCGATAGTGCGGTAGCATTTCTAAGGTATGGAAAAACCGACGGCGGGAGCGCAGCATGAACATCGGCGACATCGCGAACATCTTCATCCGAGCGGCCGAGATCGACCGCAACAGCCATGAGCATGTCGGGCCAGGCGCGCTCCGGGCGCAACAGCTTCCCTATGTCCACGACTTCGCCGACAAAGCCGGTTGGCGCAAGGAACATGGCGACAAGCTTCCCAAGGGTGCCGATCCCTATGCCGAGGAGCGCAAGGCATTCTGGGAACGTATTGCCGCGATGCCAACGGCCGCCGAGGTGACTGCCATCGAAGCTGTATTTGACTGGCTCATGGCATCTGGAGACGATGCCGAACGTCGTGCTCTATGGGCATGGGCACGAGCGAAGGCTGGCGGCAAGTCATTCCGCCGTTGGTGCTTCGATAAGGAGGGTATCCATCCTGAGACAGGCCGGAGGCGAAAAGACCGCGCCTTGCAGCGCATTTCAGACCATTTGGCCGGGAAACGCCATTTGCATGAACAAACTGCCGAAATCAGGGTGTTGTCATGTGGCCATGAAATCGGGGATGTTTCCGCTACGCTCGAAGAAGATGCGGGCGAAAGAGATCACCTCAATTCATGGATGGCAGATAGCGCTTTTTCTCCCTTCATGGAGGGTGAGCCGCAGTCGGCATTCTCATGGGCCGCCAAGCGAAACGAGATGAGGCGCCAGCGTGAGGCTAGGCGGCGGAAGGCGGCTTAGGTCCAACTAGTGCAAAAATTGCACAAGTTCGAAATGCGAGGCCAGATCAGATGAGGGCCGGCTTCCTTGGCAGCCTCTCACCCTATCAGGAGCGGCGGACGGACGAGGCTAAGGCCCGTGAGCAAGTAGGCCAACGGTGGCAGGTTACCCCTTCATGGGCATCCCGCTACGACCACCGCGCCGAACGCAAGCCGGGATGGGAAGCGAGCGGTCCAGTCCGTTCCTGACTACAGGTCCATTCGGATGACAATGCCGTCGGGCAAGTAGAAATTATTGAATCTGTTGCCGCTGAAATGAGCACTTCCGATGCCTGGCATCTTAAGAAATCTCCCCATACCGACCATGGCGGGATGACCGGCCGCCACGTATTCGGTAGTGCCAACGTCGAGCCCTGACAACTCATGTGAGTGCTTGGAGATGGTTTCGGCGACCAGCCTATAAAATTCGCGTTTGTCGTCGACTTCCTTGTTGGGGCATATCCATAGCCGCCAGGTGTCGGTGTCGGGCTGATGCACCCACATGACGGCCCGGGGCTTTATCTTAGTCTCATCAAGCCGAGCTGTCAGTGCTTGACCTTGGCTTACCAAAACCGTTTGATCCATGGCAGTACTCCGCTGTTTGGATCCATTATTGCTTGAACAATCAACTGCGCCTCCATGGCTGCGCACCCCCGGTAGCGCGCGTCAGGAGACCACTCGCTCACAATACCCCAATTGGCGGCAAAATCTGCGTTGGCGTCTTGCGCTTCTTTAAGGTCGCCTTTCAGGCCGGCTAACCCGATAAGCTTCCCATACTCATGCGAAAGAACGCCATTCAAAATGGCCTTGTCTGGGATGGTGTCGGTGGAAACTTGCCGCGCGATACACGCTTTTAGTGCGAGCTCGACGCTATATCCGGCGAGATAATATGCGTTTGACCATCGGTGGTGATTCAGAAGCAAAATTGAGTCGTCTACCTTGGCCTGCGCATAGGCTTGTAGATCAGTTCGCTTCATCTCCCGCCCCTTTGAAAAACAATCAACCCCGAAATCAAACAATCAAACATGGCACGTGGAGGCAATAGACCTGGCGCCGGGCGCAAGCGTGGTGCACCGAATAAAGCATCTGCTGCCCGTCAGGCGAAGGTTGCGGCAACGGGCGCAACCCCGCTCGAATACATGCTGAAGGTGATGCGCAACCCGAAGGCGACGGACCAGCGGCGCGACGACATGGCGAAGGCTGCAGCACCATATGTCCATCCTAAGCTTGCCTCCATGCAGCACACCGGCCGCAACGGTGGCCCGATCCAGACCGTCGACCTCACAAGACTGAGTGGTGATGAGCTCGCTCAACTCGAAGATATCTTCGGTCCGCTTGCCGGACCCGGCGACGATGATGCGCCTGATCAGGGCGGAGAGGGCGAGGCGACAGGCTGAGGCCGAACGTCAACGGGTCACGCTGGATGCTGAACGGATCAGGGCGCGGTGCCAAACGCTCGCTGGGTTCATCGAAGAATTCTGGCCGATCCTCGAACCGAAGAAGGAACTGAAATTCGGCTGGGCACTGCTGGCCATGTGTAAGCACCTGACGGCCGTGTCAGATGGGCTGATCCAGTTCCTGCTCATGACCGTGCCTCCCGGCATGATGAAATCGCTCCTGCTGGTCTTCTGGACCGCATGGGAATGGGGACCGCTGGGGCGACCCGATATTCAAGTGTTGGCAACCTCGTACAGCCAGCCCAACGTTCTTCGCGACAACGTCAAGCTGCGGCGCCTGATTGAGAGCGAGAAGTTCCAGACGCTGTGGCCGCTCGCGCTGCGGGACGATCAGAACGCCAAGGGGAAATTCGAGAACACGGGAAGCGGTTTCAGTGAGGCCCGTCCGTTCAGCTCGATGACCGGCGGCCGCGGCGATCGGGTAAAGGTAGACGATCCGCATTCGACCGAGACAGCCGAGAGCGAGACAGAACGGGGCACGACCGTCCGCATCTTCCGAGAGGGCATAACCGACCGTCTGAACGACTCGGCCACCTCGGCAATTGTCATCATCATGCAGCGGCTGCACGAGCAGGACGTGGCAGCTGTTGCGCTGGAGTTGGACATCGGTTTCGTCCACCTGAACTTTCCGATGGAGTTTGATCCAGAGCGAGCCTGCCGCACCTACGTTAACGGAGAACTGTTCTTCGAAGATCCCCGAACGGAAGAGGGTGAGCTTCTATTCCCGGAGCGGTTCCCAGCGACGGAAATCGAGCGCCTAAAAAGGGCGAAGGGCTCATACGCCTATTCCGGACAGTATCAGCAGCGCCCAACGCCGCGCACCGGTGGCATGTTCCAGCGCGGCGACTTCGAGATTGTCGATGCGGTTCCAGCTGGTGCGGTTCGCTGCAGGGCATGGGACTTCGCGGCTACCCAACCGAAACCGGGCAAGCAACCGGATTGGACCGTCGGGCTCAAGATGGCCTACGCCGCCGGCATCTTCTACGTCGAGGATGTCAGGCGCGATCGGTGGTCGCCCGGCGATGTCGAGAAGAACCTGAAGGCTACGGCCAGCCAGGACGGGCTTGGCATCAGGATCAGGATACCGGAAGACCCAGGTGCGGCCGGTAAGTCGGACGCAGCCACCAAGGTCAAGCTGTTGGCCGGGTACGATGTCATTGTGGTTCGGCCGACTGGCGAAAAGGCGGTGCGTGCGAAACCGGCGTCGGCTCAGGCCGAGGCAGGCAATGTCAGGCTGGTGCGCGGGACCTGGAACGGCACCTTCCTCGATGAGGTGTGCTCGTTCCCCAATGCGCAGCATGACGACCAGGTCGATGCCTTCGCCGATGCGCTGAACGAGCTGGCGCTTGGCTCGACCTACACTCTGGACAATGTGGCTTAGTTGCTGTTCGCGCGATCGTTGAAACTGCTAACAGCGGAATTGTAGTCGTCGATCACCTGCTGCGAATTCCGCCTCATGCAGTTCTGGTATGTTTCGACGTCAGACTGATAGCTTTCCATGTCGCTCTTGCAGCTTTCGAAGTCATTCTGATCATCGAAAGCGCCATAGTCGGATGCACAGGATGGCGCACTAGGCTCGCTGCAGTAATATGCGAATGCTGGCCGTTGCCCGACCGCAAGCACAACACTTATCGCAAGTAGTATTCTCATATCTACGCCCCCGTCGCTGGGAAGTGGTACGCTAGGAGGTCGCAATGGGCAACATAATCCAGCTTGCCCGCGACAGCCTGACCAATCTCGTCTCCCGTATGGGGACGGAGCGGGACAAGGCATCCGCCAGCTTCTACGGCACGCCGCTGATCAGCGATGAACAGTTGCTCAACGCCTACCGGGGTGCCTGGCTGCCGCGGAAGATCGTCGATGTTCCGGCCTTCGATAGCGTCAGGGCATGGCGCGACTGGCAGGCGGAAGGGCGCGAGATCGAGGACATCGAGAACGAGGAAAACCGCCTCAACGTCCGCGGCAAGGTATTCGAAGCCCGCATCAAGGCTCGCCTGTGGGGCGGTGCTGCCATCCATATCGGGACGGGAGACGCTGACCTATTCAAACCCCTCGATGTCGAGCGGGTCGGCAAGGGCGGAATCAAGTATCTGACGGTACTGACCCGTCGGCAGTTGAGCGTCGGCGAGATCGATAGGGACGTGGCCAGCGAGTTCTATGGACGGCCCGCCTATTACACCATGACGGCCGGCGACAAGACGCAGGTCAGAATTCATCCCTCGCGGCTGGTGGTCTTCACGGGCAACGCGCAACCCGACATCGAATTCGTCGGCGCCAATGATTTCGCATGGGGCGACAGCGTTCTCCTGTCCATCCTCGATGCGATCAAGAATGCCGATAGCACGGCGGGCAACGTGGCGAGCCTGGTGTTCGAGGCCAAGATCGACATCATTCGCGTGCCGAACTTCATGGCCTCGCTGAAGGATGAGGGCTACAAGCAGCGGCTGCTGGAGCGCTTCACCCTCGCCAATACCGCCAAGGGCATCAACGGTACGCTCGTTCTCGACAAGGAGGAGGAATACGAGAGCAAGCAGGCCTCATTCGCCACGCTGCCCGATGTGATGGATCGCTTCCTGCAGATCGTCTCCGGTGCAGCGGATATCCCGGCTACGCGCCTGTTGGGTCAGGCTCCGTCAGGGATGAATGCCACCGGCGAGAGCGATCTTCGGAACTACTACGACCGCCTCTCCGCCATGCAGCAGGTCGAGATGACGCCGGCCATGTATCGGCTGGATGAGTGCCTGATCCGGTCCGCCTTGGGATCGCGCCCAACCGACGTCTATTACGAGTGGGCGCCGTTGTGGGGCCTGTCCGACAAGGAGAAGGCCGACATCTTCAAGCTGAAGTCGGATGCGGCACGGGCGCTTGCTGGCTCCGCCGCTGGCACGCTGTTGCCGGTTGAGGCGCTGAGCGACGCGCTGGTCAACACCTTCGTCGAGGATGGCAGCTTGCCAGGGTTGGAAGCCGCAATCGAGGAATACGTGTCAATCGGCGTTGAACTTTGACCCTCTATCGGCATCCAGTATTGACCCCCCTGGTGTGGCGGTCAGCACTTGCCGGCCCGGCGCTGGTCCGG
>NZ_JAVDVU010000005.1:0-2390 GCF_031457045.1 Mesorhizobium sp. BE184
GTGTCAATCGGCGTTGAACTTTGACCCTCTATCGGCATCCAGTATTGACCCCCCTGGTGTGGCGGTCAGCACTTGCCGGCCCGGCGCTGGTCCGGGTTGCATAGGGTCGGCAAGTGCGGATGGGTTTGCGCTTCGACTTTAGCTTTGAGAGCGGTTCTTGAAGCGCCAGGATTCGTTGCCGGTCTCGACGATCTCGCAATGGTGGGTGAGCCGATCGAGCAGCGCGGTCGTCATCTTGGCGTCGCCGAAGACGGCGGGCCATTCGCCGAACGCTAGGTTGGTGGTGACGATGATGGAGGTGCGTTCGTAGAGCCGACTGATCAGGTGGAACAGGAGCTGTCCACCGGCCTGGGCGAAGGGCAGATATCCAAGTTCGTCGAGGATGATGAAGTCGAGGCGGGTCAGGTAGTCGGCGAAGCGGCCCTGCTTTCCGATGCGATGCTCGGCCTCGAGGCGGTTGACGAGATCGACGACGTTGAAGAAGCGGCCACGCGCTCCATTGCGGATCAAGGCTCGTGCGATAGCGATGGCCAGATGCGACTTTCCTGTTCCGGTGCCGCCGACGAGGACAACGTTGCGCTGGTCGGCGACGAAGGTTCCATTGATGAGCTCGCGCAGAAGTGCCTGATTGACCGGGGTGTCGGTGAAGTCGAAGTCGTCGATGTCCTTTGCGAGCGGCAGCTTGGCCAGCGTCATCTGGTATTTGATGGAGCGTGCCTGCTTCTCGGCGATCTCTGCCGACAGGAGGTCGCCGACGATCCTGGGCGGCTCGTGCTGGCGCTTGATGCCGGTGGCCATGACCTCGTCATAAGCGTTGCGCATCCCGTAGAGCTTGAGATTGCCCATCAGGTCGAGAACCTGGGTTCGTTCCATCAGCTTGCCCTCCTGAGGCTGTCGTAGCGGGCGCAGTCGGCCTGCGGTTCATGGCGCAGGCGCAGCGCGTCGGGTGTTAGGATTGTCACGGCCGGTACCGGATCACGCCGCCGGGTGAGGCTGTTTATGATGACGGCGGACGAGCAGACGCCGTGATCGAGCGCCTCCTGGCAGGCCGCATCCACCGCGCCGATCCCATCGGAGAGAACCGCCGACAGGATCTCCACCATCTGGCGATCGCCATCATGCATGCTCTTCAGTCGCCGGCGGATGCGCTCCATGGCGGAGGGAAGCGGCCAGTCGCGGAACGGCGCGCCATTGCGCAACGCACCGGGCTTGCGGGCCAGCACCGGCACGTAATGCCAGGGATTGTAGACCGTCTCGCCACGCCCGAAGCAGCGGGCATGCTCACCGACGACAGCGCCGTCCTGGCGGATGACGATGCGGTCGGCATAGGCATGGATGTCGACCGGTCGGCCGACCGCCGTCGACATCACCGAGTATTTGTTGTTGTCGAAGCGCACCAGGCAGGTCTTGGCGACGGAGACCGGCAGCGCATGGAACCCGTCGAAGGGGCCGCGATACGGCACCAGCGCACCGCGCTCTTCCTCGAACACCTCCCAGATCGTGCGCTCGGGTTGATCGATATGGCGATGCGCCTTAGCCCAGGCGATGCAACGGTCGAGCAACCAGGCGTTCAGTTCGTCATAGCTCTTGAACCGCAAGCGCGGCGTGAAGAAGCGTTCGCGCACCAGGCCGACCTGGTTCTCGACCTGACCCTTCTCCCAGCCCGACGCCGGCGTGCAGGCGACAGGATCGACAAGGTAATGGCTGCACATCTGTAGAAAGCGCCGATTGTACTGCCGGTCCTTGCCGATGAAGACCGTCTCCACTGCCGTCTTCATGTTGTCGTAGATGCCGCGCGTGCAGGTTCCGCGGAAGAACGCGAAGGCCCGGTCGTGGGCGTCGAACACCATCTCCTGCGTCTCGCGGGAGTAGGCCCGCACGAACATCATGCGGCTGTGGCAGAGCCGGACATGAGCGACCTTCACCGTCGTCGTCACGCCGTTGATGACAACGATCTCGTGGCTCCAGTCGAACTGGTAGGCCTCACCCGGCGCGAAGAACAGCGGCACGTAAGCATCCGCCGTCGCCGAACCCTGCGCCTTCGCCCAGCTCTTCGCGTAGCGGCGCACCGCGTCATAGCTGCCTTCGTAGCCGAGTGCGCGCAACTCCTCGAAGATGCGGATGACCGTCAGACGCTCGCGTTCCGGCTTCACGCGGTTGGTGCTCAGGAAGCCGTCGAGCTGACCGCGCCAGGGATCAATCCGCGGCTTCGGCTGGCGCTCCCGCTCGTAGCCAAACACCGTCTCGCCCGAGCGAAGGATCTTGCGCACCGTGTTGCGCGACACATGCAACTCGCGGCTGATCCGCTTCACCGACCAACCCTGAACATGAAAGGCGCGGCGCACCTTGGCTATCGTATCCACTGACTTCATCCCCTGCCCACCCGTTCA